>CAVSWI010000017.1:0-295808 GCA_963731535.1 uncultured Acidobacteriota bacterium | reverse complement strand
CTGGACGCCCAGACGAGAGGTGCCGTGCGGAATGTCCACAAAAACTTTCTCAGGACGATGGCCGCGATACGGGCGACTGATTTGCGAATCAAGCCAGCCCGCACCGGCGCCCAGGGCGGCAATGAGCAGAAGAGCAATGAGACCAAGTCGGCGCATTCGGTATTAGGACCTCTCCACGATGGGAACGGAGGGAGGCTCGACTACTTTTTTGGACTGAAGCTGATGTTCGAGATAATCACGCAAGAGAACTGCTGCGGCGACGTCGTCGAGCGGAGCTCGTTTTCGTCGCGAAGAGGAATTTACTTCTGCCATGGTTTGGGCCGCCTCCCAGGTGGTCAGCCGTTCGTCAACCAGTTCCACCTCGATGCCGAGATCTTTCTGCAATCGCGCGGCGAAGAGCGCCGCTTCATCCGCCATGGGGCTAGCTTCACCGGTCATGTGCAAAGGATGGCCCACGAGGATACGCGCAACACTATGCTTCCTGCAAATTTCGCGCAAGCGCCGCAAATCGTTGCGGCGATTTGTGCGTGTGAGGGTTGCGAGAGGCTGCGCGGTGATGCCGAGTTCGTCGGAAAGCGCCAAGCCGATTCTCTTTCGGCCGTAGTCAACCGCCAGGATACGGCTCGATTCGGCTGTGGAGCATGCGGACACACCGATATTCCGCGCGCGTTCGAGGTTCGTCATATTCCTATTATTATACGTGAGGTGCAAGCAGCAGTGGCCCCCTGTGCTCGAGGCGCGATGCCCGGTCGGCAGTTCTAGGGTTGACGGCCGCGCTCGCTTTTTTCCCATAGAGGCCAGAAGCCAGCTTGTTTCAGTTCCTTATCGAGGCCGGTCTGCTGGAATAATTGTTCGATCTGCGGGCGCGTTTGGCGGGGTCCGATACGTTCGGGGCGATCCGCGATCGCGAAGGCGGTGATGGCGGCGACAGCGACGCTGCGCTTGAGTTCTTTGAAATCAACTTTGTCGTAGGTGTCGGATGCGGCGTGGTAGTTGAGCATGTAATTGGCCGGCTCCTGATTTGCTTCCAGCGTTGGCACGCCTTCGAGAATGAAATCGAAATTATCGGTGTCCATTCCGGCATCGAATGTGAAATCCAAGGAGGCAAAATTGTGGAGCGGCTGCAGGGCTTCGCGCACGGCTGATTCGATATCCTTGCGGCCCCCGAGAGAGTAGCCGATGATGCGTCCTACTCCTGAATCGAAAATCACGGCTGCGACCATGCGATCGAGTTCCGCGCGATGGGCGTGTGCGTAAGCGGCGGAGCCGAGCATTCCTTGTTCTTCGCCGGTAAAAAAGGCGAAGCGGATCGAGCGGCGAGGGAATGGTGCCGGAAGTGTGGATAACGCGAGCGGCGTCAATGAGCATGGCCACGTTGCAACCGTCATCGAGCGCGCCGGTGCCCAAGTCCCAGGAATCCAGATGCGCGCCGAGCAAGACGAATTCGTCCGGCTTCTCGCGACCGCGAATTTCCCCGACGACGTTTTCGGATTCCGTGGGACCGCCAACGTGGTTCGGCATATCGAGACGGGCGCGAACTTTTTGTCCTGTGGCGATGAATCTTGCGATGCGTTCGGCGTCTTCGCGCGCCAGAACGGCTTGCGGCAACTGCTCGAGTTCACCGTTGATGGATACATTGTGGCGATACAACAGGAGATTGGGGCGCGTGGACATCCAGAATATTGCGGCGGCGCCAGCCTTCACGGCGCGGTCAACAATTTCGTGGTCCACATCGTATTCGGTGATGAGGTCTTCCCAGGTGACCAGCAAATTCGTGTGAACTCAGACGATCGCGCCGCTGGCTAGCGTGCCGGCTTTGGCGAAACCATTGTCGCTCGCCATCTCCGACGTCAACAATGTCCGCCGTGATGCCCCCGGGCGGCGTAGCAGGTGACCAGCCGATGGACACCATGCGAACCGGGAAAGAGCTCAGGTGACAAAATTTCGATACGCGAGTTGCCTTCACTCCAGCTAACGGGATGGTGAATTTTTCTGTGTGGACTTCGTCCACGCCGGCGTGGCGCAGCGCCTCGACGGCCCAGCCCGCTGCTCGGTCGGCTGCTGGCGACCCAGTGGGGCGGCCGCCGATGGAGTCGGTAAGATAGCGTAAATTTTCTTCGAGAGGTGAGGGACCGAGGGCGCTTTGAATCATCGCAGGAGCGAGATCGTCGCAAGACTTTTCGACCGAGCAGGTGCCGGAGCCAGCGGGTACCTGCAGAGCGGAGGG
The DNA here is from genome assembly GCA_963731535.1 of uncultured Acidobacteriota bacterium. Classification (GTDB taxonomy): domain Bacteria; phylum Acidobacteriota; class Terriglobia; order Acidiferrales; family UBA7541; genus Palsa-295. Next base: position 293,581 of record CAVSWI010000017.1, on the reverse strand, counting down.
ATTCGTCGCAGGAAGCTGGGCGAATATGCCGACCGGAAACAGGGCTGTAAGACGGGCAAGAGTGAGCTACGACGCGCAGGTTTCTTTTCACGAATAATTCCTTTCAGGATCATCAGAACTGCTGAGACTGGGCGAGCGGAGTTTACCCCAAAAGGCACGTCCGGTAGTATGGCGGCGTGGGCTTCGGTCGCAAAGCCACCGGCTAAGAGTGCCAAGTCTCATTGCGCAGCATTCACAGATTTGAAACAGAATTTCGGAACATTTTGCTGCTTGCGAGAAGTTTCTACCTAGAAAGAAAATTTCGGCGTATTTAGATATCTGAATATCTGTCTCATTTTGAGTCATTTAACTACCGGAGGGAGTGGCACACTACCTGCCATGGCCGTGCTTCTATCCGCGTTTTGGTAGAACGGTTCTCAAGGCAGTCGAATCAGGGCGACCGTCACGAGAGCTGCCGTAAGTCCCGTATGCCGTAGTTATAGGAACAAAATCTAAAGACTTCACCGGATAGTCCTGGGGGAGCAGACGGGAAGGACTTAGTGAAAAAGGTACGCGTATTTGGAAAACCAGCGCTGCAAGAAAAGAAGCAAGATCCGAGCAAGCCTAACTTCTTCGTTTTCTGTGAAACAAGCACTGGAGTCGCTCAATTCCGCACCGAATCGACAGCCGATCCCGAATCCACAGTGGAACGTGTGGCGGGACTACTAGCTATGCAGTGTCTGGTAAGAGGCCAGAATCCGACCGATTTTCAGGTGCTGGTACCAGCCGAGACGGCGCTAATGGGGCGCTTGGTATCGCGAGCCGAGGAGCTTCTACAGGAAGGGCGATCGATTACCTGTCCAGCGTCTTTGAGTCCGCGACAGAAGGAAGTGCTGCACTCGGTGCTCTCGAATCGGGCGAACAAGGAAATTGCGTCCAAGTTGAATATTACGGTTCGCACAGTGAAGTTCCACATTTCGACATTGCTGAGCAAATTTGGGGTGGAGACTCGTACGGAACTGGCGCGGCGGGCGGCAGGGTTCGCGAGTCCTACATTGCTAGAGCCGGAGACTTCGCAGGACGATTCGGCGGGGCAGCAAGAAATCCGGGGCCGCTGGCGGTTGCCCGCACAGCGCCGATTCCGATGACAAATAAATCCCAGAGCGTCCGATTTCCCGGACGTGCGCTGATGGCCTAGCAGGTCCGCTCGAGTTCGTAGAACTCCGTGCCTCTAACGGCCGAATGAATAGTATTCGAAGCCGAGGGCTTTCATCTCCGCAGGGTTCAGCAAGTTTCGCGCATCAATCAGCAGAGGCCGAGCCATTTCATTGTGAACGCGCTTCCAATCGAGGCGCTGGAATTCGGCCCACTCCGTGGCCAGGACGGCGGCGTCGGCATCTTTGAGCAGCTCGTAAGGATCCTTCGCGAACGATATTTCAGGAAGCAATTTGCGCGTTTTTTCCATGGCTTGAGGGTCATACGCGCGTAAATGCGCGCCTTCGGCTAAGAACCGCTTGGCGGCGTCCACGGCGGGCGAAAAGCGAATATCATCGGTGTTTGGCTTAAAGGCCAAACCCAGCAGCGCAATTTTTTTGCCCTTTAGCACCCAAAGAGCTTTGCGAGCTTTGGCGAGAAGCAAATCGATGCGTTGTTTGTTGACCTGTTCGGCAGCCTTCAGCAAAGTGAAATCGATGCCCACACGTTCAGCCAATCGAACGAAGGCTTGAACGTCTTTAGGCAAGCAAAAACCACCGAAACCGAGTCCGGCTTGCAAAAACTGCGGGCCGATTCTGGGATCCATTCCTACCGCGGCGGTAACTTCCTGAACGTCGGCGCCGAGTTGGTCGCACATATCCGCCAGCGAATTTGCAAAAGAAATTTTCAGAGCGAGGAAAGAATTTGAGGCGTGCTTGATTAGCTCCGCGCTATTGACAGTGGTGACGACGAAAGCGGGCGCGGGGGAATCGGGACACTTGCCATTGTGCGGGGGACAAGTGAACCGCTTGCCCAGAATGGGCGCATAAACTTCGCGAAGTTTTTCGGCTGCGCCTTTTTCGTCCACGCCAATTACGATTCGGTCGGGGTGAAGGAAATCGGTGACGGCGGTACCTTCGCGGAGGAATTCCGGATTGGATGCTACGGTGAAATTCGTGCCGGTTTTACGGCTGTAAACGGTGAGCGCGCGTTTTAACTCCTGACCGGTTTGAGCCGGGACGGTGCTCTTTTCTACCACTAATTTGGGACCGCCGCCTTCGGTGGCGATCATGCGCGCGACATTGTCGATAGCGCTTAGATCGGCGTCGCCATTATCCAAAGGCGGAGTTCCGACGCAGATGAAGACAGCTTCGCTGGAACGCACGGCTTCGCCGGCGTTGCTGGTGAAATGCAGGCGCCCTTCGCGGATGTTCTTTTCGACCAGCGAATCCAGGTGCGGCTCGTAAATCGGCAGCTTTCCAGCGCGAAGCGTGACGATTTTCGATTCGTCATTGTCGGTGCAGGTGACATGGTGCCCGATTTCCGCGAAGCAAGCTCCGGTTACGAGTCCAACGTATCCACAGCCAATTACCGAAATTCGCAAGATTCAGAACTCCTGGTAGGATTCAGTTTTCGTTCCAATAAGATAAGTGCAAACTCTCGACCTTGCTGGGCACAGCCTCTAAACTAGTGAAACAGCCCTGAAATGAAAAGTCACGATAATATGATGGATTCAATTCGCCTGAGTTACGAGCGAAACCGTCTTTAGCGACGTAGGTGACCGGCGAATGAACGTTCTGTTCTAGACATTGGCATTTTCGCGATACCACTGCACTGTTTGCCGCAACCCTTCCTCGAGCGGAATTAACGGCTTCCAACCCAACTCGCTCCTGATTTTTCCAGAGTTCAATGCGTAGCGGCGATCATGGCCCGGCCTATCCGCCACATGCGAAATCAGGCTTTCCGGCTTGCCGATGATTTTAAGAAGATCGCGAGCCATGGTCAGATTATCTTTCACCTCATCGCCACCAATATTATAAATGTGACCCAGGCGGCCGCGTTCCAATACGGCAAAGATCGCGCGACAGTTGTCTTCGACATGGAGCCAGTTTCTTTGCTGCAAGCCGTCACCGTATATTGGCAATGACTTGCCGCCTAATGCCTGGGCAATTATTAGCGGCAGAAATTTTTCGGTGAACTGATGCGGGCCATAATTGTTGGAACAGCGCGTAATAAGCGCGGGAAATCCGTAGGTTCGCACGAAAGAGAGAATCATCAGGTCGGCGGCAGCTTTCGAAGCGGAATACGGACTGCTGGGGACCACAGGGAAGTTTTCATCGGTGAAAGAACCCGGCGGGATATCGCCGTACACTTCGTCGCTCGAGATATGCACAAAACGCTGGGTTTGCAGTTTGCGAGCGGCTTGCAGGAGGACGAAGGTGCCGGTGACATTGGTTCGAATGGCGTCGGCCGGCTGAGCAATACTGCGATCGACGTGAGATTCCGCTGCGAAATGGACCACGGCGTCGCAGCCGGCTATGGCGGATTCGGTCGCGGATGCCTCGCAGACGTCGCCTTTTATAAATTGGTGATTAGGATTTCCGGTTAGGCCGGCGAGATTTGAGAGATTTCCGGCGTAGGTCAATTTGTCATAATTGACGACGGTGTAGCCCTTTTCGAGCGAAAGGGCCAGCCGAATAAAATTCGAGCCGATGAAGCCAGCCCCGCCGCTTACAAAGAGTTTCATCAGGCGTCCTGATGAACCCGTTCGGCAGATGGTAATTCTTCGTCGGAGCGAATCCACAAAAATCCAGCAATGACCAGTAACACGGAAAACAGAAAATTTGAGACGGAGAAGGGACGACCGCTGACGCGCACAAGAATCAATTCGAGGAGAAAAGCGGGAACAATGGAGTACAGAGCTAGTGACAAGATGACCATTGCGTTCGACTGGGTTCGTCGTTCAGCCGCTAGCCCCAGAATAATGCCCGCCGGGAAAAAAATCAGAAGACAATAGATATCACTGTAGCCTTCCAGCTCGGAGGGACGGATCCTGCGCAAGAGTCGTGCCAATGCCGCGCCAGGACTGAGATGATATAGGCGCGTGCTCTTTTTTCCATCGATGTAGAGCGAGAGATTCGAGCCGTCATAGGAATAAACGATATTACGCGGTCTGGAGTCAGTGAATACGTTCGGAACGTACCACTCCAGAGTGGCGCGTTTGACGGAAAGCGGGCTGCGAAACCAGAAAACCAGATTAGCTTTTTCCTGCTTGAGAGTTAGATTCGTTAAAAAGGGGGAACGCGATATGGACATGATCTGGCCGGTTCCAATGCTAGGCATAGCAGCATCACAGATTATATGGATAGTGAACTGATTTGATTTCTGAACATCGCCGACCAAGCCAGCGACGGGGGCACCGGAGGTTAGCCAGGATTCGCCGTTGAGAGCGAGGGCGTCCATTGCTGCCGGAACTGGAGCGGAGGGCGTCCATGAGAGAGCGGGAAGAATTCCGTTGCTATCGTTGAATGGAGGCGCACCTTTGAAATTGTATATGGCGCGCCACGGCACAGCCTCCCGGCTGATTTCCCCGGATGACAATCGAAGGGCGGCAGAGTCGGAGATGGCGCGGTCTGCGATTTGGAGTTGCTCGATCGCGCCCTTCCATGGATTCTGGCCTGTAGCTTCGTTACCTAACAGCAACAAACAGTCTGTGTACCAGTTGCTGAGGCGTGTCCGCGTTTGGAGCCTGGCAGAAATCGCAAACCAAGCTAAGAGATAAATAGGGAGCAGAACGGCAAGGCGCTTGGGTGTAAGCCAGGCCCGGAGAGCGGCTTCACATTGGGAGAGCAGGCGGATGACCTGCGCGCCTAATAGCTCAAAAAGAAAAAAGCCGACAACCGAACCGGTCGTGTTGGTGAATACATCTTCCCAACCGGAATCGCGCATAGGGATATAAATCTGGGTGATTTCAATTGCATAGGAAAGGATGGCCCCGGTAGCCAGGGCGATACAGAAAGTAGCCATCCGAGACATCTTGCGTTCGCGCAACTTTTCCGCGAGCCCGAAGCCCAAGGGAACAAACAGCAAAACGTTCAGAAACGCATCGAGAGGACCGCCAATCTTTGTTTGAGGACTCAATAAGAATGGAGAGGTATTGCCTGGAAGCTTCGCGTGGAAATCAAAGCGGAAGGGAGAAAGCGTCAGAAAGAGAATTCCTGCAAGTGCTGCGATTAAAAAGCGGTTCGACCAGCTATCACTTTGCGCTGGTGAACGAAAAGCGGCGGTGTGAATTGGCGTTGAGCTCAGAAGAAGGATCCCTCGCTAGACATTCAAAAGTTTAGCATGACAAGGCACGGCGAGTTGTTCGCCGGAATGCCGCCTGCTGAACCTCTGCCTTCCTACTGCGGAACTTGGGAGGAACCGAACCCGTTCCGCTAAGTAGTTGAGCAAGAGAGGGTAAGCGGGCCTGTACTTTGTCTCGGCCAGTGTCTGTTTGTACTTCAGGACAGGCGAAGCTACCTGCACTTCGTTGCTTCTTTTGACCAGTAGTTCCGTTCCGCCCGTGGTCCCTACACTGTGCGGGACATGAAATCCTCCGCGCAGAACTCCTCAAGACAAATTCAGTCACAGAACTTAATAGGCCGGTTTCAAGGCGCTATACGCCGCGGACCACTGCTTGCCTTGGCGTTCCTCGCTGCTTTTGTGGCGATCGGCGGGCTGTCTGGTTGCGTTGGATATACCGGCGCGAAGACCAGCACAGGCAAGGCGGGAGTATTGTCGGGCAGTATTGCAACCGTTGCTTTTGGGAACGTAGGAATGGGCAAGACTGCGACGCAGAGTTTGACGGTGACCAACACGGGAACGGCAGCCGTAAACGTATCTTCATCTTCGATAACCGGTGCAGGATACACGGTTGCTTCGGGAAGCCCTTCTGGGTCGATCGGTGTGGGACAAAGCGTAACCGTTCAGATTGCGTTCGCGCCGCAAGCGACCGGCAGTGTGACAGGCAGTTTCACGGTTGCGAGTGACGCTTCGAATTCTCCTCTTTCTGTCGCGTTGACCGGCACGGGAACGCAGCCGGGCCTGGCGAGTACACCGGCATCCGTAAGTTTCGGTAACGTGGTGGTAGGAACGAGCGGGTCTGTGTCAGTGAACCTGTCTAATACTGGATCAGCGAGTGTCACGATTAGCCAAGCGAGTGTGACCGGCACTGGTTTTACTATCGTCGGATCGCCGAATGGGCAAACGATTCAGGCGGGACAAAGCTTTAGTTTCACGGCACAGTTCTCGCCGACATCTGTGGGGAATGCAACCGGGAGCATTTCGGTGGCTAGCAACGCGCCAAATTCTCCGATGACGATCGCGCTGACTGGGGCAGGCACGCAAGCGGGCTTGGCGAGTACGCCATCGTCTGTGAGCTTCGGAAACGTGGCTGTCGGGACGAGCGGGTCTGCATCTGTGAGTTTGTCTAACAGCGGATCAGCAAGCGTGACAATCAGCCAAGCGAGCGTGACCGGTACGGGTTTTAGCATCGTCGGATCGCCGACCGGGCAGACGATTCAGCCAGGACAAAGCATCAGTTTTACGACAAAGTTCTCGCCAACATCGGCTGGGAATGCAACTGGAACGATTTCTGTAGCTAGCAATGCGCCAAACTCTCCGATGACCATCCCGTTAACCGGAGCAGGAACGCAGCCGGGACTGGCGAGTACACCGGGATCTGTAAGTTTCGGAAAGGTGGTTGTTGGAGCCAGCGGATCGGCATCGGTAAACCTATCTAATACTGGATCAGCTAGCGTCACAATTAGCCAGGCAAGCGTCACTGGGGCGGGATTTAGTATGGTTGGATCCCCGACTGGGCAGACGATTCAGCCGGGGCAAAGCTTCAGTTTCACGGCACGGTTCTCGCCCACATCGGTGGGGAATGCAACCGGAAGCATTTCGGTGGCTAGCAATGCGCCAAATTCTCCGATGACGATCGCGCTGACGGGCGCCGGTACAGAACCAGGATTAGGAGTTTCTCCTGCGGCGGTCAACTTCAAAGGAGTAGTTGTGGGAAGCAGCGGGTCGGCTACGTTAAATCTGTCGAATACCGGATCCGCGGCCGTGACGATTTCTCAAGCGAGTGTGACCGGAAAAGGTTTTTCGATAAGCGGGTTGGCCGCCGGCCTGACCATCCAACCCGGACAAAATTCAAGTTTTACGGCACAGTTTCAGCCGGCATCGACGGGAAGCGCCAGCGGAAGCATCTCAGTCTCAAGCAACGCGCCCAATTCTCCGATGAGCGTTGCTCTAAGCGGGACGGGGACTCAACCTGAAATTGGCGCGATCCCATCGAGCGCACCTTTCGGTAATGTGACGGTAGGAAACACTAATTCGCAGACGATTACCCTGACCAACGGCGGAACGGCAAACCTGATAATTTCGCAAGGAAGTGTTTCGGGGAATGGTTTCAAGATTAGCGGACTCAGCACTCCCCTGACGATTACGCCGGGCAGCAATTCGACGTTCAATGCCGTCTTCACACCTACTGGAACTGGAAAGGTTACCGGGTCCATATCGTTAGCGAATGACGCGTCGAGTTCGCCGTACACGATCGCGTTAAGCGGAACGGGCGTAGCTGAAACCCAGATATTGAGTTTCAATGTGTCGGGTCTGAGTTTCGGCAACGTAAGCGTGGGGAGCAACAGCAGTTTGCCTGCGACTTTGACAAACACAGGCAATTCCAGCGTGACAATATCCTCCTCGAGTACGACCGGTGCGGGCTTCACGTTTAGCGGCGTATCGTCGGGAGAAAGTTTGAGTCCGAACCAATCGATCCCGGTTACGGTTCAATTTGCGCCGAGCGCAGCGGGAGCAGTCAACGGAAGTCTGACGGTAGTGAGTAACGCCACAGATTCTCCAACCTCGATCGGTTTATCCGGGACGGGGACTCAGCAGGCACAGACGGTGGCGTTGGGATGGACTGCCAGCACGTCCAGTGTGATTGGATACAACGTTTACCGCGGAACGGTGACCGGCGGTCCTTATTCCTCGAAGCTCACTTCTTCGCCGGTGGCCTCGACGCAATTCACCGATACCGGAGTGCAATCCGGACAGACTTACTATTATGTGGTCACGTCAGTCGATTCGAACGACGTGGAAAGTGCTTACTCGGGACAAGCTACCGCTACGATTCCATAGATTCAGTAGAAGTTAATATCCAGAGTAGTGTAGGGAATGTTCATCATCCACTAAGACCGAAACGAGCATGTTTTTAGCGGACAGGAGCACCCCCTGTCCTCCCCCGTGTACCCCTGGCCAGTAGTTTCCGCAAGTTCCTTCCCCCAAAATGCACCGGATATGAATGGTGTCTTGACATCAAAAAGAGCGCGGTCGAAGGCTATCCTGCGGATCCCGGGGACTCGAGCGGCAAAGGCCGCGAGGTTACTGGCCGCGACACTGGCATTCTTGGGATTGTTCGGCACTTCCGGCTGCGTAGGTTACGCGGGGAGCCCGAGCGCGCCCGCAGGGAAGGGGAGCGTCGCCATTACTCCCAACGCTATCAGTTTTGGGAGTGTGGGAGTTGGATCAAGCGCGAGCCAAACGGTAATAGTAAGCAATCACGCTACGGTAGCTGTGACGCTGTCGGATATTACCGCGACAGGGGCGGCATTTAGCGTCACGGGTTTTTCAAGACCAACGATACTGAGGTCTGGTCAGACAATAAAGCTGACCGCGGCCTTCAAACCCAAATCATCAGGTGAACAAACCGGAACTATTTCGGTCACGATCGCACGACAACCAGCGCCGGTAACAGCCACGCTGACGGGGACAGGAGCGACGAGCAAGTTAAGCATGACGCCCTCTACAGTGGATTTCGGGAATGTGAGCGTGGGGAACCCGAAGACTCAGACGCTGAAGCTAACCAACGAGGGCAAAGATAGCGTGGCGATCAAATCGGCGAGTGTAAGCGGCACCGGATTTAGCATGTCCGGGCTAACTACTCCACAGACGCTCACTCCCAACCAATCTGTGATTTTTACCGCGAAGTTCGATCCGAAGAGCGCTGGCAGTAAGACGGGAGCGATCTCGGTGACGGTAAGCGGCGGAACAGAAGCGGTCCATTTGAGCGGAGTGGGAGTTTCTTCGAGCGTTGGTCTGAGTGCGAGCGCGACTAGCATCACGTTCGGAAACGTGAAGGTGGGAAGCAAGGCCACCCAAACGGTAATCTTGAAGAGTACGGGAAATTCTAGCGTGGACATTTCGAACATTGCTATCAGCGGAGCCGGCTATACATTTAGTGGAGTAGCATCGAATACGGTGCTGGATCCGGGCCAGAGCGCAGAACTGAGCGTGAGTTTTGATCCTAAAACGACGGGAAGTCAGCCAGGAAAAGTCACAATTTCCAGCAATGCTCCAAATTCGAAAATGAACATAGGCCTTTCCGGCGACGGAACGTCTAGCCAGCAACCATCGGTGGAGTTGAAGTGGGATCAAAGCACGTCTTCAAAAGTGGTGGGATATTATGTTTATCGAAGCCTGAAATCTGGCAACACCTATGAGAAGCTCAATTCACAACCGGAATCAGGAACCAGTTACACGGACAATAGCGTGGCGAGTGGCCAATCGTACGTTTACGTGGTGACGTCGGTTGCATCTAGCGGACTTCAGAGCTCGTACTCGAAACCGATCGACGTGAGTATCCCGGCGAACTGACAGGCAGAAGTTCGGTTGACTTGCCGTCCGTCGCGTCCATACGGCCTCCTGTCGAACACCTACCAAATCGTGCGCCATAAAAAGTATTGCGCGCCGCAGTAGGTTGCTATTTCTCCCGCTGCAAAACGCTGTATAAATCGTAGTTCAACTACCGTACGTAGATCATACCTCACGTCCGCGTGCATTTAGGAGGTGTGAAGGTAGCGCGGCCGCAGCTTGCCCGCCGGGTCTTCAGCGCAGCAGTCTTGCCCCTCAACAAGCCACCGTTCGTCCCCCCAAAGCCCGCGAACGGCATCAAACCTCCCCGCTCTGAAATTTGGCCGAAAGAAATCTTGGAGTGCGTCCGTCCCTTCGCTTTTCGAGGCGAAGCTAAAGCACACCTCTGAAGAGAAAAGCCTCAGAACTCCAACAATCCGGTTGATTACTAAATAATAAGCGGGCATAAAATTGATACCGGCAGACCAAACGAGGAAGCACCATGAAGTCCTTCGACCCAATTCAATTGCTGAACCCTGTCCTAATGACATTGCTCTCCCTGGCCTTTATCGGAACCGCTCAGGCAGACTCTGGCGCATCCGCTAGCGCTTCGTGCACTGTGGACTGGTCGGCTGCGACCTTTTCTTCCCCAGCGACCGCCAGCGGAGGACCTAACCCCTACGCCGAAACGCTGCGGGAAATATAGTGGAAGGGGGCGCCGAGGCACAGTTTGTCGATCCATACGGCGCCGTCGCGGATTACAGCAAAAACGGCGTCCTCACATTAACAGTCAACGATCTCTCCGCCGGCAAATATTGGTTTGATTTTCTCGCAGACAGCCAAACAATTTTCGTTCCCGAGCCGAGTGTCCTGCTCATGCTTTGCGCCGGCCTGCTCGGCCTGGCGGCCTTGTCCGTGCGTAGGCGTGTTGTATAGAAATCGCTCTGCTTTGCAGCAGGCGTACTTAGGCCTCTTGAGAGTTCACAGCTCGCGGAGAATCTTCAACATGCGCCGAAGCGGTTCGGCGGCACCCCACAGCAACTGATCGCCAACAGTAAAAGCCCCCAGAAATTCCGATCCGAGTTTCAATTTGTGAAGGCGGCCAACGGGTACATTCATGGTTCCGGAAACAGCCGCGGGAGTGAGGCAACGCGTGGTTGATTCCCTGTCGTTGGGAATCAATCGCACCCAGGGATTGCTGTTTACCAAAATCTGTTCAATATCGCGGAGTGGCACGTCTTTTGTGAGCTTGATGCAAAGTCCCTGGCTGTGACAGCGCATGGTTCCCACGCGCACACAGATACCATCGACCGGCACCTGGGGTTGCAAGCCCATGATCTTGTTGGTTTCCGCCATGCCCTTCCATTCTTCGCGGGTTTGTCCGCCGGGCATTTCGCGATCGACCCACGGAATCAAACTAGCCGCCAGAGGCGCGCCAAATTCTTGGGTGGGCAAGTTCGAGGCACGATGGGCTTCCGTCATTAAGCGATCAACTTCCAGGGCGTTTTCAGAAGGGGTGGCGCGATTTGGTGCGGTGAGGAACTCCATCTGCTTTACGAGTTCCAACATTTTCGCGGCGCCGGCACCGGAAGCGGCCTGATAAGTCATGGTGCTGACCCATTCAACCAGGCGGGCTTTGAGAAGGCCGCTGACGGCCATCAACATTAAACTAACGGTGCAATTTCCGCCTGCGAAGGTGCGGAGGCCGCGGGCCAGACCGTCTTGGATTACGTCTGCGTTTACAGGATCAAGGACGATCACGGCTTCGTCGTTCATACGCAGGGTGGAAGCGGCATCAATCCAAAAGCCGTTCCAACCGCTATCGCGCAGAGGGCCGTAAATTTCGGCGGTGTACTCGCCGCCCTGGCAACTGATCAGAACGTCGCAGGAAGCAAGCTCATGGAGATCTATTGCGTCTTTGAGCGACCCGCTACTGGATTCTTTAGGGGCGGCGCCTGCGACGTTGGATGTGGAGAAAAAGATGGGCTCGAGGCCGGCGAAGTCGTTTTCTTCACGCATTCTCTGCATGAGGACGCTGCCGACCATACCTCGCCATCCGATGAAGCCTACGCGCGGTGTCGCTAACTTGGGTCGCACTGTATGTCTGATTATGCCATTGCTCACGGGATTTTCGCGGAGAGTGCTAGCGAATGGGACCGTCGAGTTTAAGTTCGCGATGGACAGTGGCAAGGACTGCCTTGACGTCTTGCTGCGCAACCACAAAGGAGATATTAGCCCCCGAAGAAGGTTGAGCTAGTCCGAAGAGTTTTAAGGTGTCGCGGTCGAGCGCGGCGGTTAAACGACCGACGATATCGCCGGCATCGCGCAGATTTCGCCCGACCAAAGTGATGATCGCGACCGAGGGGTTGAGGGTAATGTGTTTCACTTTTTCGCGCGCCAAGTCAAGCGTGAATTCGCGACCCAGGGCTTCGACTGTTGATTCGGCGTGATCGGATGAAACGACTATGCAGACCGCGTTTTTCGAAGAAGACGATTGCGGCAACAGACGCACTTGAACTGGAACGGCCGCTGCCGTCGCAAGCGTTCGACGCAAAATGTCGGGCGTTTCCAAAACGCTGGAAGCACGGACTGTGATCAAAGCAACCCCGCCGGCGGCGGTGGCGGCTTTTACGCCCGCGCCGTTTGAAGAACCGTCCGGCGTAATTTTTGTTCCTGGCCGATCGGGAGCAAACGTGTTGCGAATCGAAAGAGGGATTCCGCTTTGCAACAAGGCGCGCAGAGTTTTTGGATGCAGAACCTTGGCTCCCAAGTCCGCGAGATCGGAAGCTTCACGGTAAGACATTTCAAGTATGGAGGAAGCGGAAGGGACTAGACGGGGATCGCTGGTGAGAATGCCGTCAACATCGGTCCACAAGGTGACCTCATCGGCATTCAAGGCTGCACCCATGATGGTTCCGGAGTAGTCCGAGCTGTTGCGGCCAAGAGTTGTGGGGATACCGTCGACCGTAGCAGCGATGAAACCAGTCACCACCGGGACGATTCCCTGCATCAAGAGCGGGCGTAAACGCGCTTCGCAGCGTTCACGCGTGAGATCCATGTAGGGCTCGGCAGAGCCATAACAAGAATCGGTGACGATTAGTTCGGTAGCGTCGATCGCTTGGCTGCGTATGCCTCGCTCTTCCAGTGCGGCAGCAACAAGAGGAGCTGAAAGGCGTTCACCCAAACCGGAAAGCGAATCTCGCACACGCAAAGTTAGTTTGCATTGCAGGAGGATTTCCTGGCAGAGGCTGTCGGCCTGTTGAACTAGTTCATTGATTTTGCGGGCGACGCTTTGTCGCTTATCGACTGAGTGGATTAGCGCATTTGCAGCAGATTCGTGACGCTGGCGCAACCCTTGAAAAATAGCGCTGACGCGATGCTGATTGCCGGCCTCTGATTGAGTCGCGGCTTCGATCAACAAATCTGTTACGCCGCGCATCGCGGAGACAACCACTACTACATCACTGTCCCGTGCGGCGGCTTTAATGATGTCGGCAACTTTCGCGATACAGGCTGCGTCATTGACGGAGGTACCGCCAAACTTCGTGACATGTAGCGGCCTGTGCAAGTTCGTGCGGGGGTGGGCGGAGACCAAATGGGGTTGCAAGACGCGCGCAGGGTAACGGTCCGAGGTGGCTACTGAGACTTTCGCTCGTTCGGCGCGATCTCTCAACGGATTTGTCATATGCGAGGTTGACGCGCCATCGAAAGAGCTTGGACGCGACTTTGTTGTGAATACCAGGCGGCCTGCTTTCGACGGGAGCGCACACAGGCGCGAATCAATTCTGGTTTATCCCAAGGAACGTCGTGATAGGCCGATTGCAAAAACGGACTGGCCGGATCTCTGATCCATTCTTGCGGGAAGAGCGCAATGGTGTTTTCCTCGGTGACTTTCGGTGCCGGAGAGATCGTCTGTCCTGACAAGACCGAATACAGAGCCGCGGGAATATCACGTCCGAGCCCCAACGTCAGATGCATCACTTGCGTCAATCGAGGATTTATTTCGATGAGATAAGCGTTTTCGGTTTGCTTTTCGAGCATAAAATCAAATCCGTGCAACCCTGAAAGATTCAGGCGAAGCACCATTCTTTCGACAGCAGCGGACATTTCCGCGTTTTCAATCGACTGAAGAACCGTCGCATGCCCACACGAAGCAATTTTTTTGACCGCTTCAAAATGGAGGCTTGCCAGGACTTCGCCTTTCCAGCAAGCAACCGAGGAGGTAGCTTCACGTCCCGCTACAAAGGCCTGCGCGTTCACGATGGAGCGGCGACGAAATAGCGAGGGCCACACGAGTGTTCTGTCTTGATCGACCAAGGCTCGTTTGACCGCGCGCGCGAGAAGAGGAGGAGCTTGCAAAGACCGCAAGGCGCGTTTGGCGTCGTCGAAGGTACGCACAATTCTCACGCCGTCGCCGCCGGAAGTGCCGTCTGCTTTCAGGACCAGTGGGAGATCTGTTTGAGCGATCCATTTTTTCAGATCGTCGTGGTCACTGATTATTTCAGTCTTTGGAACTCGCACGCCTTCTTCCTGAGCCAGTTGAATAAATTTGGTTCTGGCGTACAGGACTGGGAAATTTTCTGAGGCTCCGAGGGAACGTTCGATCAGGGCGCAAATCGGTTTGCCTGCGTCGCCCTTGCTGCGTTCCTGATCGTATAGAAGGTGCAGGTGCTGAGTCGCGCGGTCGTCTCCCGAGACAATTAAATCGGGCTTCGCGGCGGAAATTGCATCTGCAAATGACGTTAAAGGATCAAGGCCGTGGTAACTGTAAACTTGGCGTATCGCGTCGGTGTTGGCAATTGGATGTTTAGAAGGGCAAACAGCGTCGATCACAAACCCAGCGTTTGCGAGAGCAACCGCCAACCGGGCAGTCGGAATCCAGCGAGTCGTTGTAGCAATGAGGACCGTTGGTTTCACCGAGCTACAGCCTCCCAGATTCTTAGAACCCGATCGAGCTAAGTCGATGCTGCCGGGGGCGCTGATTTTCGAAAATGGTACGACGGTTTTAAAACGCAATCGACCAGCCAAACTGGCCCATCCGGGAATGTCTTCTTGGGACACTAAATCGATTGAAAACAGGCTAGTTACACCAATACGTACTATGCCTGAGGGGTACCAGCAAGAGCTAGACGGAAAAACTTTCTCTTTGTGGCAAATTCATTCCTAGAAATCCCCTGACCGGTTAGGGTGGCGAGCGTTCGCGCGTGAAGGGTAGAACCTCATGTTAGACTCGCGGTGCTGAAGACCTTTCATTTTATCTGGCTCGTCGAATCCGCGATTCACCTGGAGATAAATACTGATGTCGCCACCGACATTTCCCGTACCGAAGGTTTTGTTCACACCTGAATTCGTGCAGGACCCCTATCCGACATATCGGAAGCTGTTGGAGAAAGGGCCGCTGCATTATGTGGAAGTGAGCGGCGGCATGTGGGCGGTGTGGGCGGTATTCGCCTACGCGGAATGCTTCGCAGCAACGCGCGACACAAGACTTTCAGTAAAGCGCACGGGAAGACTTTTGTTGACCTTGCCCCAGGAACAACAGACGGAGTTTCAAGAGTTGGTCCGCATGATGGGCATGTGGATGATCTTCATGGATGCGCCGGAGCACACACGGCTGCGGAAGCTGATGAACAAGGGATTTTCGCCGGCGGTGGTGGAAGCGCTTCGTCCAAAAATTGAGGCCGTAGTGGATCGGATGTTAGAGCCGCTCGCTCGCGGAAGCGAAGCGGATCTGATGGCGGCGGTTGCCAACCCGATGCCGGTGCAAGTGATTGCGCGAATGTTGGGAGTTCCCGAAACGATGTACGCGCATTTCATGGAGTGGTCCGAGGCCATCGCGAATTTCATGGGGAACCCTGATCGCACGGCAAACCATGCGCGTGTAGCGCAGCAAGCCGTATTAGCGCTCACTGATTTTTTCCGACAAGCGGTGGCCGAGAGACGGCGGAGTAAAGGGGATGACCTGATCAGCCTGCTGATTGATATTGAGGCCGATGGAGAAGTGTTAAGTGAACAGGAGCTGTACGCGCAATGCTTGATGCTTCTTTTTGCGGGGCATGAGACGACGCGAAATCTGGTTGGGAATGGAATGTGGGCGCTGCTGCAGAATCCGGAGGAAACGCGGGCGCTGCGCGGGAATCCGGAGATAATCCGCACGGCGGTGGAAGAGTTATTGCGCTTCGAAAGCCCCATTCAATACACAGCGCGAATCGTGAAAGACGAAGCAGAGATTTGCGGGACAAGACTGCGGCGAGGGCAAACGATTCTGTGCATGTTGGGAGCAGCGAATCGGGACGCGCAACAGTTCAAAGAGCCCGACCGGTTGAATCTGAAACGAGTGAACAATCAGCATTTGGCGTTCGGCGCGGGCGCACATTTCTGCATCGGGAATCAACTGGCGAGGCTGGAAGGGCAGGCCGCAATTTTGCGGATGGTACAGCGGTTTCCGGAGATGCGGCTGGCAAAGCAGCGGCCAAACTGGGCACCGAATTTTGGATTCAGGGGATTGAAGACCCTTCCGGTGGTTCTTTAATTTTTGCTTGAGTGAAAACCCGCTCCTCGAGGAAAACTTGGGAAGAAATCCGCCGGAACTCTCGCTATCTGTTCATGCGTCGGAGCTGCTGCCAGGCTTGCGCCGTTTGTCCGATTTCTCCATCCATAAGAACACGGGCAAGAGAATGAGCAACGCCAGAAGGAAGAAAACAAATCCTCCTTGCCGGTGAAGCCTTCCGTACAAGAAACCCCGATCCACATAGACGCTTAGCAATGTGAGGGTGGTGATGCGGATACCATTTTTCACGACAGATAAGAGTAGGCCCAAAACCACAAAAACGAATTTTTTCCAGGCGGTACGAAGGTACAGATGAGCCGCAAGAAGACAGGTGATAAAAAGCGCGATGCTGGAACGAATGCTGCTGCATTCCTTGGCGACCTCGATGGTGACACCGGGCACGGAAAGCAGAAATCCGTGCCGGGAGACAGGCGTGCCGACCAAGTGGAAAATGAGATAGGAAATTTCAGCGGAACCTGACTGCAAAGCATAAATGGCGCGATCCAAAATTACATCCGGCAGTGGGACCATCAACAGGAGAAATAGCAGCGGGAAAGCGGCCGCGCGTAAGGCGACGAAACCATAACAGAGTAGAAATCCCGTGATCCAGACCAAGACCACGCACAGGGTTTCCAGGCAGAGCCGCCAATTCCCTTCCTGAGGAAGGGCACTCCGGTTAACCAGCCAGTAGAGAAGTACACCCAACAGCGCCAAGCTAGCTCCAGAAGCCACACTGGTCCGGGTGATGGAAAATATTCTTTGCCTTTCCAAGTAGAGCAAGAAAAAAGAGATTATAGGAATGAGAACGAGGTGCGAACTGGAGTCGCTGCTGGCGAGCGAGTACCGAATTACCGCGCTGAGTGTTTTATAAAAGGCGAGGCTGGAAATTACGATAAAGGCGACAAACATGGCGTGTCTTCGGGAATTTCCGGCAAGCGCATGGGTCGCAGTAGTGGACATTACCATCAGGCTCCTAAGAGGATTATTCTATGCGGTCTCGGTTTCTGCTAGGCCAACTTAGAAATGGGTGTTGCCAAAACAAACTTGCAGACGAGTGCTATCACATTTGATGCAGCAGGCTCCACCCGAGGGTCACTCATTGATTGTAAGGAAGTTAATTGGTCGGCCTGAAACTTGACTAGCGTTTGGCTTGCGCCGCGTCCTGCGTAGCACGGGCGGTTTTCTTGACGCGGTCCATAGGCTCGGTGATGCTTGGCATGTGTGCCGTGATCCAGACGACTGCGCGGTTCACAAGAGAAAGCGGAAAAATGACCGGGCGCAGTAAATCGACGAAGAGCACCACACGATAAGAATCGGAGTCGTTCCAAGCTTCGTGTAGGTGACTATCGTCGAAGACCAGGCTTTTTCCTTCTTCCCAGCTCCGCACGTCCTGACCGACACGAATCCTGCAGCTGCCCTTGGGCCCTGGAATAATCAACCCGAGATGGTAGCGCAGCATTCCTTTCCACATGCCGCGATGCTCGGGGATGTGTTTTTTTGGCGCGAGAATAGAAAACATCGCCGTCTTCATCCCCGGAATACGCTTTAGTATCCGCACGGTCTCAGGACATCGCGCGCAGTTCTCCTCCGCCTCGACGCCATAGCCGTAAAGAAAGAAGGTTTTCCACTGATCACCTTCCGTGAGGGGTTTTTGTTTTTCGGAAAGGTCCTGGAAATTCGGAATCTCCTCGCGGCGTACAAGAAGCGCGTCCAATTCCTTGCGAATAGCCATCCATTCCGCTTCTACGGCGCGCACCCAAGGATAGGAATCGGGATCGAAAAACGTGACATTTGCCGTAGGAAAGAAGAGCACTGCCTCTGCTAAATCTCGCAACATTGGCTCACCTCACACGCACTGACGGAAAAAGGTGTGCAAATCGGGGGCCCTGAAACCTGTTGAGAGGCACGTTATCAAATTCCGGATATAATGTCTTTCTTGAAATTCTCGGGTGTGCAAATGGACCAGAGTAATTTTTCCGTTCGAAACATTTCCGATACCGCGCGCTGGGTTGCTTATTTTCGCGCGCGTGAAACGCAACGATCAGATGCGCTATTCCGCGATCCCTTCGCCGAACGCTTGGCCGGGGAGCTTGGGCTTCAAATCGCGAACACGCTGGCGCAGGGGAACAAACACGAGTGGGCTTGGGTGGCGCGCACGTACTTGTTTGACCAGTTTATTTCCCGCGAAATTCATGCGGGAACGGACTTGGTGCTGAATCTGGCGGCAGGTCTGGACGCGCGGCCGTATCGCATGGACCTTCCTTCCACGTTGCAATGGGTGGAAGTGGATTTGCCGGAAATCGTGTCCTACAAAGAAGAGATCCTCGGCAACGAAAAGCCAAAATGTGAACTTGAACGGATCAGTCTGGATTTATCGGATGTGCCGGGGCGCCGCGCGCTATTCGAACAGATCAACGGCCGAGCGAAAAAAATTACAGTTGTGAGCGAAGGCTTGCTTATTTATTTTTCTGCGGAGGAGGTTTCATCTTTATCGCGCGATCTCAAGCTCGGAGAGCACTTTCAAAGCTGGGTCATCGATCTTGCTTCGCCGGGACAACTCAAATTAATGCAGCGCTCAACGGGAAAACAGCTTAGCGAGGCAAATGCTGCGTTCAAATTCGGACCACCGGAAGGCGCGAATTTTTTCGTGGCCTGCGGTTGGAGGCCGACAGATGTTCAGGGATTTTTGAAAACTGCGGCGCAGCTGGGCCGAGCGCCCCAAGAGTTACTTTCGTTATTACCGGAGCCGAAAGGGCCGCTAGGGAATTACCCATGGACTGGTGTTTGTCTGCTTGAGAGGGGCTAAGTCATTGAGATCTCGGTGAATATCCAGCGATTTGCCACCTTTAAGGCAAAGAATTTCTCACATGTTGAATTCGGGAAAAGGGATGCCTCGTTGGGCGGGGAAATTGTCTGTAAGTCTTTTAAATACAATCAGGATAGTGGTTCAGTTTCAGCCTCACTGCGACCAAGTATGGCCGAATAATTGCCAACGAACAGTTTGAATGTCCCATCCCGACAGTCAAAATGTGTCCCGTTTTGCCGTTTCGGTACTTGTTGTTACCAGTTTTCTGTTGATCGCCTTCTTTCCTGCACCGACACGTGCGCAAGTCAGTGTAACGATGGAGCGCAACGATTTGTCACGCACCGGCGCAAACCTTAACGAGACCACTCTAAACACATCGAACGTAAATGTAAGCCAGTTCGGTAAGCTTTACAGCTACACCATCGACGGGTCGATCTACGCGCAGCCATTGTATGTTCCCAGTGTAGTGATACCGAGCCAGGGAACGCACAATGTGGTGTACGTTGCCACGATGAACGACGTGATTTATGCGCTGGATGCGGACAGTAACGCCGTCAACGGCGGTGTGCTGTGGAAAGTGGATTTGCGAAATCCAGCGGCGGGCGTAACGGCCATTCCGATCGCTAACATCGTCGGTTCTAACAGCCTGAATATCGTGGGCACGGTGGGAATCGAAAGCACGCCCGTGATCGATTTAACTTCGAAAACGATTTATTTGGTCGCAAGAACCATGGAGGTCTCCGGATCTACAACGAACTACGTCGCGCGGTTACACGCCCTGGATATAACAACGGGTAGTGAAAAATTTGGCGGGCCCGTAGTGATACAGGGTTCCGTACCTGGTACCGGGCAAGGCAGCTCGGGAGGCACACTGACACTTAGCACATTCTTCCAGAACCAAAGATCAAGTCTCGCGTTGGTGAATGGCTTGGTTGTGTTCTCCTTCGCTTCGCACGAGGATCAGTATGATTGGCACGGATGGGTTTTGTCGTACAACGCTACTACACTTCAGCAAACCAGCATTTATTGCTCCACCCCGAATGGACAGAACGGCGGTGTGTGGATGTCAGGCCGTGGGCCAGTGGTTGACTCAAGCGGAAATCTTTATTACGCGACGGGCAACGGCGACTGGGACGGCGTGTCTAGCTTCGGGGACAGTATCGTCAAGTTGAGCACGTCGGGCGGGGTTTTGACGCAAACGGACTACTTCACTCCTGACAGTTATGCGATGCTTCAGGCCGACGATCTGGACCTGGGTTCTTCGGGACCTTTGCTGATTCCAGGCACAACTTTCCTGATTACCGCTGGCAAAACGTCTGAATTTTTCCTATTACAGAGTACGAATCTCGGGCACGAGGCAAGCGGGAACAGCACAACCCTCCAAGATTTTTCTCTATCCGGACCAATCAAAGGCGGTCCCGTTTTTTGGAATAGAACCACCGGGGCCGGGCCTACCCTATACATTTGGCCAGCCGATCCCAATGCACTTCAAGCCTTGCAATTTACGAATTCTAAGTTTAATACAACGCCGCTTTCTGAGAGCACGATCCTGAATCCCACTGGATTCACAGACGGGACACTGAGTCTGTCGGCCAATGGCGGCACGGCAGGTACGGGCATCGTATGGGCCTCAACCGGTGTTGCTGACGGTACTCACGGAACCGTCGCAGGGGTGTTCTGCGCATTCGATGCTAACAACTTGACGACCGAACTATGGGACTCTCAAATGAACGATGCGAGAGATGACATAGGTTTGTGGGCAAAGTTCAGTCCAGCAACGGTCGCCAACGGTAAAGTTTATCTGGCGTCATTCTCTAATTTGCTAAACGTCTTTGGCCTGGAATCTTTCGGATTGTCTGCAACGCCACAGACCCAGACAGTGGCTGCCGGGAGCAATACGACATTTACGGTTTCCACTTCGGCATTCAACAGCTTTAGTGGAAATATAAGCTTGAGTGTGACGGGACTTCCCGCCGGCGTTACCGCGTCTTTCAGTCCGTCCTCCGTTACGGCTGGTTCGAGTTCGACACTTACGATTACTGCGGCGACGAACACTCTCACCGGCGATTACACGTTCGATATCGTCGGAACGAGTGGATCGCTGACTAACTTGATTACCGCGAGCGTGAACGTGACGGGCGGAGCTTCTTTCGCATTGTCCGCCACTCCCAGCTCTCAAACCGTGACTCCCGGTGGCAATACTCCATACGTCGTAAACCTGACAGTCGTTAGCGGATTCACAGCCGCAGTCAGCTTGAGCGTGAGCGGCTTGCCGGCCAATGCCACGGGAAGTTTTAACCCGACCTCCGTGAGCGCGGGGAGCAGTTCAACGCTGACAATCACGACGGCGAGCAACACGCCCACCGGTGACTTCACTTTCACCATTACCGGCACCAGCGGTTCACTCACCAATACGACCACGGCCATCCTGGACGTCGCATCTGCGACCGGCTCGAGCAATGTGATTAGCATCGACTTTGTGGGAGAAGACGTAGCTATGGCCCCCACCGAAGTTGCTGGGGTGGTGGCCGAACCCAATTGGAATCACGCGGGCGGTGCCGCCAGCACTGCTCCGCTTGCTCTTGTCAACGCTGGGGGCGCGGCGACAACGGCGACCGTCGCATGGAGTTCGAATAACGTTTGGGAGACCCCAATCACAGACCAGCCCGAGAACGCGCGAATGATGAAGGGCTACCTAGATACCGGCAGCAACACCACCACGACAGTAACTGTAGCCGGCTTACCTGCCAGTTCTGGCGGCTATCAAGTGTATGTCTATGCAGACGGAGACAACGGCAGCGCCACTCGCACTGGTATCTACACGATCAGTGGCCCTGGAATCACGAGCACAACAATCGATTCGACTGACGCAGCAAACACAAATTTCAGCGGGACGTTCACGCTGGCCAGCAATTCTGCAGGCAATTACGTTGTATTCACGATCAATGCGACCGGCTTCACTCTCTCAGCCACCGGTGGCGCGGCGAGTGACGGATTCCCGCGAGCCCCGATCAACGGCATTCAAATCGTGCCGTTGACACCGATGCCCTCGTTCGCGGTATCGGCTACACCGAGCTCCCAGACGTTGAGTCCTGGTGGCAACACTTCCTATTCGGTCGGCACTAGCGCCATGAATGGTTTCACGGGTTCGATTGGCTTAAGTGTGAGCGGGCTGCCGGCCAACGCGACCTGGACATTCAGCCCGACTCCGGTCAACGTGGGAAGCAGTTCGACACTGACAATTACTACGGCGGGCAACACACCCCCGGGCAGCTTCACGCTGACAATCACCGGCACCAGTGGCTCGCTTACGAGCGCTACGAGCGTGACTCTTATCGTTTCAGGACCGGCATCGTTCACGCTATCAGCTACTCCGAACTACCAGACGGTAAATCCTGGCGGCGGCACGTCTTATTCCGTGAGCACCACCGCCGTGAACGGCTTCACCGGCACTATCAGTTTGACTGTAAGCGGCCTGCCTGCCAATGCAACGGGAACGTTTAATCCGACTTCGGTTAGCGTGGGAACCAGCTCGACACTGACAATTACAACAGCGAGCACCACACCGACGGGCAGTTCGACTTTGACAATCAAAGGCACCAGTGGTTCGGTCACGAACACGACCGCTGCGACGCTCAATGTGACGTCTGCCAGCGGCAGCTCTGGCAACGCGATCAGCATCGACTTCGTGGGCGAGGACGTTGCCATGGCCGCGACCGAAGTTGCTGGAGTTGTACCGGAACCGAACTGGAATGATGCCAGCGGTGTGAGCAGTTCTTCTCCGCTTGCCCTGGTGGATGACACCGGGACTGCGACAACAGCGACCGTCACATGGAGTTCGAATGACGTTTGGGAAACGCCTATTACAGATGAGCCGGGGAACGCGCGGATGATGAAGGGCTATCTCGATACCGGCAGCAATACCACCACGACAGTGACCGTAGCCGGCTTGCCAACTAGTGCAGGCGGCTACCAGGTGTATGTATATGCAGATGGAGACAACGGCAGCGCTACTCGGACAGGGATTTACACGATCAGCGGTGCGGGTATTACCACCACGACCATCGACTTGATTGACGCGGCGAACACGAATTTCAGCGGGACGTTCACGCAGGCCAACAGCTCGGCGGGCAATTACGTTGTGTTCACTATCAACGCGACCGGTTTTACTCTTTCGGCGAACGGTGGCACGGCGAGTGATGGATTCCCGCGAGCTCCGGTCAACGGAATACAAATCGTGCCGATAAATCCGACACCTAACTTTGCGCTGTCGGCTGCGCCAGATACTCAAACGTTAAATCCTGGTGGAAAAACAACCTACACCGTGAGCACCAGCGCGACCAACGGCTTCACCGGCTCTATCACTTTAACTGAGAGCGGGCTGCCGGCTAATACAACGGGGACATTCAGCCCGACGTCGGTCAGCGTGGGAAGCAGCTCAACACTGACAATTACAACGGCGAGCAATACTCCTACAGGTAGCTTTCCTTTAACCATCACCGGCACAAGCGGTTCACTCGCCAACACAACTACGGCTGTGCTCAGCGTGACTGCTGCTGGCGGCTCCGGAAACCCGATCAGTATCGACTTCGTTGGCGAGGATGTCGCTATGGTCTCCACAGAAGTCGCCGGTGTAGTGGTAGAGGCTAACTGGAATGACGCGACTGGTGTTAGCAGCACCTCTCCACTTGCGCTCGTTGACAGCACGGGCGCTGCCACGACTGCCACGGTGGCCTGGAGTTCGAACGACATTTGGGAAACGCCTATTACGGATCAGCCCGGGAACACGCGCATGATGAAGGGATATCTGGATACCGGCAGCAGTACAACGACAACGGTTACAGTAGCTGGTCTGCCCACTCATACAGCAGGCTACGAAGTGTACGTCTATGCAGACGGAGACAATGGCAGCGCCACTCGCACGGGTGTCTACACGATCAGCGGCGCTGGAATTACCACGACAACAATCGATTTGATTGACGCGGCGAACACGAATTTCAGCGGGACGTTCACGCAGGCCAACAACTCAGCGGGCAATTACGTTGTGTTCACTATCAACGCGACGGGTTTTACTCTTTCGGCGACCGGTGGCACGGCGAGTGATGGGTTTCCTCGTGCTCCAGTCAATGGCATTCAGATAGTGCCGCAGTAGATTGCGTTCCTCCGCGAAGCAGGGTTTTCGTGTCCTTGCCATCTCAACTATGAAAGTAAACTTAGGTTTTAGTTCTGAACGCTACTTGGCCAGAAATTTCTTCGTGATCTGCCTACTTGTTTTTGGTTTCGCTTATGTATCGGAAGCTCAGGATGTCTCTTCGAAGATTTCCGATTACATGCATGCTCAAGTCGAAGTGAACCACTTTAGCGGCTCAATACTTGTCGCCCAACATGGAAAGGTACGGGTGAAGCAGCGATATGGCTCGGTGGCCGGTTTGTCTAACGCGCCAAACGCGATGGACGGCCGAAACCGTGTCGGCAGTATTGCCAAGCAATTCATCGCGGCGGCAATTTTGCAACTTCAAGAAAAAGGCAAATTGCAGCTGCAGGATTCAGCCTGCAAGTACATTCCGCAATGTCCAAACGGTTGGCAGGAAATTAAGATTTTCAATTTGCTCGTACAATCGGATGGAATTCCCGACCTTAACCCCTCCCTTGAATCGGAGACGATAAAATCAACAAAGACGACTTCCGGGCTTTTGGCTCATCTCGCGGACCGGCCGCTGGAATTCAAGCCGGGCGAGAGATTCAAATATGGAAATTCGGGCTATGCGGTGTTGGGAGCTGTGATTGAAGGAGTGTCCTCCGAGCCATATCTCGAGTATTTGAAGAATCACATCTTCGTTCCCTTGGGAATGCGCCATACGGGATACGATGACGTTGAAAAGATAGCTCCCATTGATTTGGGAAGATCCAGTTCGATAACTCCAAGCGATCTCGAATCGACGATTCCTTATAGCTGGGGCAGGCTGTACTCCACGGTCGACGATATCTACCGCTGGGATCGCGCGCTGAACGGCGAAGAATTGCTCTCGAAGAATTCTGTAAATGCGATGTTTACACCGTATATCGATGGCTATGGTTTTGGTTGGGCGGTTTTGATGGAGTTCGAACGAACGCTGGACACTACTGCCGGCGGCATTTATCTTTTTGAGTCTGCTATTCGACGTTATGCGCCCGACGACGTCTGCGTGGTGGTGCTCAGCGATTCCGTTAATTCCGATGCGGGGAGAATCAGTCGCGACTTGGCGGCAATCCTCTTCGGGAAACATTACGAACTGCCTGTTAAACATCAAGCGGTTAACCTGAGTCCGGCAACTTTCGACTCCTATGTCGGGCGATACCAACTAAGTTCGGGATTAGTTTTGGTGGTAAGCAAGGACGAAAACGGCTTAATGATTCGAAGGTCTGACCAGCCGAAGATTGAGATCTTTCCTGAATCGGAAACGCGGTTTTTTGTTAAGGGATTCGGCCTAATGATTACTTTCGTTATGGGGCCACAGGGAAGCGCGACGCGGCTGGTGTTACAGCAAGGGGGGCGCGAGATCCCAGCGCTGAGAATAAATTGAGGGTTACCTGCCCCCTGAGTCAGCTAACTTACCCACCTAGCGCCTTTTGTCCCAAGTGATCGGTTGCGAGGGAAAATCATTTCCTTTGACACCCCCTCTAATTCATTCAAGTACATGATTATTAAAGGTTTAGCTGCACATCATTCAGGCAACTAGATTGCATTTTAATCCCTGAGGCCATGCCTCTGAAGCTACAGGTTTGCACACAGCAACTAGACATAAACAGGATTTCGGGCCAGTATCGAGGATGGTCCGTTTGGCGAAGCAAAAAGCACTTTCAGAGTCAATCGAAGGAGCTTCATCCAAAGACTTATGATAGAGACCGCAATCATTGGCGCGGGTCCTTACGGACTTTCCATCGCCGCGCATTTCCGGCGGCGCGGTATCCCGTTTCGGATATTTGGACGTCCCATGGACAGCTGGGTAGCGCACATGCCGAGAGGCATGATGCTCAAATCGGATGGGTTCGCTTCGAACATCTACGATCCCGATAGTAAATTTACTTTAAAGCAATTTTGTGCGGAGCGAGGAGTTGAGTATGCCGACATGGGAACCCCCGTGCGGCTGGAGATCTTTGGCGATTACGGACTCGCTTTCCGCGATCGCATGGTTCCGGAACTCGAAGATAAACTGGTTGTCGATATCAAACGCGTGGCGGATGGATTTCTTTTGCGCTTGGACGATGGCGAAGAGGTGAAGTCCAAACGTGTGGTACTCGCGGTAGGAATCACACATTTTGAGTATGTGGCTGAAAATCTGGCGCATCTTCCTGCTGAGCTTCTATCGCACAGCTACCGACATCATGATCTTTCAAAATTCAAAGGGCGAAGCGTGGTGGTAGTGGGCGCCGGCTCTTCGGCCATCGATCTGGCAGGACTGTTACGCGACGCCGGAGCGGATGTACAACTCGTCGCGCGTGCCACGACCTTGAGATTTCATACCGGGCCGAAGCAAGGGAAACCGCGTTCCTGGTGGCAGAAAATACGGCATCCGGATTCGGGACTCGGACCGGGCCTGCGCTCGCGCTTTTTTGCCGATGCGCCAGCCTTATTTCATTATTTCCCAGAAAGCGTGCGCATCGATTTAGTTCGAAAAACGCTCGGGCCATCGGCGGGATGGTTTGTGAAAGACAAAGTGATGGGACGCGTGCCCCTGGTACTCGGGCATTCGGTGGAACACGCCGAAGTCGAGAACGGCAAGGTACGGTTGCATCTGCGAGGGCTCGACGGTTCCACGCGAGAGATCGTGACCGAGCTGGTGATTGCGGCGACTGGATACAAAGTGAATGTGGAACGGCTGGCGTTCCTCGATTCAGGAATTCGGTCGAAGCTCAAGTGTGTCAACGCCACGCCGATACTGTCGTCTAATTTTGAATCGTCGGTTCCGGGGCTTTATTTCGTCGGGATTGCAGCGGCTAACAGTTTCGGGCCGGTGATGCGTTTCGCTTTCGGTGCAGGTTTCGCCGCGAAACGACTGACGCAGACCGTTGTGAAATCCACTCGCGCGGAATCCGGCGTCCGTTCCAGCCTCAACGAGCGTTGCGACCATTACGCGAATAACGCATGAAGCGAGAGACCATCGCACTTCACGTAGGCTACGATGGCGATCCCACCACCAAAGCTGTGGCTGTGCCGATTTATCAGACCGTGGCGTTCGAGTTCGACGACGCGGCGCATGGCGCAGCGCTCTTCAACCTGGAAGTTCAGGGGAACATTTACACTCGCATCGGCAATCCGACCAACACCGTGCTGGAAAAGCGAGTGGCCGCGCTGGAAGGTGGGGTGGAAGCGCTGAGCGTTAGCTCGGGAATGGCGGCAATTCACTATTCGCTCATTAACATCGCCGAGATGGGCCATAACATTGTTTCAACTCCACAACTTTATGGAGCGACCTACACGCTGCTTGCGCATATTTTACCGAAGCAAGGAATCGCGGGAAGGTTTGCTGAAAGCGATCATCCGGACGCGGTTGAAAAACTGATCGATGAAAACACGCGAGCGGTCTTCTGCGAAAGCGTCGGCAACCCGGCTGGGAACGTCGCCGATATCGAGGGACTGGCGCGTGTGGCGCACAAGACACGGCCTGCCATTGATCGTTGACAACACCGTGGCGACGCCCGTTTTGCTAAGGCCGATTGAGTATGGCGCGGATGTGGTACTGCACTCCATGACGAAATTCATGGGCGGGCACGGCACAACGCTGGGCGGAATGATCGTTGATAGCGGGAAGTTCCCGTGGCGCGATCATCCGAAACGCTACTACATGTTGAACGTGCCCGAAATTGCGTATCACGGAGTGGTTTACACCGAACATTATGGAGCGGCGGCCTATGTGGCACGCTGCCGAACCGTTGCG
Source organism: uncultured Acidobacteriota bacterium (assembly GCA_963731535.1). GTDB lineage: Bacteria > Acidobacteriota > Terriglobia > Acidiferrales > UBA7541 > Palsa-295. The sequence goes on along the minus strand of CAVSWI010000017.1, from coordinate 265,677 downwards.
CAGCGCAACACCGGGTCTACACTTTCACCGTTCAACGGTTTCTTGTTGCTGCAGGGGATCGAGACCATGGCGCTGCGCGTTGAGCGGCACGTGGAGAACGCTCGCAAAGTGGCTGAATTTTTGCGCAATCATAAGCGGGTCGCTTGGGTGAATTACGCGGGATTTCCGGATAGTCCGCTATATCCGATGGCGCACAGATATCTCGGCTCGCGGTTCTGCTCTCTGATGACTTTCGGGGTGAAGGGCGGATTTGAAATGGGCGTGAAATGTTTTGATGCGCTGCGTTTGTTCAAGCGCATGGTCAACATGGGCGACGCGAAATCGCTAGCTTGTCATCCTGCGTCCACCACGCATCGCCAATTGACGCCGGAAGAACAGTTGAAAGCGGGCGTGACGCCGGAAATGCTGCGACTGAGCGTGGGCATCGAACATATTGACGACATCATCGCGGACCTGGCGCAAGCGCTGGAGAAGGCTGTTTAGGAAGATTGACCAGATCGAAGTGTTGCGGACCTCGGAGTTAGGAAATGCCGATCGTAATTGACGGAGGGCGCGTTCCGAAGCTTTTGGCGCTGAAAAACCGCTCGCGCTCCGAGAGAACAGCCAGCGAGCAAACCGACTACATCCAGATTGTGCTGATTAACAACATGCCGGATTCGGCGCTGGAAGACACTGAAATTCAATTCTACGAACTTCTCGACGCAGCGGCCCGCGACATTCCGATATCACTTAAACTTTTCTCGCTGCCGGAGCTTCCTCGAAGCGATGCTGGGCAACGCCATCTGAACAATTTTTATTTTGATATCAATGAGCTTTTGAACAGCCGGTTTGATGGCGTGATCATGACCGGGACCGAACCGCGCCAACCGAATTTGCGCGATGAACCTTATTGGTCGGTCTTGGCGAAGGTTCTGGATTGGGCGGAGACCAATACGGCGTCTCACAGTTTTATCGTGTCTGGCGGCTCACGCCGGTGTTCTCCACAGCGACGGTATTCCGCGCCACCGGCTTGGTGACAAGCAATTCGGCGTGTTCGAGTACAAGAAGGTGCGGGACCACGCGCTGACGGCCGGCGGCGAGAGCTCGATGCGGATCCCCCACTCTCGATGGAACGAAGTGCGAGCGGATGCGCTGGACTCCTGCGGCTACGAAGTCCTGGTGCAATCGGCGCAAGCGGGCGTTGATTTATTTGTGAAGAAAAAAAGAGACAGTTTGTTCGTGCATTTCCAGGGACATCCGGAGTATGGGACGCGGACTTTGTTGAAAGAATACCGCAGGGACATCAAGAGATTTTTACGCGGGGAGAGAGAAACATATCCCAAACTGCCGCACGGATACTTCGACGCAGCGGCGACCAAACTTCTTTCCGAGTTTCAAGACAAGGTCGCGGCGAATCCACGCGAGGAATTATTGACTGAATTTCCTGAGACCGCCGTTGCGAGCGGGCTGCAAGAGACTTGGCAGGCGTCCGCCGCGTCCGTGTACCGAAGGTGGCTGCAGTATTTGGTTTCGAGGAAGGCTGAGGCTTCATCGCTTTCGTCTATGACTCCGGCCGTGCGCCGGTAAAATTCGCTGCATTGCCCCCGGTTGCCCGGCTCACCAACACGAAACCCCGCTCGACAGCAGTTTGCGACCAACTGGTATGATATGGGCTCATGACTGATATCCAGGCATCCGAGCTATTGAAATCCCTACCGGAAAATATCTGCGATGTGATTAAGCCATGGGCGGAGCGCTCGCCCGAACGACTGGCTGTGGTCGAGGCGTCCGGCTCATTGACTTACCGCCAACTGGATACTGTAGTCGGCGAAACGCAATCCTGGCTACGGGAATTAGGCGTGCGTCCTGGTGATCGAGTCTTGTTGGTGTGCGAGAACTGCCGTGCATTCGTTGCGATCTTCCTGGCATTGACGGGGATGGATGCGTGGCCGGTGCTGGCCAATGCGCGGCTTTCGGCTCGCGAGATCGACGATATTCGAGACCATTGTGGCGCTCGGCGTGTGATTTATATGGCTGGCGTTCCGCCGCATGCTGCGCAACATGCGAAGCGGCATGGCGCGGCTATTGAAGAACGAGCGGGGCTGGGTTCGATCGGCGTGGGTCCACTAAATGAAGCGGTTGAGCCCGAGCCGATCGCGAAGAACAGCACTGGTCGCGTGGCCGCGCTAATTTATACCTCCGGCACTACCGGGCTTCCGAAAGGCGTTGTGCTGGCGCACAGGAATTTGCTGTTCATCGCGGCGGTGTCGGCGCAGATACGTTCGCTTACTCCGGACGACCGCCTGTATGGTGTTCTGCCGATGTCACACGCGGTGGGACTCTCGGTGGTTTTGCTGGGGACCTTGCTGAGCGGGGCTACCCTTTATTTGTCTCCGCGCTTTGATCCGGTCGCAGCGCTTGCGGCTTTGGAAAGAGATCGGCTCACAATCGTGCTGGGCGTGCCGGCTATGTTTGCTTTGCTGGTCGATTACGCAAAAGCGAAGAAATTATCAGGACCATTGAAGTTTCCTGCTCTGCGCATCATTTCCTCTTCTGGCGCACCGCTACAACTGGCGGTGAAATCAGCTGTCGAGAGCCTGTTTGGAATGCCGCTGCACAACGGGTACGGGGTTACGGAATGTTCGCCCACGATTGCCCAAGCGAGAGTCGATGAACTTCGCAGTGATCTATCGGTGGGTCGCGTGCTTCCGGGCGTTGAGATCAAGCTGGTGGATTCGGACGGACAGAACGTGGGAGATGGAGAAGTGGGTGAACTATGGGTGCGCGGGCCGAATGTGGCGAAAGGTTACTATCGCGCGCCGGCGGAAACTGCCGCTGCCATCAATTCTGAGGGATGGTTCAATACTCGCGATCTTGCGCGGGTGGAAGGCGGACATCTTTTCATCGTTGGACGAACAAAGGAATTGATCGTTCGATTTGGAATGAATGTTTATCCGGCGGAAATTGAAGCGGTGCTGAATACTCATGCGGCGGTTGTTAATTCGGCTGTAATCGGACGAGCGGTGCAGGGAGCGGAAGGAGGCGAGGAGGTGATCGCTTTCGTGCAATTATCGCCGGGTTCGTCCATTTCAGTTGCTGAGTTGGCTGAACATGCTGCCAGGAACCTGGCTCCTTATAAAAGACCTTCCCAGATTTTGCTGCTGCGCGAACTGCCTCTGACTCCGACCGGCAAAGTTCGGAAAGAGGAGCTCAGCAAAATCGCGGCATCGCCAGCTCCGGAGTCTGGCGCGCGATAAAATTTCTTAATAGAAGTTGCTAGGTGAAATTTTCGGGCGGAATTTCTATAGCGGAACTTCGATCAACGACGGTCCACGGCTTTCAAATCCACCTTTCAGTGCTTTTGCGAATTCGTCCAGTGTAGTGACGCGGCTCGCCGGTACGCCCATTCCTTTTGCGAGATGAACCCAGTCGAGGGAGGGGCGGCCGATGTCGAACAAAGCCGCGACGCGAGGTCCCGGAGCGCCGACGCCAAGACCAGAGAATTCTCGCTGCAGCACAGCGTAGCTTCGGTTCGCAAAAACCACGGTGGTTACGCGCAGGCCTTCTCGCGCCATGGTCCACAGTCCTTGCACTGTGTACATTCCACTTCCATCCGCAGTGAGGCACAACACGGGCCGGTGGGGGCAGGCCACTGCCGCGCCTACCGCTAATGGCAGGGCGATACCGATTGAGCCACCTGTATTTCCGAGCCAATCGTGAGCGGGCGAGCCCGCCGTTGCGGCCATCATCCCACGGCCCGAGGTCATAGCTTCGTCAACCACGATCGTGTTCTCAGGGAGAAGCGCTCCCACCACGGCTGCAAGACCCCGCAAAGTAATCTCACCACCCGGTTGAGGTGGCCGCTCGAGCTTCTCAGTCATCAATATGTTTTTATCTTGGAGCGATAATGTGGAACCCAACGCCTCAAGCGCGCCGAGGTAATCTTCTGCAGGTCTCGCCAGAGTGTGGATTTCACATTCCGGTGAAGTGAGCAGGCTACTTTTGCCGGGATAGGCAAAGTAGGAAACAGGAGCGGCCGCGCCGATCAGAATAAGCTTGCGGATGTCTTTCAGGAATTCCACCGCCTGCTCGGGCATATACGGGATGCGTTGCACTGCGGGGAAACCGGCGCCGCGTTGAACGCGCACGATGGGATAGGGCGCAAGAAGCTTGGCGCCGGTGGCCGCGGCGATGCGTCCGGCAACTTGGAGGCCTTCACCATACAGAGCATTTCCGGTGAGCAAAAGCGCGGCGGGCAATCCGGAGCGAACCATGGACGCGGCATGATTGACGGATTCGGAAGACGGCGAAGCGGCAGGGGATGCGGTGGGAATCTGCGCGACCACACCACCTTCAGTCCAGGCCACATCGGCGGGAACGATTAGCGTGGCGATTTGTCCGGGAGCGGTGCGCGCGGCTACGATTGCTTGGGCGGCGTCGCGGCCAAGCTCAGGCGAGGCGGCCGAGGTTCGCAGCCATTTGGAATAGGGACGGGCAATCGCCTCAATATCGGAGGTGAGCGGCGCGTCGTAACGCAAATGATACGCGGGGTGCTGGCCGACCAAATTGACCATCGGCACTTGCGCGCGGCTCGCGTTGTGCAGATTGGCAACACCATTGGCGAAGCCCGGACCCAGATGCAAAAGCGTGCACGCCGGTTTTTCGGTCATGCGCGCGTAGCCGTCCGCAGCCCCGGTCACCACACCCTCGAAAAGAGCGAGCACGCCACGCATTTCCGACACCTGATCCAGCGCGGCGACAATATGCATTTCCGAGGTGCCAGGATTCGTGAAACAAGTGTTCACTCCCCCAGTGATTAGCGTACGGATCAGACTTTCTGCACCATTCATGTTATTGGAACGTGCTCCTCGTAGATGCATAGCATATCGGGTTTGCGACTAAGAGGAAGCTTCATTCACGTAGCGGGAAACTACGGAGGCAAGGCTTTCGAAATGGACGCCGAGGATTCCCAGGTGATCGCCTGGAACGGTCTCGACCTGGAATTTTGCGGCGAGGTGGGACCAAACCGCTTGAGGATCATCCGGGTAGTCGGTTACGACCTCAGCCCGGACGAATTTAATTCTGCCGTTGTAGAAATGAGGGCGGTAGCGAGTCAAAGCGCGATAAGCATGCTCGCGCGCGCGTTGCATGGCTGGAGTGCGCGCCGCACCAGCGGGTATTTGACTGGGCGCTGCCCCATTGTTGTCTCGCGAGACGTACAACCTGCGTGCGGACGGACGAATAATGTAAGAAAGAGCATCGCGTAGGGGCAACTTGCCGACCGTCGATGCGCGCTCATTGGCCAAACGCGTGCCGAGGCGAACGCGCTGCTTGAGCGAAAGAAATCTCGGGTGCGGATAACTTTCCAGCATGGCCAGCAGCGCGACTTTCTCTCCTTTCTCGATTAGGCGCTGAGCCATCTCTAGCATGACGAGGCCACCTAATGAATAACCGACGAGAAAGTATGGTCCGTGGGGCTGTAGTTCCTTGATCGCAGCAAGGTAAAACTGCGCCAAGTCTTCGATGCGGTCAAATGGCTCGTCCACACCGTCTGTACCTTTGGCTTGCATGCCATAAATGGGCCTTCGAGTTTGGAGGTGCTTGACGAGTTGGAAGAAATCCATGGCTGTGCCGCCCAGCCCATGCGCGAGAAAAATCGGCGCTCCAACACCCTCTTTTAGTTGCAAAAGGGGCGGGAACCGCGGCGCCGAAGGCTCTTCGAGAATGTCGGCAAGCGCAGCGATTGTGGGGGCGCAATAAATCGTGACAGGCGCGAGTTCTCTTCCAGACACTCGCGCAATTTCGGAAAATAATTGAACGGCGAGCAAGGAGTCGCCACCCAGATCGAAAAAATTGTCGTCGACGCGAATCCCGGGACGCAGCAGTACACGCTCCCAAATTGGGGTCAGCACTTCGGCCAGACTTGAAGTGGACTTGTGCATCACGCGGCAGGTAGACAAGTGAATTTTGAACATTTCGCTTGAGGCAGGGGGCTGCGCATTACCGGTCCAGAAACTAACTTAAGGCTTTCGGCAAGACCCAGATCAAGAATGCGCGAATGCCCAATATAGCTCTCGTGCTTTGGCATACAAGGGACCAAATGGAAGTGTATGATCATCGATACGCGTTACTGGGACAACTTTAGAGTAATTTCCAGTAGAGAATATCTCGTCAGCCTGTGTGAACTCCTTGTAGGTTAGCGTTTTCTCCAGCACGGTTACTCCGGCCCCACGCAATAACCCAATTACACGCTGGCGAGTAATTCCGGCCAAAAACGTTCCGTTCGGAATCGGAGTGAAAACCACGCCGTCCTTGGCCATGAAAATGTTAGACGTTGCCAGCTCCGCCACGTTTCCAAGCATGTCGCAGACGATGGCGTTATCGAAGCCTCGCGCATGCACATCGAAAAGCGCGCGCGCGTTGGCGGGATATAAGCATCCGGCTTTGGCATCGACCGGCATGGTTTCGATTGTAGGCCTACGATAGGGAGACAGTGTGACGGAAAATCCTTTGGGGGGACGCATAGGCGCTTCGTAAATACAGAGACACCAGCGAGTGGATTCCGGATCGTGGGCTTGAACCCAGGGGCCTTCGTTCTCTGCCCAGTACATGGGACGGATGTAGAGAGCGGCATCTTTATCGAAGCGAGTAAATCCTTCTCGCGCGAGTTTGACCCAACTCTCCGGCGAGACTTTGGGCTTCAAGAATAGTTTCGTAGCGGACTCATTCACGCGCGCGCAGTGCAGCTCGAGATCCGGCGCAACCTCCTCAAAATATCGCGCGCCGTCAAAAACCAGGGAACAGAGCCAAGCGGCGTGCGTGCGAGGACCCATGATTGGCACGTTGCCCTCATGCCAGGCGTCCTCGAAGAAAGTCCAGGTCTTGGACCAATTTGTTCCGACCGTCATTCAAGACCTCTCAAACTGAATGCCGTTAAACGAGTTTTGTAAAGCGCGAAACAAACTGCTCATTCGCGAATCATCTCCAGAAACGTACTTCGCTAACAATATTACTCCGACTAACGTCTGTTCGGGTTTACGCAAATTGCAGAGCGCATCAAAAGTGCAGGGGGTCAGAAGGTCCCGTCATTTACGAATCGCGCCGTCGATGGCTTTTCGCAGGGCGACAGCAAGGTGCTTGACGAATGGTTCAAGAAGCATGCCGGCGGGATAAACAGGAAGTACGACAACTGTTTGTCCTTGTAGAGCGAGGCGATCCCATTTCGTATCCGGCTTGTCGAAGGCTCGATATTGTTTCAACGGCCGAAAGTCAGTGACCACCCCAGGAAAAGGCTTGGGGACGTACCTCTGACAAGCAAGATCATTCGCTGACCAGATATTTCCAAGAACGCGAGAACCCGAGTTCGTTGCCTTAGGATTTTTTCTGAACTTGCCGAGTAGCATTCCCCACCACACCGGCAGACGGTTCCTCAACACCTGAATCTTCTCGCGGAAGAAACTGACTTTCCCTTTGAAGTCGAGGCGCATGAAATTAGCTGCATGAAACCACACACGTTCGCAAGAGTAGTAGGCGCGGCTCCAAATCGAGAGAGGAGGGATGTGGGAAAAGTTCATGGTGTCCAATAACGCAAGCAGGGCAATTTCCTCACCCTCGCTTCGCAGTTGCTGAGCCACCTCAAAAGCAATCAGCCCACCGCCGCAGTATCCGCCGATCAGGTAGGGCCCGTGAGCTTGGCGACGCCGGATAGCCTTCACATATAAGGCCGCCATGTCTTCGATTCTTGTCAGCGGGGGATAGGCGCCGTCCAAACCCTGGGATTGCAATCCGTAGAACGGCTGGTCTGAGCCCAAGTTTTCTGAAAGCTCGCGATAGATTAAAACGTTTCCACCGGCGCCATGAACACAGAAAAATGCAGGACGCGAACCTGAATCTTGAATCGTGACGAGCGGGGACCACCCATTGGACGGAGCTTCGCTGCGAAGAATTCCAGCCAGCTCCTCGATGGTGGGAGCTTCGAAAAGAGTAGCCAGCGGGAGTTTAACTTTAAATACCGTCTCAATTTCGGCAAACAGGTGAACAGCCAGGACGGAATCCCCGCCCAAGTCGAAGTAATTCTGGTCGACACCGACAGACTCAACGCCAAGTAGCTGCTGCCAAATGCGAGCGAGCTCTCTGGTGGTGGCATCCTGCGCGTGGTTGGTTGTGGCGGTTGCCAGTTCAGCGACGGGTTGCGCCATGACGTTTGTAGTGGGTGTCACTTCTGAATCCATTTGTTCTCAATTCCGGCGCAATTTGCTAAGCGCGCAGCGGAATCAAATGCGAGTCACGTGCCGAGAACGAATTATGCAATTCCCGGACCATCTGAAAGACCGTAGAACCTCTTGAAAACAAATGCGTTGGCCGTGTGCGGGTCATTGATTTCCACTGTTACACGGAAAGGTATTTCCCAAAATAGACCCGTTTGTACCGTGGCGCACATCGCAGAGTTCTCGTGCGGAAGCTGGTTGTTTATGCACGCTGAGCGCGATCCAAGAACTCAAGAAAATCTAACGAACTTTGCTCTGGTATCTCGAGCCCGAAGAGTTAGAAATTTGAACGCGAGTGCTATTCGGCAAAACTAGAGCGCTTAAGCGGCGCGAGGCTGCGTCTTCCAAGAATAGATTGTCGAGATGTGAAAGTTGGACAGTTCCATGAAGAAATCTGTAAATAAAAGATGTCATCAGCCGCATCAGTTGTCTAGCAGCGAGGAGCAAACAAGCCGATCTCTGAATCGATTTCTGTTCGCAAGTTCTCCACATAGACGAAAACATGCCTAAGCGCTCGCGATAGTTCGCGCGCACTCTGATGCCCATCGAAGCAATAATGTCGTACGTTCTCCCTTCCTGATAGGCGGAACAGAGCGCCTTGAGGAAGTAATCAGTTAACGAAAGCGAAGTGGCATGTTGTACAACCGAATTGGCAACGAAATAGGGGAGTTCGCCGCCCTGCATCAGGTTGGCCAATACCAAAGTGTCTTCCGCTCTAATTGCGGCAGGTTCAAACGCAAAACCTTCGGCATTGACTCTTGATCGCCGAATCGCGAAACCAGCAGTATTCAAATAACGGATACAGCCGTTTGGCTGAATGAGGTTTTCTTGGAGCGTTGTAAGACGCAGCTCCTCTGTTTCGCCGACGAACGTAGAGCGATCGCCAACCAAGCGTAGTTGAAAACAACTGTGCTCTGGAGAGTCAGCGATAGTTGTGGCAAGCACCGACAAGCAATTTGTTTGAAGCCTGCAATCCGCATCCGCGAACAACAGGATCGAGCCTTTCGATATCTGGATCCCGCGATTTCGGGCGGCTGCGACGCCGGCGTGCGCCTGCCTGGCGATTGTCAGCTGGTAAGAACGTTCCCAGCGGCGAATAAATTCAGGCGCAGATTCGTCACTACCGTCGTCCACGACAATGACTTCGAAAGTTGGCCCGGTTTGCAGCGCAAGCGAAGCAAGACAGTTATCTAGCGGTGTCCAGTCGTTATACGCACCTATAATCACGCTGAAAAGCGGAGAGAGGGACGAGTTGGGGTCGTCTGTGACCATAGAATGCAACATATCCAAGGACACGCAACCGTGTCCTCAAGATAGCAAAACGCAACCGGCTTTGCTAGCCTGTAAAACAATGATACATACGAGATTAGCCGCTTACAAGAGTACCGCAGTACCAGCGGGTTTAGGACCATGGTAAACGTACCCAGAAACCCTGCGAAATCAGAAAAGCTTCGGATCTTGGCAGCCCGGTTACTACGCGTATGAGCGCCTCAGTTCAGTGGGTAGCTCCGGTCGAAACCCCCGAATTGCCGAATAACGAAGTCCACATATGGCGTGCATCGCTCGAGGTGGATTCGGCGGCCTTACGACGTTTTGAAGGCCTACTGGCGGACGACGAAAAGATTCGCGCTGAGCGATTTATCTTTGATCGCGATCGAAATCGCTTCATTGCCGCGCGTGGAGTTCTCCGCGATGTACTTGGCCGATATCTACACCGTCCTCCGCAAGACATTGATTTCGTTTACGGACCGCGCGGGAAGCCTGCGATTGCGAGCGGCGGAGAGCGGCCGTCCATTCATTTCAATCTTTCGCACGCGCATGGGCTCGCGGCGATAGGAGTAGCTCGCGAACGTGAACTTGGAATCGATATTGAGCTAATCCGGCCTGAAATTGCGAGTGAAGAGATAGCCAAACGCTATTTCTCCCCCAAGGAAGTTAACGAGTTGAACAGACTGCCGGCTGAATTGCGAAGTGAAGGATTTTTTCATTGTTGGACCCGCAAGGAAGCTTATATCAAGGCCCAAGGTGATGGACTGTCTATCCCGCTTCAGAGTTTTGAGGTCTCACTTACGCCTGGGCTAGCAGCAGAGTTGAACAGCGCCGATCGTTCCCGATGGAGCTTGCGCTCATTTGCGCCTAATCCGGGTTACGTTGGGGCGATCATCGCGGAAGGAAGTAGCTGGCAATTGCGCTATCTCAATTTGGGGTGATCCGCTCCAGCTAGCTGTTAATCGTCTGAGGAACCTCGTTTAGTGCTGGCTTGCGGATCGTCATAGATCCGAAAGTGCCACCATGAGAGCGTCCCCCAATATAAGTGGTTAACGCCTGCGAGGCGAAGTGGGTTCCGGACACGAATTGCATGAGAGGCCCGAAGCTCCATGCCGCAGGCGTCCCCAAAACGTGCAAACCAGCAACCGAGGTTTCCAATCCCGCTTTCAATATTGGATAGCCGTTGAAACAGCGGATGGCCTCTTTGAGTTTCGCAGATAAGAAATCGTATTTGGAAATATCAACCCGATATCCTGTGCCTAGCAAGACATGGTCGATGATTCGCTCGCTTCCGTCGCCCAGGCGTACCCTTACAAGCTCGCCGATCAGATCGACCGATCTTACCGAGCAGCCGAGCCTGATCGGCACGTCACGAAGTCTCTCCGCAAGCCAACGAGCGCCGGCGGGACGCACAGCCCGTCTACGTAAGCGATCCTGTAAGCTGCGAGGAAGACGTCTCACTAAGTTGGGTCTAGCAAGGAGTTGGCTGATTCCGGCGGGTCCGACGTCAGTCGGCGCGTACAGAAGCTTCCGAACGGATGGCCCCAACCGATGATGGAGAGTCTTTGACGCCCAGCCCTGCAGCCAGTGAATCTTCTGAGATCGAGCAATTACTTCCGGCTGCGCTCCGACTTCGTGCAGGAGTGCGGCTGATTCCAGCGCACTCTGGCCGCTTCCAACTATTAAAACTTTCCTGCCGGCAAATTCGCGAAAGTCGCAGTGTTCGGAAGTGTGAGAGGCCAGCCGGGAGGGCAGGTGCTTGAACTCCGGTGGGCGGCAGGCGAATGAACCGATGCCAGCGGCGATGATTACGCGATGAGAGCGGAAAATCTCACCGTCGTGAAGGATGACGTAGAATCCACTCGTGTCGATTTCGATCCGACTGACTTCACGTTGATCCAGATCGGCCACTGCTTGTGCCTGGTACCATTTTCCGTATTCAACAAAGAGTTCCAACGGCACGGGAATGTTGAAGTTGACACCGTTCGCCTTCTGGAATGCTTCTAAACTTAAAAGCGAATGCGGGGAAGCGATCTGCGTCGCGGTCCAATTGGATCGAAGTAACATTCCGCGCGGCATCTGACGGTCCCAAAATGACATGGGCTGGCCAAATACTCGCACTTCCAAACCTTTCACCCTGCACAAATGTGCAGCTGCGGACAACCCATAGGGACCAGCACCGATGATTGCGACATCACAGGATGACATCAATTTCGTTCACCAGAATGAAGGTGGTTTTGAATTGTCCAATCCTTGGGATATTTTCGGCCAACTCGGCACTAAAGCAACCACATTTCGGTTGGAAAGTCTCTTATGAGAATCATACATCAGCGCCGTATGTGATTCTCATTCCTCCGTTAGAACCCGCGCTTAATCGCCAAATACGGAATCAACGCGATTTCCGCTAAGGCGGGCATGGGGTCGTCGCGACTGAAGACAGCTTCTTCGTCGAATTCGCGGAGCGACCGAATATAAGCCCCTGTCCGTAATTTGCCTTGTAGGATGCTTATCAACCCGACCGGCAAATCCGTAATCAAGCGAATCCAGCGGACGCCAGCCCTCCCACGCGATCGCCCGACAGGCTTATTCAGCTGGTCCAAAAAAAGCAGATATGGGAAGTCCACGCCAGCACGGCGCCCGATCGTGTGATAACCCCAAGTTCGCCCATTTACATCTAAAAGGCAGTATTGACCGTTTCGCGAATCGTATTTGTATTCCAATTCGACCAGGCCGTAGTAATCAATCGCCCGAAGGAATCGCTCGGAGTACTCTTCCAACAGAGGCAGCTCAATGCTTTCGACATAAGTGCTGGATTTTCCGAACTCAGTGGGATGCTGCCGCCGGCGGCAAGCGACGAGGCTAAGGGTGGCTTGACCGTGCTTGAAAAACGAACAATACGAGTATTGGCTCCTCCCGTCGCCGGGAATTAGATCCTGTATCAATATCTCGTCGATCGGCATGAATCGTGAAGCGCGATAGAAGAATTCCTTCAGTTGCGGACGATTATTAGCCCGCCAAGCTTTGACTGCCGTTGCATACACGAAGTGTTCCTTGATGGCCGGCTTAATTACGACAGGAAAGGTTAACTCAAGGTCGTTCAATTCCTTTATGTCACCAACCTGGCACATTCGAGGGATTGGAATTCCCAGCCGTTTTGCTAAGTTATAGGTGTTACGTTTGTCCCAAAGATGTTTGATCGTATTCCAATCGGGAGTTGGAACTCGATAGAACTTTTCCAACTCTTCTTTATTTTGGGAGATAGCTGCGACCGTCTCGTCGCGAGTCGGATAAAGCACCCAACCCTGCAGTCCTCGCCTTCGCGCCAAGTCGAGCAGAATTTCCACAGTCTTGGCCGCATCGCCAAACGTAGAGACCTTAACGGAAAAAGAAGCGTATCGAGAAAAGCGAGAGATTGATAGTTCATCATCGATCAGTCCGACGGGCACTTGGTGGTGACCTAAACTACGCACGATGCCCAGGCCCTGAAAGTCGCCGCCAATCACGACGGCCCCAACATCATCGGAATAAGCACGGTAGTTCGGATTCATAATCAAATTGAGTGAGCGACTTTCTGGGCACCGGCAAAGCGAAGTTACTTATGCACGTTCTCTTGAGAAACCTCAGCAAGTTCATACTTCACGCGACCGCCATCCAAAACAGCATAAGCTAACCGCGCCCGTTCTTTTTCGGGGCCTTCAATCTCCCAGCCGCCGTCGCGCGACACTATTTTCATCTGGCTCCTAGCCCGCCACCAGCGATCCACATCCCCCGGCAACGCAGCCCAAATATTTTCGCGAGTAATCATCTGCCGGAGATAGTCCAGCAGCGATTCGTACACGCTGCGGTTTTTTCGGTTGATCAGATAATCCGGATGGGCGATGAAACTCATCAATCCATTTCTTTGCCTAATGAGCTCCAATTGCGTTTTCCAGAGATCGATGGAGTGATCGTTCAGGATATAAAATAGCGAATAATCTTGCGTGGTGGTGAGAGGGAGTTCGAGGATATTACCCACAAAAAACGGCATCACTGTACAGCAGCCGCCGCGCTGCGGCTCCAGATGCGCTACGTTGGGTACCGACATATCGTAGGAAAAATCGTAGGCTTCGTACCAATCGAGATCGCGGTACATTACTCCCGCACGGAACCCGCGTGCATTGAATTTCTTGTTGTACTCATTAATTCTTTTGGCTCGCTGTAGGAAGATATCTCGCTTTTGATATAAGCGTCCGTCATGACTCAGGTCGTGTACGTTAAACTCACAGCCCTGGGACCGAATCTGCCTTACATAGTCATCGGGAACGTTATAGCGCTCCTCCGGGACGACTTGGTACGATGCCTTTATTGCATACCTAGCATCAAGTTCCATTAGCTTAGAAGTGAAGTCGCGGCCCGCGGAAGTCTCCACGTCATGCGTCATGATTAGGCAACCCGACGCGCCATCTGGCCAAAACCAGATGAAGGGAACTTTTTTTGTTCCGCTAGTTTTCATGAACAGCCCCAAGAACTCCTCATGGAGATCGTCCACGGTGAAGTCTACCGGCCAAGCTGGAAACGGCAATTCCTTCCAATCACGAAGGTAAATTTTCTGTAATTGGCGTCGGAGCCGAATTGGCAACCACTCTCGGATGAGATAGTAAAACCTGCGAACTGGTTTACTCGCGGAAAAAGCTTTCTTTCCCGTTACCATATTCCGCCGATAGCGTTCTCGCCGAAGATTCTCGATCACCTCAGTAAAGTCAAAAGGAAGCCGAATCGTTTTGCCTTCGGCGCGAATATCTTTCGAAGCGTCGAATTTGCCGGCGCCTGCTACATCCACCGAGACACCGGATCGATTTCGCCCGTAACAAATATTGTTTTCGCCAAATTGAAAGAAGCCGCTTTCTCCGGAGGCGGAATCAATCGTTGGAGATATATTGCTGAACAAGTCAGCGGGAAAACAATAATAGTCTAAGAGAGCTCGAATCACGGTTCGGTCTAGCCTCTTCTTTCCGCTTCGAAAAACTTGCCAGGGACAAATTAAATCAATTTGTTGCAGTGCCCCTTAGTGCTTTCGGTCCTCAATTTGCCGGCGGCAATCGGCCTAGCTGCCCAGCTCGAGCTCTTTCTTGTTGCAATATTGCGAACGGCCGACGTTCGCTACTCTTACCCGATATGGCGATAGATTAGCCTTCCAGTAATTGTCAGTAATCTATCAGGCATGTAGGAAAATATGCGTTTCGCCATGCTTAATTTCCAGCGATCGAATGAATCTACAGCAGGAGAGTCAGGAAATTTCCAATATACCAGTCGTTCGGGTCGGGGTACCCAGTGACTCTTGAACGCAAGAAGACCCACGTTGTCCTCCTGCGTCCGCCCCATATCAAATTCGTTTGCTCCGTTCGATTTCCCGACTTCGATCGCCCGCCACAAAAGCCATGGCGTTGCCCCAAATTGATTGAATCGAGTATCAGAACATCCGTATTTGTAGTAGATGACGTCTTTGGACTTCAAAGTGAGAATAGCAGCGATTGGAGTATTGTCCTTGTAGGCTAGACGAATCTCTAGCGATTTGTCTTGGCACTGAATTAGGTTTTTAAACCAAGCGTATGGGATCGGTGGCAATCTGTGCCTGCGTCGCGTTATTACAAAGAGCGTATAGAATTCCCTCAGCAGTTCATCGGACCTGCCGCATTTCTCAACAAGACCGGCCCGTTGAGCGCGTTGAATCCGACGCTGTATAGAATCTTTGTCTAGACTCTGGAATAGGCTATTTAAATCTGGACGCAGACTAAGCCGATGCAAAAAATACGTAGCCGCAGGCTGAAAGGCGATGTTGTCACTCGCTTTCCCGAAATCCCCGCTAATTGGACGGAGCTCCAGATATTTCCATTTCTGGTGCAGCAATGCAGTTTGCAAGTGTCCGATTAAGAAGTTCACGTCCTCGGCTGAGTCGCAAAGCGGTTCACAATGATCCGAAAATGGTAGCGACACAAGACGATTTCCGGTGAGCCAACTGTCAATATGACAGAATACAAGCCCATTCTTCAAATCACTCGTCGGCGGTGATGTTGTGAACACTACCGGCGCATACTTGTAGGTGCGTTGAAGCGCCTTAAGCCAGCCTACCGAGTGGAACACTGAGGAACTGGGGTGACGTGCCACAAGTTCCGCCCACCGCGCGTCAGTTGTCGGATCAACTTGATAGCAACAGAAGCGAGAAACCCGCTGGACCGTATCTGTGGGCAGTAGACTGCTCATCCTTGTAAGCGCTAGTAAGTCCTAGCGAACCCTCCGCAAGCGATCAAATTCCGGAGCCAATCAACGGATGTAGAGGTAATTGATACCGGATCGGGTCACAAGCGAAGACGCTGAGATCCGTCCCTGGGGATTCCGATCGCCACTCCAAGTGTCTCATCCCCTAATGTCCTAAATGGCCTTTCCGGACACGCTTTTCAACCTATTTGCTGGATCCCTTAGGAATTGACTTCTGGAAAGATAGTCGTCTCTGAGTTCGGAAAGGATCCTCCTGACGGCCACACTCAGTTCGAAACGAAACGACCGGCGAACTTTCTCGGTATGAGCATGCTCTCGATAGACTACTCGGAAGCGCTTTTCGCTATGGCACCCGATCTGTGCCCCAAAGATAAAGTGTTCGCTGTCAGTCGCCCAGGTGATCGACTTTTCGCCGCACAGTATTTCGGCAACAAGATCATCGTGGCTTTTTCTCTTACGTATTGTTACATCAATTGTTTGATCCGAGGGATTTCTAATTATTAGTTCATTTCCATACATCTCCACTTCTTCCGCGCCCACGCCATTGGCTCGGCGGCGACAGGCGCTTCGGATTACCTGTCCAAGCAGGCGCCAGCGAAGGCTACAGTTGAGCGACCCAAGCTTCTCAACCAATTCGATCAGCGCCGCCCCGTCATCCTTGAAGGAGTCATGGTGGGCTCCGATCAAGCAGGGTTTCCCTAAGAGAAGGTCGAAGGCAAAGTTCTCCAAACCATGGAAAACATACCTTCGCGTGAAAATCGGAAAGTCACCGTAGTTCATGATGGCGACGTCCCAAACGTCCCTAATTCGCGTTCGAGCATTTTGGGAGTCAACAGGGACTAACTCGGTATTGACTGCCGCAAGATAACCGTTGCGCCGGAGAACATCGGGACACACGGAGGAGAAAACCCCCTGCGGGAAGATCATGATGGAATCGTGTTTTATGCCTGTCCGCTCTTCATGACTTCGCATTCTAGATCGAGCTAGCTGGGCTCGAGCATGCAAGAGTTCAAGCGATCTCGCACCAAATTCACCTGCGATATGATCACAGCCATGAATTGAAACGGAGAAAAACCTCGACTGATCCCTGAAGAACTTGCTGGCAGTAGGAGACGTGCGTCGCCAGTTCCAAGGGATAAAGGCGATGTTTGTCGTAAACCCGTGTCCGCGCATGAGATCGCACAGCTTTGCAAAATTGCAGAACCCGTACTGGGATTTCAACAGAGGATCGTCAATGATTAGGCAAGCGCCGAGCTCTTGCGGATGCCAGGCAACGTCCGGGAATATGAATCTAATGAACATAACGAGCGGAACAACGGAGCAGAAATGATCTTTGACGTCATAGAACTCCTGGCCGATAGACTGGTCGATGTCAATCATTTGCGAGCTTGTGCAGAAGAAAATGGGAGCGTCCTTGTGCTGGAACCTAAGGAAGACCGGAGCATTTCCGACCAAGATGATGTTCGCAAGTGTCGGATGTCCAGCGGTCTGGGCGCCAGCCAGAACGGCATCTTCAATCCTCAATCGCAATGAGAGTTTGAGGCCGGCCATTGGTCCGGCCAAATCGGCCAGCTTGTCGGATACACTAAGTGAAAGATTACCTTGAGGGGCCTCTTGGAGTAACAAATTTGCATCCTCGAACGAAGACTGGAGCGCACTTACGCAAAGACTTCGTTCGTCATCTAGGTATGCGTAGAAAGCGGTCGGCCCCAAAACTGCACGGTTTGCTCCTTGGTACTCTTTAAGCATGACTGCGACTGCCCGGATCGATCCGAACATGGCACATTCCAAACAACTCTCATCCATTTCTCCTAGCTTAGAGACTTCCACCAGCCTCCAAGGCACTCCGAAGAAATCGAGAATACGGCCGAGCCGCAGCTCCCTCGATCCGGGGCTGCCTAGATACAGGATGATTGCAAGTCTTGCCAAGAATGATTCCTCTTGATCGGAGTTTGGGTTGCGCTTTTACTAAGCAGGTTTCCGCGCTACAACTAGTGAGCGCATAGCGCGGCCGCGAGCCACAAGATTGAACATGGGGCTCAGGAGCCGGCAGGAGAGTGTAAGAGCGCGCCCTGCTGAGTGTGGTATCCAGCAGAAGTTTTCCTTCCTCGCGATCTCAAATCCGGCTGCCTTGAACGGAGAGGTGTATTCCTCAAGAGTGGGCACATAGCATTCGGTCGAATCCTCAACCGAGCGTCTAAAATTGCTTCGAAACGCAGGGAACCGATTATTCATATCGATGTTGACGCATACTCCTCCGGGTCGCAACAAGCGATAGATGTCAGCTGCACAATCCTTCTCCTTTCCAAGCCGATGGCAATACCGAAATGTGTTGACTCCCACGATCAGGTCGAAGAAGCCGACTAGATCCTCGAGCGGCTCGCCGCGCGCCGCAGCCAGGTCTTCCGCCAGCCGCTCGTTGCGAGCAACGTGGAAGCTCAGTTTTTTCGCAAGGGGAGGTGCTAAAGACGTTTTGGCCTCCTGCAACGCGGATTCCACCAAGCGCGGCGAGAAGTCTGTCCCGTAAGCACATCCCACCGGAACTCCCTTCTGCTCCAGAAGTGAGACCAGGCAGATGATGTTCATCCCTCCGCCACAGCCGAATTCTAGCAGGCGCAGAGAGCGCGTTGGTGAGGTCTGCAAGTAGGAATCCACGGCGGCTAGATATACTCTGGCATAGTCGTTGCGCAACAGGTAATTGATTCCAAAGCCTGCTGTCTCCGCGGTATATTTGCGTACCGCTTCATCCGAGCCGTATTCCTCAAGAAACTTATCGTAGGTCTGTGCGCTTTTCCCCATTATTTTTTCCTCACTTCGTTTTGATAAAATCTCATCGGTCTCTCGAAGGATATCGCGCCGCTTCCCGCAAATACGGCACTCCAGCAGACAGCCGGGACAGATTCGTTCAGTAAAGTGGTCTCTCGGAGAAGGTGGGGGAAACTGAAAACCAAAAAAACATTCGCCGTCACCCGCCGCTCTCCGTCGGCGGCCAAACGCTAGCATTCCTTTCTGTTCTCTTTCGCTTCGCGTCAAGCGATTGATGATAGTACTCAAAAACTTGCCCTGCAGAAACCCAGACTCTGAGCTTGCAAATGAAACGGTGCGATGGCTCAACGGCAAGTACCCATCGCACTGCTTGCGGTACCAGACCTCGTAACAATCGGACTGGGATTCCGAGGAGGTGCGTGTTTTTAGACTGGTTCGGAAATTCCCGAACGTCGGACCGCCCTTTGTTAAACCACCATTCCAGGAAATATTTCCGGTTCACGCGAATCTCATCCACAGGGTGATAGGTGAAAGCTGACGGCTCGTAACGCAGCCGCCGCCCAGCAGCGAGCACACGGCGGCCAAACTCGCTATCCTCTCCGCTGAGCATGCCTTTGCCAATACGACCCAAATCGGTCCGAAATCCGCCGCACGCGTCAAACACTTCTCTTCTGAATGCCATATTGGCACCGAAAGGAGTTTCCGCTAGTTGCCCTTCTTGAGTACCCGGGTCGAATATCGCCAAAGGGGCCAACGTAAACGAGCTCTGGTCCGAAAGCCACCGCGGACGAGAGCAATTCCATGACGGCAGAATGCGTCCCCCAGCCCCAGACCATTCACCGTCATATAATTTCGCCGTAAGATTTTGAAGCCACCCAGGAGCAGCTGTTTCGTCATCATCGATGAAAGCCAAAATCTCGCCGCGTGCATTCCGAACGCCTGAATTGCGGGCATGCGATAGGCCCTGCTGGGGTTCAAACAAATATCGAATGCGACCCGGATATCGGCGTTGAAAATCTTCAATCACCTGAAGGGTTTCATCACTCGAATTGTTATCGACAACCAGTATTTCCCATCCCACTGGCTTCGAAAAAGTTTGTGCGGCAACACTGTCCAGAGCCGCCGCCAAACTTCGGGCACGGTTATGGGTGCACAAGATCACCGTGATTTGCGTCGGATTATCCATGAATGCCAACGTACCAGGTTCTGAAGTCAGGCGGACGGTGAGAACTCTTACGACCCTGCAGCCGCGTGGCAGAAACCTTTATGGCTCCGCTATTTTTCACGGAGCTGCCACACTCACGGCTGCTGGGTCAGGAGTTTCCTGATCATACTTTCTTCTCAAAGCCGCCTTGAAATACTCCCGCTCGGCTGGATTAAAGACCACCAGCCATGATCCAATTGCGTATATCGCTGTCGCGCAAGTCGCCGAGGCTACCAAAAGGGGATAACTCGGTCGAAGACCCCACGCCGAAATTGCTGTAGCACCCACCATCAGTAGGCTGCAATACAACAAGTTTCGTGCGATGAATCTCATGTAGATACCGTATGGGATTCCGTTCACCCTACACACCCACCAAGGCTGCAGCACGATTCGAATAAGAAATGCACCTATCAATGTTCCCATCGCCACGCCGAGAATTCCCATTGGCCGGGCAAGAGCTAGGCTGAACGCAAGATTTAGAAGTCCCTCAGCCCAATTCGTATAAGTGTAAAAACGATGATTGAACGTTGCATACAACAGATCGATCGACGGTTTCTGGCATACATCGAGCAGAACGGCAAGCGACAACACCACCAGAGGCCAGTATCCGTCTTCGTATTCTGGACCCATCCAACGAATGATAAACGGCTTCCCCCACCCAATGAGAGCGAGGCAGATGAAAATGGAAATGCAAGACGAAAGTTTCGTCCCGAAAAAGAAAACCTTCTCAATGCCGGGCCGATCGCCCGCGCCATGGAGCCGACTAAACACCGGCTGCAGCATGCCCACCGAAAAAATTATCATCTGCATATAGTATTGCGCGAACACACCAGCGACTCTGTAATGTGTCACCATCGCCAATCCGATGAGACCTGAAATTACGAGAGGGTCGATTTGGAATCGTATGGCATCGGCAATGTATGCCAAAAAAGTATAGACACTATATGAAGAGAGACTCTTTACTATTTTCAGCTCGACGGCCCTACTTTCAATTCGCGCCCAGGAGGCCTCACGTCTTGCAAACCAAATCTGCAGTATGTTCACCGGCAGGGTCGCTATCAAGGTCACCCAGGCTAATGCCAACAGTCCATATCCAAGTAAAATGACCCAAACAATGAGTCCCGTGCGCAATACCAACCCAAGTATCGTCAGCCAAGACTGAATATCAAATCGAAATTTCGTATATAAGACGCCCCCGTAAACCCTCATAGGAAGTCCGATCGCCGCATTAACTCCCAGGATGGCTATCACGCTTCGGAAGAGATGGGCGTCCGCGGCGTTGTGAGCGAACCATGGAGTAACAGTCACGATTGCCCCGGTAACGAGCAGGGCGATGCCGCCCAGTAGAAGGTTAATACGCAAAGCCGTGTTGAAAATCCCGCGGCATTCAGCGTCGTCGTTGCGCCCGATCGCAAAAGACATATATTGAGAGACAGCGCTCGAGAGCCCGAAGTCCAGCAAGCTGTAGTAGCCGATAAATGAGGCTGCCAGAGCCCAGAATCCGTAAATCCGGTCTCCGAGGTGATGTACGATGAATGGCATCACGCAGAAAGCGGCCACGGCCGTCGCGATCAGGTTCCCAATCTGCAACACGGAACCGGAAAGCAGCCTTTGTCCTATCGAACTGAATTTTGCAGTCATGATCTAATCGCGCTCTCGCATAGAAACACCACAAAATGCGCTGTTAACAATATACTTGGGCAGGGAGTTGTTTTTACTCATGGCGAAAGACTAATTGTCCACCTGTGCAACGAGATGGCATGGACTCGCGAGGCCAGAAACAGATCAGTCTAGCGGAGCAGCCTTCGCTGCCTCGTGGTTTGGTAGTTCCTAAGACGACGCCGATCGAAGCAGATTTGCATAGAGACTTATAGTTAGCTGGCCGACCACATCCCATGAATGCCGCTCTATCACGAAATTTCTTATCTCCTGCCGCCAGTTGCTCAAGTTCGCGAATAGATCACTTGCGAAGTACCGTACGATCGTCTTCGCCAAATTAACGGGACCCTGGGACCTAAATAAAATTCCGTCCTGACCACGGCGGATCAACTTGGCATAGTAGTTAGATATTTTAGACACTTTTCTTGCCAAGCTAGCGTCAAGGCGCTGATCGCCTCGCAGATTGAGAAAGTTCACTCTGAGCTTGTCGTGGGATTCAAGGAAATCCAGATGATCGCTGCCAATCAGTTTCACAGCTGCCCGCTTTAAGATGAGTTCCGTTTTTGTCGGACTCGCCAAATTTGGCAACCCTCCGGGGCTTTGGCATCCTCACGAATTTGAAGATTTTATTTCAGGCCCGCCAGCCTCTCTTCCAGAAGCTCGCAGATCGTGTGGCCGATCGTGATGTGCATTTCCTGCATCCGCGGTGTCGATTTGCAGGGAACGCACAAACAAAGATCGCACGCATCTCGCATGTGGCCCCCGCTCTCACCGGTCAGGCCGATTACGATGACTTCGCACTGGCGAGCCGCCTCGATTGCGCGCAGAATATTCGGGCTGTTGCCACTCGTGGAAATCGCCAGCAGTATATCGCCCGGCCGGGCATGCGCATTGAGTTCGCGAGCAAATACTTGCTCGTATCCATAGTCATTGCCTACCGCGGTGAGACTCGATGTATTGGCGTGCAAGGCGAGGGCCCGCAAAGGACGCCTCTCAATTAAGAAGCGGCCGGTTAGTTCGGCGGCAATGTGCTGCGCGTCTGCCGCTGATCCCCCATTCCCTGCGATAAGCAGCTGGCCGCCGGCAGCCAGTGAGGTATACATGAGGTCAACGGCGTCGGATACGGCTGAGGCCAGCCTCGGAAGAGACTTGGCAACCTCCAGATGCTCGTTCCAGATAGCCTTGATCCTATCGACTTGTTGGGTTGGACTTGCCACGTTCGTACTCTCCTATCCTAAACTCTTTCGGGTGGCGCGCTCAGCGGGGGTGGCATGGCTAGTGACCGGATCGCGAGTCTCTAACCTATACATTGCCTTGTCCCAATGCCTGATCAATGAAGCCTTCAGCTGCGGAAGCGCCATCTGAGCCCATTTTGCAGCTTTCCATCCAAACATCGGTTTCATCCAGGCATATTTCCAGCGCAAGCGGGGCACCTCCAGGTGGCCCTGAAGTTGAGCGGCCAGATCTCTGCAACTCCGCAACAATATCCGGCCGTTCCGGATAGAAATTGTGGTACCAATTCTGCATGTAGGCCAAACAAGCCTTTCGGACGCGTTCGCTATCTTCAAGCGATCGGAGGTACTGAATGTGCAATTTCATCGAAAGGAGCATCGCGTCTTTTTTCTTGTCTGACGTGCCAATGTAGCTCAGCCGGCTCGACTGAAGTAATTCTATAGAAAACTCTTGCTTCCGGCACGAAACGGGTGCCTTCGGATGCCAAAAGCACACGGCAAAAATATTCGCCGTCGTCATCACTCAGGAGGCGTGTGTCCCACGGTCCCGCGGCTTCGGCCAGTTCCCGGCTCGTCAGCCAGGTCGCGGTCTGCATGTGCAGATTTTCGCCCATCTTCCTCAGGAGCCACTCGACAGGAGAAAGGTCTTGCCACAGCGAAGTCGGGACGAAGCGGGCGCGGTGGGTCCGATAGTTGAAGTAGGCCCACGACGAGGAAAGAAGTATTCGCCTGCTGTCAACTTCCCGCAGCGCCGCAAGCTGGCGTTCAATCTTGTCCGGCGCAAGAAGATCATCCGCATCCAGCCACTGGATGTAGTCTCCCTTGGCTGAGCTGCAAGGCATGGTTGCGAGCCGCTGCAGCACCCTGGTTCTTCGTGGACACGACCGCAACCTCTTTCGAGGCAAATCGCCGCGCCACTTCCGCCGTCCGATCGCTGGAACCATCGTCCACGACGATGATCTCCTTGCGTTGCCAGGTTTGGGCGATCGCAGATTGGATGGTATCGGCGATCCACTCCTCGGCGTTATAGGCGGGAATCAGAATCGAGACCAGCGGTTTCATCGCAATAGCTCCTTAGACCATTGATTCCCGTGTACCAGACCGTTTGCAATTCCGGATACCCTTACTTCCTTCTGGTCATTTCCACGAGCGGGCGTGATCGCTATCATCGGCTTACTACCTTGCACGCTCGCACTGTTATTGGACGCTAGCGCGCCTACTTGTTGATGCGCGGTCCTAAGCCCTTCTTGTGGCCAGCAATTTGGATGGGCAACAGCTACCCGGGGCGAGCGGTTCAATTCAGAGCACAGCAGTCAGTTCATCGCAGCATTGATATACGCTAAGTCGAAGAAGATATGCGAACACGTTCTGATCCTGCGCTGAACTTCCCATGGCTATCAAAGGGTCCGGATATTGCCTATTTTCATGGGCATAGTGAGGATGCCAATAGCGCCTCATGCGGCCGAAGAACTAAATCCGACAATCCGTCAAGATGTGAACCGAGGTCAAATTAATCGTCGATGACCACAAGCCCAGGCCATTTCGATTTCGAAGTTTAGTCCTCCGGAGATCGAGCAAGCCAAGCTGGGAAATCCCGATAACCCCTTTGGCAAAGCATCGCCCGCAATTTCTGGTTGCGAAACGCATAGACACGCTCAAGTTCGGCACGAACGGCCTGTGACAATGAGCTGTCCCCGGAACGTCCTTCGTTCAGCCGAAAATAAATATCCCTCATCCGGCGTTTGACATTCTTGTGTTTTCTCCAAAAGGGCTCAAATCTGTCGTTGATACGGCTAGCGATCTTGAATAGCGCGGCGTTCTTGTGTCCGATCGAACGGTTCTCCTGAGTGAACTCAACGCTCTCATATACCGACGTATCCAAACCGAGCCACCTGCACACCGCCTCCACGGCGGCCTGTGAATTCCGACTTATATGCTCGAAGAAAGTGACGTGGATGGTCTCGGGGAATACCTCATACCACCCTTCAAGATAGTCCACATAAAACCCCTGGGCCAACCCGCGAGTAAAGATACTCTCGCGATAGACGTCGACTGGCTTCCCATTGTTCGCAGCTAGGACAGCAGGAAGCTCCTCCAAAGCACGCTGGGCATACTCGTCAATAGTCATGGTGGGTGGCAACTCTCCGCTGCGCTTCATCTGCTGAAAGTAGGACACCATCCTGGTGACAGGATCGCGCAATACGAAGATGATCGGGATCGGCCCGAGGTATCTATAGATTGTCTTAGCTATGCTTGCGCCTCCAAACATATACCGCGGTGAGGCTTCCATACGGTACTTCTCGTTCTTACTGCGTTTGAAATACGCAGCGTAGGTCTCGATTGGCTCCAGCGAGC
The DNA here is from genome assembly GCA_963731535.1 of uncultured Acidobacteriota bacterium. Classification (GTDB taxonomy): domain Bacteria; phylum Acidobacteriota; class Terriglobia; order Acidiferrales; family UBA7541; genus Palsa-295. Next base: position 240,691 of record CAVSWI010000017.1, on the reverse strand, counting down.
TTCCCTTCAGCACAGGAAGAAAGTAATTCGTTTCCTTGATTGTTGACGGACAGATCTGTGGATGCTCTGACAAGTACGCAAAAACCGAAGTTGTAGCTGACCGATTCACGCCCCCGATAATCAAATTTGCTATGGGCAGTCGCTTCTGCTGGTTGCTCAGAGATTCGGACATCTTCATTACTCCATTCTGCGCAGTAAGCACATTCGCCAAAACTCCAGAACTATGCGCATTGCACTAGGCCCATAGGCAGCACTGATGACCTAACTTTTCTGGCCGTCGTTCCAAGCTCTTGATTCACAAAATATGCATGAAAGCGACAGAGACTCCAGCGATGGCGACCCCGCCCAAATACTTGTGGGCTCAGGAGCCGGGGCAAGCCGATATAAGTCCCCAAAGCCAAAAGCTGGCACCCCCCATCTTGGCGCTCTTTCATGCGACTCCTTATGCTACCCTCTGTTTTGATTTGGGATCCAGGATTTGTATGGGTGATGAGCGGAAACTAACTACAGAGCCAAGATTGGTCCGCACAATTCTCTGCGGGGGATCTTAGTCAAAGGAAGTGGTCGATGGCTCACGATTCAGCGGATCCTCTCGCGAATGCATTCGAAGCAAGTCAGCATATACGCTTACCGTAGCTTGGCCAACCACGTCCCAGGAATGCCGATTAGCCGCGAAAGAGCGTATTCCCTCGCGTCGCCTACCTAAGTCTTTGTACAGATCGCTGGTGAAGTACCGTTGAATCACTTCCACCAATTCAGTCGGATCCTCAGGCTTGAATACAAACCCCGTCTCGCCCTCGATGATCTCATGTTTCAGTGAACCTACGTTGGCTGTAAGAACAGGTAGGCCAAAATTATAGCCCAAAAATAAAACACCGCTCTGGTAGATGTTCCGGTATGGCAAGACCAGGACGTCTGCAGCCTTGAAATAAACCTCGACTTCTTCATCTGGGATGAAGTCTGCCTTGAGAAGAATTCGCCCCTCCTGTAGGCAGCCCGAGATTTGCTTCTCAATTGCGTCCCAGTAGTTCTCGCAACCTTTCCCGGGCTTTCCAGCTACGATCATTCGGTAATCTTCGCTCCTTTTCGCCAAGCGGAGAAAGGCTTCGACAAGGTATTCGAGTCCTTTGTAAGGCCTGATTTTCCCGAAAAATAGAATCGTCTTTTCCGCGCTTCGGATCCCGAGTCGCTCCTTTGCTTGACTTGGGGAAAGACTTGAGTTTGGAACTTGGTTGTTGATGCCGAACGGGATGACACGGACCTTGGATGCTTGCACAGCGAATTCTTCCGTCAGTTCGCGCTGCATCTCTTGAGTATGGACAAAAATATGGTCGGCAAGTCGATATTGGATCCGCAGCGTGAGCCGATTCAGAAGTGTATCCCTAGAATCGCGCCTACTTAAGTTAATGTTATGAGCTGTTAAGATAACTTTCTTATTGAATATCTTATAGTAAAGTATCAGCGCCGTTCGATCGAAGAGCTCAAACTTGTTGTTCCAGAGGATGTGAAAGATTCTTGGCTTGGCCGTCGCTGCATAGCGCATCAGTCTAACATAGTACAAGAAAACCCTAAACGCCTTCCTGGCGAAACCGTCATTTGGACATTGACCACCTCGCAGGTTGAAAAGCCTGACTCCGGACGCTCCGCGGAATTCGGGAAAGTCCAGCTCGTCGCTCCCAATCAAGTCCAGGACAACTCCCTTCGAGATGAGTTCCGCCACCAGGCCGAATACGTAGGGCCTGTCGGAACCGCCTGTAAGCAAGGCCACTACGACTGCAGGTCGTTCACTCATCTTCAATTGACATCCTTTCCTGCGCCTTAAAAAAGCCGCACCTAGCCGCTACTACAGCTGTAATGGAGGTCCAAAGAGATGGTCATTAACATTAACATGAAGCAGCCGTAATCTACCGATCCCACCATCGTTTGATGCACTAGCGGCATTGTCGCTTCGACCGGAAAAAATTAGCCCCGATAAGCAAATTATGCGCCCTTTGCAAAATAGAAGGTTCCCGCCGCGGACGCTAGCGAGTCTCGAAATGAAGCCGCAATCCCCGTAGAAAGGGCTGCGATCACTTCTTGAAAATCCGCGGCTTACTATGAACTGCCGTTATAGGTGCGATTTTCATGCTGTTCTCTCTTTGCCAGAGCTGTACCGGTCTAGGTCTCGGGGTTTACCTGTCCCAACGCTGTCCATCCGTACAGTGGACTCTATTGTTCTTTCTGGGCATTATGGGTGAGAGAGAGAGCCCGTTACGCGCCTCGCCTGAGAGGAACGATACCTATGACCGGACCGATAAAATTGCCTTTATTCGCCTTTCTGTTGACTGCATTATTCTGTCCGCTGGCGCATGCGCAGACCATTAATGCTGCCAGTTGCTCCTCATCGGATGTCCAGAGCGCACTGAACTCAGTAACCGCTTCGACTACGACAGTCACGATTCCTGCCGGAACGTGCCACTGGACAACGACTGAGCGGTTCAACGTACCGTCCGGTAACACATCGCTGACCATTCAGGGAGCCACCACTTGCACCGGGAGCGGCGACCCTAGCTTGAATAATCTATCCTGCACAGACGGCACAATCATCGTTGACGATGACACGACAGATACAACCAACCTGATAGGCATCACGCTGAACTCTACGGGGTTTCTGCGTTGGACGGGAATAACCATAAATGCTGGCCTGAACGCCCTGACCAACGATGCGCAACTGGCCTTCTATGGTGGCGGTGGAGGACAGCAACTTCGCTTCGACCACAATCACTCGAACATGAATACATGGAGTGGCAGTGACCCAGAAGCCAACCCTCTATTGATAGAAGGCTGTATCTTTGGGGTAATTGACCACAATCTATTTGATAACAACGTATCGCCAACGCCGGCGAGAGCTAACAGTATTGCGGTTCAGAATGGACGAACTTGCGGTGGCGGCAATTGGGGTGACGGCCTCTTCGCTCAAGCAGTCCAATGGGGAAGCAACCAGTTCTTATTTGTAGAAGCCAACACTTTTAACATGTTAGGGGCACCTGGAGGGGAAGGTTCTGCCTACGTTCAGGCAAACGACTGCCTCGATGGGGGAAAGCTCGTTTGGCGTTACAACACCCTGAACAACGGCAAGATTCAAACGCATCCGACCGGAGGAAATGGGCCGCAACGCGGCTGCTACGCAATGGAAGTTTACTCTAATTTCTTTAATACCTCCAACCTCGATGGGTTAAACACTGCCCATTTTATGAGTAGCGGCACGCTGATGATGTGGAACAACAATGCTCCAACAGGCTATAACAATTCGCTCGTTGACCTGAAAACAGCCCGTTCGGATAACTCTTTGGGCTATAGCCAGTCAGCAGTCCCGAACGGCTGGGGATACTGCGGAACGCTCTTCAATGGAAGCGGATCAGTTTGGGACGGAAGCTCTACAACTTCCAGTGGGTATCCTTGTCTTGACCAGCCGGGACGGGGACAGTCCGACCTTATGTCTGGAAACTTCCCGACTCGCCAAGACAATGTATATGGCAAAGCGCACTGGCCCAATCAAATGCTCACGCCGCTGTACGTCTGGAAAAACACCTACGGTGGTAGCACGCTTGTTAGCAACTCCAATCCCACCCTCTTTACGGAGAATCAAGATTTCTATCAGGATGTTGGCGGCTCGGCAGGTATCGCAAGTGGACTGCTCTCTGCTCGTCCATCTACTTGCACAACGGGGCATGCTTTTTGGGAAACCGACCATAGTCAACTTGACTTCTGCAACTCAACAAACGTCTGGAGTACACCGTCATCCACTCTAGCTTCTTACACGCCCTACACCTATCCCCACCCGCTCACGCAGAGCTCGGGCTCGATCCCTGCCGCTCCGACGAACTTGACGGCCGTCGTTAATCCTTGAGCTCGCGATCCGCGCATTCCGAAGCATGTGGCCTCAAATTCCGTGCGCGGCAATTGACAAAAGCTTGACAGTGGATCATTTAACCATTACCAGCTGATGAGGGACAGCCACTGATTAACGTAATTGGTCCCCGTCCCCGCCATCACGGCCGCACAAGTAGGTCACTGCGGTGGAGTCAGACTGGCCGTTCGTCAGCTCCCTGCCAAGGCGTTGACGTATTATGCATGTCAGTTTGAGTCCAGAAAAAGACGGTTGATAAGTTCCAGGGTCAGCACCTTGTGGATCTCGTTAGTGTAGTTCCGATCGCCCTTGAGGTGGCCCCGAACCAATTCCTCTAGCCGCTTTCGTTCAATATAGGGCCTGCCGAGACTGCGCAGGTCGAGCAGCATTTCCCGAACATATCCAGCGAGTCCGTCCCGATACCAGACCCGGAAATGAAATACCTTGTGTCTCCCAAGGAACAAACGTTCCAAGTGCAAAGAGGAAAGGGTATGGTTTATGCGGGCTAGTCCTTGGGGCATTCCCATGTCATACGCGTACTCCGATTTAAAAAGGAATTCGAGAAGTGCCCGTTGGGCCACACCGGAGAGGCGTCTGCGTCCCGCTAAGCCACGATCGGTTGGAATATGCAGGAGTTCCTTTTTCCCGTCAGCAATCAATCGGAGAGAATCCTCGCTACTGGCAAGGGCAGATTCGGGTGCTCTGAAGACGGTGCGAATCAAGTCATTGTCAAGGAACGGGGATCGCAGAGAGAGTTGAGTTTGCTCTAGCGCGAGTATGCCGTAATGATTCCAGGGAATCTGTTTGAAAACAGCAAAGGAAATTGGGTGCCCTTGGAGCGCCCCGGCAAACGTCTCCCTCGCTTGGTAGATATATGTAAGAATCTCAGATTGGAACAATCCGGGCAGGGGATCCTCTGGCTTAAACGTTCGGACCCGCCGGAGAACTTCCCCTCCGTAGTTTCCTGTCATTCTGACTGGCGCAATCACGCGCGCTCTTTCGTTCAAAAACACGTCGGGAGCACGGTTCACCTCGACGCATCCATCGGCGAGATACACCGCACGCTCAGCGTAGTGCGGAAATCTGGAGATGAATTCATTGCCCACAGTGATTACCTGGTGGGGCTGTCCGCACATGCTAGCTACTTGCCGACTCAACTTGACGTCCTGACAGTCGCGAAACATTCCTCCGAAGGTATAACAGGGAAGGGATCCTGGTTCGGGCTTCTCCCAGGCCATAATCATTCGGGTATCCAGTCCACCCGTCAATGACATGGCGATCCGTTCATGGCCATTGAAATACCGAGGGAGGTTTTGTGTGAATACCTGCCGGAGTTCCCGGTAATAGGTTTCCGAATCGAGTATTTCCTGGTCTTCCCATTCTCGTGGATCAAAATAGACGCTCTTGCGTTCAAGTGAGCTGTTCCGAAAGACCCACGTCGAAGCTGGAGGCAGAACCTGGATGCCCTCAAACAGCGTCCTGTTCTCCAAGACCGCGCCACAGGCGATGAACTCTCCAACTCCACGTGGGTCCATTCTTCTTAGCTCAGGACGCACGGCGAGAATGGCTTTGGCCTCCGCAGCGAAATAGAAAGCGTCCTTCGATTGGTGGTAATAGATCCGGTGCATCCCGTACCGGTCGTTGAAAAGCAGGGCCGTTTGGCGGTTGCGATCTATCAATAATCCGTGGAATCTGCCATTTAGTCCGGCCGGAAAGGATCGGTCTTCTTCGTAGAGATGGACGAGATAGGAAGGCCCGACCGCCTCCAGATCGTGCCCTCGTTCCTTCAGACGCCGAGCCGTCCCTGGTTCCGGAAACTCCTCGCCGGAAAAAATCAGCACGTCTCCACGTTCGTTTCGCACAGGCATCTCCTCGGAGAAGGAGCCTCGCCGTGCGATCCACCCGACATACACCCCGAGCGACTCCTCCACCCACGTGCCTGTTATATAGAAGGATTCGTGATGAAGCGCTTGGACCATCCGGCGAAGCTGGCGCTCCGCTTGGTCGTGGGGCATTCGGCTAATGAAACCCACAATTCCTGGCATAGGTCCTTTGTTAGTATTCGCCCCTTGAACGGCTCTCAAGTTCGCGGGATTCCGACATCACCTTATGCTAAGTCGTCTTCAGGCCGGGGAACCTTATTGCATACCATTGTCTACGGATTCTGCGGTAGGTGGCAGCGACTGGTTCGGGAATCCAATCGGCCATGCTGTGATGAAGGCCCAAACGGAGGGCCATCCGGCCTGCAAATGTTAGTGGAACGTAGTACCTAGGCAGCTCGATTTTCTGAAATCCGTTGTGCCGCTTGAAATCAGCATTTCCATAGTCGCGCTTGTTCCCGTAAGACATGTTCGCGTACCAAAGGTACGAAATCCCTCGCTCGGCGCAGGACCGAACGGCCTGGGCGATCAGCGCATTCGTCGCGGCCTTGTCCCGATGCCGAATCATAGAAACAATCTGCATCAGGCCCGCCTGACTTCGAGTTTCGTCGAACACGAGTTTGACAAAGCCAATGAGGCCGCCTTCGAAGAACGCACCGATGAAGATGCTTCGATCCATGAAAGTCGCGTTCATTTTGCGCACTGTCTCAAGTTCTTTTCCGTAGTGCCAGAAGGCCTTTCCCTGACGGGTCGGGGATTCGTTGTAGATGGCGTGTATGCCCCGAACGTAAGCATCGTCGAAAGGCACCTCCCGGACGACGACGCCGTTTTTCGCGGCTTTTCGAACCTTATTCCTCACTTTAAAGTCGATCTGCTTCATCATCCACTCGTCATAGGTCGAAACGCGAAGGGCGGCAAAGTTGTCCCATTCCATCGAATAGCTATACCTCGGTGAGGTATCAGACAGTTTCTGGATGAAAGTGAAAAGATCAATCCGGGGTTTGGAAATTCGGAGTGATTCCAGCGCGGCCTCCGGCTCCTCGAGAAATTGGTACCCCTCCCCATCAACGAAACCGATTCGGATCAGCCTTCCACGGATCCGGATTTCCTTGCCGCAAACTTCCATTGGTCACCCGCCTCTCTTCTGGTGGTCGCCGTGCGTCGCTGCCAAAGATAACTCGTGTTCAATCGCCGGAAATGCGCACACCGGCAACTCTATTTAACTTGTCTTGCGATGGTGCTTCACATGGTTCCTGGCGGAAATTGAAGTTATGTCCCAGCGACCGCCGATTTCGGTGCATGGTCGATCGAGCACAGTGTGTTACCACCGCCGACTCACGGGTCCTAATGGAGACCTGAGGAATCGTTCTTTCTCACTTGCTCTTCCGACTGTGGCGACACAGGGCACGCGATCCGCGGCATTCTCTTGGACGGCAATCGCTCCCAGCATCAGAATCAACCACAACAAACTGTTGTCGAAAGCCGCCTCTGTGACGTTATAAAAGAGGAAAATGGTCCAGAAGGCTAACGTGAGCGAAGCGTGCGGGCGGGACGATCTAAACCGATCCCAGATCGTCCGGTAGCTAGCGATCAAGAATCCAAGGAGGAGAACGAGTCCGATCATCCCCAAATTGAGATAAATGTCGAGATAGCCGTTGTGCGCCTCATTAATTGCCCGAGAGGTCTGCCAGACTGTTTGTAGCCGAGTACCTAGCCAGAAGCTCCTGTACCCGGTGCCAACCAGCGGGTTGGTCTTCATGTTCAAGAGAGTTTCCCATATAAAAGTTCGATCCGTGAGCGTCGCATCACGGCCGACCACGCGAGTTAGATACGCGTTGGCGTTGAACCAGTATGCTAGGATCACATATGAACAGAAAGAAGCTGGAATAATGACTTTGAAGAAAGTAGGATGACGCTTGAATGCTTTGCTAGCAACTGCCAATATCACCAAGGATCCGATAACCAGACAAACGCGTGACGTGGCGCTGTCGGCATGGTACAACAGCCAGAAGGTCATGGCTATGAATGCGACGTTTACAAGTATGATCCGTCTCGTCCGTCGTTCCGCACGATCAGGCCAACGCACTACCGTATCCCAAAAAAAGAAGATCCCGGCGACCAGGCATGCGACACCAAGCAGGTTCTTGTTCGTCGTAGCCCCCACGAACATCGGAGCTCCGGTCCACGTGTCGTAAGCCCTACCGATCTCAGGGTAATACTTGACGAGCAAGATCGAAAGCGGGATCACTAAATAGCAGAAACGTCGCAGCACAGTACGGACAGCCTCCAGCGGATGAGGATCGGACAGAACCACGAGGATCACCAGGTAGGTCCCTAGGTCCCGAAACCATCGCTTGAAGGTGATGAGAGGAAAATCGGACCAAAAGACGCTTGCCAGAGCGAAAAAAAGGAATGCCATCAGACACCAGTTGCGCGTGAAAAAATCGTCCCATCTGAAGGACCGTGATATCAGGATGCAAATCGCCGCTACAATCAATACCAGAAAGACACTTCGGTTCAAAGGATTCGCTTCCTGATAAGCCTCAGCTGATGTTCCCACCGGATCGCCGAGCCATTGTGAAGGCAGCCGTGATCCGACGAAAAACATCCAAGTCAACGGAACCCATAGGGCGAGCGAAGTCCCCCGCGCCTTTGCCGGATCGAAACACAGCAGACCCAAAAGGAGGACGAGCCAGACAAGCAGCGCTAATGAAGGAGGCATCGTACCTCGCTACTTATCGTTTTATGGACCTCAACTAGCCCTTCATAAATGATAGATCGCATTTGGCGAAATCGACACTCCGAAGTCTGTTTATGTTCTACGAATAACATCGGTTCTAAATAGATGGCGCACAGCTGATTTTGTTGATAGCTGCTTCAGTAGGTCTTGAATGCTGGAATCAGCATTGCCTCCATCGAGTGAAAATCGCTGGAAGGAAAACGGAACTGAGTCCAAACGTGCTTCACTCGTTCCAAATGAGAGAATAAGACCCAGGTCCGCCATGTGCTTGAAGACGGAAATCGGAACTCCATTATCATGAAAGGGAAAAGCAAAGTACCGGCAAGGTAGGCCAAGCGCCCGAATAGATCGCACACTTCCAGAAACCTGCTCCTTTTGATCTTCGACCGTCATTTCATTGAAATAGGGGTGACTTTCGCTATGAGATCCAAATTCAAATCCAGCACAGGCGAGCTCCAAGATTTGGGCAGTTGTCAGATAGGGTCTGGCGCCTTGCAAATACTCATCGAAGTCAAGCTCAAAAAACATCGCGATATCATCGAGAATGCACTCATCAACAAATCGCAACGCTTTCAATTTGGCAGTCAATCCTTCGCTGGAACGAACGTTTAGTTGAGGCGGGATACGTCCGGGCGCTTGTTGTGATCGCTCAATCAGCAAGCTGACCTTGTGTCGCCACATGAGCTGCCTGTTATCAATGGTTGCACTGTTCAGAAAAAAAATGGCGGGAACACCTTTGTTGCGAAGGATCGGGGCAATTACGTCATATACCTCCCGCATTCCATCATCGAATGATAAAAGGAAGTAACGCGCGGATGCCTTGCTGTCTCGGAGTCCCCGGATTCGTTCCAGCTCAGACAGCTGCAATGGTCGGAAGTGTCGACACAGAAAGTCAAGATCCGACTTAAACTTGGCGATGCTTGGTATTGAGTACAGATGCTTCACATGTAGCGGAATGACGTCGCTAACGATGTGAGCGTAGGGGAAAAGTACTCCCGCTGGCGGACGATAGGCTTGCAGCGGCAACCTGCTGCAGGCATTCAAAACCGCACGCTTCCATGTCATGCGCTCGATTCCGCTCCGTTTTATGTGGTTCTGGCTTGCCGAATTGGTTCCGACAACACTTAGTTTCTGACACCGAGGGAGACATGGCTATCAGCGCCCTCAGGAATAGCGCTGTCAAAGAAGTCCTCTGAACTGCAACGGTCGATCTTGCCTAAGTTCTGCTCCTTGTATATTCGCATGCGCAAACCCGGCAGGTCATGGCCATAGTTAGATGAAATCTTGGCCCGCACCGAGCTGGGATATGTGGGATCCTCTTCGAACTCAACCGATCGCCGTTTTCCAAACCAGGAGACTGCCTCGCGCGCCGTTGCAAACCACGCGCCTCTAGCCTTCAGGTCCTGGATAAGGTCGCGGTAGGGTGCGCCCCACAGACGCTCTGGGGCGGTGCTGCGATCGTGCCAGTTGATCGTGAGGCACCCTCCAAACCGTACGGCATTGTCCACCATACGAGCAAGGAGTGTCCGCGCCAATTTTGGGGATAGGTTGAGATGAGCGGGATAGAAGAGAGCCGTGTCCATCACATGCAATGGCAATTCGAGCAGCTGATTCGCGTTGAGCGGCTTGTAGACTTGCGTCGTTCCAACGCGATATCCGACCGTTTCGTTGTAGCCGAGCGTTGAATCGTAGGCCGCTCCAGCTGTCTCCAGCGCCACGGGTGATTCCTGGTCATAATAGAGCCAGTGCATGCGCACTCCGATTTCGGAGTTCCCTGTGAGGCGCCGAATCTCTTCCAGTTCCTCGCGCCCTTGAGGGCTGCCAAGCCAAGCGTCAATTCCGTGCAGCCCGATTTCGCAGCCCGCTTCCGACAGCTTGAGAATTGTGGCTGCGATATCCTTGGCCTCATAGCGAGCCGCACGAAGCCTCGGTGCCGGACCATGAGAGTTACTTCCCCGGTAGTTCCTGAAAGGAATCACGAAAAAAGTCGAGCGAAGGCCTTTTTCCAACTCCAGATAACGATCATCGAATTCGCTCCAGAAGTCTTTCGCTAAGCCGAAGTGGATGAAAGGTAGCTTCAAAGCCGCCTTCCAGTTTGCAAGCAGATCTTGAACGGACATTTGTGCGCGAATAAGTTTTCGCAAAGAATCAAATGTAGCTCGATACAAAAAACCGAACATGGTGTGATCCCATTTGTGGTGGCGAATCGCTGGATGGTCTACGTCATGTGTCAGGCAAGCCGTGAATTGATATCCATTCGGAACTGGCGGAATTTCAACCAACGGAACCCCACAGCCGGTGATCAAATCTCTCAAAAGCGCGATATGCGACTCCACAGCCGGTAAGCTGGCATTAGCAACGGGTTGACCTGACGTCAGCAACGTGCGGATCTCGCTAAACAAGTCATAGCCAATCCGCGCCACCACTCGTTCGCCCGACTGCTCGAGATATGCCGCACACTCGCGGGAATCTTCTTCTACCAGAATGCCATTCCCAATTTCCGGAAAAGTTAGACAGTTTCCATAAATTGGGATTTGATTGCCCCGGTGCGAAAGGATGTGGGGGTTTCCTTCAGTGCAGCGCGTTTGAAGCTTCTGTTGATCGTCGAACGCTATTTTGCTTCCGCTATATAGGAGCACGAGCTTTGCAGTCTCATCGAAACGGGCATCACCAGCGCAGAGCAAAACCTCATATTTCCGATCCGCGCGAAAAAACTCCCACGGAGTTTTGAACAGCTCGAAGAACTCCCGCACAACAGCGTGGTCCGCGGAATCTGCAATAACGCCTATCATAGCGAGGCTTCTAGCCCAATGCCGTTACGGGTTCCTCGTGCGTACGAAGCCATTCTTCAAAAACAACTAGGCTGAACAGAATTTTATGGTTGTCGTTTTGGCCAGCGCGATGCTCGTCGTAAATTTGCTTTACTGCTGACGGGCGCAGGTAGTCGTAGATCTCGCTCTCGGAATTCAGCAGAATGCCTTCCATTTTCTGCCGCGCGCTTCCTCGGAACCAATCGTCAACAACATTCACGCCAAAGCCTCTCTTCTTTCGTTTCAATATTGTCGCGGGAAGCAGTTCTTGGCACACCTGACGATGCAGCCATTTTCCCGAGCCGTTGCGGACTTTCAAATTCGACGGTAGCCTTTCCGCATATTCCACAATTTCTTTGTCCAGGAAAGGCACTCTCACTTCGAGACTGTGAGCCATGGAAAGCTTATCTGCATACATCAGAAGCTCATCGGGCAGCGTAGAACGTAGCTCCAGGAAACTGAATCCACCTAGCTCGTCGGTCCCACCCATCAGCGGTGCCAGATCCTGCCAAGACTCGAGGATTTTGTCTCCAGTGTCGGCGGGAAGGATTCCGTCCTGAAAGAGTCCGTCGATTTCATTGCCGGGAAGTAGCGATAACACGTTCTGATACCTGCTCATCCGGTCCGGAAGGTCCAGCGAGTAGATACCTCGCTTAAGCATCTCATTTCGAGGCAGAGCGCTGATCACCGAACCTACAGCCGAGCGCACTGACTTCGGCAACCCCCCCCAGTATTCCCCGTATCGAACACCAAGATGTCGGCGATAACCACCGAACAACTCATCGGGACCCTGGCCGACGAGTGCGACCTTCACATCTTCTCGTGCGCGCCTGCAGACGAAATACATCGGGACGATAGATGATGACGCGATCGGTTCTTCCAAACAGCCAACGATATGGGGAAGCGCCTCCTCAAATGTTTTCCGATCAAGGACAACCGAGGCATGCTGAGAACCAAATCGCGCCGCGGTATCTGCCGCATCCGTCAGCTCGTCGTCGGCAAAACTCGAACCGTATCCAACAGTGTAGGTGCGCCATGACTTGCCGTATAAATTCATCAGGGCAAGCAACAGTCCGGAATCGACACCACCGCTGAGGAGCAGTCCCAAGGGCACATCGCTAAGCAATTGCCTTTTCACCGATTGCTTATAAAGTTCGCATAACTCTTCGGTAGCTTCGGCGGCGGACTTCGTTGGTGAAAACGGTACGGGCTTGTAGCTGTACCAACGCCGTATGGCGTAGGTTCCCTTTTCGAAAACCAGCATGGTTCCGGCGGCTAATTTTCGAACACCACTGAATATTGTGTAAGGTGATGGCGTGTAACGGTATCGAAGAAAGAGATTCAACGAAACCGGATCGACTTCGGCCTTTTCATTTTTCGCCGCTGCAACCGCGCGAATTTCCGAACCGAAATAAACTCGGTCTCCGTCAATCTTGTAATAAATTAACTTGATGCCGAAGGGGTCTCGAGCGATGACGAGCCGCTCTTTTCGCGCATCCCAGATCGCCAACCCGAACATCCCGTTCAGATGGTTGAGTACATCGTCACCCCATTGCTTGTATCCGTGAATGATGACTTCGGTATCACACTTCGTTCGGAAAACGTGGCCGTAGCTTTCCAGCTCGCGTTTGAGCTCGGGAAAATTGTAAATTTCGCCGTTGAAAATTACCCAAACGGATTCTTCGCGATCGGACATGGGTTGATGCCCGCCCGCCAAATCGATGATCGAAAGCCGGCGGAACCCGAATCCGAGTGGCCCTGCAATGTAATAGCCTTCGTCATCCGGACCGCGGTGGATGATGCTCCGGGTCATCCGTTCAACATCTTGACGGAGGACCGGGGCTTCGCTTCCGAAGTTAAATTGTCCGCAAATCCCACACATAAGTAGGTTAGTTCTGCCTCAAAAATTTGGCCTCAGCGTTCCGGCTATTCCGATACAGAAAAAAGCAAAGGCTGCGAAACAATTGCGACTGAGCCCAGCGATGCATCGGAGTATTGTCCCATCCGAGTAGAAGTTGGCGGCTCCGAAAAGAGCCGTCGAGCTTTTGCCAACCGCTCCAGGTTTATTACGCGCGACGAAATCTCGTCGAGTGCGGGAAAACGCCCAGCCAGGAGTACTCCCACATTTATGCACTCCGCATAATCATACAATTCGCGTCGATACACTGTCATGCGAGGCTTGCGCGAAAAAGGCTTCGGCAATCCTTCTTCGTCGAAGAGGTTTTTGACGTAATAATCAACTCCGCGCTCGATCGCCTTCGTGCAATCCGAGTTCTTTGTAATGGCCTCGATCTTCGCCAATGCCTTCAGCACGAAGCAAGTATGAAAGTGATCCACGAACGTCCTAACTTCATCCGTGGAATAGGGCCAAGAGCCATCCGGATTCTGAGCTTGTAGAACAAAATTCAGATTTCTGTCTGCGATCTTTCTGTAGCTGTCATCCGAGAATTCAATAGATGCCGAGGTCAGAAGAAACGCCCGGTAAGCGCTGGCGTTTATTACACCACTCGAATCGTTAGGCCGAGGGTCATAGAAACAGGCCGAAGCGTTAGGAGATGTTGCAACATCCCGATAATCTTCAACGGCGTGCTGCGCAATAGACTGCATAATCGCGCGCCACTTCGGGTTGTCGTCTATCCTGTAAACCTCCTGAAAAGCTTCATAAACATAGGGAATTGTGGTGATGAAAGGAGTGTCATGCCAGATCGGCCCGCGCCTGGTTTCCCAGTTAAATGGATATCCCCACCCGTAGTGAACGTAGCCGGGCGCCTTGGTTTCGATGAGAACTTCAAGAAAATGCACGGCGCGTTCGTAGTATCGTTTCTCCTCAAGAACGCGAGATAGGAAAGCAAAACCCATAGCGTAGTGAGCGTCCGCGATGGGAAATCGTTGTCGCTTCCAAAAGAGTCTGCGGGCCGAAGGTAAGAAAGCCTCGCAAAAGATCATCGGGGAGACCGCCAGCGTTCCCAGCAGCGGCTTCTTGTAATACAAAGCCTTGGCTGCGCGCGCTAAATCGCTCGCGAAAAAACTCTGATGGTCGTACGAAGTTTCTCCAAAACGATCGAGCCAACCGATAAACGCAAAAATAGACGCTTGCACCTTCTCGACTTTTTCGCTCTCCGACATAATCACCGGTTTTTCCGCTACCAAAGTCATCTAACTTGGCTTAATTTCGAAGCTGTCTATACGCTTCAACTTAGACATGGACCTGAATATAACTTTCAATTTCGACATCTGTTCCCTACGATGAAAACGCATCAATTCGTCGGAGACCGGTCTTTTCATTTGACGCAGGAATGCGCTCAGGTACCCCGAATATAGTGCAATACCATCTACCAAATACGGCTTCCTAGTTGCTCGATAGGCCACGCGGAAAAACTCCCACACCGGATGCCCGCCGAGATAATAGTCCTTCTCTCCATAAGAAAATGTGGAGGCAAGTAGCGAGCGCTCAGCCGTCCCTAAACTCCGGTAATGAAAGAAGAATTTTTCCCGAAACGATCGAGTGGTCCAACCCTTCATTCGGGCAGTGGTAACCGCAATCCAGTCGATACCCCCGGCTTCGTTAGGGACGTACCCCCCGATTTCTTCAAAGCACTGGCGACGGAAGAGTTGGCAACCTCCAGCCACGTGGTTTTGTCCTTCAAAGCTATCGGTCGCCGAACTGTAGCCTTCTTCCCGGAAAATGGTTCCAGCGACACCGAGACGCGAGTCTTCCTTGAACTTATTTAATAGAAATTCGCAGTAGTCCGCGTCAAATGAAAGGTCCGAATCTAAATTTCCGATCACTTCATAATCAAGATTCTTCACTCTTTCAAAACCAGCGTTAAATGCATGCACCTTAGCGGCAAAGGTTCGATCTCTGTGCGTGGGTAGATTCACTAACTCAATCCAGCCATACTTCTCGAGGTAGGGACCCACAATGCTTGCCGTTGCATCCGTCGAACCATCGTTCACGATAACCCACTTTGTTGGCAAAGCGGTTTGCACGATCATTGATTGAATAACTTGTTCGATGTGTTTTTCCTCATTACGAGCGGGAGTAATGAGCACGTAAGGCAAGTGAGTTAAAGGATTTTTGTGCATAGGTGTCAGCTCGAGACGCGATATGCGCCAGTAACTTTGTCAAACCCGATCGTGAGACGTTTTTTGGGCATATACCTCGGACCGTTCGATCGTAAGCGACTCGTCGTACTTTTCTTCCGGTTCGTATACGACTACATGGCTGCCGCGATCCGAGAACTTTATCGGAACGCACAACAGGTTCTTGAGGCGCCTACGCAACGCTTCCCTGCGTTCCGGCGGTACGAAGAAAAGCATGAAACCGCCACCGCCCGCCCCTAGCAGTTTGCCACCGAGCGCTCCGGCGCTCCGCCCGGCTTCGTAAATATTATCCAGGTCGGTGTTCGTAATTTTCTGCGTCAATGTCTTCTTCACTTGCCAGCATTCGTGCAACAAATGGCCAAATTCATTTATCGGACGAGTCGGATTCGTCACGATCTCTTCGGCTTCATTCACCATCTGACGCATCCGCTCCAACTCATTCTTTCGCTGTGGCGTCAGTCTGATCTGCTCTTTGGCAATCTCCGCGGCTATCCTGGAAAATCCCGTGAAGTAGAGCGCACAGTTTTGTTGCAGTGCAGCCAATCTGTCCGGGGAAGTTATGATCGGCTTGACCTCGAAACTTCCGTCGGTGTTGAAATTGATGCGATTGAAGCCACCATAGGCGGCGCTAATTTGGTCCTGTGAGCCAACCGCCTCTTTAATCACTTCCTGTTCCACATGGATTGCATCGGAAGCGAGAGCGTGCTTATTGCGCATCTGATCCCGCAAGGCGTACAGACCCAACAAAAGTCCTACCGTGAACGCCGAACTTGTACCCAACCCTGTGCGGGCGGGAAGGTCGGCTACGTGATGAATCTCAACCCCTTCGTCAACGCCTATGTACTGTAGGCACCCGCGGACAGAGGGATGTTCAATTGCGTTGTTTTCATTGACATTTTCAATCCTCGAATACGATATGCGGCTGTGGTATTCGAAAAATGGCGGGAGCCGCCGGCAAGTAATGTAGCAGCTCTTATCGATAGCCGTGGATAGCACAGAGCCGCCGAACTCGCGAAACCATATCGGATAATCGGTGCCGCCACCGAAGAATGAGATACGCATAGGAGTGCGGGTTGTTATCATGCGGTTCGTTTCCTTTTGTTCATGTGAACTGTCATATTTCGTCGACAATTTGGTTCTATATCGCCGCAGGTGAACTGGAAAACGAGTCGAGGACGACTCCCTCCCGCTCAAATATCCGGCGAATACCGTCTAAAAATGACGGCGCAGTAACATCCGCGTGAGTCGTTGAGGTAGAAACGCGCTGCGCTTTATCCGGTGTTTCATCGCCTGCTACTAGCCGGACTGTTTTGCAGCCCGCATTTACGCCAGCCTGTATATCGATGTCGGAATCGCCAATCATCCAGGATACTGATAGGTCAATGCCGTGTAAGCGTGCCGCGTTCAGCAACATGCCCGGCGCCGGTTTACGACACTCACAAACAGGCTCGATTTCGTGCGGGCAGTAAAAAGTCCCATCAATGATTGCACCAGACCCAGCGAGGAGTTTGGTCATTCTTTCGTGCATGTTCTCCAACTCCACTACGGTCACCAACCCTTTCGCGATGCAGCGCTGATTGGTAACTACAATTACGGTGAATCCGGCTCTGTTTAGCAGAGCAACGCCTTCTGCCACTCCTGGAAGGAGGTGAAAATCCTCCCAGCGAGTTATGTAGTCGCCCTCGGGCGGCTTCTGATTGATGACGCCGTCGCGATCCAAAAAAACTGCTCTGCTCATACAACGTGAACCTTTGTCCAATTATGATTTGAATGAGGCTGCCTGATAAAGATTCTCAGCGAGCGTTTGGGCCCTCGCGTAATCTTCAGGTGTCCCGATATCTATAAACATGCCCTGCTGATCGAGAGCATAGACCCCGCGTTCGAGTGCCTTGGGAAATATATCTCGCTCTAAGCTAGCCGGTCCTTCAGGAATTTCTTTCAGGATGACATGATTGAACACATACACTCCGCCATTTACGATGCCAGGAACTGAGTTGCTCGTTTTCTCGCTGAAGCCAAGCACTCGATGATTCGCGTCAAGTTGAACGCTTCCGTATCGCGCTGCGTCGTGAACCCTGCGAACCGCCATGCTGATCAAACCGCCGCGCTCCCGATGAAAGCGGATGAACTTTCGAAAATCAACTTCTAGAAACGAGTCGCCGTTCATAACCAGGAAGTCGGAAACATTTTTAAGATAGCGCTCGGCGAGTTTCACCGCTCCTGCTGTTCCAAGCGGCTTCAATTCCTTCGAATAATCAATCGCAACGTCCCACTTGTGGCCGTCTCCGAATTCTTCTTCGATCTGGTCGGCAAGATAGCCGGTGCACAGTACGATGCGAGGAATACCCTGTGAGCGGAGCTGCCGAATCAAAAGTTGCAGGAAAGGCAGATTTCCAACCCGGGCCAGCGGTTTAGGTGTCGATGGCAGCACTGATTGCAAACGCGTACCCATTCCGCCAACGAGCAGAACAGCCGGTATATCTCGAAGATCGATATCCAGTTGCCCGGAAATGTTTTTTGCAGAATTCATTTCGAGTACACGATTGATTTCAGATTAATCAAACGCCGCAACGCGCTGGCGTTAAATGTTCGCTTCCCAATATTCCAACATGGACTTCAGGGTTTGCTCGATCGATTTCAGCGGTTTCCAACCCGTGTCTTTGCGAATCTTGCGAGTGCTACCGAAAATAATTTTCTCGTCAGAAGGGCGCATCAAGCGCGGCACGGGCCGTATTTCAGCTTTCACGCCAGCTAGGCGAATGGCTGTACGCAATAGCTCGCCAATTTCGTGCGTTTTGGTCGCGCATAGGTTATAAGCCTCTCCATGTTTTCCTTTCAAGGCAGCGAGGTAAAAGCCGCGAACCGTGTCATCAACATCCAGAAACGCGCGATGCGGTTTCAGATTTCCTACTTCGATTACCGGCGCTTGCAAACCCTTCTTAATTCGAACTAATTGACGCACGAAGTCCGAGGGCGCATCGCTCGTCTTGCCGGGTCCCGTGGTATTAAAAAGCCGCAAGTTGACGGCTGGAATTTTATAATCCAGGAAATACTCGCGCGCCAGCAAATCCAAACAAACTTTGCTGATGCCGTACGGATGCAGTGGCCGAAACGGTTGCTCTTCAGTGACTGGAATGGCAGCAGGCGGAACGTGTCCATATTCAGCGCTCGAACACGCGGAGACCACCACAGGGAGCTTTTTTAAACGACGCACAGCCTCGAACAGATTCAGCGAACCCATGATGTTGGATTCGAATGTCTCCACCGGTTTCGACCATGACAACGTTGGCAGGCTCTGCGCCCCTAAATGAAATACGTGGGTCGGCTGATGTTCACTCAAGATTTGCGAGACGCGCTGGCCGTTACGCAGATCACACTGCTCAAAACCTACATTCTGAAGCTTAGCCGCAGTTACCGGTCCCTGGTTAAGATAAGCACCAATTACCTTCCAGCCCTCCGCGTGCAGAAAATTGACCAGGTGAGAACCAATAAAGCCCTCGGCGCCGGTTACTAATGCGATTTTTTTCATGAGAACTGTGGGGTTCCGAAGTTGAGCGTTGCTTTTACTAAGACTAGGTCTTGCCTGAAGCCACATTACAAAATTTCTATAGTTTTTGCCGTTACGGGAAAACCCATTAAGAGAGGGTATTGCGGAGATTCCGATAGCTAATTAAAAAGCGCGCTTACGCGTTCAACCAGAGTTTCTCGTTCGCGGTCCCAGGTATGTTCCACGAAGACCTTTTGCCCTTTTCGTGCTATTTCCAGAACTTCGCGCGGATGGAAGAAGGCATATTCGATCTGCTGCGCCAGCTCTGCGGCATTTCCGGGCTCGAAAAATAAGAGGGAATCCTTGTCGAAGTAATCCAGGATGCCCTGTGTGGAGGGAGCAATCACCGGCTTGCCCATGGCGAGATACTCAAAAACGCGCGTGGGGGTATTGATGTCGGTAAACGGATTCCGCTGGTTCGGGATAATCCCCAGGTCACACTTCTCGATTTCGGATACCAGATATTCAAGGTGTCGAGGACCCATAAAGTGGATTTTATCCTGCAGCCCCATGCTTCGAGCTTTATCCATGACACGATCCAGGAAAGCAGTTTGTGAGCCAAAAATGCGCAGTTCCGCGCCCGGTATAGTCTCGCGAACTCGCGCAAGCGCATCGAGAGCAAGGTCCAATCCGTTCCGCTCCACAATAGAGCCGTGATACATGATCACAAACGGCCGATCACCGTCCTGTCTTGGCGATACGCTCAATCGCGTCTCGCGGAAAGGAAAAATCTGGCCGTCCGGGGCGTTCATCACCACGGCAATCTTTCCCGCCGAGCAACTGCGCGAGGAAAAGATTCGTTTGCACGCAACATTCACTGTGACCGCCAAATCCGTCCGCGCAATGCTCCATTTCTCAAGCCGTTTCATCATCCGCACGCTTCTGTTGTTTTCGGGCATCCGAAAAATCGTCATCATTAGCTCGGGCATTGGGTCGTGTAGATCCAGAACCACCTTAGCCCCCAACATCTTAGGTATCAGCGAGCTGGCCACGAGAATGTCGGGCATATTGTGCACGTAAACTAAATCATAGCGGCGCACCAGTGAGCGCAGGGCAAAGATCACAGACGAGATCAGGATGAAGGTCCCATACCGAAATGCATATTCGAATTTCCCACGGCGCGGATGTTTCAGCGGTACTCGGAATACTTTGACGCCCACGGGTACTTCAGCCTTGGCCTTGGCATCGTTGCTATTCAGCAGGCAAATTAGATCTACCGTAGCGCCTTCTGCTAACAGCGCATCGATAGACCGTCGCGGGCGAGGATCGAACGGATAAGAGGAAAAGGTGACCATAGCCACACGTTTCCCGGCGAGCCTCTTGCCGACCGCGGTGGGTGGGCTGTCAAGCGACGTGGTAGTCGTCGTTCGTGTCATCGTAGAACTTGTCATCGTGTATCGTTGGCTGTTTTCAGACGAGGTCACCAAACCCGCAGGCGCTGAGTGCTACTTTCAACCCCGGGAACGAATAGTTTCTATTTTCTGATCATCTAGCTTCTTGCGCGACTCGCGTTCGATTTTCGCACGATTCGAGGTCTGGATAGCCCGCAAAAGCGATGAATCATCGAACTTTAACAAAAGCTCAATATTCGGCATGACGCAATGGCCACCGATAACTCCCGGGAAGTATTTAGTCTTCGGGAAAAACCCGATTTCTTCGTAGATGCTCCAAATTTCATCGTAAGACTGACCAGTTTTCTCGCAATATCTCTCAAGCTCCTGCGCCCAGGAGATCAGTAGGCCGAAGTACGTGGTCTCTGTCAACTTCGCCAGTTCCGTCGCTTCCGGAGCCGCCAAAACCTTTGTCTTGAGACCCGCGCCGTGAAAATGTTCCGCAGCAAGCTTGCCACTGGCAGCGTCGATGGGCCCTATGAATTTCGTGTAGGTTTCCAACTCCTGCAACATTCGTACGTGCTTACCCCGCACCGGGCTATGCGCCAGAACAGCTGCGCCGGTTCGAGCTGCTACCGCTCGCGTTGTCCCGATTGCGACGGTGCTGTTGATAATCGTCAACGTTGGCTTAAAGAGATCGATGTAACGCGCGGTCTCGCCAACGAAATCCTTGATCTCAAACGGGTAGCACAGGTGCAAAACGTCCACTTTCCCTATCGGGTGTTCAGGCAGCACAAGGTCCACTCCCACGGTCTTGTAGTGCTTAGAGAGAAGTTCGAGCAGGGGCCGGCCTACTTCTCCGAGTCCCACCACAACAACACTATTTTCTTCCTTCACCGCTGAACCTCCTTGAAGGTTTCGTTCGATTAGCTGGCGAAAATTTACTCGTTGCTCGTCACTCTCGTTGGCGGTGAAGTCCTCACCAAGCTAGATGTGTGGAACGGTGTTCGAGATACCAAGCGTCGTTAGCTCGACCTTCCTAGACCGCGCGAAGCTAGTAATGGTACTGCCGTGTACCAAGTGGGCTCGCGCCCCGACATCGCCCCTCCGCGAAGCCCTAGGCTACCTTGATTATATTAGGAAAAACATGCCTAACGGAGGACGCCGACGGAGGCAAATTCCTGGATCTTCTGAACGACGCGCTCCTGCGCCGCGGGCTGAAGTTGCGGATATATGGGAAGAGAGAGGATCTCCAACGCAGCCTTTTCGGTGACTGGGAAGTCACCTTTTTTGAAACCAAACGTTTCGTAGGCTTTTTGCAGATGAAGCGGAATCGGGTAATGAATACCGGTGTCGATCTTGGCGTCCGCCAAATGTTTTTGCAAGCCCTCGCGATCTGACACTCGTACTACGTAGAGATGATACACCGGACGCGACCATGTGGGCTGGTAAGGCGCAACCACGCCATCCAACGATGACAGCAACTGGTCGTAACGAGCCGCCGCTTCCTGCCGCTTCCGGTTCCAGTCCGCCAAATGTTGGAGTTTTACGCTAAGCAGGCCCGCTTGTAGGGAGTCCAGACGGCCGTTATAACCTTCCATGTCGTGGTAATACTTTTTGGACTGGCCGTGGTCGCGCAGAATGCGCATGGTGCGCGCCATTTCTTCGCTATTGGTGGTGATCGCGCCGGCTTCTCCGCAAGCTCCTAGGTTCTTTCCCGGATAAAAACTAAACGCAGCAGCGTGGCCCATGGAGCCTGCTTTCCTCCAACGATTTTCTTTCTGCGAGAAATACTCCGCGCCGTGAGCTTGGCAGGCGTCTTCCACCACAATCAGGTTGTAGCGGCGAGCCAACTCCAAGATCGGATCCATATCCGCGCACTGTCCATAGATGTGGACTGGCACGACCGCCGTGACAGGTGCGCGAAACTTTCTGTGGTACGGCTTTCCCGTTTCGCGGTCCACGTAGCATTCCCGTTCGAGATATTCCCGCAATTTGGCGACGTCCATTGAATACGTGCGCTCGTCGATATCAACAAAATCAGGGCGCGCTCCGGCTTGGCTGATAGCTTCGGTAGTAGCAATGAACGTATGCGGAACGGTAACGACGATGTCTCCGGGCTGCACACCGGCAGCCGTCAAAGCAAAGCGAACCGCATCGGTGCCACTGGCTACGCCAACGCAATGCTTCGCATCGCAAAACACGGCAAAGGCTTTCTGGAAGTTCTCGACCATCGGACCGCCGACGAAACCAGCGGTGCTCAACACTTTGTGGAACACGGCAGTCAACTCAAGTTCGAGCTCCATATGCGGAGTAACCAGGTCTAAAAACGGGATTTTCTCAGTAAGGGACATAAAACGTTTCCTCGATTCCTTAGTAAGTTATTTCCGAAGTTTACGAAAAATCAATCGCAGCGAATCCATCCGCCGCTAGGTCCATCCGATTCCTATACGGTTGTCTTTTCTCGCGTGATGTGGCGCAGCACCCGTGCAGGATTGCCGGCTACAATCGTGTCTTTGGGAACGTCTTTGGTAACCACGCTTCCCGCACCAACAATCGCATTCTCGCCGATGACAACCTTGGAAAGTATGGTGCAGCCCGAACCGATCGAAGCGCGGGCCTTTACCAGAGTCTTTTCTACTTTCCAATCCTGTTCGGTTTGCAACTGTCCTTCTTCTGTAGTTGCGCGTGGATAGGAATCGTTGATGAAAACGACACCGTGACCCACGAACACGCCGTCTTCAAGCGTCACGCCTTCGCATATAAACGTGTGACTTGAAACCTTGCAGTTCTTGCCAATCTTCGAATTCTTCTGAATTTCAACGAAAGCGCCAATTTTCGTGTCGTCGCCTATTTCACATCCATATAGGTTGATGAACTTTGATAGTTTTACGTTCTTGCCCAGTTTCACGTCCGGCGCAACACACAAGTACTGGTCCATGCTTGGATTTTTCCTTTTATTGAGATCCAAGGCCAACTTGACAGCTCAGTTGGCTCGGCCTTGCGGGCAGATAGGTCTTAATCATCCCGCTAGAGCTTGATGACTTTGCCTCTTTGTTGCAGCGATTGGTCGGCGGCTTCGAGCACTTGTACGACGTGCAGTCCTGCGGCTCCGTCGTTAAAGGGCTTCTTGTCGTTTAAAATGCAATCGACGAAATAAGCCGCTTCCAGTTTCAGAGCTTCCACTTGTTCCACGCGAGGCGCCCACATATCGCCGGAGCGGTAGCTCACGAGCAATTGATAAACCCCATCGCCGCTCATCTGTACGCCCTTGTCATAGATCTTTAGCTTTTCATCGGCTTCCAAATCGTTCCAGACCAACATTTTTTTCTCGCCACCGATTAACGTCGTGCGCACCTTCACCGGAGACAACCAGTTCACATTGATATGACCAATCATGTTGTTCGGATAATAAAGAGTCAGAAACGCAATGTCGGCCACGCCATTCAAATGGCGTTCTCCGGTTGCGACTACGGCCTCAGGCTTGCTCTTAATGAGATAATCCATAATCGAAAGATCGTGCGGTGCCAAATCCCACAGCACGTTCACATCGTGCTGAAAGAGCCCCAGATTGACGCGTGTGGAATCGTAATAGTAAAGATCCCCCAGCGTGCCGTTATCGATAAATTCTTTAATGCGCTTGACCGCGCCCGTGAACAAGAATGTGTGGTCCACCATGATTTTCAGGTGTTTCCGGTCAGCTAGCTCGATCAACTCCTCGGCTTGCGCAGTGGTGCAGGTAAAAGGCTTTTCAACAAACACGTGCTTGCCATGCTCGAGTGCCAGTTTGGCAAGCTCGTAATGAGTCCATACCGGCGTCACGATAGCGATTGCATCAATGTCTGTGGCCGTCAGAATGTCGCTACACTCCGCGATTACACGTATATCCGGATAGGATTGCCGCGCACGGTTTTGTGACTTCGGGCTCTGATCGCAAATAGCTACCACGCGAGAACGCTCTTGCCCGTGAAAGTTTCTAACAATATTCGGGCCCCAGTATCCGTATCCAACTACGCCCATCCTGATTACGTCGCTTGAGTTGTCTTGTTTCTGAGCTTTCATTTCGCCAGCATCTAGACGAGTAGCCATTTTTTCACCTTGGAATGCAAACCCCGAAGGAGCCAAATCGTTGCGCCTGCAGAAAGGAAAAATACGCAGAAGATGGAGAGCAGTCTAAATTGGAAGCGTGCGACTCAACGAATTGTTACAGCCCGCAAATTTTGCTGTGAGTGCCACGAGATTAATACGCACCATTGCCCGTGAACACCGCGCGGGGAGTCTGAAGTAAAATCTTCACGTCTAACATCGGAGACCACATGCGTGAATACTGCAGGTCCAGCCTGACCATTTCATCAAAAGTAGTCTTGCTGCGTCCGTGCACCTGCCACAAGCCGGTAATGCCAGGTCTGGACTCCAGCAAACGGCGGCGGTGCCAAATATCATACGCCTCAATCTCGTAAGGGATCGGAGGCCGCGGTCCTACCAATGACATCTCGCCGATCAGCACGTTCCAGAATTGCGGAATCTCATCCAGGCTCGTGCGCCGCATGAATTTTCCGATCCAAGTTACCCGAGGGTCGTTCGTGATCTTATAGACGCCCTTCTTGCTTCCTTCTCGAGCTTCAGAACTCGCTTTTCCAGCGATGAAATTCCTGACGTATTCCTTGTGGATGGCGGCGTCTGTGGAAATATACATGGACCTGAATTTCAGAAATACAAAACGCGAACCGAACTGACCCACTCGCTCCTGGCGGAAAAATGTGGGACCTTTCGAGGTCAGCTTGATCAGTATCGCGAGAACCATAAAGACGGGCGAGAGCAGCAGCAAGGCCACCGAAGCGCCCAGTATATCCATCACTCGCTTGGTCAACAGTGATAGTTTTTTCCTTTCTTTTACTTCAAAAAGATCAGGGTACATGGTCGGGTCAACCGGACGCTGATGCCCGCCTCCCTTCCAGCCATCCGGAAACGCATAAAAAGAAATTTGAAAACTGCTGAGCTGAGTTGCCTTGAACGCCTTCTGAAGCCCAGCGGTGACTTTCGATTCGATTGTCTTGACGGCGGCGCTTATGTCGCTGTTTCCGAACTCAGTGAAGATGACTCCAAACACGGAGTTCGCTTCGAACCAGCCGGCCAAATCTGTCTCGCGGATGGATGCGCTTAACACAACCGCGATCTGCTCGAGCAAAGCGTCTGTCTTTGTATTTTTTAAGCCTCCATCGATTAACATCAAGACCAAGTGTTTGCGCGATCGTTCTGACCTTTTTCTTTCTCGAGCCAGCATCCGGCGGAAGTGCACTTCAGAAAGGAAGTTGCCCGGGTCGCCGGCGGTATTCCCGTTCCCGTTCGACTTTTCGGGAGAATTAGGCTTGCCTGCGGGAAAATAGCTCCCCAGCGGCTCTCTATCTTGGAATTCTTCTTGAGATTTCGTTTTCATAAATTTGTAGACCGAGCTCTAGACCGCCAACTGAGCCGCACGGTTTCGAGCGTGGGCCTTATCTTCCGCCGATGGCTGCGGCGCGCTGGTTACCGGGGTTACCAATGCCGAGTCAATTTCCACTGCCACCGAACGCTGTAGTAGAGTGACCGAAAGAACCAGGCGGTGATGTCCTTTGAAATCCATCAGGATCCCTTCCAGACCGCGCAGCGGACCGGATTCAATTCTCACCTTGTCGCCAAGTCCCAGGAATGGGCAAGGATGATTCGGAACGCCTGCCGCCATCAGTGTCTGAAGCGCGCTAATTTCCGACTCTTCGACAACCGCTGGAACTCGATTGAAACCAACTATCTGGATCACTCCGGGTGTTTTCAGAATTGGCAGCCGGTCGTGTTGGTTAAATCGACAGAATAGATAGCCTGGGAAAAGCGGAGACTCCACTTCCTTGATTCGGTCAGACCAACGTTTTCTGCTTTTGTAAAGCGGCAAGAACCATTCATATCCTTGCCCGTTTAGATAATCAGCGACGCATGATTCATGGCGAGATCTCACCTGCAACGCAAACCACGGATACTTAGCAGCGCGACTGTTGTCGATTGTCGTCCCAGCGCTCGCATCGAATTGTGGTTTCGTTATCATTACCAATAGTTACCCAACTGCGCTACCGCCGTTAGAGTCCCAATCGACTCTCCTGAAGTTATCTAGGTTTGCACGACAGTTGCCACCTGCCAACCTAGTCTTGCTTCCCTTAAACCGTTGTTTCTAATACCTTTAGAGAATCGACAGCTGCTAAAATTAGTTCAAAGAGCTCAGCCACCGTATAATTTCATGAACATTGCTATCCCATAGTTGCAATAATTTTCCGCCCTGCAAGTAAAACTCAACAAAGGACATATACTAAAATCTCCAAAATCAATGTTCCCTGTCGTAGGTCCATCGCATGAACCGAATCGGAAACCTATGCCTGAATCGGCTTTACGTCTTCATGTCCGTAGGTCGTACCATACCCGTGGTAGTAATAAGAACCGTGGGCGTGCGCCTTTTCCACGGCATTGAGCACTACTCCAACGACATTCCTGCCTTGCAGCTCTTGACATGCTCTTTCAGCAGTCGAGGTCTGCGTGGACGCGGCACGCACAACCAAAATCACTCCATCCACGTGATCGGCGAGTAGGCTTGCATCCGCCACCGGAAGCAAAGGTGGCGAATCCAATATCACCCAGTCGAAGACCGGCGTTACACGTTCCAACAAAGTCTTGAGCCGCCCGTTTAAAAGCAATTCGCTCGGATTGGACACTTCCTTCCCGCCGGGAATAAAGCAGAGATTTCCTTCGGCTCCATGTTGGATCACGGCCATCTCATCGGCTTCTCCCATCAAGTACTCCGTCAAGCCGGGAGAAGGCGGAGCGCCAAGAGGAACGTGGAGACGCGAACATCGTAGGTCCGCATCGATAATCAGGCACCTGCGATCCGGTTGGCGAACGATCGCTTGCGCAAGATTGTTGGTTACAAACGTTTTTCCTTCTGCCGGCATCGAGCTGGCGATCAAGAGCGTCCGCAATTGCTGGCTGCCGCGTAATTGGTAAAGCCGCGATCGCAAAGTTCTGAATTGTTCCGCTGCATGGACGCTGAGCGCGGGGTTGTGAAAAATATTTACATTTAGATCCGGGTGCCAGTGCGGATGAGCGCAGCGCTGACAGAGATCTTCAAAGCGCCTTATAGTTCCCGATCGTGTGGTGACAGCCGGAGCTTGCTTGAAAATATCCGGAACAGAATCGCCGTTGGCCGGCAGCGTGCCGACATTCACTGCCGTGCTTTGCATGGGCGTAGCACCGTCTGCAGATTGGTTCACGGACCGTTCTTGTTCGGCCTTTTTCAAGGCTTCGTGAATACGACTCATGGTTTCCTCTCGCGCGTTGTCACCGGCATGATATTTGCCTCGCGTAGGCGGCTGAGCAGTTCATCCAGGTTCTGAAGCAATAGTTGGGCATCTACAGGAGGTTTGTTTCCATTGCTAGTACCGACAGGTGCAATTGGCTCGATCTCATCCAGTTGAAATTCTCGCGCAACTTCTTCCACCAAGTGCGCCGGAACAGGCCGCAAGTGGTCCACATATGCGTTGATCAAAGCGTGTTCGCAAAGCAGGTTCACAATGCGTGGGATTCCTCGGGAATACAGGTGAACGGTCTGAATGGCTTCCTTCGAAAATATCGGGTCGCCATTAGCTCCAGCAATGCGCAAACGTTCAGCGATGTACCCGAAAGTTTCCTCCAGCGTGAGCGCGCCGGTGCGGCATCTCAACGTGATGCGCTGCCGAAGCTGTCGCAATTGCGGCAATTTCAGTTTCTCTTCAAGCTCTGGCTGTCCGGTCAGCACGATCTGCAGAAGTTTTTCGGTGGAGGTTTCCAGGTTCGTCAGCAAGCGGATTTCTTCAAGCACCTGTAGCGACAAGTTCTGAGCCTCGTCCACGATCAAAACCGCTGTTTCGCCGGCTCGGTATCGTTCCAGCAACCAGGCGTTAAGCTTGAGCAGTACTTGGCTCTTGTGGCGGGTCTCACACGGGATTTCGAAGTCAGCCATCATGAAATCGAAAAGCTGGCTCACGTTCAGCTGCGAATTGAAAACAAAAGCTGTCGCCACACGCTGTCCGTGCAGCCAATCGAGCAGCCGGTTCAGCAGCGTTGTTTTGCCCGTTCCGACTTCGCCGGTGAGCAATATGAATCCCTTACGGTTTTGTATGCCGTAGGTCAAGCCCGCCAGCGCTTCCTGAATCTGTTTCGTCAGGAACAGATAGCGCGGGTCCGGATTCACATTGAACGGGCTTTCGCGAAGCCCAAAGAATTTCTGGTACATTTGCCCTAAGCTCCCGCTCCAGCATGAAACGGAGAATCGCCGGCTTTCCCAGTCGGACCGTGCTTGGATTTCCTCGCCAACAGTGATCCAACAGCGGGAACCATTGCCAGTACCGGGAGTCGCAGCGCACTCTCAACATCTCTTTCAGTCCTGAATGAACTGTCCCGAGATTCCAGGAAAAATGCTACTCCAATCCCCAAAGCTAAACCCCCGGCCAATCCTCCGAGTGCGAACATCGGGCGGTTTGGAAACGACGGTGTGTCCGGCAGATTAGCGGGATCCAATATCGAGAAATTTTCGCCTTCCTGGTGCCGTTCCAGGTCCGCTGCCATTGCCGATTGATCTCGCTTCTTCAGCAAATCGTTGTAGAAATCGAGCGCAGTCTGATAATCACGGGTGAGTTCTTTGTACTGCTGCTCGACTGCGGGGCTCGATTGCACTCGATCTTGATAAAGCTTGATGGCCTGTTGAATCTTCGCTTGTTCCTTGGTTTTTTCGGCAATCACTTGGTCCGTGGTGTGGACTTGCGCACGCAATTGCGCGATTTGCGCCGGTTCCACCGTTTTGGACGATCTACCTGTAGTAGCAGCTTTAGGATTGTCTTCGTTGTCCGCTATCTTTTTTTGCAGCGCAGCAATTTGACTCTTTGTTTTCACGACATCCGGATAGTCGTCGGTATAACGAGCCTGCAAATTCGACAGCTGCGTTTGCAGAGCAGCGAGTTGTGCATCCATCGTTTCCGGGTTCGAGCCAGTCTGCGCCGCTTGCCATGCAGCGACTTGCTGAGCCAACATCGACTCCGCGAAGCTCTTATCCTGCTGCGCGCGCGCCAGAGCTTGGGTCGCCGCGTCCAGTTGTGAGGTCAAGCCCATCAGGAGGTTCAAATTTCCTTGCTCTTCATCCGGAAGCGAGCCGATATAGCGGCTCTTAAACTCGGCTAGCTTGGCGTCCTGGGCATCCAGTTTTGCTTTAGCGTCCACCAGCTGTTGCGCTAGGAATTGAGTAGTATCTTCGGATCGCTGTTGCCGCAGCCGAATATTTTCTTCAATAAACATTGATGTTACTGTAGCGCAAACTCCCTGCGCCGTTTTCGGATTGTCTAAAGTCACGATAATGTGAAATCCCGGCAGCGCCTGCGATTGAGTCTCGGCCATGGGCTGCACCGGAGTCACCTGGATACTTTTCTGCAAACGTGCGACTAACTCCTCTACTGGCACGTGGTTCACGTCGCCTGGATACAGTCCGAACTGATGGATAATGGGCTCGAGCCGCGTCCTGCTGAGAATTTCTTCTTGCATGCTTGCCAAGCGCGCGTTAATTTCGGTTGTAATCACCGGCTTCACAAAATCAGTGGGCACCGTTGGTTGCTCGATAAGAACCAGCGTTTGGGAGGTGTAACGGTTCGGAAGGAGCCGCGAAACTCCATACGCCAAAGGCGCTCCGACGACTGCGAACACCGTGATTAGAACCCACCGCCGCCGCAATATCGCGGTGTAGTCTGTGAAGGTTAGTTCTCGTTGAATCATGCCATCCTCTTCGCGGCGAATTTCCCGCTTAAAACGTTTTAGGTCGCCCGCGCCGTGCGAATCCCGCACTAATCAGGTTACAAGTGCAGGAACCTCTGCAATTGATGCCCTAGGGCACCACAATTGTGTCGCCGGCTTTCAACAAAATGTCCTGCTCCGGATGTTTTCCACCCACCACATCCTTGTAATTAAACGGATACTTCACTTGCTTTCCGTTTTCGAGCCGAAGAACGTAAATTGCTTTCATCTTCGCAAATTGCGTAAACCCGCCTGCGCTCGACAGCCCGCGTAACACCGTCGTTCCAGGCAGCAATGGAAAAGCGCCAGGCCGGGTCACCTCACCCAGAACATAAATTCGCTGGCTGTTAATTGCCGTGACGATCACGGTGACTTGCGGGTTCGTGACGTATTTTTTCAAGCTCGCTGTTATTTGATTTCCTAATTGTGCCGGAGTCATTCCCGCTGCCTGCACATCATTTAGCAATGGAAGTGAAATTTTTCCGTCCGGACGTACCGGAACAGTGCGAGAAATATCGGGCTCTTTCCAAACATTCACGTCGATTACGTCCTGCGGCCCAATCATGTAGTTCGGATCCGACGTCGCGCTGTGCTGAGCCGCGCCGGATGCAGGTGGCGCACTCGCTTGTGAATCAGGCTGTGACGTCTGCGTAGCTCCGCCCTGTTGAGCCACCGTCGGGATTGCAACCAACACTGAAACGATCGCTAGTGCATACAGCCGTTTAATCATTTTTTCTCCTGCTTCCATTATTCAGATTGCGACTCTGGCATCCCAATCTGCTTCAATTTATAAAGTAGAGATTTGTAGCTGATCTGCAGTTCTTGAGCCGCCCTCTTGCGGTTCCAGCGCGTACGCGCCAGGGCCTCCAAAATCATTCCACGCTCCGCCTCACGAGAAGCGGCTCGCGCGGCGGCTTTCAGCGAATAACTATGTGTCGCCGGTGGTTCGGTCCGCGTCTCAACCGGTGCCGTCGGAACTTCCGGCAGCGCCAGGGTTTCGTCTCCGAGCGCGACAATCTTTTTAACCACGTTTGACAACTGGCGAATGTTTCCGGGCCAGGAATAATCCAAAAACCTTCGTATTGTGCGGGGACTCAATGTCGGGCGCGCCCTGTTCAATTCCGCTGCGTATTTCGTCAAAAAAGATTCCACCAGCAGAGGGATATCATCTTTACGGTCTCGCAGCGGCGGAAGTCGCAAGCAAGCGCCGCTGATACGGTAATAAAGCTCGCTTCGGAAACGTCCGATCCGCATTTCTTCATCAAGATTCCGGTTGGTCGTCGAAATCACGCGCGCTCCTAGCAATCCGCGTCGTGGTCTGGCATCACCATCCGGCAATGCATAAAGAAGACTTCGCTGGCAGCTTGGGTCGAGTTCACTGATTTCATCGAAGAAAACAGTTCCTGGACTGGCCTCGGATCTCTGGCGCGAAGCATCGCCATTACCATCTAGCCCAAGTTCGCTCGCGAAGTTCGGCAGGTTGATGGAAGCGCAAGCGATTTTCACCAGCGGCCCGTCACAATTCGCGGAAAGTTGGTGAATTCTCTGCGCGAACATTTCCTTGCCTGTTCCGCTCTCGCCTACAAGCAAAACCGGAATGTTGGTTAGCGCGATTTCCGCCACAACACTCTCAAGCGTTTGCATGGCGGCAGACATACCGCCGACAAACCCCGACTCCCCTTTCAGCTGAACTACATCAATCCCGTGGCTCGCCATGGCGCTTGTTCTCTCATCCTCAGTTACCGGTGTCCGCCTGTACATAGGACTACCGTTCGCTAAGGAAGTGGATGCAAGGTCACTGCCAAGCCCAGAAGCGTTACGAGAGGCCCTAGATCGCAACTAAACACCTCTTTATATTGTACTTAGGAGTATCCCGCAAATCCAAGATGACGGAATTGCTGTCGTGGAAATCCTTGCAAACTTCCATGTTTGGGCAAAACGCTTCCGCTTAGTACCACCAAAGAGAGATTTCCTCTAGGTACATAAGGTTACATGATTTGAGGGAGAGTTCCTAGTGAGTTACTAAACCGCGTACTATCTTTGCTATACAGGAGGTTACTCGGAAGTCGGCGGCCGCAATACTTTCATGGATTGCCGCATACTCGAAGGATAGAATTATGGGTTGCACTGTGACTAACTTCGGCGATTCCCTAAAGGCTAGGAGATGAAGGTCGGCAAAGCTCTATTTCTATGCGCGGTGACCGCGCTAGCTCTGTCGGCGGGGTGTTCCCGCGATCCGCAGGCTCGAAAGAAGGCTTACCTCGATAAGGGCGTGTCCTATTTCGAGAAAGGCAAATATGACGCCGCGATTATCGAATACCAAAACGCCATTCAGATCGATCCGGACTTCGCCGCTGCCCACTACGAGATGGCGCACTCCTTAGTAAAACAGGGCGATTGGACACATGCTTTCCAAGAGCTCCAGCGCACGGTTCAACTCGATCCAAAGAATTTTAAAGCCCAGCTCGACCTCGCAGATTTCTATCTTGCCGGCCGTAAGTTTCAAGACGCACACGATCACGCCGCACTGGTTTTGCAGAGCGATCCAAAAAACGCGCAAGCCCAAGTGATTCTTTCCGACGCGGACGCCGCCTTGGGCGATTCCAAAAAGGCGCTGAGCGAAGCTCAGCAAGCGGTTCAGATGGATACGAACCGCTCTCCGTCCTACCTAAATCTCGCATTGATGTATGAACGATTGAGCGACGTACAAGCCGCGGAACAAAACTATTTGAAGGCTGTCTCACTGGATCCCAAATCCATGCCCGCAGCGATTGCCTTAGGAACTTTTTATCAGCGGCAAAAGCGTTGGGCCGATGCGGAAAAAGAATTTCAAGCCGCCATCGCTATGGATCCCCAGAATCCGTCCGCACGCGTGGCCCTGGCAAACCTTTATCTCGTGCAAGGAAACAAGTCCGCAGCAGAACAAACCATGCAGCAGGCCAAAAGCGCACTGAAAGATAATCCGGCCGGTTATCGATTACTCGGCGACTTTTACCTAAGCCAGAGGGAACTCGAGAAAGCAACCAGTGAGTTCAGCACGCTCTATTCCCAGCATCCCAAAGACAATGCGATTGGCAAGACTTACGTTCAGCTTTTGCTGCAGCAGAATCACCTGGATGACGCCGCCAAAGTAAACGATGCCATTTTGAAGAATTCCCCGTCAGATCCCGCCGCCATGATCGTGCAAGGCACGATCTTGAATCGACAACAGAAACAGTCCGAAGCTGTTCACGTTCTTGAACAAGCCGCAAAAAGCGCGCCGGATAATGCCCTGGGCCATTTCCAACTCGGACTGGCTTACGCGGGCACTAAGAACTTCGGACAAGCCGAAGCGCAGTGGCGAGAGGCTGTCCGACTACAACCCACTATGATCGATGCGCATCGCGCTCTTGCTAGTTTGGCTTTGCCTAAGCACGACGCGAAGCTGCTGGCGGAAAGCGGTGCGGCTCTAAAGTCCATCGAGCCTGGAGCTGTCGATGGCTATATTTACGAAGCGCAAGCGGCGTTCTGGCAAGGTAATCAGGCGAGTGCCGAAGCCGATCTAAATAAGGCCATAGAAATAGCTCCGCAGAACCCCGCCGGCTATGTCCAAATGGGAAATCTTCGCCTGGGTCAGAAGAAGTTAGACGAAGCCGAAAAGTATTTTGCTCAAGCGCTGAAGCTCGATCCATCATCGTCCGATGCGCTTACCGGGCTCGTGAACATTGCCGTTGAACGCAAAGACCCGGCGAAAGCGCTTCACCTGGTACAAGACCAGGTCGCGCTGGTACCCAACAGCAGCAACTTTTACTTTTTGTTGGGGCAAATCCAACTCCGCGACCAGGATCAGGCGAAAGCGGAAGCCGCCCTACAGAAAGCTATAGACCTCGATAAGAATAATGTGGGGGCTGTTCTGCTGCTTGGGAGCATCCAAGTGGCCCGCGGCTCTGTGGATCAGGGGATTGCAAGCTATCAGAACGCTATCAAGAACAATCCTGGCGACCCTCGCCTTTACGCGGGCTTAGGCGGTGCGTACGAGGCGCACCAGGATTGGCAGCCGGCCCAGGATGCTTACAAAAAGGCTCTTGAAATCCAGCCGGATTATCCTCTGGCCTTAAATAATCTGGCGTACGTGATGCTCGAGCATGGCGGCAACGTCAACGTAGCACTTTCTCTCGCGCAAACAGCGCGCAAAGGTTTGCCCAACGAAGCTTTCTCCGCCGACACTCTGGGCTGGGCTTACTACAAACAAGGTGTCTATAACGCCGCAATCGAAACCCTACAGGAAGCGGTCACTGCAAATCCACTTAATCCGACCTATCACTATCACCTCGGCTTGGCGTACCAGAAATCAAATAATGTTCCGATGGCGAAAAAAGAACTCGCGGCTGCGCTGAAACTCAATCCCAAACCGGATCAAGCGGAAGAAATTAAGAAAACTCTGGCCACCCTCTAGCAAGGAAAGTGAATTTCGAGACTGAACGAAGCACCCTGCCGTCCACAATCCAAAAATCTCTGTCGACGGTGGCCGGTCTATGTTGGGAGTATGATGAAGTTGGAAATATGGACGCCAAAGCGAAACAAAAAACGCTTCGCCTTCTCACTAACGGTATCTATGTGCTGACATCTAGAGACGGCGACCGTTATGGAGCGGCTACGGTGACCTGGGTCTCTCAGGTTTCGTTTAAGCCGCCATTATTGATAGCCGCGTTGCGAAAGGATGGAAGCGTTCTCAGTTGCCTGGTGTCGAGCGGCTACTCGGTTTTGCATATCGTGGGAAGCGATCAGCAAGAGATCGCGCAAAAGTTTTTTTCAGCCACCAAGGAATCCAATGGCTTCTTGAATGGAGAGCCGTTTTATGAAGGACAAACTTCCGCGCCGGTCCTGAAGAATCTGAAAGCTTATCTGGAATGTAAGCTCGTCAAAATCTCGGAAGAGTTCGGGGATCACGCCATCGCGATTTTGGAAGTCGTCGAAGCCGGGAATCACGGAGACGTCGATCCTCTCGTTGTGGGCGACTCTCCCTGGAAATACGGCGGTTAGCTTATAACTCGGAACTCCCGCCTTTGCCTCTGTTTCCGCACTTGAATCTGATTTGGGCTTCGCGGCAAACTCCACTATAATCGTTAGATTCGGTATTGCTATAGGAGTGGCTAGGTTTATGTTGAAAAGCATTCAGCAGCGGGATCTCGACCGTAATCGATGGGTCAAGGTCACCATGATCGTTTTACTCGTCCTTATTAGCGTCAGCATGGTGATTACCTTAGTGCCTGGCCTGGTTGGCGGATCGACTACCAACAGCCCCGATACAGTAGCTTCCGTTGGCGGCCAGGACATTTCCGTATTCGATGTGCAGCGCCACTTGAATATGGTCCTGCATGGACAGAACGTTCCCGAAATGCTGAAAGGGCTGTATGCCAAACAGGTTCTCGATCAGATGATTTTCTCCCGCGCCCTGGATATCGAAGCTCAGCGGCTTGGCCTCAGCGTAACCCCTCAAGAAGAATCGGATCGAATCAAGCAGTTGCTGCCCGCGGCATGGGAAGGCGGGGCCTGGACCAAGGATCGATACGTTGCGGAGGTTCAGAATCGCACGGGAATGTCTGTCCCTGAATTCGAATCCTTTTTGCGCGACGACATGCTGATGGAGAAGTTCCGCCGGCTGGTGACTTCCTCTATTAGCGTTAGCCCGGCCGAGATTGAGAACGAGTTCCGCCGGCGAAATGAAAAAGTGCAGATCGAATACGCGCTGGTGAAGCCCACCGACCTGGCTTCCTCGATACAGCCTACGGACGCGGAACTTTCCGCCTATTACAACAAGAATGCCAGCCGGTATCAGGTTCCCGAAAAACGGTCCGCGCGCTATGCGCTGCTGGATCTGGCAAAGTTGCGTGAGAACACTCAAGCAAGTGATGCGGATCTTCGCGCGTATTACAACGCACACATCGACGAATACAAGGTAGAAAACCGCGCTCACGTCGAACACCTTCTCTTCAAGACTATCGGCAAGACCGATGCCGAGATCGCCGAAATCCGCCAGAAAGCCGAAGACGTTCTGAAGAAAGCCAAAAGCGGAGCCAACTTCGAAGATTTGGCCAAAAAGTATTCAGAAGATGATGCGACGAAAGCAAAAGGTGGCGACCTCGGCTGGATTGTTGAAAAGCAAACCGTTCCTGAATTTGAACGGGCTGCCTTCAGCCTTCCGAAGGGTTCTGTCTCTGATCTGGTGAAAACCCAGTATGGTTTTCACATTATCAAAGTGCTGGACCGCGAAACCGCTCACACCAAGCCTTTCGAAGAAGTGCGCAGCACCATCGTGCCCATCCTCACCGATCAAAAGGCCGCTGAACAGGCGAACAATATTTCCACGCAGATGGCCAGCGCTGTTCGCCAGTCCAATCACCAGTCTCTGGACGACCTGGCTCGAAAGTTTAATTTGAAGCTTGGCGACACGCCGCCTGCGTCCGTCACAGACCCCATCGGTGAGCTCGGAAATTCTCCTGAACTCCACCAGATTCTATTTCAACTGCGTCCCGGCGAGCTGAGCCAGCCTCTTCAGGTCCCCCAGGGCTTCGTGATTTTGACGCCGAAAGACATACAGCCCGCTCACCAGGGAACGCTCGCGGAAGTTCGGGACAAAGTTCTGGCGGACTACCAGCAGGAAAAATCTGTTGAGCTGGCTCGGACCAAGGCTCAAGAACTCGCCAAGCGCGTTCAATCTGGCGAATCCTTCGACCAAGCAGCCAAAGCTTTGGGCCTTACCGCTGTAACGCCGGAACCCTTCGCACGAAACGGTTCTGTTCCCGACGTCGGGTCCGCGAAGCTGCTGCAGCCCTCGTTTGGGATGTCGGTTGGCCAAGTCAGCCCGCCCACTCAGGTCGCAGGCAATTGGCTGGTATATCGTGTCATTGGCCACCAGCCCGCGAATCCCGCAGATCTGGCTACACAGTCCGACCAGATCAAGCAGCAGCTACTGCAAGCGAAGCAGACGGCTGCCTT
Organism: uncultured Acidobacteriota bacterium; assembly: GCA_963731535.1. Classification (GTDB taxonomy): domain Bacteria; phylum Acidobacteriota; class Terriglobia; order Acidiferrales; family UBA7541; genus Palsa-295. The sequence goes on along the minus strand of CAVSWI010000017.1, from coordinate 203,578 downwards.
TGAGGCTTTTCGCACCGCGCTGGAAGATCGACTCAAAAAAGACGGCAAGTTGGTCATCAACGCGGACGTGATGAAGCGCTTGTCGCGCACGAGCTAGGTTAAAGCGAGGCCATTAACGCCTAGGGCGGGCTCCGTTGCTAGTTCGGCCGTCTTATAACTCTGGAAATTTCACTGCAATTTTCCGCCACCCAGCAGTTCCACTTTGTACTGTAACTTACTGTAAATAAATGTGTTAACAATTTCAACGACGGCCCTTGCCTACTTTCTGAAGCTTCTATAAAATGGTGCGTATCCGCAGAGCCTGCCCCGTCGCCAGCGGGGTTCTGACCTAGGCGAGAAACTTCCCAATTTCTGCCCGGTCACGAATTTCTGAGCGCCATCTTAAGGAGTATTCCGATGCCGGAAAAGCGGTCCAAGGCAAACAGGCTTGCGGTAGCACTCACATTGGGAAAGACCCGCCGCCCAGGGTCGAAGACACTCGACTTTGGGGCTATGGCGGAAAAACTGGGGACCAGGATGCATACCAAGAGCACATCATCAGGGAACGAATATTTATGCGCGATGGAAAAGAATCAGAACGGTAAGTACAACGTGCGCGTACGGGCGTATTTTGGTCGCGGCGGATGGTCGCTTCCGGTCTATTTCCTCGCTTCGACATTTAATGCCGCGATGAAGAAGCTGGAAGAAGCTCTGCAGTTGCTGCAGAAAAATGAAGAGCGGCTACGTTTTTGGGGTGTAGAGCGCTCCGACGACCCGGGCGTCGCTGGGGATCTTTTGAAGGAATTTGGATTGTGGCTTGATCGCCGCAAGGAATACCCTCGCAAAGTGGCTGAGGTCAACGTGCAGCGCGAACGGCCGGTGCCGGCGTCTATGCTGGCTCCGATGCGCCGCATGTTGGCCGACTCAGTGTCGCAGGAGCGCGTTTCGCTCGCGGCGGCCGGCGACTGAACCCTGTAATCTCATAATTCGCACCGGTGACTATGCTCCGGAATCCCGGAGCCTTCTCCGCCAAAGTTCCCATCGCGAAAGCTGCGAATCACATTTACACCTTAGGGCGGAGGAAGATTTCGCCGTTTGCTACGATTGCGTCGTTGAGAGACAGCTTATAGCGGTACGCGCCGGGGTTCAGGCCGGAACGGATGGCGCCGCTTTGCAAGCGGACGCCAGGCGGGGCCTGGAAGACGTTTGAGGAGAAGGGACAGCGCTGCGGATCGAATTCGATCTTGAGGTTCCCGGCGTTGGAGAACCATTCGACTTGATCTCCGGGTTCGAGCACCACTACTTCGGGGAGCACTCCCACCACCACTAGCTTGTCCACCACTCGGTTTCCTCTCTAACTTTCACTAATTTTTTCACGGGTTTGGCTATTCTGACAGCCCAATCTCCGCGGAGCTTTTTCGCCACCCAGATCGCGCGGCGTCCCAATCTTTCGCTGAAATTTTTATTGTCGCTTGGCCTACATTCGTTCGGCGGAGCGTGATCTGTTGTGAGGGGCCCGCCGGTTAAGAGATGGCGCCGACGGCTTCTACTATGTGTTTGGCGGAAATGCCGAAGGCTTCGATCAGCTCGTCGGGCTTTCCGGAATGCGGCATGCGGGTGACCGCGATTAGCTTGAATTTTGATGGCGAGACGCCTACTCCCGCGAGCGCCGTTAGGACGGCCTCGCCGAGGCCGCCTTCGGGCCAGTGATCTTCGGCGGTAATCAAGCGTCCGCCGGTTGCGTTGATTTGCTCGGCGATGGCTTTGCCGTCTAGCGGCTTAACGCAATAGAGGTCAATCACTCGTATGGCGATGCCTTGCGACTTCAATTGGTCTGCGGCTTTCAGGGCTTCGTGGAGTGTAACGCCCGCACCGATCACCGTCGCTTTGTCCTGCGCGCTTTGTCTCAAGATCTTAAATCCAGGGACGGGAAATTTTTCGTCCTTGGAATATAGGATGGGCATCTTGGGGCGCGAGGTGCGCAGGTAATTTATTCCGGCGCGGCGGGCCATGTGCTCGGTGAGACGCTCGGTGGACATTGCGTCGCCAGGATAAAAAACTTCAGAGCCGCAAACCGCGCGGAACATGGCGATGTCTTCCAGAGCCATCTGCGAGGGGCCATCTTCTCCGATAGAGACGCCGCAATGCGAGCCGCACAGATTAATATTCGCGCGACTGATGGCGGCCATGCGCACGTTGTCGTAGGCGCGGGAGAGGAAACAGGCAAAAGTGTCGGCGAAGGGGACTTTGCCGCGCGCCGCGAGTCCGACTGCGGCGCTGACCAGGTTTTGCTCCGCGATATAGCCTTGATAGAAATGGTCGGGATAGGCGTCCTGGAAGATTTCGGAGAAGGTGGAATTTTTCACGTCGCCCGAGATGCCCACTATGTGGGGGTTCACCTTTCCCTAGGCGCTTCAGCGCGAAGCCGTAAGCTTCGCGGGTGGCGATGGGTGTGTCCCGCGCGTATTCGGGAGCGGGCGGCTCGGGAAAATCGGGCGGCTTGGGCAGATTGGTGCGCTCGTATGATTTTCCCGGGTCGGGAGGAACTACAGGCGGCGTGCCTCCCAGTTCCTTAATCGCCGCAGCGAGTTGCTCTTTCGAAAAGGGCTTGCCGTGCCATCCCATTTTCCCCGCCACTTCGCTGAAGCCGTGACCTTTAATGGTTCTGGCGATGATTGCCTGGGGACGCCCCTTGGTAGCCTTCGCGCGATCAAGCGCGGCGAGCACGGCGGCAACGTCGTGGCCGTCGATTACTTCTGTCGCAAAACCTTCCGACTCGAATTTCCGGCGATAAACTTCCATGTCGTGCTGATACATGGTGGGGTCGCTCTGGCCGAGCGCGTTGATATCGCAGATGACAGTGAGATTATCGAGCTTGTAATGAGCGGCGAAGGCGGCGGCTTCCCAGATTTGTCCTTCGGCGAGTTCGCCGTCACCGGTGAGGACGTAAACGCGTGTGGGACTCTTGTCCATTCGCGCGCCGATGGCCAGGCCGGCGCCGACGGAAAGTCCTTGGCCGAGGGATCCGGTGGCTGCGTCCACGCCGTGGATGCGCGGGGTGGGATGGCCTTCGAGTTCGCTGGAGAACTGACGGAGAGTCATCACGCGCGATACGGGAAAAACTCCGGCTTCAGCTAGCGCGGAATATAGAAGTGGAGCGGCGTGGCCTTTGGAGAGTACGAAGCGGTCGCCATCGTTGGAGTTCGCATTCTTGGGATCGAACCTCATGGCGTAGAAGAAAACTCCGGCGGCAAGTTCCGCGGCGGACATGCAGGATGTGGGGTGTCCCGAGCCGGCGGCGGTGGTAGACATCATGGAATAAATACTGAGCAGACGCGCTTTTTCTTTTATGTTCGCGATGGTGGCGGCGGACGGCCCGGTCGTCGGAGTGGCGCTCATAGTGGCTCCTTTTCCTTTTGTGCGTTCAACGGGATTTTACCCTGTTCAGAGGCATCCCGCGAGGCAGATTCCTTTTTGCGCTGGGCGCTCCGCTGCGGTATGAATTTGGCGCGAAATTGCAAAAGTCGAAATCGTGTTCCGGCCCCGGCTAGAAATTTTCGGATGCTTTGTTTTGAGTGAGTTACGTCGCATCCTGTTTTTGAGCTTGTGCCGGTTAGAAGTGGTATGACCACTTGGTCGAAACGGCTCCCGATTTGCCGATTATGCGGAGAAAAATGACGAGTCGGATGCTGGGAAATGGGTGGAATAATGCCATCCGTTCTTCCTTCACCACTCACTGCGCCGAATTTTTCTGCGCTGCGGTGCACGGCGAATCGTAGAGCGCAGTCATCAGGCACTAACTTTGCTGGCCACAAACCTCGCCTGCGGCAGCGATTCACCTGGGTAGCGTTCGTTGACTTGGCTTCAGGGCCGACCTAAGATGAGCGCAAATGCCGGACTCCTCACCGCTGATCGGCCGCATCATCTCGCACTGCCGAATCGCAGAAAAGCTCGGGGCCGGAGGCATGGGCGAAGTCTATCGCGCACGCGACGAACGATTGAAACGCGATGTCGCTCTGAAAATCCTGCAACCGGATTCTAAAACCAGTTCCGCCGCGGAGAAGGATCTGCTTTGCGAAGCGCAGTCCGCTTCAGCTTTAAACGATCCGCATATATGCACCATCTACGAAGTGGGCGAAGACGGGACTGATGACTTCATCGTGATGGAGCTGGTCGAGGGCAAGACGCTTAATTTATTGATTCCCGCCGGAGGCTTGCGGCCGGAGCTGGTCTTGCGTTATGGAGCGCAGATTGCCGCCGCGCTGGCACATGCTCACGATCATGGCGTCATCCATCGCGACATCAAAACGGCCAACGTCGTAATCACACCTGCCGGGCAAGTGAAGGTTCTGGATTTTGGTCTTGCCAGGTTTTATAGCGATACAGAACTCGCGGATGCAACTCGCTCCAACGAATCAGCCGCCAATGCCAACGCAGTTGTAGGCACGCTTCCGTATATCGCGCCGGAAATTCTGCGTGGTGAGCAAGCCAGCGCGCGCAGTGATATATGGGCGCTGGGAATCACGTTGTTTGAGATGTGTACCGGCAATCGACCGTATCGCGGCAATACGGGATTCGAGCTGACTTCCGGAATAATTCGCGAGCCACTTCCGCCACTTCCACCACAGCTTCCTGCAGCACTGCGAACGGTCATCGGACGTTGCCTGGAGATGGATTCAGAGAAGATTCGACACGCGAACGGATTCATTGCGAAAGGGGAATTCGATGAGTAGGGCTACTCGGGTTGCTGCGGAAAGTACGCGGCGGGAATTTTTGAAGACTGGGACTCTTGCGGGGGCGAGTCTCGTTATTGGATTTCATTTTCCGGCGAGGGCGGCGCAACAGTCGGCGACCTCTGCCGGCAAGGATGCTGCTGGGGCGAAAGATTCTGCGCGGGGGGATTTCCAGCCGAATGCGTTTATTGAGATCAAGCCTAGCGGCGAGATTTTTTTGACGGTAGCGCGGTCGGAGATGGGGCAGGGGGTGCGGACGTCGCTGGCGATGATTTTGGCGGAGGAGTTGGACGCGGATTGGGCGCGCGTGACGGTGAAGCAGGCGGACTTTGATACGAAATATGGGGACATGACTACGGGAGGCAGCGCTAGCGTGCGAAGTTCGTGGGATCCGTTGCGCAAAGCGGGGGCGACGGCGCGGGACATGTTGTTGAGTGCCGCGGCGCAAATGATGAGCGTGCCCAAGGAGGAATGCAGGGCGATTGGCGGCAGCGTGATCCAGCACACAAAGACCGGAAGGAAAGTTGAATATGGATTGCTGGTGGAGAAAGCTTCGGGATTTCCGGTGCCGAAAGATGTGCCGCTGAAAAATTTCCAGGACTACAGGATTGTTGGCACGAAAAGAAAGCGCGTGGATGACAAACATATTGTGATCGGCGAAGCGCATTACGGAATCGATACGAAAGTTCCGGGGATGCTGTATGCGTCGGTGACGCGGCCGGCGGTGTTTGGCGGGCGTGTGAAGACGTTTGATGCGAGCAAGGCGCAGGCCGCGCTGGGGGTGCGCAAAGTGGTGGAAGTGCCGCGGTTGGAATTGCCTCCGCTATTTGGAGAAGAGCGCGCGCCGAATTCGGGGCACCAACATTATTTGTGGGGCGGAGTGGCGGTGGTGGCGGATTCGACGTGGCGAGCCGTGTCGGCGAGACGCGCGCTGACGGTGGAGTGGGAGGACGGGCCGGGCGCGTCGGAATCGACGGAGGGACATCGCGCGGAGCTGGCGGGGCTTTTGAAAAGTCCGGGGAAGGAATTGCGAAAAATTGGAGAGCCGGAGGCGGCGTTCGAGAAGGCTTCAAAAAAAATGGAAGCGGAGTACGAGACACCTTTTCTGGCGCATATGGCGATGGAGCCGCCGAACTGCACTGCATGGGTGCACCACGGGAAATGCGAAGTGTGGGCTCCCACGCAAAATGCGGGCGGGATGGCGACGGCGCTGCAGAGCGCGCTGGGACTGCCGGCGTCGGCGATTACGATTCATGTGACGCTGCTGGGCGGCGGATTTGGGAGGCGACTGAATATCGAGTATGGAGTGGAAGCGGCGCTAATTTCGCGAGCAGTGGGAACGCCGGTGAAGGTGACCTGGACTCGCGAGGACGATATCAGCCACGATTTTTACCGGCCGATGACGCGCCATCGGATGCGCGCGGGACTGGATGAGCAGAACCAGCCAGTGGCGTGGTTGCACCATATTGCAGCGCCTTCGACGGACGGGACGTATCTGGGCGGCGATATTCCCGACATTGGCGGGACGGAAATCGCGGGCACCGGGTTGCCGAATGGCTCGGTGGCGAACTATTTTCTGGAGCAGAGTTTTCTGCACACGGCGGTTCCGCGAGGATACTGGCGCGCGGTAGATCCGAATTGGAATCATTTTGCGGTGGAGAGTTTTATCGACGAGATTGCGGCAGCGGCGGGAAAAGATCCAGTGGAGATGCGAAGGCAATTGATCGCGGGGACTCCAGCGGCGGCTGCGGCTGACAGCGATGAAAGGCCGGTAAACATTGAACGGTTACATCGCGTGATCGATCTGGCGGCGGAAAAATCTGGGTGGGGAAAGCCGTTGGCGGCGAACGGGTCAACTACGACGCGGCGCGGACGCGGGATCGCGGCGCTTTACTCTTGGGGAAGCTACGTGGCGAACGTCGCAGAAGTGAGCATTGGAAAAGATGGGTCGCTGCGAGTGGACCGTGTCGTGGTGGCGATCGATTGCGGGCAGGTGATTAATCCCGACATGGTGATAGCGCAGATGGAAGGCGGAGTCGCGTTTGGGCTGACGTCGGCGCTGCATGACGAAATTACGATTGAGAATGGGCAGGTGAAGCAAACTAATTTCGATACTTATCCGATGTTGCGGATTCCGGACATGCCCAAGGTGGAAGTGTACATCGTGCCGAGCCATGAAACTCCGGGCGGCATAGGGGAGCCGGGAGTTCCGTGCGCTGCGCCGGCGGTGGCGAATGCGATTTTTGCGGCGACGGGGAAACGTTTGCGTCGGCTGCCGTTTCAAACTTCGGAATTGGCGCAGACCTAGCGCGGCGGCACGAGTAACCGAGCTCGCGGATTTGGGGTTCTATTGCTCGGGCACGGCTAGATCAGCGGTGGTGGAGAGGTCCGCTCCCTTTATTTCTTTTCCACTTAGGGAGATGGCGACGACCAGCGTTGCAACCAGCACGACAGTCCACGCAAGAACCGGAGCGAAATTCCCACCGTAATGTTGCTCGGCGAGCTTTGCCTGGATTACGGAATTGCGCGAGGCAAGCAGATTGCCGAGCTGGTAGGCAAGGCCTGGAAACGTCGCTCGGACAGCAGGAGGAGAAAGCTCGTTCAAGTGGGCGGGGATCACGCCCCAAGCACCCTGCACCATAAATTGCATCAGGAAGCCTCCCAGGGCCAGCACCGGAGCCGTATGAGAATAAGCCCAAAGCGGGATCACGGGAATGGCGAGAACAGCTGCAATCATGATGGCGCGCCGGCGGCCGATACGCTCGGACCACGAGCCGAAAGTGATTCCTCCCAAGAGAGCGCCGATGTTGTAGATGATGGCGATGGCGCCTACGGTACCCGGCGAGAACCCAAGATTCTTCTGAAGGAACGTAGGATAGAGATCCTGCGTACCGTGGCTGAAGGAATTGAAGGCGAACATCAGCAAGATCAGAAACAGAAAGCTGCTCAGATAAACCTGGATGCCTTTGGCGACGTGGGTGTCCGTTTCTCTGGCCACGCGGCCCTGCAGCCAAGCGGGCGATTCGTCAACCTTGCTGCGGATGTAGATCACTAGAAAAGCGGGGAGCGCTCCGACAACAAACATGCCGCGCCAACCGACGAAGCGAAACAGGGTTCCGTAAACGACAGCAGCGAGAAGGTAGCCGACGACGTAACCTTCCTGCAAAAGCCCAGAGAAAAAGCCACGGCCTTTGGCGGGCAGCGTTTCGAAAGCTAAGCGCAGCGCCGACGCCCCATTCCCCTCCCATAGCTATGCCGAAAAAGGCGCGCATGATGAGAAACGAACGAAGCGAAGGAGCGAAGGCGGAGCCGAGTTCGAAAATTGAGAAACAGATGATGTCGATCATCAGCGCTGGGCGACGGCCGAAGCGATCGGCCAAGAATCCGAACAGGAATGCGCCGACGGGCCGCATGGCCAGCGTGAGGAAAATTGCTTCGGTTATGGCTGAGACTTTGGTGTGGAACTCTCCTGCGATGGCGCTTACGCAGAAGACCAGGATGAAGAAGTCGAATGCGTCGAGCGACCAGCCGAGGAAGCAGGCGATGAAGGTGTTGCGCTGAGTGGATGTGAGGCGGCGAAAGGGAGCAAAAAAACTCATGGCTCGGCTCACCGATTCATTCCGCGTGCGATGCTAACACATCAGTGACGCGTGCGACTTGAACCATTTCGGCGACGTCATGAACGCGCACGATGTGAGCGCCTTGCAAGATGCTGGCGGCGACCGTCGCGGCAGTGCCCCAGAGGCGGGCACTTTCCGGAGTACTGCCGGATGCGCTTCCTTTCAGTGCCCGGCTAATGAAAGCTTTTTCGCGATGTTCCGACCAGAAGCGGAAAACCAAGCCGGGCGATCTCCGGTAGGCGCGCGAGCAATTCAAAATTCTGCGAGTAGTTTTTACCGAAGCCGATGCCGGGGTCGATGATGATTTGAGATTTTGGTATGCCGGCGCGGCGGGCAAGCGTGATTGCGCGGCGTAAACCTGCGAGGACATCCCGGACCACGTCTTTTGCGAAAGGGCCTTTTTGCATGGTGTGCGGTTCGCCACGCATATGCATGAGGATTAACGGGAGCTTGCGGCGGCGGGCCACTTCGGCGATGCGTGGGTCGTTGCGCAAGCCGGTGACGTCGTTGAGAATTTCTGCGCCGGTTGCTGCTGCGGCCTCGGCTACTTCGGATTTGCTAGTGTCGATCGAGATTGGGATTTTTATTTTTCCGTGGAGTTTTTCCAACACCGGGAGGATTCTGCGTAGTTCTTCGTCGGCAGAAACACCGGTGGAACCGGGACGGGTGGATTCGGCGCCGATGTCGAGGATGTCTGCACCGGCGCGTTCGATTTCGAGGCCGCGGGCGACGGCTGCGTCTGTGGCGAGAAAGAGACCGCCGTCGGAAAAACTGTCGGGCGTGACATTGAGGACGCCCATGACCAGGGTGCGTTCGCCTAGCGAAAGCGTTCGGGAGAGCAGGCGCAACTTGAATTTTCGGCGACGGAACATGCGCATCGATTAAATCATAAGACTGGGCCAATCGTAGACAACCGAGAAGCCGGCGCCGAAATCCTAGGCCACATGAAGTAGAACAACGGTCCGAGACCATTTTGAGCCGCGGCCCGATCAGTTCTAAGGATCGCCTACAGCAAATTTGCAAAATTATTGTGTGGGGGCGGCGAAATAGCCGGGGCGGGTTGCTATGTTGACGCCGGTGTGTCCTACGACTTCGACGCGAAGAGAATGCCAGGTTGGGCTAGCGGCCGCGGGCTGAGGAGGTTCAAAGCCGAGGGTGTACTCGGCACGAACTCTGCGGGCGATCTCGCGGAAGGTATCGGTTAGCGAATCTGACTCGCGCAGGAAATAGAGTTGGCCGCCTACGCGGCGCGTGAGTTCGGCGAGGTACAAAGTATAGGCTGGGATTTTCAGATCGCGCGCGTCGGAGGTCAGCAAAGTATTCGCGGAATGCGATGCGAGCCAAGCGGCGGTCATTATTTTCGGCCTACTCTGAGTGGAGACAGCGAAGAGCTGAATGTCGTTGGCGGCTAGGGCTCGGGAGACATCGTCGAAAGTCAGGCGATTATTTGGAAAGCCGGGGCGTGGGGATGCGGTGACGGGATCCAAGGTTAGGCCGAGGCCACTGTCCTGGCCGTCGGTGAGAAGGACCATGGCTTTGCGGCCAGTAGTGCGTCCGGCGAAAAGCTCGTGCGCGGCAAGAAAAACGGATTGATAAATATTTGAGCCTCCGGTATCGCCAAAAAGTTCGCGGACGTTGATGCGCGAAATGGCTTGGCGGATGAGGCCCCAATCATTTGAGAAAGGGAGCAAGAGATAGGTGTGCGCGGAAAAGTCGATCGCGGCGACTTGATCTGCGGGGGAGAGGCCGTCCAGGAGCGCGCGAGCTGCGACCTTCATTTCGTCGCTTTGGGGGAGGATGCTGGGACTGGCATCGATGACCAGAACGATGGTGGCGGGCTGGGTGGAGGCGTCGAAATAGGAAAGAGGCCGTTCGATACCGTCATCGAAGATTCGAAAGTTTTCGCGAGACAGGCCAGCGAGAGCGGTGCCGGACGCATCCGTTACGCTGCAGGTGACGGCGACAAGCGGCGTTACCACACGGATTGCATTCGCCGCGGGTTCATCTCTTGCCCCGGTCCCAGCATTGTTTGACGAGATGGTGCGCAACTCACCCGTGATTGGGTCACGTTGCAAGGAAACTCCAGAGTCAAGGATGCGCGGGCGGGGAAGTTTTGACTTTTGCGATGTCTGCGAGTGCAGATTGGCTGGGGTCAAAAACACGACAAGCATTCCAAACAGAAAAACGAAATATGCGGAAGGAGGGTACCGAATCAGATTAATTCTTTTGCGGGCGGACCTGAAGGGCATCGACGCTTGAACTCAATCGAGGTCGAAGTCACGGAGCGGTTTCTCGATGGGGCCGTCTTTGGCTTTCTTCAGACCTTCGGCAAATTTGCGGGCGAGCACGTCCTCTTTTGATTTTTCGGCTTCTACGGATGCGCGGAACTTTGCTTCGACGGCCTCGGTCTGCTCGCGCAGGAGGCGAGCGGTGTCGTCCAGGTCAACTGACGAGGGCGGTCTTGGCGGAGGCACATGAGAGAGGACGGCGCCGAGTGCGCGGTCAAGGTTGAGTTTAGCCCGGCAGCACGGGCACTCTACTTCGAAAGTGTCTGCTCGCTTGTTGGACATGAGCACATTTTACGCCCATTTCTGCGCGTAGGTGCAACTGAGAGCGGCGCGGCTAACGAACGGATGGTCGTTGAAGTGGTTACATCTGAACGCATCAAAGTGGCTCTTGCGGGAGGCCGCTCACCGGTTAAATTGCCAGAGCCATTAGCCGGGATAGCTGGCTAAACTTTTCACCTAAAAGAGGGGGAGATTGCGGGTATGCGCTTCCTTGCTGGGTTGCTGTTCATTGTTGCGGTTTGCAATTTAATGGCGGCTCAAACAGATCGTACGATTCGGAGCAATGCCATTGATCCGGCCGCTAATCTGAAAGACTTTCAGGCTATTGAGTTCCGTCGCTACACCATCAAGCCTGGAGGCCGCGAGAACTTTACCAAGTACTTTGAAACTTATTTCCCAGGAGCCATTGAACAAGTGGGGGCGATCACGGCCGGATCTTTCCTCGAGCGCAAAAACCAAGACGGCTTCACATGGATTCGCGGCTTTCACACGGTTGAAGAGCGTGCTACGGCGAACGCCGCTTTCTACGCCGGCCCAGTTTGGAAGGAGCATAGGAAAACGGCGAACGATCTGATTGCCGACTCCGATAACGTGATGCTGCTTCGTCCTTTGACGGCTGAACGAGGCATCCCCATCCTGCCCGACGTGGATCCCGTTACCGAAGCAAACGGCGCTCAAGGTGTAGTGGTAGCGCAAATATTCGCGGTGAAGGCGGATACCCTGGAAGCGTTTGCCCAAGAAGCGGAAACGGAATTTGCCGCCTATCGAGCGGCGGGCGCGCGGGAAGCCGGAGTTCTTGTCACGCTGGATGTAAAAAATAATTATCCGCAACTTCCTGTGCGCACAGACGGTCCCTATTTGGTGTGGTTAGGAATCCTTAAAGATAATCAGATGCTGGAGGCGGAATTCTCGCCGTTGGTGGAGCGGTCTTTGCAGTCCTTTTCTGCGACAGGATTGCTCAGAGGGACACCGGAGCTGATTTTGATGGACCCTACAACTCGTTCGCGTTTGCGTTGGCTACCCTAAGGCGAGAGATGGTTTCACTTGAATAGGTGAGTGAGGGTAAGGTTTCCGCCGCCAGTGGTGACGATGACCAGATTCATAACGACAAGCATGGTGTCGTAGCTCCAACCGTTCGTCCCCGATTTGCCCCAGAAGCCGGTGTGCCAGGTAAATATTTTCTTTTGGATGGCACCGAGCATAATCAGAATCAAGCCGAAAGCGGCGAGTTGCGCGAGAAGGCCCGAAATTACTCCGAGGCCACCCGCCAATTCAGCCGCACCCAGAAAGATCGTGGAGCTCTTGCTCATTCCAATGTCCTTGCTCCGCGTTGCCGGGTCTTCGAGATGTTTATAGCCGCTGGTGATGAACACGATGCCGACCATCAAGCGCAGGAGCAGAAGAGCAAAATCGGTGAATCGAGCCAATTGCGGGAAGGTCATACAAGTTACTCCGAGCCGCTATCATACTCTCGAAGGGCGGGAGCAGACGGTTGGGTGTTATTTTTTGGCGAGCGTGCGGAGGTAGGCTATGACGTTGGCAATGTCGTCGTCACTGAGGCTTTTGATCGGTTTCATTTTGCCGGAGCCTTCCACAATGATTTTTTTGAGCTCAGCGTCGGTTTTCTTTTGCACTTGATCGGAACTGAGCTGGGCAGGCTGCAATTTCATGGCCTTAGCGTATCCGGTGGCGCCGTCGCCAGTGGCGCCGTGGCAAATCAGACATTTATTGCTGTAAACGGTTTTGCCTGCGGCCGCGTCGCCGGCTGCGCCGGCCGGAACAGTCGCAAACATCCAGGTTACGAATAGGCCGGCAAAAACCACACAGGCAGCGGTGCTAGCAGTTCTGTATATTTTCATGTGGTCTCTCCCTTAGGAGCTTGCGCGGCCATTTTTGCTCGCTTGGAATCCTGTTTTTTGGCCTGCTGATTCACCGCATGCATAATATCGCCCTGAGCGGGATGCACAAAATGAAGCATGTGCTGAAATTTCTTTTTACCGAGCATGGCTACGCGGACGAGCGTGGCGGCGCGGACAGTGGCCTGGTGCGGCGTGTTGCTAATCAGGGCGCTCTCGCCAAAATGCTGGCCTTCGGACAGGCGCGCGATCACAATCTCGCCTTCTTGATCCCGCCGAATCATTTCGACTTCACCCTTCTGAATGAAATAAGCAAAATCTGCACAATCCCCTTGTTGGAAGAGGATGTCGCCGGGCTCGAACAGAGCGAAGGCAAAAAGACTCTGGCGTCTGAAATATCTGTATAGAGCGACTCCGGCGAGAGCTACAACCGCAACGAGGATCAGGAGAGGCGCACCCAGCGAGAACAGGAATAGTGTGCCGCCATTGGTATGGAGCAAAAAGACCGCGCCCATCAAATAGACAAGCAGCGCAAGGACTTGGGCGGCGATCAAGGCACCGCGGATAATTTTGGGGTCCAGCTCGATGGTCCTGATCGCAGTGCGGCTCAAGGGCGCAGTTCCTGCGCCACGACATTGTGTGCGGGGTTGGATTCCCCGTGGCATTGCATGCAGCTCAACTTACCGGCAAATATATCCTGCTGAAATTCCTGGTAAGCAGCAACCCATTTCACGGCTTCCGCATGGCATTTCAGGCAGTCGCCATCGCGATCAGGGTGGCGCAGCTTCAGCGGAAGACGAAACGTATGGGTGTAGTAGCAGTAAACGTCAACCATGCCCTGCTCTTTAGCCTCGATGGTGCCGGACAGCCGTAGGAGGTATGGCATTCGTAACACTGGTTCTCCGCAATGTAGCGATTTTTGTAATGAACGGCGGCCAAGCTGTTGCTCTGCGGATTTTTCATGTCGTCCACATAGGATTTCATGGTGAGGTGGCATGACCCGCATAGCTGAACAGTCTTGGCTCGCTCAAACACCAGCAGGTTGCCGAAGCCGGACAAAATCATAGGAAAAACGGCAGCACCGGCGATTAGGATGGCCCAGGAGGGCGCGCCTGAATCGACGCCGCGATAACGAAAAAGGCTAAATAGAACCAGGGCGATCCCCAAGATGATTACTACCGCCAAGAATCGAGAGCCGTAGTGATCAACGGGGTCTTGTTGAAATACATTTTGTTGCGCTCGTGTTGAGCTAGGAAGGAACCAAACGCAATAGAAGATCGCGAATGGCTGCAGCCAACCTCTGGACCAATGAGAGAAGGTGTCGCGTTTAGCGAACCAGTACGTCATGAGCATTTTTCCAGCGAGAGCGGTACGCGTTCGGCAGTCGCCAAAATTTTGAGGCCGCGACGCTAAGAAGGCGGTAATTTAACCTTCGATAAGGCAAAGGGCAAGACTGAAAGTGGAACTGAGAGGGCCAGAATCTTTTTTTGCCACCATGCTCGCGTCAAGCCCTGACCAAGGCGGTTACCGGAGAAGTGGGCCACCGCAAATCTCCGGTCACACTAGTGCGCGGATGAGTTTCTACGAAGCGAGATCGCGGCGCGGATGAGCGTCTGCGAGCGCTATTTTCCTGCGGCGTTCGCCGCGTCCGCGGGAAAAGTGGGCCAGTAGGGTCTGTTTGGATCTGCGAGGCGGCCATCAGCATAGCGGTCATGGTGGCGAAGCCAAGCCATGGTGAAAGGCAGACCGTCTTCGTCGCGACCTTTGGGCACTAGATCAAGGTAGGCATAGGTTCCGACGCCCACTTCCGTCCCGCGCGCGTAGGAGGAATAGGTGTGGAAGATGTCGCCGTTCTTGTCCTTGTAGAACACACTAATGCCGGGCGCTTCTTCGCTCGGAAACTCGGTCACGGAGAAGTTGTATTCCACCTTGCCTTTGTCGAGTTCTTCCTTGGTGAAGGACACGTGGAAGTCGCGATTGAAATCATTCGCGAACGACGAGACCCAATTGAAACGCCAGCCCATGCGCTTTTTGAACTCTTCGATCTTGGGGAATGGCGCGCGTGATACCGCGAGAAAGCTCACGTCGCGTTGCGCCAGGTGCACCAGGGTGCCGTCGGTATGATCCATGAGGAATGAACAGCTCGGGCAGCCTTCCTTCCATTCCGGACCGAACATGAAGTGGTATACGATCAACTGGCTTCGGCCGTCGAATAGCTCGGACAGGGATTTCTTTCCACCGGGAGCGTCGAAGAGGTAGTTCTTATCCACTTTGACCCAGGGGAGGTCGCGGCGCTCCTGAGCCAACGCGTCGCGCAACTTGGTGAGTTCCTTTTCTTTTTTCAGGAGCTGCTTGCGGGCTTCGACCCATTCGGATTGGGATACGACTTTTGGATGTTCTATTTGTTTGTGCGTCATGATGCATTCTCCTTTGATTTGAGTTCTGAATTATTTTTTTCCGTACTATTCCGCGCGCAAAAATATTTGTTCATAGCAAATGCGGTTAGTCCGCCTGTCGATGCTGTGCCAACGGCCACGAGCGCCGCGGTTGCGAGACAAAACGGACACATGTGCCTCTCCTTCTGCTACTGCATTGACTGCTCCTACTTTCCTGCTCCTCGTCCGGAGCGCTGCGTTTCGGCCTGCTTGCGGACGCGTTCGAATATATGGGCCCAACCCTGGGTCATCCCGGCTTTGTGATCATCGGAAACAAATCCCAGTGCTGTGTGGCGGAAGGTGATTAGAGTACCGTCTTTCTCCTCGCTCAGGCGATATTGCAAGTTGTTTACGACCGGAGCAGACATGAAGAGCGGCCCGGTAAGTTCGAGCAGCGTTGGGCGCTTGATGGCCTGTACGGTGGCCCAGAAATGGCCGTTGCCGTCGCCGAGGTCACGATACCAACGGCCGCCGGGCCACGGCTCGATCTTCATGGCCAGGGGTTTGCCTTCGGGTGTTTCGTTGTGCGGGCCGATTTGTTCGAGCAGCGCGGCGAAGGTGACATCCAGCGTGGCTCGGACTTGGATTTCCTGATTCAAGGTCAGCGTCAAGCTTTCAATTCCTGGTGCGGTCAAAGTCATTGTTTCCTCCTTTTACTCAGATCTCGTGAGATGCGGCTACTTTTTCATTTCGTTTTCCGCGCGTTCTTTGACGCGTGCCAATTGATTGCGCCACAAACGCTCAAAGGTACCGGCCCACTCGTGAAGCGGCCGGATCGCTTCGGCGTTCGTTCGATAGAGCATCCGGCGGCCGTCGCGGCGCACGTTGACGAGGCCCACGTCTTTTAGGACGCGGAGATGCTTCGATACCGAAGGCTGCTCCAGACCCAAGGACAGAACAATATCGCCTACGGGCCGCTCCTGCAGCGCGAGATAGTTCAATATTTCCCGGCGGCGGGGTTCGGCGACGGCGTTAAAGGCGTCGGAGGTTGTGGTTGCGCGAGGCATGAAGGAATAATACATTCCCATATGGGCATATGTAAAGCGGTTTTTACCGATAATTCGGAGATGCAAATTGAGTGGTCTTGCTGGCGCGGGCGCAGCATGCTGCGCCCCCAAGGCCTGGAGCTAAAGCCTGAACCGTGTGAGCTCGACAAAGCGATTTTGGCGACGGGGATTTATTTCTGGCTGGGGAGATAGAGGGGCGTGACCGCCGGGACCTGCGAAAACGACGGTGGATAGATCGCGGGAGAAGCCGTAAGCCGCCGGAGCTGAATGGGAAAGCAAAGGGGAGTTTAAAGTGTCGTAATTTGAGCTGATTAGCGAGGCTTCTCCGCTTTCGCCAGTTCCGATATTGCTTCGAGGAGGCATTTGCGTGGAGCCAGTGCCGTCTCACCGGTGAATTCACCTTCGAGAATGCGCACCTCTGGGTAGGAACCTAGGGGAAAGGCTTGCAGCACTTTCACACGGGTGCCAGTGCGGACCAACAAAAGCTTCCTGGAGGCGAACAGGAGGGAGAGGCCAAGATCATCACGTGCGGCTTCTAGCTTTTCCCTTTCCTTGAGAGTCATATCATCGACCGGGAGGGAAACAAAGTTAGAGCCACTCTCATCGCCTAGCACGAAAACACCGCCGACGAGATCTGCTGCCGGGCTAGTTGACAACTTAGGCGCGGGCACACTCTCGGCCACTGGCCCGACGAATCGATATCCTCGCCGGGGTAGGGTCTCAATGAATCGCGGTTTTTCGGCATTATCATTCAGGGCTCGGCGAAGTTTCGAATCGCCGTGTTCAGGCTGTGCTCAAAATCAACGAATGTGTCGGCGGACCAAAGCTTTTCGCGAAGCTCTTCCCGCGTGACGACCTGACTGGGCATCTCCAACAAGATGGCCAAAACTTGTAGAGGAAGCCCCTGAAGTCTGATTTTGCGACCATTCTTGTGGAGTTCGCCTGCACGCAGATTCAGCTCAAAAACGTCAAATCGCAGGATCTCCTCATTGGGGGAAGCCGATGTCATGAGGTGTGCCTCGTTTGAGCCAATATACCATTCTGTATTCCTTTCTGCTGCCAACCATCTGCGCTATCTGCGAGTTCTCAGGCTATCCAGAGGTTACCGAAAGCTTATTTGCAGTGCATTGTGATTTTGAAGCCAAGGCGCGAGAGTGGGCCCAGCTTAAGACGTTTGGTTGGATAACGAAAGACGTGAGTGGTGACGGAGCGAATCCGACCGTCACGAGAGTAAAACGAGAAGCAAAGGAGAATCCGATGGAAACTATAATTGGCGTTTTCGCTTCGCGCGATCGCGCGGAAGAAACCGTAAAAGAATTGCTAAACAAGCAGGTCCCGCAAGACGCCATTGTCTTTCTGACCCGTTCCGAAAGTGAGGCCATGACCCTGGGAAAGTCTCTTGGCGCCTTTGCAGGAGGTTTGGTGGGCGGAGCGACCGGGTTGACAGCAGGGGTAATGGCTGCGACGCTATTTATGATTCCGGGAATCGGACAAGTGTTTGCTCTGGGAGCTGGTGCGACTGCTGTACTGGGCCTTGCCGGCGCCGCAGTGGGCAAAGAATTGTCAGCGAAACCGAATTTATCATTAGAGGCGGCGATCGAAGCTCCTCAACCGACCAGCGACGAAAAGTCTTCCGAAGATTTAACCTTTTTCGGAGAGGTCTTGAAAGCAGGGCGCTCCCTGATCGTTGTGCGGACAGATTCGCCAGAGGTCGCCACGGTGGCAGCTCGAACTCTCGATCGCATGGGCATTAGCGAGCGTTGGCACGCGAGCTTTAGAATGCAAACCACCTCACGGCAGATCGGCGAAGTCTCAGTGATCGATGTGAAGGGAAGGATCACGGTCGGCGAGGGCAATATTATGCTTCGCGAGGTCGTCAACAGCCTATTGGAAAAAGGGAACAATAAAATCCTCTTGAACTTGGAAGGAGTCGTGTATATCGACAGCTCCGGGCTCGGCGAGTTGGTGAGGACGCACAGCACCCTTCAGAGGCAGGGTGGGCAGCTCAAGATGGTAAACCTCAATCAAAAAGTGTACGAACTGCTCAGGGCCACGAGCTTGAACAAGGTCTTCGACGTTCACAAGGACGAGGCCAGCGCAATGCAATCCTTTAGCTCGTTGGCTACGAAAGCGGCCGGATAGCGGTATCGCAACACAACAAAGTGGCTCTTACGAGATTCAATGGGAACAGCATTTACATGAGAAAAAAACGGCGCCTGATGAAACAGGGCGCCGTTGTGAACGTAAGCAATAGCTTTCGATAGAGGGGCCAGAATCTTGTTTTGGCAATCGTCGTGCCAAGTCTGACAAAGGGGTTACCGGAGAAGTGAAGGGCCACCTCAAATCTCCGGTCGCACGGACGCAACCTTGTGGCGTCTATTGACCGATGCGATGTGAACGGGTACTTTCTCTCACAACATTTTACCGGCCAAGGATTCTGCTGCGCGGGAGGAAATTTGCGACATTGGAGTCGTCTGGGGATTGCACTGCTCTTTTTGTTTTGTAATTCGGCGTTCGCCCAAAGCCTTGAGAATTCGGCTTTGCCGAGCGTTGTGGCGAACGACAACCGGACGCCCGCCGGGCGGCTTGTGAATGGTGTGCTGGAATTGCGGCTCACTCTCAACGAGGCTAGATGGTATCCGGAGGATGAGAACGGCGGCTATCGAGATGTTTTTGCGTTCGGCGAGGAAGGGCACGCGCCGCAAAGCTCCGGCCCACTGATCCGCGTGCCACAAGGAACAGAGCTTCACGTCAGCATTCGCAATGCGCTGCCTCTGGCGGCAAAAGTTCACGGCTTGCATAGCCATCCCGGAGACGCAAACGACGTGGTAACGCTGGCGCCGGGCGGAACGCGGCAACTGCAGTTTGCCGCGGGCGATCCCGGCACTTATTTTTACTGGGCCAGCACGTCGGGCAAGCCGCTCGGCGAGCGCATGGACAAGGAAGCGTTGCTGTCCGGAGCATTCATTGTGGATGCATCGGGGACGAAGCCAGACGACCGCATCTTTGTTCTGGGGCTTTGGTGGAAAGGATCCCTCGAGAACCCGGAAGAAATTCTCTCGATCAACGGTAAGACCTGGCCTAACACAGAGCGTCTGACCTTAAATCAAGGCGAGAGCACGCACTGGCGCGTAATCAATCCGACGGTATCGGATCACGCCATGCACCTGCACGGTTTCTTTTTTACCGTGGATGGCAAGGGTGACGGAGAGCGTTACGAGAAATATTCCGAAGGGCGGCGCTTCCGGGCGGTCACTGAGCATATCGATATAGGGGAGATATTCGACATGAGTTGGACGCCGGACCGCGCGGGGAACTGGCTATTCCACTGCCATATGATGTCGCATATGACTCCTTCGGAGTCTCTGCATCCCAAAGAACCGCAGGCTGCTTATTCACCGGAACACGAACACAGCATGAGTATGGGCGGGCTGGTAATCGGCATCACCGTGCTTCCCAGCGCGATAGCTACACCCAGTCCGGTCTCCACAAGCCCAGCGCACAAACTGCAACTGGTAATCTCGGAAAATCCTGAGAAGATCCCGCTTTACAACTTAGAGGTAAACGATCCAAGAGAACCGGTTGCGACTGATAAGAAAAAGACGCAAAGCTTGCTGGGACC
The DNA here is from genome assembly GCA_963731535.1 of uncultured Acidobacteriota bacterium. Classification (GTDB taxonomy): domain Bacteria; phylum Acidobacteriota; class Terriglobia; order Acidiferrales; family UBA7541; genus Palsa-295. Next base: position 183,759 of record CAVSWI010000017.1, on the reverse strand, counting down.
TCCGATCATTCTTACGCGCGGTGAGCCTGCAGAAATCGAAGTGAAGAATTCAACGAGCAATCCGACTGCGATTCACTGGCACGGGATGGAGTTGGAAAGTTACTACGATGGTGTCGCGGGATGGACCGGCTCGGGCCAGCAGACGAGCCCACCGATTGCGCCCGGAACGTCTTTTGTGGCACGCATGACTCCGCCGCGGGCGGGAACTTTTATCTATCACACGCACTGGCACGATGAAGGGCAATTGTTGAATGGCGTGTACGGGCCGCTGATTGTTCTGGAGCCTGGGGAGAAATATGATCCAGAGCACGATCGGACTTTTGTTTTCAGCATGGGAAAATATGCTCCGTACGGCTTCTTACTTTTGATAAATGGTCACCCCGAACCGGATCCCATTAACTTACATGCCGGAAACCGTTATCGGATGCGATTCATCAATATTACGGACAACGCTGCGGACTTGCGGGTACGTTTGACGAGCAAGGATGTGCCGGTGCAGTGGAAAGTCATCGCCAAGGATGGGGCAGCTCTGCCGCCAGGACAGCTGAAATACTCTGCAGCTGATATGGGCATCACAGTCGGTGAAACCTATGATGTGGAGTATGAGGTGGCGAAAGCTGGCCTAGACAATCTGCAGATTTGGGAGCCTGCTTTCCCCAGTGTGGTTACGCAACCCTTGCAATTTGTGCCCGCCAATTAACGGATTAATTCCTGCAAATAGAAACGGCGCCTGATGGTCATCGGGCGCCGTCGGGAACTTTAGTAATGAATTCGGACTAAGCGGGAGCGGGTTTTTCGCCCTTGGCCATTCCCGGAATTGGGCGCGGCTCGGGACGCAGCGAGAGCTGCGGCTCTTTCGTCGGCAATGGCGGAGCGGCCGGAGGCGGTGGCGGAACTTTGTCGGGTAGCGGCTTGCCTTCGAGCAAGAGTTTGAGTTCGGTGGCGTCGAGGACTTCGCGTTCGAGCAGGGCTTGCGCAATGCGCTCGAGAGTGTCGCGCTGCGTTTCGAGGATATTGCGAGCGCGGCTGTAGCCGTTGGTGACGATGCTGCGGACTTCCGCGTCAATTTTGATTGCAGTGTCTTCGGAATAGTCGCGATGCTGGGTGATTTCGCGGCCGAGGAAGATGGCTTCTTCCTTCTTACCGAAGGTGAGCGGCCCGAGTGGGCTCATGCCCCATTCGCAAACCATCTGGCGTGCGATTTCCGAGGCGCGTTCGATATCGTTTCCCGCGCCGGTAGTGATGTGATGCAGGAAAATTTCTTCAGCGGCGCGTCCACCCATCAGAACGCTGAGTTGCGACTCGAGGAATTCCTTGGTGTAGGTGTGCTTGTCGTCGATGGGTAACTGCATGGTGACGCCCAAAGCCATTCCACGAGGAATGATCGTAACTTTGTGAAGCGGGTCGGCGCCGGGAGTCATGGCAGCTACCAGAGCATGCCCTGCTTCGTGGTAAGCCGTGTTGCGCTTCTCTTCATCGGACAAAATCATGGACTTGCGTTCGACCCCCATGAGGACTTTGTCTTTGGACATTTCGAAGTCGGACATGGCGACGAATTTACGATTCTGGCGAGCAGCCCAGAGAGCGGATTCGTTGACCAGGTTCGCCAGATCGGCGCCCGAAAATCCGGGAGTGCCGCGGGCGATTACGGAAAGTTCGACGTCTTCAGACAAGGGGACTTTACGCGTATGGACGCGGAGAATTTCTTCGCGGCCTTTTACGTCAGGACGTGGGACCACAACGCGGCGGTCGAAACGCCCCGGACGGAGCAGAGCCGGGTCGAGAACGTCGGGACGGTTTGTAGCTGCGATCAAAATGACGCCTTCGTTTGATTCGAAGCCGTCCATTTCGACCAGCAGAGCGTTCAAAGTTTGTTCGCGCTCGTCGTGCCCGCCGCCCAGACCTGCGCCACGATGGCGACCGACTGCGTCAATTTCGTCGATGAAGATGATGCAAGGCGCGTTCTTCTTGCCTTGCTCGAAGAGGTCGCGAACACGGCTGGCGCCGACGCCGACAAACATTTCCACAAAATCAGAACCGGAGATGGAGAAGAATGGAACGTTCGCTTCACCGGCAATGGCGCGTGCCAGCAAAGTCTTACCGGTTCCCGGAGGCCCCACGAGGAGCACGCCTTTGGGAATGCGTCCGCCAAGCTTTTGGAATTTCTGTGGATCTTTCAGGAAATCGATGATCTCGTAAAGCTCTTCCTTGGGCTCGTCAATCCCGGCTACATCTTTGAAAGTCGCTTTCTTCTGTTGCGCAGTGAGCAAACGAGCGCGCGATTTTCCAAAGCTCAGGGCTTTGTTCCCCCCGGCCTGCATTTGCTTCATCATGAAGACCCAGAAGAGGACGAGAAGAATGAGCGGAGCAAAATTCACCAGGAACGTCATCCAATCGGCGTTCTTGACTTCTTTGTAACTGTAAAGGACGTTGTGATCTTGAAGCACTTTGGTGATGTCCGGTATGGCTGTGTTTGCAACCGTCACGCCCTTGAACTTGCCGCCCGGCTCGCGGTATTCGCCCTGAATCTCGGCGCTGTTGGGAGCCAGGTAGATCGTGACATCTTTCACTTTGCCAGCTTGGACGCTGGCAAGAAAATTCGTGTAATTCGGCTCTTCCTCGTGTGCGGTCTGACCTCCGGTGGAAGCCATTTTCCACAAGACCACCGCCAACAAAATCATAAGAAGCCAAAAGAGAATTGTTCGTACCGTAGAGTTCACTGTTTTACCTCGCCTTCTGGCTTGCCCGAAAAGACCTGCCTAAATGCCTGCTTTAATTCTAACCCACTCTTGTTTAGATGCGGTAGGAAGGCGGGTGTGTGCACGCAAAGAATGAACAGGCTATTCAAGCGGATGCTCCTCAATAGAAACCCCTACCAGCGTCTGTTCCCCGGCGCAAAATTCGCTCGCCGGCGGCATGCCGCGAGTCCAAATCACACGCCCCTCGCATTCCAAGACAGGCCAGAGTCCCCGCTCGCGGCCAGGAATACGATTTTGCAGAAACATTTGCTTCAGCTTGTGAATGTGCCGGCGACCGCGCGGCCTATATGCGTCGCCCGGACGCCAATTCCGCAGAATTAAAGGAGCGCGGAGGAGGTCAGCATCAAGGGCTTGGCCAGCACATTTAGTGTCGCGCGGCTGCAAAGTCCAGTCAATCACTTTCAAACGGAAGCAACTTGCGAGTTCCGGAACGGAAACAACGGCTACTCCACGGCTCGGAACGCTTAGTACATATTGATACGTATGCGGAGAAGCGAGAGTTTCCTCAGAGCAGATCAGTGCCGTCTTCTGAGTACGCGAAAAGACCAGATTGTCGAGGCTTCGCTCGACAACAATGCCGCCCGGCAACTCCAAACGACGGCCACTAGTTTGCTTGATAGCAAGTCGGATGATTTGTTCTACATGCTCGGCGGTGAGGTCTTTGCGATCCCCGCGGATACTCTGATAAAGACGGCGGATTAAGCGTCCGGTGAGCGGGCGTAACGCTGTGGTATTGCTGACGTTATCTTCGGCCGAAAATGAAGTGCGGCCGAAATTTACGTCCAGAGGCGTTAGCAAATCGAGAACTCGAATGGAGGTTGCCTCGCCTACCTGGCGAGTGTGCGCACGAAAACGATCTTCCACAATCGTGGACCAGAACAATTCCTCTTCTCTGGAAAGGCGCGCGAGTTCTCCCAGATGAGAGACGATGGTTGACGCGAAATTATTTTCCAGGAGAGGAATCAGTTGTTCGCGGATTCGCGCGCGCTGGCGTTTAGCGTCGTGATTCGTGGCATCTTCACGCCAGGGTTGGCTGAGAGATTTCAAATAGTCGCGCAAATCCTGGCGCTGGGTAGCAAGCAGCGGACGGATGACGGAGCCTACCTTCGGATAGATGCCCGCTAGACCGCTGGGACCTGTTCCGCGAATTAAATGCGCGAGGACTGTTTCCGCTTGATCTTGCGCGGTGTGAGCTACGGCGACGTGGGTTGCTTCTCCAGTGGCGCATACATTTTCAAAAAAAGCGTAGCGAAGGCGGCGGGCTGCGTCTTCGAGATTCCACCCTTGAAGCGCGGCTGCGGCAGAGACATCCTCGCTTGTGGTAACGACCTCAAGGTTAAGGGCGCGAGCTAAATCTTTGACGAATTCGGCGTCGGCTTGGGAGTCTTCGCCGCGCAGCATGTGATTGAAATGGATGACTAGAAGCCTGATGCCAAGTTCCTCACGAAGATTGTGGAGAATGCGCAGCAAAGCTACGGAATCTGCTCCGCCCGAAACGGCTACACCGATGCGATCGCCGGGCGCAATCATTTGCGCGGCGCGAATGCTATGAAGTACCGACTGTTCCAGGAGAGTTCTCATGAACTAAAGCGATGGCGAAAGGGCTGTCGAGTTTGGCCAATCGCTGCGGTAACCAACATGGTAGCAGCGGAAACTCAGCGGGTCGAGAGCGGCCTCCGAAGATTCAGGAATCAATTTTGGCGGGAGAATGATTTAAAGGCGATCTGCGATTTGCTGAGTGAAGAGGTCACGGCTGTAGGAAATTCGCCGGTCGAGAGCAACGGCCGCGAAGTAGGAGCAACTTTCGCGCTCCTGCTCCGCCCATTCTGCAATGGGAGGAATCGTCTGCCGTGCTACTCGGCTGAGGACGTTGAGCAAACCATAGTATGTACCGACCGCGCGGATTTCGCCGCGATCGTCTCCGCGTTCCGGGCATAGTCGGACCAGCTGCAGCAGGCGATGGAAATCTTCCGCGTTGAAATTGCGGCTCTCGACGCCGGCAACTTCGCGCACACGCTCGGAAAGTTCTACTCTGCGGCTCGACGCAAGAATCGAGCGGCAGTGCCAGATAAAGAACTGTAGGAAGGCTGTAATCGAAAATACGCAGATGATTGCTGCCATGATCATCGGGCCCTCACCATCAAACGAGCAGTCGCCAACCGAGCGTCTTCCGGAATCTTCGAAAAGGTGTAAGCCCAAGCCAAAGGCAACCACGTACCGATTAGAGGCGGGACCCAACGCAGAACGACTTCCTGCAACCCAGGAAACAGATTACGAAGGGCGTAAGTTCCTGCGGTGGCGCTGAAGTAAACGCCCAGCGCAAGCACCAACTGAATAAGGCGTGTCCGCGTCTCTCGAAGCTTCAAGATCGCGCCCCACAGGAGGTATGTGAGAACTACGCCGACAAAATAAAGGTTCTGGCCGAGTTCTACGACGAAGCGGCTCGTGAGGTGATCCTTATTCTGCCGCACGACTGTATAGGAGAAGAAAGCTGTGCCAATGAGCAACAGCGCCGCAGCCCCACGGATATATCTGCTGACATTCATCTCGCGGAAGACGTGTTGGTACAGCTCCATAACGGTGAAGTAAATGAAAACGATCAGAAGACTGTCGGAGTAATAATAGAAATAGCGGTACTGCATAGAGGAAAAGCCATAAGTATGAAACGTAAAGTAATGGCCGAGCGTAACCAGAGCAGCCGCTAACATGTAGAGATTCAAGGAGAAATAGCGAAAAGTATCTTTATGGAAGGCCAGACACACCACTACGTAAGCTTCCAGGCTAAAGCTTGCGATCCAAATTAAGTAATCAGCCGGGCCAAGCTGCATATACGGTCCTTAAGGACCGGCCCCTGACTAACCCTTAAATCCGCTTACGCGGAACCCGCCCTCACTACCTCCAGGGCGTCGGCGGCATCGGGCTGCCGGTGTTCGTCCACGGTGTGGGCGGCATCGGACTTCCCGTATTTGCTGCTAACCAAGGTGTCGGCGGCATCGGGCTGCCGGTGTTCGTCCACGGTGTGGGCGGCATCGGACTTCCCGTATTCGCGGCTAACCAAGGCGTTGGCGGCATGGGGCTGCCGGTGTTTGCCAGCGTTCCTTGGGTCGTTAAAGCACTGAGACCCACGGCGCTGATTAAGACCAGCAAAACCAATACAACAACCATTGACCACCTGTTCATAGACCCTCCGAGGGAAACTTACCGCGGCGAGTCTATAGGTGGTCTTATGCCGTCAAGGGAGTTTTTTTGAGGTGTGTGTCCAAAAAGTACACACCCCTCCCTCCCTAGCAGAGCCAGAGCCTTTCTGTATCCTTACAGGCAGAAAGTAGCGTTTGGGACCGGCAGGGTCAATGGCACTAAAGTACCAAGCTTTCGATCCTGACGATGTAGGCCCAACCCCGGGGAAAAGGGTAGTTCGTGAGGAAATACGGCGCTTTTGAGTTCGTTAGCGCAGAGAGCCGTTGCTACCGTCGTCCTGGCGTATCGGAACCATCTATTTGGAAAAAATAAAGCACTGAAATGCGAGCGTAGAAAAATCAGCGTTGGGATTTTCTCGCGTTCTCGAGCGTGTCCCAAGTGGCATCGGGCAGATCGACGAAATCGTTGAACTCGCCGGCGCCGCGCAGCCACAAGCCGCCGTCGATCACGACGCATTCGCCGTTCACGTAGGCAGCTTGTTCGCTTAGGAGATAGGCCGCGAGATTGGCAAGCTCTTCGTGGCGGCCGAAACGTTTCATCGGATGATGATTTCTGGCGCGCTCTTCGAGATCTTTAGAAGGGAGTAGGCGGGACCAAGCGCCTTCGGTAGGAAATGGTCCAGGTGCGATTGCATTCAGTCGAATATGATGGCGAGCCCACTCCACGGCGAGCGAACGCGTGAGGGCCAGCACGCCCGCTTTAGCGCAGGCTGAAGGGACGACAAATCCCGACCCTGAGTTGGCAGAGGCGTAGGTTGTGACAATATTCAGAATTGTTCCGGGCTGCTTGCGCGCGATCCATTTCTTTCCCAGCGCCAGTGTACAGAAGAATGTTCCTTGAAGGACGATGCCCACTACCGCGTTGAAGGCGTTAGGCGAGAGTTTTTCGGTACGGGCAATGAAATTGCCGGCGGCGTTGTTTACCAGCGTGTCCACGGTGCCGAATTCTTTTTCTGCAGCCTCGATTGCCTTTTCCACCGCTTCGTAGTTGCGAATGTCGCCCGGGAAGTAAGAGGCTTGTACTCCGGCTGCGCGAATTTCTTCAACCGTTTTCTTCAGAGGCTCTTCGCGACGAGCGACGAGAAATAGGTTCGCGCCCAACTCTGCGAACCGTAGGGCCATCGAGCGGCCCAGGCCTGTGCCACCTCCGGTAACGAGGATTGTGCGGCCTTTCAGCAGATCTTTTTGGAACATGGGGAACCTCCAAGAACGCTGCGTATTCTGGACGCATTATCGGGCGCCTCGCAAGCTCATTTGCCGGGACCGCACTGGCTCAAGAAGCTAAAGTGCAATCGGAACGAATTCGAGGACAACCTTGCTTTATAATGCCCGCCTCGAGATTGGCAATCTGCAGTTATTTGAAGACCAGTTCTGAGTGCCATTGAAAGAGAGGGATCCTGATGCGAGGTTTCTTTACCGGAGTACTCGTTACACTAGTTGTTATGATGCTGGGCGCAATCTTTTACTTCAAGACTGGGATGGCGCCTGTGGCTACGGCCGATCCGCAGATGCCGTTTGAAAAAACTTTTGCAAAAATGGGATTGCATGCTCGCATGGATAAAGAGATGCCGCAACGTGACGTTTCAGGATTCACCACGGCGGACTTACTGAGCGGCGCCGAGGTCTATCAGAAAAACTGCGCATTCTGCCACGGGCTGCTGCAGCAGCCTGCTTCCGCTGCGGCGATCGGGATGTTCCCTCGCGCTCCGCAACTTATGACGGTGAAAGAAACAGTAAGCGACGATCCGGCCGGAGAAACCTATTGGAAAGTGAAGAACGGGATTCGGCTAAGCGGAATGCCGGGATTCAGCGCGTCCCTTACGGATCAGCAAATGTGGCAAGTGAGCGCATTACTTGCGCGCGCCGACAAACTTCCGCCGGAAGTGCAGGAAGCTCTAAAGTCCGGAGCTGCGGGTGCTGCTAGCCCGGCTCCGACGGCACCACTGCCACTCATCACCAAATAATTCTCAAAAAAAATCGGCGGAGAAATTTGACGGATTCCTGAACCCACGGCGCGAGCGGGAACGTGTTCGTGTGCGCGTCCCCGCGCTCGCGCTGAAAGAATTAGTGGGCTTTGGGGAGAAATTCTTCGGGCAAGGGTGCTTCGGGAGTTTCTTCCTGCCAGAAGATGTCAACGACCCACCAGCGCTTGCCGTCGAAAAATAATTGAAAGCTATTGATGCCGCGCGCAAAGGGCGTAGGGTCCTTGATGTCGTGGCGCGACTCGTACGTGCTGAAAATTTGCATGATGTTGGCGTAACGGTCGGCGTGGCGCGAAGCTTCTCTTTCGAAGAAGCCATTCTTCGTGAAGTACGCATCACCAATCGCGACATATTCATCCGGCGTGAAGGTGCGAGCGGAGAGGCTGCCGTCCTTTCCTTTTCTAACCGCGGCCATGCGCGCTCCAGGAAGAAACAACGAGCGAAAGCGATCCCAATCGCGTTTACCTGGCGGGCCTGAAATCACATCGTAGGTTGCGGCGAGAATTGCGTCAGGTGTGCCGACGTCGGCTGGATTAGCGGCTGGCGTTGTTGCGGGGGCTTGCGACGTTTGCAATTGTGTTTGCGGCTGCGCTTTCGACTCTGTCTGATTTTGTGCACGGGAAGGTGCGACTGGAAAGCTGATAATGAAAATGAGAACAGCGGCTAACTTCGAACCCAACATGAGTCCTCCGGTGGCTCACCGCACTGTGCACCTTCGGCCCCAAGCCACAGCGCAGGAGCTTAAATGAGTTGGCGATGCTTTTCCAACGCAATCTAAATCGTGAGGTGAACGCGGGGGAATAGGCGCAGCGAGTGCTCGCGTTCCCTGTGTTGGAGCAAGGCGCGATACGATTGGTTGCGGTCGATGGTGAATGCGCGATAAACTGTTCGCGGTCGTCTTAAAAATTTCGGGGCGTAGCGCAGCCTGGCTAGCGCGCCTGGTTCGGGACCAGGAGGTCGGTGGTTCAAATCCACTCGCCCCGACCACTTCTTTTAGAATCAGGGATTTACTCCACACGAAAAATCCGGAGAGTGCCTGGCTCGAAACCAAGCATTCTTGTCTCATGCCCGTTGGACGCAAGCGCTCTTTGTTCTTTGAATTCATTGCCTTGCAGCGGAAGGTTCGCTTTACCGACCATCCGGTTGTCGAGAAAGTAGGTACAGGATCAGGCTTTTGGAAGAAAAATCAAAAAGCCCGGTTCAAAATCTCTGCGTTCTGCCAAGATGTCATTCTGCTACTGCGTTCGTTGCGAGCAACCATCCAAGGCAAGATCTTCCACTGCCATTTCGTGCGAGCTAAGGGCACTTCTACGCGTAGCGCAGGTCATTTGGATGGCTTCCGAGTAGCTCGTGACTCGATAGCAACGGGGTAGTGTTGAGCTTGTACGAAGCTCAAATGAGTGCATTGGCGATTTCGAGTCAACCGAGGAAGCGTTCTGTTGTCCAGATTTCAGAGTCACGACCTGGGCACTTTGCATCGATCCGCCGTTTGCCAAATTGATCCGGGGTAGCTGGTTTGCTAAGGTCGTCGTCATGTCCGAACGTTCCACCGAGCAGATACGCGAATTGCTCGATTCCCTTTATCGCGGGGATTCGAGACGAATCCTGGCAACTCTGATCCGCATGCTCGGTGATTTTGATCTGGCCGAGGAGGCGATGCACGAAGCCTTTGCGGCGGCGCTGAGCGTGTGGCCGGCGAGTGGAGTACCCGATAACCCGCGACCATGGTTGATTTCGACGGCGCGATTCAAAGCCATTGATACGCTGCGACGACGGGCAAGATTCGATGCGTCGCAAGACGAGCTGGTGCGCTATCTCGAAGCGCAATCGAGTTCGGCGGAAACGTCCAATGAAGAGGACAGCCTTGAGGATGATCGGCTGCGCCTGATTTTTACCTGCTGTCATCCATCTCTCGCGCCGGAAGCGCGCGTGGCGCTTACCTTGCGTGAGGTGTGCGGGCTGACCACCGAGGAGATCGCCAAGACCTTCCTCACCACTCCGCGAACGCTGGCGCAGCGCATTGTGCGCGCAAAGGCAAAGATTCGAGACACCCCGATTCGGTACGAAGTGCCGTCGCCGCAGGAACTGCCAGAGCGACTGGGCGCGGTGCTGCAGGTCGTCTATCTCGTCTTCAACGAAGGCTATTCTGCTGCCGCGGGAGCGGAAGTAACACGGGCCGAGCTAACTGGCGAGGCGATTCGATTGGGCCGGTTGCTGGCCGAACTCCAGGCAGAGCCGGAAGTCATTGGGCTGCTGGCCCTGATGTTGCTGCAGGAATCGCGTCGCGCCGCGAGAACCTCGCCGACCGGAGAGCTGATTCTGCTGGAGCACCAGGATCGTTCGCTGTGGAACCGGGAGCAAATCGCGGAGGGAGTGGGACTGCTGGAGAAAGCGCTGAAGTCGCGCCGCTTCGGCTCCTACACACTGCAGGCGGCGATTGCGGCGGTTCATGCGGAGGCGAAATCGATGGCGGCGACCGACTGGCGGCAGATTGTTGCGCTATACGACCAATTGGTACGGATTCAGCCTTCGCCGGTGGTACAGCTCAATCGCGCGGTGGCCATCGCGATGAGAGATGGTCCAGAGGCCGGTTTGACGCAGATCGACGCGGTGTTGGAACAGGGCGAATTGGCCAATTATTACCTGGCGCATTCAGCCCGTGCAGATATGTACCGCAGGCTCGGCAGGACCGCTGAGGCTCGGTCGTCTTATGAGAAAGCCCTGGCGCTGACCCAACAGGAACCCGAGCGGCAATTCCTGCAAGAGCGGATCCGGCAGCTAAAATAAAAACCTCGACGACTTGTCGAATTCAGGTACGGCCGTTCGACTATGTGGTGAAGGCCGGGCAACCGGCCCGCCAGAAAGTGTCTCCGGGGCGAACGCTACGCGAAAAATTCGCAAATCGCATGTCGATTCCCCATCACCCCGTTCGACTAGTAAGTAGAGCCGCACCGCGCACCCGGCCACTCGCAAAATTTCAGGCCCAGCGCGGCCCAAGCTCCTATATAAAAGTAGCGGCACTGATATGGCGTCCGCTCAACACTCAAGGAGAACACCATGCGTTTCATGATGATCAGTTTTCCGAAAGAGTACGAAACCGCAAAACCCGGCTGGGTACCCAACTTCAAAGACATGGAGGAAATGGGCAAGTACAACGAGGAACTAGGGAAAGCCGGCGTGCTGCTCGCGCTCGACGGTCTGACCCCGCCCTCGACGATGAGCGCGCGCGTTACCTTCAAAGGCGGAAAGTCGAAAGTTACCGACGGCCCGTTTACCGAAGTGAAGGAAGTGGCCGGCGGCTACTGGATCATCCAGGTGAAGTCGCGCGAAGAGGCGCTCGAATGGGCCTCGCGCATCCCCGGCTCGGACAACGAAATGGTCGAAGTCCGCCGGATGTTTGACCTGACCGACTTCGATCCGGAGGTCCAAAAGGAGATCCAAAAGAAGTTCGGCGACCCCGGCGCTGAGCCGGGCCAGAAGTAAAAAAAAACTCTCCTCGCTTTGTCGATTCGCGACGCCTCGTGCGACGTCTATGTAGCCGCCACCGGAGAATGGAGAACTCATGAGCCAGTATTTGGTTGCGATTCACCACCCCAACAACTACGACCCGTCCGTCGAGGGCGAAGCGATGCAACGCGAGTCGCCTCTACTCAAATGAGCAATCAACTCACTCGTCGCGACTTCGCTATCCGCACCGCCGGCTTTGGTCTGGCTTTGGGACTCGCGCCTGCAGCTACGCTGGCGGAGGCTGAGCAAGCCTCGCGCTCAGAAACTTCGCCGGCGGTCGCGGATCCATATTCCCTCGTCGATCCGGAACTTCTTCCTACGCTCAAGCAGTTCCCCGCCTTTGACTTCTCAGCAGAGATGGTCAGCAAGTTCCGGCAAACGCCCGAGCTCGGCATCGATCGCTCCAGGATTGCCGTGGGCGGTGAGAGCGCGGGCGGCGGCCACGCAGCGAGCCTTGCGATTCACGCGCGCGACCGCAACGAAGTTCCCATCGTCTTCCAGCTGCTGATCTATTCCCAGCTAGACGATCGAACGGGCAGCTCCCACCCAGCGCCGCCCGCCATTGGCCAGTTTATGTGGACTGCGAGTGCCAATCGTTTTGCCTGGAGCTCGCTGCTCGGTGTTCCAGCTGGTTCGTCCAAGGTGCCGGTAGCTGCCGTACCCGCCCGGGTAGCCAGCGTCGCCAGCCTACCGCCTGCCTGGATCGGCGTCGGTTCTATCGACCTGTTCGCCGAAGAAGACATGGAGTATGCGCGGCGGCTCGTCCATGCCGGAGTCGCAACCGAACTCTTGGTCGTGTGTGGTGCCTTTCATGGATTTGACCTCCTCGTGCCGGATGCCGAAGTCTCCCAACAATTCAGCGCGAGTTGGAAGTCTGCGCTGCGCAAAGCATTCGCCACTGGCAAAGCTGATATAGCAGAGAAGCCAAAAGCGTCGCGGCAGAGTTCGGGGCAGTGAGAAAAATCCCAGGACGACTTGTCGAAATCCGGTTGGTCCGGTCGACTATGTAGTGAAGGCAGGGCAAACGCCCGGCCCTAAGATCATTCGTTATAGAAAAAGGAGAAATCATGCCGCAGTATTTGGTTTCTATTCACCACCCCGACGATTTCGACCCGTCCCTCGTGACCGAAGCGATGGAGCGCGATATTGATGTGCTCAACGAAGAGATGGAGGCTGCGGGTGCCAGGGTCTTCGCTTTTGGCCTCTCCGCGGCCAGCACCGCGAAATCGCTGCGGGCGCAGCCCGATGGTAAGGTGCTCATCACTGACGGGCCGTATCTGGAGACCAAGGAGCACGTAGGCGGTTTTTGGGTGCTGAAAGCCGCGAATCTGGACGAGGCACTGGCGTGGGGGCGCAAGGCTGTCGTCGCCTGTGGGACGCCGGTCGAGGTGCGCGCGATTCTCTGACGGAGTACTCAACGAAAGCAACTGAGCGGCAGTGACAACCGCCGGCGATGCTGGCCTGACGGGCCGGTGTCGGGGTGCCGCGAGCCGGGTCAGCATCCCAGCTTCCAAGTGGGATTACCTGGCTCATCGAAAACCGGAGACACCCGTAAATTAAACAAAATCAAATAGGACTCGAGAGGAACTCAGTCATGAGAAAAATCAACGTGCTTGAATTTGTCTCCCTTGATGGAGTCATACAAGCCCCAGGCGGGCCAGAGGAAGACACCACCAGCGGCTTCAAGTATGGCGGGTGGACAAGTCCACATTCCGACGCTGTTTCTGGAACGGCCATGAGAAAGCAGATGAACATGCCGTCTGACTTGTTGCTAGGGCGGAAAACCTTTGAAAATTTTGCACGATTCTGGCCGCAGCATAACGACATTTGGCCGGGCGTCAACACCGCGACCAAGTACGTCGCCTCGAATACCATGACTTCTCACGAATGGCAGCCGTCGGTGTTTTTGAACGGGAATATTGCGGAAAAAATCACCAAAATAAAGCAGCAGGAAGGGCCGGATTTGCACGTTTATGGAAGCGCAAATCTGGTTCAGACGCTCCTCAAGCATGATTTGGTCGATGCGTTCTGGCTGAAGATATTTCCGATTACGTTGGGCAGTGGAAAACGATTGTTTGCCGATGGCACGATCCCAGCGGCATTCAAGGTGACGGAAAGCACAGTCACTTCGAAAGGCGTCATTATCGTGAATTACGAGCGTGCTGGCGCAGTCCCAACCGGAAGTCAATAAACATTCGGCCGGGTGGTCCGGGCTTTTAATCTCGCTGGCATCTCTGACGAGGCTAAAAAAAAATGGAGCAGCTGTCGATTTTCGGTCTCCCGAACGACTATCTAATATCAGAACGATGAGCTACCGCTCCTTGAGTCACAGGAAACAAGGAGGATTTGATGAAATACATCTGCTTGGGCTATCTCGAGCCCGGCAAGTTCGAAAACATGTCTGAGAGCGAGCGCAACACCGTGCTGGACGAATGTTTTAGCTACAACGACGAACTGCGGAAGAACGGACATTTGGTCGCTGAGGAACCTCTTCAGCCCCCCAACACGGCGGTGACCGTGTATTGGAAGGACGGAAAGGTTGCAGTGACAGACGGTCCGTACGCGGAGACGAAGGAGCAATTAGGTGGAATTCAGGTGCTGGAAGCGCGCGATCTGAATCACGCAATTCAGCTCATTTCCCAATCTCCGGGAGTGAAGTTGAACTGTGGGACAATCGAGATACGTCCGGCGGCGGATATAAACGAAATCATAAGAGAGAGCGAGCGGCGACGGCGAAAGGGTACCTCGCGATAAGGGCGGCCACGAGACCACACGCCACCTGTCCCGGAATTCCATAACCGAGTCGCTGTCCGAATTTGGACATGGGCTGCTGAAAGCGACCATCCCCTAGGACGCAGCCCGCGGTAAGTGATTTACAATGTGGGTTTTCCTATTGGCACGCGCGGTGCTGATAAGCGCCGAAAGGACAAGAAACATGTCATTTTTCCGCGATCTAAGAGTTGCGTTCCACTCGCTGATGCGTAGCAAAGGACTGGCGAGCATTGTGATCCTCACGCTGGCGCTGGGCATCGGTGCCAACGCGGCTATCTTCACGCTCGTGCGAGGAGTGCTGCTCAAGCCGCTCGTCAACCGCGACGAGAACCAGCTGATATACATCCGCCAGAGCGCCCCCGGCCTAGGAGCTGACAACACAACGTTTTCCGTGCCCGAAATCAAGGACATCGAAACCAGTGTCCATTCCGTGAGCGAGTTCGGCGATTTCTCGCAGATGGACTTTACGATGGTCGGACTCGGCGAACCTCGCATAGTTCACGGCGGCGTCGTTAGCGGCAACTATTTTGATGTAATGGGCCTGCGCCCTGTTCTCGGCCGCCTCGTCGGACCTCAAGACGACGGCCCCAACGCCGCCGGCGTCATCGTGCTCACGTATCGCTTCTGGTCCACCGTTTACAAAAAAGATCCTAACGTGATCGGCAAGACAGTTCGCCTCAGCAGCATTGGCGATCGTTCGGCCACGGTGATCGGCGTCCTGGAACCCTCTGTGCCGTATCCCGCGGACACAGAGATTACCGGCAACCTCGTCATCAGCCCGCATCATCTTTCGGCCACGATGGTAACGGGCCGCCTCCATCGCATGACCGAACTCTTCGGTAAGCTTGCTCCCGGCGCCACACTCGACCAGGCTCGCGCCGAGTTGCGCACCGTCTACGCCACAATGCAAAAAGATCACAAGGATGCTTATCCCGATAGTAGTGGCTTCGGCATCGAGACGCGGATGCTCCGCGACGAGATTACCTCCGGCGCGCGCACCGTTCTGCTCGTGCTTCTCGCTGCCTCGGGGCTCGTCTTCATCATCGCCTGCTCGAACGTTGCCAACCTGATTCTGGCGCGGACGGTTCGCCGAGAAGGCGAGTTGGCCGTCCGTGCCGCGCTGGGCGCAAGCACTTGGGCGCTCCGCCGCATGTTGTTAGCGGAAAGCCTTTTGCTCTGCGGCGCGGGCGCAGCAATCGGCGTAGTGAGCGCGCAGCCATTGGTCACAATCCTGGCGCGATACGCCTCGCGCTTCTCCGTCCGGGCGCTGGATTTGACGGTTGATTCCAGCCTGCTCTGGGTGGGAGTGGCGCTGGCAGTAGTCGCCGCGGTGATTTTGGCATTCGTGCCGCGCCTGCCATCAGCGAACGCCTCGAATGGCATGAACCTCGCCAGCGGCAGCGTTCGCATCACCAGCAGCACCGCCCGCCGCCAGCGCATCTTTGCGGTCACCCAAATCGCAGCGTCTTTCGTGCTTTTGGCGGGCGCATGCATGTTGATCACTACGCTGATCGCGTTGCAAAAGACACAGACCGGTGTTGATACGCGTCACGTCCTCGCCATTGACGTTCCGGCGCCGTCCTACGGAAAAACACCTCAGCAAGTCGTCGATTTTTACAAGGAATCGATACGTCAGATCGATGCGCTACCTGGCGTCACCGAGACGGCTGTCGGGATGATCGCTCCCTGGCGTGATGCCGACAACTTCGGTGTGGGTTTGCAATTCTCTGGTGATGGACACGTCCACGGCAAAGACGATCCTCGCGCGCAGTGGCGTAACATTTCTCCCGGCTTTTTCAGCGCGCTTGGCGTTCCCATTATTGCAGGCCGGGATTTCAACGATCTCGATGACCAGAATCGAGAGCCGGTCGTGATCGTCAGCGCGACTCTCGCACGGAACATGTTTCCTGGTCAGGATCCGATCAATCGGCATGTCTATTGGACCGATCCCGTGCTCGAGTTCCTTGAGGGCACTGCGAGCGAAAAGGCGCGATTTACGGCGCCACACCGCATTATTGGGGTCGCCGCCGATGTGGACGACGACCATATAGTT
Source organism: uncultured Acidobacteriota bacterium (assembly GCA_963731535.1). Classification (GTDB taxonomy): domain Bacteria; phylum Acidobacteriota; class Terriglobia; order Acidiferrales; family UBA7541; genus Palsa-295. Next base: position 167,489 of record CAVSWI010000017.1, on the reverse strand, counting down.
CCTTCGCCCACCTCCACCATTTATTACACCTTTGCAGACGCTCAAATGTTCGGCGGCCACCTCTTCATCCACACCACCGCAAATCCTTATTCGCTGGTAACGCCGGTAACAAAAATTATCCGGCAGATGTCCGCCGATGAGCCCGTTGAGAACGCCGCCACGCTCGAAGACATACGTGCAAAAGTGCTTGCGCCAGACCGCTTGAACTCGCTGGTCTTTGGCGTGTTCGCAGCGGTCGCGTTGCTCATTGCGGTTGTTGGCGTCGCGGGCGTGCTGGCGTTTTCGGTCAGCGCGCGGACGCGCGAATTCGGCATCCGCTTGGCGCTAGGGGCACAGCCGGAAAATCTCCTCAGGCGTGTTGTGACGGAAGGCGTCGTGATGGCTGCCCTGGGCGTTGTGGCGGGCGCGGCGTTCGGGCTCATCGTTGCGCGCGTGGCAGGCAGTTATTTCGGCGACTTAAAAATGCCGGGCGCGTTGCCCGTGATCGTTTCTGCGTTTGTGCTGTTAGGCGCGGCGGTAGTCGCTTCGATGCTCCCGGCGGCACGCGCCGCCCGCGTTGACGTCATACAAGCGCTTCACTCGGAATAATTTTCTGAATCGCGCTACAGCGCGATTCATCCTGAGATCCCGCCGCGCGGGATCGAAGGGCCTGAATGGCATTTTTACGATCCCATAAGCCAACGAAATCGTCGAAGTGGAACGACTCCCGGGGCCATCAACAAGATTTTCTCTGACAGTCCAATCGGTGGCTAGATGTGTGTGTTGACCTCTCGCCTTCCAATTCCTGTCAAGTAAGCGTGAGTCATAGCGGTTGGAGCACGCCGTCGAAGATTGCACGGCCTCCGGCCGGCGGCTCGTGCTGGAAGGTTACAGCCCGCGCCGCCAGTTCCCACTGATTTTTTTTCAGGGTTCGACGCTTCAGAATCTCGCCTTAAGTTCGGCTAACTCCCGGGAAGTCGCGTAACCGGACATGTTCCGGGCTAGTGCATTCTTTTTCCGGCACGCATTGTTATTTCGCTGCTTCGTATGCCCGGCTGAGCCACCACAGCGCGTCACGCATGTCGTCCACGGAGCCCAGCAGGAAGGAATACCACTTCACGTCAGATTTTTGTCTTCTCGAGATGATGCGTGTGGTTTTTCTAGCACGCCGCAATAGCGTCGGTGGCATGGGATCGAACTTAAGGATAAACGAGTCGGGAGTGCTCAGCGTGCGCGTGCGCGGCAGCGCCGCGAAGGTGACGCCATTACGATAGAAACTGACAAGGCCGAACATCGGTCGTGACGTGACGTATCGCGTGGATTCGAGACGAATCCTGGCAACTCTGATTCGCTTGCTCGGTGATTGCCGTCGTTGGCGTCGCGGGCGTACTGGCGTTTTCTGTCAGCGCGCGGACACGCGAATTCGGCATCCGCTTGGCGCTAGGGGCACAGCCGGAAAATCTCCTCAGGCGTGTTGTGACGGAAGGCGTCGTGATGGCTGCCCTGGGCGTTGTGGCGGGCGCGGCGTTCGGGCTCATCGTTGCGCGCGTGGCAGGCAGTCATTTCGGCGACTTAAAAATGCCGGGCGCATTGCCCGTGATCGTTTCTGCGTTTGTGTTGTTAAGCGCGGCGGTAGTCGCTTCGATGCTCCCGGCGGCACGCGCCGCCCGCGTCGACGTGATACAAGCGCTTCGCTCGGAATGATTTTCCCGGCGCGCCCAAGTTTCCCGTAAGCCAACAAAATCGTCGAAGTGATCACTGCGGCAGTGGAGCGGGCGTTCCGTCGGACCAATTGCCGACCGGAAGCAGGAACAGTGTAAGGCGATCCGGTTCGAGTTTGACCCCAATGAGCGGTGACCCGGGCTGATTCGTGCCCCAAGACTCGGGGTCCGTCAGCGGAACGAAAAGCATCAGGTGGGGATGCCAGTGTGCATCGCGATCGTTTAGGTAGCTTTGTTTGGACAACATGTAGCACATCACGCCGGGCTCCACTCCGGGCAACTCTTTCTTGTCGATTACGGTGCTGATTGCTTCGGATATCTGTGCTTTCGAGCGTCCAGCCAGCGCCAGGTCGGTCTTTTTGAGGGTGTGGGGAAGGACGGACCGGACAGCCGGCGGATTGAAGCAGATGGCGCTCCGAATCTTGGGATTCCAAAACTCCGGGTCTTCGAACCGCGACGTCCACGAACGCTCCACCATGCAGACGAACCCGTTCTTGCCCTCGACCGCGGTTTCATAGCCATGCTTTCCCAAAATCATCACCTCAGCATCCTGTGCGATGAACGGGGGTGCTGCGCTCCGCGCTAGCGTTATCTCGACACTTCGCTCCATCAGATATCGGTCGAGCGCGGCCATCGTGGGGTACGGGTCTTTGCTATCCTGCCCATGCGCCCTCGATGGCGCCGCAAGAGCAAGAATCAGGGCAAGCATTAGACCAACAACTACTGTATCTCCATTTCGCTTCATCAGTTTCTCCTCTGACAACGTCCGATGGCTCTCCTACCGCCGAATACGCCTCAGTCGGCATTGAAGTGATCGCTTCCGAACCATCGAGACGTTATGGAGTAAAGATTCCTTTGTAGGTGCGGGAAACGGCGAATTCCTTTCCTCCCTTGATGCGCAGAACACAGTCACCTGTGGCACGCGGTTGAATCTCTTCCACAAACATTGTGTTAATGAGCAGGGACCGGTGAATGCGTGCGAATCCGTACGGCCGGAGCTTTTCCTCGACAGTGGATATGGACTCGCGAGAAATGGACCACTGCGGAGCACGCATTCGCAGAACTAGCCACTGCGCGCCACGACCTACGGTGGCGGAGGCACCATCGTTGCGCCGGAGGGGCGGCGGCTAACACGGCGTTACCTCTCCCCTGTGCTGGCTGCAGACGGAAAACCGAATTGCCCGCCGAAGTAGCACTCGATGGCCTCGACCTTGCCGTCCTTCAATTGAAAATAATCGACGTTCCGGAACGACTTGCCGTTCTTTGTCCGGCCAAGATATTTCACGAACGCCTCGTCGCCTTCTCCGAGCACTTTCTCCACGTCGAGCCGCTCGATGAAATCAATCTGCGACTCCCAGCACCGTGCCTTGAAAGCGCTTTTGCTAATGTGGTCGTCGTGGTTCGGGCTCGTAAAAGTAAAGTTGTCGGCCAGCAGAATGTCGAGCGCGCCCCACTCATCCTTCTCCCACCCGGCGTAGTATTTCCGGATGATGTCTTCGTTCGCCTTGCTCGGCTCCATTCCCGTTGCGCGTCCCTCCGCCGCGTGCGCGCTTGGCGCCCCCAGCAATCCCGCCACTCCAGCCAGCGCGCCAGCGCCTGCTTCGAGCAGACTGCGGCGCGACATCGTGGTTCGTGCCATGATGCGTTCTCCTTTCCGTGGTCTCGTGCGGTGATGCACTCTTCCTATTTCATTCCCTCGAATAAGCATTTTGAAGCGGCGCGCTGATTACCGTTAGCCTGTTGACAGCCACTTCAATTGTCTGAAAGAAAAGGCGGTCCCGAAGGACCGCCTCCTTCTCTTACTGTTTAGTTATCAAGTTAGAACGTGAACTTTGCCATTACCTGAAGGATACGAGCACTGGCCAAAGAACCCGCGAACGCACCGTACGGCGTGGTCGGTGGGGCGGTGGTCTCAAAGATCTGACCAAATTGTGCCGGATTTCCCGTTGAATTGATCGGATTTTGGAAGTTCGGGTGGTTCAGCACGTTGTACGCATTAGCTCCAAGCTGAAGTCCCAAACGCTCTGTTACCCGAAAGTTCTTCCGAAGGCTGAAATCGGTGTTGAAGTAGTTCGGCCCACGGTAGCTGTTCCGCACTCCGTTTCCGAATCCAGTCGGCGCCGGATTCAAGCAAGGGTTGCAAGGACCTGTCAGTGCTGGATTCACTTGACCGGCAAATTGAGCCAGTGAGTAGCACTGCACACCTGGACTCTGGCAGGAGTTCTGCACAGCCGTGATCGGCTGGGCTAACAATCCTTGCCCGCCAACACCGTTGAACCCTTCCAATTGATCGTTAAAGTCACCAGCGTCTATCAAGCTGAACGGGAATCCGGTATGGAAATATAGTGTTCCGGACATGATCCAGCCGCCAAGTGCTGTATCCACCAGCCGATTTTCGCTGTGGAACGGCATTTGATATAGATAGTTCGCAGTGATGTTGTGACGCAAGTCATAGTCTGCGTTTGAATAATTGCTGCACCGCAGACAGGTTGGATTGAGTTGGGTCTCAATGCTGGTCTGTGAGGGGGTTACTTGGAAAGGCAGGATGCCACCGTTCGAAACCAGATCGAGAGCGTGGCTATAGGTGTAGTTGAATCGACCCATGAACCCATGCCACATGTTTTCCTGCACCGATAGAGTGACACCGTTGTAATTGGAGTAACCGTTGTTCGTGAGCGTGACCACATTTGCTACTCGCTGATCGGCTTGAGTCGTCGGAAGACCGCCGAAAGCCGATGGATTGTAAATGTTCGTGTAAGGATCGAGCAGCAGTCCATCATATCCGCGATTGCCTACGTAGTTCGCCGATACCACGGTCCTGGCGCCAATCGTGCGCTGCACTTCCACGTTCCATTCCGTGTACTTCGGGTTTAGCAACTTTCCGACGTCGTTCAAGCCCGGAACCTGTCCAGCGCAGCCCGGAGTCGTGTTGAAATCCGCCAGGTTTCCGCCGGAATGGTAAGCGGATTGGAAAGCTGTATTGCAGCTTACAACTCCGTTCGCCGCCGAATTCGGATCGGTAAAGGCGAAGTTGCTGCCCGAGGCGTTATATTGGAACGTCGTCACTTGCGGGAAGTTGGTCGTAAACCGGTCTAGGATCGTACCTGGGTAGAGGTCAGAGAATTGGCCTACGCCCGCGCGAATAACCGTTTTGTCTCCAAACGGGGTCCATGCAAGTCCAAAACGGGGCTGAAACACAATCCTCTCCACTCCCGGCAGGATGCTGTGTGAGCCGGGGTTGGTGATCGTGTCAAACGGCAGGGCTGCATTGTGGCTCTGGTCCGCGAACGGAATGGGTGGCGCAGAGCCGCAGTCTGACTGGCAAACTCCACCAGAGTTGCGGTCGGCGCGGAGAGCTAATGTCAGCTTCAGCCTTGGATTAACGCGAAACTCATCCTGGAAATACAGACCGACGCTGTAAATGGCAAGTGGTTGACGGCCGCTAACGGCAAACGCTTGCGCGAGGTTATCTCCAGATGGCGTTGGATTAAGGACGTCTTTGGAGAAGTCTATGGCGTTGATACCGATGGCAGGTAGCAGGCCCTCGCTTGCCGTATAGTCGCTCACATCGTCGCGGCGGAAGTTCACGCCCATCTTGAAGCTGTGATTTCCGCGAGTGATCGATAGGTCATCCACCACTCCCCACTGGGTAACGTTGCGGCCCTGGGGGAAGATTGAAAATGTAGGATTAAACCCGGAACCTTCGCCGAGTGACTGTATACCGACGTCGGTAAGGAAAAACAGTCCCGGGAAAGCCGCCGTCGCCGCATTGATGTTCGGGCTCTGGAAAATCGCCGAATACCATAAAACCGATCCGACGAGGTTGTTAACTACATTCGGGCTGAACACGTGCGTATAGTTCAACTGGCCCTCATCCTGCGGCTGGATGCTATGGATGTTAAATACTGGGTTGATGAAGTCCGTGTACGTTGGCTGAGTTCCGCGGTCGAATTTCGTGCGGCCGAAGATCTTGTTGTTCTCGTTGATGTCCCAATCCACGCGCCCGGAAAGTAACCATTCTTTGTTCCCGTTCGGGCTGGTTTCTTCCACGGTTCCTTCGCAGGCATTCACCGCACCGCCCTGCGTGATACCGAATCCATTAAGGGATCCGCAGCTGTTTGCTATCGGATTCGCGTTGGCGGCGGCAAAGTGCGAGTTGTTATACAAATTGAACATGTTCTCGTAAAAAGGCGTGGCTGTCGCCGCTGTCGGCAGGGTCTTGATGTTGTTTAGAACGTAAGTTTGAAAAGCTGTTGTGGGATATCCAACGTCTTCGCCATCCGCTAATGAATATTTGATTCCCTCGGTGTTCGCGAAAAAGAACACCTTATCCTTGATAATCGGTCCGCCCATTCCAGCCGCCCACTGGTTGTTCTGCTCATGTTGGTAGCCCTGAAAGTAGTCGGTGCCGTTCATGCCGCCGGCGTTGTAGTAATACACACCGTCGCCGTGGAAAGCGTTACCGCCTGACTTCGTAGCGTAGTCGATCTGCGCGCCTGCCTGCCGTCCGTACTGGCCGGTGTAGGCATTGCTGATCACCGATACTTCCTGAATTTCGTTCGAGCCCAGGAGCAAGTTGCTCGCGCCCGAGTTGTTCAGGTTCAGGAAAGGATCGTTGTAATCGTTACCATTGATAGTGAAAAGATTCGCAGTGCCGGGCATACCAAACGCGCTGAAGTTTCCGTACCCGCTGCCGGCGCTGTTCATGGCTACGCCCGGAGCAGTCTGCGCGATGTTGCTCAAGTCTCCGCCCGGGTTCGGAAGATTCTCGATCTCAGCTGTTTCGATGCTGGTCGAAATATTTGCATTTTCGGTTTGGAGCAGAGCGCCTTGTCCCGTCACTTCGACGGTGACTGAGCCGCTGCCGAGTTCCAACTTCACATTCGCCACGGCCGTTTCGCCAAGAGCGACGTCAGCAGATAGAGACGCTTCCTTAAATCCAGACTGCGTCACAGTCAATTGATAGGAGCCCGGCTTTACGAGCCCAAACGAGTAGGCACCGGTGGTGCTGGTTTGCGTAACCAACGCCGCACCTGTGGTCGTGCTGGTTAACGCCACAGTAGCGCCCACGATCACCGCATTCGAGGGATCAGTCACTGTGCCAGTGAGGGCTCCCGTGACTATGCTCTGCGCCAAAAGCAATCTGGGCAAAAGAAACAACAAAGCCGCGAATAGTGCGGCTGGCAAAAAATATTTGTTCAATCGCATTTTCATCTCCGGATTCAGTCAATTTGTGAAACGCTAAGCGAGACCAACTAGATACTCAGAATCACTTCCTCAATAGCAGCTCGATAGCCAAACAGTTGTGCAGTGATTGCAGGTACTTACAGGGATTTTTCTAGAGGGATACGCGATCGCGTAGAATTAGAAAAGTAGTTGGCGACGCGTACGCGGTCGTTCGGAACATCCTGTTGCCGTCTCGACACTTTGAGTCGTTGAAATACATCAAACGAAAGAAACCGCCCACCTGATCCCAATTTGTGGAGTATTTCCCTTTCTGCTTGCACTGTGCAAGTGGTATAAAAGGGTAGATACGGTTGTTGCACAATGCAAGTAGAATGTGTTTCGACGGGGGCAATAAGGATGAGAGACGCACGGCGCTCCGGCTGCCCGATCAATCTGACCCTCGAAGTGCTCGGCGACCGCTGGAGCTTGATTGTCATCCGTGATGTCATGTTCGGAAATCGTCGCCATTACGGGGACCTTCTGAGGCTGTCCGAAGAAGGCATCGCTTCGAACATCCTGGCAAATCGACTGAAGCGCTTGGTGCGCGCTGGCCTGTTGTCACGAACTCGCGACCCGACTCACAAGCAAAAGGCGATTTACAGTCTTACCGAGGCGTCCATACAACTTGTCCCACTGTTGGCGCACATGGGCGCCTGGGGACGGCGACATACTCGAGTTTCGAAAGAACTTGCCGTCCGCGCACAGCTCCTCGAAGAGGGGGGCGAGAGAATGTGGAAGGCCTTCATGGCTGAACTCAGAAGCATCCACCTCGGAGCACCGCTACCGCGGCGGTCAGTATTTGGCGAACTTCAAGCAGCCTTCGAGGCCGCGGTCAAACAGCAAACCAATAACCGCAGATACCTATCACGCACCAGGAAAGAACACGGAAACTGAAAAATACCAATGCTAGGGCGATCCAAACCGTGAACTGAGTGTTCTGCTGAGGTTCGCTCACCTCAGATCGAAAGATTGCCATACCTTGACAATCCCTCCCGAAAGGCCGGGATACTGGTCGGGAGCCTCTCTTCAGTGCGCCAGCAATGGAACGAGTTGAAAAGCGGGCTCGGTAAGGCCGTAGATCATTTTTGCTTATGAGTGAGATCGTCGCTTCGCGCCAGTAACCCTCCACGCACCAAGCGCTTCAGTCGATTTGCCAGGATGTTGGAAGCAATGCCTTCTTCGGACAGCCTCCGAAGGTCCCCGGAATGGCGACGATTTCCGAACATGACATCACCGATGACAATCAAAGCTCCAGCGGTCGCCGAGCACTTCAAGGGTAAAGTTGATCGGACACCCCGAATCGATGTTTAACATTCACGAGCATAGCCCTGAAATACAGCTTGCAGTATGCAAGCAGTTTGACTATATTTAATAACTCATTGCACTATGCAAGTAGGTGGCATCATAATGTTGAAACCTCTTTCGGACGAGGGTATTAACGAGGCCCCGAGCCTAACGATAGGCAGGAGAGCGCACGAACGAAACGCGACCTTGGTCCCGCCGTTAAGCGCTCCGGCAGTGAATCATTGGAAGATCGCAATCGCGATCGACGGAAAAGTTCTTCTCATTGATCCTGCAGATGTGATCGCCGTAGAGGCAGAGGGCAACTATGTCTTGATTGTGCGATCAGCCAGATCTCATTTGGTCCGAGGATCTATCTCGACTGTCGCTGAGAAACTTCTGTCTTACGGTTTCGTTCGGATTCATCGCGGCGTTCTGGTAAATGCTTCCTGGGTCGAAGGAATTCACCCACGCTCTAGAGGGGAATACCTTCTTTGCACGCGCGGAGGCAAGGAGTATCCGGTGTCCAAAACATACAAATCAAACCTGAGATCCCTCGCACAGTTATGGATTGGGAGCGATGCCCTTTTTGCCAAATGACGAGCAACTCTTACGCTGCTAGATGTGGTTGTGCTCAAGGGTAGAGCGAGGCGAGCCATCGAGTTCCGTCAAGGCGACAAGGTTAACGAGATGGCTCTGAAAACTCATTCGCGTCGCCGTGGCCTCAACACGTCCTCGGCCTCAGATGCTAAGGGAATTCTACCTCGCCTACTTCTTCGTTATGATTCACTTGGATTCCTTCGGGGTCCAGGATTCCAAGTTCGTTTTCACTTCTTAGGGATGTGCTGCACGTCCGTTTTTCAAGATTGTGGGCCTTACTCCGTTAAAAAGCTTAGGGGTCCTGCCGTTTGTCGCAGGAAAGAGGTTGCCGATGGTACGGCTTTGCGGTCGCAGCGCCCACGATGCCTCAGCAAGAACAGCAAGAAAGAGAGGGGCGAGAATGTGAAAGGCGTACGCTCCATAACCGCCGACCGCAGCGCAGGATGCGGCCGCGTCTGTCAGGTCGAAGAAGATGCTTGCATACGCCCATCCCTTGAGCCGCCGAAAACGCGGCACCAGTATGGCAATGGGTCCAAGCACTTTTCAAAACCCCCGGGATGGCGAAGAAGTACATTGGGTAGCCAAGGACGGGCACTACGCCATGAGGGTTGCCCCGAAATTGTGCCAGCTGCGCAACACCCCCGCTTCCGATATGATTAGATGCGGCTCATTGATTTTCTTGCGACACTCCGCTCCGCAATACAAGTGACTCAAAGTTTACATTCTTACAGGCAGCTCTTACGGCCCTGGGTGACGACGTAGCCTCCAGCCATCGGTAATAAATCCTCTCCATCCCTCGGATCTGTTTCGGGTAGTAACTCTCTCGATTCGCAAGCCATCGGTCGAGCGATATGTGGTGATTCGCCGCGCGAGTCCACAAATCTTCCGGCAACTTTTCCAGGAAATGATACGTAAACCGGCGCAGTGCACGAATAATTCCCATGGCTTCTCTAATGTCTTGGTAGAAGTAACCGAGTCTCCCAGACCATTCCGTTGACTCAATTTCACTAGTGGCGCAATCAGGATTGGTGACAAGAGAACGAAAATGGAGATACTCCAGCACCTCGTTGTCGGCCATCCGGCATACAGTATCGTGAATACTCAGTTCATCGGAAGCATGTTTATAAACCCACATCTTCCTTGGAAATTGTCGAAGCGCGGCAGTGAGCACGACTGGACCGTTGCGAAAGGATTCGAGGATTCTCCTTCTCTCTACGTTCATTAGTAGCCTGGTACAGCGTCGGATAAAATCTCAGATAGCGAACAATCTCACGATAATTATGAATTGAATTATCTGGCTCGCTACATAAATGTGATGGGAGCGACGCCTCGAGTGACCAAACGCAAGCCGCGGGTTACAAAATCTTCCTGAGGAAGGAGTGTCCGGTTTCTAGAACATACAATCAAAACCTGAGGTCACTCGCGCCGTTATGGATTGGGAGCGATACGCTCTTTGCCGAATAATTTCAAGAGCTTCCCGAGTCACAGCGCGTCAGACAAAAAGATGCGGACGATTACAGATTCGCGCTGCGGTTGGAAACAACGCCGCCATTACTATGAATCGCTAGATCTGCGGTAGCAAGAAGCGGGATTTTTATTAGGATCTGAGAACCGCTGAATTCCTGAATGGTTGGCTACTCGAAGCTATCATCGCGGTCGCGACCCACATACGGCGGTCTGGGAATCGCTGGTCAAACGGAAGGTCAAGGTTCAAGGCGAGGCGAATCCGTACGATCCCAGCTATGAAACCTACTTCGAAGAACGGGAAGCAGCTCACATGTTGGACACGTTTCGGGGTACCCACACTCTTCGCTATCTCTGGCCTGAACAGCGTGGACTCTGCACGCTGTGCTCGGTTTCATTATTTCAAGCCATATCTCGGTGTAATATCCGCTCTGATAATGGCCCTGACCGTCTGTTGACTTGCTTTTCCGAACGATGAGAAAAGCTGGGTGGAGCGAATTATGAATACTTTGCTTCAAGACCTGCGTTACAGCGCGAGATTGTTGTGGAACAAGCGGGGCTACAGCATTGGGCTTATTTTGACGCTAGCGCTGGGGATCTGCGCGCTCACGGCTGTGTTTTCAGTGGTGAATGCCGTTCTTTTGAAACCATACGGTCCGGTCAACACAGACCGTTGGGTCTATTTGTGGGAACATCGCCTGAAATCCCAGTCGATGAACCAGATCAGTGTTTCCATGCCGAATTTTCACGATTGGAAGCGCGATAGCGGTTCTGTTTTCTCCGATGTGGTGGTGTGGATCCCATGGAGCTATACCGCTTCCGGCGCGGACGTCAGCAATCCGGAGCGCGTACGAGCGGCGGTCATTTCTCCTGAGATCTTTTCCGCAACGAACCTCGCACCGGCCGCCGGTCGATTGCTGACTGAGGAGGATAGCGCCAGTGAGGACCGCAGAGTGGTCCTGAGCTACGAATTCTGGAAGCGTACGTATGGCGCGGATCCGTCATTGCCTGGCAAGAAGATTACCCTCAACGGAGCCGCCCATACCGTCGTAGGGATCGCTCCGCCAGGATTTTCATTTCCCCCGGAAGACAAAGTTGACGTATGGACGGTGCTTCCCCGATCCATACTCTCGTTCGCCGACCGTTCGCAACGCAGCTACCGCGTGGCTGCCAAGCTCCGGCCGAGCGTGACGCCAAAAGAAGCGCAATCCGCTATGGATGTGATTACTGAACGGCTAGCCGGCCAATATCAGGAAGATAAAGAGTATGGAGCGGCTGTGGTTCCCATGCGCGGGGCAGTGGCCTGCGATTTCCGTACGCCCATCATCGCGTTTTCGGGCGCCCTGGCGTTTGCACTGCTTTTACTCTGTATCAATATCAGCTACCTTCGACGCGTTCATCTGGAAGCTCGCCGGAAAGAAATTGCGTTGCGCTTGGCGCTCGGCGCTGGTCGGACGGTGTTGATGCGTCAACTGCTCATGGAAACTCTGCTCCTGTTTAGTATTGGTGGAGCAATCGGGATGTTGTTTTCACCTCTCGGCGTGCGTCTGCTGCTTTCCTTCGTTCCAGCTGCGGAAATCCCCTGGCTACACGCTCGCATCGATGGCTTGGTTTTGTTGGGCACAGTTGCACTCACATTGCTGGCTGCTGTTCTTTCCGGAGTATTTCCAGTGATGGAAGCGTCGCGGTGTGATCTAGCCAGGCTTCTAGGATCGGGCGGAGTAATAACCAGTGCCGCCGGAATTGGGCGCCGGTTGCGCGGGTCAATTATCGTACCGCAGATTGCGCTGGCGCTTGTGCCGCTATGCGGAGCAGGTCTTCTCATACGCAGCTTTGTGCGTTTGCAGGAAGTCCCACTAGGTTTTGCTCCCGAACATCGGCTGACGCTTGCCCTTTCGGCGCCTAAGGCTCATTATGCGAAACCCGCGGAAATCGCCGAGCTGGCAAAGCGCGTTCGCGAAGATACCTTGCAGATTCCGGGCGTGCGACAAGCGGGATTGGCTCAAGCAATTCCTTTTGCTGCGAGTCCGCGGTGGTTGCAAGCGATCACGAGCTCAGAACCCCAAGGCATTCAAAGCTTCTCGCAGCTACCTTTGGTTCGCTACACCGTGATTACAGCCGGCTACCTGGAAGGTATGGGGTTGCAGTTGAGGGCTGGGCGAGTGATAACCAGTTCGGACACACATGATTCTTTGCTGGTGGTGGTCATCAACGAAAAGCTCGCACGTCAGCAATTTCCTGGCGAGGATCCCATCGGGAAGCAGATCTGGATCGGTCATGCGGAATCGCTCCCCACTTCATCACCTCGAACGATCGTGGGTGTAGTCGGAGACAGCCACATGTACGCGGTCGAGAGCGATCCCGACTCTGCCGCGTGGGTTCCGATGACTCAGCAAGATACGAGCGAGGATATTTGGCGGAACCTCTTCTTGGTGGCAGATACTGACGTTGACCCGAACACCACGCTCGCGTCTGTGCGACAGAAGATTCACGGAATCGACGGGACACTGGCCATCGCGGATGTGTCTTCAATGGAAGAACGCGTGCGGGATTCATTGTGGCGGCAGCGGCTGAGCGCCAGTGTGCTGGGAGTATTTAGTCTGGCGACGCTGGGCATCGCCGTGCTTGGCGTCTTCGGAGTAACGAGTTATCTGGTTACGCTGCGGTCGCGTGAAATTGGTGTGCGCATGGCTATCGGGGCGCGGCCGGCGGATATTTTGACGATGGTGCTTCTGCAAAATCTGGCGCTGGTAGCAATCGGAACGGTGGCGGGCCTGCTCGGCGCTTTAGGGCTGACACGTATTTTGCAGGGACTGTTGTTCGGGGTTGAGCCGACCGATTGGTCCACATTTGCGATGGTGGCCGGTGTGCTGGTGACCGCCGCGATGTCGGCATGTTTGATACCGGCGTATCGCGCGGCGAAAGTGGATCCGATTGTGGCGCTGAGAGCGGAGTAAAAATTCGATACTTGTGACTTGTCCTGCGTTTTAGCCCGCTCCGTTACCGCGGCGTATATTTTGTGTGAAGTTTTTATGCGAATGGATTTTAGCTGCTTGTGTTCTCCGGCCTTGCTCTCAACGACCGCATTTCCCCTACCGTGCGGGTCTGGCATTACGCGATCTTTGTAAGGAGCAGCGTCACTCGGGTTCTTCCAGCATTGACTCGGGACGCACTACCACAACGATACCGTTTTCTGTGACCGAGTAGCGGGCGCGGTCGGCTCCCAGGTCGTAGCCGATGACGGTACCTTCGGGAAGATTCACGTGGCGGTCAATGATCGCGCGGCGAATGCGGGAGTGCCGGCCGATAATCACGTGATTGAAAATAATTGAGTCGTCCACTTCGCTATAACTATTTACGCGTACATCCAGACCAAGCACCGATTTCTCGACGCGTCCGCCGGAGACGATGGAACCGCTGCCGACAATGGAGTCGAGCGCGACACCCTTGCGTTCAGGGTCGGCGAAAACGAATTTCGCAGGCGGGTACTGTTGTTGCCAGGTATGGAGAGGCCAAGTTTTATCGTACAGGTTGAAGATGGGCGAGACCGAAACGAGATCCATGTTGGCTTCGTGATACGCGGCGATGGTGCCGACGTCGCGCCAGTAGGACATGTCTTTTTTATTTTCATCCAGGAAGTTGTAAGCGAAGACGCGGTATTTTCCAATGATGCGCGGAATGATGTCTTTGCCGAAATCATGCGAGGAATTCGGATTTTCCGCGTCAGCGATCAGCATGGGCAAAAGCAGCTGCGTGTTGAAAAGATAGACGCCCATGGATGCATTCACTTTTCCGGGGTTAATGCGCGATTCCTTGGGATGTTCGGGCTTTTCCTCGAAACCGATGATGCGCCAGTTGTTGTCCGTTTCCAGAACACCGAAGCGTTTGCTGGCCTCTGAAGGCGTTACTTCGAGAGTCGCTACGGTAACGTCGGCACCCGCCTCAACGTGTTGCTCCAGCATTTTCTGATAATTCATTTTGTAAATATGGTCGCCGGAGAGGATGAAGACGTAACTGGATTGCTCGCTACCGATGGAATAAATATTTTGGTAAACGGCATCGGCAGTGCCTTGATACCAATGCTGCGAAACGCGCATCTGAGGCGGAAGGACTTCGATGAAATCTCCCAGGCCCATCAATACCGACCAGCCGCGACGAACGTGGCGATTGAGGCTGAGCGCTTTGTATTGAGTGAGGACGAAGACGCGGCGCAAGTCGCTGTTCAGGCAATTGGAGAGCGTGACGTCAATGATGCGGTAGACGCCGCCGAAAGGGACGGCAGGTTTCGCGCGGTCACGCGTCAAAGGCCACAGGCGTTCACCCTGGCCGCCGGCCAGGAGCACGCCGAGTGCGTTGCGCATCAAAGGAGGCATCGAAAGTTTCTCCAAAACGCTCGGGCTGGAGAAGTCATTCTAGCAGCACAAAAGAAGGGAGCATACGCTGGCGGTTCTCCGGGCGCCAGTGTGCGCTAGCGTACGCTGGATAAAATCCGCCGAAGCTAATGACTAGGAAGGTATCAACGGCCTGATAGTGAGCGTTGGACAATATATGTCTTGACTTCGCTGGTAGCCTCCGTTAGAAGAACTTCACAATTGCCGGGGAGGGTCTGAACCGGTAAACTGGTTTGATTCCATCAGACTAACTTAACAGCCTATAGGGAATTGGGGGTGAATACGCGTGGCAGAAGTCGTAATTCAAGAGGGAGAATCTTTGGAAAATGCTCTCCGGCGCTTCAAGAGAAAGGTGCAGTCGGAAGACATCATTAAAGAGATCAAGAAGCACAGCTACTACATGAAGCCCGGTGAAAAGCGTCGCGCAAAGGAAGCCCTCTCGCGTAAACGTCTCCGGAAGAAGCAACGGCGTGAGCAGGATTAGGCCAAGTTACCAGGGTCATCCCGGCAGTTTCGTGCCAGCCAGCAGTCGGGAGCTGCAGTTGTCCCGAGCAAATCCTTAAGTTTGTCTGACACGAACTGCCCCGCTGCCTACTCCTTCCCAGCCTGGAGTGGCATATGGAATACAGCGATAAGATTTTGAAGTGCGCAGATTGCTCGGCGGAGTTTGTATTCACGGCCGGCGAGCAGATGTTTTTTGCCGATAAGGGTTTTAAGAACGAACCCAAGCGGTGCAAGGCGTGCAAAGGGAACCGTGGACAGAGCATGAGCGCAGGTTCCGGCTCGGGAAATATGCAACGAGTCGAAACCAAAACTGTTTGCTCGCAATGCGGTAAGGAAACCACGGTTCCTTTCAAACCCACGCAAGGGCGTCCGGTGTTCTGTCGCGAATGTTTTCAACAGCGGCGGAGCGCAGGGTCTCCTGGCATGACGGCGAATTAGAGGCTCCCCGGCCATGTACAGGCCCTAAATTGCACGGTGGGACCGGCGGTCTCGTGTTCGTCCAGTATTGCGGATGGACCGTTGGCTCTTCTAACGAAGCGGCATTCTTATTGTCCATGGGCTTTTCCGGCGCAATTCCAGATGCGCTAGAAAAGCCCATTTCTTTTGGCTGCGACGCCGCCAAGATTTCAGGCCGCTTTGTAGGCATTGGCCGGAGCAATTTCGCGCAAGGTAGCGAGGAACGTTTCGATCTCCTGCTGCGTGCCAATTGTGATTCGAAGGTAATTGCTCATGGACGGAAAGCGGCGGCCGACAAGAATATTACGCGCGGCAAATTGATCGATGATGGGCCGCACGTCGGTTTGCATGTCGATCATCACGAAATTCGCTTGCGACGGAATGAAGAATCGTCCGTCTTTTGAAAGTTCGCTGCAGAGCCAGGCACGGGTGCTATTAAGTTTTTCGCGACAAGTGCCGATGTTGGCAGGATCCCGGAGGCTTGCTAAACCTGCCGCGAGCACGGCGGCGTTGGCGTTGTCCTGCAAAGACTGCTCGCGGATCTGCGCGATGGTTTCCTTGGCACCGACCGCATAGCCCAGGCGCATCCCAGCCATGCCGTAAATTTTAGAGAATGTGCGAGCAACGACCACATTGGGATTTGTAGCGATCCATTCGACGGCGCTGCTGTAGCGCGGATCGTCGGCAAAGTCGAAATAGGCCTCGTCCACGAGAATCAGCGTGGAAGCAGGGACGGCATGAATGAAAGTCGCCAACTCATCGCGCCAGACAATTGTGCCGGTGGGATTATTTGGGTTGCACACGTAGACGACGCCGGACTTTGAAGTGCACGCGGCGGCCATTTTCGGAAGGTCGTGGCGATGATCGGAGTTGAGAGGGATGGTGATGGGCTCAGCGCGCGTGATGCGAGCATATGCCAGAACGGCTTCGAAAGTAGGTTGCGCGGCAACAATATTTTTACCGGGTCCCAGGAAAGCCACGTCCACACATCGCAATATTTCAGTAGAGCCACAACCCAGCGCGATATTTTCGCGAGACACGTTATACTTTTTTGCCAGCGCCTCGGTTAATTCGCGTTCGAAAGAATCAGGGTAACGCGCGGCTACTTGCCCGCAGGAACCGAGAGCTTCCAGGGCTTTGGGCGAAGGGCCGTAAGGGTTTTCATTGAAGTTGAGGTGGATGCTATTCGGCGGAGCCGGTTTGGCGTGCCGATCATCCAATACAAGAGGAAGGCGCGGGGCGGTGAAAGCGACGGCCAATGAGCCGAGCGCACGAGAGAAGTCACGGCGGGAAAAAAGTGATGCAGACACGAGTCACGCTCCTGGGATTTCGCTCGGATGATACGCTTCGTTAAGCGCACGAAACAAGGGAATGCTTTATTTCTTCCAGCGCTAACGTGTATAGATGAATGGATGGGCCGCGCTTTGCGAGGCGTTATCAATAATTCTTAAAGGGGAATGTTTTTATGGAAAAAGAACTGCGGGAGAATTTACGAAAAGTAGTGAGTTGGGGTGAGGCACATACAGAATGGAAAAAGGCGATTGATGGTGTCTCGAAGTCAAAGCGCGGCGTGAGGCCTCCGGGCTCGCCTCATTCCGCCTGGGAACTGCTGGAACACATGCGAATCGCCCAGTGGGACATCCTCGACTTTTGCACCAATCCGAAACATTCTTCGCCTAAATGGCCAGAAGGCTATTGGCCAAAGAGTCCGGCACCACCGAGTGATGACGCCTGGGACGAGTCGGTCGAGCAGTTTGGAAAAGACAACAAAACGCTGGGAGCTCTGGTGATGGATCCGAAGCAGGATCTGTTTGCCCCGCTTCCCCACGGAACCGGACAGACAATTTTGCGCGAGGTGCTGTTGCTCGTCGATCACAATTCTTATCATTTAGGGCAATTCGTATTAGTGCGCCGGCTACTGGGAGACTGGCCGAACGAATAGGCGCTAGGTTCCTGGGTCAGGCGATCAACCGTTATAATACAAGGATCAATTTGCGAGGAGATTCATGAGCCGGCAACACGCTGTGGTGGAATCCGCAGCATCGAAAGAAAACCAAGAGCGCGTGTGGGATGCGTTTCGCCGATGGGGCTATTTGCAGGCAGACCTGGACCCGCTGGGCGATCTGAAACCGATAGCAATGTTGGAACTGGATCTCAGCGGGCCGGAGGCTGAGGCCGCGCGACGTTTTTACTGCGGAACGATCGGGGTGGAATTTATGCACATTCCCGACCGGGAGAAAAGGCAATGGATTCAGGAGCGCATGGAGCAGGAAGCGCCTGAGGTCGATCGCGAACGAATCTTGGAATGGCTGGTTCGCGCGGAGATTTTCGAACAAGTTTTGCAGACACGCTATCTGGGAACGAAGCGCTATTCACTGGAAGGCGAAGCGGCGTTGCTGCCGTTGCTGGATGCAATCTTAAGCGCAGCGGCAGAAGAAGGCGCGCAACAAGCTATGTTGGCCATGAGCCATCGCGGACGGTTGAATGTGATGGTGCACATTGTCGGGCGAGACGCCGCGGAAATTTTTGCGCGATTTGAGGACGTGGATCCACGCAGCGTGCTGGGCGGCGGCGATGTGAAGTATCACATGGGCGCGACGGGTGATTTTTCCGCCCAGGACGGACGCAAAGTGGGAATCCACTTGGTGTCCAATCCAAGCCACTTGGAAGCCGTGGACCCCGTGGCTATGGGACGCGCGCGCGCGAAGCAAACGCGGACCGGAAACGCCGGCAGAAAAGAAGTTGTTCCGGTAATTATGCACGGCGACGCGGCGTTTGCCGGCCAGGGAATTACGGCGGAAACTCTGAATATGGCCGGAGTGGATGGCTTCACCGTGGGCGGCTCAGTAAACATTATTGTGAACAACCTGCTCGGCTTCACCAGCATCCCGCGCGATTTGCATTCTTCACGGTTTTCGTCGGACTTAGCCAAGCGGTTGCCCATCCCTATTTTTCATGTGAACGCCGAAGATCCCGATGCGGTGGCGCGCGTGGGACGCATGGCGCTTGAGTATCGCTATGCTTTTAATTCTCCGGTGGTGATCGATTTGATCGGCTATCGGCGGCACGGCCATAGCGAGGTGGACGACCCTACGATTACGCAGCCTTTGCGCTATCGAAAGATTCAAGCGCACCAGCAACTGTGGCAGATCTATGCCGACAAAATCGGTATAGATGCGGCGCCGATTGTGGAGCGCGTGCGGCAAGATCTGGATGCGGCGCAGAAAAATGCGCTGGAGCTGGAAAAAAATCCGCCGATGCGCAAACTTCCGGAATACTGGAACGCGTATCGCGGTGGTCGCTACAACGCGGCAATGGAAGTTGACACTGGCGTGCCGGAAAGTGAACTGACCGCGATTGGCGAGACGGTCGCGAGTTATCCAAAAGGATTTCACATCCATCCCAAGGTGAAAAAACTTCTGGAGCAACGGGCGGAAATGGCGCGCGGCAAACGAGCAATAGATTACGGGATGGCTGAAGCACTGGCCTTCGGTTCTCTGGTGAAACAAGGGACTCCCGTGCGTTTGACCGGGCAAGACACTCGGCGCGGAACGTTTAACCAGAGGCACGCGGGGTTGACGGATATTGAAACGGAAAAGGACTACGTGCCGCTCGAGCATGTGTCGCCAAAACAAGCCTGGTTCGAAGTGTACAATTCGCCGCTTTCCGAGGCCTCTGTTCTGGGATTCGAATATGGTTTCAGCCGCGATTATCCAGAAGCGCTGGTGTTGTGGGAAGCGCAGTTCGGTGATTTTGCGAATGGCGCGCAGATCATCATCGATCAATTCGTGGCGGCGGGCGAAGACAAGTGGAATTTGCTGTCAGGGGTCGTGCTGCTGCTGCCGCACGGTTACGAAGGGCAAGGGCCGGAACATTCCAGCGCACGCCTGGAACGTTTCTTGCAGCTTGCAGCGCGCGACAACATCCAGATATGCCAGCCTTCCACTGCGGCGCAGTATTTTCATTTATTGCGGCGGCAGGCGTTGCGGGCGTGGCGGAAACCGCTCGTAGTGTTCACGCCGAAGAGCATGCTGCGCAATCCGGTGGCGTGTTCGTCGCTAGCAGAATTGGGGGCACCTCGGTTCCAACGTGTGATCCCGGATCACGGTGACGGTTCTGCGACACGCGTTTTGCTTTGCAGCGGCAAAATCAGGCACGAGCTCGAGGCAGAACGTGAAAAGCGCAAAGCTGCTTCAACGGCCATCGTAACTCTGGAACAACTTTATCCGTTTCCGGAAGCGGACCTGGCGGCGGAAATGGACCGCCATGCGAATGCGCGGGAGTTCGTGTGGGTGCAAGAAGAGCCGGCCAACATGGGCGCGTTGGCATTTTTGATGCCGCGGCTTGAACGGTTGGCTCGTGGACGATCGGTACTTTCAGTGAAACGTTCGGCGAGCGCGAGTCCCGCTACGGGTTCGCACAAGGCGCATGAGATGGAGCAGCACACGCTGCTGTCCCTGGCATTCGGCGTTCCCTCCGGGTAGCGATTTTCCACAATTTATTTTTTCGAAAGAATCACGCTCTGCGGACCAGCAGCGCGGCGAAGTTCGTTGAAAGAAAATCCTGTTGCGCGAAACATGCGTTGGTATTCGGAAAATGGGTAGGCGTCACCTGCTCGCGTGGAGCCGAGCATCACCATGCTAAAAGCGGCTTGGGTTGGCGGCGAGACACGATCTTCGTTAGGGACGAATTCCACAGTAGCGACCATGCCTGAAGGCTTAAGCGCCGGATGAATCTTCCGCAGTAATTTTTCAATTGTGGCGGGATCAAAGTGATGCAAGAACCCCGTTAGCAGGGCCAGGTCGTAATCCTTGCCGAACTCCAGTTCAAAAGCGTTGCCGGACAAAGTGTGATAGCGCGCTGCCACTCCCGCTTCTTGCGCGTTTTCCTTTGCAACGCGCAAGACGCGAGGCCAATCAACCGCGAAAATCTCGGCGTTAGGATTATGTTTTGCAATGGTGATGCCGTACATTCCATGACCGGCTGCGATATCAAGCACTTTCCACTTCGTGCCAGCGTCGGCGTTTAACATCTCTGCGAGCCCTTCGGCGGCGAGAGTCTGGAGAGGCGCCATCGAGCGTGCGAACTCAACCCACTTCGGACTATCTGGATCTGTTGTCGTGGCGTCGCCTTGCAGCGAGCCGCCATTGCGGACAATGGCCGTCAAATCCTTGAAAGCATCCATCAATTCTGGCAGGGTGAGAAAATTAACGGCCGAACCAAGATACGCAGGAGATTTTTTGTTTAGAAAGATCGCCGCGTCTGGTGTTAGCTCGTAGCTGTGATCGTTTTTCTCCAGGAAACCGTTGATTACCAGGAAATCGCATAAGGTCCGGATGCCGCGCTCGGAGGCTTGGCATTTCTGTGCCAGCGCTGCCGTGCTGTTCAGGCCCTGGCCGATCGCGGTGAACACATCCAGTTCAATCGCGGTTTTCAGTGCGGCGGTTTGTTGGTAGGCATTGAGCGTCCCGAAAATTCGCTCGGGAGTTGGCATGGAATTATTGGTGGTTGCGGACATTCAATTCTCCTCGGAGTCGAAAAGCTATTGCATTAGTGAGCGGCAGAATTTTCCGTGAAGCACCAGTGAACAAATTCTGACTTATAACGGTCAGCCACTGTGGCGGGCACATCCGATTCCTTAAGACGCTTAAACGCAAATTGAATTTCGCCCGAAGGTTTTGCTTCAGCCAACAAGAAACCATACACATTTGTTTCCGCAGCCCGCGCATCGGTCGATTCTTTGGGCAGAGCGTAACGCTCGGCTCCGGCCGTGCCGATAATCCAACCGGGCAGCACACCGCCATTAGCGCGCCAGTAGTCCGTGTTGAAAATACCGTCCATAAAATAATGGGAATGGCTGGCCAAAACATACACGCGCTTGTGAGCTTGGTTTTGGGCCTTAAGCAGATCGAGGTAAACGCGGCGGCCGCTCTCGATTCCATTCGCGGATTGATCCATGCTGTGATTTGCGGAGATGCTTTCGGGCAGGGCTTCGTGCATACCCACGACCACGGTGTGAATCTGTGAATTTGATTCCGCAGCTTGCAGCGTTTTTTCAAACCATTTTATTTGGGCGGAATCGAATTGATCCGGCGTGGAATTATCTAGGTTGATGAAATCGACCCCGTTCTGCATCCAGTGGTAGTAGGTGGTCAGTTTGTGCGCGAACGGATCATCACTCAGACGCTGCGCGCGAAGCACGGGCGAGTCCAGCCAGTCGGCAAATTGGATGATGTATTGCTCGCGATTTCTTGGCGGGATCGTTTCGTGGTTGCCGATTCCCAGGAATACGGGAAGCGTGCCGAAGGGTGTGAGCTGATTGCGAATAAAGTCGTCCCAGGCTGATTGCTCGTAATCGGCAATGTCCATGGGCTTAGCGAGATGTTCAGCTTGATGCTGCATGTCTTCATCGAACTCGTAAATGGCCCGGAAATCGCCGAGATGCCAATAAAAACTCGCTCCGGATTGGATCACGCCGGCCGCAATTGCTGGCATAACCACATCGCCACAATTGCGCGAATCGCCGGAGACTACGAAGTACCAGGTGCCCTCCGCGGAATTTGACGACTGTGCGGGACTTTGAGGCGGAGTGCTCGAACTCGTTGCGAAAACAGACGCAAGCGCCAGCACAGCTACAAACGGCACTCTAGACCGTTCCATTCAGCCCCTCGGCGACTCCATAACGAGCAACATTGTCTCGCGCGCACACAGCGGAGGCAATCTTAGAATCGCGGATTTCGTTTGGAAGAACGGGGCTGTGTCGCTTACATTTCTTTTGCCCACGACCTGCAATGGGAAGCGTCTATACGCGCACATCACTGTGCAAAAGGCGAGTCACATGAAAATACAGCCCTTCGAACTCGAGCGCTGGCAGTCCATATGGGAAAACAAAGTTGAACTGAATATTTCAGAGAGCGGCGTACACCCGCTTTCTACTTCGGAACTTGTTCCAGACGTCGCCGCACTGCAGAAGATTCTGGATGTGCCGCAATACTATCCGCAAACAAATGGCAGCGAGGAATTGCGCTCGCGCATTGCGGAGTTGTATCCGGGCGCGAAGGCTGAGAACCTGCTGGTGACCTGCGGCGGCTCGGAGGCGAATTTCATTGCCACTTGGGCGCTGCTGGAGGCCGGAGACGAAGTCGTCTTCATGATGCCAAATTACATGCAGATTGCGGGAATTGCCCGCGCATTTGGCGCAACCGTAAAACCGTTGTGGTTGCGGGAAGAGCTTCAGTGGGGCATTGATGTTGACGAGCTGTCACGGCTGATCGGACCGAAAACGCGGTTGGTGGCGATTTGCAATCCGAACAATCCTACGGGCTCGGTTTTGAAAAAAGAAGAACGCGAAGCAATCATTGCCGCGGCTGAAAAAGTGGGCGCTTGGATTCTTGCGGACGAAGTGTACCGTGGTGCGGAATTCAACGGGCCGATGACGACTAGTTTCTGGGGCGGCTACGAGCGCATTTTGTGCACGGCGGGGCTTTCGAAGGCATTTAGCTTACCGGGGCTGCGCACGGGATGGGTGGTTGGCACACCGAAAATGGTGGAGAAACTTTGGGGCTATCACGACTATACGAGCATTGGCCCTAGCATGCTCACCGATCGCTTGGCGTCGGTGGCACTGGAACCGAAGCGCAGGGCGTGGATACTGAATCGAACTCGGGAAACTTTATTGCGTAACTATCCTCCTTTGCGTGCCTGGCTGGACAGGCACGCGGATTCGTTCTCACATGTGCCGCCCAAGGCGGGCGCCATTGCCTGGGCAGGGCTGCGGCGCGGCCAAAACTCCCGGCAGATGGCCGAACAACTGCGCGAGAAGAAAAGCGTCCTTCTAGTCGCCGGGGAACAATTGGGCATGGAATCTTTCGTGCGGTTCGGATTTGGCGACGACACGAAACATTTGGAAAAAGCTCTAGCGCGGGTTGACGAGTGGTTACAGGAAAATCGCGTGGTCGCTCACGCGCGATAGTTGCGGAGTTTCTTCCAGTGCAAGCTTGAAGTCGTTTGGCGCAAACAGTTCGTTCGGTCATACGTGTCATACGTTGACTTGCCCTTGCTAGCCACCATAAGATGAAACGCAGTACCATTCCAACCTTGCCCGCCATGAAAGCGCCTTTACCCGAGAATGAAGTTGGCCGTCTGGAAGCTCTTCAGAGGTACGCCATTCTGGATACATTTCCGGAACAGGAATTTGACGATCTTTCCAGACTTGCTGCGCTTATTTGCGGAACACCTATTGCGCTGGTGAGTTTGGTGGATGCGGACCGGCAATGGTTCAAAGCGAAAATTGGAATTGACGACGCAGAAACGCCTCGTGATGTCGCGTTTTGCGGCCATGCAATTCTGCAAAAAGATGTGATGGTGGTGCCGGATGCACTGGCGGACGCGCGATTTAGCCGGAACCCTCTGGTTACCGATCGTCCCAACGTGCGTTTTTATGCCGGCGCGCCGTTGATTACACAAGACGGCCATGCGTTGGGAACTTTGTGCGTTCTGGATCATGTTCCGCGCGAATTAACGTCCGAACAGAAACAAGCGCTGAAAGCGCTGAGCCGGTTAGTAGTGGCGCAGATCGAATTGCGCCGAAGCGTATCTGATCAGTCGCTGGCGATTCGCGAGCGACGCCGCGCCGAAGAAGAACTCGATCAACTTTTTACGCTCTCGCTCGACATGCTTTGCATTGCGGGCTTCGACGGATACTTCAAACGGATTAATCCCGCCTGGGAGGGGACGCTAGGAATTCCGAAAGAGGAGCTGCTGTCTCGTCCCTACGTGGACTTCGTTCACCCTGACGACCGCGAAGCCACCATCAAGGAAGCCAGGAAAATGGATCAAGGCGAGCTGACGATTTCATTTGAAAATCGTTATCGCTCGGCCGATGGGACGTATCTGTGGTTACTGTGGAATGCGACGCCAAACAAAAGTCTGAAACTGATTTTCGCGGTGGCGCGAGACATCACGCAGCGTAAACAAACCGAGCGCCGGCTGGCTATGGGCTATGCCGTGACAAACCTACTCGCGGACGCCGAATCTCTGGAACTGGCCGCGCCCGAAATTCTGAAAGCCATTTGCGAAGGCTTGGGATGGGAGTTGGGCACTATTTGGAGTGTGGACGATAACGGCGACACTCTTCACTGTCTGGATATTTGGCACTTGCCGCATCTGGAGTTCCCTCAGTTTGTCAGTGCTACGCGACAGATGACGTTCAAACGGGGCGTAGGTTTGCCCGGCCGAGTTTGGGCTTCGGGGCAATCGGCATGGATTCCCGATGTGCCCATCGACTCGAATTTCCCGCGAGCTCCTTTAGCCAAAGCGGAACATTTGCATGCAGCATTCTGTTTTCCGATCCGCACGGGGGATCGCGTGCTAGGCGCTGTGGAATTTTTCAGCCGCGAAATCCGCAAGCTGGAGGGCGAGTTGGTGGAAATGTTCGATTCGATCGGCAGCCAGATCGGACAATTCATTGAGCGCCGCCGGGCGGAAATGGATTTGAAGCTTTACGCCGATTATCTGGAAGCGGCGAGACACGTGCAGGAAAAAGATGCGAAACGGCTTGCCAAACTAGTGAAAGAGCTTGAAGTCGCGAAGAAAAAGGCCGAGGAGGCCACACGCGCCAAAAGCGAGTTCCTTGCGAACATGAGCCACGAAATACGCACGCCGATGAACGCCATTGTGGGCATGACCGAACTTGCGCTGGAGACAAGATTGACCCCCGAGCAACGCGAGTATCTGACCACGGTAAAAACTTCCGCTGCGTCTTTACTGGACTTGATCAACGATATTTTGGATTTTTCCAAAGTGGAAGCGCGCAAGGAAGAACTGGACTACGTTGAATTTAAATTGCGCGATACCCTCGCGGATACGATGAAGGTCCTGGCCCTGCGCGCGCAGGAGAAGGGGCTGGAATTAGTGTCTCACTTCCCGCCGGATGTTCCCGACGATCTTGTGGGTGATCCCAGCCGGCTTGGGCGGATTGTGGTGAACCTGGTGGGAAACGCGATTAAGTTTACCGAGCATGGCGAGGTGGTTTTACGCGCCGGTGTGGAAAAGATTGAAGGCGAAAGCGTGTTGTTGCATTTCTCCGTCACTGATACGGGCATCGGTATTCCGGCTGAAAAACAAGAAAGAATCTTCGAGGCTTTCGCACAGGCTGATACTTCCACCACCCGAAAATATGGCGGCACGGGCTTGGGGCTTGCCATCTGCGCGCAATTGGCGGAACTGATGGGTGGGCGCTTGTGGGTGGAAAGCCAGGTAGGACGCGGAAGCACGTTTCACTTTACCGCGCGATTTAGATTGCAGGACATATCGGCGAAAAAGCCAGCGATGATTTCGCCCGTCAAACTGCAAGACCTTCCTGTTCTGGTGGTGGACGACAATGCGACGAACCGCCGGATACTGGAGGAAATGATTTCGAATTGGCGAATGAAGCCGGTGGCGGCGACAAATGGCGCGGCCGCGTTGAAGGCGATGAAGCGGGCTCAGGCGGAAGGTAATCCGTTCCAGGTAGTGTTGTTGGACGGACACATGCCGGAGATGGACGGATTTGAAGTGGCCACCAAAGTGAAAAAGGACCCGAGGCTAAAGCACGCGACGGTAATTCTGCTCACTTCCGCAGGCCGTCGTGAGGATATGACTCGGGCGAAAGCTTTGGGAGCTGCCGCTACGTTGACAAAGCCAGTGAAACAATCCGAGTTATGGGATGCAATCATGACCGCTCTCCATGTGCCGGCCAACGCGAAGAGAAGAACCGCGATCGCCCAGGCCAGACCGCGTGACGGGCAGCGCCCGTTGCGAATTCTCGTAGCGGAGGACAATCCAGTAAATCAGCAACTGGCCCTGCATCTTCTGGAGCGCCGGGGGCATTCAGCAGTGGTTGCGGAGAACGGACGGGAAGCGCTTTCCGCCATGGACCAGCACAAATTCGACCTGGTCCTGATGGATGTGCAAATGCCGGAGATGGGCGGGTTGGAAGCTACACGCGCGATTCGAGAAAACGAGAAAGCAACAGGCCAACATGTGCCGATCATTGCGATGACGGCGCATGCCATGCAGGGAGATCGCGAACGCTGCCTCGAGGCCGGCATGGACGGATACCTTTCCAAGCCGCTCGACCCTAAAATCTTCGAGCAAACGGTGGAAAGTATGGCTTCGCCGCAATCCGCCACGGAGCCAGAAACATGCGCTCCAACAAACAAGGATGCTGTGGATGAAGGGGCTCTATTGGCGCGGTTCAGTGGCGACCGGAAGCTGGTGCGAACGTTAGTGAAGGCTTTTCACGGCGATTGCTCCCGGATGATTTCTCGAATAAGAAATGCATCGACGGCGCGAAATGCCGCGGCTCTGGCGGATGCAGCCCACGCGTTTAAGGGCGCGGTGGGAAATTTTGGCGCTTCCATCGCCTTCGAAACGGGACGGGAGATTGAAAAACTGGCTCGTCAGGGTAAACTCGACGGCACGCGGGAACTGTGCCAAGGCCTGGAAGAGCATATGGCAGAGTTCCTACCGGCACTGTTAGCAGCTGCGCAAGAGAAGAAGAAAATAAAAAGGAAAGGCCGCTCCCGGCATTCCCAGCGGAGGAAAAAATGACGCGCATTCTCGTTGCAGAGGACGACCGAACTACGCGCTTGTTACTTTCCGAAACACTTCGCGCTCAGAAATTTTCGACCGTATGCGTAGCGGACGGCGCCGCAGCGCTGAAGAAAATGAATGACGGCAAGTTCGATTTAGTGCTGCTGGATATATGGATGCCGAAAATGAACGGCTTGGAAGTGCTGAAAGAGATCCGCAATACGAAAAATCGTCCGAAAGTGATTGTAATGACTTCGGATGACGCTCCCGAGACGCTACTGAGCGCCATTCGTGAAGAAGCTTACCAATACGTTTCGAAACCGGTGGAGCCAAGAGCTCTTATTTCGCTGGTCCGGGAAACGCTGGAGAAGAAGGCGGATGTGGCCCCGATCGAGGTTGTTTCGGCCACGCCCACATGGGTGGAATTGCTGGTCTCCTGTTCGCTCGCAGAGGCCGAGCGCATCGAAAATTTTATGGCCCATCTTAAAACTGGATTATCAGAAGAGGTGCAGCGAGCCGTTGGGCAGGCTTTTCATGAGTTGCTGCTGAACGCAGTGGAATGGGGAGGCAAACTCGACGCCAGCCGCAAAGTTCGGATTTCCTATCTTCGCGCGAAGCGGATGCTGATGTATCGCATCGCGGATCCTGGCCCCGGCTTCAAGTTCACGGAGCTGGAGCATGCCGCCATTTCTCATGCGCCCGATAGTCCCACACAGCACGATGAGTTTCGCCAGAAAAAGGGATTGCGTCCCGGCGGGTTTGGCCTGCTGATGACGAAGGCCAGCGTGGACGAACTGCTTTACAACGAAGCGCAGAACGAAGTAGTTTTCGTAAAGTATCTCGAGGAATAATTTCAACCTTCATTTAATCGGATTGAACCCTGCGAATTCCAGTGGCCTGTGGTAAATTCGTTTTGTAATCATGAAATATCTCTTTCTTACTTTGGCATTGTTAGCAGCGTCCACAGGGGTGGTGTTTTTCGTTTTCCGCGCACCTGCCAAGCAAGAGGCGCAGAACCAGCCGAAAGAGTGGAACTCAGGTGCCATACGGAGCAGCTTCTCGGGAATTGAAGTAAGGGAAATTGACCCAACACATGCGGAAGTGGTTTTTTCCTACGATCTAGAGAATACGACAGGTTCAGATTACCGTCTGGCTAGCGGGCCGAACGTGGCGCTGGTGGCCCGGTTCAAGTCGGACGGAAGCTTGCGAGCGCCGGATGCGATACGAATCGATGATTCAGTTTTTCTCCCGGCCAGAAGTCACGCGCACGTTGCTCTGAAAGCGAGCCGCCTGTTTAACTGGCCGTCGCAGATGGTGCTGGGGCAAGTTGGGCCCATTACCCAGGACAGATTCAGGTCGCTGGTCAGCAATGAAGTCTCAAACGTGCAGGAATTCGTCTTGTTCGATGAAGCAGCGCGTTACAAGATCGAATTTCCGGGCGATTGGCAGGTATCCACTGCAGCTGCGTCGGCGGAGCTTTATTAGCGAACATATTGAACGGCAGTTTCTAGAATTCGTTACAAACGAGTATAATCACGCCCCGAAGCGAGGTTTGCTGCGAACCCCCGTCCGCAGCAAGATGCAACTAGATGGCGGAATCGTCTGAACTTATAAGCAACTTTTCAAGCGATGCGAACCGGCGCCTTCACCCGCGCCATCGAATCAGATCGCTTGCGTATGTGGAGCTGGGCGAAAATAACGGCGGCATCGTTCTAAATATCGGAGAAGGCGGGTTTGCGGTTCGAGCAGCCGAAGCCATCACCGAAGATTCCCTTCCCTATGTGAAATTCCAAACTCACAGCTCCGCGAAGCAGTTGATCGCGAGCGGCGAAATTGTCTGGACAGGTAATTCCCGGAAGGAGGCAGGTGTCCGGTTTGTGGATCTGCCACCCGAGGCGCTCGATGAAATCAAGACTTGGATCTCCGAAGAGGAGACGCCCGCAAATTTTAAAAGGCCGATGAGGTCTGTTGCGCGCCAGGCGACTAGAACAAAAACGTCCGCCAAGGAGCTGATAGGAGAAACCTCGGACGGCAGTGAGGTTGTTGAGACCGGCGAACCGCGCGTAGCTGAAAACTATCTCTCTAAGTCATCGATACTTCACCAACCAATAAAAAAATCCGCGAGCGCCCAGCAGTCGGCCATATCTGAAAAGTACCCAATTAATTGGATGGACTTTCGAATCCAAATCGGCGCCGGATGGGTGCTGGCTGCATTCGTACTATTTTTGGTGGCCATTTCGTTTGCTGCCGGGATGGCGATAAGGAAAAGAGATTTTGTTGGGTCTTCGCATAGCGCGCAGGAGCAAGCGTCTAAAAATAACGGAGAGCTACCGAGCGCAGTCCCAAGTGTAGTGCCGACCGGCGGGACGATGAAAAGTTCGAATATCGAAATTGTAGACTCCAGTAACCGTCGATGGACGATTCCTGCCAAGTCTCCGGTAGCTCATGCTAACCAGGACGCTGAAGAATCGAGCCCGCCAAGTATTGGGCCAGATTCCTTAAATGCGCCGCACACAGCTCAACCAAATGCAACAAGTAGCACGCCCGCTGGTGAGAAAAAATCTCCCGTTCTACTAAGTTTGCCGGAAACTTCTCTGGGAGCCTCAGACACAGTGGCGATAAGTTCCCAACGTTCCCTCAGCCTGCCGACGGACTCATCGCCGGGAGGTTCGCAACCTGGAAAGAATCTTCACGTTGGGCAGTTGGTGAATCTTGTGGAACCGGTGTATCCGCCGGATGCGCAAAAGGATCACCTGGAGGGCACGGTTAAACTTCACGCGACAATTGGGAAAGACGGAGCGATTAAAGATCTTAAAGCGCTAAGCGGACCAACTTCCCTATTTCCGGCGGCACTCACCGCTGTGCGGGAGTGGCGCTACAATCCCACGCTATTAAACGGACAACCCATCGAGACGCAGGAAGACATTAGCCTGGTTTTTCGACTTCCAAGGTAGATTCACTGCGAAGCCAGTCTCGTTCTCTCCCATGGTTACAATAGAGACTAGTCCAGAACGCAAGGTAAGGTGTGTGAGTTCCGCTATGAAGCGGAGTAAAACACACTCGCATTGACGATTTGCGTATGTCGCGTATACGATGGCATCGGTTTTTTGAGGAGGCAATAATGGCAAAAAATCAGTTGAAGCAGGCCGCGAAGAAGATCGGCGCCGCGATGGGCAAAGCGGACCGCACGGCTCGCAAAGTGGCTAAAGCGGGAATGGTGGCGAAAGAAGAACTTGTGCAATTGTCGAAGCAAGTGGAATCGCTCAAGCGCCAGTTGCAGAAGACTACCAAACGCTTGAGGAGCGCGCTCAGCTAGTTTGGCGGTAAACGAAGCTACAAACTGACGCGAGCTAAATCAGTGGAGTGAGTCTGGATTTTGCGAGGAGTCCGGCACCACCTCGAGCGTGCTCTCTGTAGCGAGATAGGCGTCAACTTTTACCGACCCCGCGGGCCCCTTATAGACAAACCTAGCAGAACCCACGAACTGCCCCGGAATGGCTACGTCCTTACCGGTTCCAATCGTTTTGAACACGCTTTGTCCAGCCGGTACCGTAAATTCGATTGATACCGGCTTGAATTTCGATCCTGAGACGGGATTGACCATCAGCACTCCGGGGACATCGTGATCGGATGTGTTGGTGAAACTGTAGGATTCCTTCGGGCGTTGAAATTTTTGATCCGTATCCACGGAGAAAATTTTGAAGTCGCTGAACTCATGTCGGCGATAGTACTGGCGCCCGTGGCGTTCCCAGTAAAGCTCAGCGGTTTTCGGCAGCCAAAGTTGAACATCGTGGGAATGGAATTGGACCTGGGCATATTCGATGGAGAGGCGTTCGCGCGCCAATTCAATCCCTTTGACCGGCCGGATTAAATCCGTCTCCAATCGCAATACTTGATACGTGCCGGCGTCGATCCAGGCGCGGCCTTTCAGGCCGACCGGATAATAATTGTCCTGAATTTTATAATAGCGTATTCGATTCGGGCGATCCTGACGCTGCTCGAAGCGAACTTGCCACGCTGGGCGTCCTCCCCATTCACCCAACCCCTCACAGGTGAGCTTAAAATCAGAGACCATCAGCGGATGAAAAATGAGAGCCATCACCGGCAACGCTTCGGTCGCGATCTGCGCGGGAAATTGGCGAGGATCCGTACTACCGTTGCGGTATTCGTCTAATTGAAAACCTTGGACAGGATTCTGCAAGACCAGAACGACATACTCAAAAGATCGAGTTTCGCGCGCGCGCAGAACCCCGGAGTTATCGACCCTGAAATGCTCGATGTGTTCTGTGGCGCTAAACTTTTCAAGGTTGCTCACCAGTTGAGTCATGCGTTCGCCTACGCCATGCAAGACGACAGGCAGATCGCAAGAAACTCCGGGGAGAACTTTTGGAATAACTTCATCAACGCCGGGCGGGATATGCCAGGCGGCATTTTCGTTTGCGGTTGGAAATGCCACCGTAGCCGCGTCTGAGAATTCTTCCGGTTTCATGACCAAGAAAATGGTTTCCAGGCCGTGCCCCGGCTTAATCTCAACCGACTGTTTTACCGATACGAAGCCCGGCGCGGTTGCTTCGACGGAATAGGTACCAGCCGCAAGATCGGAGAAGACTGTGTCACCCTCGGACTCTGTGGCCTTTCCGAAAACTTCAGCTCCTTCAGAATTGGCGATATGCAGGTTGGCTAACCCGCTGAACGCGGAGTCGTCAGCGAGCCGCAGGGAAATTTTCAGAGAAGTCGAGTTTGGGTTGGAAGAATGCTGGCCAGCTTTCTCTTTAGGGGCTTGCTGAGCCAGGAGCGCGGTGCACAAGGACACCGCAAACAGGGTCGCTATAACAGAAGAGGCAATTTGAGCGCGGCGCGTCACAGCCCTCCGAGTGGGACCTACCGGACTTTAGTCCGAGATCAAGCTGCCCCTGCACGGATCCAGAACGAACAAATCGTGGGGAGGATTTTCTCTTAACTAGGCAAAAGATTCAATCAATCTTGACGGTAGATGCTGGCTATCAGATTACGTAACGTGAGAGGCTCATGGCTAAATTAGCTGGCAAGCAACGGTGAGTCGGTAACAGCCCGACCCAAAAAGACCGGCTAGATGTGTGGTTTAATGGTCTCTACCGCAATGAATTTCAGGAGTGTGATATGGCGTCTCTGCCAGTCCCCAGCGCGCTGAATGTTCGCACGCAAGCCTTCCCTAAGTTGACTGCTGCACAGATTAATCGCGTTCGCTCTGGCAGCAAACTCCGCCAAGTGACAAAGGGCGAAATCCTGTTCGACGTCGGTGACACGAATGTGCCGTTCTTTGTTTTGCTTTCCGGACACATGGAAATCGTCCAGCCGGGTCTCAGCGGCGAGCAGCTTGTTGCGAAACATGATCCCGGTGAGTTTACCGGAGAGATGACCATGATCTCCGGCCGCCGATGCCTGGTGCGCGGCCGCGTCACCGAAGCCGGCGAGTTTCTGGAACTTACAGGAGATGCTTTGCGAGCGCTCGTTGCCAAGGACGCTGAGCTGAGCGAAGTTTTTATGAGGGCTTTCATTCTGCGCCGCCTGGAGCTGGTGAACCAAGGGCAAGGCAACATCATCCTGATGGGCTCGCGGCATTCGGCTAACACGCTACGGCTGCGCGAATTTCTTACTCGCAATGAACATCCGTACGCTTATGTCGATCTCGACAGCGACAAGACTTCGCAGGAACTGCTCGACCGTTTTGAAGTGAAGCTTGACGAAATTCCAGTCATAGTTTGCCGCGCGCGTGCTGTGCTGCGAAATCCCACCATTCAACAATTGGCTGACTGCCTGGGACTGAACGTCGCAATCGATGAGACGGAAATTCGCGATTTGATCATTGTGGGTGCCGGTCCTGCTGGCTTGGCTGCAGCTGTGTATGGCGCCTCTGAAGGGCTGAACGTGCTTGTGGTTGAAGCCGTCAGTCCAGGAGGGCAGGCGGGGTCGAGTTCCAAAATTGAAAACTACTTGGGATTTCCGACCGGACTCTCCGGTCAGGAACTCGCGGCGCGCGCGATTGCGCAGACCGAGAAATTCGGAGCCAGAATGATGGTGGCACACAGCGTCTCACGGTTGGACTGCGGAAAGCACCCGTACAAAATAATTCTCGACAACGGAAACAAGCTGGCGGCACGCGCTGTGGTGATCGCGACCGGGGCTCAATACAACAAGCCGCGAATCTCCAATCTGGACCATTTTGAAGGCCAGGGAATTTACTATGGCGCGACTTACATGGAATCGCAGCTCTGCGAGCAGGAAGAAATCATTGTCGTGGGAGGCGGAAACTCCGCCGGGCAGGCAGCGGTTTTTCTGGCGCAGACGGCGCGCAAAGTTCACATGCTGGTGCGCTCGAATCAGTTGGCAGATACCATGTCGCGTTACTTGATTCAAAGAATCGTAGAAAATCCCGGTATCAAAATGCATTTCAAAACAGAAATCGTCGGGCTCGATGGTGACAGCCATTTGGAAAGCGTCACATGGAAAGATAAGGTGAGCGGCGAGACTTCCGTGCATCCCATCCGGCATGTATTTATTATGGCCGGCGCGTCTCCGCGAACGGAGTGGCTGCGCGGCTGCGTTGCCATGGACGAAAAAGGATTCATTCTTACCGGGCGTGACTTGGATGCCGGCGGCGGGCGTCCGGCATGGCCGCTGGCCCGTTCCCCGCAAATGCTGGAAACGACTTTGCCGGGCGTATTTGCAGTTGGCGATGTTCGAGCAGGGAACGTGAAACGCGTTGCCTCCGCCGTGGGGGAAGGAGCAATTTCCGTGCACATGGTTCACCGCGCCTTGCAGGAGAGCTAGGAAAATCCAACCAACACTTGTTAAAGAATTCGATTAAACGTTTCTTGGAGACGAAAACAGGTGCGATATGTGCTAGACAACGACACCGGCGCGATTTCATTTTTCATCTCGAACTTGGTTTGAAGGCGGCATTGGATTCAGCAAGTTGCTCGCGCACAGCCTCCACGGTCAATTGCGAAACCGGAAGACCCAGCGTTGTTTTTGTTTGGGGCGAAATGTACAAAACGATTGATTCCAGTCTTCCGGGGATTTCGTTCAAGATGCCGACATATTTCCCACCTCCGGCCTGAACGATCAAAGACACTTCGACTTCGTTCAATCTGACACACATAGTAGATTCCGACTCCGTATTATTCCCAATCATTTTGCCCACCGTTTTATTCCATTACCCTAAACAGGGACGGCAAGTTTGCGCCGTCATAAATAAGACGACCGAACGCCCGGGGGGAATGTAAACGGTTTGTCAAACACTTGTTAGAGAATCCGCTTGTTGTTAGTTGACGGTCAGAGTGATTGTTGTGAACTGCGAAAGTGTTCCCGATGTTCCCGTAACTGTCCCGGTGCTTGTAAACGTCACAAGGTTGTCTGCACAGGCTATAAGGGCAGATGTCCAAAGAGGAATTGCGTCTTGTTTTCGAAGCTTTTTGCTGGTGGGTAATTAATCGGCGGATTCTGCAGATACGCTCTGCGGCCAGCCAAATAAGTACGTAATTCGGACGGGCAATAATCCTCCCGGCTGTTCCCCAATCTCCCATCCGTATGCACCGCTCTCGAGTCCTTTTGTCATCTCCTGAAGTTCCGCGAGCGAGTACGCACGCAAGCAGGAAACCAAGCCGTCGAAAAAAAGAACGAAAGGAATCAACGGAATCAAATATGTCCAGAGGAGTCGCGACCAACGGAAGGGTCGCCGGAAAGGGACGAAGAGCCACGCACCAATGGGAACGAATAGTAGCGCCAGCAACGTTAGCGTATGCCGTGCAGACGCCTCAAAGACAGCAATCGCCTCTCCTCTATTAACACTATCTTGCAGAAGAAACCGCGCCTGGTCAGGGTCCAAATGGTGGAAGGAGGAAAAGAGCGTTCTGAACCCCTGGAGGTGTTTCGGTATCTGAGTTGCATCGACTGAATCGTGAACGAAATGAATGCGATTCGCACTTGCAGACTCCAATTCATGAAGTTTTTTCGTCCTGGGAAATTTGTCCGTCAGGAAAACTTCGGGTGACTTCGCTCCCTGCATTTGGAAATCGCGCACGAGTGATGGCCATGGTCCCCCTGCCCCGGAGCACAAATCCAGCACGCGTTCAGAACCGCACTCCTCCAGCCGTTTTCTCAGCAGTTGCGCGATCGGCTGATAGGTCTTCGTGACCTCCAGGATCATCTGCAGTCCATCCACAAATTGATCCCGGAGGAATTGTGGAAACCACGGCTGTTCGTGAATCTCAAAGAGTCGTAATCGCATGAACTCCTTTCGCCGAACCTGTTTAGACGCAACCCGCCAACCCAGAGTTCCCTGGCGATAGCCATTCGGCTTGTGCTTCATTAAAACTGACTGCTTCTCGGCGGAATTTATTCCGTCTTTTTTCCGGAATCGGCACTTAACTCAGATTCGCGGAACGCGGTAAGTCATTGCTTAAGCAAATTCGGTGATACATTTCAGCCGGGTCAGCTCAAAGGACTCTGCCTGGGGCTTACAAAGATGGCGCCCGGAGGGGCTCGAACCCCCAACCCTCTGCTTCGAAGGTATAGGCCGGTAGCTTTAACAGTTTCTAACCCTTCTTACTTGCGTTTTAGGTTCAAAAGTTAGCATAAACGATTCTTTACTTCTGTTGACCTCTGTTTGCCCAATTTGGTGATACTCAATAGCCAATGGGTAGCCAAAGGACTTCGAGGATCCTAGACGCAAGGAGTTGAAAGTTCATGGCTGAACGATTCACATTCACTCGGATTACACTCCGCGATTTTCCCGTGCCAAATCAAAAAACGGTGTTAGTGCACGACGATGTTTCACGTAGTCTTAAGATTACCATCAGTCCCTCGGGTTTGAAATCTTTCCGCCTAATTCGAAAATTTAAGGGACGCCCGCTCAAGATTACGCTCGGCAAGTTCGATCCTCAGATACCAGAAACCCGTGAGATTTCTGACGGTAGCGAACCACTCGAGATGCTTGGAAACAGGCCGGCATTAAACATACGAATGGCTCGCAAATTAGCAACAGCTCTCAATGCACAAGTCGACGCCGGCGTTAAATCGTTCGACGCAATCCGTCGGAGTCGAACCGAGAAAACCCTCGGCGATCTCTTTGAGTGCTACGCGCAGCATCTTAGTTCGGAAGGCAAGAAGGCTCTACCACATTTTCGCTATATATTTGAACGCTACTTGGGCGAGCTCCCAAACGAACCCAGGAAAAAACACGGGAGGCTTCGAACTAAGCCACAAGGCTCGCTTAACTGGAAGCGACGAACGCTGTCAACGATCAGATATGAGGACGTAAAAAAACTGCGCTTTGGTTTGGCTCAGTCGACCGGTGAGACAAATGGTTTTCGACTCTCTCATCGAGAGATCCTGTAACAAGATCGAGTTGGTCGAACGTTATTTCCAGAATGGATCGGCGAAGTCGAGGATCCCGAAACGCTGCAATAATCCCGGCGATTTAACCGACGACGGCGATGTCGGGTGCGGTACCACGGGAACGCAAGGCATCGGCGCGACTCGCTTCCACCAACGATGGAGATCTGAGCGCAACACATGCTTACTCGAAGCACGAAACGCAACATTACGGTAGAGCAGCAAGTATTGTTTACGCACTTTCACCGCTTGTGTTTCTAATGCTCCGATTCGCAAGCCGGAACAAAACACCCATTATGTTGCACCCAGGGCAAGATAGCGATCACATCCTGAACTGCTTTACGCGAGGTTAAGTTATAAGGTTGGCGCTGCTAGTGACCGACAAGTATAAACGCTCCCCAATAGTAAGGAAGGTCTTTTACCGAATCGTTTCTTCACTCGATCTCGCTCCGTTATCTGCGCGCGGCGTAGCGCTTCGGGCTTTTCCACCAGGCAGTACGGCCATCGGGGTCAAACTCGAACCGGATCGCCCGACACTGTTCCTGCTTCCGGTCGGCAATTGGTCCGACGGAACGCCCGCTCCACTGCCGCAGTGATCATGCTGAGAAAAACTCGGGCCATTCACCCGCCCCTATTGCCCATGGCATCCTTGAGATCGCATGTCC
The DNA here is from genome assembly GCA_963731535.1 of uncultured Acidobacteriota bacterium. Classification (GTDB taxonomy): domain Bacteria; phylum Acidobacteriota; class Terriglobia; order Acidiferrales; family UBA7541; genus Palsa-295. The sequence continues at coordinate 130,253 of CAVSWI010000017.1, read as the reverse complement.
GTGCTAATTCGTCGGAGCAGCCGTTCCGTCCGACCACTTGGATACCGAAATCGTGAACTCAGTGATGGGCTGCGGTGAATACTGATGCACGTCCACCGGAGAGTCAGAGGCTTCAGCGCCCCAAAACATATCGTCTGTTTTGGGAAACCAAAACATCAGGTGGGGATCCGCATTCCCAACCTTGCGGCTAAAATACTGTTGCTTCGACGTCATATAGCACATCGCCCCCGGTTCCGGCAGCGGCAGTTCCTTCTTGTCGTATGCGGCTTTGATACTGTCGAACATCTGAGTTTTGGACAGTCCAGCCATTGCCAACTCCGTCGTTTTGAAAGTGAGTGGCAGATGGGTTCGTACCGCCGGCGGATTGAGGCAAAGCGGAAGCCGCTGATCGGGGTTCAAGAACTCCGGGTCGTCGAACGGGGCCATCCACGATCGCTCCACAACGCACACCCAGCCGTTCTTGCCTTTGACCGCAGTTTCGTAACCGTGGCGCCCGAGGACCAAGACCTCGGCATCGCGTGAGATGGACTCCGGAGCCGCGGTCCGTGCAAAGGCTATTTCGGCATTTCGTTCCATCAGATATTGTTCAATCGGGGCCATGCGCTCATACGACGGTCCCGAGTTCTGCGCCCGGACAGGACATAACTGGCTTAGCGCGATCACCAGCGCGAAGATTCCTAATGCGATTGTATTGACGATCTTTCGGTTCATTAGATTTTCTCCTTAAATACCGCCGCGCTAATTCGTGGGTGCAGCCGTTCCGTCCGACCATTTACCGACGGGAACGATGAATTCAGAAAAGGGTTCTGGGTCCTCGGCACCACCCAAGACCGGTGAGTTAGGCAGGTTCGCACCCCAGGCCGCGTCGTCGATGCGCGGAACTTCAAACATCAGATGAGCCAGATCGTGGCTCCCGCGATCGTTAAGGTACGCTTCCTTCGACATCATGTAGCACATTGAGCCGGGTTCGGGAGTGGGCAGATCTTTTCTGTCAAATGCGGCCTTGATACCGTCGAACACCTGGGTTTTAGAGAGTCCGGCCAAAATCATCTCTTGCCTTTTCGCCCGGGCAGGGAACACAGATTGTGCGGCCGGCGGGTTGTAGCAGACCGCACCGCGAATTTTGGGGTTCCAAAACTCGGGGTCGTCGAAATCGGACCCCCACGATCTTTCCACGACACATACGAAACCGTTCTTGCCTTTGACCGCCGTTTCGTAGCCCTTCCGTCCCAGCACCAAGACCGTAGCATCGCGCGAAATTGCAGCAGGCGCCGCGCTACGTGCCAGGGCTATTTCCGCATCTCGCGGCATTAGATATTGCTCAAGCGGGACCATGCTGGGATACAGCGCTTTGGCGTCCTGGGCCCGCGCCAGCCATGCCGCTCCCAGCATGACAACCAACGCGAAGCTTTGCGATGCGATCGTCTTGACTATCGTTCGGTTCATTCGATCCTCTCCTGGGGACGGTTTTCTCGAAGTTCTTCGCTGCTTTTGATGGCTCACCCCTTATCAGCTCTTGGGAGCTGGACTGGAATTTGTTATGTTGAGGCTACCTTCCATTGCCCGCCCTTCTGTTTTTTCCCAGATCGTCGTGAACTTGCCGTAAACGGTTTCGTAGCCATGCGGCCCGAGAACCAGAACTTTCGCATCGCGGGATATGGCGTCCGGGGCCGCGCTTCGCGCCAGGGCAATCTCCGCGTCGCGGTCCATGAGGTATTGGTCGAGCGGCGTCATGTTGGGATACGGAGTTTTGTCGTCCTGTGCCCGCAGCGCCACTCCCGCAATGAAAATCAGGGACGAAAATCAAAGAAGCAGCTGCAGTGAATCTTTGGCCGTTCATCATTTCCCCCTTAGCTGCATGATCGTGGCGGTCGCATTCGTTAGTGGTGTGCCCTCAATTGAGCGGTGCTGGCGTCCCATCCGACCACGCGCCGGTAAGCACCATGTATACCTCGACTGGTTCCGGGGCACCGTTGAACTGTGGATTGAGGATGACGGGAGATTTGGGCAGATTTGCACCCCAGTTCGCGGTGTCCATGAGGGGGGTGAAAAACATCACGTGGGCCATGTTGTGGGCCCCGTCCTCGGTGAGGCCGGCGTCGGTCAAGTAGGTCTGCTTCGACATCATGAAAGACATCGCGCCTGGCTCCACGGGAGGCAATACTTTCTTGGCGTACGCGGCTTTGATGCGATCGGCCATTTGCGCCGGAGATAGCCCGGCCAATACCATCTTCGTCCTCAGGTAAGCAATAGGAAGAGCCGAGCGCGCAGCTTGTGGGTTGTAGCAACCCGCGCCGCGCACTTTGGGGTTCCAAAACTCTGGGTTGTTATCGAATGGGCCCATCCAGGACCGTTCCACGTCACACACGAAACCGTTTTTGCCTTTGACCGCGGTTTCGTAACCATGCTGGCCCAGAACCACGATCTCGGCATCGCGGGATATGGATTCCGGGGCAGCGCTCCGCGCCATGGCAATTTCCGCGTCGCGGTCCATAAGGTATTGCTCGAGAGGCGCCATGCTGGGGTAGGGCGTTTTATTGTCTTTGCTGCTGTCTTGGGCCTGCGTCTGCCATAGCCATCCAAAGGCAACAATTAGGGCCAAGATCAAAGGAACAACCATCGGGAATTTCTTTCTGATCATCAGTTTCTCCAGGTAACTTGAATTATGGCTTTTGCATTTCTTTTCATGCGGGAAACCATACCCGGTCGAGTATTGCGTTGCGCAACCACAGCCCTACAGCTTGTCTGCTGTCCAGCTGATGGTTGCATTGCGCAGTTTGTCCTCAACCGTAATCTTCATCGTCTTTCCATCTGGATCAACGGTCATGCGAGAGACGGCAATCACTTTGCCCTTTCGCTTGTCCGTTTCTTCGATCGTGGTCTCGTCGATTTTCTTCACAGAAACGCTCGTGACTCCCGGATCTCCCTTGAAGGGATATTCCTTGCCGTCGAACCTTGCGGCGTAGGAATCCCCGGTTGGATCGCTCATGGCAAATCCGTCCACAGTCGCTTTGTAGGTGGTGGTGATGACTTCCTCGGAAGCGTTGGTTCTTACGGGTCGCCACTCGCCTGCGACCTTATTGGCGCCTGCCGGAGCGCCTCCTACACGCTCGGAGTCGAATTGTCCTACACTCTCCTTACCATTGTCGGAAATCGTCCTCCAATCGGTGGTCAGAGTTTTGCCATCGTCGGACGCACTCAATTTATTGATCCCCACAACCTTTCCACTTACTTTGTCAGTAATCTCGATACTGTGATCGTTCACTTCCCGAACGCTCTCTATATCAGCGTAGGGTGCGCCGTAGTACAGTGAGCTGTTTACTCTGTATTCATGGCCATCTGCTTTGATTGCAATTCTTGGAACGCATGTGTCGCATCGCCAAATTCCGTTTTGTAGCGAGTATTTATTGCTGCCGTGGTATTCGAGGCTCGCATTATTCGCGCGCCATGTTCCATTGAAAGGGCTCTGCGCAAGTACCGAGGTCGCTTCTAGAGCAACGATGGCAAACAACAGCTTTCTCATTTCACGGTCTCCCTTTGGTCCCTTTTCGGCAACAGTTTTCCTATCAGTTGGTGTTCCAAAAAGGATCAGGACGAAGTTCAGCTGCGAATTTATCTTGGTTCAACGGCTCCGCCCTGTAGTGGCATAATTGCGGCGATGTTGTTTCTTTTTCGTTGTGCCAGAAAAACGTATAGCACAACTGGTTAGTATATGCAACTGGTTGTAAAATCATTGAGGTACAATGAGTGCCAATTCGGAGTGGAGGTAGAGTGCGGACGGATCACAGGTCAGAGTGCGTTATCAACCAAATGGTCGAAATGTTTGGCGATAAATGGAGTCTGCTCGTCATCCGCGACATCATTTTCGTGAACCGAAGGCATTTTCGCGAGCTCCTGACCAAGTCTATGGAAGGGATTGCGTCGAATATTTTGGCCGATCGTCTTCATAGGCTTGTCGAGCAAGGGCTCATCGTCAAGTCTGATGATGCCAGCCATAAACAGAAAGTCATTTACAGTCTTACGGAAAAAGGCATCGGATTGCTTCCTCTTCTGATGGAGATGGTTGCATGGGGGCACAAGTATTTGCCGGACTCCACGCTGACGGGTCTAGCTCAGGTCCTGGAAGAAGGAGGACCTAAGCTGTGGGCAGAATTTATGGCTGAACTTCGCGAAACACATCTTCGGGCGTCAAACGCAAAAAAAACGGCCCGGCGCCCGACGAAATCTACGCGTATTTCTGCAATGCAGAAGCTTCGGGCGGCATACGAACCGGCACTGGCTAAAAGAAAACCGTAGCGAGTGCGCCAACGCCGCGAGTTGCCATGGGTCAAAGTTGAGAATCAGAGTCGTCGACTCAATTCCAACGCGGGAGCCCCAATCCCATAACGCTCCACACTTCCCGCTGTAATGATCATACGTTGCTTGGCGGCCACGATTGGAGTCGAATAACAGATACTAAGGATGCATCTCGGCTACAAAGATCTGCTCCAACGTGGCGGGCTCATTCGCGATAATTTCTGCGACTTCCAGTTCATTGGAAACGTTCAAAATCGCTGGCCGACTCCGGCAACGACATGGTACTCCAGCGGCTGGGGCACGGACCGCTGAGTCCCGTAAGTCGCATTATCCGAGACAAGTGCCAACCTAGTGCTCCTCGACCTCTCCAACATGGCACATTTGTTAGCCAAGCGAAATTACCCATCGGAGCGCCTAGTCGTGAAGCTTTCTGTGCGTGAGTTTGATTAACTTTAACGAGATTGGTAGCACAGCGGTAGCCACGTCGTGGAATCAACGAGCTGACTTTTTGCAACTGATTGAAAGGATGGCGCGCCCGGAGGGGCTCGAACCCCCAACCCTCTGCTTCGAAGGCAGATGCTCTATCCAGTTGAGCTACAGGCGCGTGCTCCTGATTTTACCTGAGGTTTGGGCGCTGGAACGAACACAATCGAAATTGCACTGAGCGCAGTTTCTAGGCCTTCGGGATCGTGAGCACCACGTGTGGAGGTGACGATAGGTTTCGAATTGAGCTTTTCGTAAAGTTCGCTTCCTGCGGATCCGGCCTTGGTCGCGTTTCGCGGTATCATTCGTAACGCAGCGCGACCATCGGATCGACACGCATGGCGTGTCGCGCGGGAATGTAAGACGCCAGGAAGGCGACGGTCCCTAGCACAATAGCCACCACGGCAAACGTGAATGGGTCGGTAGGCTTCACGTCGAATAAAACGCTGGACATCCAGCGCGTCACGACCAGAGCTCCCGCCACCCCGATACCCAAACCAACCAGCATTAGCCGCAATCCGTGGCCTATGATTACGCGGAGAACATCCGCTTGCTGCGCACCGAGCGCCATTCGCAGTCCGATTTCTTGCGTGCGTTGCGTGACCAGGTAGGACAGAACGCCGAAGATTCCAGCGGCCGTAAGCAGTAATGCAATGGCGCCAAAAGCACCGAGCAGGAGCGTGTTGAAACGATCATTCGCGGCTGAACTGGACACGACATCCGCCATGGTGCGGAATGTGGAGGTGGCCTCGTCCGGATCGATCTGGTGGAGGGCCCGGCGCACCGTCGTCGTAAGCACAGCGGGATCGCCGGCGCCGCGCACGACTACACTCATCCTCATGTGAGAACCAGGGATGAACATTTCGGGACGAAGAGATTCTTGCAATGCGAAGTGCTTGTTCCCTCCCACGATTCCCACGATTTCGCGTGTCGCAAATTGGGATTTACCTTCAAATAATTTCACGTGCTTGCCAATGGCGCTCTTGTGGGGAAAAAACTTTCTTGCGAATGGCTCGTTGACGACCATAACTTGTCGATCTTCGGATGCATCTTGACTCTCGAAGCTGCGCCCCGCCAAGAGCGGAATCCGCATAGCTCCAAAATAATCGCCGGCGACGACGCGAAAATCTGCATCCTCATTGTCGTTTGGATTTGCCGGAGGGTGCTCGATGATGGTGAAAAACGTGTCGTTGGCTTCGCCGCTTAGCGGCAATTCCGAGATGAAACCGGCGCTGGTGGCGCCGGGCGCAGATTGGATACGTTCCTGGAGTTCGCGGAAAAATGATTCGCGGCGTTGCTGGTCGTCATACCTCGGCGATAGGAGAGACACCTCGGTGGTAACGACATTCGCTGGATCGAATCCAAGGGGAGCGCGCATCAAGCGCCAGAAACTGTTAAGCAAGAGCCCAGAGGCAATTAACACTACCAGCGAAAGGGCCACTTCCGCGACGACGAGCGTATTGTGCGCACGATGCTTTGAGCGCGAATCGCCGGAGCTGCCGCCTTCCTTCAAGCTTTGCGTCAAATTGCGCCGAGTTGCTTTGAGTGCAGGCCAGAGGCCAAACAAGAGTCCGGTGAAAATCGCGATCGCGAAGGTGAATGCGAGGACGACGCCGTTCACATTTACTTCGTCAAGGCGCGGAAGACTCTCCGGTCCGAGCTGTTTTAAGAGTTCCACGCCGGAGGTGGCTACAAAAATTCCAGCGACGCCGCCAATCAGCGCCAGGACCAAGCTTTCCGTCAACAATTGGCGGACGAGACGGGATCGTCCAGCTCCCAGCGCGGTGCGGATGGCGATCTCTCGCTGGCGAACGGTATTTCGCGCGAGAATAAGGCTGGCGATATTGGCACAGGCAATCAAGAGGACCAGAGCGACCGCGCCGATTAGCACCAGGAATGCAGGAGCCACATTGCCGACCAGAACGCTCTGGAGCGGCTCGAGTTGCTGGCGCCATCCTTTGTCCGTCTCGGGAAATTGTGTGGCAAGGCGAGCTGCGATCGTATCCAGCTCAGCCTGCGCTTGAGAGATAGTAACGCCGGGCTTCAAAAGGCCGATGGGGCGTAGAAAATGGGAGCGGCGGCTCTGCATTCCCGGATTTTCGTAAGGCGCTGGAAACCAGAGATCGGCTTGGGTGAGTACGGGCATATCGTTTGCGAGAACGCCGACAACGGTGCGGGTCTTGCCGTCGAGAGCGATCGATTTGCCGATGACGTTTGGATCGCCGCCGAAGCGTTCCAGCCACAAATGGTGGCTGAGGATTACGACCTCGGGATCGGTTGTTTTTTCGTCCGATAGGCTAAACACGCGGCCATAACGGGGTTGAACGCCAAGAGCGTCGAAGAAGCCCGCCGTTATCATGGAGCCTGTGATCTGAATGGGCTTGTCGGTTCCGGTGAGATTGAAAAGCGAATCTCCCACTGCTCTGGCGCCGTAGTGTTCAAAAGATTGGTTCTGCGCGCGATAGTCCACAAAGTCGGACGGCGAAATGGCACCGTGCTCACAGAGGGGACACTTTCCCCAGCCCCACACTAGTCTCGAAGGATTCTTGAACTGCAAAGGGCGCAGCAGTACTGCGTTCACCACAGAGAAGAGTGCCGTGTTGGCTCCGATGCCGAGCGCAAGAGTGAGTACGGCAATAGCGGTAAACCCCGGCGATTTTTTCAGCGTGCGGAAGGCGTAATAGATATCTTGCAGCAACGTTCCCATGAGGCCTCCACTAATCTCGTCGCGTAAGTAATGGCTAGCCGCTTGCCGGCTGCCTCGTCTTCTTCAGGTCTGAACGCGTGGCCCATTGCTGGCTGAGCACGAAACGTTTGAAAGAAATTTGGGCTCACGCGAGCGCCCAAAATTCTTTCCGGGCGATCTTTTCCAGTGAGGTTGAAATTTGTGGTGGTCCAGGCGGATAGATTTTCGAACACGGAGTTTTGATCGCGCCAGTCAGTAAAGTCTGGAGCGGACGCCTGGCCTATCCAGCCCTTCTTGGTGTCGAGTTCCCAGGCGACCGTTAGCTGATCTGCTTGCGGGAACGAAACCGGATGCAAGACCCATTGCCGCAGCATGTCGAAGAGCAACGTGCTGCCGCCGATGCCAAGCGACAAAGTGAGGATAATAAGTACGACTACGCCAGGCGTTTTGGCCAGCATGCGGATTCCGTAACGTAGGTCTTGTAGCAGGGTCTGCATCGGTCGTCCCCGAGCTCCCGTCGCATGCTTCGCGGCGAACGCAATTAGTTATAGGAGGATTAGCAGGTGGCGTTCCACCGAGGGAGGCAGACAAATGGCATGTTTTCAGCGGGGTAGAAGGTTGGTCTGAAATTTTGAGTCGGCAGTATGACCGCTAACGCGAGAGCCCGTCGCGAAAGCGGACAGCAGGACGTTAGTAATTAACTTCATCCACTTCTCCTGCATAGAGATCCCGCGAAACAAATTCAGGCTGGATATCGTACTAGCGGAGAGGAGACACGGCGGGGAGTGTTCCACAATGAGCAAAGTATTGAAATCCGCGATTGGGAGTCAAATTGCTCTCGCGGCCTATTTGCAAGTGGTGGAATGGATACCCTTGGGGCGCTGGAATAACCTGTCCGATGGAAACGGTCAGAAGTCGACCGACATTATTCTCGCCGCATTGCAGGCGGCCATTCGTGTTTTCTATTGGAGGCGCTGGCGTTGGCCGATGCTCGCTGGGCTTGGGCTTTATGGGTTCTGGTTTTATATGGAGGTCAGTTCCTGGTGGGTTCCATACTTCCGCGGCGCCTCATCTCAGTTTATGCTCTTCTACGAGCACTGGTTCGGGAACACTTACAAACTTCTGCCTCCTATTGATGGGCACCCCATCCCTGACGCAGAGCACACAGTAATATTGGGATTGTTAGTGTTGGTTTTAACTTTTTCAACGATCGCAGTGTGTAATGTTTTTCGGAGCTTCTCGATAAGACAGCTGAGATTCAATCAGAGTGTGTGAGATTCTTCCCATCTTTACACAATCTTCAACTGTGTGTGGTTTTCTCCAGCTCTTCGATTAGGGCGGGAACCACTTCAAAAAGATCGCCAACAATGCCGTAGTCTGCTACTTCGAAGATCGGGGCATTTTGATCTTTGTTGATGGCGGCGACGGTGCGCGAGCCTTTCATTCCAACGACGTGCTGAATGGCCCCGCTGATGCCGAGGGCCAGATACAGCTTGGGCGCAACAGTTTGTCCGGAGCTGCCGATCTGGCGATCCATGGGCAGCCAGCCTTCATCGCAAATCGGACGCGAAGCACAAATTTCTCCGCCGAGAAGTTTTGCGAGTTTCTCCACCATGGGGATGTTTTCCGGGGCTTTTATGCCACGGCCGATGGAGATCAAAATCGGCGCCTGCGTCAGGTCAACGGCTTGTTTGGCTTCGCGGAAAAGCTCAAGCGGCTTGGTGCGAATTTGTTCGGGCTTCAAATCAACGCCGACCGCCTTTACCGGAGCTTTGCCGCTGGCGTGCTTGGTCGCTAGGTCCGCGCGGAATGCGCTGGCTTGAAAAGTGGCGATCCAGGGAGCGTCGCCTGCGAACACAACGTCGGCATTCGTGCGGCCTTGAAACATTTGGCGTACGAAAATTAATTTGCCGTTTTCGTAACGATAATGAATGCAGTCGCCGATCATTCCTTTTCCCAAGGAAGCGGCGAGTTGGGGGGCGAAATCGCGGACTTGGTAGGTATGGGGAAACAAAACAAGGTCAGGCTTCGCGGATTCGATCACCTGGCGCAGGGCTAGGGAGAATCCGTCCGGCGTGTATTTTTCCAGCAGCTCGTGCTCAACCAGGAGCACTTCGTCCACTTGATAGGCGGCAATTTCGTCGGCCAGAGAAGCGACACCCTTGCCGACTACCACGGCGGTGAGAGAACCTTTTGTCTGCTGCACGATTTGCTGCGCTGCAGCCAAAGTTTCAAAGCTGACTTTGTTCCACTTGCCTTCGCGCTGCTCGGAAATGAGGAGAATTTTCATGGCTAGAGCACTCGCGCTTCGTGCTTTAGCTTTTCGATCAGCTTCGCGGCCACTTCTTTTGGCTGGCCGGTGATGAATTCTGTCTTCTTGGTTTTTTGCGGAATGTAAATCTTCTCGATGCGCTGTGTGGGCGCATCGGCAATGCCCAGCGACGCCCGGTTCACCGTAGTGATTTCTTTTTTCTTGGCGGCCATAATGCCTTTCAGCGTGGCGTAACGCGGCTTGTTGATGCCCGACTGAATCGAGAGCACCGCGGGCAGCGGCAACTCCACCCACTGGAACCAGCCGGCTTCCAGTTCGCGCTTGAGCTTCATGTGGCCTTCCACGATGTCGATGTGCATGATGATGGTGGCGTGCGGGAGACCCAGCAATTCAGCCAGCAGCACGCCGGTTTGGCCGAAGCCTTGGTCGTCGCTTTGCAAGCCAGTCAGCAGCAGATCAAATTTTTCGTCTTTAATTGCTGCGGCGATGGAGCGCGCGGACGATAACGGATCGAGCTTGAAAAACTGATCGTCGGCGATGTGGATTCCGCGGTCCGCGCCTTTGGCCAAAGCTTCTTTGATGGTTTGCTTTGCGCGGTCGGGACCCATGGAGATGGCCACCACTTCGCCGCCATGCTTTTCTTTCAGGCGCAGCGATTCTTCTAGCGCGAAGCTGTCGGGCTCGTTGGTTTCAAAACCGATGTCGGATTCGCGAATCCATGCCCCGCCTTCGATAATGGCGAGCGGTGCATCCTTCGCGGGTACTTGTTTGACGCATACTCCAATTTTCAAAATGCCTCCTGCGATCCTATTTCTGGTCCCAGAGTTTGAAGATCAGGGACGCGTTTGTCCCACCGAAACCGAAGGAATTTGAAAGCGCGTAACGCACCTCGGCCTTCCGCGAGTGATTTGGAACGTAATCGAGATCGCACGCGGGATCGGGATTTTCATAGTTCGCGGTGGGCGGAAGAATCTGATCGCGCAGCGCGAGAACGCTGATGCCCGCCTCCAAGCCACCCGCGCCGCCCAACAAATGTCCGGTCATGGATTTCGTGGAGCTGATGGGAACTTTTTTCGCGCGCTCGCCGAAAACGCGTTTGAGCGCGGCGGTTTCAATGGCGTCACCGATGGGAGTAGAGGTGCCATGCGCGTTGACGTAACTCACATCGTCGGGAGTGATTTTTGCATCTTTGATACCTGCCATGGCCACGCGGTATCCGCCGTCGCCACCTTCGGCCGGTTGGGTGATGTGGTACGCGTCACCGGACATGCCGTAGCCCACAATTTCGGCGATGATTTTTGCGCCGCGTTTCTGCGCATAATCGAGCGATTCAAGGATTAAAACTCCGGCGCCTTCTCCGACCACGAAGCCGTCGCGCTGCGCGTCAAAGGGACGGCTGGCGCGTTGCGGTTCGTCATTGTGCGTGGAGAGAGCACGCATGGCAGCGAATCCACCCACGCCCATGGGCGTGATGGCTGCTTCGGTGCCGCCCGCAATCATAACGTCGGCATCGGAACGCTGGATAATTTTGAAAGCGTCGCCAATAGCATGCGCGGACGCGGAGCACGCAGTGGCCGTTGCGGAATTGGGGCCTTTCGCGCCGTAACGGATAGACACGTGGCCTGACGCGAGATTTACGATTGATGCGGGAATAAAGAAAGGAGAAATCTTGCCGGGACCGCCGGCCAGATACTTGGAATGTTCGCGTTCGATGACGTCGAATCCGCCGATGCCTGAACCGATGTAGACGCCGGTAGAGTCTGCGATCTCAGGGGTGACTTCCAGCCCAGCCATCTTGACGGCGAAATCGGAAGCAGCCATGGCCAATTGAATGAAGCGGCCGGTTTTCTTCAGTTCCTTTTTTTCAATCCAATTCAGCGGATCGAAATTGCGGACTTCTCCGGCGATGCGGCAATCAAATCCGGCGGGATCAAAATGGGTGATAGGGCCAATGCCGCTGTTTCCGGCTAGCAGATTGCGCCAGACCTCTTCGGTCCCAATGCCACACCCGCAGATCAGCCCAACGCCTGTAACGACAACTCGGCGGTTCAAAAGGAACTTCTCCTATACTGAATGGGGACGGCCAGCGGACTACTTGCTTCCTTTGGAGTGCTTCTCGATGTAATCGACGGCGTCTTTGACCGTGGCAATTTTCTCGGCATCTTCGTCCGGAATTTCGATGCCGAAATTTTCCTCGAAGGCCATCACCAGCTCGACAGTGTCGAGCGAGTCGGCGCCCAGGTCATCCACAAAGGAAGCGGTCGGAGTCACTTCGCCTTCATCCACACCGAGCTGCTCGACAATAATTGTCTTCACGCGTTCTTCGACGCTGGCCATTCTGATGTATCCTCCGGTATCGGCAATCTATCTCACGCCCCAGGCGTACAGCGATAGGGGAGCGCCCCAAGACAGCCTGCCCATTCTATGCAAGCCAGAATGCAGGGTCAACCTTTGCCAAATTTAATCTAGCCTAGACACGAACAGCAAATCCTCGTCGTCCTTGGGGTCTTGGATGAAAACGCGCCCAAAGTACTTGGGTTCTATCACCATAACGCCCCCACCATATTCCTCCACATACCAGGCTGTTTTCACATCCTCGACAAGTGGGATCGGCGACGAATTCGATTTAGCCGGGCTCGCCGTGATAAAAGACTCGCTCACCTTTCCTTATCTCTTGGCCAGTATGATAAGTAAATGGCACTAGCGGCGCCCCTCAAGCCCGTGCTAGCGAAAATCTAGCCCATGTGCAGGCCGCCGTTGACGTCCAACACCTGCCCGGTGATGTAGCCGGCTTCGTCGCTGGCCAGGAAAACGATGGCGGTGGCAACGTCGCGATCGTTGCCGAAGCGGCCGAGCGGGATCATCGCCTTCATTTTGTCTTTCAGTTCGTTGGAAAGAGGGTCGGTCATGGGCGTAGCGATGAAGCCGGGCGCGATGGCGTTCACTGTAATGTTGCGCGAGGCGACTTCGACGGCGATGGCGCGTGTGAGGCCGATTAAGCCGGCTTTTGATGCGACGTAATTTGCCTGGCCGGCGTTGCCCGTTTCCGCGACCACCGAAGAAATATTAATAATGCGGCCTGCACGCTGTTTCAGCATGGCGCCGAGCGCTTGCTGAGTGCACAAATACGCGCCGGTCAAGTTGGTGCGCAACACGGCATCCCAATCTTCAAGCCTCATGCGCAGAGCGAGCGTGTCACGAGTGATGGCCGCGTTGTTCACCAGGATGTCGAGCTTGCCGAGTTTCGCGAGCAATTGTTGGAAGCCGGTTTTCACTTGCGCTGCGTCTGCCACGTCCAGGGGAACAGGGAGCGCCTCGCCGCCGGCAGCCAAGATTTCTTCTGCCAGCGACATGAGTTTTTCAGTGTTGCGTGCGGCAATGGCCACCTTTGCGCCAGCTTCCGCGAGCGCCAGCGCCGTAGCCCGCCCAATGCCTTGAGACGCGCCAGTAACTAAAGCAACTTTATTCTTGAGAGAGAACATAGGATGTGAAGCTATCGCATATCAAACGTGCAGCGCAACAGAGGAGTAATTGTGACAACCTCGAGGTTAAGCCTTATTGATTTGGAACCTCAACCGTAGAAGATTTGAAGTCACAGTGTCCTGCCAGTATGGCATCAGAGCGATTCCTTTTACGCCATCGTTGGCTTCTTGTTGACTAACGCCTTTGCCCGTGAATTGAGCTTCCAAGGTGTAAGTGCCTGCTTGTAATCTGAAATCAGATTCTTCTGGCCGGGGCATTACTAGATATTTGTCGAAATCCACAGGGATAGAAAATGTCGCGCCCGCCGGGAGAGGCAGAACAAATGGATCCACTCGGCCTGCGATAGGGGAAGGTTCGCGGAGTTGAAGCGGCCGAGATTTTCCGTGTGTATCTCGAAGCGTCAAGACAATCGCATCCGCAGCGGCATCGCGCAACTCGACCCTGAACTTCGGATCTCTGGATCCCACCTTTTCCTGGTCGAGATGGATGGTCAATTGTAAGCCGCTAACAATATCGCCTCGGGTTTGCTGCCTCGGCTTCAGCGCCACAGAGAATCCGCCGAGAAATACCGATGTAGCGAGCAAAATGCACCAAGGGAGCGCGCGGAATTTCTTTGAGAAATGCATCGAAGGCCTCCAACCACCGTGAGAATCCAGTCCAGGCGCGTAGGTTGTTTCAACTACTGGAAACTAAGTGGTTGGGATGCGTCGAATGCTTCGTGTTGGCGGTAATGGCTTTCACCTCCACAGTGCTTGAGCGTATCGCACCTTCTGAATGGGCGGTTAACGAGCAACTCTTTAAGAGCTTGGTGATTCACAGTCCCGTAAGGGTGCTCCTAGAATGCATACGCTCAATGGCAGTCTCCAACTTTACCTGCACGCTCATCTTGCGGTAGCGCTGCTGTCGTTCCCTATTCCGGCGGATGTATTCTGGGTGTATTTCTCCGCGGTCGTGCTTTTCGCAATCGGCTTAACAATAATCATCAAGAACGAGCTGCCGCAAAAACACGGGCTCGACAAGATCTTGCCGTTCGGGCGTGTGTTCTTTGCCGTACCGATGGGCGTGTTCGGTACCGAGCATCTGGTTGACGCGTCGGACATCGCTCAATTGGTTCCACCCTGGATGCCGGCACATTTATTTTGGACCTATCTAGTGGGCATTGCTCTGATCTCCTCGGCGTTGAGCATCATCTTGAAGAAACATGCACAGTTGGCGGCCACACTTTTGGGGAGCATGCTGCTCGTCTTCGTGGTATTGATACATATTCCCAACATCGTGGCGGAACACGGCTCTCGTTTGTTTTGGATTATCTGCCTGAGGGATATCGCCTTTAGCGGCGGCGCCTTTGCGTTGGCCGGAAGCCTGTCAAAGAGGGCGCCTTTGGACGGCGCGCCAGGGCTCGTAACTTTAGGGCGCTTTTTCGTGGGTATACCGGCCGTTGTCTTCGGCGTGGAACACTTTCTACATCCCACGTTCGTGCCCGGGGTTCCTCTGAATAGAGTTACGCCGACGTGGATTCCCGGACATATCTCCTGGACATACCTGGCGGGCGCGGTTCTTGCCGCGACCGGCGCATGCATTCTCGTAAATGTGGAGGCACGCTTGGCCGCCACCTATCTGGGCATCATGATTTTGCTTCTGATGCTTTTCGTTTATCTCCCCATCCTTGTCGCCGAGCCATCCAGCATCGGCAATGGGCTCAACTATTTCTTTGATACCTTGGTCTTCAGCGGAGCTGCTCTGGTCCTGGCAGACGCCATTGGCGAGCGAAGTCGGCCTGCGCCTGGTCTCTGATCCAGATCTCGAAAGTGGCGAACTTAGTTTTCTGGGGATTCGGCGCGAAGTTGGGCGATTTTGTCGATCGCGGATTGCAGGCTAGGGGCGTCTTCCACGTTTACGCAGCGGACGGAGCGGTCGATCTGACGTAGCAGGCCGCAGAGAACCTTTCCGGGGCCTACCTCTACGAAAATGGTCACGCCGCTTGCGATCATTTCGTGGACGGAATCCAACCAGCGCACCGGCGCCGTCACTTGGCGGATCAGGGCTTCGCGCTCTTCGTCGCCGCTAGTGACGGCTTCGGCGTCCACATTGGTAATCAGAGCAATCTTTAACGGGCCGAAGCTTGCGGCGCGCAGATCTTGTTCCAGGCGCTTCTGCGCCGGAGCCATAAGCGCGCAGTGGAAGGGCGCAGAGACGGGAAGAATTACGGCTCGCTTGGCGCCACTTTGCGAAGCGATTTCAACGGCTCGTTTTACCGCAGTAGCGTTTCCCGAAATTACCGTTTGTTCCGGAGAATTTAAATTCGCCGGAGAGACCACTTCGTGATCCGCGGCTTTCTTGCAGATTTCCAGAACTTCTGCTGGAGCAAGACCCAGAATCGCGGCCATGGCGCCTTCACCCAGTGGCACAGCTTCCTGCATGTAGCGTCCGCGGGCACGTACTAATTTCACCGCTAACGAAAAATCCAAGCCGCCGGCAGCGACCAGCGCGGAATATTCTCCTAGGCTGTGGCCGGCGACAAACTCAGGCACGATACCTCGCTTTTCCAGCGCGCGATAAGCTGCGATGGAAACCGTGAGAATCGCAGGCTGCGTATTTTCTGTTTGCTTGAGCTCTTCCAACGAGGCGGTGTAACACATGTCGGACATGGAGAAGCCGAGCGCGGCATTCGCTTCGTCAAAAACCTGGGCGGATTCGACGAAGTTTTCCGCCAAGTCGCGGCCCATGCCGCAATACTGCGAGCCCTGACCCGGAAATAGAAATGCAAGTTTGCCCATTATGCGAGTGAAATTCCGCTGAGGTCAGCCGCGAGCAGCGACGGCGGCAGCGGAAAGCTCCTGGTCAATCTTTTCGTTGATGCGCGCGCGACAGAGTTCGCTGGCCACGCGTATGGCGTTCTTGATGGCGTTCGGATTCGAGCGGCCGTGAGCGATGATGGTGATTCCGCGCACACCCAACAGCGGAGCCCCGCCAGTTTCCGAAGAATCGGTGCGTTTGCGGAAATCGTCGAAGGCTTGCTTTGACAGCGCGTAACCGATCTGCGATTTAAGCGAGCTTTTGATGGCCTTCTTCAGCATGCCCTGAACGTGCTCCACGAGCCCTTCACTGATTTTCAGCGCGACATTACCGATGAAGCCATCGCAAACGATCACGTCCACATTTCCGCGAAACACATCGCGGCCTTCCACGTTGCCCACAAAATTCAGCGACGATTGCTTCAGCAGGTTGGATGCTTCGCGGGTCAACTCGTTACCTTTCATTTCTTCTTCGCCGATGGAGAGCAAAGCCACGCGAGGACGTTTTACGCCCCAGATCGCGCGGAAATAAATTTCGCCCATCACTGCGAACTGGCGAAGCTGCTCAGGCTTCGAATCCACGTTTGCGCCCACGTCGAGGATTACCGTAATTTTGTCCTTCATGTTGGGGAAGGCGGCGGCGAGCGCCGGACGATCCACAGAAGGAAGCGTGCCGAGGACGAAGCGAGCGACGGTCATAGCGGCGCCGGTGTTGCCGGCGCTTACCATGGCTTCGGCCTTGCCGTCGCGAACCTGACGCGCGGCCACGTGCATGGAGCTCTCCTTCTTGCGGCGGAAAGCCTGCGAAGGGGAATCGCTCATGGTGATGACGTCCGTAGCGCCCACGATCTCGATGGGAAGATTGCGCGCGCGGTGGCGGCTCAGTTCCTGCTTGAGCGTGGCCTCAATGCCTACGAGCGCGATGCGGATACCAAACTCGCGCGCGGCCAGAATTGCACCTTCCACTTCCGCACGAGGCGCATGGTCGCCTCCCATAGCATCTATTGCAATGGTGGTCATCTGAGCACCAACGGGCTCCAATCGCGCGAAATCGGAAAGAAACGAAGGAAAACTTAGGCCGTCTTGGCCGAAGTGTCAATCACTTCACGGCCTTTGTATTGCCCGCAATGAGGACACGCCTGATGAGGCAGTTTCTTCTCGTGGCAATTCGGACACTCGGATAGCGAGAGCGTTTGAAGATGGTCGTGGGCGCGTCGCTTGTTCTTGCGCGCATGGGAGTGACGTCGTTTTGGATTAGGCATTCCTGCTCCTCTAAATTAGCCGTGTGCGGCTTGGTATAGCTGAAATGGAAAGGGATAGTGTAGCGTTTTATTGCTTTTTGAACCAGTCCTGCTTCAAACGGGCGAGCGGAGCCAGACGCGGGTCGGCGGAGTTCTTTTCGCAGCGGCATTCTTCGTTATTCAAATTCGCGCCGCAATGCGAGCAGAGGCCCCGGCAATCGCTGCGGCATATTACCTTCATGGGAAGCGCCAGATTAACCTGCTCCGCCAGAACGTCAGCTAGAAACAGGCCATCGCCTTCAAAGAAGGCTATCTCGGTATCATCCAGGTTAAGGTGAAACTCTTCGTTATTGGCAATGGAGGTCATGGGCCGGTAGAACAGGTCGAAATCGCGGCTAATTTCTTCCACGACTGTATCCAAACAGCGCGCGCACACCATCTCCACGCGCGTATGCAGGTTGCCGTACACGCGAATTTGGCCTTCCGTTAGCTCGGCTGTCGCGCGCACTTCCAGCGGTTCCACCTGTCGAAACTCGCCGGAATGGAAGTCGAGGGTCCCGGGAATATAGCTCTTGCGTATGCGGATTTTTCGGACGGCAAGTTCTTTTACGTCCAGAAACATTGAGTTCTCCGCGTTAGTAAAGTTAATTATATGACCAGTGCCAGCGATGTCAAGGAACCCACTTTGAGAACAATGCCGACTGACACCAAATGGACAATGACTTTCTTAGACTGGTTTAGATGCTGGATGGCCTGTTCCGGCTGCTAGCCGGAGTGCGCCGCCGGAAGACCAAGCAATTCGTTGCATTGGCGGAGGAGAAAATGGTCGGTCATGCCCGCAATGTAGTCGCATAGAATGCGATGGCGCGGCTCGTTTTCGGCCAATTCGGCATATTGCTTCGGCAGCCGTTCAGGGTGATCCAGGAAGAAGAGGAAGAGAGCGTCCAGCAAGGCCACCGAGCGGTCGCGGTCCTCGGCGATTGCCGGATGCGAGTAAAGATGGCCGTACAAGAAGCGCTTCAACCCGCCATTTTTCTCCACAATTTCGGGCGAAAAGGCGGCGACGCGCTTGGGTAGGTGGCGGATGTCTTCGGAATTCTCTGCGCCGCTTTCGCGGACTTTGGCCGCGGTGTTCTCGATCAAATCCGTGACAAGACGATTGAGAATCTGCTTCAGCGCCTCGTTAAATTTCAGCTTGCGGCGGCCTTGCGGATAGCGGCGATCGATTTCAGCATAGGCTTCGTCGAACATGGGAACTTCCGCGCGCAGCAGATCGAAATCGAAAAGGCGCGACTCGAAGCCGTCGTCCAGATCGGCGGTGTTGTACGCAATTTCGTCCACCAGATCGATGAGCTGGGCTTCGAGAGTCGGGCGCTGGTCCAGGCGGTATTCAGCTAGCCACGGAAATTCACCGGCAGAATAATTCCGCGAATGCTTCACGATGCCTTCGCGCACCTCGAAGGTGAGATTTAAGCCGGGAAAATCCAAGTAGCGCTGCTCGAACTGTTCGACTATGCGCAGCGCATGCAGATTGTGGTCGAAGTGATCGCCGTGCTCGCGCATGCGCAGGTCCAGTTGCTTTTCCCCCGCGTGGCCAAAGGGCGGATGCCCTATGTCATGTACCAAGGCCAGCGCTTCGGTGAGGTCGGTGTTCAAGCCCAACGCGCTTGAGACGGTGCGGGCAACCTGCGCTACTTCCATTGTGTGAGTCAGGCGATTGCGGAAATGGTCGGAATAGCGCGTGGTGAAAACTTGCGTCTTCGCTTCCAGGCGGCGAAACGCGCGTGAATGGATTACGCGATCGCGGTCGCGCGCGTAATCGCCGCGGTAGGGATGCTGCGCCTCGGGATGGCGGCGGCCACGGGAGCGCCGCACGTCCATCGCGTAAGCTGCCAGCGGCGCCGGCGTCATACTAGGTCCTTAGATTTTACCGGGCAGGAGAGAAAGTTCCTGGTCAGCTTGCTCGGCCATGGGCGTATCGGGATATTCCGATTTTATCTGCGCGTACAACCTGGAGGCTTCCGCCGGATTGCTTGCGCTGTAGTGCTGAGCCAACGTGAGCATCACAACCGGTTTTGGCACCAGGACAGCAGGCTTGGCTATTAGCTTTTTGTAAAGGTTCACGGCTTCGTCGCCTTGGCCTAGCCGGTCGTCCAATTGAGCGAGTTCAAAGCGCGCCATGGCGGCAAAATCCTCATCGCCGGAATCAGCAAGGTTCTGCAGCAACTTTTTGGCCGCGTCATTATTGCTCAAGTGTTCCTGGCTGATCGCCTCGTAGTAGCTGGCGAGCTGGCCAGGACGAGTACGCGGATATTTCTTCGCGACGTCCTCGAATTTCCGAACCGCTTCCGTATACTTGTTTTTCTCGTCCGTGTAGGTAAGTTCGCCGGGCTGCTGGGGCTCCAGTGGCGAACGGATGCGCGCGTCAAATACTTTCATGGCATCGTCATACGCGGCGGCAGCTTTCACCGTTTGGCGCTCGGCAAAAGTCTTCCAGCCAAAAACGCCCAGCGCTACGACCACGGCTAGGATGACGATCAAAAATGTAATCGCTTGATGTCCGAAAACCAAGTCCGCGCCATGCACCAGAGTGTCGCGCACTTCGTCGGTTTTCAGTTCTTTACGGGAAATACGTTGCGCCAATTGCTTTCTCCTGAAGGAGGGTTAAAGAAGCATGTTATCACAAGGCAGGCGCCGAACTAAAAAATGCCAGGCGGATGCGTCTCCCAGGCTCATTTATTAATCTTAATTGCGTGGCAAGCTTTGTCTGTAGAGGCTAAGATTGGCGGGGTTCGCCATTAAGCGCGGACCAAGGAGAAAAACCTATGGCTGACGGCAAGAAGTGTGAACATCCGGTTTGTTCGTGCGCTGTTACGAAAGGGAGCTATTGCAGCGCGGAATGCGAAGCCATGGAGGAAACCCCGGATTTGGAATGTCTTTGCGGGCATCCCGCTTGCAAAGGTAACGTCGAAGACCTGCGTCGCTAAGAAATCAGATAATCCGCTGGAACAAGAAGACGTGCGATGTCATTCGGACTCTACGCCGCAGGTTTCGCCATCGTGATCGCCGGTCTGATCGATGCCGCCTATTTGATGCACGTTCCGGCACACCGGATCGCGGTCGGCGCAATCATCCTGCTGGGCATGGGAAATGTGACAGGCGTTAAGAACACGCGCCACAAAGATCCTCCCAGTGAGAGCAGTATTGACCGAGGGGAGCAAGTCGATCTGCGTGTTCTTCGCAATTTGTACATCCCCAGGGAAGTGACTTAGCGGAAAGCGCGAATTGCGACTTCTTCGTCGGACTGCACGTCGAAAACCGTAAAAAGCCGCGTGATCTGCAAAATATCGTGTACGCGCTTGGTAAGGTGAAGAAGTTTCACCTCACCTTTTGCGTTACGCACCGTGGTGAAGGCGCTCACTAGCTCGCCGATACCCGAGCTGTCGATGTAATCCACGTCGTATAAGCTGATGATTATTTTTTTCTGGCCGTTCTCGACAAGCTCGCGGATGGTTTTACGCAACAGAGCGCTGCCGTCTCCCAGGGTAATCTTGCCGCTGAAGTCCACGATTGAAACATCGCCTATTTGTCTGCAGGTCGCCTGAATAGCCACGGAAGTGCCTCTAGCTGATTCTACTCCGGTTGATGGGTACCGTTGTCGGAAACTTTATGCGGAAGTTTTTTGACCATTACGAGTTCGGCCCCGCCGCCGGGTGCGGTATGCACGTCGAACTGATCCATAAAAGCCTTCATCAGGAAAAGGCCGCGCCCGGAAGTGCGCAGCAAATTTTCCTCTTCGAGCGGATCCGGTATTTCGTGCAACTCGAAGCCCTTCCCCTGGTCCAGCACGCGCACCGTCATATTCTCCGGATCGAGTTCCACCGTCATCAGAATTTTCTTGCGACGATCCTGCTGGTTACCGTAGTTGTAGGCGTTGATCACGCCTTCGCGTACGGCCATGCCGATTTTGTGGAGTTCTTCCTCGCTGAAGCCGGCGGCTTCCGCAATACGCATACAGATACTCTCTGCAAGGTCCACGCTTTCCAGTAGCGTCTCCAGCGTGACCTCGATCCGATGGGTTTGGGCCGCCATTCCTAGATTCGAGGGATGTCCTTGTTAAAAAGACGGTTGTATGGGTATCACAGCGCTGGAGTACAAGTCAATCTAGTCCCGGTACCGGAGCACGTGGGCTCCAAATCTTAGTAAATTGGCGACGTTGACTGCGCGCGGCGTGCAAGGTCAGCAAATATGTACTCATGCTCGCTGATCACTCCCCAACTCTCCAAGGGCCGCCAATACCATACCGGGTACAAATTGGAAATGATTGTCGTGTTTCGCGTCAGCACCGTTTCATTTGCGTCCCGCCTCACTTCGTAGCTGGCTTCTTCGAACCCGAGCCAATGGCGTCTTGGCATATTTGTTCGATCAATCGAGAGTCGCATGAAGCTGGGCGGCAACCACTCAGTGACCGTCTCCTGAATGTAGCCGTGATCGAAATAGCAAGTCCTCTTGGCGCCCACCCCGCTTCCTTCCATTACGCAGCTCATCGGAATAGGAAGCCCTACGTGCATCAACCAAGGTTTCTTCGCTGAAAGGCTATCGAACGATTGTAGGTACGTCCAAACTTCGTTAGGTTCAGCGGCAAGCCTAATCGTGGAGGTAATGACCTGCCGACGAGGGTGGATAAGCGTCGATTTCTCTACCCGGTGGCCTGCAAGAATCAGAAGCGGCATCGATAGCAAAACGACTGATGTAAGTGTCAGGTTATTTTTCCCGCCCCCCTAAACTTGGCGATGAGTTTGTTGAGTAAAAGTCCGAGCGCGGCACCAATCCCAAGTCCGATAAAAAGCAAAGGAATCGCCATTAGAACGCAAAGCACGCCTTCCCAACCCAACGCAATCAACATGACAAGCGAGAAGATTGCCGCCAAGATCGACGCGGCGGTTAAACTTCGCATATCTTGCGAGAGAATACCGATTGCGAATCCCGTGGCAACGGGACGAGCAGAAACAGGGCCGGTCCCATTGCGTCCGGCCGATGATTCTGCGACAAAACAAATCCCCGGAGCCCGATGGCGGTGCCAGTCAGTGCGCCTACTAACGATTTTCTGTCACCAAGTAATTCCGCTGTCGTCAGGCCCGGTAAGTGCGGTCGAGCGTGCGGTACCGGATGGCCTCGCTCAGGTGCTTCGGCTGGATGCCGGGCGCGCCTTCTAAACCGACCAGGCCAAGCGCCATGGGCAGATCAAAAGCCGAGCCTTCTTTGCGAATGTCCGCAGGACGAGGTTCACAGTGACCGCCTGGTTCGCCGGAAAATCAAATCCGCAATTTCTAAGCGCGGATTTAATTCGTTCGCGGCTTTCTTTCACCGCAATATCGGGCAGTCCCACAACATTGAAATTTCCCTGGTAGCTCGGCCCGATGTCCACCTCGACTTCCACGAGGTAGTCATCAATGCCAAACACTGCGGCTCTAAATGTTTTGAAGAGCATTCGAAAGGCAGGGGTACCAGAGAGAGGAGTGCCTTTGCGTTGTGCAGCGCAGCTCAAAAGAGTAAGTGATGCTAGCGATGCTACGCTGTCACATCTAACAGTATTTGAGATTGTGTTATTCTCGGAAATTGTGAGAGCCAAGATGAGAAAATTCCCAAACTGGAACGCCTTTTTGCATACGCTAATCCTTGTTCTTGCTTTAAACGTGTCGACGCACGCCCAAGCGCCGGGTAGCAACTCCGCTCAAGCCGTCTCTCTGAACAATCGCGGCCTTCAATTGTTCAAGCAAGGGAAGGTTGACGAGGCCATCGAACAATATCGGCAGGCGCTGGTGCTGCGGCCAGATTTTGCAGAAGCTCTGAGCAATCTCGGCTTAGCGCTCGACGCGAAGGGAAATGACGAGGAAGCGCTCGCCGATCTCGATAAAGCGCTCGCGCTCAAACCTAAAGATGCCACCACCGAAAATAATCGCGGTCTTGCGCTCTATCACGAACGCAAATATGCGGAGTCGGTTGCGGCATATCAACTAGCCATCTCATTTCACACCAATTTCCCGCAGGCCTACAACGGAATGGGTGCGGCGCTTGTCGCCGAAGGCAAGACGGATGAAGCCATCGCAGCCTATCGCAGTGCGCTGCGACTTAATCCACGTTACGTTGACGCGATGAACAACCTCGCCAGCGCGCTCGATACGGAAAAGAAATATGACGAAGCGATTCAGATTTACCAGCAAGCGCTGAAGATCGAACCCAAAGCAAGCGACATTCGCATGAACTTCGCCACCGCGCTCCAAGGCGCCGGACGCACGGACGAAGCCATTACCGAGTATCGCGAAATCGTAGCGGCTCGTCCTAAGGACGCGCATGCCTTCTTTCAACTTGGCCATTTGTTGTACACACAAGGAAAGTTGCAGGAAGCCATCGCAGCGCTGGAAAAGAGTTTTGCGTTGCAGCCGGATCAGGCCGAGACCGCATTCAATCTAGCGCACGCCTATCAGGACACGAGAAATCTTTCTGCCGCCGTCGAAACCTACCAGAAAGGCTTAGCGCTCAAGCCGGACGATCTACACGGCCTGTACAATTTGGGCAACGCCTATCTAACCTTAAAGGAACCGGAGAAAGCAGAACCTTTATTTCGCAAGGTGCTCGAGCTTCAGCCCGATTTCACTATCGCGCTGCAAGGGCTGGGGATTGCTCAAATGCAGGCAGGCGATCTGAATGGTGCGGAGTTGTCTTTTGTAAAGTTGAAAGAAATGCAGCCCGACAATGCCGACGCGCGTTTCAACCTCGGAAACGTTTTCTTCAACAAAGGGCAATATGGTCCGGCGGCAGACAGCTACCGAGAGGCCGTCCGCTTGAACCCGAATCTGGCCCACGCGCATTACAACCTGGGAATGGCTCTGCTGCGCCTGAACGATCAAAAAGCGGCCGACAAAGAATTTCAGGAAGCCAAACGCATTGACCCTGCGCTCATTCCGCCGAAATAATTTCCATAATTTCGCGCCCGCCACCGCTTTCGCGTCACAGCAAAAAAGAAACTCCGAATCGGGTCACGCATCCAAACCTTCATGACTATAAGAAAAGTAAAAGTTGGTTCGCAAGGCGCCAAGGTATCCCGCATGGGCCTCGGCTGCATGGGCATAAGTGAGTTCTACGGTGAGCGAAATGATACTGAGTCCGCCGCCACGATATTGCGCGCTCTGGACTTGGGAATTAATTTTCTCGATACTGCGGATACCTACGGCATTGACGACAACGAAGAATTAGTCGGCAAGACCATCCGAGGAAGGCGCGATGATGTTTTTCTCGCCACGAAGTTTGCCAACATCCGCTCGAAAACCGATCCCACATTTTGGCAGATCAGCGGCAAGCCTGAATATGTTCGCTCGACCAACGCTTCGTTCTTGTCGATATTCTCGCCCGCGAAACGCGGGTAGCGTCGAAAGCGCGCATCTTTAGGCCCCCGGGTCCGTATTTTTCTTGAACGCAAGGGCGTGACGCCAGCGCAGTTGGCGTTGGCACGGTTGCTGGCAAAGGGCGAAGACGTCGTGCCGATCCCAGGAACGAAGCGCAGAAAATATCTGCAGGAGAACACCGCCGCGGCGGATATCAAATTGACTCCGGCTGAGGTGGCCGAAATTGAAGCGGCAGTGCCACAGGATGAAGTTGCCGGCGACCGCTACGCCGCCGAAAATATGAAAAATATCGACCGGTAAGTAAATTCTGCTATGCCGGCTGCTGGTTTTTGTAGCGCCGGCATGTTGCCGGCTCTTTTCTATTTAGCTTCAAACTTGACCCAATCTGTCTTCTCTTTAGCTCGTCATAGCGCGCGTTAAATTCTGCGTCCTAGTGCAAAGCTCGCCCCTACAAACCCCACACCACACCAACGCGCTTCTCTTTACACGCGCTGCTGTCCACCGTATGCTTCTCGCAGGGAAGGCTGATCCTAGCCATCTTGGGAGGGCACGTGATCTGGATACTTCTGGCGGTTGTTGTACTGGCCGTGATTTTCGTGATCAGCATGTACAACGGCCTGGTCAGCCTCAAGGTGCAGACTGACAACGCGTGGTCCGATATCGACGTTCAACTCAAACGCCGGTACGACTTAATTCCTAACCTGGTTGAAACTGTAAAGGGCTACGCCGCACACGAGCAAGGCACGCTGCAAGGTGTGGTGGAAGCACGCAATCGCGCCATGAGCACGCAAGGGCCGGCCGCGAAGGCGGAAGCTGAAGGCGCTCTGACGTCCGCGCTGCGGCAGGTGTTCGCGCTGGCCGAAGCCTATCCTCAATTGCGCGCCGTGGAATCGTTCACCCAGCTTCAAAACACGCTGAATCAGATTGAAGACAGCGTCCAGAACGCGCGCCGCTATTACAACGCTGTGGTACGCGACTTCAACACAAAGATTGCGCAATTTCCTTCCAATATCATCGCGGGCATGTTCAATTTCAAGCCGCGCGAGTTTTTCGAGATCAGCGCGCCGGCCGAACGCGAAGTGCCGAAAGTCAGCTTTGGCAGCGCCACAACTTAATCCGCGTTGAACTCAGCGAAAATGAAATACGCGCGCAAATCGATTAGACTACTTGCAATTTGTCTCGCTATATTTCTCGTTGCGCGACCCGCCTTCTCCGCCCTGCGTCAGCTTGTCATTCAGCATTTCGATGACGAAGTAATCGTAAGCGAAGACGGAACCATCGACGTCACTGAAACCATCCAGGCGCATTTCAGCGGCGAGAATTGGCATGGCCTCTACCGCATGATTCCGACCGAGTACACGAATGAGGAAGGCCTGAATTATTGGCTGTTGATCGACCACATCACGGTGAACGACAGTGACGGCCATTCGTTGAAATACGAGCAAAGCCGTGAGGGCCGCTACACCAAATTCAAAATTTATATTCCTAATGCGGACGATTCAACGCACACCGTCGTTCTTCACTATCGCGTCCTGGATGCAATCCGTTTTTTCGAAGATCATGACGAGCTTTACTGGAACGTGACCGGAAACGATTGGGAGATTCCCATTGAATCCGCCAGCGCGCACATTGCTTTGCCCGCAGGCGTCACGGGGCTCCACGCTATTGCTTACACCGGTGCTCTCAATTCTCGAGCGCAGGACGCCGTTGTGGAGCTCCACGATAATTCAGTCAATGTTCACACCACGCGTCCGCTGTCATTTCACGAAGGCCTTACCGTCGTCATCGGCTTCGATAAAGGATTCGTTCATCCGCCCAGCGGCGCTACCAGGTTTATCCAATTTCTTCGCAGCAATACGCCGCTTCTGATTCCCATTGGTGTTTTCTTTCTGATGTTCTGGCTCTGGTGGACGCGCGGTCGCGGCCCCGAGCGCCAGGCGATTGCCGTGCAATATGAGCCGCCCGACAAACTCACCCCGGGTGAGTGCGGCGCTCTTGTAGATAACGAAGCGGCCATGCGCGACATCACCGCCACGCTTGTCGATCTAGCCGTGAAAGGCTACCTGACCATCGAGCAGAAAGACGAAAGCCATCTGCTCGGCCTTAGCCATACCAAGGATTATATTTTTCATTTGAAAAAACCTCCCGCGGAATGGGCCGACGCGCGCCCTCATGAGGCGCAAATGCTCGCTGCGCTGTTTGATAACGTTGCCAGCACAGACGTAAAGCTTTCAGACTTGCAGAATCATTTCTATACACAACTGCCCGCGATCCGCGACAGTATTTTCCAAGCGCTGATGAGCGACAACTATTATCTGCACCGGCCTGACTCTGTTCGTCAGGGATATATCGGCGCTGGGCTGGCTATCGGATTTTTAATGGTGGCAGGAAATGGTTTTTTGGCCCGCGCCACCGGTATCGCCTCACCTACCTGGATCATCGCCGGTATTGCGTCCGGCTTGATCATTTGCGTTTTCGGGTACTTCATGTCCGCCCGAACGGTCACCGGCCAACGCGCTCTTGAAAAAGTCCTCGGCTTCGAGGATTTTCTTGGACGCACGCAAAAGGATCAGATCGACCGGTTGCAAACGACCCCCGAGCTTTTTGAGAAATTCCTGCCCTACGCCATGGCGCTGCACGTGGAGAAAAAATGGGTGCAAGCGTTCTCCGGCATCGCCATGCAGCCGCCGACTTGGTATCAGGGTTCTTACGGAAGCGGTTTCATGCCCTATCTGCTCGTGAGCGATCTGAATATGATGTCAACGCAAGCGGGAACCACTATGGCTTCTTCTCCGCGCAGCTCGGGCGGTTCAGGCTTTGGTGGCGGAGGCGGAGCGGGTGGCGGTTTCGGCGGTGGGGGTGGCGGCGGTTTCTAGAATCGGCCAATCTTCCGCCTTTTCCACGGCTTGAAATTCTCTTACTTCTTTCTTCGGCGCATTCTTGGCGTGGCCATCTTGGAAAGCGCCGCCGCGTATTTCGCGATCGTCTCCGGCACCGGCTGGCTGTGAACGAACTGTCCGTTTTTTCGGCATTCGATCAATCCCGCATCGTGCAGAATTTTTAAATGGTGCGAGACGGTTGCCGGAGTTACGCCGCGCAGAGACACGATGTCCCCGCAGGTCATTTTTGGCTGCGATGATATAGCTTCAAAAATGCTGAGCCGCGTCTCATCTGCCAGCGCTTCCGATATTTTTTAAATTTGTTGTCGATTCACGGCTTAGCTCCTATCCCAATGACAGGTAAGGCCGTCTTGCCAGCGACGTGCGCTTAACAATTATACCGAATATTTCCGCATCCTAATATTTAGATAGTCATCTGATTATCGAAGTCGCACAAATGGACCTCGCGCTAACGCCCGGGCCGTCTATAAGCAACTCAGAGGAGGAACCGTGAGTCGTCTGAATGGAAAAGTCGCCGTTGTTACCGGCGGAAACAGTGGTATCGGATTGGCCGCAGCGCAGCGTCTTCAGAAAGAGGGCGCCCGTGTCGCCATTTCCGGGCGCAGCCAAAAAACCCTGGATGAGGCCTCGAAAATTCTCGGCAAGGACGCGCTGGTCGTTCAGGCCGATGTCTCCAAGCTCCCCGAAATAGACAAACTCTTTTCTGCAGTCGCCGCGAAATTCGGAAAAATTGATGTTCTGTTCGTCAACGCCGGTGTCGCCACGTTTGCTCCTTTCGCCGGATTCACCGAAGCTGCATATGATGAACTCTTTGACATCAACGCCAAGGGCGCTTTCTTCACCGTTCAAAAAGCGCTCCCACACTTGAACGATGGCGCGTCCGTTATTCTCAACACCAGCGTCGCCAGCCACATCGGTAATCCGACGGGCGTTGCGTACGGAGCCACGAAAGCCGCCATGCGTTCGTTTGTTCGTGGGTTAGCGGCGGATCTTGCCGGCCGGAATATTCGCATAAACGCAGTCGCTCCTGGCCCGATCCAAACGCCTATATTCGATCGCATTGGTTTGCCCAAAGAACAGGTGGATCAAGCGGTCCAGGGATTCATCGCGGCCGTGCCCTTGAAGCGCATTGGAAAACCGGAAGAAGTCGCCGGCGCGGTAGCCTTTCTCGCTTCGTCGGATTCATCCTACGTCACCGGCATCGAACTCAGCGTAGGCGGTGGCATCGGTCAAGTCTAATTTGTTCATAACACAGGGCACGATGCATTGTTGCGAATCTTGCAGCACGACGTAAGACGCCTGCCGGTAGTCAGCCGCGAAGACAGCACGCGATTGGTGGGCTATCTGAATCCTTCAAGCTTTTTGAGCGCGTGGAAAAAACAGATCGCGCCGCCCGTTTGAATAATAGGCCCTTCTGCGCCAAACGGTCCGCCTGTCCCGATGCCGATCGCCGAAAGCGGCTCCAGAAACGCGCGTCGAATCTCGTGTCGAAAATCTGCTAATGCACGGTAATCGCTTTGTCGCATGGAAGGCCTTGTCATCGTACCTATCATAATATCGGAAACTAAACCGGCAACGCTTGCAATTTAGAATATCCGGGGGAAAAACCCGGGAACTCGCCGAGCATATTCATCGAATTTCTCGCCAAACGCCGGGCGCAGAAGCTTTTCTTCGCTACGGATACGGAGTTCGGTACCAATGAGGAACAGAACCACGCCGGCTACGAGCGCCTGCCAGCGGCTGACTGCCAGTCCAGTTGCTACGAGGATGCCGAACATTCCAAGATAAATCGGATTGCGCACGATTCCGTACGGCCCACGCATCACCAACTCGTGCCCCTCCATCACCCGCGCCACCAACGCCCACTGTTTGCCTAGCGCGCGTATCGCCAGCAGGCAAAACCACACTGAGCCGAAAGCAATCGCCACCGTGAAAATGGCAAGAGCGATCGCGGCCGGGGCGGGCATCGGAAATATCGGTGAGTAGTATGTACGGGCGAAATTAAATAAGAAGAAATATCCGGCCAGTTGCAATGCCAGCCCTGCTACCGAAATCGGATCACGCGCTCGATTTTTTCCCTTTGAGGGCTGTTTGTAAAAAATGAAGAGCGCCGCGAACGCAACCCAGGCCGCAAGTACCGCGAAAAATACGACGTGCGCGAGAGCTGCCGGATTGTAAGTCATCATTCCCAATTCCCAATTACACAGCCGAGGCGCGAAATATAACAAATGTTTTTGCCTCTGGTCGAAATCTTGTGGCGGGCTAGAGATCTTTGCGGAAAGCCTTCTGCGTCTTAATGTGCTTATAACCGTTGCGCTCATAGAACGCGTGCGCGCGATCGCGGATTACGTTGGATCGCAGTCCAATCACTCCGCAGCCTTTTTCGCGCGCCCAGCGCTCGGCGCGGTCGAGAAGATACCGTCCGATTCGTTGCGAACGAAAGCGTTCGTCCACAACCAACCCGCTAACTTCGGCTCGCGCCTCTGCTTCCACCATCCGGCAGACGTAGACTCCGAGCCATCCTGCGACTTTGCCGTCGAGCGCCGCTACAAACACGGCCTGATCGCTGGAGCGCTTCATACCCTCGAGGCGCGCGGCAATTTCATTGGCTGAAGACGGGTAGCTGAGCTGGCCGGCAAGTTCGGCGATACGCGCGTAATCTTGCGGCTGTGCTTCGCGAATTTCACCAGCGAATCGCGCAGATGCATTACTCGCCATCCGACCTGAAGTTTCGCCCAAACCACTCATTTAAGCGCCTTCTTCAACACGGCAATCTGCCCGGCATGATAGAGATCGTGCTGAACCAAACCATGCAGTAGCACATAGCGAGAATAATTTTCACGCACAATCGGTTCGTCCAACTGATCGTCCCACAAGCTCTGCACATAATTTCGTAGACGAGTCCTACTCTCGGCAAGGTTTTCGAGAGCACGTTTCCAAGCAACTTTGTTCGCCTCCCAAACCGGCGGCCAATCGATTTCCTTGGTCACCTCGGGAGGCTCACCCTTCGATTTTTGATGCACGATTATGTTCCATGACGCGACGTGATTCACGAGCTCCCATATCGAATGCGCTCCCGGCACGGGATGTTTCGAAGCATCTTCCGCCGAAACGCCGTCCAACAGTTGCTTTAGATCGGGACCATGCCACGCTTCACCCGAATAAGCGCGATCCATTTGATCCAGAATTCGATTGATTTCAGTCACATAATTCTCCGTTGCTTGCTGACGTGGGCTTTAGATAGCGCAATCAGGCCCGCCGGGGTGAGCCCGTCTAATTTTCTTGCCTAAAACGTCGTATTTCCACAACCGGAACGAACACTTAAAACATTTTGTCCGAATCCAAAAGAATAGTCACAGGCCCATCGTTCGTGAGTTCCACTGACATATGCGCCTGAAACACTCCAGTCTCAACGCGGACGCCATGTCCGCGCAACGCTGCAACAAACTCATCGTATAGCGCCTTGCCCACCTCCGGAGCGGCAGCTTGAATGAAACTCGGTCTCCGCTGCCCACGCGCATCGCCGTACAGTGTGAATTGCGATACCGCCAGAATCGCGCCCCCCATATCAAGCACAGACCGATTCATCTTTCCCTGCTCGTCGTTGAAGATTCGCAGATTCACAATTTTCTCGACTATCGACACAGCAGTCGCCGCCACATCGTCGCGCCCCACAGCGATGAGCACGACCAGCCCAGGGCCGATCTCGCCGGACATGGTTCCATTCACAAGCACGCGCGCGTGAGTGACCCTTTGCAACACAGCTCGCATAAATTTTCTCTCACCACGGCCAGCGAAAATCAAATTCTAATTTCCTGCAGTTGGGCCAGAAACAGCCGCCGGCTTTCGTGGCAGAAGATCGGGCAACTGCGCGACATTGTAAGCCCACACGGCCATCACCTGGGCCCCTCCACCAGATCCGCTTCGTGCGCTTCTTCGAATGTGTCCGCCTGCGTGTGGTGTGTCTGGAAATATTGCGCAGGCTCCTGCAAACAGAAAAATCCCGGAACGCCGGCTTCTTCAAACCATTCCATAGCTCTCCGAAGATACAAAAGCGGCGGGAATTGTAGCGATATCATAGTTACGACCGCCCATTCCCGTCCTATTCAGCAGGCCGTCGGGTTTGCCGGAATCGGTAAGCGTCGCCAGCGCACCTTCATTCTTGAAAAAACGCAGCGCGCGCTCGCAAAAATTTGCGGAAATCTGGCCCAAATACGGATTCGGCGCGGGTTGATCTGGTGGAGGCAGCAGAGATGGCTCCGCGGAAATCACGATGGCGCCCTTCAATTTGCCTTTATATTGTGCGAGATCATGCATAGTGCGCGCCTTCACATAAACCACATGGCCGCGCACCGTGCCATTTGTGGAAGGCGCCCAGGCGTACGACGCGATCGTTAGCGTATGAACTGACGGGCTGATGATTTGTGCGGTCGCGCTTACTCGCGTCCACGTGCGCGCCACAGTCCAGGCCTCCAGGTGCGGATTCGCCGCGCCGTAGTCCGCGAATTTCTGGCGTGTCCAGGTCATTGGCCTTTTTCAGATTTTCTGTGCCGGCCAAACGCGCGCCAATCACATCGGAAAGATATTCCAGGTTGTTCATGATCTCGTTACGATCGTGAATCTTGGCGATAATTTTGTCATCAGCTTCAGCCATAGGGTCTTTCCACGTGTCGGCGGCCTGTTGCCCATAAACTGCACCAAACGTTAGCGCGACCCCGAACATCACAAGTAAGCCAAGGGAGGGTAGAGATACGTCGAAGCTTCATTTCAGATCCCCCCCTAACAATCTGAATCGATTCGTTAAGAACTGCCGATTCTATGCGCCGAACCAATTCAATACAATCTGCGCACTTCGCGCCGGTTAATAGACGCACCTGCGTCACGGAACGTTGCAAGCCCAGTTTTCATAACTTTGTAAATATGCTAGAACAAAACGGCACGAACGGAGCCGCGATTTGAAAGTCGCATTGATCGGCACACACGGAGTGGGCAAGACGACTCTCGTGTACGAAGTGTGCTCGCTGCTGAAGAAAGCGCACTTGAACGTTGAGCTTGTTACCGAAGTCGCGCGCCAGTCTCCCTTCCCCGTGAATGCGGAAACCACTCTCGCGGGCCAGCTCTGGATTCTGCATCAACAAATCGCAGCCGAGCTGGAAGCATCACTTCGTGCACCTATTGTGATTACCGATCGCTCCGTACTCGACAACTATTGCTACCTCATCAACAAATTCGGCCGCCAGCCGCATCTGGAAACCTGGCTGGCTTGGTGGATGACCAGCTACTCGTTGCTCATCGGCGTTCCCACCATTCAGGAAGAAATTCTGCGTGACGGCTTTCGTTCCGAAGACCGCGCATTTCAATTGCGCATCCACAACTTGCTCATAGAACTCCTGGCCTCGCCGCCCTTCAAGGATTTGCCCGCGCCAATAATCTGGCTCGACGCGGAAAAGCGTTCGAATTGGGCCGAAAGTATAGTGAGCGTGACCGTGCCTCTAATCGAAGGTTCCGCGTCCACAGCACTCCGCAATAGAGTCGCTCACTAAAAGTTTTTGGCAAACATGAGCGAACGTTCCAGCGCGAATCCATCTTCATCGCCAAAACGGTGGCTCACGCGCGGCGTGCTGGGCATAGGCTTGGCCAGCCTGTTCTCCGACTGGGCACACGAAGCCGCCACCTCAATTCTTCCCGCGTTTCTCGCGAGCCTGGGCGCGCCGGCTTTTGCGCTCGGCGTGATCGAAGGAGTCGCGGACGGCCTTTCCAGTTTCGCAAAACTAGCTGGCGGTTGGATCGCCGACCGTCCCAAATGGCGCAAACCCACCGGTATTGTCGGTTACCTGGCTACCGGACTTTCTACTTTCGCCTACGCCTTCGCGCAATCCTGGCCGGCAATTTTGGTGATGCGCGCGCTCGGATGGATAGGCCGCGGCAGTCGCGGCCCGTCGCGCGACACACTCCTTTCCGACGCCGTAGCTCCCGAGCAGCAAGGCCGCGCATTCGGACTCGAACGTACGATGGACACTCTCGGCGCCGTACTTGGACCGCTTTGCGCCGCGGCTTTGATCGGCTTGATCGGCGCGCGCGACGTTTTGAAATTAACTGTAATTCCCGGCTTGGCCGCGGCGGTAGCGTTTGCTTTGCTGGTGCCAACGGCAAGGGGAGCGGAGTCACATCGTGCTCCCAACTTCGCTTCCAGCTTTGGCGAAATGCCGAAGCCCTACTGGCGTTTTCTCGCCGGAGTTTTTGTGCACGGCATTGGAGATTTCGCTCCCACGCTTCTGATCCTCCGCGCAAACCAGATTCTCAGTCCGCGTTTTGGCACCGGACGCGCCGCGACCATGGCCGTCGCTCTTTACACTTTCTATAACATTGTCAACGCGGCTGCGTCCTATCCCGCAGGCGCGCTCGGCGACCGCATCGGCAAACGCAATCTGCTGGCCCTCGGATATCTCACCGGAGCGTTTGCCTACTCCGGTTTTATTTTTGTGACACCCACCATTCCCGTCCTCGTCCTTTTATTTGGACTAGCGGGTATTCACGGCGCGATGCAAGCCTCACTTGAAAAATCGATGGCCGCCGAATTGCTTCCGCAGAAAGTGCGCGGCTCAGGTTTCGGCGTACTTGCCACCGTTAATGGAATCGGCGATCTGGTGTCGAGCATTGTCGTGGGAGTTCTGTGGTCGAGTGTCAGTCCCAATGCAGGATTTCTTTACGCGGGAATTTTCACGCTGGCCGGAGCCGCCCTGGTTTATTTCCTTGTGCCTCGCGAACGTTGACGATGTCTGATCGCTCTCGGTTTCGCCGGCTTTGTCCGAGGCGCGCGCTGGCAGAATGGGCAGAAGTAACTGCTCCGCCCAGCCACAATAATCCGTCGAATCTTCTTGCCGCAGCGCGAACATTTCTTTCCTTCTCGTCCATACGCGCGGTGCCGGATCTGAAATTCTCCAGGCCGCCCTTCCGCATCCACATAATCGGAAATCGACGACCCACCCAGTCGAATCGCTTCGTTCAACACGCGCCGCACCACGCCGTACAGCTTATGCACTTCACCATCGCTCAACCTTGCGCCCAGCCGCCGCGGATGTATGCGCGCACGCCACAAACTCTCGTCCGTATAAATATTGCCTATGCCTCGGAGAACACTTTGGTCCAGCAGCAACGCTTTGATATGGGCGCGCCGCGAACGAATTCTCGTGCGAAATTCTTCCTCTGTCGCTTCCAGCGGGTCGAGCCCCAACTTGCCCAGAACGCTTTCGTGCGCCGTACTCGCCAGCATCCCCATTCGCCCGAACCGTCGAATGTCGGTGTAGCGAAGTTCGCGCCCATCATCGAGCCCCAGAAATACATGTGTGTGCGGCACCACAGGAACTTCTGGTGCGCAAGTTACGATCTGTCCGGTCATGCCCAGATGAATTAGAAGAGATGATTCGTGCTTGCGTCCGTTCGCCGCTTCCAGTTCGACCACAATAAATTTCCCGTGACGCCGCACGGCGACAACTTTACTTCCCGGCAGCTGCAATTCTAGCGCCGCAGGATCGTCGATGAAATCCGTTTTGCCCAGCCGCACATTCAGGATGCGCCTGCCGGGCAAAACCGCGCGCAGCCCGCGCACCACCGTCTCTACTTCAGGAAGTTCGGGCATATTTCCATTCTACGCTGGAGCAGGCCGCGCGAAAACGCGAACGGACCATGCAAAACTCTTCACGAAAAATAAAATCTCAGTTGAAATTTTGGGAATTGCCAAGCTGCACGGCGTCAAGGCAAAGGAATGCCGGGCGATGCCACGATCCCAGCCATGCGCAGAATTTCAGAATATTCTTCATCGGTGAGCGGGCATATCGAAAGCCGCGTGTTCTTCAGAAATTTTATTTTGCGCAGCAATTTATTTTCGCGCAGCTCGGCCAGCGTCACCTGACGAGGCAACCGCTCTATCGCGCGCAAATCCATTACCATTTTCTTCGAGTCGTGATCGTGCGGGTCAGGATAGGGATCGCGGCTCACTTCAGCCAGCGCGTACACCGCATGCTCTGCCTTGCCGTGGTAGCAAAGGGCGCGGTCGCCCCTTTGCACCTGCTTCAGTTGCCGCAGGGCGTCGGGACGGTTCCCCGCATGCCGCCACATTTCCTTGCCCTTCACGAACAGAGTATCCCAGTGATATACGCGAGGGTCCACAGCTAGCAGCCACCGCTTAGGTTTGGAAGGAGGTTGCGTCATCCGTCAAAAAGTGTCGCGCGCACTATACACGGAAAGGATTGCAAAATGGCCAACTTTGTTACTGGAATTTTGGCGGGAAAGGTAAAACTAGTAAGGTTGCGGCACGCGTTGCACTCAATCGTGACAGCTAAGTCCAGCCTTAACCTACATCTACGAAGATGTCGTCCCCTCGAATTTCAACCGCGTAGGTCTCGCAGCCCACTGCCGAATTCGTCACCAGTTTGCCCGTGGTCACGTCATATTGCCACCCATGCCAAGGACAGGTAACCACATTCCCTTTCAACTCGCCCTGCCCCAGTGGGCCTCCGCGATGCAGGCATAAGTTATTGATGGCATAAAGTTTACCGTCAACATTCGACACCGCAAACGTTTTCCCATCGATCTGAAATTCGCGAATCGTCCCGGGCGGTACTTCATCCTTCTTCGTCACACGCAAGAACGCCATTCATTAGCCTCTTGTTTAGCGGGGTTGCGGCGACTGCGCCACCATCACGCCGCTCTTGAATTCCTCTACCATCTCAGGCTTTAGCCTCACTTCGGTGGGCCGTTTGGCCAGCGACATCAGGTCGATCTTGTCCTGCAGCTTCAGCAGCGCATAGAACAGCGCCTCTGGCCTCGGCGGACACCCAATCACGTACACATCCACCGGCACAATGCGGTCCACGCCTTGTAACACCGAGTACACGTTGAACGGCCCGCCCACGCTGGAACACGCCCCCATCGAGATGCACCACTTCGGCTCCGGCATCTGGTCCCACACGCGCTTCAGAACC
Source organism: uncultured Acidobacteriota bacterium (assembly GCA_963731535.1). GTDB lineage: Bacteria > Acidobacteriota > Terriglobia > Acidiferrales > UBA7541 > Palsa-295. The sequence continues at coordinate 93,707 of CAVSWI010000017.1, read as the reverse complement.
GGCGACATTTTCAGCGTTACTGTGCCGGCGACAATCATCAAGTCCGCCTGTCGCGGCGACGGTCGAAAAACTTCGGCCCCAAATCGCGCAATATCAAATCGTGAAGTAGTTGACGCAATCATTTCGATTGCGCAACAAGCCAGCCCAAACGTCAGCGGCCATATCGCACTCTTGCGCGCCCAATTGAAAACGTAATCTACAGTGGAAAGGACGTAACTGCGCTCAAACCGGTTATCGAGAACTCCCATTCCGCTATTCTACCTCACCAATCTGCGTTACAAAGACGCGAAGTATATCCATGCGTCCCACCGTAGTCAAACCACCGCCACTACATTCATTGCGGCTTGTGAGCCGGCCGGCAGTCACCAGAAATTTACGGAATCTCGATGAGGACGAGCGACATGTCGTCAGCGGCAGGCCCGTTGCGCCACGCTGTGACTCGATCCAGAATCTGCTGTTTCATCTCAGGCAATGACAGCTTCGAAGTTTCCCGTACGATTTCCGCGAATCCCTCGACGCCGAGCATGTCTCTCTGCGAATTGAAGGTTTCTGTGAAGCCGTCGGTATAAATCACCACGCGATCGCCCGCTTGCACCGGAATCTCTATTGCCGCTTCGTTGTCAACGGCATCGTCGAGCAATCCGAGCACTGCGCTGCGTGATTCCAGCAGCCGAGGCGCGTGGCCCGGCTGAATGATCATCGCCGGGGGATGTCCCGCGCCGGCAAATTCGAGGCTGCGGTCGTCGTAATTCAGCCGCGCCGCCACCATGGTGAAGAAGAACACCGAGCTGCCCAGATTCCCTTTCACAAAAGTGTTGAGGTGCTTCATCATCGCGCCGAGCCCCACACCGCGTTCGATTTGTGACATCGTCTCCGAATAAATGCGGTTCGCGACAAGCGCCGATCCGATGCCGTGGCCTGAGACATCGCAGACCATCAGGCTAAGGTTGCTGCCGCGCGGCGCAACCAGCCCAAAATCTCCGCCAATCGTCCGCACCGGCTGATAGAACGTCTCGACAGAGACCTTGCCCCAAGTCAATCCGCTCGGCGCCAGACTCTGCTGCACGCGCGCGGCGAGCAGCAGATCTTCTTCAATTTCCCGATGGCGCTGTTCAAGCTCCGCATTGGCTTCACGCAGCGCATTTTCCGCGCGCTTCTGCTCGGTAATGTCCGTGGCCGTAATCACCAGCAAACACGTTGCCTTCGGGATCTTCGATTTGCCGCGCCGTTACCAGCACCGGCAATTTTCCGCCGCCTTTTTGCGGCAGGTAAAACTCATACTGGCTCTGCCCCTCTAGCTTTCTCCTTTCGATATGTTTCTGGAGCACCGCCGCGTCCTCAGGCGGGTACAAGTCTGTGATCGTAACCCCCAAGAGTTCTGCTGCCGGTATGCCAATCATTTTGAGGAACAGTCGGTTTGCGAAGACGATACGCTTGCGATCGTCATTGATGATTACGCCCTGGTTCAAAGTCTCCAGAACGCCTTTCATTTCGTTGACCCATTTGTGCCGCGCGTCGTTCAAAGAATTCTCCTGTGGCCCGCGTCAGCCGCCGCTGGTAGCGCCGGCCGGTCCTGGGCGAAGTCGCAGGGCATCCTGCCAACTCCGATGTCTTGTTAAGCTCAATTTTGGTGAATGCTTGCGTGCGGTTGTGGCCCCGGGTAGAGATGGTTTAGTCATTTGTTTTCTGTAACTTCTACCTTTCTGGCTGAGCCGGGCAGAAGTGGCACAACCGATCTGCAAAAACGCATCGTTTGCGGCGTCGGGCGCGACGCATGTCGGGACGCTGTGGCAGCGAAAACTCGGTCTAACGCGGGGGAAAACGCGGAGAGGTAAGGATTCGTCGCGCTTTGTTGAAGAGCCCGATGCTGTTCTATTTTAATCACGCAAAACGCTAGCATGTTGATTTAGGAATTTCAAGGAGTCGTGTGTGTGGACGGGCTAGTACGGCGCCTTGGTTGTAAAGTGTTTCCAGCACCGGAAACTGTGGCATGGTCAAATCCCACGTCCACAGTTGCCGGCTCATCTTCTCCGGCAGCCAATCCGCCGTATCCATCAAATCGACATACGCGCGAAATGCTCGGCTAGTTTTCGCAGTCTGACTTCGCGTTCTTGAACTGTCGATGCGCAGTCGTGTTTAAGCTAGAAATTAATTCGGTCACTTTGTGCCGTAAACGAGGAGGGCGCCGATGGCGCGAAATGCGGCCAACTCTTTGGCGTCGCGAAACCAGCGGCCAGTATAAACGTCAGGGGCAGGCGTCGCATCGGGAAGCAGGCGATGGTTTACATCCGTGAAACCAGCATCGCGAAAGAATTTCTTCCACTCTTCGGCGGAAAACAGGTGCGTGGGGACGGCAAGCTTTTCACCCCACTGATGGGAATACGGATTGTCGCGATAATAATTGATCAGAATCCAGGCCGAGCCGCCTTCCTGCAACACGCGATAAATTTCGCGGATGCCCTTGGCCGGGTCCGGCCAATAGTAGGACGACTCCACCGAAATGGCGCGCGAAAAAAAGTTCGCTTCCCACGGAATTTCGTTCACTTCGCCAACAACGAAAACCAGATTCGCGTAGTCCACGCTTCCGCGCCGCGCGCGATGAATCATTTCGTCCGAAATATCCATTCCCACCACGCGCCCTTCCGGGACGCGCTTCGCCAGAATCCGCGAAAGCCATCCGGCACCACAGCCGACGTCCAGGATATTGTCGGTAGGCTCGATCTGCATTAGCCCGAGCGTAGGCTTGGCGATGGGCCAGTGCTCGTGCTCCATCTCCTCGCCCTTGCCCGCATCCGCCCAGCGGTTAAATTCTTCCCGCAGCGTCTCCCCAGCTTCTGGACTCGTCATCAGCACACCCCTCCGCAGTCTCCCATCCCGCGAGCTAAAATTCTTGCTTTTACGGGTGCTCCATCCTTTGCGTTTCTCAGCGAAGGGTAGGGAATTCCATTGGCGCAGGCAAATTTCTCACGTGACCAAGTTGAGTGACCCACGGCGACCTGGCGTAGCAGCTGAAGAGATGTACTCGCGCGACCCACAGACGATCGCAGTAGTTCGGAGAGAGTTGTACGAGTCGCGTGAATTTCAGCGGACCCGCGCAACTCACCGTGGGCCTCGCGTCTCAAGGGATTTACGACGGACGCTTGCGTCTCGGGCAGAGCTTCGTTGGTCGCGCCGCCTACAGCGGCCGCGCGCAGCTTGGGCAGAAATGAACGCCCGCGATCATCGCCCCACACCGGCGGCAGTACCGCACCGGTCCAGCCATGGCAAACGCCGGCTGCCGGACGTCGCTCGCGCAAGCCCAAACCAGCGCAACCACCCATCCGATCACGGTCCAACCAAACAGAAGATTCAGAATGAAAATCCCGGTAAAATCTCGCTTCCGGTGCCCAATGATCGACGGCAAAAAATACATCAGCATCGCAAAGACTAGAAATGTCATCGCACTTCTCCTTCCACCTTAATCTACGCGCCAGCCCGCCAATTTGTTCCACCGCTCCTGCCGCCCTCGACGTCATCCTAGCTTCTTTCTCCTCCCAGGCGCTCCCGGTCGCCACTCTGTTTGGTGGAACTCCCCACATGGCCCATTCGCCCTGGGCACTGGCTTAACACACGCGACACTGACAGTGCATTTGCAGGAACCGCAAAGCTGGAACCGCAGCGGCTAAAGCCGGTCGGTTTTGGAGCCATATGTCGCGGCTAAAGCCACGACTCACAAAGATTGTTGGCCAGTACACCGACCCGCGGGCTGTCCACTTTGGTGCAAGGTTATTTCGCGACTTTCGAAAGAAGCTGCGCGAATTTCGTGTCCGTGGCTTGCACCGTCTCGACGCTCAGGATGTCGCAACAGGCTTGGTGTCCGGTTGTGCCTTCTCCATCAGCATTCCGCTGTTGACTTCGCGTCCGTGCGCCTCTCGATGGTCAGGACGTCGCCGCAGGCTTCGCGTCGGGCTGCACCTTCTCGAGGAGTTGCGCGAATTTCTGTTCGCGGTCCTTTTGGTCCAGCCCCTGATAGATCTCCGCGATTTGCGTCGCATTCATCGAACAAAACTTCGGCCCGCACATCGAACAGAATTTCGCTTCCTTGTAAAAATCATCCGGCAACGTTTCATCGTGCATCGCGCGGGCGGTGGCGGGGTCGAGGGAAAGTTCGAACTGTTTGTTCCAATCGAAAAGGAAACGCGCGTAGCTGAGCGCGTCGTCACGGTCGCGCGCACCCGGGCGATGACGCGCCACATCCGCTGCATGTGCTGCGATTTTGTAAGCAATCACCCCTTGGCGAACGTCGTCTGCGTTCGGCAAACCGAGATGTTCTTTCGGTGTGACGTAGCAAAGCATCGATGCGCCGTGCCATCCGATCATGGCCGCGCCGATGGCGCTGGTGATGTGGTCGTAGCCTGGCGCGATGTCGGTGACCAGCGGACCCAGCGTGTAAAACGGCGCTTCGTAACACAGCTCGTTTTCTTTTTTTACCTGCAGCTCAATCTGGTCCAGAGGAATGTGGCCGGGGCCTTCAATCATTACCTGCACGTCGTATTCCCAGGCTTTTTTAGTGAGTTCGCCTAGAACGCGCAGTTCGGCGAATTGCGCTTCGTCGCTGGCATCGGCCAGGCAGCCGGGACGCAAGCCATCACCCAGTGAAAAACTAACGTCGTGCTTTTGAAAGATTTTGCAGATGGCATCGAAATTCTCGTACAGGAAATTCTGCTTCTTGTTAAAACTCATCCACTGCGCCAGCAACGCGCCACCGCGACTGACGATTCCGGTGATGCGATTGCGCACTAGCGGCAGAAATTCACGTAACACTCCTGCGTGAATGGTCATGTAGTCCACGCCTTGCTCGGCTTGTTCTTCGATAACTTCGAGCATGACGTTCAAATTCAAATCTTCAGCGCGACGAACGCGTGAGAGAGCTTCGTAAATCGGCACCGTGCCGATGGGGACGGGTGAGGCGTCAATGATGGCTTTGCGAATCATGGGAATGTCGCCGCCGGTGGAAAGATCCATCACGGTGTCGGAACCGTAGTGCACGGCGCGGTGCAGTTTTTCGAGTTCTTCGCTGACGTTCGAAGTGGTGGCGGAATTTCCGATGTTCGCGTTGATTTTGCAGAAAAACGCAACGCCAATACCCATGGGCTCGAGATTGCGGTGATGGATGTTGGCAGGGATGATGGCGCGGCCGCGCGCGACTTCGCTGCGAACCAGCTCGGGAGCAAGCTTCTCGCGTTTAGCGACGTAGTCCATCTCTTCGGTGATGACCCCTTTGCGCGCGAAGTACATCTGCGAGAAGTTCCTTCCGCCGCCGTTCATTGCTGCTGCACGTTTTTCGATCCACGTATCCCGCATAGCCATGTGAACCTCCGTGTCCATCGTGAGAAGCGATTTGTGCTCGCCAGGAAAGAGTCATTATCGCACCGCGTCAAGCACCCAGCAACCTGCGCCGGACAAGAGACGGCAAGGCACTTGGGGCATTAGCCCTAGACACGTAATTAAAATCTTAAGGCGCGGTGGCTACGCCGGTTGCGCCTGCGGTTTCATTGAGAAGCGACGCTAGCTCCGCCGGCGTTTTTACGGGAGGGTGGCAGCTTGTTTCGACGCAAACCAGGGCTTGAGCTTTCGCTGCGTCAAGGTGAGGCAATGTCTGTCGGAGTGCGGGAGCCAGTGACGCTGAGGCAAGCTTTTCCGGAGTGATGCGTAAGACTTCTTTTCCTAAGCGATAAATTTCGTTAGCGACTTTTTCCAACTCGGCTGCTTTCGGGTCATTCGCGGAACCGAGGACTACTACGTGGATTGGGTGGCGCGAATACAAGAGCGCGGCGAGACCGTAGGTGGCGGCGAATAATCCATACTGCGGGATCAGTCCGACGAACGCTTCCAGAGTTTTCTCCGCCCAATCGCGATAGAGTTTTTCGCCGGTGAATGCGTAAAGGCGGTCGAGAACCATGACGGCCACGGAATTTGCCGCCGGCGTTGGAGAATCTTGGATTGGCTTGCGGCGAACTTCCAGCCCGCCCATAGGCGCTGCGTCTTTGGCCCGGTCGAAGAATCCGCCACCTTCGGGATCACCGAAGCGTTCGACGGCGAGACCCATGGTTTTCTCGGCAAGATTAAAATATTTCTGATCTAGCGTGGTTTCGTAGGCGTCGAGAAGCGCAGCGGCGGCGAAAATCTGATCGTCAAGCGAACCTTGGAGACGCGGACCGCCCACACGATGGCGGAAACCCTTCGATTCGTCCCAGGCTTCGGCTATGAGGCGATCCAGAGTTTTTAGCGCGAATTTTCGACAATCTTCGCGACCAAGAACGCGAGAAGCTTCGAGGTAAGCGGATACGAACATGGCGTTCCAGGCGACATAAATTGTGGTATCTATTGCGGGCGTGGGTTGGCGCAGACGGCGCGCTGTGAGCAGTTTTTCTTTGGCTTGCGCGATCAACCTTTGGGCTTTCGATTCGCTGATGCCGAGCCTTTTTGCGAGGTCGGCGATGCTGGAAGCGACCCAGAGGACATTTTTTTCGCGGTTGTGGTGCATTTCGCCGCGCTGGTTGACGTCGTAATACAATTCCACGGCGCGTGATTCTTCCGGTAGAAGCACTGCGCGGACTTCCGATTGGGTCCAGGTGAAATAATCGCCGTCATCGTCTAGAGTTTGGTCGGCATCCTGGCTTCCGTAAAATCCACCTCGAGCTTGATCTGACAGAACCTCATTTACCCACGAAATAATTCCTTCGGTAGTTTCGCGGAAGAGCGGCTTGTGAGCAACTTGATAGCCGTGCAGAAAATTCTTGAGCAGCTCGGAATTGTCGTAAGTCATTTTTTCGAAATGCGGGACGCGCCAGCGCTCGTCGACGGAGTAGCGGTGGAAGCCGCCGCCGATCTGATCGTAAACGCCACCGAGGGCCATGCCTTCGAGCGTGCGCTCGGCAACATGGAGGAGGTGGGGGTCATGCGTGGTTTGGTAACGCTCGAGCAACAAATCGACGGCACTGGCGTGAGGAAATTTGGGTAACTGTCCGAAACCACCATGGAGTTCGTCGAAGAGATGAAGCACCGACTCGAGGACGGCGTCCACGATTCCGGGCTCGAAGTCTCCGCGGGCCGCGCGAAAAACTTCTGATTTTGCGACGGCTTCTTCGAGAGCTACAGCGGATGTGTCCACCTCAGTGCGGCGGGTTTTGAAGGCTTCCGAAATGGAGGCGAGGATGCGCTTGAAACCGGGGCGGCCCATGGCATCTTCGGGTGGAAAATATGTGCCGCCGAAGAACGGTTTGCCGTCCGGCGTGAGGAAGGCGGTAAGGGGCCAACCACCCTGACCGGAAATTGCACTGATGGCGGACTGATAGCGCGAATCGACATCGGGGCGTTCGTCGCGATCCACTTTCACCGGCACATAGAGTTTGTTAATCATGGCCGCGATTTCAGGATTTTCATAACTTTCGCGGTCGATCACGTGGCACCAGTGGCACCAGACCGCGCCGATATCGAGCAAGATCGGTTTATTTTCTGCGCGCGCGCGAGAAAAGGCTTCTTCGCCCCATTCGTGCCAATCAACGGGCTGATGCGCCGCGGAGCGGAGGTAAGGGCTCGCGGAATCTTTAAGGCGATTTTCGGCATTCGTCATGGATTACCTTTCACTTTCAACCCTATCACAGGCGGGCGGACCGGCATACGTTCGCTGGTGCGTGGCGCTGGTGATACGTTAAGTTCTTACTGCTTTACATTTAACGAATAACAGTAGAGCGTGAAAACTGTGATTAAGTCCTTCCGTTCGCGGGACGCGGAAAAGCTTCATAACCGAGAGTCGGTTAGACGCTTTAGAAGCATTGAACGAGTAGCGCTTCGAAAACTGCGGCAACTAGATGCGGCGATTCGATTAAGCGACTTAGCCTCTCCGCCCGGGAATCACTTGGAAGCATTGCGCGGAGACCGTAAGGCCAGCACAACATCCGCATCAACGATCAATGGCGCATCTGTTTCATCTGGCGGGAGTGCGATGCACCTGACGTCGAGATCACGGACTACCATCAGGGGAGCGGGATGGCAAAGAAACTGAAGCCTGTGCATCCGGGCGAAATTCTCAGCAAGGATTTCATGAGGCCTTATGGTCTTAGCATGAACAAACTAGCGCTCGAATTACGGGTGCCGGTAACGCGGATCGCGGATATCGTGGCGGAGCGGCGCGGGATTACTTCCGACACAGCACTGCGCCTTGCTCGCTATTTCAAGACGACGCCGCAATTCTGGCTGAACCTTCAGACGAAATACGATCTAGAGAGTACCGAGGACGAGAAGCTCGCACAGATTGAGCGCGACGTGAGGCCTCTGGAAACTGCTGCGCGTTAGAAAAGAAGTCTTCGACGGCGGCCTCAACCCGGCGCCAAGATGCCGGCGCTACTCGCGGACTACTGTAGCGGGCTTGTATAACCGGCGTCGCGCGGATCGATGGGTTTACGGCCGGAAAAGCCTTCATCCTGGGCGTGATAGAAACGGATGCGATCTTCGCCGAGACGCCAGCAGAGATAGACGTCTTGATTATTGATGCGCGCGGGAAAGTCGAGCAAGCCAACCTCCAGATCTTTCACCACGCAGCCGGTGGACTGAATTTGCTCGAGCGCAGAGCGGACAGCTTCTTCGGACCGATTGCGTTCCAGACGAGTACGCGCGGCCCTCTCGTAGGAGACCATCAAGCCGCCGGAGCGCTGGATTCTTTCTGCGAGCGCGTTCAATTCTTCTTCGGCTTCGCCCAATTTGCGGCGCGACTCCATTGCATCGATGAGGATGGGTTCGAGTTGGGTGCGCAAGCGTTCGGCTTCGGTGAGTGAAAAGCATTTGGCTTCGTCGTCCGACATCTAAACAGACTCCTGAAAAAGTTCTTAAGAAAATACTGAGCCGTCTTTTCCGTGATGTTACCAGAAGAAGGTGCCCGACCGGGCTGCGATCTCCAACAGGACCGTCACACTGAGCGCTCAAGGTCTAACTGAATTGAGGCTAACCGCCGATAAATACCATAGTGCGCGAGGGCGGGACAAAATCGGCCTCGTTGATGCGATGACCTTTCTCTTTCTTGTGGACGACGGCGATAATCGCATCACCTATTTCGCGGTCGGTGGCTCCGCCACGAAGCATAAATTTCAGGTCGTGATCTTCCTTGCTGAAAAGACAGGTGCGAAGTTTGCCGTCGGCTGTGAGCCGGATGCGCGAGCAATGGCCGCAGAAAGGCTGCGACACGGGAGCGATAAGGCCGATTTCCCCTGGTCCATCCGCAAATCTATATTTGCGCGCGGTTTCGCTGCGCTCGTGAATCACGGGTATCAAGGGCCAGCGCGCGGAAATGCGCCGATGAATTTCGGCTGCGGTTACAACCTGATCGCGGGTCCAGGCGCGATCGGCATCGAGTGGCATGAATTCGATGAAGCGCATGATGATGTCGTGCTCGCGGGCAAATTCCGCGAAAGCTTCCACTTCGCCGTCGTTAATTCCGCGAACGAGGACGGCGTTTACTTTCACCGGACAAAGCGAAGAGGCCTGCGCGACCTTGATCCCTTGCAGGACCTGAGCGAATGTTTTTGTGCGGGTGATCTGCTCGAACTTTTCGCGGTCGAGAGAATCGAGACTGATATTGATGCGATCGAGACCAGCAGCGATCAGCCGATCGCAGCGTTCGGCGAGGAGGTGGCCGTTCGTGGTCATCGAAAGATCCTGCACGCCGAGCGCTTTCAGGCGCGCGATAAAATCTTCGACGCCAGGGCGGACTAAAGGCTCCCCGCCAGTCACGCGAATTTTTCGAATCCCCATGCCGACGAGGATACGCGCGAGGCGTTCATACTCGTCCCATTCGAGAAGAGCGTGCTCGGCCATGTGATTTTCGGGGTTTGCCGAACGGCAATATACGCAGCGAAAATTGCAGCGGTCGGTGACCGAGATGCGCAAGTCGGTGATTTGGCGGCCGAATTTGTCGAGAAGCGGCATTAATCTGTTTAGATGATGCTGGACTCCGTAGGGTCGCCGGGGCGGCCAAGGAATAAGCCCTGAGTATAGCGCCGGAAGCAGGTATCTGCTACGGTTTCGGCGCGCGGACCGCGATTGAACGAATGGTTGGATGTGGTAGAGTTGCGAGCCGATGCGTATCTTCGTTCTGGGTGTGGGCGGCACCGGCTCTCTGCTGGCCCATCTGCTGGTGCGCCAGGGACATACCGTCTGGTGCGGAGACCGCGACCCGGAACGTGCAAAGAAGTTCCTCGGAAAGAAGAGCGAAATCGAAGTGGTGGAAGCGAACGCTCGAAATTTGTGGTCGATCGTTCGCGCGGCACGCGGCTGCAATCTGCTGGTCAACGCGTCTCCTGCGGTGTTCAACGAAATTATTCTTCGCGCGGCGTTGCGCCTACGTTCGCATTACCTTGATTTGAACAGCCACCTGACGCGCAGCTTGTTCAAGCCGGAACAATTGCGATTCAACAAGCGCTTCACGGCGAAAAATCGTGTGGCTTTGATTTGTACAGGAGCGGCGCCAGGATTGACGAATTTGCTGGCAAAGCGCGGGTCGGAATTGTTGGATTCGGTGGAATCGATTCAGCTGCGCTTATTTGAGAGTACGGAAAGTAAAGATCCGGTTTCGACGTGGTCGCCAGAAGGGGCTTACGACGAGGCGATTTCGAGTCCGAGGATTTATCGGAACGGCAGGTTCGTGTTAGCAAAACGGTTTGCCGAGCGCGAAAAGTTTCGATTTCCGCCGCCCATTGGCGAGACGACTGTTTATCTGGCGGCGCAGGACGAAGTTTGCATGTTGCCTTACGCCATTCCGATTCGCGACATGAATGCCAAAATTGGCGGAAACGATTTTGACCGGCTGTATCGATGGTTTCGCCAAGGGCGCTTGAACCGTTCGCAAGGAATCGTTCGCAAACGATTTCCAAGGACGCTTACCCCTCGGAACGTGGCGGCGTTGATTCGCAGAGGCATTCTTTATAATGCGCGGTTTGCGGCAGCGGTATTGTTGCGAGGAATCAAGGATGAACAGCCGTTGCTCGTTCGATGGGACGCGAGCTTTCCGTCTCTTTTTCAGATTCGACAGCGGGGATTGATTTCAACTCCGATTTCATACGCTACGGCCCATGTGGCTGCGCTTTTCGTCAAACATTTTCCGCGCGATGAATCTGGAGTGCTGGAGCCGGAGATGCTGCCGGCTGACACACGGCGGGCAATCGTGGCTGAGCTGCGGTCTCGGGATTTCCGAATTAAGCTGAAAATTACGAAGTTAAAGAAAGTGGAAGAAGAATTCTGAGCGCGCGGGGCTCGGCTTCTAAAATGGCGAACCTAGCGGCTTTAGCAAACCGAAATCGGTGAGGCCGTTGGCAACGAACTGCACGGCTAGTGCGACCAGCAGCAATCCCATCAGACGCGTCATGATGCGAATTCCCGTGTCGCCGAGGTAGCGGCGCACGCGGTTCGCTCCTGCCAGCACTAGATAGGAAACAAAAGAAGTGAGAAGGATCGCCGCGTAGATTATTCCGTGTTGCCAGACCGCATGGGATTCGCCAACCAGAACCATTACGGTGGAAATGGCTCCGGGGCCGGCGAGCATCGGTAACCCTAGCGGAATAATGCTGGCGTCGTCTTTGGTGGCGCCTTCTTCTGTTTCTTCCGGGCTGACCTTGGTGGGGGATTGGCGCGCTTGAAGCATGTCGAGGCCGATGCGGATCAGAATAATGCCGCCGGCAATTTTGAATGCGGGCAAAGTGATGCCGAACATTTTAAAAATCACACTGCCGACCAGAGCAAAGCAACAGAGGACAATCGCGCAGGTCCAGGCGGCACGTCTGGCCATTTGCCGGCGCTCGGAGGCCGGCGAATCTGCGGTGATGGCGAGAAACAAAGGGATAACAGCGAAAGGGTCGACCAGAAAAAATACTGAAGTAAGGGCCAACAGCGCGAATTCGAGGACCGGTGTGAAATTCATGGGCTTTCGCTGTGTTGCAAAAGACAAAACGAAGAACGGGACCGCGCCACGTTAACATTTTTGCGCGGAAGTTTGTAGCGCCGTGGTTGATCGGGTTTTCAGCGACTTAGTTGGGTGAAGAGGGTTTTGACGGGGCGGAAGAGGATGAAGGGGCAGCAGAGGATGGAGGCGGGCCGGCCGGATTTGCTGGAGGGCTGGCCTCCGAGTTGTGAGGTTTGAAGTCGGTGGAACGAATCACCAGACGCACGGGCACTTCCTGATCGTCCGACGTTTTAATGACGTCGTCGGAGCGTGTGTAAGTCGGCAGCCAGTATTTTCCCTGAAAATTCTCGCGGTAGGTTTCGAACATGGTGAAAGGCAACGCTGTTCCGTTGCCGGAAAGTTCGCTTACGAGTTTGCCGTAGGATTTGACGATGGCGAAATCCTGGTCGTCCACCCAAATTACGCCTTCAAAAAAACGACGCTTGCGGCTCAACATCTTCGGCTTGACCTGAAAAATGTAAGTAGTGAGCTGGTCCAGTTTTTCCTGGCCTACATATTTGAAATTGTAATTTGCGATTTCCTGCGAAGTGAGCAGGAAGAGCGGCAAGCTGGAAATCGTGCGAACGTCTTCGAGCGTGTACATTTCCACTTTCAGATTGGATTCGGGCTGCTTCTCCACACGCATGTAGCGCTGGCCGTCGGGACGGGTGTAAACCTCGCCGGTCACGCTGAATTTTCCGGCGGGGTCGGCGAGTTCGTCGATGCGAATGGTTTCAGTGAAGTCGTAGGTATCGAACTTTTGTTTCATCACGTCTTCGTTGGCCGCAAATTTCTGGATGATTACTTCTTCGGGAATGGGCGGAGGACCGGGATGTGGTTCGGTGGGGATGCGCTTCACTTCGAATTTCGGCGGAGGCGCCATGGGGCCCGTGCTGTTTTGTGCCAAGGCATTGGTGGCAAGCACCAGCAGCGTGAGAAGGACGAATGAGAAAAGTGATTTCACTTTTGTGTCTTCTGAACCTTAGATGCAGCCGGGGTTCTTCAGGTTGAGCGGCTGCATAGAAAAGCTGCCTACGCTCGAAGATATCACAGTGCGGCCGGCTAAAGTCGTGCGGGCGCTAAAACCGCGATCATTACTTTTTTCAGGCGAGGCCTAGCGGTGCGTCTGATAAAATCACTCGCTTGCAAAATGTCAGACAACCCCGTTCATGAAGGCAAAGAAACGCTTCAGGCCAGACTGTATCGCGTCAGCGGAACGGTCCAAGGGGTGGGATTTCGTTACTTTGCGAGCCGCATCGCCCGACAGTTGGGGATCAACGGCTACGCCAAGAACTTGCGCGATGGGCGCGTAGAAGTTTATGCCATCGGCACGCCGGAAAAGATTGCTGCGCTGCGCGAGGAACTTCAACGCGGACCACGTTCGGCAGTGGTCTCAGACGTGATGGAAGAAGACGTGGCGATTCAGCCCAAATTTGAGCATGGCTTTTCGATTGAACGCGATTCTTATGAGGTATGACGGCAATTAAAAAGGGGAGCCGATGGAAGAACTGAAGAAACTGATTCGCGAAATTCCAGATTATCCGAAGCCGGGAATTTTGTTTTACGACATTACTACGCTGCTGAAGGACCCGAAGGGGTTTCATTCCATGGTGGACAAGCTGTGCGCTCACTACGATGGGCGAAAAGTAGATGTAGTGGCAGGAATCGAGGCGCGGGGATTTATTTTTGGTCCGGCGCTGGCGTACCGGCTGAGCGCCGGGTTTGTTCCCATACGCAAGCCGAAGAAATTGCCGTGGAAGTGTGCGTCGGTGACCTATCAGCTGGAATATGGCACGGACCAACTCGACATCCACGAGGATGCGGTGAAGCCGGGGCAGCACGTGCTGGTTTGCGATGACTTGCTTGCTACCGGTGGCACGGCGGCGGCCGCGGTTAAGCTGATACGGCAACTCGGTGGGGAAGTTGTGGGTGCGGCGTTTGCTGTGGAGCTGAGTTTTCTGAACGGGCGGGCGAAGCTGCCGGGGATAGATGTTTTTTCGCTTTTGAAATACGACAAATAGAGCAGGGCGGCAGTTCATCTTGGGGCAAGAAAAGGCGCAGGAAGTAGCGGAAAAGCCTCACCTCTAAAGAGCTGAGCTACATTTACAGAGCTACCCCTTGGTTTTTCGCTGTTGGCGTTGGCGGACTACTTCGAACAGGACTACCCCGGCAGCCACGGAAGCGTTAAGAGAGCGGACAGGGCCGGTGGTGGGGATCGAAACCAGGAAATCGCAGCGCTGGCGTGTGAGCTCGTGTAGTCCTTCGCCTTCGCCACCTAGAACAATTCCGACTTGGCCTGAAAAGTCTGCGTCGGTGTATTTTTTTTCGGCGCGCTCGTCCAGTCCGATTAGCCAGTAGCCGGCTTCCTTCATTTCTTCCATAGCACGAACGAGATTTTTCACGCGCGCAACAGGCAAATGAGCGAGAGCGCCGGCAGAGGCGCGTTCAACGGTGTCGGTCAAACCGGCGGCGCGGCGTTCCGGAATGACTACGCCACTTGCGCCGGCCGCGAGTGCGGTGCGCACGATCGCGCCAAGATTATGCGGGTCTTCGATTCCGTCGAGCAGGACGAGAAGCCCTTGCGGAGTTTTGGCTGCGAGCAAATCCTCGAGTTCGAGCGCGGGTTTCGCGGCAGCAAGAGCGGCGATGCCTTGATGTTCACGCGTGCCGGTGAGGCGATCGATTTGCAGACGGTCTTCAAAACGCACGGGAACGCTTTTCGAACGCGCGAGCTGGACTACGCCCTCGACACGGTCGCCGTGGCGACCGCGAGCGATCATGATGCGGTCAAGGGCACGTCCGGCGGCGAGTGCTTCTTCTACAGCGTGGAATCCGGTCAGCCAGTTCATAGTTGGTGAGACGTTTGTACGCTGAGTCATTCTAAAGCAAGAGCAGATTCCTCTCTAGGTGTCCCGACATTCGTCCACCATGCGGACGAATGAAAGAACCGCGGGACACTCCGCTTCGGAATGACAATTTGGACGGCGTCAGCCTTCGAGCGTGGCGATCGTGTGGGCGGCGATAGCTTCGCCGCGACCGATTTCGCCGATGCCTTCGTTGGTTTTGGCCTTCAGATTAATTTGTTCCGACGCAATTCCGAGCGATTTGGCGAGCGCTGCGCGCATGGCGGGGAAATGCGGGCCGAGTTTGGGGCGTTCGCAGATTACCACGGCATCGAGATGCGTGATGCGGAGACGCTTTTCATCGAGAAGCTTCCTGGTGTGCTCGAGGAACAGCAAGCTGGATGCGCCTTTCCATTTCGGATCCGTGTCAGGAAAATGCGTGCCGATGTCACCGAGGCTGGCGGCGCCGAGGAGAGCGTCGCAGAGAGCGTGTGCGAGTACGTCACCATCGGAATGTCCGACTGAGCCCTTATTAAACGGGACATCGATACCACCGATCATAAGCTTGCGACCTTCGGCGAGGCGATGTAAGTCGTAACCAATCCCAGATCGGACGCTCACGATGTGGTCCTTTCTCGCGGCTTTCGGCGCTGATCACCTATCCAAACAAACAGAAATAAAACCGCAACTAACGCGAGAGGAAGGTAATTGACGAGCCCGCCGACACGCACAAAGTCTTCCACTGCTCTCATTTTTGCCAATGCCAGAGCGAGGAAGACCATCAGGGACCAGATCACGATAACGAGGCCTCTCTGCTTTATAGTCACGACTTTCCCTGCCGCCGTTCCTGCTCGAGGTAGAAGCGGGCGAGGTCCATATCGGCGGGGCGAGTGATTTTAAGGTTGCGCTCGGAGCCGAGGACGACGAAGACGTCGTGGCCGAACCGTTCGACCAGCGAGGCTTCGTCCGAAGCGGTGACGCCATCTTGCTGCGCTTTGCGAAATGCGTCGCGCAGAAGGGCGTATGAAAAGGCTTGCGGCGTTTGCGCCAGAACAATTCGTTCGCGGGGAATTGTGGATGTGATTAACGCGACGTCCTGGGGAAGGCTGGCGCGTTTTACTTCTTTCACCGTGTCGATCGCCGGGATACCAAGGATTGCAGCGCCGCGGGCACGCGCTTCGGCGATGACGCGCTCGATTTGCT
Source organism: uncultured Acidobacteriota bacterium (assembly GCA_963731535.1). Lineage (GTDB taxonomy): Bacteria > Acidobacteriota > Terriglobia > Acidiferrales > UBA7541 > Palsa-295. The sequence continues at coordinate 77,690 of CAVSWI010000017.1, read as the reverse complement.
CGCTGGTAACGAACGGGCGCACAGCGTCGTGTACTAAAACAATTTCGGTAGCGGGATCCACTTGGGCTAGCGCATTGGCGACGGACTGTTGGCGCGTGTCGCCGCCATGAACTACCCGCGCGGGCCGGCCGAGCGCTGCTTTGGCCACTTTGTCCTGTAACGAGACGATGTCGTCGGCGCGCGTGGCTATAAAAAAGTCGGTGATGTCCGGACAAGCGGCGAGGCGACGCAGCGCAAAAATGACCAGCGGCACGCCGTCCAGTTCGAGAAACTGCTTTGGCATTTCGGCGCCCATGCGGGTGCCGAGCCCGGCAGCGGGAATGATTGCAGCAATCCGGCTCATCGAAGGGTCAACAGTCTATCGCAATTGAGTACGAAGTTGGAGAAAACGGTAGTAAGTCAGCTTCCGATTGTACTGCTTCAAGTGTTAAAACGGCGTAAAGCGCGCTCAGCTGGACCAGCGGTTGCCGCGGAGATCCTTCCAGGGACCGCCATCTGCGTAGCGCTGAGGATGCAGCGCCTTCGACCGCGGGTCCTCTGCGGTGTCGAGCTGAAGGACCATCCACTTCGGATATGGAACGCCCGGATCGGACGCTTGGTCTAGGACTTTGACATCCTCGTCCGAGAGCTGAAGGTCGGCGGCAGCGATGTTGTCTTCCAGTTGCTCCGCCTTTCGAGCAGCGATGATCACGCTGCTGATGGCCGGGCGTCCCAACACCCAAGCGAGCGCCACGCGGGCGGGGCTTACGTTATACCGGCCGGCCACCTGCTTCAGTACTTCCACCACGCGGTAGCCCATCTCTTTGTCGAAGGGCACGAACGCACCGGCCTCTGCGAATCGTGTGCCGGCAGGAGCAGGGTTGGCGCGGCTATACTTGCCGGAGAGGAAGCCGCCAGCTAGCGGGCTCCAAACCAGGATGCCGAGGTTGTGATACTCGGCGAAGGACTGAAATTCGAATTCGAGACCGCGGCCGACGAGACTGTAATACATCTGAGCCGTGACAAATTTTTCCAGCCCCAGGCGCTCCTGCAGCATTACTGCGGTTGCAGCTTGCCACGACATATAGTTGGAAAGTCCGGTATAGCGAACTTTCCCATGGCGCACGAGATCGTCGAGCGTACGCACCGTCTCCTCGAGCGGCGTGTTGCTGTCCCATCCATGAACTTGGTAAAGATCGATGTAATCGGTCTGTAGGCGGCGGAGACTGTCCTCCACTTCGCGCATGATGTTGACGCGGGTCGCGCCGCTTCGGTTGAGATTTTCGGCCATGGGCAGCCGAACTTTGGTGGCCAAGACGATTTCTTTTCTCACACCTTTTAAGGCGTTACCAACCAGAGTTTCGCTTTCTCCAAGGCTGTACACGTCCGCGGTATCGATGAAGTTGATTCCACGGTCGAGAGCCAGCTTCACCATTCGGGTGGTGTCCTCTTGACCGAGGTTGCCCATGTTCATCTTGCCGCCGAACTGCATGGTGCCAAGCGCCAGTTCGCTGACGATAAGTCCTGTGTTACCGAGTTTTCGGAATTTCATCTCAAATACTCCTTCGGCTGAAATTAAAAATTGTAACTGCCCTTCTACTTCAGAAACCGGCGATAAAACTAAGGGCGGCCGGGCGTCGTCGAGTGCGTGCAATTCTATTTTATGGGCGGCACATACGGAATGTAGCGGGCAAACAGCCAGCACAGAAAAAACACGACCGGTATGTGGACGGCCAACTGGAGCACTCCGTATCCTACGATGTCCCTGGCCTTCAACTTCAGTATGCCGAGCAGAGGGAGCATCCAGAATGGATTGACGAGATTGGGCAGTGCTTCCGACGCGTTGTAAATTTGCACCACCCACCCTAAATGCACGTGGTGCAGATTCGCGGCTTGTAGGACATACGGCGCTTCGATGACCCACTTGCTGCCGCCGGAAGGAATGAAGATGCCGAGCACGGCCGAATACATCGCCACCAGGAGCGGATACGTGTCGTGCGTACTGATCTCAGCGAAAAGTTTGGCCAGCGCATCCGCGATCCCCGTTCCGACAATCATTCCGAAGATCACCGCATAAAACGGAAACTGGATCAGCACGCCGCCGGTGGCGGGAACGCAGTCCGCTACTGCACGCAGGAAGCGCTTGGGGCGCCAGTGAAATAAAAGTCCAACGGTGATGAAGATGAGGTTGTACGTGTTCAGGTCCAGCGCAGCCAGTGCGCCTTGCGGTGAGGTGCGGAACACGTCGATGAAATACCAGCACAACAGCAGGGCGACCAAAATTGTGAGCAGCGGACTGTATTCCAGCCATTCGCCCGGCTTGCTTCGTATTTCAAGGCTGGAGCGAATCGGCTCGTATTGGATGCCGTAGGATTCGGCGGTTCTGGCGTTTTCCGGCGACGGCGTGGACAAATAGGCGATCAGAACCGACAGCGCGATCAGGATTACCGTTGTGGCGATACTTGGCCAGAGGAAAAGTGTTTGGGTGAGTGGAATCAGACCACTAATGTTGAACAACGAAGGCGGGATCGCGGATTTGGTGGCCATCAGCATGGCGGCGGAGGAAGACAAGCCCATGGCCCAGACCGCTCCCAACCCAAGATACGCAGCGGCGCCGGCAGCGCGGTAATCCATTCCTTTCACGCGGTGAGCGAGTTCTCGTACGAAGAGCCCGCTGAAAATCAGGCTCAAGCCCCAGGAGATCAGCGACATCAACATGGAAAAAAGGGCGATTAAAGCGACGGCGCTGCGCGGCGTGGTTGGAATTCCGGCCAATGCTCGGATGGCGCGATACACGATTGGCGTGGAGGCAACGACATACCCGCCAATGATGATCATCACCATTTGCATGGTGAAAGGAACCAGAGACCAGAAGTTCTTGCCGCCTTGGATCGCCAATTGCGCCGGGCGCTGGTGAAGCAATAGACCCGCTACAAAAACCACCACGATTCCGAGCAGCGCAAAAACCAGCGGATCCGGAAACCACCGCTCGCTCCAGTCGGCGAGACGCAGGCCGAAGCGGACCAAGGGCTGTTCCCGAGTTATTGCGGCGTTTCCTCGTGGCAAGTTCATACCTCACAATCCGTTTGGCTCGGCAGCGACACTCTGCGACATAAAAATTTCTGGCCATGCAGAAGAAAGCTGGCCGCTGGTCTGCGACGGAGATTGTAGCGCGTGTTTCGCGCGAGGGAAGCCATCGTGCTGATTTCCACGGTTCGTATAGGTGGAAGAAGCTGGCGACAATACTAAGAGCGGCCAGGTTCGGGATAGAGCGGACGGGGCGGGCGCTCGCCGCCTACGCGATCATCCACGGCGCGCGGGCCGGGTTGCGGTTCCGCTTGAGATTGCGCCACGGAGGAAATTTGGCGTGGCGGAGCTTGTTCGCTGCGTTCGTCGTAGCGGCCAAAAATCATTTTGCCGGCGGTAGTTTGGTGGACGGAGGTCACCGTGATGTCGATGGTCTTGTTAATCATTTTGCGTGCGCTATCCACAACGACCATGGTGCCGTCGTCGAGATAGGCCACGCCCTGATTGTATTCTTTGCCTTCGCGCAAGATGAAGACGCGCATAGTCTCGCCGGGCAGCACGACGGGCTTGAGCGCATTGGCAAGCTGGTTGACATTGAGAATTTCGATGCCTTGCAGGGAGGCAACTTTATTCAGGTTGTAGTCGTTGGTTACAATTTTCGCTTCATAGCGTTTGGCAAGTTCGATGAGCTTCAAATCCACGTCGGGCACTTGCGGGAAGTCTTCCTCAACGATCTGGACTTCAAGATGAGCCATTTTCTGAATGCGCTGGAGCACTTCGAGACCGCGGCGGCCACGTTGGCGCTTGAGGGGATCGGCTGAATCGGCGACAAGCTGAAGCTCGTGCAAAACAAATTGAGGAATGATTACGGTGCCATCGAGAAATTGGGCGTCGGCAATGTCGGCCACGCGGCCATCAATGATGACGCTGGTATCGAGCACCTTGAAAGAATGCTTTAGGCTGCGTTCGCTCCCGAATAGGCCGCCGAGTGCTTGCAGATTAAGCATGTCGCCCTTATTGGCGCCCAGAATTAATCCGGTATACGCCATGACCAGGAAAGTCGCCAGGCTGAAGAACGAGCGGGTGCTTTCGGGCATGGATGTGTGCGAGAGAACCAGGGTGGTGAAATAGGCACCCAAGATTCCGAGAATCGAACCGATAGCCGCACCGATCAGGCGGCGCAGACTGGCGCGACGGAGGCGCACTTCAAACAATATGACGGCCAAGGCGAACAGCAAACCAGCAATGGCGCCAGATTCTTTTGAAACACTGAACGGGCGAAAGTGAAAGCCGGCCGCCACGCAAATTGCTGTGAAAATAATTCGGATGCCGAGCATGTCCCAGAAACTGCCAACGCTTTCCTGGCCTGGGCGGGCATGAACGGCTGACTTTGAAACAGGATTCTCCGAAGGGGAAAGCGCCGGGGGACGGCTTGGTACGTTAGTAGGCCTCTGCATCGAAACACCTTTATGAAACGTATGAAAAAGCGGTTAATGCAATTTATTTTGGTTCGCTGCTACATCCTTTCGCATGTTCGGCTTTATGAGGCTTCTTACTGGGCCGAAATGAAGAAACGGCAAGTATCAATTTTATAAGAAACATCATAGCACCGAATTTCGCTATATCGGCAGTGGAAAACCGGAAGGGATATCACAGTCTAATAACCTAGGTAAAAAAGCAGAGATGAAGCGCCGCTTCGAAAGACTAGAGATAATATTTTGGAACGCGGCGGCCGAGTGCGCAGAGCAGATCAGAAGTAACGGTTCCAATTTCGCGGGCGACATCGGAAACTTCGATAGCGGCCTTGCCGTCTTTTCCATAAATTGTGACGACATCGCCGAGGGTTACACCGGGAACGTCGGTCACATCCAACATGGTTAAATCCATCGAGATGGTTCCGACCAGCGGTACGCGAAGGCTTCGGACCAAGCCGCAGCCGCGGTTGGTTCGAGCGCGCACGACACCGTCGGCGTAGCCCGCGTTGATTACCGCAATCTTCGAGGGGCGCGTGGTGACAAAACGCGCGGCATAACCCACCGCCTGTCCTACGGGGACTTCGCGCAGCGAAATGATGCGGGCGCGCAGCGATAGACAAGGGGCAAGCGGTATTGCGCCCTTCACTTCTTCTCTTTTCTGAGGCGGGTCGAACGATTGATGATAACCGTAGAGAATCGCACCGGGGCGAACCATGTCCACCCAGGTGCTGGGGCGCGCGCAGATGGCGCCGCTATTGGCCATGTGCACGATTCCGGGGGAAATTCCGAGAGCGCGGAGTCGAGAGAGACAGTCGCGGAAAAGCTGCTCTTGCTGTACGGTTTGTTCGGCAGTGAAATCTTCCGCGGAAGCGAAATGAGTGAAGGTGCCTTCGAGCTGGAGATGCGGGCAATCGGCTAGCGCCATGGCGAAGGCGTCGATTTCATCCGGCGAGATGCCCAGGCGGTTCATTCCCGTGTTTATCTTCAGATGAAAGCGGACGCGCGAGGAGGATTTACGGGATGATTTCTTGCGCAACGATTTTGCGGCGCGCTCGAGATAGCGCACGTCGTCCACGCGAGTGACTGTGGGCCTGAGGTGGTTCTGTATCAGGCGCTTTTCTTCGCCGGGCCAGAAACCCGTGAGAACCAGGATGGGTTTGCGGATTCCGGCATCACGCAATTCGATGCCTTCGTTGGCACAGGTGACGCCGAACCATTCGGTGCCGGCTTTCTGCAGCGCTTTGGAAATTGGGACGGCGCCCAAGCCGTAGGCGTTGGACTTAACGACGGCGAGAACTTTTCGATTTGCACCAACATGGCGGCGGATTACGCGCAGATTATGGATGATGGCCTTGAGCGAAATCTCCGCCCAAACAGGCCTGCCCTCGAGATGAATAGCTTTCGACATCGTCATTTAGAATGCCAGACTCCTTATCGGTGGCGCGAACGAAATTCGGGCCAACCGGGATGAACGCCGCGTTTAGGTAAACAGTTACACCGGGTGTGATGCAGCTGATTGACCTTTTGCGAGAGGTGAGGCGCGAAGGTGGGGTCCGGCATTGCGCGGGAAATACGGAAGTTAGCGGTAACCGAACTGCGAGAAAGTCTGCGCCCGACAGCACGGCACGGGAAACGTCGAAAGGGCGACACGTGCTGTGGGTGGGCGACAACGCTATTCGTCGCCGACGATGCTGTTCCATGCCTCCGGGGCGGCTTCCTCAAATCGCGTGTGGCGGGCAAGGAAAACAAAATTCATGGTGCCGGTGGGGCCGTTGCGCTGTTTGGCGATGATCAACTCGGCTTTGGCGCGCTCTTCTTCGGGCAAGTCCATTTTGTAAAAATTCGGGCGATTGATGAAAAGGACTACGTCGGCATCCTGCTCGATCGCGCCGGATTCGCGAAGGTCAGATAGCTGCGGCTTGCGCTCGTCGCGTTCAGGTGCGCGGGTAAGCTGGCTGAGCACGAGAATGGGAACTTTTAATTCTTTGGCCAAGCCCTTCAGGCCGCGCGAGATGCTGGAAACTTCTTCCTGTCGATTGGTGCCGCGGCCGGTGTGGGTGGGAACGACGAGCTGAAGGTAATCCACCACCAGGAGCGCAAGGCCGCGGTCGCGTTTCAGCCGGCGAGCTTTGGCGCCAATCTCCATCACGGTGGAGGAGGCCGAATCATCAATCCACAGCGGCGCTTCGGCAAGGTTCGTGAGCGCGCCGGTGATTTTTCCCCAGTCGTCGCGGCCCATGTGGCCGGTGCGGAATTTGTGAGCATCCACGCGCGCTTCCGACGCCAGCAAGCGCAAGAGCAGAGATTCCTTCGACATTTCAAGACTGAACACAGCGACCGGTTCACGCAGGCGTAGGGCGACATTTTCGGCGATGTTTAAGGCGAGGGCGGTTTTTCCCATGGAAGGGCGCGCGGCGAGAATGATTAATTCGGAAGGCTGCAAACCTGCGGTCTCGTTATCGAGGCCGGGATAGCCACTGGCGAGTCCGGTGATGCGGCGGCCCTCGCTGAAAATCTTTTCGAGCCGCTCGTAATTGTCGCGAACGAGTTCTTTGACGCCGATCAGGCCGGCTTTGACGCGATCTTCAGCAAGCTGAAAGATAACGGATTCGGCGCGGTCAAGAATGACATCGGCGTCATCGCCGGCGGCGAGCGCTTGTTCCTGAATCGCGGACGCGGAAAAAATCAGGCTGCGCAGGACGGCTTTTTCTTTGACGATGCGAGCGTAATGCTCGACGTTGGTGACGCGCGGCAAACCATCGGCAAGCTGCGAGAGATAGGCGACACCGCCCGCGGATTCCAGTTCACCACGGCGCGCGAGGTCGTCCATCAAAGTGACCACGTCGATGGCTTCCTGTTTTTCACCGAGCTGAATCATGCGCTCGAAAATCTGGCGGTGCTGGGACAGGAAAAAATCTTCGGAGCGAATTTTTTCGACCGCGGCGTTCAGCGCGTGGTTATCGAGAATGATGGCGCCGAGGATGCTGCGCTCCGCTTCAAGATTGTGAGGGAGTGGACGCTCGAGAGTCGTATCGTTTGCCATGATTCGCTTTTTATTCGCCTGCTATTTTCGCTCAAAGATTGCGCGAGCACAAGAGGGCAGCTCGGCGCTCTGATTCCAAGTTCAAATTAGTTTGATTCAGAAATGCTTTACGGATGGAGCGCGGACATTGTGGCGAGTTGTGCAGGCAAGGTCAATGAGTAGGAGCCTGTGGACGCTTTAGGAAAAGTGGAAAACCATAAAACGAAAAGAAACCTTGTTGTTGCCACGCGATGAATAGAGAAAAATGAAAACTCTTCCACCGCGCAAGCGGATTGGATGGAAGCAAATTGAAACACGACTGGGTCTAGGCTTCTTTTGTTACCGCGACTTTTACCTTAGCGACGATGTCGCGGTGGAGCTTGACGGGAACTTCATAATCGCCGACAACCTTGATGGGATCGGCGAGCGTGATCTTGCGCTTGTCGATGTGATAGCCCTGCGCTTCGAGAGCTTCGGCAATATCCACCGAGGTCACCGAGCCGAAAAGCTGTTCGTTATCTCCCGCTTTGCGCGCGAAGCTCAAGGAAACGCCCTGCAGAGAATCGGCGAGCGTTTGCGCAGCGCCCTTTTCAGTGGCTTCCTTCTTGGCAAACGTGACGCGCATTCTCTCCAGGCGCTTCATGTTACCGGGCGTAGCTTCGATGCCGAGCTTGCGTGGCAGAAGAAAATTGCGCGCGTAACCCGGAGCTACTTCGACCAGTTCGCCGCGATTGCCCAGCTTTTCCACATCTTCCTGCAAGATAATCTGCATCGCGTTTTCCTCAAATCGTTTTAGTTAATTCGCTTCTTGTTTCGATTCTAAATCTTCGGCCATCGATGATCTGGTTACAGTTCGGCAGCGAACGGCAACAATGCAATGTTTTGTGCGCGCTTAATCGCAACCGTGAGCCAGCGCTGATGACGCGCGCAAGTTCCGGTCATGCGGCGCGGAAGAATTTTGCCGCGCTCCTGTATGAACGGAGCCAGAATTTCGGCTTTTTTGTAGTCGATGAAGTCGGCTTTGTCCACGCAGAAACGGCAAACTTTCTTTTTACGAACGAAATTGCGCTTGCCGCGCTTTGCGGGGCCCCCGGGACGTCCCCCCGGACCGCCACCTGGACCTGAAGAGCGCGAACCGCCTCCCCCTCCGTACGACTGCTGCTGTGCGTTTTCTTCTGCCATTCGATTTCTCCCTAATCAAAATCCTAAATGAATTTCTCTGCTACACGCTTGGCGCAGCGGCTTGTTCTGCGCCCGGCATGGCCGGGGCTGACGCAACGGTCTTGCGCGGACGGCGCGCGGCGCGGCGTTCGCGGTGGCGCTTCAACTTATCCTGGCGTTTCAATTCCTCGTCGAGACGCACGGTGAGATATTTGATAACCGGGTCGGACACTTTGAGCCGGCGCTCGAGCTCTTTCACAACCTCGCCGTGGCTGGAGCGAACGACCATATAAACGAAATACCCTTCGCGCAGTTTCTGCACGCGGTAGGCCATGCGCTTGCGTCCCCACTTATTTACGGAATCGATCTTGCCGCCCTTTTCGGTGGCTGCGTGCTCAAGAGTCGAAATGACTTTGTCGATGTCCGATTCCGGCGTGTCTGGCCGGAGAATAAAAATTAAATCGTATAGCCGCTCTTCCATATGTCCTCGATTTCCAGCATCTATTCCGCGATTTCGGTGCTTGCTGCCAATTCTTTACTGCGATTCTTCTTCCGTGGAACTTACCCGGCGATTGAACCGGGTCATGGCTTTGTCCACGCCTTCGGTTAAAACCAAATCCACTGCTTCGGCCGCTTCTGCCACCATCTGCGCCGCAATCTCTCGCTCCGGCTTGCGCATGGGCCGCAGTACATAATCGGCGCGATCGGCCACCGGAAAATCTGGCTGGCATCCCATACGTATGCGGATAAACTCATCGGTGCCGAGCGAGCTAACGAGCGACTTGAATCCGTTATGCGTGCTTCCCGCGCCGCGTTCGCGAATCCTCAGCATGCCCCAGGGCAAATCCACTTCATCGAGCAGAAGAATCAAGTCCGCCGGAGTACATTCATAACGCTGGAGCAATTCCCGTACGGCGATTCCGCTCAAATTCATCATGGTCTGCGGCTTGGCCAGAACCACTTCCTGACCTGCCAGCTTGCCGCGACCAACGTAAGACTTCGATTCAGGCCGGGTAACTCGGATTCCTTCGCGCCCGGCTAAACCATCCACTGCCAGGAAGCCCAAATTGTGCGGCGTCCATTCATATTCCGCACCGGGATTGCCGAGGCCGACGATCAGTTTCATAAATTGGCCCAAGCGTGCATCCCGAGCTTCGGATGGAACAGCACAGAGCGGAGACTACTTCTCCTTGCCCTTCTTCTCTGGCTTCTCGGCTTTCGCTGCGGGCTCCGCCCCAGCTTCGGCTTCGCCCTCTTCTTCTTTCTTACCCTTCTTGATAACTTCGGGCTCGGCCGGCGCAGTTTCCGCAGCCACGGCCGCTTCCGGAACGGGCTCTTCTTCCTTCTTGAGCACCACTACGTGAGCCAGCACACGTGTTGGATCGGTTAGCAATTTTACTTTTTCGCGATCGAACGGAAGGTCTCCGGCGCGAAGCTGTTTGCCGATCAGCATGCCGCTGACGTCCACCTTGAATTCCTCGGGGATATCGGCCGGCAAGCACTCGACTTCCACTTCGCGGGTGACCATCTCGAAAATACCGCCCTGCATCTTCACGCCTTGCGACTCGCCAAATGTGTGCACGGGCACGCGGACGCGCATGCGCACGTCCATAGCGATGCGAAACAGATCCACGTGAAGCAACGACCCACTGACGGGATCAACCTGCCAGTCTTTCACCATGGCTTTTTCCGCAGCGCCGTCGGCAACCTGCACGGTGAAAATGGTGTTGTGACCCGTCTCTGAGCGCAGAATGCGGGCAACGTGCTTCGCGTTCACCGCAAGAGAGATCGAATCTTTCTTTCCGCCGTAAAGAATGGCAGGAACCATGCCGGTGAGACGTGTGCGGCGCGCCGGGCCTTTTCCACGACCCTCGCGAATTTTGCCTTCTACTGTAAACGTTTCCATACGTCCTCTTATGCCACTAGTTGTTTAGAAAATTCGCTGCACTTCAGTTACGCACTTCAAACTCAAGCATTCAATTAAACAATTCGCTGATCGAAGTCTCTTCGTGAATCGACTGAATGCCGCGAGCCAGCAGCGGCGCCACGCTGAGCACTTTGATCTTCGATACCTTTCGCGCCGCTTCATTCAGCGGCACTGAATCCGCCACTACAACTTCTTCGATGGCGGACTTGGTGATACGTTCGGCCGCCGGCCCGGAAAGAACGGGATGGGTGCAGGCCGCAAACACTTTCGTCGCGCCGTTATCCAGCAAAGCTTCCGCCGTTTTAACCAGCGTTCCGGCCGTGTCGATGATGTCGTCGATGATTAGAGCCGGACGTCCTGAGACGTCTCCAATCAAATTCATCACTTCGCTTACGTTCACATCGATGCGCCGTTTGTCCACGATGGCCAGCGGCGCATCCATTCGCTTAGCAAAGTAACGCGCGCGCTCCACTCCACCAGCGTCAGGCGAAACAATGGTCATAGGCCCCAAATTCATCTTCTGAAAATATTCCACCAGTACCGGTGACGCGAACAAGTGATCCACCGGGATATTAAAATATCCCTGAATCTGCGGCGCATGCAGATCCAGCGTTAACACTCGGCTCGAACCTGCGGTTTCCAATAAATCCGCGACGAGCTTGGCTGAAATCGCCACGCGCGGCCGGTCTTTCCGATCCTGGCGCGCGTAGGGATAATACGGAATCACCGCCGTAATGCGCCAAGCCGAAGCGCGCTTGAACGCATCGATCATCAGCAACAACTGCATCAGGTTGAAATCAACCGGATGGCTACAGGGCTGCACGACAAAAACATCGGCGCCCCGCACATTTTCCAAAATCTGAAAACGCGTTTCGCCGTCGCTGAACTGGCCATGTTCAGCCAACCCCAATGGAACGCCCACGTACTTGCAAATAGCTTTGGCTAGAGCGGGATTTGCGGTCCCACAAAAAATCTTAAATTTGTCGTCAGCCAAATTTTCCCCTTAACCGATCGCTCGCCAACCAAGCGAACGGCCATAGTCTTCCCTGGATAGAGTTTCGACGACGAAAACCGAATCTTCCGGGAATGCACGAGCGGTTCGGCGCGCCTGCGCTGGGTTTCGGAAGACTCCGAACACCGCCGACCCGCTACCCGCCAGCGCGGCATCTGCAGCTCCTCGCTTGAGCAAGGCGTCGCGGATTTCTCCGAGTCGCGGATGATGGCGGAAGACGGGGCCCTCGAAATCATTCAAGAGACCGGCTCCCTGCCTGCTCCAGCACAGAGCGCAGAACCCCCAGATTTTAGGGGGTTTTGCAATCTTTGTCAATTCCGCAGAAATCCATTCGTAAGCGTCTTTGGTGGACACGCCGATGTTGCGCGGCGACACAATCAAGATGGTTTGTTTCGGCGCATTTGGGAGCGGATAGATTTCGTCGCCGCGATTGACCGCCAAAGCGCGGCCGCCAAAGAGAAAAAAAGGAACATCGGCGCCGAGGCTGGCGGCGATTTCGATCAGACGCGGCAGCGGAACTTGTGATTTAGCGAGCCGCATCATGCCGATGAGCGTTGCTGCGGCGTCGCTCGACCCGCCGCCCAAACCGCGCGCGACGGGAATTTTTTTGTCGAGGTGAGCAAAGACCCTTCCCTGAAACCCAATTTCCCGGGTGATCACCTCAAGCGCGCGCGAAACAAGATTTTCGGGACCAAGCGGCAATGTTGCGTCATTCGATGTCAGTTCGAACTTCCCTGACGCGCCGGGGGTGATGGAGAGCTCTAGCGTGTCTTGAAGCGAGATGGCTTGAAAAATTGTGCGCAACTCGTGATAGCCATCGGGCCGCTTTCCCATTACATGCAGACATAGATTGATCTTTGCAAATGCAGGTAGGCGCACCGATCCTTTCTTAGGTGTCGCGCGAGTCATGCGGGAAGCTTACTGCGGTTTGTCCGTTTCCGGAGTAGATTTCTGCGCGGTATGGCGGCGGAGATTCTTAAGTTGGGTGTCCACGTCATTGACTTTGTCCGCTTCGTAATCAGCGGGGATAGCTTTTCGCCATTCGACGAGCGCGCGTTCCCAGTAAGTGGCGGCGCGTTCAGTCTGACCGAGTTTCATATAGACGTCGCCAAGATGGCCGAGAATCGTGGGATCGTGACTTTGGCGTTCAGAAGCCTTGCGAAGATATTCTTCCGCTTCGGCCAGCTTGTTCTGTTTGTAATAAGCCCAGCCGAGACTATCTAGATACGCGCCGTTGTTGGGTTCGAGTTTGACGGCCTTCTGAATCATCTCGGTGGCCTCCGCGAGGCGGACACCACGATCGGCGAGCATGTATCCGTAATAATTCAGCACGGCGGCATTGTCCGGATTTAGTTGCAACACTTTGCGGAATTGTTCTTCGGCCTGGTCGAATTTTTTCTCGCGCTCGTAAATGGCGCCAAGCATAAACCAGGCGGATTCCTTGTCACTATTTTCCCGCGCTAGTTGGTCGGCTTTCTGGGCGGACTGTTCCGCGTCAGAATAGTCCCGGCCGCGCTCCTGGACCTGCGCGAGATCCACATAAATTCCTTCGTCGCCATCGTTGTTTTGAAGTAAGCCAGTCAGTAGCTTGCTAGCCTGTTCCGTGTTCGAATTCTCGCCATACAACATAGCCAGCGTGATGATCAAACCTTGGTCGTTCGGCGACGCTTGAAGCTCTTTTTTTGTCTCGGCAATGGCGCGGTCTAGATCGCGGTTCTGGCGATAGGCATCGATCAGAAGCATTTCCGCACGTTTCTGCGCGTCTGGGCCCAGCTTGCCCATTTCTTCAAAGGTGTGAATGGCAGCGGGATAATTTTCCTGGCCGAGGTAGGCATGACCAAGCTGCTCGTAAAGAATAGCGAGCGCGCTCGCGTTAGGCGTGTCGGCTCCGCCAGCGGCAGAATTTCCGGAACCGCCAGATTGATTTTTCATGCCGTTAATCGCGTCGGTGAGGACCTTTACGGCATCGTCATAGCGACCCTGGTCTTCGTAAAGCAGCGCTTCGTTGTAAAGAACTTCCAGATTGTCCGGGGAAAGTTGCTTAGAACGAAGCAAAGCAGATTCTGCTTCGTCAAACTTTCCCATTCTGCGATAGAGCTCCGACATGCGCAGAAAATTTTCCCAAGTGCTGGGTTCCATTTCGGAGAGATGTTTGTACTGCTCGAGAGCTTCGGCGTACTTGTCCTGCGACATCAGCGCTTGCGCCAGGCCGTGAACGTGCGCAGGATCGTCGGGGTCTTCTTGTACCGCCTTGCGGTAAGCGTCTTCAGACTTCTCATATTCTTTCGACTGCGCGTAGGCGTCGCCGAGGAGATCGTAAATCTCAGGGGATGCGGAATCTCCGGCCGCCTGTCTTAGCAGAGTCACAGCTTCCTGCGAACGTCCTTCGTCAATGAGAAGCTGGCTGAGCTGTTCGAGCGCTGCTCCATTGCCGGGGTTGAGATTTACCGTGTTGCGCAAGACTTTCTCAGCTTCTTCGTGCTTGTTTTGAAAACGGTAGAGACGCGCCAGCCACAGCGCGGAATATGTGTCGTCGGGCTGAACCCTTAAAATGGCCTGAAATTGTTCGACGGCTTTGGCGAGATTCTCTTTCTGCAAATCGCCGGCGCTCATGTCGCCGAGCGCGTGCACGTAAATTTGCGCGAGGAGGCGATGTGCATTCACATCGTCAGGATCGAGCTTCAGAACGTTTTGGGCTTGAACTTCGGCTTCTCGGATGCGTTGTGACTTGGCATAAATTTCCGCCAGGCGCTCCATGATTACGGTGGAACCTGGTGCCAGGTCGAGCGCTTTTTTGTAAGCTTCGATGGACTGCGCGGCGAGTTCAGGGCGGCGCGTGGTCTCGTAGCGCTGCTCGTCCAAATGGCCAAGTGCAAAATAGTAGTAAGAGTCTGAATGCGCGGGAGTGTTCGCGGCGTCGGCTTGCTTTGGTGAAGCCGCCAGTGAAGAACTCTGCGCCGGGGCCGGTGCAACCGGCTGATCCGGTTGGGACTCCTGCGCCTGTACGATAGGCGCGATTAGAAAAAGCGATAAGGTAAGGAAACTTGCAAATGTTTTCATGATTTGGCCGTGAAACTCCATTATCGTATAGCAGCCTAACGCGGTCAAAGTATTCCCCTGACCGGCGTTCGGCGATCCATTCTTTTAGACGTATAGAAAGGAAGCCTGGATGCGTAGGGATGAAAAATGTCGCGCGAGCTCATTAATGAGGACTCTTAGACTTCGACAAAGTGATGGGAAAATTCATGATTGAAATTAGAAGGCGAATGATTGTGGCACTCTTATTAGGCGCTCTGCCGGGATTGTTAAGCCCGGGCGTTTCAGCTCAACACCAAGCTGCTAGGCCTGCAATTGCGGCAGCACAAGCAAGCCGGCCGTCTTTAGCGGATTTTCCCTGGCTGGAAGGGACTTGGCGCGGCGAGTGGGGGCCAAGGACGGCAGAACAGGTTTGGCTAGCTCCCCAAGCGGGCGCGGCACTCGGGATTTTCCGGCTGGTGGAAAATGACAAGACGCTGGTAATCGAATTATTCACATTGGTAGAAAATTCAGGCGGTATAGATTTTAATCTGCGACACTTCACGCCACAACTAGTCCCGTGGGAGAAGTCAGACGCGACGACGCTTCATCTCACGAACCGCGGCGATACAAAGTTTGAATTTGTGAATCTGGTAAACGGAATGCCTAAGCGCGTGATTTTGACCCGGCTCGATGCGGATACGTTTGTTGCACGCTCCGAAATAGTCCCCGAAAGCGGCGAAATTCAGGTGGTGGAAATTACCTACCACCGGCAGAAGCCGGCGGCGGAAAATCCTAGTGCCGGAAATGCCGCACACCGGAAAAAACCATAGCCATACCTAGTTTGTTGGCGGCGGCGATCACGTCGGAGTCGCGAACGGATCCTCCCGGTTGAATGACGGCGGTGGCTCCAGCTTTTCCTGCTTCCTCCACACCATCCGGAAAGGGAAAAAAGGCATCGGATGCGACTACGCTTCGGGACAGTGAAAGGCCAGCGGTGGCCGCTTTGATCACTGCGATCTTTACTGCGTCGACACGGCTCATCTGGCCAGCGCCGATGCCAACTGTGTATCCGTCGCGAGCGAAGACGATCGCGTTGGATTTCACGTGCTTACAAACCTTCCAGCCGAAAAGCAGCGCGCGAATTTCTTCCGGCGTGGGCGGGCGCTGGGCAACAACCTTCAAGTCGCTTTCGGATAGCTCGTGGCGGTCGGCGTCTTGAACCAGCACACCGCCAGAAATCCGTTTAAGTTCCAGTTCTTCAGAGGCGGCGCCGCGGGGCATTTCGAGCAGCCGCAAGTTTTTCTTGGAGGCAAATTTCTGAAGTGCTGCGTCTTCGCAACCGGGCGCGACAATGCACTCGACAAATAATTTTGAAACTTCTTCGGCCGTCGCGGCGTCAAGCGCGCGGTTGAAAGCCAACACGCCGCCAAAAGCAGATACCGGATCGCATGCCAACGCTTTCAGATAGGCATCCAGCAAACTTTCCTGTTCAGCAGCGCCGCAAGGATTGTTGTGCTTTACGATTGCGACGCCGGGGCGCTGGAATTCGGTGACAAGATTCCACGCTGCGTCCAAGTCCACAAGATTATTGTAGGAAAGCTCCTTACCTTGCAGTTGCTTCGCGCCAGCCAACCCGGCGACGGGGCGTCCTGCGCGTACATACAACGCGGCGTGCTGGTGAGGATTTTCGCCGTAGCGCATGGTTTGCTCGCGCTCCAGAGATATGTGGATCCTCTGGGGTAATTTTTCTCTAGTGCCGATGGTGACGCCGTCGTTTGCCGAGAGGCGTTCAAGTTCTGTGGCAATTTCGCCATCGTAAAGCGCTGTGCGCGCGTACGCTTTTCGGGCCAAGTTTAATTTGGTGCAGAGACTCAACTCGCCGCTGGAGCGCAATTCTGCGGCGATCGCAGCGTAGTCCTGAGGATCGGTGACCACGGCGACACTCTGAAAGTTCTTCGCCGCTGAGCGCAGCATTGCCGGACCGCCGATATCAATGTTTTCGATAAGTTCGCCGGCGGTGACGCCTGGTTTTGCCGCGGTGGCGGAGAACGGATAAAGATTCACAACCACCAAATCAATGGGCACGATCCCATGGTCGCCGGCTTCTTTACGGTCGCCAGGCTTCGCGCGTTGGAACAAAATACCACCATGCACTTTGGGATGCAGCGTCTTCACGCGGCCTCCCAACATTTCGGGCCAGCCGGTTAGGTCGGCTACATCGCGCACTGGGATCGCGGATTCGCGGAAAAGCCGGCCTGTTCCCCCGGTCGAAACAATTTCCACCCCAAGCGCCGCCAGTTCGCGCGCAAACTCGACGATTCCAGTTTTGTCATAGACGCTGATCAGCGCCCGCTCAATAGCCACTGTAGATCTCCGAAAGCATAAGGGGCTGGCTAGTTTAAGCGTTTTCAGAAAATTTCGGAAGGACACGATTTCGGCTGGCTGAAATCCTTGGTGTTGTGTGTGATAAAGGCGAAGCGGTCGCCGGGCTTCCTGCTCTTTACCAAATCCGCGTAGGTCTCGACTGGAATGGCGTCATCGATCCCGTTACGCTGGCGTCGGAGGCGTGTACGGCGATAGTGTGGAAATCGCATCAAGCACGAATGCGTGTGGAATAGGCTTGCGCTGCTTGGGCAGCAGCCTCGCATCCAGAGCTTCTGGAGAGACGCGCTTTCTCTCAGTCATACCCGTGTATCGCACAACTGGTGGGAGTTTACACCCAAGAACTCGACCCAAAACAAGAGGGCGCTATCGCAGCTTCGCGTACTCGGCTTTGGCTTGCTTCAGGATGGGGATGTCGGGGTCGGCGTCTTTCCAGAGGGCGAGGAAGTCTTGGTATGCGGCGAGCGCCCGGACGCGCGCGCCATCGGCATCCGCTCCCTGTGAAGTTTTCGCTTGGAGCGCGTTCGCTCGCGCCACTCCCAGACGCGCCAACGCTCCCGTCCAGCAGTTCCAGACGATGCCGCTGTGGTCGAGAATCTTCTGGAACTCGGCGGCAGCAGCGTTGCCTTGTCGGGATGCTAAATATGCTTCTCCGCGAACGTAGGTGGGATAAAGGCAGGAAAGATTATCGACAAAGAAAATTTGCCCCAGTTCGATAGCCGAAGCAGCTTCCAAGGTATTCAAAGCGAAAGCCGGATTCTTCCGATTGAGTGCCCGTTGTGCCTGAATCGCGGGTAGCCAAAGGTTCTGCATCTGTGTATCGAGCGGGTAACGTTTGTTCAAGTCTTGCTCCAGTGATTCGGCTCGCGTCGCATCGCCTGCTAGGGCATAGGCGAGCGCGGCTTCAGCAGCAGTGCCGGGACTCGTAGAGGCGAGCTTTAGACCTTCCGCCGCCGCTTGATTCGCTTGTGTCGGGTTGCCGAAAGCAGCTTCGCGCAGAGCCGAGTTCTCCAGCGAGATCGCGCCAGTTTCTTTGGTGTCAACGCGAATTGCGGAATCCACTGACCGCTTGGTTAGTTCCCGCGCCTTGCCAAGATGACCCAAGTAGGCTTCGGTGTCGGACGCCAGCGAAAGCCCAACATTCTCTTCCGGTTTTCCCACAAACCATTGCTGCTGATCCGCCATAGCCGTAGAGTTTCCGTGAAGAAATGCAATTGCAAACAACGCGCTGTGCAGTATGTAGTCATCTAGCTTCCGCGCTTGCGCCTGCTGGATTATCTGCTGCGCTTCGTCCAAGCGCTGCAAGGCAAGCAGACTGTTGGCAAGGTTTTCATATACGGCGATATTGTCAGGGTCGAGGCGGAGACTTTCGCGGTATGGCTCGATGGCTTTCTTGTACTGTCCTTGCTTGGCGTACACATTGCCAAGGTTGCCGTGGGCGGCGAATGCCGCTTGCCTGCTAGTCGAGGAATCGCACGCGCATCGGTGGCATTCAGACGAGAGTTCGAGAATTCCGTTACGTCTCTTCCTTGCGGGGTCCAGCGCATCAGCCTCTCGGCTTTATCCCGCACTACCGGACCTCGACTTGGAGGATGGTTCATACACCTCTCTGACGGAGGCGCAATGGCTGGGCGCAATCGATACACTGTTTGACGGCACTCTCCGGAGGAGGTCAAATACGACCGCTCGGTCATGAAGGTTTCGTTTGGGACAGGTTGTACCTAATCCAGTCCTCTATTTCGTCGAAATGCGAATATGGAACTAACCTGCAATTCCGGTGCGTGATACCAGTGATCATGAGAGATATCTTTTTCTCTACATCCTGCCGATAAAATAAGATCACTTTCTTTGTTGTGGCTCCCAGAAGGTATCCAGTCTCAAACCCCAAGCCAAATGAGGAACCTGAAACTTCGGCCATAAATACATCGCACTGCTTAAGCCATGTCACGTCCCGCAGGTATACTTCTTGAGGCGAGATTGCGCGGTCTGCCTCCCACGCATCATCCCGGATCAAATGACGCGTGAGCACTTCGTGCTCCATCTCCGCCAGCAGCTCAACAATCTTTCTGGCTGTTAGCACGGAGGAGCGGTCCCCGGCTACGGTGAACCCAAAATAGATTTTCATGTGTGTCGAGCACACCTGGCGTATTCGTCCAAGATCACTGGGGGGCCTTCCGCCGAACTGAGGCGTGCAACTGCTAGCCTGGCACGCGATCTTAGGGTCGGCCAATTCAGAGGGCTGTAACCTCGAGTCGGTTCCCCGAAGCCAGCCAAACCTGAACCAATGCCCTAAAACCGAAATCTGGCTGCTGAAATCTTGGCTTGCTCGGCTTCAGCCCTCGCTAAGAGGAATGAACAGCGCACTATCGGACCGCGAGCATCTCGAGACCTAAGCACCTGCCGTCTGGGCGAATGTGAAGGTTTCTTCTTCGGCTACCAAGAAAATTGGCGGCCCACCGGACGAAATCGATACGGCATGGGCAAGCGCCTGCTTCCCACCATCTGACGCGGCGCATGCTTCCAGATCCGCCATCGACGGGAAATGGATCTCCGCGATGCGATAGAAAGGAGGAGTACCTTGCGGTGAAGCCAGCACCTTTGTCGCGACAATTTTGGTCTTGCCACCCAAGTTCGCGATAGCCAGAGGTACGTGCTCGTTTTGATAAACCCTCTCGAAGGCATCAATGTCCTTGGGGCGTGGATATATCACAACAAGTTTTACGTTTGCCATTCCGTGCTCCTCTTCTCGTTGAGATTTGAAACAATGCGCGCTTTATTTTCTCTTCAGATCGTTCCGCGACGAACCTCGAAGCCTAAGTTCACTTATGGCGACCCAGGAGGCGCCTGACCCATGAGATTCTTCAGCATTCAAAAAGATACACCTCCGCAAACATTTCGTGCGTGCACCGATGCAGCAGATGTGAGAGGACTTGAAATGATCCGCCAATCAACGGATCGGAACTGGCTTTATAAAGCCCAACCGAGCGTATAGCACCGACAGCCTCCCATGCCAGCTCTGTTGCGACACCTTGGCCTGCGTCGCCGGGACGCAGGTATATTCGGCATAGCTACCGTCGAACGCGCGACAACGCTTGCGGGTCCTAGCGCCTCATGCCCGATCGAAGTGCAACTGCTAAAGCTTCTGCCCCTGCTCCGTGAGAGTCTTCGCCTCGCGGCGGACGTCTGCCCATTTGATCGCCAAATCCAGTATCGTCCCCGGCTTGTCGCCGGTCTCAAGCAATCCGAGTGAGGCGAGCAGGACGCGTCTCTGTAGATCATGGTGAAACGGTACGCCAAAATGATGACCCATCGGCCAGGGAAGAAACACCGCGCGCGGAACTTTGATTGCCTCCGTCACGTCCCGGGCCACAGTCACAGAAACCGTAGGCACGCCTCGGCCTTCGATGGCTCTTTGGATCAGTCCGACCGACTGATGACATATCGGTCAAGCGGGCGCTAGTAGGGCGCAATCGGCACGCTCCTCCTCCACTACCGCTTCCGCGATTCCCGCAGCAACGGTCCGCTCAAACTTCTCAGGGTTCATGTTGTAGCCGATGAAACTGAAAAAATTCTGAGTGAGGCCGCCCAGGCATCCTGCCTCGCAGAATTCCTGAAGACGTTCGATCGGAAAGATCACGTTAATATCGAGGTCCGCATCGTCGTGAGGATATTTCAACTGATGAATGATCAGATCATCTTGCTTGGCCCCGGAAGGGACGCGCGTAAAACGAAAATCCCCGAAAGGATGGCAAACGTCCAACGGCTTTTCGGTTTTCAAATGCACTCCGCAGGAGCTCACTAGCGTCAAGCGACATGCAGACAACGGCTTCGCCAATTGGGCCTGATGCACAAAGCTCTCCTTTCGAATCATCGAACCGGGATAGCGCTCGTTGATCGTGTCCCAAAGTCCGGTCCGAAGCTGAGTCCCCGCTTCCCGCGGGTCGGTTGCGGACAAAGTTTTCTTATCGGCTGCCGTCATGAATCCACCTTCCCGATCTTCGGATCAGATAAAAATGCAGGTGGTAGAACAGGAGAGCCAGAGTCGACTCGTCCCTCTCCATAACCTGCGCAATGAATTCGCGATCCACAGGCTGATCGCGAAGCAAAATCTTTACGGTCTCGGCCCAAGATCGATCGATTTCTTCTTTACCGACGGCCTCGTTGCCGTCGCCGAGATGCAAGCGAACGAACCGAACGAGCCTTCCGATATCGTCCCGGGAAGCAGCCTCTTGCAAATACGCAACGGACATCGATCTCATCCTCCTAATTCTGACGAGACATCGAACACGATCCTCTGAAGCGATCTAATACGCCCAGAGACGCGCAGTCTGCATAGATCTCATTCGATAAAACTGGGGCTTGCTACGTTGACCTATATGCCAAGTCCGATCCCCAAACGCCGGATTCACGATGACGCGCCACACGAAAGCGTCAGCTTCACGAAAGACCGCGTCCACTCAACAAAGCCGCGACGTCGCCCTATCTTAGGCGTCTCTGGATAAGATGTCGCTCCTTCGATAAGGTTTCGGAAGCGCGTCTTACATGCCTCGGTTAGCACCTTTATCCTGATTTTCCGCGATCAGCTCAACCGTCGCGGATCTTCGTCGCCGGCGGCCGACACGAAATTCGCCGCTGCGTCCACAATTCCACCGTAGTCGGATACGTGAAATAGGCCACCTCTACATCCTGCCGGCAGTCTCCTCCGCTTAGCTCAAGTCTTCTGCAACGATTACAGCGATTGCCCAAGCCGCTTCTCAAGCGTCGCGCGATAGGTTCTGCTTACACGCGATCGCGCGCCGCTTTTTAAGACGACCTCAAACTCTCCGTGAGAGATTGGCTCCAGTTGCAATATGCTCTCAATACTGACGATCACTGAACGATGGATACGCACGAAACGCATGGGATCCAAGTTTTCGGCCAGTTCATTGAGCGAGGAGCGCTGGCCGGCCGAATATGCAACGCGGACCGGTCTAAATTTCGCTTGATACGGGATTTGCAGACGCAAACGACTTCGCTCACGGTCGCCTCCTTAAAGACTTGGAATTCGCGGACAAAGAATCTTGTACGTAGGCCGCCGTTTCACGAAGAGAAACTCGAGAAAGTTAGCCTTTCCGTCGTAACGATTCGAGATAGGAGCGAATCGAGAGATCTCGGCCCGCATCTCCAATGATAAATGTAGCAAAGCAAAGCGCTGGAACCAGGTGGTCGAGGGAGGCTCCAAAATACTGCCAGAACGGGGCGTGCGGTCCGGGGTAGTTTGCAGAAAATAGCAGACCACACATATAAATGACCCCACAAACGCTCGCAGGACGAATCAGGAGACCGAAAACCAGCGAGAGACCAATCGCCAATTCTCCATAAGCGACTAGAAAAGCGATAGCCGTGCCGTGAGGTAGTACAAGATTTCGAAGTACGGGAACCATGAACGGGTACGCACCGTTATCAAGAAACCGGTGTATCCAAAATTGAAAACCGCCTCCGGACGTGAAATCGGTACCAACAACCTTGTATTCACCAAATATGAGGAATAGTACGCCCACTGCTATTCGCAACGCCGCCAGCGCCATCGCATTTCGATCTTTCATATCGCGGTCAGATCAGGACTGCAAAAATCCGTGCTCAGCGTCCCGCGTTCCCAATAGCCACTCTAGATGCCGGTCTGATGAAGAATCCAGGTCACAGTTACGCGTGAACAAAGAATTCTCAGAATATTCGGTAAGTACAGGAACGCATTGACGACTGCCTTCGGAGGCCGCCGTGCTGATATTTATTCCCCGTCCGAATTCAACCACCGCTCTCCGGTGAAGGCGTCGGGACATATATAGGGGCGAAACTTTATTTCTAATGCTGAATCATACGAATGATTGGCTGAGTTTTATCTTGGTTTAAGAAGAGAGGTTGGCATGTTTCGCTTCAGGCTCGTGTTGACTAATGTGGTTTCGGTGGCAGTTCTCGGGGCATTGTTGTTTCTGGGCCTGGAGGTCATGCGTGGAGGCACACGTCCGGCGAACGGCAATGCCCAACGTACCCCCGTGCTTGTGGAATTGTTTACCTCCGAGGGGTGTTCCGACTGCCCTCCTGCTGATGCTCTGCTGGAAAGATTAGACCGCTCCCAGCCCGTCAGCGGCACCGAACTGATTGTTCTCAGTGAACACGTGGATTATTGGAACGACATCGGGTGGAAGGATCCCTACTCCTCTCATGAATATAGCGAACGGCAAGGCGCTTATGCCGGTCTATTTGGTCTTGGGAGCGTTTATACGCCGCAAATGGTGGTTGACGGACGCTTCGAATTCGTGGGCAGCGATGAAAGAAGGGCGATTCAAGCAATTGAAAGCGCAACGAAAATAGAAAAGATACCCGTCAACATCTCTTCGATTCATTTGGAATCCGGCAACGTCGTCAGTCTCCACCTTGACACCGGTCAATTACCTTCCTCCGTTGCGGCCGGGTCCGCGGAAATCTTGCTAGCAACGGCCGACGAATACGATGAGTCACACGTGAGCCGCGGGGAGAACGCCGGAAGAAATTTGAAACACATTGCGGTTTTGCGGAGCCTCACGCGAGTCGGAACGGTGAACCGAGCCGGGAAGTTTTCTCAAGATGTTAGGATCCATATTAATTGTGAAAATAGCGGCAACCTGCGGTTTGTCGCCATCGTGCAAGAAGCGCCGGTCGGCAGGGTGCTAGGGGCGGGATGGGGCCGGCTTTCGAATTAGACTGTACCGCGTCGCGTTTAGCGTCCAGTCGCATATTGCATTGAGGTGACTGAATCCGAGGGGAGCGAATGAAATACGGAGTCGTGATTGGATTGTCTTTAGCCGTCCTTGCACTCGCAAATATGCAAGAAAGCTTATCAGGAAAGCAGGCAGACTCGCCGTCGATCGGACTGCAAGTGGGAAACAACGCACCGGCCTTTATTTCTCGCGACCAGTTTGGTCATGACCAATCACTCGACACGCTTAAGGGCTCGAACGGCACGGTTCTTCTTTTCTTCCGCTCCGCCGATTGGTGACCGTTCTGCAAAGCGCAGCTCGTGCAGCTGCAAAGCGCCAAACAAAGGTTCGAAAAACATGGAATCAAGGTCGCTGCCATCAGCTACGATAGTCCGGCGATTCTCAAGGACTTCTCTGAGCGGCACAAAATAGAGTTTCCGCTGCTGGGCGACCCGGATTCCAAGATTATTGGCAGCTTTAACGTCCTAAACGCAGAAGCTACGGGGAAGAACAAAGGAATGGCGCACCCCGGATTTTTCTATATCGACTCGGGCGGCGTTATTCGTGAAAAATATTTCGAAGTGAAGGACGTCGACCGATTCACGCCGAACAATGTGATTGGGAAGCTTTTCCCCGAACTGACCGAAGAAGTGAGCCACAATATCGAAGCGCCCCATCTTCAGCTTAGGCTTGAGCAGTCGGATCGCGACGTCGTACCCGGCAGCCGGGTAAGCTTGATTGCCGAAATAGAACTTCCCCCGGGCACTCACGTTTATTCACCCGAAGTGCAAGGGTATAAACCGATTCAGCTCGCAGTGAAGGAGACCTCGGGGATCGAACTCGCGCCGGTAACATACCCGAACTCTAAGGATATCTACCTGGAGGCCATTCAGGAACACGTCCCGGTCTTTGAGGGGAAGTTCCGTATCGTTCAGGATGTCACGGTAAACTTCTCTCCAACTTCCGATATTGCTCGCTCACTGATTTCCGCAGGTAAGACGATCTCGATTAGTGGGGAGTTAAAGTATCAGGCTTGCGACAAGACGGTGTGCTATCCGCCTACGTCTGTGCCAGTCATGTGGAGTTTGAAGGTTTTTCCTCTTGATCTTAAGCGGTCTCCAGACGCCATTCGGCATCACTAGCTGCTGGAACTAAGGAAGGAAAACAATCATTGAGTCTCGGATGGAGGAAACCATGAGCGACGTCGTCTACGTTTCGAAGTCCAGTATCGAACGAAAGGTCGGGCCGCTTCGCATCGCACACCTGCCCGGAGAATCACAGCCTGTTATCTTCAGCGTGCACGGGGCGATTGCCGAGCACTATAAGGTTGATCCCTCGAAATTAAAGGAGTCCCATTCTTCCACGATCGACTACGTGATTTGTGCAACCGCCGGTTGAATGATGGGCACATTCGGAGGTGCGCTGGAAGCGCGCCACATCGATGCAAGCAATGGACGGCTGACTGCGAATGTAACAGGCGAAGTAGAAACAGAGGAGGGCGTGCTAGTAATCCGGCGAATTCATGTGGCAATGACCCTGGCAGCTCCGGAAGAAACTAGGGAGACGGTAGAGCGCGTGCACGGCATTTACGCTATGAGGTGCCCGCTTTATCGAACATTGCACAAGACCATCCAACTCACGTCTTCTTTCGAGCTGGTAGCTCCGACAGCCGAGGCGTGAGGGCGCTCATGGCTGAAAAGAAAGCAGTAGATTCACAGGATGAATCGTCTCCGGGTGGCGCGGCGTGAGACATGCCATCCTGGGTGCCGGTGGAATTGGAGGCTTAATCGGAGCGTCGTTGGCTCACCAGGGTGATCAGGTTACTCTGCTCCTGCGCCCAGAAACCCTCGCCCGGCATCCCCCTTACCTTCGACTCGAAGGACCCTTCGGGAACTTCCAGGCACCGGTCCGAACCGATGCGAAACTCCGTGAACCCGTTGACGTGCTGTGGGTAACTGTCAAAGCGTACGACCTTGTCGCAGCGCTGCGGGCAGTTCCACGCAATGGTCCCAGGATTGTAACTGTCGTGCCACTGCTGAATGGGATTGATCATGTCGCATTGCTGCGAAGGAGCTTCAATCACGAAAGCGTTGTTCCCGGCACGATTGCCGTCGAATCTGAACGCGTCGCACCCGGTCACATTATCCAGCGTTCACCGTTTGCCCGTCTGGCGCTTTCGGCGACTGGAGAGCGGCAGATGGAAGATGTTGCCAGACGGCTTCGGCACGCGGGCTTTTCTTGTGAATTTCAAGCAGACGAAAAAACAATGCTCTGGAGCAAACTTGCGTTCCTGGCGCCATTCGCGCTCGCAACTACAGCGGGTAACAAGAACAAGCAGGAGATCTTCGCCGACCCTGTATGGCGGGCACGACTCGAATTGACGGTACGCGAGGTCTGCGCTGTTGCAGCTGGGGAAGGAGCGATTGTCGATCAACTGAAGATGCAGGCCATGATCGAAGGATTACCTGCGACTATGCGCAGTTCTATGCAGAAGGACGTGTCGGCTGGCCGCATACCTGAGATAGACGCCATAGGTGGCCCGATCGTTCGGGCCGGAAGGATCCATGGAGTCGATGTGCCTACAACTCGCGAACTGATTGCAAGAATCGAAGACCGCCTAAGGCGCTAGCCACTTGTCTTCCCACATCTATTTTGTTTAAACGCAAGAGCTTTCTGTGCGCTCCGCTCGCGCCCAAAATTGACTTGGTAGGGTTCCGGACAGAGCGGCTGTGCGGGATATGGTATTCGCTGATGCCAAGCAAAACGAGCCATTTTGTTTACATCGCGATGAAACCTTTTGGGGGGTGGGCAATCATATCGCAAGAGGCAGATAGTAATTCAGCGCGGTGGATCGTTTCTAAATGGCACTTGCCGCGAACCCACATTGGGATGGCGCCTCGTGCACTGGTGACGATTCTCGTTGTTGAACCCTATCGTCAGGAACCCAACAGATGTCAAATTTCGAATAGGAGCTAACAAGGACAATGACGAAGAACAAGAAAGCTTTAGTGGCAGTTGCAGCGTTTGCGGGCTTGCTCGCAGGCACTTCCGCGACAATTCAGGCGTCGAATCTTTTGTCGGGAATGCACGCGGGCGTGCAGTCTGATCAGTCTGACAACAAGGTGAAAGAAAAGCACGCTTGTAAGGGCCAAAACTCTTGCAAGGGTAAGGGCGGTTGCAAATCGAGCGACAACGGCTGCAAAGGTAAAAACTCCTGCAAGGGCAAGGGCGGTTGCGCAACCGACGGCTCAAAACCACCAGCGGATAACCCTCAGAGCTAAGTTTTCAATTCCCAACTCTTCGATGCTGGGAGTCGAGCCTGGGTTATCACTCGACTGCCAGCGTCTGAGACCTCAGTGGAGTCCTGGATATGCCGGCAAATCGCTTCAACGGATACACAGACTACGGAATCGGAATCGGGCTGCGAGTTCCGCACTACCAACATATTCTGACTCGCCGACCCGTTGTGGATTGGTTCGAAATTATATCTGAAAATTTTATGATCGATGGCGGACGCCCGCTGCGCATTCTCGACGAAATCTTGAAACAGTACAAAGTCGTTCAGCACGGCGTTTCGATGTACTTTGGCTCGGCGCAACGCGCCGACCGCGAGCATCTGCGCCGCCTGAAAACTCTCGTGCAGCGAACCAAGACGCCCTGGCTTTCCGATCATCTCTGCTGGGGCAGCGTGGATGGGCGTTACACGCATGATTTGTTACCCATGCCCTACACATTTGAAGCGGCGCGCATCACCGCGCAAAAGATTCGCGAAGTCCGCGATTTCCTGGAAGTTCCCCTCGCCGTGGAGAATGTAAGCAGCTACGCAGAATTCCATGTGTCCGAAATGACGGAATGGGAGTTCCTGAACGAAGTAGTCGAGCGTGCGGATTGTGGAATTCTTCTGGACGTAAACAATATTTATGTCTCGTCTAAGAATCACAACTTCGATCCATTCACGTATCTGAACAGTGTCCCCGCCGAGCGTGTCGCGCAGATTCACATCGCCGGTCATTCAAAGTACCAAAAATATATTCTCGACACACATGACCACCCGGTGATTGATCCTGTTTGGAAACTGTATGCACGGGCCATCGAGCGAAGCGGACACACTGCGACACTTTTGGAATGGGACGATCGTATTCCTACCTTCGGCGAAGTTCACGATGAAGCGCTGAAAGCGAATCGTTTCCTCGCAAGCGCATCGCTGGCCAAGGCCGTATGAACCTGCTTAGTATCCAGCGACATATAGCGCGGGCGGTGATGACGCCCCTCACGCCATCCGAACGGATGCGCCACGTGGCGCCCAATGGCCGATCACAGCGTGCGGTCGCAAACGAGATCATTAAACCAAATGATCGCCTAACCTCATTCGAGCGCCTGGAAATTTACAACCGTCAATACTGGTTCCGGATCTTATCTGGTTTTTCGGAAGATTTCCCTGGCTTGCGAGTGGTGCTCGGCGATCGCCTGTTCGACAAAATCGCGCAAGCGTACCTGAAAGATTGCCCTTCGCGATCCTTCAGTATGCGCAATATAGGTGCAAAGTTTGACATTTGGCTGAGAAATCATCCACATTTTGCCGGTTCACGGCAACAGCTAGCGTTGGATATGGCGCGGCTGGAATGGGCCGAAATAAATGCGTTCGATGGCAAACGGTACGATCCGCTGAAGCCGGAAGATTTCACAAATGCAAGTCCCGCGAAATTGCGCCTCAAGTTGCAGCCTCATCTAAGTCTGCTCGATTTAAAGTATCCAGTGGACGACCTAGTGCTGCGAGTTCGAAAAGATTCCACAGAATTGAGCATCGCTAGTAACACTCTCAGTGAACGCCACAAAGGCAAACGAAGTGTGACCGTCGTCCCTCTTTTGAAACACACCCCAATTTTTATCGCGGTGCATCGCATGGACGAAGACGTTTATTTCCGTCGTCTGGAACAGAAAGAGTTCGCAATTCTCTCTCGTCTTCGCAATGGCAAATCTTTGGGCGCGGCGATCGAAGGGGTTCTGCGCAAGAACGCCATGCCTGACGAAGAGTCTCTATTGCTCATCCAGAAATGGTTTCAGAACTGGTCCGCCCTCGGGTGGTTTTATCGCGGAACAACAGATTCCACAAATTCGTAGCAACCGGCCAAATACAATTCACAAAAGCGAGAATCATTGATGAGTAGCGCGACAAATCAGATCGAACGCCTGCATGACCTGTTCGTGAGGCTAATGTCGAATTTACGGTCACCGTTCCTGTTGGCAATTCGCCTGTACTGGGGCTGGCAATTCACGATGGTCGGCTGGGGAAAGCTTCACAACCTGGCGCACGTCACCGAATTCTTCCAGAGCCTTCACTTGCCTGCACCCGCGTTCACGGCCGCATTCGTCTCTAGTTTTGAGTTCGTGGCCGGTATCCTCCTCGCCCTGGGGCTTCTCTCGCGCGTCACGGCTCTGGGGATCGTAGTCGACATGAGTGTAGCGTATTTGACCGCAGATCACGACGCGGTCTTGTCCGTCTTTTCAAGTCCCGACAAATTCTACGGCGCCGATCCCTTCATTTTCTGGTTCGTTGGCCTGATTATCTTGTTTTTTGGTCCTGGGAAGTTCTCGCTAGATACGCTCCTCAGTCAATTTATTCGTAAGAAAAGTGTCGACAGTGAACTTGGAGCCGCAACAAATGGGGAATCAGGGCGTAGATCACAGCGTTTCGAGGGAGAACTCGGGACATGACCGGCGCTCACGGTTTGAGAACCCACTCGGACAGCAACTGCGACCCCGTTCCAGTTCACAGATTGGTTTGCAGCGAGGTGTGGGGCGGCAACAACATCGTGGACTTGACCGTGGAAGTTCCCGGATTCGTCGGCTGGGTTCATTCCCGACCCCTATATCCAGCAACCACCGGAGGTGACGTGTATTACTTAGTAGTCTGTTCCGAGGGCTTGCTTTCGAGGATTGTTTTGGCAGACGTTGCTGGCCACGGACAAGGCGTCAGCGCAACTGCAGCGACGTTGCGCAAATTGTTGCGAAAGCATATGAATGCGCTCGACCAGTCTATTCTGATGCAAGAAATTAACGAGGCTTTCCGCCGGGAAGACGATCCAGAAGATGTGCAATACGCCACAGCAGCTGTCTTCGGCTATTTCTGGAAGACTGGTGAATTAATCTTTACTAACGCCGGTCACCCTCGAGCTCTGTGGTATCACGCAACGGAGGGCGCTTGGGATTGGCTGCACGACGAAACCCCTTATAAACAGACCAGCGTAGAGGGTGTCCCGCTTGGACTGATCGCCGGCACAGAATATTTGCAGAGCGCAGTGCGCCTAGGGCAGGGCGATCTCTTGGTCCTCTATACTGACGGAATCAGCGAGTCCACAAACCAGGCTGGCAAGGAGCTGGGGTACGACGGATTGCTGAGATTGGCAAAAGGTCTGGCCTTGCAAACTGTTAACTCACCCAGCGCGGCGGGCCAAGCATTGCTCTCGGCAGTCAGGGATTTTCGCGGTGAAACTCCGATTTTCGACGATGAGAGTTTACTAGTCCTGCGGCGAACAGAAGACAATATGCCGCAACTCGCCTCATGAGCACTGAATCCGGCTCAATTAAATAGGACCGTCCGGATGGTGCGACGGTCACCCAAACGGTAACCAGATGAAGCCATATATTCGGAGGACCACGATCGGAATTTTCGCCGGCGCCTTAAGCAGCCCGGCACTCACTTACGCAATTCGAAATCCTGTGCTGGCATTTTTATGCGGGATCTTTTTAGGGGCGCTTTATGCCGCAAGCTTGCGGTCATCACGCAGCGCCTATGCAGAGAATCTGATGACAGGTGCAGCCCTGGGCATACCGCTCTGGGGTCTAATTAGCGTCGTCGCGATACCTGTCTCTGCGGGTCAAATGCCAGAATGGAACGCCGAAGGAATGCGCGAGCATCTTCCCGCATTAGTTGCATGGGTGTTGTATGGTGCCCTCTTCGGTCTGATTTACCAAGCCTTCAGTGATTTGGCTACGGCACGATGGGGACCGGAAGCCAAAGTAAGCGTGGCTGTTCCCTCGCCGTTGACCCGCGTCGTCATCCTGGGCGGAGGTTTTGCGGGTATGAAAACCGCTCAGTGCCTGGAAAAGGAGTTTCAGAAAGATATCTCAGTTCACATTACGCTCGTCAGCGAAACCAACGCGCTACTTTTTACTCCCATGCTGGCCGAGGTTGCTGGGAGCAGCTTGGAGCCGAGCCACATCAGCACCCCTTTGCGCAGCAGTCTGCATCGGACCGAATTCGTTCGCGGCCGCGTAGAAGGAATCGATCTCGAAAAGCGCTGTGTGCTCCTGGAGGGGGTGGCTTCGCCTGATGGCACGTCTGAATCGCGTCAAATATCGTACGACCAGCTTGTACTAGCCTTGGGTTCTGTTCCGAATTATCTGGGAATGCCAAATGTCGAGCGACGGGCATTCAACTTCAAGACTCTCTTGGATGCGATTCGGATCCGAAATCACGTCATCGAGATGTTCGAGCTTGCCGATCGCGAGCCCGATGCTTCGCGTCGCGCTCCGCTCCTCACATTTGTAATCGCAGGTGGCGGATTTGCGGGTGTTGAACTTGCGGGTGCGCTGAATGATTTTGCGCATGGCATCCTGGCCGACTATCCGAATCTCAATCGCGACGAAGTGCGTGTTGTGCTGATCCATGCGAGAGATTGCATCCTGCCGGAACTAAGCGAATCCTTGGGGCGGTACGCGCAAGCGAAAATGGAAGAGCGTGGCGTGCAGTTCCGACTCAACGCGCGCGTGAGCGATGCACATCCGGGAATTGTTGTTCTCCAGGATGAAGAGATTCCCTCCGAGACTCTTGTTTGGACCGCCGGCACCACCCCGAGCACGATTATCAAAGCGCTTAACGTTGAAAAAGATAAACGTGGAGCTGTGAAGGTGGATGCAAACCTGTCGGTCTCCGGCCGCCCCGGCTTGTGGGCGCTGGGCGATTGTGCAGCCATAACCGACGCAAAATCAGGCAAGCCTTGTCCCCCAACTGCTCAATTCGCGCTGCGCGAAGCTGCGACGCTCGCTAGTAATCTTGCCGCACATGTGGCGGGTCAACCGTCGAAGGGATTTCACTTCGATTCAATGGGAGCGCTCTGCGTTATTGGCCATCAAACCGCGTGCGCAGAACTAACCGTTCCGTTTGTCCGCACGCGCGCGATTCGGTTTTCCGGATTATTTGCGTGGCTGATGTGGCGGGGAATTTATCTATCTAAGCTCCCGGGTCTAGAGCGAAAAATTCGAGTCCTGTTCGATTGGACCGTCGAACTGTTCTTTCCCCGCGATATCGTTCAAACGATTGATCTCAAGTAAGGAGTATTGCATGAACGGGTCAAACGGGTCGCCGAAAAGCCAATCAACTCGCAGCCCTAAAACTTTCCTATGGATCGAACCTTGTATCGCAGTCTTTGTGGGTGGAGGTTGCCTCATGCTTGGTCACACTCAACTGGCCGCCACTCCGGGTCAAGGCTTCATATTCGGTGCGCTCCTTGGGCTACTTTTCTGGTGCGGATTCGGCAAACGCGCGAACAGTCCTGGTGCTGGATTGATCTGGGGCTTGGGCTTCGCGGCGCTAGTATGGTTGTTGATTCCAGCGGGCCTCCTTCCCCTGGTAAACAAGACGCGTTCTATGTCGACGCTCTCAGGCGCTCGATCCCACTTCCCGGAGCTGGCGGCTTATCTTGTGCTTCTCGGTATGCCCTTGGGTCTTACGCTCGGAATCTTCGGCGACTTTCGCCGTAGTGGTGTGAAAAGGGAGTTTCACTGGGAGCGCGCCATCGTAGTAGGCGGTCTCGCGGGAACCTTGAGCGGGCTTGTGTTCAGCCGCTGGATGTATGAAGGTGAATTCTACCCTCTACTTGCCGGCTTGCCTCAACTCAACTCACAATTTGAAATGGTCGGGTTCCATTTTCTGGTTGCTCTCCTAATCGGGGCCAGTTTTGGGCTGTTATTTCAGACGGATGTTCGCGGGCTTGGCTCAAGCATGGGTTGGGGGTTGGGATTCGCTATTTTCTGTTGGTTTTTCGGCCCGCTGACCCTTTTTCCACTCTTGAGCGGAGCCGGTGTCGATTGGTCAGCGGATCAGGGCACCGCGCTGTTTGGCTCATTGGTCGGCCACATCATTTATGGATTAATCCTTGGAGTTATCTACGCAGCAATTGACCGCACTTGGCTAAAGCTTTTCGTACAATCCGATCCACTTAATCGCGAGCCCGAAGGTCCCGGCGTCAATGTACTAAGGTCGCTCGGCTGGGGAGCATTAGCCGGTCTGGCGGGCGGACTAGCCGCAGGCCCCGTATTACTCGCAACGGGCGTGTTGCCAAAGCTCGCTGGTTTCGGCAATGGATTCCCTGGCGTGAGAGGATTCCTCATACATCTGACCGTGAGTGCGCTGATCGGAATGATGTATGGCCTACTGTTCCGAAATGAAGGTTCCAGCTTGAGCGTAGGAGTGCCATGGGGATGTGTGTTTGGATTGATTTGGTGGTACGTCGGCCCTATGACCGTCGTACCGCTTATTCTCACGGGAGTGGCCGATTGGAGTGCAAATGCTGCCTCGGCTCTTCTTCCGTCGATAATCGGCCACCTTTTATATGGGGCCGCAACGGCAACGGTGTTTCTGTTGCTCGAACACCGCTACGAGCGCTGGTTGCTATTGGATCCCAGAAATTCTTTGCGGGAGCAGCGGCGCATGCGCCCGGTGGGAACGCCTGCGCCGGCACTGTGGTTTTTCGCGCTGGCCATGGGGGTCCTTCTACCCGTTCTCCTTGGCTAGTCGTCGAGGCCCACTTCATACTTAACTCAGCATCACAAATACGCTCGTAGAAAGTGTGGCCTCCGTGAAACTTCGGTTCTGTTCACTCATCTTACTCGCAGATCTGCTTCTAACGCTGTGCGAAGGAACTAAAAACGATGAGGTGTCCGAAGAAAGGGTTCGCAATTGACATCCAAGGGGGGAAATATGAAAGCTGTCGAAACGAAAGAAGATAAACAGCAGTCGATCTCTGACGCAGACGTTAAGGCGTTGGAGCTTATTGATTCATCTGATGGAGTCGCGCTGACGTGGCAGGAAATCGAAATGCGTGCGTATAGCATCCATCTGGCTCATGGCTCGATTCACGGGAATGATTTTGACGATTGGCTGCAGGCAGAACGAGAGCTTACTGAGGAGCGCCGCCTCGGCTCTAAGACCTCGAGGAAAATTTGATCGAGTGTGAGCCGGATTCTTTAGAGCCTGAAATGAGAGCACACCACAGTCAGAAGTCAATCGCCAGAGGATAATCGCTCTGCGGAAAATCCCGTCAATAATCACATTTTTCGCCTGACAGGTCTCGATTTAGGAAATACCGCGGCGACTCCCCGCGAACTTCTCCGTCTATATCGGTTCGCAATGGAGATGTAATGGACAGTAACGGCATAATCAGAGTTCTCCTAGTGTGTGAGAGAGAGCAAGATCTCTTGAGCTGTCGGCAGCTCCTCGAGCGCAGGAACTGCCAATGCCATATTGCAAAATCCGACCAGGAAATCGCTGAACTATTGAAAATCTGGCAATTCGACGTTGTACTCAATACTCAAAGAATCTCGGGCGGCAATGTCCAGCGGCTTGGTACTTTGTTGTTCGGTTCCCATGCTAGTGTTTTCTACTCACTGCGAGTTGACGAAGGCTACTGGTGGTTGCCTGTTCTCACGGTTGGAAAGGAATGCTTTGGAACGCCCGCCATCCGACCAAGGGAATTTATCCATATCCTCATTCAACTCCTCCTGCAGATTAAAACGAATGTTACGGCAGAATTGGTCCTGCGCCAGAGTTTGTGATCATTCTCGAGCGAGTCGCAAGACTAGACCTCTGTAACGGTTCACAAGACGCCCGACGCTTCTCATAGCTACAATCTTGTGAAACTTCTGGTTTCTTCGGAAATTTCACGGATAACGTTAAGGGCTCTCCTGCGTCGCCCAAGGGCGCTAGACCGTGGCTCAGTTGCAGCCGATGCTTTAATAGAAATGCCCCAATGCCCGCGAGGCGCCGATGAAGAGTCTTCGCACAAACGGGTCTGGGGCGCCAGCCGCATTAGTGGGAATCTTAGTCTCGGTTATCAGATTAGAGTCTTCGGCCTGGTCTGCTCCGCCATCATTCAGGAATTCTTCAGAGGGAGTAGACGCTGTATAGTTGCACGTTCATTCCACGAAAACGGCGATTTCGTTCAACGACTTCTTGGCGATGTTTGGAACCTTAGCGTCGTTGGCAGGAAATCCGACGGGAATGAGAAGGTAGGGTTTCTCATTTGGCGGCCGATCAAGGACTTGGCTTAAAAACCCCATAGGACTGGGAGTGTGAGTTAACGTTGCCAATCCCATCCAATGCAGCGCGGCGATGAGAAATCCGCATGCGATGCCTACGGATTCTTGTACATAGTAGTGTTTAATCTTTCGCTGGTCCGCCTTGTCTTTCCCGTCGATACCGTAGTCCACGCGGAAGACTACAATGAGACAAGGGGCAATCTCCAGAAACTCTTTGTGCCAATCGGTCCCCAATGTTTCCAATGCATCGAGCCACTCTTGCGGAAACCGCCGCTCGTAATTGTCCCTTTCCTCAGCTTCGGCGGCGACACGGATCTGGCGCTTTTTCTCAGGGTCTAAAACCACCACAAAACGCCACGGCTGCTGATTTGCTCCGGAAGGCGCGCGCGAGGCAACTCTTAGAGCCGACTCAATGAGCTCGCGAGGAACTTCCCGAGATGAAAATTGTCGCACTGTGCGCCGCGTTCCCATGCCGAGTTCAAATTCCTGCGCCCGCGAAAGTTGTCGTTCGGTCGGAAGGAGTTCAAATTCAAGCGGAATAAATGAACGATTACTTGATCTCGACATCTTCACCTCCTGTCGTCGCGCCGTCCAAGTCCCCCCTAGCGGGCAATTTCTGGCTGTTACAACGTCCGAGACATTACCGCTCGGTCGGCTTAGCGGGTCTTAGTCGCAGATCAAAAATATCGGGCCGTGCATAGTGTCCCGTAACATCCAGCGTCAGACTTTCCTTTGTTATCGTCGAAAGGTCGATTTCAGCCGTCAATATTGTCTCTTCGTCAAAAATCGGTCCGGCAAGCACCATCCCGTCAGGCCCGATGATCACGCTGCCGCCCCTGAGTAAAAAGGTGTTCGGATGCGCTCGTAGAGTCTCAATAGGTCCTAGCTCATGAGGTAGATCCTTTGCCTGCTGAATTCCCCCGGAAGCCAGTACAAAACACCTACCTTCAAAAGCAAAATGGCGACTCGTCAGCAAGTTCATTTCGTTCACCCAGGGCCACGCCGCGACGTGAATGTCTTCTCGGGAGATGTGCAGAACCTGCCGCGCGAGAGGCATCCAATGCTCCCAACAGATTAGTACACCCACGCGACCCACAGGCGTATCGGCTCCGTGCAGACTTGCACCGTCGCCCATTCCCCAGATCATACGTTCGCTGAACGTTGGCATGATTTTTCGATGGCAATTAATTAATGTGCCATTGCTGTTGAAGAACAGATTTGAGTTATAAAGAGTTCCGTGCCCAGGGCCGTCTTTAACGCGCTCGTTGACTCCGATACTGAGCACGAGACCGAACTCGCGCGCGAAGGAACCGAGCGCGTGTGTGTGGGAACTCGGGACGACGACACTGTTTTCTACCAGCCGAGCGAAGAGATTCTTAGTAGGTTCGTGATCCCACAGAGCTGCATCACGGCAGGAATCTAGCCAACTTGGATAGCCCGGAAGCCAAGCCTCGGGAAAAGCGACAACCTCTACGCCCCGCGAAGCAGCGTCACGCACTAAGCCGCGGGCTTTTTCCATGCCTGCGTCAATGTCCATAAATACAGGCGCCGCTTGAATCACTGCAACGCGGATTTTCATCGCCATTTGTAAGACTCTTGGATCGTGACGTTCGTCAGAGTCTCACCCCTTACAACACTTCATGCTGCTGGCCGAGATTGTTGCGTAAGTCCGATGCGGGG
The DNA here is from genome assembly GCA_963731535.1 of uncultured Acidobacteriota bacterium. Taxonomy (GTDB): domain Bacteria; phylum Acidobacteriota; class Terriglobia; order Acidiferrales; family UBA7541; genus Palsa-295. Next base: position 40,972 of record CAVSWI010000017.1, on the reverse strand, counting down.
CAAACCGAAATGTTGCATCCTCTAAGTGTTCTGTTTGATCCGCGCAGATTCGGCCAACCAGCTTCGTGAATGATACCCTGAGGATGAAACTTTGCCTCACATGCCGCATCACACGTAGGACTCGGTGATTTGATGCGTCTTTGAGGATAACGAAGAAAAATTAGGAGCAGTGTCGCGACCAACGCACCGATCCGCAGGAGCGTTTCGACGCCACGGGCACCTGATCCATACAAGGGCATGATTTCACCAGCCGCTGATCGAGTGAATCTCGGTCGTGACCGTAGGAATGAAATCCGTTCGACATTTATCTTTATGATGCGCCTATCTCATTACTATAGCGGTTCGAATGAGGCTGATGAGTAATCCGCTGACACAGTTGGATTCCAATGAGGCGGATCTTATCAGCCGCGTCTGCAATGGGGAGCATAAGGCCTTTGAGGAACTAGTGCGCCCCTATGAACGACTAGTGTATGTAACTGCGATTTCCGTTTTGAGAAACGCGGCCGACGCAGAAGAGGTTGCACAAGAGGCAGTTCTCAAAGCGTTCTCCAAACTTTCAAGCTTTCGCGCGGAATGCAAGTTCAGCACTTGGCTCGTTCAAATCACGTACAACGAGGCTAGGATGAAGTTGCGAAAGGACCGTCGGCACCTTTACGAGTCCGTTGATGACCCGCGGCAAGATAAAGAAGGCGATTATTGGCCCAAAGATTTTGCTGATTGGCGGCCCATACCCTCTGAACTACTGGAAAACGAACAGGTTCGCAAGGCGTTACAGAATGCAATCAATTCGCTCAATAATATGTACCGCGAGGTCGTGAACCTGAGGGACATACAGAATTTATCCATAAGGGATACGGCAATCGTCCTCGGTATTCCTGAGACTAGCGTGAAAACCCGTCTTCGTCGAGCTAGGCTGTTGTTGCGAGATGCACTGGCGCCTGGAATAGACGGCCTTTGGCACACGGGACATTCCTATCAGAAGGTGAGACCATGGTAAAAAAAGAGAGGCGCAATGGCGACGATTGAGATCAGTTGCGTCGAGGTCTGGCGGGAAATATCGGAATACGTTGATGCGGATGTCTCAGCGGAGCTACGCGTAAGGATGGAAGCGCATTTCAAAGTCTGCGCTCACTGTTCCGCGGTTCTCGACGGGATGCGGAATGTCGTAGGGCTGGTCGCCGACGGAAGGTTGTTTCAAACGCCAGAGGGCTTCAACAAGCGCCTGTACAGCAAGATTAATCCGAGCGAGTAACGCCATTCTGGATTTGTCGAATCTTCGCAGGTTGGATTGAATCCGCAACGTCTCGGTTATCTACATACATCCATAGCTTCCAGTCGCCCTGTTTACGTCTGCGCCAGATATCCACATACCGCGTCCTACTATGTATAGGTTGACCGCCATCCTTCGGCGTAAGGGTCAAGTCGTGCCACCCATAATCATGAGCTACATCCCCTTGAATGCGTATCTCCACGACTGTTACAACTAGGTTCGCTGTAAAACGCTCGAAAAGGGTTTTCAGACGGAGTTGTAGCGCCTGCAATCCGCCGCTTTCACCAAATTCACTCGGTTCACCATCGCAGAAACTCACTAGGTCAGGGTCAGCGATTGCCAGAAGCTTGGAGACGTCCGAGGAATTAAAACATTCGCGGAATTTGGTCTTGGCGACGTTAACGGCATATAGATCGTCTTTGTTCTTATCTCCAGCGCTTACTCGAAAAGGCTTACTGTCCATGTCACCGACCCGCGAATTGTCTATGTCTCACGAAATTGCTGATATTCTTCGCGCCAAAGAGTAAAACGGAAGGACTTGGTTTCGCGATGGGCAGGCAAAGATATCCGAATGCTGTCAGTCCAAGCATCAGGCTTGAAGTTCTATTACTTCTTGCGCCCTCGGCCAAGAGTGACCGCGTTGCACATACTTCCCGTCCTTCGGCTGAACAGCTTCTGTGACCAGCGTTTGCTAAACCTCGAGAGATTGCCTAGTGTCTTACTCGCTCAGAGTAGCACATCGCAATTGCCCCGCAGCCCGTCTTATAGCGACAAGTTCCCAATGCTGGAATCTCTCAAGCCGTATAAGAAGCACGTAATGCGGTGGCCTTTCTCCAATCGAAGGTACAAAGGCCCTGAGCGCGCGGCTTGCGCAGTGTTTCCGAACCGAATATCCTAGGTTCAAGTCGAGACTTCTTGGTGGGTTTCGAATACTGCGACCACGATCCCGGCCCGGTCCCGGCAGCGTCAGTAAAAGCGATCAGGCGTATGCGATACCTTCAATCTCGATTTTCCAGGCTGGATTGCCGAGGCCGGCGACAATGACCGTGCTGGCCGGGCGGCGATCGCCCAGCGCCTCGGCACGAACTGGGCGACTGGCAGGGATGTCCGCGGGGTCCGGAATGATCATAGTTACCTTCACGAGGTTGTCTAATCCCATCCTAGCCGCTTTTAATTGCGCTTCAAGATTACGCCAGCCAATGCGTGTCTGTTCTGTCATGCCGGTCGGCATAGTTCCGTCGGCTTCGACGCCGACCTGTCCGCTTATAAATAGCATGCGAGTTCCACCGGCAACCTCCACCGCTTGGCTGTACGCCGCCGATGGTATCGGGCCGGTTTCGGCATTGATATCGCGTCTTTGCATTTCAGCTGCTCCGTTCACCATGAAGTGTAACGCCTGACCGGGTGCGCAATCATGCCATGCCCATCGTGAGATCTAGGAAAAGTTTCTAGACCCAACTTTTTTGAATCTCCACTGCGACGTACAAATTCGCATGGTTGCAGATTTCGGAAGTGATTGAAAGCGAAGAAACTGTGGTTGCAGTGGCCTGAAGAGATACGAATTGTTGCAACTCAATGACATCCAAAGACCGACCTAAGATGAAACTTCGTTTCGAATACCGCATCCCACTTAGGAGTTTCAGGGCGATGGGCCTAATAGAAGACGCCAGCCATTGTAATCAATGGGGGGTGGCTAAGGCTCAGCCTCGGCGCGCTCCCGGTCGTCCCAAGACTGAAAGTATCGTTTCCAAGAGAGTACTTGTTCGGTCTGTGGACGAGGCGGTGCATTATCTGAGGTCGATTGTTTAGTTGTGACGACGCGATCGGAATGGAAGCAGCCTTCGCATAGCTCAAACTGGAATCGAGGAAAAGTGTCCGCGAATTTTTCTTGCGACCTCTCTGGAACCAGCTCACATCTCAAACATGCCTGGCAACACACGGTGGGCAGCCGCCGCGCGTTGCTCGGGCTGCGCGCCGATTGGCAGCAACAGCTGGAACGTTGCCATAGAGAGTTGGGCTTTCGCTATGTACGGTTTCATGGCCTGCTTGACGACAACATGGGGACACTCATCACTCACCAAGACAAATTTCTGTATTCATTCTTCAATACGGATCGCATTTTCGATTATCTTCTGAAAATTGGGATGCGACCTTTCGTCGAGTTAAGTTTTATGCCTAGTACGCTCGCTTCCGGCGGCGAGTCTGTTTTTAGTTATCGGGGCAATATCACACCGCCAAAGGATTACAGCGAGTGAGCTACACTCATTCGCAAAATAGTGAGCCACTGGGTCGACCGGTACGGCGTTGCCGAGGTAAGCAAATGGTTTTTTGAGGTGTGGAATGAACCCAATTTGCGAGCTTTCTGGACTGGAACACAAGAAGATTACTTCGAGCTTTATGCGTGTACAGTTCGGGCCATCAAAGCAGTTGACCCATCTCTGCAAGTTGGTGGTCCCGCTACGGCAGTGAATGGCTGGGTTGAAGAGCTGCTTGATTATTGTAAGCAGAATAATGTCCACGCCGATTTCATCAGCACACATATCTACCCGACCGATCCCCTCGGCTTTGAAGGCGCAAACACCGAGGAACAGTTGGCGAATAGCCCGCGACATTTAATGCGGGATCAGGCGAAGCTCACGCGCGACCGAGCCCGCGGGCGATCGGTGTATTACACAGAGTGGAATATATCCTCAAATCCGCGCGATCATTATCACGACGAGCCGTTCGCCGCTGCCTACGCTATTAAGATAGTGATGGAGACGGACGAATTTGTAGACGGTTATAGTTTCTGGACCTTCACGGATATTTTCGACGAAAACTATTTTCCGTCGGTGCCGTTTCACGGCGGATTCGGTCTGCTCAATCTTTACGGCGTTCCGAAGCCCATCTATCGCGCATTCCAGTTACTTTCTCATCTCGGCACTCAGAAGATTCCTGTCGAGGGAACGCATGACACGGTTGACGCATGGGCTGTCCGAAAAAATACCTCCGTGGTTGTACTCCTTACTAATCACGCGCAGCCGCGCCAAGAGATCACGTCTCAACTCGTTCAAGTGCGTCTCGCCAATGCGTCCAAACCGCGCGCCGTGTACGTCGAGCGAGTGGATCAGGACCACGCAAACGCGCAGACTCTTTGGCAAGGAATGGGGATCCCTGAGCATCTCTCGCCACTCCAGGTGGACCAATTGGAGGCAGCTTCACGTCTGGTAAAAGAACCGCTCCCTTGGAACTATGAACACGGCACCGTTCGACTTGATGTTGACCTGCCGCCTCACGCCGTGGCGGCCATCACGTTAGATTTTGCATCGGAGCGCCGATGTGCGAGCGTTCACCCATGAGTCATTCAGCAATGCACGCAGGAATGTTGGACAAACTTCAACGAGACACGTTCCAGTATTTCCTGACGGAGAGCAATCGTGCGAATGGCATGGTCCCCGATAACACTCGCAAAGGCTCGCACGCTAGTATTGCTCCTATCGGATTCGCTCTTACTGCTTATACCATCGGCGTCGAACGCGGCTTTATCACACGAGATGAAGGTATTGAGCGCACGCTATCCACGCTTCGATTTTTCAGAGATAGTGAGCAGAGCGAGGATGCAGATGCAACCGGTTATAAGGGTTTCTACTATCACTTTTTGGAAATGGACACAGGCCGCCGCGCATGGAAGTCGGAACTCTCAACGATTGATACGACATTCCTCCTTGCTGGAACCTTGGCTTCTGCTACCTACTTCGATGGAAATGCGCTCGAAGAAGAAGAAATACGTTCGATTGCTGCAGAACTTTATGCCCGGGCCGATTGGCAGTGGGCGCTTAACGGAGGAGAGACAGTTTCGATGGGGTGGAAACCAGAATTCGGTTTTCTGCCATACCGATGGGAAGGTTATAACGAGGCGCTAATCCTTTACACGCTCGCGCTGGCTTCGCCTACGCATCCAATTCCTGCCACAAGCTATGAAGCACAAACTCGAACTTACTGTTGGAAACAACTCTACGGCCACCAGTTCCTTTATGCCGGTCCACTGTTCATACATCAGCTTTCACACATGTGGATTGACTTTCGCGACATTCAGGATGACTTCATGCGCGGAAAAGGAATTGATTATTTCGAGAACAGCCGTCGCGCAACGTACGTGCAACAACAGTATGCGATCCGCAATCCGCTGGACTACAAGGGGTATGGCCAGTATTGCTGGGGAATTACAGCGAGCGACGGACCTGGTTCAACTTGTCTGAAGCTCGGCGGGGTGGAACGCTCCTTTTTCGACTACGTGGCGCGCGGCGTCCCGGACGGTCCGGATGATGGCACAATCGCGCCATGGGCAGCGGTTGCGTCGCTTCCCTTCGCGCCCGAGATCGTGTTGCCGACGCTGCAGCATTTCAATGAGGTATACCCCGAAGTTGCCAGCAAGTTCGGCTTCAAATGCAGTTTTAATCCGACTTTCCAGCGTGAAAATCATAAAGGGGGCGGTTGGATTTCCGAAGGGTATTATGGACTGGACCAGGGGCCAATCGTGATGATGATCGAGAATTACCGCACCGGATTTCTTTGGAGATTGATGAAGAGGTGCCCCGCCATTGTTGAGGGTCTTCGCAAAGCCGGATTTCAGGGCGGCTGGTGTGATCGCGCACCTATGCAAAAGGATCCGGATTCCGGAAAAGTTCCATTAAACCGGCAGAGCGGCCCACGAAGGTAAACCATTGGTTTTACACATGGGGCCCTGGCCTGGTTCTGTCGTCCCTAGACGAAATTACAACAATCTCTGAGGTCAATTCGGAGCTACTGAGATTTTTCAGGTCTTCGGCGGTTCACTCTATCTGATTGTCCGACGCGCGACCGGATAACGAGACGCTGGTGACTTTTCCCCTAACCTAACTCACTAGGCCGGGACTCGATGGGCAATTACCTAGTTGTTTGTTTCGGCATCATTCTTTCACTCGGAATCCGAGGAACTCCGCATCGCACCGTTACGCAGAGCCCACGCAACAAATCCGTCGGGAGCATTGCGAGCGCCAGCGATATCGGCCATTTTTAATGTCTTGATGCCTTTCCATTTAATCCCAAGCAGATTAGTGTTGCGCAAATCGGTGTTTACCAACGATGCCTCGGTTAGGTCCACCCCGCTCAGGTCCGCGCCCCAGAAATCCGCTTCATCCAACATTGCTCCTCTAAACGAAGTTCTAACGCAATCGCATTCACGGAAATTGGCAAATCGTAAATCGGCGTCGCGAAGGTCGCTTGAAACAACAATCGCGTTGCGAACGTCCGCAGCGTTAAGAATTGCCCGTGCGAGATCGCCCTTTTCGAGATGCAGACCTTGTAGAAACGCTCCCGAAACGTCGACTCCCACTAGAGAAACATGGTCTTCATTGAGTTCCTCGAGCGCTTCAATCCTCCCGCCGTTGCCGCCCTTCCCCTGGGCAGTGTTGATAACTTGCCATGCTTGATAGTGTCTTTGTTTCACTCGATTGCCAGAATCACAAAAATAGAAAACTACGATGACAATTACTCCGAAGCCTCGGACGTAATCCAGGATCTGCAAAAACGTCCAGTTGCTTAAGAAATATGCGATCCACTCACAAAGCCATTCCACGGCCATGAAGGGAATGGTCCATGCGTGTTTTATGCTTTTTTTGGACTGCGACCATGGTATGGGTCTTTTTGTTCTTAAGTGCAATCTCATATGACTTCCTGGATAGGCGTGTTCTCATTCATTCCATTACGACTCGCTCAGGAGTTCCCGACACAACATCGTGGAATGCTTCTCGATCTCGATTCCCTAATTTCGTTTTAGAAGATGTGAGGTTGTGCACGAGCGCCAGACTTAGCGCTTGGCGATGTAGAGGCCAGGAAATTGCTGCTGGAGATTTTTAACCTTGGGTAGGTCGAACGTCGCGATATAGGGATTGTTAGGATGTTCGGCGGCATAATTCTGATGGTAGTCTTCGGCGCGATAGAAAGCCTTGAACGGAACGATCTGGGTCACGATGGGTTGCAAAAAAACTTTGGCTCGATCGAGCTGTTGTACGTAGGCCTGGGCGATGCGCTGCTGATCCTGGGTGGTGAAGAAAATGATGGAGCGATACTGCGTGCCGCTGTCGGGACCCTGACGATTCAGTTCTGTCGGATCATGCGCAACGGAGAAAAACACTTTGAGCAGTTGCCCCAAAGTGATCTTCGACGGGTCATACACGATTTCAACTGACTCGGCGTGTCCCGTTTCACCGGTGCTGACCTGTTCATAGTCGGGATTCTTAACCGTTCCGCCGGCATATCCGGAAGTCGCGCTGCTCACGCCTTTCACGTGCTGAAATACGGCCTGGATGCCCCAGAAACATCCGCCTGCGACAACCACCGTCTCTTGGCCTTTTTGCGGAGCGAGCGTTTCGTCCACCGCCGGATCTGGAATTATTGTGGCTGCGCTCGTGTAATTGTGGCGCGTCCATACGAAGAGCGCCAACACGGCGAACAACACGGTCAAAATCGGCGTCATTGAATGTTTCATTGCTATATCTCCTCAATCAAAAGCCGGGGCAGGCAATTCTTGCGGCCACCGACAAATCTCTACGATGCTTTGGCAAATCTCATTGCCACTGAATTCATGCAGTAACGCAAACCGGTCGGCTCCGGCCCATCGTCAAACACGTGCCCCAAGTGCGCGTCACACAGCCGGCAAGAAACAGCCGTTCGCACCATCAACAAGCTGTTGTCCGTGGTTCCTAAGACATTTTCCTTCGCGATGGGCTCCCAAAAGCTCGGCCAGCCCGTGCCGGAATTGAATTTGGTGTTGGAATTAAACAATGCGGTGTCGCAACAAATGCAGCGGAAGACACCTTTCTGATGGTTGCTGGGATCTTCATTTGTGTAGGGGCGCTCGGTGCCGGAGAGGCGCGTTATCTCGAAAGAGTCCGGCGTAAGTTGCTTTCGCCACTCTTCTTCGGTTTTTGCGATTCGCGCAACAGTCACCGTGTCTTTGCGCTGGCCTGCGTCAGTGAACTCTACGATCTTCACCATCTTTGGCAGTTCAGCAGCCGCGGCTTCGACGTGAATCGGCGCGCTCTTATGAAAATATGACAAGACAAGTCCAGCAACACCCGCTCCGCTAGCGATTAAGAACACTCGCCGGCTAGCCGAACTGGGATTTTGATCGTCCTTTTTGTTCGATGAAAACATATAGCCTCTCACTTTCCGATTTTATCCAAACGTGAAAGCGAATGCTTCCACGCCCGGATCGAGAAAATCAATTTCGAACGTTCTGTCTTCTACAGCGCCTTTTTGCCGAATAAGCTGATACAAACGGTTTCCTTGCACCGTGCCTAAACCGGCTGCGTCGGTATCGGCGCCGTGATCTTCGCCAGGAGGCGTTCCATCCAGCTTGACTACGAAGTGAATCGGCTTGCCACTTTTCGCGGGGCCGAGCACCAAATGAAGATCGCGCGCATGAAACCGGAACACAATCTTGCCGGGCACGGACTGAAGTACCGCGCTTTCCGCCCCGACGTCCCAAGCACCACCTAAGGCCCACTGATTCCGAGAAAGTCTCGGCTGTGGGCTGTACGTTTTGCGAGAATCCCGAGCTAGTGGCTCGACCGAGGCAAAGTTCTCAGCACGGCTGTATCCGATATAAGTTTCAGGTGAACCAACATTTCTGTTGTCTGAAGGTGCTTCGGCGCCACTGGCGAAGACACTTATTATCCCCGGGGAAAACGATGTTGCTCCATTTTCTTTGAGAAGTTGCTGAATCACACGATCGGACTCGTCATATTCGCCTTCGCCGAAGTGGTGATAGCGAATCCGCCCTTTGCCGTCGATGAAATAGTGTGCCGGCCAATATTCATTGTTGAAGGCGCGCCAGATCTTGTAATCACTGTCGATAGCGACCGGATAAGTGATCTTCAAATCGCGAACTGCCTTTTCCACATTGGTGCGCTCTTTCTCAAACGCGAACTCCGGCGTGTGTACGCCGATGACTACCAGACCGGCATCCTTGTATTTCGCTGCCCACCCTTCTACATAGGGCAACGCGCGGAGACAGTTGATGCAGGAGTACGTCCAGAAATCGATCACCACCACTTTGCCCCGCAGGGATTTCGTGCTCAATGGCGGCGAGTTGAGCCAGCTAGCTGCTCCGCTCAGATCCGGCATCGGTCCTTCGTCGGGAAGAGTAAGTTGAGTATCGGCTACACTGATTCGGACGAGACCAGCTTTATCCGGACTGAGTGTGCCTATCAGATGCGATTCGGCTTTGGCGGTGTTCACGAAAGAATACTTCGCGAGCAGTTTCGTATCCCAGCCCAGCGATATGGCGATTACACCCATGATTACTGCGACGCCGAGTCCCCGGCGGATCCAAACGTCAAAAGACAGAGAGCGCTTCATGACGGATAAAACCTTTTTCCCTGCAAGCAGCGCAATGCCGAGAGAAGTTGCGGCGCCGAGTGCATAAGAAAGAAGTAGGAAAGACGTACGTGCCCCCGGGCCCTGAATCGCCGCCCCGGTCAAGATCAGACCCAGGATAGGACCCGCGCAAGGAGCCCAAAGCAATCCCGTAGAAACCCCGAGTAAAAATGATTTTCCGACACTGGTCTCACTCGAAGGTCCACCCTGCAGTTTGGCGCCCGCCTGTACAAGCGGTCGAGTCAGCGCTTCCGCAAGCGACGGAAAAAGCAGAGTCAGTCCCAACACGAAAAATATGGCGATCGCCACGTAGCGCCCGCCCTGATTCAGACGCACCACCCAATGTCCGCCGAATGCCGCCGCTGTCGCCACCAGCGAAAAAGTGAGCGCCATGCCAGTCAGCAGGGGCAAACCGGAGCGGCGAAAGGGTTGGTTCGCACGCGAGAATACGAACGGGAGCACCGGGAGAATGCACGGGCTCAAGATCGTCAGGACGCCGCCAACAGATGCCAGCAAGTAGATAAGCATTGTATATGTCTAGTACGCTTTTCAGGATGCCGCCGGATTGAAGCCTGGCGCACCGTATTTGACACTGCGGAGATCGTCAATAGACCATCGGTTGCGGTCGATGAGGCTGAGTAAGATAAAAAAAGATAAAGAATATACGAGTTGATCACCGACCACGGACCAATTCTGCGCTAGGCAACTTCCTATCTGCAGCAACAACATGATGAGAGTCCCCGCAATGAGCCCACTACAAGTGAAGAGCCCGAGCAGTAGTAGGAGGCCCACGGAACCTTCCATGTAAGGCAAAACGTATGAAAATGTCGGAAGAAACCAAGATGGCACGGGAGCGCCCTGCATTTGCTTGGTTACGTAAGCCAGGAATGCAGCGTGGCCTATCACGAGTCTCATTACCCCATGCAAAAAGATGTTTACCCCAAAAGTGATTCGAAAAAGTGAATACGCGATTCCCGAGCTCGAAGAAGAGGTCCGCATGGGTTATCAGCTTTCTTAGAATGAGAGTCCGTAACAAGCCAAAAGTTTCGCCTTAATTAAAGTCTTTACAATCTCTCGCGTCTCGCTGAGAAATCATGGTGTCGGGCTAAGGCCACGCCATACGCACCGCGCGCCAGGGCCATAGCCGTGAATTGCTTTTCCGCCACCTCGCGCGTCAGCGAATGGCCGAGCGGCGGGGGTGGCATTCCTATGGTTACCGTTCGGGCGCAACAAAATCTTCGGCCGCGCGGGCGACTAGGAAGTCTCGTCCGGTTGCAGTATCTTGAGTAGGTACAGGCAATCGGCTCGGAGGAAAGCATGGCGGACCAGAAGTGTGGAGACAGCGCTGCGCAGCCCGCGTCACAGCCGGCGCCCGCTAGCGCGCATATGGTGAAGTGCGTGAAGTTTGGCAAGGAAATGCCGGGACTCGATCGCCCGCCTTGGAAAGGCGAACTCGGCAAACGAATCTACGACAGTGTCTCGAAAGAAGCCTGGAAGTTGTGGATCGAGCATTCTAAAATGGTGATGAACGAGCTTCGGTTGAATCCGCTCGACCCCGGATCGCAGAAAATAATTGAAGAACAGATGCAACAATTCTTCTTCGGCGAAGGCGCCAAATTGCCAGAAGGCTACATCCCGCCGCAGACCAAAGCCTAGTCCGCCAGCTTGCTTCGATCCGGAATTCGATCCACGCATGAAAGGATGCGGTCAACGGGAGATGCGTCCTGTCACTGGATGTTCGATGGGCAATCGCGGCGAAAAAATGAAATGCAGCTTCGCATGCGCGGCTCGCAACGCGGATTCCGCTTCTTCCGGGGATGAACCCCGCGCAAAAATAAATCCCAAGTAACTCGAACCTTCCGGCCATGCTGCCACATAATCACGCAAGCGCGCGGTAATACGAATTTCAGCGACGCCTGATGTTTTCTCCGCTTGTTCGAGTCCCTCCAGTCGTTCGAAAATTCCACTATGCGGAACGGGCACCATCATCACGCCGGAGGCCGCATCCTCCCGCGCTAAATCGCTTCCGCCGAGTTGCAGCTCACGTCGAATCAGCAATTCTTCGAGAGAAATTCGCTGCGGACCAAAACGTAAAGCCCGCGAACATAATCCACCGATTGGCCGGGGAGCGGCCTCGACTGCCCATGGGCCCGCATCATTCACGCGAAATTCCGCGTGAAGCGGGCCGCTGGTCAGCCCGAGCGCGTCAACAGTTCGTTGCGCGCACTCTGCTATTGCGTGCAGCTTCTTCCATGGCAACCGCGAAGGAGTGACGTAGATGGTCTCCTCAAAATAGGGACCTTCGAGCGGATCGGGCTTGTCGAAAATTGCTAGCACGCGCAAGCGCCCAGAATCGAGAACGCCTTCGACCGCTGTTTCTTGTCCTGGAATGTAAGCTTCGACGAGCACGCGATCGAGGTTGGGTTCGCACAGAACTTGGATGTCGGGAGATTCGAGAAGAGCGTGGATGCGTCGGACCGCCGTGGTGAATTCTTCGGAATTATTCGCGCGAATCACGCCCTGGCTCGCGGCAAGCGACAACGGCTTGACGACACAGGGAAATTTCACGCGAGGTAAGACAGTGGCCAGGTCTTCTCCCAAGCCAAACGAGAAAAATGCCGGGATCGGGACGCCGGCGGCACGCAGGATTTCACGTTGCCGAAGCTTATTGCGGCACGCTTCCACCGCTTCCGGAGGATTGCCGGCGATGCCAAGAGCCTGTGCGGCGAATGCCGCGGTCGAAGTGGGACGATCGCCGAGCGCGAGGATGGCGTTCACGGGTTTGTCGCGCAGCTCGCGCGCGATCTCCTGCGCGGACTCGCTGGGATTTTGGAAATGTAGCGGCAGCGCGCCGTCAGACCATGGATCATCGAGCTTGTGGCAGCGGTCGGTGCCGAACACGACTTCAACGCCGAGCTTTTCTGCCGCTTCGGCGAAGCTACGCGTCTGATATCCCAGCTTGCTCGCCAGGATCAGGAGACGCCTCGATTTTTCATTCCCAGACATTTCGAATTCAAGCCGGGTGCCCGGATAATGCGCTCAACCTTGTGGGATCATACCTAGATCCGATTACTCGCTCGAAAAAATTTTTCGGAGGGATGCTTCGCCCTGCATGACGGGCTTACGATGACGACAAAAGCCAAGGGCCGAGCCGCCCGGTGAGGCCTCACACAAACCCTTCGGATTGGCGCACGGTTTCGCGCGCTTTGGCGATGGCAACCAACTGGTCGCCAGTGGGCTCCGCTCAACAATACCAGGGCTCATTCAGATAGGGGATGGCAGCGCGCACGACCAGGAGGGGATGCGCGCGTTCCGCCACGACGCTTAATCCCGGGGCGCGATGCGCCGCTTCCCAAATATTCTCGAAAATCGGCGCGCGGGAACGTTTCAGTTTTTCGTCAGCATGCACCTGACGCTGAATCTCTTCACAAAGCTGGTCGACTCGCGGGTCGACGTGGTTCCATGTGTAAAGCAACGCCTCTTCATCGAAAGGTCCGATCATTTCAGGGACTTCAGGCAGCTCCAGCAAACGCGAACCGGCAGGAATCAGCAAGCGGATGGCGAGTTGGATCGGCGCGACTCTTTCGACAAGATCGTTTTCGCGGATCACCTCGAGGAGGTCGCAGTAGCCTTCGAGCGTCGTCCATGGCGTGAAGGCCACAAACGTAGGTTGCAGCACCAAACCGGCTTCGCGAAACATTTGGACCGCGCGCAGGAAATCCGCGCGTGTGTGATGCTTATCGAGCCTTTCGAGGACAGCATCATCCACCGATTCGACAGCGCTGGTCACGAACAGGCAGCCCGCGTCGCGCAGCGCCATCAGGTTGCGCGCCTGCTGTAACAAATGTTCAATCTTGATGGTGACGTCGTAGGTCAGTTGCGGAAATTCGCGATGCAGCGCCTCAACAATCGTCAGCGCATGCGTGGGACCATTGAAAAAGTCAGGATCGCCGAAGGTGATGTGTTGCGCCCCAGCCTCAACCTGTTGGCGAACATCTTCCAGCACCACGTCGCGATCGACAATTCGAAATGCGCCGTTGTAAACCGGCACAATCGGGCAGTGACGGCAGAGATGCTTGCAGCCGCGGCTGGCTTCCGTATAACCAACCGTGCGCGTCTCCCCGGTGGGCATGATGAGCCGCACATATTTCTCGAGTGGAATCATTCCTCCGCGATCGGGGAGTAAGAACTTCTGCCGCGCGAGAGAAATTACAGGCTCGCGTTGTTTGCCGTTTGTCTCTGCGGCAAGCCGGGCGGCCAAATCCACGAGTCCCTGCTCGAATTCGCCGCCGAGAATTGTTCCCACGCCAAGTTTGCGCAAGTACGCTTCGTTAACAGGCGCATAAAGACCGTAGAAGCAGATGTGGGCGCTTGGATTCAGTTCGCGGATTGTTCCCACAAGCTGCACCGCCAGGCGCGTCGCCGTGTGCATTGGCACGCAGAATGCGACCAAATCCGCTGCGCGTATCGGATCTTTGCGGAATGGCTCACGCGAAAGATCGAGGCAAGTGACTTCCGCCCCTGCGTTGCGGAGCCAGGCTGCAGGCGAGGCTAGACCAAACGGTTGGCGGCCGAGCTCATAGGTCGAAATTAAGACAACATTCATCACGATGTGCTCTGATCGCCAGAGGGTCGCATTTGGTGTCGATTAGAAACGCCATTTGCAAAGCTGGCGAGGCCGACCTGACGACCGTCTTTCATCTTACTTATTGGATGCACGCTTTGACGTTTTCGCTCCGTCCTTCCTGCATTTGCAACCTCTTCTTTCAGTAAAGCTGGTCGAATTCGGGTCCAATGTTTCAGTCGGTATTACTTTGCAAGGAAGTCTGGAATCGTAACGGGTTTTTGCACAATAACATATTGAATGACGCCAATTTCTATTCCACTGAGCAACTCCTCCCGAATGCTTGAAGCGGAAATTGGAATTGTCTTTGGAACGACGTGCTCCCAATCTGGGTCGTCTTTCTCATCCCAGAGGAAGAGCATCAACGCAAAATCTGTAAGCGAAAACATGGTTTCAGATTGGGGCGTGTAAATCACGCGCACATTCTTTTCACCCGTGACACTAACCTTGTTCTCGACCTCAGCTCTGAAAAACAACAACGTAAGCTCATTGGAAAGCGTAATTGGTTCACCGTCCAATAGGAACCCAGCGCCTTGAATCTTCGTGGTGTAGGACCCCGGCGGTATAAGGTCAGGCGGTTTCGGCAACGGTAATGGGCTGTCCGAGATTTCGGCATCTAAATAAAAGGAAATACGTTGGGTGAACACGACTTGCTGGTCTCCAAAAATTGCGCTCACGAGGTTCTCCTTAAAGGCTTCGGTCCAATCCAGATGGTAGGACTGGACCTTCTTCTGGAGATGTCGGGTGTCGGTTAGAGTCCACATATGTGCATACTTCCAAGCGACCAGCAGCGGAAGATTCAACTCGTCAGCGTAGCTACGTAACGCAGTGATGTATTTTTCAGTCCAAACCAGCTTAGTTCCCTTATTCCGCTTGACCTCAATTAACAGCGGCAGTTTGCGCCCGTCTATCGAAACAACACAAAGTATATCGGGGACTTTGAATTCGCCGGCACTGGTATGGCAAGACGGCAAAGGAGTTTGGTCAATGCGGTTAATAGCAACCGTCTGTCCGAGCCAATTGACCGCAGCGATAAACTCTAACTCAGGTGAAAGTCCGGCCTCCAGTTGCTGAATGCGTTTGGAAACGGCCGCTACGACCTCCGCATCAACATGAGCTGCATCAACAGGACGTGCATGATTTGCTAGTTCCCGAGCAACTTCGCGTGCAGCGGGTAACAACCTGAAAGCAAGGTCTGTAAATCTTGGGTCGGTGAGGTCCACATCCAAAGATTACCACGGGCAGAGCAGTACGAAATTTGGAGCATATAATCGAATATGTCTCTATTGGTCTCGGCTCGGCTGGGTGAGTAAATGGGCTGCATATTCTGTCCAAGCCAGGAAAACCTAACAGACGAGCACATATTTCCCGCCTTCATGGGAGGGAAGCTACAAGTGCGAGACGGAAGTTGCAAGCGCTGTAACGGTGACTTCAGCATCGTTGAGGCCATCCTGAAGAAGGCCGTTACTCCACTCCTAAATCTCTTGCAAATCAAGAATCGGCGCGGCGTTGTTCCAAACGCGCCATTGAACATCGAAATTCGTGGCCTGGACCTGAAAAAGCTTCCTGCGTTCAGGGACGGAAAAGGCGAGATAAATCTCTCGGACGTCGTCAGGGAATCGGTAGCTGAAGACGGTAGGAAGCTACGACAGGGATTTTTCATCACGAAGGAAGCTGGCGACAGATTCGCTGAACGGGCACTTGCAAAAGGAGGGCAGGTCAAGGAGCGAGAAGTTCCACGTGAAATCGTAATCGAGGCCGATTCCGCACTGACTCTAGCATTCATAGGGTCCCTCGAAGCACGCAAGGTGGCGGCCAAGATTGCGATGACGGCGACAGCATTTAAATACGGCATCCCGTTTGTTCTCTCACCGCAATTCGACGTACTCAGAAAGGCCCGTGTCGCCGAAGCCCTACAAGACATGCGTGTTTGGTACTTCGCGAACAAAGGATTCATGAGCGCTCATATTCGCACTGCACATCAGCATAGCGTCATCGGTTACCTCAGTGCCGGAATGCATAAAGGCTGGGTACTGGTGACACTATTCGGTGGTATTTCCTATTTGGTGGAAGTCACGACTGAGTATGCCGCACGCGAGAGCAAGCAATTCAGTATCTTCTATGACGCCGACTTGAAGAAACGTGTGAATCCCGTATTACTCGCGGACGAAATGACTCTAATTGGCCATGTACTCTCACCAGCTACCAAGTTCGAAAACAGAGACGCCATGGATGAGCAGTGGTCTCCGATGGTCTCTGCGTTTTGTTCTCAGAAAGGCGTTGTAGCGCAACGACTCAGCGGAACAGACGCCACCGAAACTTTTGACTGATTGAAAATGGCCACCTTACTTGACCTGGTTCGAAGACTGTAAGTCTCCCAACCAGCAGCAGCCCCGAATATCCGCGTTGCCAATTCAATGACTTACGGGTACTGCAGAAACAACCATTTTGAACCGCCATCGGTTTTCAATAAGTTAGCGGAGGCCGGCAATAGGAACGGCGGTCCGAAAATCCGACGCAAGTGGAAGTCCATCGGTAAACACAAGCGCGTTTTCTCGTTACCTATCTGGTGAGACTTCCCACAAGCGGACTTCTGGCCCGGAACAACTAATGGGATGGTCCGCCGCTTCCGGTTAGCGTAACACGGATGAGGTCATCCTACTCGTGAGTGAAAATGGCAGCAGCATTTCTCATGGTGCAATGGTTAGTTCTGTGTTCAATTTCGATTCCTGTTGTTCGTTGCGGTTATGGCTCGTATTCTTACGAAGGCGACGAACAGCGGTGCAACTAGGGCAACCGCTCTACCCAAGTTGCCTGAAGAGCTTCTCGTGCCTGCTCAATTGAAGTGACCGTGGAGTCGATATTTGCTATGAAGAAAAATACCTGGAGAGCGGTGGTCGAGGTGGGTTTTATCATCTTCCTGTTCTATTCGAATCTCTTGATGGGAGAATTTGAGCGCTCAGGCATGGGGCAGAAAAGGGGTGTAGTTTGGGCAATCGAAGATGTCTTTACCGCTGCCAATTTTGAAATTGCCACGATAGCCGCGCTCATCGGTTATATCCTTTTTGAATTTTTCCGAAAGAGATTCTAGGTAAACGTAGCTCTGTTCGTTCCGCTGAACAAATCTGAGGAACCTGTTCTGTATAGGAATCCTTCCGATGGACGGTTTCCCCGATGTAGATGCGGTTGTTGAGCAGATGGTAGAGGGCGCCCCGAAAATACGTCGCACCGCCGTTGGTACGTCCAGCATTGCTGGTACGAGTCTTGCTGCGGTTCTGCTTCTGTTCCAAGAAACTGCTTGAGTTTGCTAAATCGACTAAACTGCTGGATCATGCTGAATTGAGCATGAGTGCAGCGGCAAATACGAGCGCGATGGCAACGAAGGGTCCTCGAATTTATTCCCCGGAGGCCGTCCTACTCGGTTGCTTCATCCTTCTAATTGGGCTGCTGATTTTTACTGCGTTCGTCTCGCGCATGTATCACAAACAGATTCACACGCTGGCGGACGAGTGGTTCGAGCAAGGCGAAGAGAGTTTCAAGAACGGCGACATCAAGACAGCCTTAACCGACTATCGTAACGCACTGGATTATTCCCCCGGCAATGCGAAGTTCCAGTTTCATTTGGCGCTGGCGCTGGCCGCCGCCGGGCGCGACGACGAAGCCCGTTCCTACCTCACGAATCTGCTCTCAGAATCTCCCGGAAGCGGGGAAATCAACCTGGCTTTGGCGCGAATCGCGGCGCGGAAAGGCCTGATGCCCGAAGCGCTTCGTTTCTATCACAGCGCAATTTACGGTGAATTCGAGACCGATCCCATTGCCATGCGCTGGCAAATTCGCCGGGAGCTCTGCGAATATCTGCTGGAACACGGAGCGGTCAATCAAGCGGTGCCGGAAATCATCGCGCTCGCCGAAAACACGCCCGCGGATGACACGGAAAAGTTGAAGATAGCCGCTGAGCTCTTGAACCGCGCGAAGCTATGGCCGCGAGCACTCGATATGTACCGCTTCGTATTGGCCAAAAACAGGCGAGACGAGGACGCGGTGCTGGGCGCCGCGACGGCTGCCTTCGAGCTCGGCCAATACAAAGTAACGGCGGAGTATCTCGAGCAATTGCCGGAGGAAAAGCGCGCTACTCCGGATACCAGGGGCATGCTTGAAACGGCGCAGCAGGTTCAAGCGCTCGATCCATTTCTGCCCGGGCTTTCTCTCGATACGAAGGCGCAGCGGGTGTCCCGGGGACTTTCTCTGGCGCAATCACGAGCCAAGAATTGCGCCCAGAAGGACGGCGAGTCGCTCACGGAAACTCCGCCACGCACGGATCTTCAGAAGGCATACGCGAAGAGCGTGGAACCGGGCCGCGATTGGAGCACATGGAATCTGCTGAGGCATCCGGACAGCTTGGACGAAGACATGTCTCTGGTCTTCGATATGGAAAACGCCGCGGCCGAGGCATGTGGAGAACCCCAAGGGGAAGATCGCTCGCTATGGCTTCTGGGGCGCGGTCGCGGAGCCAAGGTCCAGTGACAGAGCCAATCACAACTGACTCGCCGGACGCAGTGGTCCCTACCAGTACGCCTTCCGCAAATTCGGTTCCTGCACGCAGCGCGTTCCGCACCAAATGGGAAGAGTGGACACACCGCGTTTTCACCATGCGGGAGGATCGCTTCTTCCTCTTTCTGGCCGTGCTTATTGGCATCTTTTCGGGTTTGACGGTTGTTTGTTTCCGCATTGCAATTGAATGGACGCAGCTGGAACTTCTCGGCTCCTCGCTCTCTCCTCCGACTCTACGCGTTCTGTTGGTCCCCACGATTGCAGGGCTCCTGGTTGCGGTGCTCGCGATTCGCGCTTTTCCTCGCGCGCGAGGAAGCGGTGTGAACCAGACGAAGGCAGCGGTTTACATTTCGAACGGCTACATTCCGTTCAATACGGTGGTGGGGAAATTTGTCACTTGCGCGCTGGCCATCGGGTCCGGGCAATCGCTAGGCCCCGAAGATCCGTCGCTGCAAATGGGAGCGGGAATCGCTTCGCTCATCGGGCGGCGTCTGCGGTTGTCGCAGGAGAAGGTCCGGCTGATCGCGCCGGTGGGATCCGCGGCGGGGCTTGCCGCCGCTTTCAATGCGCCGATCTCGGCGGTGCTGTTCGTGCTGGAGGAAGTGATTGGCACTTGGAGCGCGGGAGTGCTCGGCGCGATCGTGCTCGCGGCCATCTCGAGTGTGGTGACCATGCGGGCGTTTCTCGGACCCGAATCGATGTTTCGCGTGCCCCCGTTTCGCGTCGGTCGGCCGCAGGAACTGCTGGCCTACGCCGTCCTCGGGATTGTCGGAGGATTGGCTTCCCTGGCTTTTTTGAAATGGCTCGTTTACGCGCGCCCGCGCATACAAGCGCTTCCGAAGTGGACTCAATATTTTCAGCCCGCTATAGCCGGCTTGCTCATTGGGCTCATCGGCATTCGCTTGCCACAGGTGATGGGCGCAGGCTATCCAATCATTGACCAGGCTCTTCACGGGCAATTCACCTGGAAATTGCTTTTGATACTTGCGGCACTGAAAATTCTCGCGACAGGATTTTCGTTCTTGAGCGGCACGCCCGGAGGAATGTTTGCGCCGGTTCTGTTCATCGGGGCTATGTTGGGTGCGGCCGTGGGTGCAATCGAGCAGCATTTCTTTCCCGGTCTAACAGGGACGGTTGGAACCTTCGCGCTCGTCGGGATGGGGACGTTCTTCGCGGGATTTCTCCGCACGCCTATAACCTCAGTCTTCATGGTCATCGAGGTATCCGGCAACTATACGGCGATCCTACCGGTCATGATTTCGAGCTTAGTCGCTTACGGAATCTCTCGCGCGTACCAGAAGGTTCCCCTGTTCGACTTGCTTGCCCGCCAGGACGGCATACTGTTGCCCTCGACGGAGGAGCGGCGCGAGCAAACGGTTCTTACGGTGGAAGACGCCATGCAACCGGATGTCGCCATAATTGTGGAGTCCGGCGATAAAGTCGGCGATGCTGTGAAGCGTCTGGAAGTGAAGCCGAAGGCACTGCACCTGTTGCGCGTGCGGCCCGGCGACTGGAACCTCGTGGACCGCGACGATCTGTTGCGACTCGCGGCTGACGCTTCGCAGCCCCACACGATCTCAGAAGTACGCTCTAATGGTCCGGTGCCCTTTGTCTTTCGGGACATGTCCCTGGAAGAGGCCCTCCACTGGGCCGGAGATTGGCCAGCGCTTCCAGTTCTGAGCCGGGCCGACCTGAGCAAGCTCGAAGGCGCCATCACGTTAGAAGACATCTTGCGGGCGTTTCGTGAGATCCCTGTCGGCGAGCGGTAGACCGGTTTCCCAACAAAATCGAGGGTTTGCCCTAAACCGACTAGTACCTCTGTACCACCAGGGTGTCTGAGAGGCCCGAAGACCTTGGAGGCCACACTTCCGAATGGAAGGAAGCGATGGAGGGTTTAGAGAGGTCTCGGCGGCTTGCAAAGCATGTATGGTGTCCGATTCGGGATTGCGGGGGCATTTGTGAAGAAACGCTTTAGACACGCTCGAGGTCGCCTCCGAATCGATGATCGGAAATTAGTAGGCGCGCTTAAAGTTTACACTGGACGCGACATTTGCCTCTACCCAGCAAGGTATGAGCCCCGCGGGTTGCGTTCCAAAAACTTTCTCGAATCACCCACCGCAAATTATTGAATCCACGCGACTGGAGATGGCTCAATCGGGTGTTCCGACAGCATAATTTCTGAGTACGCCGTCACCCAACCAGAATCGATCGCAAGCGTCACTGGAGATTCAACTTCCCACAAGCGGACTTCTGGCCCGCAATAACTAATGGGATGGTCCGCCCGGTTAGCCCGTCATTCGCCAAGAATGCCGAAGGAGTGTCGATCAGATACAACACTCAACACTGTCGCCCAAACGAGCGGTTTCATCCAATTTACGAGCGTTCGGGAATCGGTTCAGTTGTTCAGCCTCGAAGGCCAGTTCAGGACGACCGACATCGGGGTTATAGCCGACTTCAATTGCGTGTTGATGAGGAATTTTTGTCCATCTCGGCTGACGTCATAGAAAAACTGCTCAGACGTTGCCGCTACGGTTTCGCGCAGATACGCCTGAAATAGCATGACCGGCGTTCCTGCATCGAAGTTCGCTCCGGTCTTCACAGGGACGGCCATGAGCTTGTCATCAGGCGAGAGATAGAACAGTTCTTTGCCGTCGCCTCGCCATCGTGGCTGAGTCCCACCGGCATTCGAGACCTGCCATTTGCCACGCGCGTCAGGAAATGAGGTGACGTAGATCTCCCATTTTCCACTTTCACTCGAGGAGTATGCGACCCACTTGCCGTCGGGGGAGAAGCGTGCGGTCTTCAGTGTGGAAGTGGCTCTCAAGAACTCGGCGGGTTTCAGGTCCGGGATGCTCACGTACCACAAGTCCGCGCCACGCTCGTACAAAATATACTTGCCGTCCCGCGACCAATCGTTGGGAAAACGATCGGGACCTTCCTGCGGAATTGCTTTCTCCTCTTGGGCTCCGTCGCTGTCTTTCAAGTACAAGTCGAACTGCGGCTCGCGGTTGTCGGAAAACACCAATCGCTTTTCGTCCGGACTCCAAATCGGCATCGAGTCAATCGCCGGGTCGAAGGTTAGCCGTTTCGCCTCCCCGCTGTCGAGGTTGTAAGTGTAGATGTCGGTGTTCAGACTGCTGGGATCTGTGGCATCGAATGCAACAAATCTCCCGCTGGGCGAGAGCGCAATGTTGCCGTAGATGCCGGGCTTCGCTACGACTCCCACCTCATGACCTTTTCGATCAAACCACACCAATTGCGAAGCAGATTCTCCTGCCTTTTGCGCCACCAGCAGCCCGTTCCTCGACGCCGAGTAGACGGCTTTGGAAATGCGCGGCGAAAATCCTATGTCGCTGAAAAGCGGGACCGGTTCGCCAGTCAGCTTGAAATTCTTGAGATCGAAACGTTGCGTAAAGAGCGTCCGATCCCGATAGAACAGCAAATAGCCGGGATCAACGTAGGCAGCGTTGCCCTGGGTCCTAAGGATGAGGTGGGTTTCGCTGGAATTCAGAGCAGCCACATAAATAGCGTAGAGGTCCTTCCGTCCGGAGAGATTGATCGCCGAATACAGATAGTGGATGCCGTCGGGTAGAAAGAACGGCCAGCGAAGACTGTCCTCTTTCAAGGTTCTGTCCGGTGCAGCGATCTGAGTGGGCATTCCACCTGAGGCCGGGATACGGTAAAGGCCAATGCCCAGTAGTCCGCTGGGCGTGAAAATAATGTCGCCATTCTTGTTCCAGGTGCCGCCGCGTCCGGTGGGAGCATCGCAGAGCGTCTGTACGGGACCTCCCGCCAAGTCCAGCCGCTTGAGTTTTCCATCTGCGAAGAATCCCAGGGACCGCCCATCGGCGGACCAGAATGGAAAGTTCGCGCCCTCGGTGTTGGGGACGCGAGTCGCCTCCTGCAATCCTGGTTCATAAATCCACAGCAAGTTGCTTCGTTCAGATTCCGGATGACCAACAATCACGACCGTGTGACCATTGGGCGAGATGGCCACATCCTGAGCCTCGAATGCAAGAGGAGCAGCGAAATAGGAAGTCTTCTCTTTTCCCCTGGAAGTCAGCCACCACCAACCGGATGCGACCAGCATGAGGGCAAATGCGGATGCCACCAGCCACGCCAGACGCTCCCGAGCCTTGGAGGTCGTGTCGGTTGATTTGACAGCTGGACTCCCACTCTGGGCGATCCACCGCAACTGCAGCGCGACATCGTGCGCGTTCTGAAACCGTTCGTCGGGGTTCTTCGCCAAACATGTACTGACGACGTACTCCAAAGGCGCGGGAGTGAGCGGTTGAACTGCCGAAAGCGGCTCAGGATTTTGCTCTAGAATCGCGCTTGCAACGCTGATCTGGCTCTTGCCCTGAAATGGCCTCGCGCCCGTCAGCGTTTCGTACAAGACCGCGCCCAGCGCGAACAGGTCGGACCTGGCATCAGCCGGTTTGCCTTCGATTTGCTCCGGCGACATGTACAGGATCGTGCCGATCACGGCGCCCGCAGTCGTGAGAGGCGCCATCGGACTGACGTCCGTCGTCGTTCTTACTGCCGAGAGCAACGGCGCGCCTGTCGCCGATCCAAGCGCATCAGCTGCGGCGGATTTTGCCAGGCCAAAATCCATCAGCTTGGCACCGGTCCTGGTCAACATGATGTTTCCCGGCTTCAGGTCGCGGTGCACGATTCCGTGCTGGTGAGCGAAGGCAAGCGCCTCAGCCACCGCGATCCCAATCTTGAGCATCTCGCTGACCGGAATCGCGCCTTTGCGAAGCCGGTCGGCCAGGGTTTCTCCTTCGAGAAACTCCATGACGAGGTAGTCGGTGCCATTGTCTGTCCCGATGTCGAAAAGATGGCAGATGTTCGGATGGTTCAGCGCGGAAATGGCGCGCGCCTCGCGCTCCATGCGCTGCTTCAGCTCTGGCGAGGAAGAAAGGTGCGAGGCGAGAACCTTGATGGCCACCGTGCGGTCAAGGCGCGTGTCCTTGGCCCGATACACCTCGCCCATACCGCCCGCGCCCAGAGGCGATTGGATCTCGTAAGGACCTAGTTTTGTACCCGAGCTGAGCGCCATGCGTGCGCGTAATTATAGCCTACGCAGCACGTTCCACGCGGATGCGAAGATTCTGGATGGTTTGGCGGCAACTCGGAGAGCGCCGGGATAAACCGGCATGTTGTAGGGTTGAGGTCCCCATTGAAATCGCGACAGTGTATGATTCAGCGGCTGTGATAGAAGCTTCTTACCTTTCGGATCGATTCGCAGCTGGGCTTCCATACGACCGCTACGTTCAAACCGGTACCGACGAGCAGCAACGTCGCTGGAGTCAGGTATATGATGCCGCCCGGCTGACCGATACCCAGAAGCAACTTGTCGGTGGCTTTGTGCGGGAAATGAAGATTCTGATCTTCAGCGGCATCTGGTGCGGCGATTGCGTTGAACAATGCCCGCTGATTCAGCGGATCGCCCAAGCCAATACCAGCAAGATTGATTTGCGCTTTATCGAGCGGCCAAAGGACGGTGAATTGGTCCCAGAGCTGCGCATCAACGGCGGTAGTCGCGTGCCCAGTTGTTCTGTTCTTGTCCGAAGACGACGAATGGTGCGCCACTGCCGGCGATCGCACGATCAACCGTTATCGCGCCATGGGCCTCCGCAGGCTTGGCCCGCTTTGCCCGACCGGCATCGTCGCACCCGAGAGAGAAGAGCTAGATGCCACGCTTGGCGATTGGGTGAACGAAGTGGAACGCGTGCAATTGATGCTTCGGCTTACACCTCGACTTCGCCAAAAATACCAAGACTAGTTCGTTCAGTCGTGAATTGTTTCAGTTCGGCTGACTCGTCATCGACAACTGTTATTTAGTCCTTCCCATGCGGCATTTCTCGATTTCATAGGCGTGCACTGACCGGAGAGATGGTCCTCTTGACGTAGATCGGATGCAATTCGTGGGCGAACCGGTGGAGCTTGCCGAGCACGTGCAGTACGATGCCCAGTTCAACAATGCCCGGTCGTCTTCGCTTTTCCTAATTCTCTCCACTCAGTTCTTTTGCTGTTTTTCATAGACCGCGTAGTAGTCGTATCCCTGCTCGTGCCAATAGTCGTGCGGCTGCGCGTCCGTGTAGGTTATTCGGCCAATCTGTTTGAGCTGCTTGATCCCGTATTTGAGAGGGGTTACCAAACGCAGAGGGGCGCCATGGTCGGGCGTCAGGGGCTGGCCGTTCAGCTCGTGGGCGAGCAAGGTTTGCGGATGTATTGCGACTTCGCGCTCGACGCCGACGTAATACTGGCCGTCCGGCGTGTCCAAGCCAACGTACTTCGGAATGCCAGTCGCAAGGTCCGCGGAAGCAGACTGACTGTCGCTTGCCCTCTGCGGCGGGAACGCGGAGAAAAAATCGCGCAGGCGCGCGCCCCCCCAATAAACAATCTCGCTCCAACCCTCAATACACTTGAACTCCGAGACCATCTCTACGTGCGGGAGCTTCCTCACGTCCGCCATCGTGAGCAGCAGCCCGGGAACACCCCTAGGCGTATCTTCGGGCATCTCCATCGGCTTAATCCTTACAGCAGCACCTTTGGTGTCCTCCTCGTGCATACCAAGCTTCTTCGGAGCCAAATTGGCATTCACATTAGGAGCCTCTGCGCTCGACTGATTCATTCCGTAGGTCCAGGAGGACACGTCTCTGCTGTACTGTGAATATGACGCAGGGTTCAAGACACCGACGAGTTGCAGGCGCCAGTCCTCGGGTCGGATCTCGGAGAGTCCGATGTCGCCGTTGCGACGGAAGGAGCGCACTGCTTTGGACTGCTCGAATTCGGGCGCCAGTGCTCGTTCGCGAAAGATTCGGCGCGCAATTCCAGCGTTGAATTCCATTGCTTTGCGGAAGGGCGAAGCGAGTCCGTCAACTTCGGGCCGATCATTCAGCCATTTCCAAATGCCGCCGCCCACCACGGCAGCTACAGCGGCGGTTAGGAAGCCACGGCGGGAGCGGCGCTGGAGTTCCGCAACCGTTTCGCGACATTTTCCGCGATGTCCCTATGTTGGCATTGATTCGCCGGAAGAAATGATTTAATAATATGGTATCGACATTTTTTGTCGATAAGGAGGTGATCCCTGAGGTACACGAAAAATTGATTCATCTGTAGAGGCGCGTGTGACTCCGCCATGCGCCTCTTTTTTTTCCCCTGCCCCCGCCCCCTTGAGATTTGACAGATAGCCGCAAGACAACCGAGCGGGTGAAACGAGGTCACTCACATGATTGAAACGCATTTGTCGGGAATGAAGGCTCGCAATGGAGCATTAATCTTCGTATGCTCGACGTGCAGAGTGCCTCCGAGTTTTGCATTTGGAGCACAAGATAAGGGCGAATTGGTGTACTTGATGTGCTGCCCGAAGTGCGAAATTGTACTCGGAGAATGGGACTCTCTTGAAGACCGAGACCTTGAACTCCGCGAGTTTGCGAGAACGTTAAAACCGCGGCACTAACGGGGAACGAATTCGGTTTCGATCTGCTTTAACGGCACGCCGTCACAGCAAACCGTCCGGGCCGTCGCATTTTCTTCGAGGGACTTGGGAGAACATGCTTCACGATTTCTTCCATCGACGAGTTCTTGTTAATCAACGAGTTGAGTAATGCCTTGGCTGCAACCTGACTTTTGTCTTCTTGCGTTAGGTGTGCGCAATGAACGTTCAAGGCTTCCCTGAGAGCGGTTGCGTCTTCCGAGACACTCCGTTTCTTGCTTTTGGCTTTCATGGAGTCGAGTATTGCCGAGGCGAGGCGCGCGAGCTAGCTGTACGGACGATCAGGTAACGCCGAAGAGTTACTCGCAGCGGGCCGTCGTTACTCAACGAGCGATGTTACTGGATATCACCTCATTCAACTTCCCCAGTAGTGTACCTGGTGAGACCGCTTCCGAAGCGAAGGCTCGAAAGCTGGCCTGCAGGTTGGCCATCAACAACGCAGCGCCAATCCCCTTGCCGGCCACATCTCCGATGCAGACCCCAATCTTTCTCTCGTTGAACTTCAGTACATCAAAATAATCTCCGCCAACTACGCTTGCAGGCTGCCACGTTCCCGCCACTTCCAGTCCTCTCACCTGGGGAATCTTCTTGGGTAAGAGTCCTTCGTGAATCTCTCGCGCTTTGTCCAGTTCCTGCTCTTGCTGTTGCGATCGCGTATTTCCAATCTCGACGGTGCGTTGAAGTTCGAGATTCTTGCGCTCAAGCTGCCCTCGCGTTTCCTCATACAAATGGCGGACACCCCCCATGATCAAAATAACGATGACGACCAGCCTACCGGGGCCCCATAGCTGGGCGAAAAACGAGCCAAAGGGAGCTCGATACACCGCCATCACGATCGCCACAGTCAACAACACGCAGGCAACCGCCGCGAGGAACAAAAATATCAGGTACGTGACCCAGTCAAACGGAAAGCGCAGGCGAGAACTCAACGGAGCGAGACGATTCATAATCGGTGTCGTGAAATTTCCGATGAAGAGAGAGTAGAGGAGTACTGGAACGAAGCCGGTGCCCTGACCGCGCACATTCGTGGCCCAAAGAATCGCAAACACCGCGACTGCAACCAAGAACAACCGCAACTGCCTCGTGAAAAACGTGCGAACTCCAACGGAGCGAGAAAGGAACTTCGTGGTGAGGAACGGCATCAGTCTTTAGCTAGGTCTGGCTGAGCGATCGCCAGCCGTCATAGTTATTGCTAGAGTTCTCTTGTTCATTGACGTGATGTTAACACGTAACAAGGATGCGGTTCACTGGACTGCGCGTAAGATTATCCTGCTAGGTTAAAAGCGTCGAATGAGGTAACCGTGACGAATAATGAAAAGGAACTAGTCGCCGCTCTAGAAGCTGATATTGAGATATGGGAATCTCTGGTCCGGTATGTCGAGCGTTCGAATAGGCTGGCGCGCCCAGCAGGACTCGAACCTGCGGCATTCTGCTTCGAAGCCATATATTAAGGTTAGTGGCATTACAACACCCTGATCACCTTTGTTCGCCTGGGCCTCCTTGAATCGCACAAGACATTTGCGGAGAGTTCCCACAAAGCAGGCCCGCTCCCAAGAAGACGGACACGGATGCGGTTAGAGCTCTGTACTCTAACCGCCTCGGCTGCAGTCTTCTGGGGAAAAGAGAATGCCTCGGCGGTCAATTTCCGGATAGAGGCCTACCGTATCCGCACGGGCAACGTCCGGTCGCAGCCGAAAATCGATGGCTCCGGTTCTTGTAGCGGGGACACCGCGGGTATTTGCGCCGGGCCGCTTGAGCCTTTTTAAGATTCGCGCGGACGGCAGCTAACTTCGCGGTGGACTTCGAGCGTCCACCTCGGCGACCGATCCGCGATAGATATTTGGTCACTTCTGAAGGCATGGGCTCAACCTACAGAAAGCCGCTTTCATCGTCAAGCCACACCGTACCGCCAGAAATCTTCGCCTCATATTCACCACCTATTCGCTGGCTCCATATCGAAGGCGAACGTCGCACTACGCAGCGTGAATTGATTCTAAGCAGCTTGGCCAATTTAGGCGCAGGAACAAGAGACTTATCTTGTCCACAGGAAGCCGAAA
Source organism: uncultured Acidobacteriota bacterium (assembly GCA_963731535.1). GTDB lineage: Bacteria > Acidobacteriota > Terriglobia > Acidiferrales > UBA7541 > Palsa-295. The sequence goes on along the minus strand of CAVSWI010000017.1, from coordinate 12,566 downwards.
TGTCGCTTTCCAAAGGATAGTGCGACTTCGTTCCAAACCGTACAAAGCGGCTTTGCTCAGGCCTTACATACAAAGCAGCTTTGAGTGGTATAATGGGGGTAATGAAGAGGCATGGCGCCGAAACCTGCCAGGCGGAACGATCCAACTCGCTGAAACATTTAAGTGAAGACGAACTGCTCGACGTTTTCGAAGTCGCTCGACGGCGCAGCGCTCGAGACCATGCTTTGTTGATCGTCTGCTTTCAGCACGCCCTCAGGGCCAGCGAATTGATTTCTCTCAAACTGGACGACATCGATTGGCGCAACATGGAAATCACAATTCAGCGACTCAAGGGATCGTTGAAAACTACTCAGCCTCTCTTTCGGATGCGGGGACGTCCGTGCATGGACGAAGTTTCTGCCTTACGGACCTGGTTGAAAGTGCGGCCACGCGACTTGGGTTCCAATTTTCTTTTCGTCTCGCAAAAAGGTCGGTTCAACCGCAACACTGTTAACCGCATCTTTGCGAAGTACTGCCGGCTGGCGTCCGAAGCTCGCGTTGCCAGAGGCGAGAGACCAATCGGTGAATCGTGTTGGCACATTCATGCTCTGAAGCACAGCCGCGTTAGCTCAGTTGTCGGCAAGATGGATTTGTATCTTGTCAAACTCCTCGCTGGTCATGCTGCCCTGTCGAGCACGCTTCGGTACGCCCACGGTTCACAAAAGCTGGCCTGCTACGAGGCTCAGAGGGTTTCGATAGAAACGTTTTCGTAGGCAGGTTGATGGCATTGAAGTTGAGCATTTGCTCGGTAAACAACTATATGCGGCTCGTCCTGCAACTCGTCCGTTCCGTTAAAGACCCGGAAACGGGCGAGCCAGTCCACCGTCTGAAATGGAATCGCGAATACCTCGGACTTCCCAAGATAGTCAAGGACGAGCAACACGTTCCAGCTGTGACGGCGGGGCAGGTTGAAAAACTCGTGTCGGAAAGCAAGGGCGATGAACAGGCGTTGTATGTAATCGCGGCTGCAACCGGAATGCGGATTGCAGAAATCCTCGGTTTCGAAGCACGGCACATTATCAACAATGGCCGCACTCTCGTGGTCGAGCAATCCGTTAATCGTTTCGGTCGTCTTTCGGGTCTCAAGACACGGGCAGCAAAGCGCAACGTCGATGCGAGTAAAGCTTTCGGAGATTACTTACTTTCTTTCATCGAGGGCAAGAGCGGCTTGCTGTTCAAGACGAAGAAAGGAACTCCGCTGCGTGCCGGGAATCTACGCCGTCGATGGCTGGATAAGCGGCTCGATGATTACGGCTTTCACAGCTTCCGCCGATTCCGTATCACGCATTTGGAAGCGGTGCGAGCGCACGGACATCTGACCAAAATATGGGCAGGACATTCTCTTGGGAACGACATTACGTCGGAATATGCCAAGTCGCTCAAAGAGAATTTGTCCTTGCGGCTCGAAGAAGCGGAGAAGGTTGGCATTGGATTTGCTCTACCTGCTCCAAGTTGCTCCAAGATTTCCGGGGCACAAGCGGTTGCGGTGGCGGCGTAAGTGATGGAAAATGATTGGAGTAGCCAACGGTGGGCGTGTAGCTCAGCTGGGAGAGCACCTGCTTTGCAAGCTCGTTTTGGTGGGTGCCTTACAGCAAGCTAACTTGTTGCAAAGGCTGCGCTAAGCCGCAATCACCTCCTCGTTTCCTGTCATCCTAGCTGTTCCAAAGATGTTCCAAACTCGCTGAAATGTACTGGTGCCAAAGCACCGAACCGTACTGATCCAGTGCGGCAGGGCCGCGAGCTAGAGGTCAGAGTCCGCAACCTTATTAAGAGTCATTCAATTTTTTCGAGCGACGCTCATAAACATCGGGTTGCCTGCCACGGTCTTGTCCACAGGGACCTCTTCCTGCAGAACGTCCCAGTGCTCGACGACTCGGTCATCCTCGAAGCGGAAGATATCGATCGCAATCAGCGTTTTCCCGGTACCGCCTGAATAGCGGCCATGAATCATGACGAGATCGCCCTCCGCGACAGCCATGCCGGGTTCATAGGGCCTGCCCTTCGGTAGATTCTCGACGAAGCCACGAAGCCCCGCCAGCGAGCCGGGAATGAAGGGGTTGTGCTGGATATAGTCGGGCGAAAACCATCGCTCGAGTGCAGCGAAATCCCGCTTTGTGAAGGCGCTGGTCAAGACTTCGATGATGATCGCTTTGTTGCGCTTGGTTTTGTCGGTCATGGCGGCACTTGCCCCAGAAATGTCTCGCATCGCGGCATCTGAACTTAAACCTCCGTGCTTCGCTCATCACCTTATCAGAACTACTTTGCCGGGACCGGTGTTTGTGCAATTGGTGACGCTGGTACCGTCACTCGCAGACTTCACTCAGAGCGACACCAGCGTCGGATGCCTCCAGACCTTTCGGTCACTGATATGTAGCTGTGATTTTAACGGGCCGCAAGGTCATGTTCGTCAGCTTGGGGACGCTTCACCAATGGGAGCGGGTTGACTGACAAAGAGGCGTCTGGCTAGACGGTCATGTTCCGCAGGTCGGAGCAGCCTGTGCTATAAGTTTCTCATGCCCAGAAGCATCGAGCGGTGGCTGCTCTTCAAGTACATCAATGGTGAGTTCACGCCACTGTCGAAGCCCCTCAAGAAGAAGGAACAAGCGGAGAAGGAACGCCTGAAGTATTCAGAGCGTGAGCGCAAAGCGATTGGGATCGGAGTGATCCGAATCAACGGCTAGTTCGGCCCGCGTGGGCTAGACACCTCGAAACGAATCCGCCGCCCAGCCCCTGAAGGTTTTTTCGACGGGAGAACTCGGCTGAAAGTCAGAAAGCGTCCAACGCAATTGCAGAAGAACGAAGCGGACTTCGTAGTCCGTTGTGGCTGGCAGTCACGCTGGCACGGGCTTTCGGGTGTCTCCAAAGCGGTCATAGCTTGCGACGACTAAATAGGTCTTTAGGGCAAAGATGAAACGGTTCGATGGCAACGCACTCTCCTGGGCATTCGCAGACCGGGTCGTAGAGTTAGCACTGCATCGTCCGCCAGCAAATGAGTTAAGCACGGCTAGTTGGGCCGAACTTGAGCAATTCGTGGAAGCACTGAAATCTCTGGAAAACGAAGCCGTCGCATTAATTGTACACAGCCAACTGAAATCCGGGTTTGGTGCTGGCGGGGACCTCTACGAGATGTACGCTCGCTTGCGAGCGGCAGGTCAGGGCCGTGGGCTTGAGGAACTGCGCCAAATCGTCGAACGTGGGCACCGTGTACTCAACGCGATTGACACAACGCCGCTCGTCTAATCGCAGCGGTGCATGGAGTCTGTTTTGGCGGTGCATTTGAATTGGCGTTGACGTGTGATTTGATTATTGCCGACAAGACCGCACGGTTCTGTTTCCCGGAGCTGCGTCTGGGTCTGATTCCCGGCGGTGGCGGTATTCCGCGTCTAAAGCGTGACTGCAAGAACGCTATCGTGCGAGACCTCCTGCTCACAGGGCGCAGCATCAACGCCGAGAAAGCAGAAGCGGCTGGGTTGATTAGCCAGGTGGCAGGTGAGGGGGAGTCTCTGCGCATTGCGCGGTCAACGGCAGCGCAACTCCGGAAATTCGACGCTCACGCTCGCGTTGTCGCCAAGCGATTCATCAAACCGATTCCAAATGATGAGCTTCTGCGCGAGATAGACATCTTTTGCGAACTGTTCAGCCGACCTGCGTTGATGGAAGGCCTGCGCAAATTCGTGGAGAGCCGTGGTGGCCTGCCTTATTTGCCTTAGTTAAGCAACTATGGAAAATGGCGATTGCGCACCAATCCTCGCAAATAAGAGATTTGAATTGAACCGACCACGCTCGTCAAAGTTGGCTTTTAGTTCGGCCGGATTTCTGTTAACGAACACCTAACGGAAAGCATGCGAGTGGGGCGAACATGAATCCCAATTTAAGATGTCTGCAGAGGCTCCGCCGGTCAGTTGGCACGGCACAGGATTCCATGTGTTGAAGCGGCAGAGCGACGGCTCGTGGAATTCGCGGTAATTATTTTGAAACAGTAACGACCAATGAAAGGCAAGCCGTGCTGCCATGCAGCCTAGATGGAACGATTGCGAGCCTCTCCGCCGTTCGCGCCGCTATCCCGCGACCAAATGCAGAATTAGGGTCACAGCCACGGCTGCTACGAGCAGTTTTACCAGCCATCCGAGAGAATAAGACGCAGTAATCGCGGGGTGCAGTTTGATGAACAGCGCATTCGCGATGAGTAAAGGGAAAGGTCCGACAAGCCAGATAGCCAGAGCCAATTTGATAGTCGCGCTGTACGATTGAAAATTTAGGTGGGCGCACACGAGTGTGAAGAATGCGCAAGTGACGAAGGGCAGAGGGGTGGCCCAGGCAATCGCTCTCATTTCTCCCTGACCATGCGGGTGCCGTCAGATTTCAGGGGATTGGTCATATCGCTTGTAGAGCCAATCGCCCATTAACAGCCAATCGGTCAGCGATGCCACGAAACCTCCGGCAAACACCGTCAATACCCCGTGAATCCAATTCATAACGCCTCCTTCGTCTTCGTAAGAGCGACCGTTCACCTTGCAGGCTGCCCCCTCCCGGCGCGGCTTGCAATAGTATGCCGGGGCTTTCATTTTGGCGATTTGCCTTGACTCTGGACTAGACTCTAGGGTGTAGCGTTGGAGGCGTGGATGAGCGGCAGACGGAATGAGTCCATGCAAATCGGTCAAATGTCGAAACAGGTCGGGCGTAAGCATAGATGCCATCCGGTTCTACGAGCGGAGCGGGCTTCTCGCATCGCCCCCGCGCAGTGAAGGCGGGTTTCGGCTCTATTCCTCCAGCGACCTTTCCACGTTGCAATTCATCCGCAATTTGCAGACGCTCGGTTTCTCCCTGAATGAAATTCGCGAGTTCCTGTCACTGCGAAGCAATGACCTTCGCGCGTGCTCCGAAGTGCGGAAGATGCTGGACCACAAACTGCGCGATATTCACGCAAAGCGAATTGCACTCGCCAAGCTGGAAGCGGAACTGAAAGATGCGCTGGCAAAGTGCAACTCCCAACTCAGGCGTCCGCGTGGAAAGCAAAACGGTCGTTGCCCAGTTCTGACTGCCTATAAAGGTTCCAAGCACGAGGGTACTGCATGAAAATTGAAGTCCTGTACGTCCCGAACTGTCCAAATCATGCTGTCGCGCTTGAACGGCTCCGCGAATTCTCGCGGGGGAGAGTCTCGAAGCGCATCTGAATGAGGTCTTGGTGAGCAGCGCAGCGATGGCTCATTCACTGAAATTTCCCGGCTCACCAACGATTCGCATAAATGGTCATGACATTGAACCCCAAGAGGGAGAGACCGCTTCTTTCGGGTTGATGTGCCGCCTGTACGCGGATGGCAACGGTGCTCCATCTCATCAGAGATTGCGCGATGCCATCCGAAGAGCACGTGACTTGGAGGTCTGATGTCTGGCTGGAAGACAACCGCCGCTTCGTTGGGTGCGATGGTCTCTTCGCTGCTTACGCTTGGATGTTGCCTTCCCTTGCCGTTCTTGGGCGCAGCGGGGTTGGCCGGGGCTTCTGTCTTCCTGAGTGCCGCTCGTCCTTGGTTTCTAGGACTCTCGGTTATCTTGCTCGGGGTGGGCTTCTTTCAAGTCTATCGAGGGATGAAATGCCGAGCGCGGCAGAGCAGGATTGCACTCGTCCTCTTGGGCTTGGCGGCGGTGCTGGTTGTCTTTCTGCTGTTCTTTCCCCAAGTGCTGGCGGGCTTGCTGGCGGACATTTCCAGCCAGCAAAGAGTTCCAGCCGGGCAGCCGTCTCTTTCCTCTCTCACGTCAGAGAACTTCGACCAACTGCGTGCAGCATTCAATCAGGCGTCAGGAGACGTGCGCGTAGTCCTGCTGCTATCGCCTACGTGACCAACATGTCTGCGGGGGGCCTCCGCAGTTCAGGACGTGCTAAAGCAAAATCCCAATCCGCACATTCGCGTGTTTGCGGTGTGGCAACCAATTCTGCCGACTGACTATTCCAGTCCGAGCACGGGAGTATTGGCGCGACTCTCTGACCCGAGGGTGGCGCAGTACTGGGACAAGAACCATCTCTTCGCGGAACAATTGGCACGTCGCCTGAAATCCGACCCGGACCATCCCCGGCCACGCTGCTGTGACGAGAGTGGCATTGATTGGGATGAGGTCGCCGTCTATCGCCAAGACGTGCACTGGGACGACCAACTTCCGCGTGCGGCCTTCTTGGATGGTCCCGTCGTTCATGCGCTTGGTTTTGCCAACATTGTGGCTGAGCTACTGTCCAAGCCAACAGATTCGGAGCCGAGAGTCGGAGAATTCTCAGCCGATGTCTGGTTCGTCTATTCTGTTCGCTCTCTTGATAGCAGGCGAGAGGCATCTACGATTTACCCGCGAACAACTCCATGGGCGCAGCTTCTTGTAGGTGATTCAGTCATGGAAGACAGTTGTGCGAGTCGGGACTTATTTTGTAGCCCGTGGGCGTGCCTGCTTTGGTGTCTGCCGACAATCATGTTGGTCGTCGGACTCTCTTGGCCGACGAGGACGCCCTTGGCTCTGGATTCCTGCGCTCGTAGTGGCGGGGGGTGCCTGCATCGTGAATGCGGGCCGCTGTGGTCGGGTGCATTGCTACATCACTGGACCATTTCTCGTATTGGCGGCCCTCTACGCAGTCCTCGCCGAATTCCACATTGTTCCATTACAACCGGGTCGTTTCCTACTGGTCGTCTTCGTGGTAAGCGTTGCGGCCTGTCTCGCGGAATTCCCTCTCGGCAGGTACATGAAGAAAGCAGGGCCAACCCGCTGAAAAGACCAACCCTACTTTCTGGAAGCAGAGTACTCTCCTGCTATCTAGGATCGGGCTTCCGTCACCATTGACCGCACGCTGTCCGGCGAAGATAGCGCCGCAAATACACCGATAAGAGCCACGCAAACAAGCACAGCAAAGCCAACGACGAGCCACTCCGGCAGGTCGGGATTCACAACTGCATCGAGAACACGCACAAGAAACGGTCCGAGTGCGGGTTCGATGCTTTCGACGGCTTCCGCGAGAATAGATGCAGCAAAAATCGGACAGGTGCCCCGCTTTGCTGGCTACCCGCTTTCAATTATCCGCTGACCTTGCGCTGAACATGGCAGGCAGTTATACCAGATCAACGATTGACAGTATTGTTGTAAGCTGTTGATTCTGCGGTCTGTCTGAGTAATGGCGAGGGACAGGGACAATCCGCCGGAGCAGGCTCCTTCATTGCCGAAAATTCGTGGTATTCAAAGAAGATGATGCAAAGGCAGGAAGGACAGAGGGAAACATCAAAGCGTGCATACCGTGAGAAAGATGAAAGAGGGTCGTCAGGTCAGCCTCTCCAGCTTCGCAAATGGCGTTTCTAGCAGCCACTGAATTCTCGCAGCGCTAAGGCATTGAAAGTGACGGACCGAGAACTTTTCTAATCGCCATCAAATGTGACCCTCTGGCGATCAGAAGACATTGTGATGAATGTTGTCTTAATTTCGACCTATGAGCTCGGCCGCCAACCGTTCGGTCTAGCCTCGCCTGCAGCCTGGCTTCGCAACGCAGGAGCGGAAGTCACTTGCCTCGATCTTTCGCGTGAGCCATTCCGCAAAGATCCGATACGCGCGGCGGATTTGGTCGCATTCTGCGTGCCAATGCACACGGCGACACGCCTGGCGGTGCAGCTTGTGGGAACAATCCGCGAACTTAATCCAGGCGCCCACATCTGCTTCTACGGTCTTTATGCGCCTGTTAACGAAGCGTACTTGCGCAAACTTGGCGTGGGAACAATTCTCGGCGGCGAATTCGAGCAGGGACTCGTGGATTTGGTCGCCCGGCTTGTCGCAGAGACGAACGGCAAACAACGCGAGCCGGTAATTTCTCTCGCGCGGCAGAAGTTCTTACTCCCTGATCGCGGAGGAATGATCCCACTCGAGAAATATGCGCGGCTCATCATGCCTACCGGGGAGACGCGCACGGTTGGTTATACGGAAGCCAGCCGCGGCTGCAAGCATCACTGCCGTCACTGCCCGATTGTGCCGGTTTACAACGGCGCATTTCGGATTGTCGATCGCGACGTGGTACTGGAAGATATTCGCCAACAGGTTGAGGCTGGGGCGCAACACATTACCTTCGGCGATCCTGACTTTTTCAATGGTCCCACGCATGCGCTGTCGATTGTTGAGGCGCTGCATTGCGAATTTCCGCAACTGACCTACGACGTCACCATCAAGATTGAACACTTGCTACAGCAGGCGCGTAACCTGATGGCGTTGCGCGACGCGGGCTGCCTGTTCGTGACTAGCGCTGTCGAATCGGTGGATGATGCTGTCCTCGAAATGCTCGGTAAGCATCACAGTCGCGCGGATTTCCTGCGCGCAGTCCAAATGTTTCGCGAAGCCGGTTTGGTGCTGCAACCTACGTTTGTGGCCTTCACGCCATGGACGACGCTCGAAGGCTACTGCGACCTCCTCGAAGTGATCCGCGAAAACGATCTCGTCGAAAGCGTCGCGCCGATCCAACTCGCCATCCGCTTGCTGATTCCTGCCGGCTCGCGTTTGCTGGAGCTACCTGAAATCCCTGAAATGATCGGACCTTTCGATGAAGAGGCATTGCTTTACCCATGGAGCCACGTCGACCCGCGAGTCGACCAGCTTTGTGAAGAGGTTCAGCGTCAGGTGCATGCTGACGAAAAGCTGAAACGTTCACGCGCGCCAATTTTCGAGAATATTTGGGAAGCGGCGCATCGCGCCTCGGGATTAAGCGTCCTGGCGGAACGCGCGCATCCCCTCCTGGTTGTGCGCGCCGCCATCCCCTATCTGAATGAGCCCTGGTATTGTTGAGCGGAGCCCACTGGCGACCAGTTGGTTGCCATCGCCAAAGCGCGCGAAACCGTGCGCCAATCCGAAGGGTTTGTGTGAGGCCTCACCGGGCGGCTCGGCTCTTATCGTCATCGTAAGCCCGTCATGCAGGGCGAAGCATCCGTCCGGCGACATTTTTTGAGCGAGTATTCGAATCTAGGTATGATCCCGCAAGGTTGAGCGCATTATCCGGGCACGCGGCTTGAATTCGAAATGTCTGGGAATGAAAAATCGAGGCGTCTCCTGATCCTGGCGAGCAAGCTGGGATATCAGACGCGTAGCTTCGCCGAAGCGGCAGAAAAACTCGGCGTTGAAGTCGTGTTCGGCACCGACCGGTGCCACAAGCTCGATGATCCCTGGTCTGACGGCGCACTGCCGCTACATTTCCAAAATCCCAGCGAGTCCGCGCGGGAGATCGCGCGCGAGCTCCACGACAAACCCGTGAACGCCATCCTCGCGCTCGGCGATCGCCCCACTTCGACCGCGGCATTCGCCGCACAGGCTCTTGGCATCGCCGGCAATCCTCCGGAAGCGGTGGAAGCGTGCCGCAACAAGCTTCGGCAACGTGAAATCCTGCATGCCGCCGGCGTCTCGATCCCGACATTTTTCGCGTTTTTCTTGGGAGAAGACCTGGCCACTGTCTTACCTCGCGTGAAATTTCCCTGTGTCGTCAAGCCGTTGTCGCTTGCCGCGAGCCAGGGCGTGATTCGTGCGAATAATTCCGAAGAATTCACCACGGCGGTCCGACGCATCCACGCTCTTCTCGAATCTCCCGACATCCAAGTTCTGCGCGAACCCAACCTCGATCGCGTGCTCGTCGAAGCTTACATTCCAGGACAAGAAACAGCGGTCGAAGGCCTTGTCGATTCCGGCCGGCTGCGCGTGCTGGCAATTTTCGACAAGCCCGATCCGCTCGAAGGCCCCTATTTTGAGGAGACCATCTACGTCACTCCTTCGCGGTTGCCATGGAAGAAGCTGCACGCAATAGCAGAGTGCGCGCAAAGAACTGTTGACGCGCTCGGGCTGACCAGCGGCCCGCTTCACGCGGAATTTCGCGTGAATGATGCGGGCCCATGGGCCCTCGAAGCCGCTCCCCGGCCAATCGGTGGATTATGCTCGCGGGCTTTACGTTTTGGTCCGCAGCGAATTTCTCTCGAAGAATTGCTGATTCGCCATGAGCTGCAACTCGGCGGAAGCGATTTAGCGCGGGAGGATGGGGCCTCCGGCGTGATGATGGTGCCCGTTCCGCACAGTGGAATTTTCGAACGACTGGAGGGACTCGAACAAGCGGAGAAAACATCAGGCGTCGCTGAAATTCGCATTACCGCGCGCTTGCGTGATTATGTGGCAGCATGGCCGGAAGGTTCGAGTTACTTGGGATTTATTTTTGCGCGGGGTTCATCCCCGGAAGAAGCGGAATCCGCGTTGCGAGCCGCGCATGCGAAGCTGCATTTCATTTTTTCGCCGCGATTGCCCGTCGAACATCCAGTGACAGGACGCATTTCCCGTTGACCACATCCTTTCATGCGTGGATCGAATTCCGGATCGAAGCAAGCTGGCGGACTAGGCTTTGGCCTGCGGCGGGATGTAGCCTTCTGGCAATTTGGCGCCTTCGCCGAAGAAGAATTGTTCCATCTGTTCTTCAATTATTTTCTGCGAGGCAGGGTCGAGCGGATTCAACCGAAACTCGTTCATCACCATTTTCGAATGCTCAATCCACAACTTCCAGGCTTCTTTCGAGACACTGTCATAGATTCGTTTGCCGAGTTCGCCTTTCCATGGCGGGCGATCGAGTCCCGGCATTTCCTTGCCAAACTTCACGCACTTCACCATATGCGCGCCAGCGGCTGCGGGCTGCACAGCGCTGTCTCCACACTTATGGTCTGCCATGCTTTCCTCCGAGCCGATTGCCTGTACCTACTCAAGATACTGCAAACCGACGAGACTTCCTAGTCGCCCGCGCGGCCGAAGATTTTGTTGCACCGGGACGGTAACACCTCGCATGGCGAGGAAGGTGACAAAGGTACAACCGGCGGATGGGTTCGGATATGAGATGCGGCTTGGTGGCGCGGAGCGGGGGGGGTGCGATTACGGCAGTTGCGTTATACTGATTGAAAGAAGAAGGGCGCGATGGCATACATTATTGCCGAGCCCTGCATCGGAACAAAAGACACCGCCTGTGTGGACGTGTGTCCGGTTGATTGCATCCATCCGGCGAAGGGCCGAACCTATGATGATGGCCGACCGACGTTCGACCAGGTACCTCAGCTATATATCGATCCTACTGAGTGCATTGATTGTGGCGCCTGCGTACCGGTCTGTCCGGTGACTGCCATTTTCCCGCTGGAGGATCTGCCGGAGAAGTGGCACGCGTATATCGAGATCAACAAGAATTACGTTGACGGCGGTAAGTTTCAGACCGACAAATATCAAAAAGCAAGTAGCTGACGGCCGCCTCGGCACTACGCTTGGCATGTATGAACACGCTGCGCGAAATCATTTATGAAAGTGTTCGCGAGGGCGAACTGTACGAAAAGCTCGACCGCAACTGGGCGCGGTGTTTTGCCTGCGGGCACTGCTGCAAAATCCCAGACGGCCAGCCCGGCGTCTGCAAAGTTCGCTACAACCGGGGCGGAACCCTGTTTGTGCCCTGGGGTTATGTCGGCGCCATCCAGTGCGATCCCATCGAGAAAAAACCCTTCAACCATGCCTATCCAGGGGCGCTGGCTTACAGCTTCGGAATGCTCGGCTGTGATCTGCACTGTGGCTATTGCCAGAACTGGGTGACCTCGCAAGCCCTGCGCGATCCCGCCGCCGTTGTCGGCCCCATGCGGGTCACGCCGGCAGAACTTGTTCTCGATGCCATCCGCCAGGGAGGCAGGGTCATCGTCAGCACGTATAACGAGCCGCTGATCACGAGTGAATGGGCCGTGGCTGTCTTTACGGAAGCGCGCGCGGCCGGATTGGTGACCGGCTTTGTTTCCAACGGAAACGGCACGCCACAGGTCCTCGAATACCTGCGACCGTGGGTGAATCTCTACAAGGTTGACCTCAAGAGTTTTGATGATCGCCACTATCGTCAGCTCGGCGGGCGCTTACAGCCCATCCTGGATACCATTCGACGCTTGCACGAGATGGGCTTCTGGCTGGAAATCGTCACGCTGTTGATTCCCGGGTTCAACGACTCGGACGACGAACTGACTCGGCTGGCCGAGTTTCTGGCAGGCGTCTCACCTGACATTCCCTGGCATGTGACCGCGTTTCACAAAGACTACAAAATGACCGATCCAGAGAACACCAGGCCGGAGACCCTGATACGGGCAGCAGAGATCGGCAAGAAAGCAGGCTTGCGTTACGTCTATGCCGGGAATTTGCCAGGCACGGTCGGCGACTTGGAGAACACACGTTGCCCGAACTGTCGGGAGCTTCTCATCGAACGTTACGGCTATGTGATCACGGGCTACCATCTCACCCCTCAAGGTTGCTGCCCGTCGTGTGGCGCGAGCATTCCTGGGAGGTGGGACCCTGCGTTTCGACGACAGATTACCGCCCGTCCCTTCGTGCCGCGCATGCGCCCCCGATCAGATTTGCTTGTGCTGGACTCCTAAGAAGCCACTTCATTTCTTGGCTCTCGTAGCGAGAACACGTATGGCACCCAGGGAGGAACCAAGAACTCCGCCGCGGGAAGGCGGCCTTCAGAAATGCGGGCCTTTTGA
>CAVSWI010000016.1:0-442653 GCA_963731535.1 uncultured Acidobacteriota bacterium | reverse complement strand
GCGTGAAGCGGAAGAGGGCCTGGTCGGCGAGGAGACCCATGAGGGCGGTGACACAGACCGCGAGCGGGATCGCCGCCGGATAGGCGATCCCGAGCCCGTCGGTCAGGTACCAGCCGACATAGGTGCCTATTGCCATGAAGGCGCCGAGCGCGAAATTGACGATGCCGGTGATGCCGAAAGTGAGGGTGACGCCTAAGGCGATGATCCCGTAGAGCGTGCCGATGATGACGCCGTTGAGGAGCTGTCCGACGACGAGCTGAAGCACAGGCTCACTTCGGTGCGAAATGCGTGACCGCGATGACCCCGCCCTTCTTGATGTCGACGACGTTGAAGTTGAACACTTCCTCGCCGGTCGAATTGTGAGCGGATCTTCCACAGGCCCTCGTAGGTGATGGTGCCGAATTTTTTTGGGATGGAATAGAGGCCGGCGCTCTTGTCGAATTCGACATCCTGGCAGGCGTAGAGAACGTCGAAGCCTCCCACCCACAGCGTGACGGCGGCGCAGAGGATCAGCATGCGCCAGTCAAGCGAGCCGCGGATTGCGATCCACGCGGCGGCAGGAGAGATCCCAAGGCAGAAGCCGAGAACGAAGTGAGACCAGGAGGTGAAGCGTTTGGTGTAAGAGTAGAAAAATAAAATTGCGAGCGCGACAGGAGAAAGTTTTAAGGCGAGCGGATTCAGTTGCCACGCTGCGATGACGAGAAGGGCTGAGGCAATCAAGGTGAAAACCCTGGCGAAGCCGACGGAGAGTTCTCCTTTGGGCAGGGCGCGATTGGCGGTGCGGGGGTTGCGGGCGTCGTATTTCAGGTCGGCGATGCGATTCATGGTCATGGCGGCGGAGCGCGCGCCGACCATGGCGACGATAATCCAGAGAATTTGGCGCCAGGTCGGTAGGCTGCCGGCAGCCCGCGCGGCGAGCAGCGCGCCTACCAAAGCGAAGGGCAGGGCGAAGACGGAGTGCTCGAATTTGATCATCTCCAGGACGATGCGGACGCGGTTTTTTGTCATCGCAATATCCGCCAAAACGCAAAATCGCTAAACCCGGTTAGAAATTTTTCTGTGGTTTGTTTTCTAAGAGTTACATCGAATTCTGTTTGTGAGGCTGTGCCGGTTAGAAGTGCTCTAGACCAGTTGCAAATTCGTACCGAAATTTCCGATTTTTCGGTCCTGACGGCATGCCCCTCGTTTCTCGGGGTAAAAAAGGGGGACTCTTCAAGCCCCGCGGTAAGTGAAGGAAGCGGGGGCATGATCCTGATCGAATTGTGGCCGCTAGGCCCCGACCGACCGTCGCTAAATTTGACAAAAATAATCACAGTTGACGCTAGCACTTCGTTTGGCGAGTTTCAAGGACCGGGAGCCTGTGTACAGGAAAAACTATGGACCGTAGGTTAGGTTCATGCTTCCCACAGCTGGAGATGACTTTTCTTCGAAAATGATTTGCGTATCGAGGTAGGTCAGACTTCGCCGCCATTCCCTTAGGGCCAGCCAGACTCCCAGGAAAAAGAGAACAAAGACGAGGAATCGCATAGGATCTTCGAGTGCCCAGTGTTCGGCGGTGGCGGTAAAGGTCGAGAACACGAAAAACCCAAAGATGTAGACCAAGACGGCGACAATCGCGTGCTCTTGAAAGCTGGCGCCGAGCAGGTACAGGGTAATTTGCGGAAACCCATGGAGTCTTTTTATCGCGGAGGTTCCAGACCAAATGCGCCAGTCCGTTTTCTGGGAATTCGCGGGCTAGTTCGCGGAGTTTCAAACTAACCTTTGAAGATACTGAAAGCGGCGATCCCCGAAATATCTGCGTGGAAGTGCGAAAATTTACGCGGTGAAACGGTGGGCGGTGGGCGTGTCTGAAAACCGTGTCGTAACTGGCGCATTTGCTTGAAGCTGCAGGCCTGAACCGTTTGGAGGCTGGCAATTGGATTGCTGTTTGTGGGGAATTGCCGGATAGCCGAGTTATCCGGGGCATGTAACTGGACATTTTGGTTTGGGAGGAGAGGCATGAAGGTGACTTACGATATCTTCAGGAGACTTCCTGGCGGACCGATGTGGGTGGAGACGGTGCAAGATCTGGAAGATGCGAAGAAGCGGCTCGCGAACTTGATCGAAAGCCGTCCCGGCGATTATTTTGTTTTCGATGCATGCAGCGCAAAGATTGTCCTCGTTGTTGAACCTGTTTAAATCGAATCCTTATCCACAATTTTCCTTCCGCGTGCAAAGACCGATTCATCGGCACCTTGGTCGCAGTGTCTGAATAATATTTGGATTCGGGCGGCGGGGTCCGTGTGTTAATTTCTCCCCGGCAATGAAATGGGAGGATTTTTGTATGACTAAGAAATTTGTGTGGCTGCTTGTAACGCTACCCATCGCGGGTGCGCTTGCGTTTACGATTGCGGCGCGCTGTGGCGGAGCGCAACAAAATGCGCAAACGCACTTTGATGGCAAGAGTTGGTGGGAGTACATCAAGGTGCTAGCGGACGACAACATGGAGGGGCGCGAAACGGGAAGCGACGGGCTGCGCAGGGCGGAAGCGTACATCGTCGAGCAGCTTAAGAAGAATGGCCCAGGGCCTGCGGGGAGCGACGGTTACTACCAGGCGGTAAAATTTGAATCCCGGCAGCTTATCGAAAAGGATTCTAGCGCGGCGCTGGTGCGAGACGGCAAGAGCGAGCCGTTGACGCTGGGCGAAGACGTGATTATGGGCACGAGAGCGGAGACGGCGGAGGAAGTGGCGGCGCCGATGGTCTTCGTGGGATACGGGCTGAAGATTCCGGAGCAGAAGTACGATGATTTCGCTGGGTTGAATTTGAAAGACAAAGTGGCGGTGTACATTTCCGGTTCGACCTCCGACACACCGGCGGCGCTGTCGGCACATTATCAGTCGATCGCCGAACGATGGAAAGCGTTACGCGCAGCGGGGGCGATTGGGATGGTCAGTATACTGAATCCGGTGTCGATGGACGTTCCGTGGTCGCGGATTTCGGCGAACCGCACGGAGCCGAGCATGGTGCTTGCGGAGCCGGGATTCAACGACACGAAGGGATTGAAAGTTTCACTGCTGGTGAATCCGGACAGCGCGGAGAAATTTTTTGCCGGCTCCGGTTCGTTTGCGCAAATCGCACAACTGGCCAAAGACCGCTATCCGCTGCAACACTTTCCGCTGGCGGCTTCCATTCGAGTTAGGGCGAGGATCGAAAAGAAGGCGGTGGAATCGGCAAACGTGGTGGCGAAATTACCGGGCAGCGATGCGTCGCTGAAGGATGAGTACGTGGTGCTGTCGGCGCATGTGGACCATTTGGGGATTGGAGCGCCGATCAATGGCGACAAAATTTACAACGGCGCGATGGACAACGCGTCGGGCGATGCGGTGCTGCTGGATGTGGCGGCTTCGCTGAAGAAATCTGGAGATAAGTTAAAGCGCTCGCTGCTGTTTGTTTTTGTCACGGGAGAAGAGAAAGGTTTGCTGGGGTCGAGATATTTTGCTAGGCATCCTACTGTGCCTGGGAATTCGATAGTCGCGGACATCAATATCGATATGTTCCTGCCACTTTTTCCGCTAAAGGTGCTGACGGTGTACGGTCTGCAGGAATCGAACCTGGGCGACATAGTGACGAAGGTGGCGAACGATCGTGGGATCCGCGTGCAAAGCGATCCGGAGCCGCTGCGCAACGTTTTCATTCGCAGCGACCAGTACAGTTTTATTCGCGTTGGAATTCCGTCGCTGACGATGAAAGTGGGATTCGACAAAGGTTCACCCCAAGAGCAGATAGTCAAGGATTGGAGGACAAATCGCTACCATGCGCCGTCGGATGATCTGAACCAGCCGGTCGATCTATCGGCTGCCGCGGGGTATGAGGAGATTATGCGCGGACTGATGATCGCGGTGGCGAACGATTCGCAGCGGCCGCAGTGGAAGCAAAACAGTTTCTTTCGACGGTACGCGCAGCCCGCTGGAAATTGAAGGCGCAAGTAAAATCCTTCACCCTTGGGGACCCCGGAGCGGCATCGCACATTTTTCCGCGCGCGGTTATCGGGTGAGCACTTCTTCGGGCCAATCACTTTTGCAGGGAAAAGGCTCGGCGCTAGGAAGGTTTGCTGCCGCGCCAGCGATATTGTTTTTCCTGGGGCACGTCGAGCTGGGCCAGGACGCGGTAGGCGAATTGGGTGACGATGTCGTCTATGGATTTGGGCGCGTAATAGAAAGCGGGCATGGCGGGCATGATGGTGGCGCCGGCGTCATGGACGCGCAGCATGTTTTCGAGGTGGATGCGATTGAGGGGAGTTTCGCGCAGACATAGCACGAGGGGGCGGCTCTCTTTCAGGCAGACGTCGGCGGCGCGGGTGAGCAGATCGTTGGCGACGCCGGTGGCGATGGAGGCGAGTGCGCCAGCGGAGCAAGGGATGACCACCATGGAGTCAACGGGCGCGCTGCCGGAGGCGATGGTGGCGCCGATGTCTTTGTTGGGCAAGTACTCGATTTTTTTGGCGGGCCTGCCGGTGAGGAGCGGAGCGAGTTTTTTTCCGTCGGCGGCGACGATGTCGAGCTCGGTGGCGAGGAGACGCAGGCCGGCGTCGGTGGTGATGAGGAAGACGCGTTCGACGCGCGGATCGGCGTCGAGCAAGCGCAGGACGGTTTGCGCGTAGATGGCGCCACTGGCTCCAGTGACGCCGACTGTGATTTGAGTTCCTCTTGTTTTCGCCATGGGTAAGACCGAATCATCGAGTCTAGGGGGGCGGTTTCTGCAAAGTCAAGGCGAAGGCCGCGCATTGCCTTACGCTACCTGGTGATCCAAGTGATGTCTGTCTTCTCTTAGTCATCCACTCTTGGAATATCTCTCGGCTTCTGAACGGACGTCTCTTCGAATCGTTATATTCTTTTATTGGAATATGCCTTGACAGGTATATTCTACTTCGGGCATATTATGGATCGTCATGATCAAGACACTTCAAGCGCTGGCTGAGCCGAACCGTTTTCAGATTGTGGAACTGTTGCGCGGGGGGCCGCGGCCAGTGGGTGACATGGTCGAACGGCTGGGGTTGCGGCAGCCGCAAGTGTCCAAGCATCTGCGGGTGTTGAGCGAAGTCGGGCTGGTGAATGTTCGTGTGGACGCGCAGCGGCGGATTTATGGGTTGCGGGCGGCGCCGCTTCGCGAGCTGGAGCAATGGATTGAGCGTTACCGGCGAATTTGGGAAGGCAACTTTCAGCGGCTGGACGCGGTGCTCGAGGAATTAAAGACTAAGGAGAAAAAACGTGGAAGCAAAAAGCGAAAGAGCGTCAATTAAGAAAAACAGTGGGACGTTGAAAGTGACTGCGCCGTCGGAGCGGGAGGTGGCGATGACGCGCGTGTTTGATGCGCCGCGACGGCTGGTGTTCAAAGCTTGGACCACGCCGGAGCTGATGAAGCGCTGGCTCTATGGGCCGGAGGAATGGCCGCTGGCGGTCTGCGAGTTCGATAGGAGGGCGGGCGGCAAAGTTCGTTTTGAATGGCGCAACCCGGAAGGGAAAGGCATGGGGCTGAGCGGAGTTTGTCGCGAGGTCGTGGCGCCCGAGCGGCTGGCGTTCACGGAAGTTTGGGACGAGGATTGGACTGGCGGGGAGACGTTGGTGACCATGGTGTTCACCGAGGACGCGGGTAAAACCACGGTGACGCAGACGGTGCTGTACTCATCCCAGGCTGCTCGCGATGGGGCGCTGAAAACTGGAATGGAGCATGGCGCGGCTATGAGTTACGACAGGCTGGCGGAGTTGTTGACATCGATGGCATAACGCGAGGTTTGGAACTTCGTTTTTCGCCGGACGAGACGTAGGGAAAACGCAGGGTTAAAATTGCGGAATGCAGAAAAAGATCTTTTGGGCCACCTTCACGGTGTTGGGACTGATCGCGGACATGGCGTTGCCGTTGTGGTGGGCGCTCGCGGCTACGATTCCGATTGGGATTGCGAGTTGGTGGTTTGCATACCGGACGGATTGGTTTGGTTAGTAAATACTCCTGTGGATAAAACAGAAGGTGTTATGAAGAGGAAATTAGTATGCGCAGTCATATCGTTCTGCGTTGCTGGGGCTTGCTCCGGACAGACACCAGAGGCGCTTTGCCCGAGACACATCGGAACGCCTTCGTACCCGCTATTGGGGCGGTTGGCCAATATAGACGGGAAGGTTGTTATCGCGCTCGGAAGGGAACGCCACCGATGCCAAAAGTTCCGAATGACAGTAAATCAATCGCGGTCCTAGAACGCGGTGCAATTGATAACATTCGCCATTGGACTTTTGCAAAACCGCCTGCAGCGCCATACTTTCAAAACCATTCTCTACGACTACGAATTGGACAAGTCTTTTCCCGGTGATGATGAAAACATCCCATAATCAAGGTTACCTTCGACCTGCCGGATCGCGTAACGATCTCCGGAAACTTGAGGATCATAGATCACGGGCCGCGCAACTAAAAGATGGATGCCGGGCTTAAAAGCCCGGCGCTACAAGAGCTAAACCGAAAGAACCAGCGTGTGGGGACGTGCGTATTGGGAACTGGTTGAAAATAGACCGCACCTAGACGCGATCTGTGTTATACTGCGTTTGCGCTTAATACCGCGGTTGTGTTGTGCGGTTCCTCTGGTTGAGTAGTTGATCTGAGAACACCCGCCATCAGTCTTCTCCGTAAGTCTTCAGCGTAATTTAAAACAAACGAACTGGATATGACCTGATCGTCGTGCCCCGCCTAAATGGTGTGTGAGCGCGGCGACGGCCCGCCAGACAAAAAAGGTAAATGATGCCAAGTTCCACAGAAGTGATTTCAGAAGTATTTTCAAACATGGCGATTTCCGCCTACACCAAGGAGCGGCTGGCAGCAGCCGGGTTTTCGATACCGACTCCGGTGCAGGCAGCGGCCATTCCAAAGGCGCTGGAAGGCAAAGACGTACTCGCCACAGCGCAAACGGGGACGGGCAAGACCCTTGCGTTCCTGATTCCAATGATCGAGCAGCTATTGCAGCAGGTCACGCCGGGGATCGCAGCACTTGTGCTGGTTCCTACGCGCGAGCTTGCGATGCAGGTGGTGGCGCAGTATGACGCGTTGCGCGGCAAGCAGCTTTCACCAGCGGCGTTGGTTGTCGGTGGATTGGCGGAAGGGACGCAACTGAACGCACTGCGCCGAGGGGCGCGCGTGGTAGTGGCGACTCCGGGACGGCTCGAAGATTTTCTCGGGCGCAAGCTGGTGAATTTCCGTTCGCTGCGCGTGCTGGTGCTGGACGAGGCGGACCGCATGTTAGACATGGGTTTTCTTCCGGCGATTCGCAGGATTGCAGCAGTGCTGCCGAAGGAACGGCAGACGATGTGTTTTTCCGCGACGATGGAAGCATCGGTAGCGCATTTAGTCCACGACTACATGCGCAATCCCGTGCGGCTGGCGTTCGGATCGATCTTGAAGCCGTCAGAAAACGTGCAGTTGCAGGCGTTCGAAGTTTCGAGCGATCGGAAATTCGGCGTGCTGCACCGCTTGCTAGCCAAAGAAAAAGGGCGCTGCCTGGTTTTCGTGCGCACCAAGCACGGGACCGAGCGGTTGACAAAGAGCTTGAACCGCGAAGGGATTGCTGCGGCGATGATTCACGGCGGGCGTTCGCAATCGCAGCGCACGGCGGCCCTGGCTGGATTCCAGCAAGGACGCATTCGGGTGTTGATCGCGACGGATCTGGCTTCGCGCGGTATTCACGTGCAAGACATCGCGCACGTGATTAATTACGACCTGCCGGACATCGCGGAGAATTTCATTCATCGCGTGGGCCGTACAGGACGCGCGGGCGAACGCGGAATTGCTTCCACAATTTTCGGACGCGAACAACGTCTGGAGTTGCAGCAGCTGGAGCGCACCCTTGGCATTCGCATGGAGCGAATCCAACTGAGCGACGAGCCGATGCCGGCGCAACTCAACCGCAAACCAGTCACCATTGGACGCATGGAAACAGCGATGCGTGCAAGGAACGGGCATTCGGCACGAATGCCTAGGCTGGCGGGCGAGATTTTGCAAGTGCAATTCGAAAACTAAGTAACCTTCACATTGAGCGCCGCCGGTTTCGCTTCGGCTGACCGGCGGTGTTTTTCTTTTTCTGGAGACAGCTTTGCCTGATATCTTGCGTGAGCTATCGTCTCTGGTGGTAATGCGTCTAAATTAAGCTACTAGATTTGCCAGCGATACCAGAAATGTGGACAATAAAACCCCGAATCCGGAAGGAGAGAAAATGTTTTTGAGGCGGAAAGCGATCGCGACCTTTGTCGCAGCGATAGCCCTGATGGTGGGCATGTGTGCGGCGTTGGATGCGTCGCCGGCGGATAACGATCCGAAAGTACCAAAGCTTGAATTTCAAGACGTGAAGCTGGACAACGGGCTGCGCGTGATTCTGGTGCCGGACCACAGCGCTCCAGTGTATGCCATTGACGTTTGCTACAACGTGGGGAGCCGCAATGAGCGGCCTGGGCGCACGGGATTTGCGCATTTGTTCGAGCACATGATGTTTCAAGGCTCGGAAAATATCGGTAAGGGCGAACATTTCATTCTGGTGTTAAATAATGGCGGCGGGATGAACGGCACTACCAACGAAGACCGCACCACTTATTTTGAGACGCTGCCGAAAAATCAGCTCGACCTGGGATTATTTCTGGAATCCGATCGCATGCGGGCGCTAAACATCACGCAAGCGAATCTGGACAACCAGCGTAACGCAGTACAGGAAGAGCGGCGGCAAGGGATCGACAACCAGCCGTACGGGCGAGCGTCGCTGGATGTGGACAACCTTTCTTACGATAACTTCGCTTACAAGCATTCGACGATCGGGTCGATGACGGATTTGAATGCGGCCACGATCCAGGATGTGAAGGACTTTTTTCGAATTTACTATGCGCCGAATAACGCCGTGCTCACGCTAGTAGGAGATTTCAATCCGGACGAGGCGCTGGAGAAGGTGAAGAAATATTTTGGTTCGATTCCGTCGCAGCCCGCCCCACCGAAAGTGCTGCTGGATGAAGAGCCGCATTATGGCGAGCGCCGGGAGACGATTTACGATCCGCTGGCGCGTCTGCCGGAAATAGATATGGCCTATCACATCCCCCCGGGAAACACGCCTGAAAACTATGCCATTCAGCAGTTGGCCATCGTTTTGGGGCAAGGCCAAAGCTCGCGGCTCTATCAGCATCTGGTAAAGGAAAAACAACTGGCTTCGGATGTTTCGGTGCAGGCTGACGCGCGCATCGGCGTCAGCCAGCTATATTTTTCCGCGAACCCACGACCAGGTGTGAAAGTAGAAGACCTGGAAAAGGCAATGGATGAGGAAATCGAAGCAGTGGCGAAAGACGGGATTACCGCGCAGGAACTGGCCAAAGCCAAGACCCAGCTTTTGCGGCAATTCATCGAGCGCAGACGGTCGGATTTGTACACTGCGATTCTGATCGGCAGCTACACGGTTTATTTTAACGACCCGAACCTGATCAACACGACCCTGGACAAAGAGAATGCGGTGACGTTGGCGCAAGTAAATGCAGCGACGAAGAAGTTTCTAGCGCGGGATCAGCGAACGGTGGTTATCACCCTGCCGGCGACAGACGACGCCTCTTCGGCGCCAAAGGCGGGAAAATGAGCGCAGCGAGACTTTTGTTCACGAGATTATTCACGGGCGAGATGAAGATGGGAGAAAGCACGATGAGAAAGGGTTTTTCGAAGTCCTGGTCCGCGTTTATTAGTGGCGCAATGTTCACTGCTTTGATTTTTATGCCGCCGGTCGCGCTGGCGCAACAGGGGCAGGACAAAGCGGCGCCGTTGAGCCAAGTGCAGCGGCTGAACCGCGCACCGGTAAACAAAGAAATATTGCGGGTTCAACTGCCGCGACCAGAGGTGCAAACACTGCCGAATGGACTAACGCTTGTACTGCAAGAGGACCATAAGCTGCCAACGATTGCATTCACTATGTGGATACGGCCGGGACAGCTTGCGGATCCGACAGATTTGCCCGGGCTTGCGTCATTCACTGCTGAAATGCTGCGCGAAGGCACGGAACAGCGGACGAGCGCGCAGATTGCGCAAGAAGTGGATCAGTTGGGAGCGACGTTAGACGCCAGCTCTCGATTCGGTGCCAGCTTTACATCGGTGAACGCATCAGGCTTGATCAACAGTACGGCGGAAATTCTGGACTTGATGAGCGATGTAGTGTTGCATCCGACTTTTCCCACAAGCGAACTTCAGAAATACAAGCAACGAGAGGAAGCGAGCCTGGAAGAACGTCTGGGAAACCCGAACTTTCTTGGACAAAGGACGTTTCGGCACGTGATTTATGGCGACACACCCATGGCCATTGCGTCGCCGACAAAAGAATCGATCGAGAAATTAAGCGCGGAAGATTTGAAGCGGTTCCACGGTCAGCATTATGTTCCAGGCAACGCGATTCTGGGAGTGACCGGCGATTTCAAGAGTGCCGATATGCGAGCGCTGTTAGAAAAATATTTTGGCGCGTGGAAAGACGCGGCGGAAGCGCCGTTGTCTTTTCCAGATGCGGTGAGTCCGCAACCCGCGAAAATCACGCTGGTGGATCGTCCAGGTTCGGTGCAGACATATATCGTGGGAGGCGACCGGGGAATTCGGCGCGTGGATCCGGAATATTACAAGCTGGTGGTTATGAATCAGGTGTTAGGCGGCGGGCCGCAGGCGCGGCTTTTCCTGGACCTCCGCGAGGAGCACAGCCTTACGTATGGAGCGTACAGCCGGTTCAATACGGACATATATCCCGGCGACTGGCAGGCGTTTGCGCCGGTACGAACAACGGTAACCGGCGACGCGATGGACCGGTTTGTTTATGAATTCAAGCGGATCAATGACGAACCGGTGGCAGTGAGCGAACTCGACGAAGCGCGCCGGTCGATTATTGCGGGTTTCGCGCTCTCACTGGAGCAACCAGCCCAGCTTCTGAGCGATTGGTTGACAGTGCAGTATTACGGATTGCCGATGGATTATTGGGACAAGTATCCGGATCGCGTCTCCGAGGTGGATGCAGCGGGAGTTCAGGCCGCGGCAAAGAGATTCGTAGACTTAAACCACATGCAATGGGTGGCCGTTGGCGATCGCAAGCAGATTCAGGATAAGTTATCGAAATATGGGCCGGTTACGGTGGTGGACGTGAACGGAAAAGCGGAAAACTGACAGCAGCAAAAGTAGAGCGTAGTTAATCCTTAGGGCATGCACCGGCAATCGTGCATGCCCTTCGTTTTTTTTTTGGCTACGCGCGCTTGATCAAACGTATCAGCAAGAGCAGAACTACGGCGCCGACAACTCCCATGACCAACTGGCCGATCAATCCGTAAGCGGCGAGGCCTAGCAGGCCGAATATCCAGCCTCCGAGCAGCGAGCCGATAATTCCCACGATCAAGTCAACTAGCACTCCCATGCCGTGGCCCTTTACGATTTGTCCCGCCAGGAAACCGACAACGATACCGATCAAAATCTCCCAAAGCAGCCACATAGTGTTCCTCCAAATTGAATGGGATGGTTCAACAGGCGTCCTCCAATGGTGGGGTGCGGACGCCGAGTGGACGCAACTCTAACACAGCTGGAAGCGGAGAGCTAAAAGAATGCTTGTGCGGGGAGATGCTAGAATGCGAAGGCTGCAGATCAAGATTTATAAGCGCAGCGGAGTGAAAAAATCCGATGGATGAGCGCGACGTTAAGAAATTTCTGACCGAAGTGCGAAGCGGGAAAGTCAGTTTGGAAGCAGCGCTGGAGCGGCTACGCGGGCTTCCCTACGAGGATGCTGGTTTTGCCAAGATCGATCATCACCGCTCGCTGCGGCAGGGATATCCGGAAGTAATTTTCGGACGAGGCAAGACTCCCAAGCAGGTGACCGAAATTGTGCGGCGAATGTTGCGCGCGAAAGCGTCGCACAACATTTTGATTACACGGGCCGACAAGAAAACTTTTGCGAGCGTGAAAAAGATTGCTCGTGCGGCAGAATTTCATGCGCTGTCCGGGGCCATCGTGATTAGGCGCTCGCGCGCGGTCCACGGAAAAGGTTTGATCCTAATTGTGACTGCAGGGACCAGCGATATTCCGGTGGCGGAAGAAGCGCAGGTGACGGCGGAAACCATGGGAAATCGAGTGGAAGCGGTTTATGACGTGGGCGTGGCAGGGCTGCACCGGTTGTTGAAACACCGCGGAAAGCTTGCTGAAGCGCACGTGATTGTTTGCGTGGCGGGGATGGAAGGCGCGCTGCCGAGCGTGGTAGCGGGACTGGTGGGCGTGCCAGTGATTGCAGTGCCGACTAGCACGGGATATGGATCGAGTTTTGGAGGGCTGACGGCGCTGCTGGGTATGCTGAATAGTTGCGCTTCCAATGTGAGCGTGGTGAACATCGATAATGGGTTTGGAGCGGGTTGCGTGGCCAGCGTGATTAATCGATTGTAAATTCCGATTAGTTGAGCGCGGCGGCTAGAGCGTTGGCGAGTTCTGATTCTTCAGCGGGCGAGACGGTGCGGAGATCGAGAATTAGGTGATCGTCTTCGATGCGCGCGATTACCGGGGTTGCATTGGCTGGCTTGCGGAGGTGCTCTTGCAGTTCGTCGGCGGAGTGGCGGGCGCTGGTGATTGTGATCAGGTTGGTCGGAAGCTGTTGATCGGGTG
This sequence comes from uncultured Acidobacteriota bacterium, assembly GCA_963731535.1. Taxonomy (GTDB): domain Bacteria; phylum Acidobacteriota; class Terriglobia; order Acidiferrales; family UBA7541; genus Palsa-295. The sequence goes on along the minus strand of CAVSWI010000016.1, from coordinate 430,006 downwards.
TGGAACCCCCCCCGATTAGCGAGAATCCTGGAGTTATACGGTAAGTTACATCGTTCGATACGGTAGATTCTAGCTGTAAGATGAATTTTTTGGCGCGCTCGGTGATGGCGCTGGCGTCGAGGCGAATCATCCGCAGAGCAGGGATGTCGTCCAGGCCTCCGCGCAGATAGGCTTGCAGAGTCACTTCGAGCGAGGCCACGGTTAATTTATCGACGCGAAGCGCGCGAAAAAGCGGATTGCGCCGGATGCCTTCGACCATTTCTTTTTTTCCTGCGATGATGCCTGCTTGCGGGCCTCCTAGCAATTTATCTCCGCTGAATGAAACTACCGAGGCCCCAGCGGCACAACTTGCCGCGACCACGGGCTCCGAGATACCGTTCGCTGAAAGATCCGCGAGGCAGCCGGAGCCAAGATCTTCGAACACGGGGAGCTGCGAGCGTTGTCCAAGTGCGACTAAGTCTTCCAGCGAAGGACGCTCGGTAAATCCGCTAATACGAAAATTGGATGGGTGGACGCGGAGGAGCAGGCGGGTGCGCTCGGCGATGGCGCGTTCGTAATCGCGAATGCGCGTGCGATTCGTGGTGCCTACTTCGTGAAGAATCGCGCCGCTTTCGGACATGATGTCGGGGATGCGGAAGCCGTCGCCAATTTCTATTAATTCGCCGCGAGAGACGATGGTTTCAGCGCCCTTTGAAAAAGTATTGAGCACCAGAAATACGGCGGCGGCATTGTTGTTGACGACGATGGCGGATTCCGCGCCGGCCAAGTTCGCGAGCATGCGCGAGGTGTGGACGTCGCGCTGGCCGCGCTCGCCCGTTTCAAGATCGTATTCAAGATTCGAATAGCTGGTGGCGACTTGCGCGCTGCGTGCGGCGGCTTTCGCAGAAAGCGGAGCGCGGCCTAGATTGGTGTGCAGGATCACGCCGGTTGCGTTGATCACGCGACGCAACGAAGGCGCGAGAAGAGATTCCACATGGACGATTATTTGTGTTTCGAGATTTTCAGGGTCGCTTGCCTCCGGAGTTGCGCTGGATGGGTTGGCTTTCATGCGGGAGCGGACATTTGCGAGAACAGAACGGGCCGATTGCGTCACCAGGGCTCGGGAAGATTTTTCGGCGAGGGCGAGCAAACGCGGGCGGCCGAGGAGTTCGTCCACCGAAGGAATTGCGCGCATTTTGGACGAAGCGTTTCGCGGTTTCTGCACGGGATGGGCGCGAGATGTCATCGCAGAGCTATTGGAACACAGCGAAAACGGGCTGGCAATCGGAGCGCGGGCCGAATGATTTCTCTTGCGACATAGCCGCGCACGACTGCATTGACGGGTGCCGCGACAGACCCTAGGCTGGAATTCACATACAATCATGGCTGCTTCCATTGAAGACGAACTGAATCAGATCGAGCGCGACGTGCGCACGCTGAAGATTGAATACGAGCAATTCTTCGGCGGAGGGCGGTCGCGGCCTCCATCGGACACGCAGTGGCGCGTGGAATCGCTTTTGCGGCGATATAGCGAGCGCACGGCCGAATTAAGCTACGCGCAACGGTTTCGGTATAACGGGCTTGCGCAGATGTACGCAAAATACGTGGAAATGTGGCGCAAGAAAACCATGCAGAAAGAAAGTGGCACGCAGCAGCGCCATTTTGGGGCGGCGGCTAAAGCGATTGAAGCGGAACGAGCGCGGGCGACTGCTACGAACCCTCCGAAGAACAAACCGGCGGTTTATTCCGCGGAGCGTGCGGCTTCTGTTGCGGCGGCTGAACGGAAAACGGCGGAGGCGTTTACGGCATCGTTCTCAGATCCGGAGCGCGAATCGGAAAAGGTTCAGCAGCTTTATGAGAAGCTGATTGAAGCGCGCACGGATACCGGGGAAAAAGCGGGAGCTCCCAATCTGAAAGATTTTGAGCGTTTCGTGCGGCAGAAAACGAAAGAGTTGAAGCGTAAAGGGACCGAAGAAGTGGAGTACACGGTTAGCGTGGAAGGCGGGCGCGTTAAGCTGAAGGCTCGCGTCTCCAAGTAACCTTTTGCTGAAATTAATCTCGAAACCGTGTTACGGATTTTTGCAGACCTTACAAACGTTGTGCTGATGATTCCCCACTCCACATCCGCGAGCAGCAAATTACTTGGCTGTGCGTGAATGTTCGGGCTGGAGCACCTGAATGTTCACCTATTTGGCGCGGAGTTCTCTCTCGATCTTTGTTTCCATCGATCTTTGCGAAAAAACAAGGATATAACAACTGAGTATATTTGAGCGTCGCGGGTACCAGGCTGCTGGCGATTTGCGGTCAGTCGATGTCTTGGCCTTCGCCTTCGTCTGCATCTTTGCTCGGTTCGAGATGAATTTCTGGGCGGTTTGCAGCGCGAAGCTGACGATTGAGGGCGGGCAATTCCTGAGACTTCAGGTTGTCCCATTGTTTTGCCACGGTTGCGAAATCCTTTTCGATTTTTGTTACGGCTTCTGCTTGCGCTGAAGTTGGTCTGGCGTCGGCTCGATCTAATTCCGCGTAAATAGCCGTCGCTGAACCGTTGACACTGGTCAGGCTGGGTTGCGTCCCATCGCCACCAGAGGGGCCTTGCAAGATGGTGGAGACCTTGGAGTCCAGGTCTTTGAAGGATGTGGCGAGCGAATCATTCGGGTCGGCGGACAATTTCTCGAGTTGTTCGTGAAGAGAACGGGCTTCCTGGATTGCGTGGGTGCTGTTAGTCATTACAGAGGCGAGACGGCTTTGCGTTTGAAATTGTTGATCCAGGTCGGCGGCGGATATTTGCACGCGCGGGTCCATTGTTATGGTGAGAGGCGCGCTGAGAGCATGACCGTCGGCGGTGAGGCGGACGGTGTACTCGCCGGGCACGGCTGGCGGTCCGAGGGGCAAACGCGGCGTGTCGTGAGGGACGGCTGCGATGGGATATTCATGGCGCAGAGAATCCGGCCAGGGGTAATGGAGATCCCAGACAAATCGGTGCATTCCGGCATCGGTGGAAAGCGGGCGGAATGGGCGCACCCAGTAAATGGGGATGAGCTGTTTTTCCAACTGCTCCTGAGTTAGTGCAGGCTTGTCCGTGCTGGCATAGGTGCGGACCATATTCCCGCGGCCATCTAAAATTTCCAGAGTTACAGTGCCACGAGCGGAAGAGGCCAGGAAATAATCGATGATCGCGCCGTCAGGTGGATTTTTTCCCGACGGCTCATCGGGAGGAATTGGAGTATCGGTATTTGTGTCGCGCTTCACGCGATACGCAGGCGCAGGCTTGAAGAGAACTGCGTCGGCGTTTGCGGTTGATTGGTCGATTTGGCGCAGAGGGGTGATGTCGTCGAGTATCCAGAAAGAGCGGCCGTGGGTGGCGACGATTAAATCGTCGTCGTGGATCCAAAGGTCGCGCATAGAGGTATGCGGGAGATTCAGTTGCAGGGACTGCCAGTGGTCGCCGTCGTCGAACGAAACCCAGGCACTATTTTCAGTGCCGGCGAAGAGCAGGCCTTTGCGGACGGGATCTTCGCGCACCGTGTCGACTGGCGCGTTATCGGGAAGACCGTTGATGATTAGCTGCCACGTCTTGCCGCCATCATGGGTGCGATAGATGTAGGGATGCAGATCGTCAATGCGAAAACGGCTGACCGAAGCATAGGCAGATTGTTCGTCGAAATGCGACGCGGTTATCTGCGTCACTTTGCTCCATGGAATGAGTTCCGCAGGGGTGATATTCGTCCAATTTTTTCCGCCGTCGCGAGTAATCCAAAATAGGCCGTCGTCCGTTCCCGCCCACAGCGTATTGAGGTCTTTGAAAGATGGCGCGAGAGCATAGATCGCTCCGCGTATCTTTTCCGCTTTGGTGTCATTGGCTGCCAGGTTGCCCAAACTCGCAGGTATACCGGGCTTTTCCCGCGTAAGATCCGGGCTGATGATCTGCCAAGTTTCGCCACCATCGCTGGTTTTAAATAAAAAATTGGTGGCGTAATAGAGGATGTGCGGATCGACGGGGGAAAACATGACTGGCTCGGTGCGATCGGCGCGGAAGTTTGGGCCGCTGTCCGGAATCGGCGTGACATTCTTTACTTGCCCAGTACTCCGGTAAAATCTGGTGACTTCTTTTCTGCCGGCCCCGTAAACAAGTTCCGGATTAAGCGGGTCGGGAGCAACATAGCCGTATTCAATAGTGCCCACGGGGTGCCAATCCCTGAAATTAATTTCGCCATCGTTGCCGCGGCTGGAAATGCAGACCGAGCCGCTCTCCTGTTGCCCGCCGCAAACGCGATAAGGAAATTCATTGGTGACGCCGAGGTGATAAAGCTGTGCGGTGGGCTGGTTGTACCAGGAGCTCCAGGTGTCTCCGCCGTTGACGGTGACAATGGCGCCTTGATCGCTGACCAGCAGAATCGTTTTGGGATCGTTCGGGTTGATCCACAAGTTCTGATAATCATCGCCGCCCGGCGCGCCGCGAAAACTGACCCAGGTTTTTGCGCCGTCCGATGAGCGCATGGTGACGATGCTGGCGCTGTAAACCACGTCAGGATTTTTCGGATCCACTTTGGGGATGGGCAGGTCGCCTCCGCCGATGCGGTAGGCTGGGCGGCCATCGGTGGTGGCGATGTGCCAGCTTTCGCCACCGTCGTCGGATCGATAGAAGCCAAGGCCGGCTGCCGAAGAATAATCGCCAGCTTTTGTGGTGCCAACAGTGGCATACAAGCGGCTGGGCAGGCTTGGTGCGATAGCGACGTAAATTTGCACCAGGTCTTTAGGCAGGCCGTTTGTGAGAGGACGCCATGTATTTCCGCCGTCGGTCGACTTAAAGAGGCCGCCGCCGGTTTTGTTGTATTCGTTGCCGTCTTCCCAGGGACCTTGGCGCATTTTCCAGAGCGAAGCGTACAGTACGTCGGGATTGGTAGGATCGATCTGAATGTCCGACCCGCCGGTATCTTTATCCTTGTAGAGAGATTTCTTCCAGGTTTGTCCACCGTCGGTGGAAACAAAAATTCCGCGTTCTTCATTGGGGCCGTAGGGATGGCCGAGTACGGCTGCAAAAACATGATTGGGGTCGCGCGGATCGACGGCCAGCGCAGGGATTTGCTGGCCATCGCGCAGGCCGAGATGAGTCCAGGTTTTTCCAGCGTCGGTAGACTTGTAAATTCCATCGCCAACAGAAAGGTCCGGGCGCGCCAAGCCTTCACCGCTCGCGGCGTAAACAATATTCGGGTCAGAGGGAGCTACGGCAATAGCGCCGATGGATTGCGACGGTTGATCTTCAAAGATGGGAGTCCAAGTGCGGCCGTAATCGTCGGATTTCCAAACGCCGCCGTCTCCCTGTCCAACATAAAAAACATTGGGCTGATGGGGGACTCCAGTGGCCGCGCGCGTTCTACCTCCGCGGAACGGACCGATCATGCGCCAGCGCATTTCCTGATAGGTGCTCACGGGGTACTGCTGGGCATCACTTACGCGCGCGCTTACGGCAAGAATGAGCAGCGCAGACAGAACCAGAACAATCCGCGGAATTCGAGACAACGCACACCTCCCCGATTTATGGTGGATAGCATACATAAAATTTTGATGACCGCAGGTTAGAAAGTTAGGCGCCCGCCGATTTGCGCGGCGAAAGGAATTCCGACCGTGGTGCCAGGGCCGAAGAAATCTCCCAGTGCTCCGCCGGGTAGGCGCAACTGACTCAGGCTGATGATGGGCTTTGTTGTAGTACACGCCGCGTTGGTGCAAATGTCGGTGATATTTCCCGCGGCAACCTGCGATGGCGGAACGGGTAATGCTCCGACGTCGGTCACGTAATTGGCTCCTGGATTGTTGCGGTTGAAGAGATTAAAAAATTCGATGAAAGGCGTTAGCGTCCAGCGCTCGCGAAAATGGATCGGGCGGGTCACGCGCAAGTCAACTTGGATATAGGGGGTTCCACGGAGTTCATCCAAGGTGGTGGGAACACCATTCACTACCGCGCGATCGTCAAAGTCGTCGCCGAGCCCGGTGACCGGAGTGGTGGTGGTCAAAGTAAATGGCCGGGCGCTTTCCGCTTGCGTTAGGGTGGTGAGCTCGAACCCGCCGGGAACTTTAAGCGTTCCGGCCAAAACAAAACGGCTCAGAACATCTTCACCCGACGGACCGTAATCCCCTTTGCCGAACGGCTGCAGCGGATTGCAAACACCGTTGACGTAATCAAAAAGCTCGCCGAGCACGCAACCCCAGGTGCTGCCTCGCGACAAAGTGTAATTTGCGATGAGATTGAAACGGCGCGAAACGTTTCCTTGCAGGTGAACAAGCAACCCGTTATAGCTCGAGCGGTTATCGGATTTGAAAACGGTAACGTTCGGGACGTTGTTTCGCTGGTCGCTCACGTCGGAAGGGAACAACGGAGAGAACAGTGTGAAGCCCGCTTGATATTGATAGCGCCTAAAACCGTGATTACCTTGTTCGTGGATGTAGTCGGCGCTGACCATCCACTTAGAGTTGAAGGCGTGTTGGACTCCGCCGCTAACGTGCATCGCGTAGGGAGTCTTGTATCCCGGCGCAATGATGGCTCCAGCCCCGGTAACGCTGCCAATCGGGCCGGTGGAAGCCGCAGGAGGCAAGCATCCAGAGCCGACGAGCGTCTTCGTTGCAGAATCGAAAGTGCAAGGGCCGACCGGCGAGTTAACAGCTTGCAGAGCGGGCACCCAACCGTTCTGCGCGAGGTCGTTCGAGTAGATGCCGATGCCGGAGCGAATTACGGTGTTTGTAGATTGGCCGGGCGAGTATGCGATACCAAGCCGCGGCCCGAAGGCCCAATCGAAATCGTGCGGAGCACCATTGATTAGGGGAATATCGAGGGCCTGGAGAGTCAGGTAGGCGGGATTCTGCAATTGGCTGCGGTCCGATGCAGTGAACAAGCCGAAGCTCCTGTCATAGCGCAAGCCGTAATTTATCGTGAGGTTTGGGCGCACTCGCCAGGAATCCTCAGCGTATAGCCCGAGACGTTGAACGTTCTGCGAAAAACTTCCGTTGCTCGCGGGAACCGACATACTTCCATTGGCCAGATCGGCGGTGAACCGCGCGGGATTCGTGAGATAGAACGTTGGATCGTTTGGAAATGTCACGAGGGTTTCCGCGTTGGATGCAAACGCGCCGTCCAGAACGGGCTCGTGGATGAAATTCACGCCAAACTGAAACGAGTGCGCCCCAACGGTATGAGTCACATCGTAGCGGAACTGATATTTTTCCTGATTGCGCAGAATAGGAAATGCCGTAATGGGCGTTAGGAACTGGTTGTCGCCAAATGTTTCCAGCCCGGATATAGTCGCTGATGTAGCGGTGAACGGAAACGCGAGTGCGAAGCCGAGGTCGGAGTTACGTGCTTCGGTGAGGTGCAAGCCGCCAGCGCTGAATACGAATGACCCCACCCAGCTGGGACTCCACGTGAATTGGTTGCTGACGACCAGGTTCATGTAATTGTTGTGCGCTTCGGCGCCAGTGGAAGGAAGAGCGGCTTGCTGCACTCCGGAGTTATGCGTGAGGTAATTGTCGATCCCTGCGCGCAGGAACCATTGCGAGCGCGGAGACTGTGCCCAATCGAATCGAGCAGTCCCCAAATAATCGCGAAACGGCACTGGAACAAAATTCGGCACTGGGATGGAGGTCACGACTTTACCATTTACGTCCACCAAGCCTTGAGCCGCGAGCTGTGCCAGGGCGTTGAATTGCGCCTGGTTGGCCGGGCTGTAGGCGATGCTGGCGTCTTCGTGCACGTACTCGAAGGAAGTGAAAAACCATAATTTGTTACGAATGATAGGGCCGCCGATTGTGCCGATGTAATTCTGGCGTGAAAATGGTTGCTTCGGATTTGGGGAAGGGTTTTCGATGGGGAAGCGCGCGTTGAGCGCGGCGGCGCGCTCGTAGAAGGCCTCATCGCCGTGCCATTCGTTGTTTCCGCGCTTCGTTGTGATTACCACGGATCCCGCGGTGGTGCGACCCGTGTCGGCGTCCTCTTGCGCGGTGCGCACGGCGAATTCCTGAATCGTGTCGGGCGAAAAATTCTGCAAGAAGCCGCCGATGTAGTCGTCGGAATCGTCGCCGCCATCGACGGAGAGTTCGTTATTGAGTCCAGAACTGCCACCAGTGGAAACTGCCGTTATACGCGCTTTGGTGGGATCGGATGGCTCGACTGGCTCCGTTCCGGGGACCAGGTAGGCGATGTTGGCGAAACTGCGGGCAGCTAGTGGAATTGTTTCCAAGTCTTGCGAAGTGACTACTCCTTGATGGACGGCGCTGGCCAAGTCGATGGGCTCAGTGGTGACCGAGGAAGCTTGTCCCTGCACATTCAGGGTCTGCTGCACGGCAGCCGGTTGCAAAGTGATGGTGATGTCCCGGACGGAACTCACCATAACGGTTACGTCGGAGTGCGCCTGCGCGAATCCCTTGGCATTCACGAGCAGGTGATAAGTTCCGGGGGCAAGATTGTCTAGGCGGAACTCTCCTTGCTCGTTAGTATTTGCTTGCACTTCGAGGGAAGATTCAGCGGCGCGCAGGATAATCGTTGCGGAGGGAATGCGTGCCTGGCTGACGTCCTGCACGATACCGCGAAGGCTTCCGTGGAATTTCTGCGCGGCGGCGAACTGAGAAGCCAGCAATACGGCGGCAATTAGAATTACGATCTTAGACGAGGCAATCATGCCGCAGCGTCCTATTTTCATCGTTGTATTAGCCATGCGCGCAAGAATTAGCAGCTGACTGCTGTGGCCGTCTCTTTAAGTTTGAATTCGTGGCGTAAACCTTAACCTGTCGTTATCCAATTTTCCAGCCGATTCTTAGCCAGAAAACGACGGATTCCAGGCGTGAATGAGGCTGCGTTTGTGGCGTGATTAGTGCGGCAAATCTCTTTCCGAGTGGAACAATCTCTGGTAGCATGAATCTTCAAGGGATTTGAAACTTTCCTGTCTGGAGCAAAGCAACAATGGCAATGGTATGTGAACTTTGCGGCAAGAAGCCGCGCTTTGGCAATACGATCAGCCACGCTCACAATGTGACGCGGCGCCGCTGGAATCCGAATCTGCGGCGGGTTAGAACCGTGATCAAAGGTACGCACAAGCGCATTCGCGTCTGCACTTCTTGTATCCGTTCCGGCCGCGTGAAAAAGGCTGCTTGAGGCCTCCTGCGAAGGAGTTTTCCGCTTGAAACGAAAAATCCTGATTCTTGCGGCGGTGGCAGCGTGCATGTTTGTGGCCGCCTGCAAGAAAGAAGCTACGCCGGGTCCCGACGTGTGGGCTACGGTGAACAACAAGGAGATTTCTCGCGCCGAGGTGGAAAAATATTTTCGCACGCGAGTGAATGCGGAAGCGCCAGCGCCTTCTCAGGAAGAAGCTCTTTCGTTGAAGCTCAGCATTCTGGATGAATTGATCAACAACGAAATTCTACTGGAACGCGCGAGCAAAATGAATTTGATCGCCACTGACGCTGAAGTGGAAGATAAATTCACGGAATCGAAGAGCCCCTACACCGAGGAAGAGTTTCAGAGGAAGCTGCACGACACGGCACTTACCGTTGATGATTTGAAAAACGATATTCGCCGGCAGCTTTCCGTTCAAAAGCTGCTGAACCGCGAAGTGATCGCCAAGATTTCGATTACGGACCAGGACGTCACCGACTTCTACAACAAGAACCGCGCGCAGTTCAATATAGCCGAGCCGCAATATCACATCGCACAGATCGTGGTTACCTCGCATCCTGACGCCTCGGTCCACAATCGCAAAAATGATAAAGCGAAAACCGATGCGGAAGCCAAAAGCAAGGTAGCAATGCTCGAACAAAAGCTCGCGAGCGGCGCCGATTTCGGCCAATTGGCGATGGACTATTCCGAAGATTCTACCGCGACGACCGGAGGCGACTTGGGATTCGTTCCACAGTCCGCTCTAGATCGCTCGGATCCGGCGCTCAAGACTTTGGTTCTGAGCATGAAGGTTGGCTCGGTGAGCCAGCCGATCGGCAATCAGGGCGGCTATCGCATATTGAAAATGATTGCTAAGGAAGCAGCGGGCCAGCGCGTACTTTCTGATCCGCAAGTGCAGCAATCCATTCGCGACATGATGCGTAACCGCAAGGAACAACTTCTTCGCTCGGCTTACATGATTGAGGCGCGCGATGACTCGCACGTCACCAATTATCTGGCGCGGCAAATTCTGGAATCTGCAGGGAAGCTCCCCGCTTCAAACTAAACGATTTTTTCCTAAGTCGAGCGATGATCTGGATTCCCGGTGTAAGTTAACTGGAGGATCGCACTACTGGGTCTTGCTGCGTGAGATCGAGACGTAACAAAAGTTGCAAGGGATTTATCGGCGGCTTGCAGTTTCCGCCAAGAATCGCGCGGTTCGCGGCGGTTTGAACGACAGAACCATTAATACTCCTGCCAGCGGAGTTAAGAAAAACGAGAGCGTAAAAATTTTCCAGAATGTGAGGCCTTCTTTTTCGGCCCAGTGAGCGGTCGCTCCGCATAGCATGATCCACGCTAGAGCAGCAGTGGCCAGCACGAGCACTGCAGCGAACCAAGCCAAGAAAATGTGAAGCATTGTGTCTCCCAAGTGGATCCAGGCTCTGCTTGCCTAACTTTGCTAGAAGCCATGTTGGCAGCGGCTATAGGCTTTGGGAAGACACGGTGAAGACAAAGCGAACGTAAAAGTAAACGGCTAGCCCTGGGTTGGGCAGTTAGCGGGAAATTCAGCGTTTCGGGAGTTTGGCGCATGCGGAAGTGTCGCTGGTGAGGTCAAGCTATGGGAGCGAATTCCAATGCTTCAGCTGACGATGGCGACTACCTCACCGGCATTCACGGTTTGTCCTTGTGCAACCAGCAAGCGCTCGACCGTGCCGGATTTGGGCGAGCGAATTTCGTTCTGCATTTTCATTGCCTCCATCACCACGATTCCTTGCCCGGCATCGACGCGATCGCCGGCCTTTACCAGCAGCACCACGATTTTTCCGGGCATCGGAGCCCTGAGCTGCTGACTCCCTTGCGCTTCCGCTCCCAGTCCGCGATTGCGTGTCCATTTGCGCGGGTCGCGAATCGTGGCGCGGTGCTCGCGGTTTGCCACGGTGACGCGGAGTTCGGAATCACCCTGGGGAGCTATGCGTGCTTCGAAAGATTGGCCGGCGATCAGAATCGAGTAGATGCCGGGCGAAACTTCCGCTGCATCGGCGTCGATAGTGCGGCCGCCGATGGTCCAGCGGGTTCGCTCGCCCGTGTGGGTCATTTCGACACTGCGTGATTTTCCATCCAGCTCAATTTCAATTTTCAAGGTGTTCGCTCGAATTGCTGTTCTAACGAAACGGTTCGTTGTTCGCATACGGCTGACCATTCCTACGGCTCTGGCTCGCCTCTCAATTGGTAACGGCGTGATTCCAATTTCCAGCGCGATTCGGGCTGGTTGATGATTGACTTCGTATTCGGAGAATCCTGGCGATGGGACATATTCCAGAGCGCGGCGGCAATTGTCGCAGCATCTTCTTCCGGCGAGCTAGTTCCGGAAGCCGCGACGGCCTGCTTAGGAAGCTTGGAGAGGAAATCGTCGAGCCAGCGAGTGTATATTTCGCCCACTTGAAAATCAGCAGTAGCGAGAATCCGCTGGAACAGTTCCGCGTTTGTTTTTATTCCGTTGGCATAAAATTCCGCGAGCGCTCGTTGCAGGCGCGCGATTGCTTCTGTGCGATCTTTTCCATACGAGATTAACTTTCCGAGCATGGGATCGTATTCATTCGGCACGGTCCATCCGCTGTATACGCCGTCATCGAAGCGTATGCCGGGACCTGCGGGCGCCCGCCAATCCAGAATTCGTCCGGGCGAAGGGAAGAAATTATTGTCCGGATCTTCGGCGTAAATGCGGCATTCGATGGCGTGGCCGCGGAGCGCGATGTCTTCCTGGTTGAATGGGAGCGGCTCGCCGCAAGCGATACGAATCTGAAGTTTTACAATGTCTTGCGAAGTGACCAATTCAGTTACCGGGTGCTCCACCTGCAGGCGCGTGTTCATTTCCAGAAAATAAAAGTTGCGGCTCGCGTCGACCAAGAATTCTACGGTGCCTGCATTGGTGTAGCCACCGGCCTTCGCCAGTTTCACCGCGGCATCGCCCATCGCGCGGCGAAGCTCTGGCGTCATGATCGGCGACGGCGCTTCTTCGATTACTTTTTGGTACCGGCGTTGCACGGAGCATTCGCGTTCGCCGAGATGGACGATGTGGCCGTGAGTATCAGCTAGAATTTGAATTTCAATATGCCTCGGCTTTAAGAGATATTTTTCGAGATACAAGCGGCCATCGCCAAAGGCGTTCTGAGCTTCGGAAGAAGCATCGCGCCAACCGGCAGGAAACTCGCCTTGGCGTTCGATCAAACGCATGCCTTTTCCACCGCCACCGACAACGGCTTTCAGCACCACTGGGAATCCAATTTCGCGAGCCGCTTCGCGGGCATCTTCCATTTTTTCGATGGGATCAAGCGTACCGGGGACGGTTGACACATTCGTTTTGCGAGCCAGGTGGCGCGCGGCGGTTTTTGAGCCCAGAGCTTCCGTGGCCTCTGGCGAGGGACCAATGAATGCAATCTTTGCGTCAGCGCAAGCGCGAGCAAGCGCGGGATTTTCGGCGAGAAATCCGTAGCCGGGATGAATCGCGTCGCATCCGGCATAGCGCGCGGCGCCGATGATTTTCTCCACCAGCAGGTAACTTTCGCGAGAGGTCGCGGGGCCGATGGGATAAGCCTCGTCAGCAAGACGCACGTGAAGCGAAGCACGGTCCGCATCGCTATAGACGGCCACAGCGCGCAAGCCAAGCTCCCTGCAGGCCCGCAGGATGCGAACGGCAATCTCGCCGCGATTCGCAATCAGGATTTTCTTAAACATTTCTCCGTTCACAAAAGCAGAGGGATTCTAACATTTTGGTTCTCAATCGTCTGCGCATCGTGATCGTCTTTCGAATACAAGATTTAAAAACTCCTTAGGCGATGCGTACTAAGGTTGGCAAGGGCGGCAGGTACGGCTATGATGTGCTTCGCCGGAGATGCCGAGATAATGAGTTCACCTGTGAATCTGTCGCCGCAAGGTCAGTGGAAGAAGGCTGCCGCCGAAGCTGCTGCGAAGCTGGTTGAAAGCGCAATGGTCGTCGGGTTGGGAACTGGCTCCACGGCAGCGTTTCTAGTTAGCGCGCTGGGTAGACGAGTGGCGCAGGAAAATCTGCGCATCATGGCTATGCCCACTTCGGAGCGAACCGCGGAGCAGGCCCGCTCGGTAAATATTCCGCTAACCACATTCGCGGAACACACGGAAATCGACCTCACCATTGACGGTGCGGACGAAATTCTTCCCGGGCCGCTATACCTGATCAAGGGCCACGGCGGCGCGCTGTTGCGCGAAAAAATTGTGGCGGCCGCGAGCAAGCGCATGATCGTAGTTGCCGACGAATCTAAAATTGTGGAACGGCTGGGCTCGCTGGTATCTGTTCCAGTGGAAGTTGTTCCGTACGGCTGGCAGGCGACGGAAAAGAAGTTAGCTAAACTCAATGGAAACCCGGCGCTGCGGCTCGGCTCTGACAAGAAACCATACGTCACCGACGGCGGGCATTTCATTATCGACTGCGCTTTTGGACCGATGAGTGATCCGAAAGAGATCGCGCATCACCTCGATCATGTTGTGGGAGCTGTTGAGCACGGATTGTTTTTGAAATTTGCTTCCGAAGCATTCATAGGCGGTCCCGCGGGTGTAAAGGCCTTAAAGCGCCAGTAATCTCCTAAGGACAGTGTTCGCTGGTGATGGGCTGATTTCCTCGCGCAACCTCTCGCTAAATCGCAAATACCTTTCCTTCCCCGAAAGCGTCTAAACTTGGGTGGATAAGAAATGAAAAGCTTTCGGCTAGTCGCGGCAACCGCTCTGCTGAGTGGTGTTTTGGCTTTGCTTTTTTTTGCTGCATCGGTTTCACAAACGAAGGCGCAAGTATCTGGCGCCGAAGCGCAGCGCAGACCGGTGATCGTCGAGCTATTCACGTCAGAGGGATGCTCCAGTTGTCCGCCCGCCGATGCTTTACTGCATAAACTGCAAGCGGAACAACCAATAAAGGGCGCAGAAGTCATAGCGTTGGAAGAGCATGTGGATTACTGGAATCATGACGGTTGGACGGATCCGTATTCTTCGTCGGAATGGACCGAGCGGCAGTTGGATTATGAGGCCCCGCTGAAAATATCTCAGTCATACACCCCGGAGATGGTGGTCGATGGCGAAGCCGCGTTCGTGGGCAGCTACGAACGAAAGGCTGAATCCGAAATCGAAAAGGCGTCGCACGACGCAAAAACAAAAGTGATGATTACTCCTGCACCACCCGATACGAAGCAATCTCAGAACTTTGCAGTATCGGTGGGAACGCTACCGGAAAGTTCGGTTGGCGATGCCGCAGAGGTTTGGCTGGCGGTGACGGAAGATGGGCTTCAATCGTCGGTGAGCCGAGGAGAGAATGCCGGGCAAGTATTGCTTCACACCGCGACGCTGCGATCTTTACAAAAGCTCGGGGTTGCGGATCCGGACTATAAGCCGACTTCGTTCGCCGGAACTGCCAATGTGACTTTTGAGTCGCACTGGAGCCGCGAAAAGTTGCGCTTGACCGTTTTCATACAGGAAAAAAAGAACCGAAAGATTCTTGGCGCGTCGACCACAAAAATCACGCACTAGGTATAGAAGATGTGAGCGATCTGATGAAGATGCGAAACAAAGTTCTGCGACACGAACGGTGCAACGTCTTCAGACCTTACCTGCGGAAATATTTCCTAATTCTTCGACGCGCAGCCTTGCGGGTACACGGCATCGAGCGCGCCCCACAGAGCCTTCAGACTGCGCTCGGCGGCGCATAACACAGAAACTGTGTCTGCGTCATTTTGTTTTGCAAGCCAATCACGCCAGGCGGCACGGTGGCGGACGTCAGCTTCCTCGTGCACGGCGAAATAGGCCAGAGCGCGCGGTTCGGTAATCTCATAAAAGCGCCGCAAACCGGAAATCTTTTGCGTGGCGATTTCGGGGACCTGAGCTTCGTACGCGTAAAACGCGGCTACCGCCTGGGCTTTCGAACCTTGGACGGCGACTTCATCAAACGTGTCGAGCAACGCAGCGATCCCGGGCAGCGGGCGGGCATTCTCCATAAAGGCTTCGCTTACGCCGAGCGACTGTGCGAAATGCCTCCAAAGCATGGGATGAGACGCCGCGGGGTCGAGTTCCTCAGCCAGGTTTTCGTTTACCAGGGCGCGGAGGTTCGCGTCGCCATTCATGCGAGCCGCGAGCTGCTTCAGATTTTCAGGGAAGGACCGAACGTGTTGATAATACTGCGCGGCGTAGAGCGCCAGCGATTCCTTCGAAAGCTTGCCTGTAGTCCAAGCCTGGTAGAAAGGGTGCTTCAGCAGGTGATGTTTTTCGATTAGCGCATCAAGCGCTTCGACCAAAGTCTTCGTCTTCGGGGCATTCTTGGGCATTGCATTCTCCAATTCTTAGCGAATCATGGCGGTGAGGCAAAACCACGGCATGCTACCGGAAATCGACCTGAAAAGCCAGGGCCTTGCGCCCCTTGGATAGTTTTTCAGTCAACTCCGGCCGAAGGCTCTGGGAGGCACTCCGTGCCACCTTTGAAAGGCGCGATGGAACACGCTGTGTTCGGCATATCCGAGGGCCTGGGCGGTTTCCGTGGCGGTCATGTGAGCGTCTAGAAGCAGATGCTGTGAAAGCTCACGGCGAGCTTGCTGGACCAAGTTTCGATGAGACGAACCTTCCTGCTGTAGTTGTCTTTGGTACGTACGCCGGCTGACGCCGAAGTGCCGTGCGAGGGTCTCGACGTCGAATTCCCCGTAACTTAATCTTTGCCTGATCAAGCTAAGTACGCTCTGAGAGAAGCTCGCCGTACCGGCAGCTTGCACCAAGAGTTGTTCGGCTACCGCAGTGATTGCAGAGTGCGAAAAGGGCCTGGCGTTTTCCAGCGGAAGGTCGAGTAACGCGGTATCGAGAAGCACAGCATTCGCCGGCATCCCGAATCGAACGGGAGCGCGAAAAATGCGCGCATGTTCGGAGGTGTCTCGCGGTTTCGCATGCCGGAACCACACTTCACGCGGCGCCCAGGATGAACCGGTGGTAAGCCGGTTAAATCGCGCCACGGTGGCCATGGACATTTCGCAGTCGTGGCGAGGCTCGGGCAGCGAGGGATCCGAATACTCCCATTGAAAATGTGCGACGAAGCCTTCCATATCCAACTTAAATACGCCCACATTCGTCCATATCGGCAAATAGCGCACGAGGCTGCGAAGCGCCTGGCCCAGAGTTGCACTCGTGGTGACCGAATATCCAACTACGCCATACTCTTGTTGATCGACGTGTTCGCCCACGTGCAACCCGAAAGCCGAATCTTTTGTCATTCTGGCGGCATGCTCGGAAAGCAACATCATGTCCGCATACGGAATTCTTAGGGACGAATCGTCGAGGGCATCGCGGTCCAGACTGACGCTTCGAAGTAAATGGTCGGTGTTCGCGTGAGGAGCGACAGCGTTGGCGATCTTGCGCGCCGACATCGCAAACACTGTGGAAACGTTGGACATAGAGCTAGCCACCTCAGGCGACGTCTTTTTTAGACACCGGTTTCATCGTCATTGGCGCAAAAAATCATACTTTCTTCCTGGAACCAATGCTAGCGTTCGAAACGTGTGCAGGCAACCGCGGGGGATGATTTACCTTGAGAAAAAGGGATGAGCAATATTTCTCAGGCTTTGCAGTGAGCCGACCTGGAAATCGACGAGGCCACAATATGCGCCGCCCGTTACTGAGTCTTTTATGCGGGATTATTTTCCTTTCGACCTGTGCGTGGGCGCAGGAAATTGACCCGATGACGGGGCAGCCGGCAAATCTTGGCGCACCGGCGAACCTTCCTGAGCCGGATGTGCACAAGTATAACGGCGCGGATCAAGAGAAGAAGCTGGTGCTCAGGTCGCAGACGGTTCTGGTCCAGGTACCCGTTGTGGTTTCTGACAAATCCGGCAGTCACGTCCAGAAACTGACTCGAGACGATTTCAGAATTCTGGAAGACGGCAAGCAGCAACGGATTGCTATCTTCCAGGAAGTGAACGCAGGCAACGCGCGTCCGGTGCAAACTACGAACGCGCCGGGCACATTTAGCAATATCACGCTCGAGCAACAGCCTTCCTCCATTACCGTGATTGCTTTGGACACTATCAATACTCCGTTTCTGGATCAGACGATCGGACGCAAGCAATTGATCAAGTATCTGGCCGACAATCTGGAATCAGGACGCGTGTTCGGACTTGTAGTGATTGGAAGAAAAGGCTTGCAGGTGCTAAGCGGGTTGAACAGCGATCCCGCCTCGATCGTTGCCGCGTTGAAGAAAGCTAGCGGAGAAATGTCGGACATGGAATCGTTTGGCGCAGAGGGGAAAATCATGGCTGCGTCTGGAGATACTAGCGAACTTACCGGCGGAATCTCGCCGGGTGCCGACCCCGCTGCCGTGATGAAGGGGTTTATTCTCGGCGCAGACGCAGTCCAAGGCGGCTACCAGCAGTCACGAGCCATTGAAGACACCATGAAAGCTTTTCTGGCGATTGCGTGGTCGCTCTCCGGAGTTCCCGGAAGAAAATCGCTCATATGGGCGACGGGAAGTTTTCCGTTCAGCTTGGATTCACCTTCTTCGCTCCCGGGCGGTAGTTTAGCTGTGCTGTACGAGCGGACGATGGAAGCTTTGAACGATGCGCAGATTTCAGTTTATCCGGTGGATGTCCGCGGCTTGGTGAGTACATCGCCGGCAGGCGATGCGACATATTCCGGCGGTCTCAGCGGTCCCGGATTCGCCGATGCTGCAGCCGGCAGGAGTTCGCTGCAAGCCTCGACGGTGCAGAGCCTTGAAAATTTCGCGGAGATGACCGGGGGCCGCGCATTTTTCAACAACAACGACCTGGCGGCCGACTTTAAGCGCGCCGCCGAAGATTCCGCGAGCTACTATTTGTTGGGATATTACGTCAATAACACGAACAACAAGCCCGGCTGGCGGAAATTGCAGGTGCAGATTGCGCGCAAAGATGTGGAGGTGCATGCGCGGACTGGATTCTTAGTCACGAATGCGACGATCGATCCTCAATTGACGCATACCGACGATGTCGCGTTTGCGTTAAGTTCTCCCTTTGAGAGCACGGGGATTCAGGTGACTGTGCGTTGGCAGGGCGTTACGCCCGATGGAGACAAGAAAAAAATTGGGTTTGCCGTGCACCTGCCGGCAACCGGTGTAATTGATGAGAGGGACAAAAACCGTTTCGACATCGACTTTGTTGCGCAAGCTACCAACACCGGCACGCCCGTAGGCCACGCGGGCCAGACCATCAGGGGAACCGTTCCTTCGTCCGCGCTGGACAAAATCAAAGCGGACGGAATCTTGTACCAAAATGCGCTGGAGCTTCCCGCGGGCAATTATCAAGTGCGGTTTGTGGTGCGGGACAATCTGAGCGGCAAGATCGGCAGCGTGTCGGCGCCGCTCACGGTGAACTAGGAAACACTTCGCCCATCCTGCCCGTTTCTCGCGGCGATTCAGCCGCGCGCGGTTATAGGTTAGAGAGGGATGTTGCCGTGCTTTTTGCGCGGGTTGGTGTCGCGCTTGTTTGTCAGGGAACGCAGCGCGGTGATTACCTTGGCGCGGGTTTGGGCGGGCTCGATGATGGCGTCGATATAGCCGCGCTCGGCGGCGACAAAGGGGTTTGCGAAACGATCGCGGAAGTCGTCGATTTTTTCGCGACGAATTTTTTCGCGGTCCGCTTCGGGAGCGCGATCGATTTCGCGCTTATACACGATGTTCACTGCGCCTTCGGGTCCCATCACAGCAATTTCGGCGGTCGGCCACGCGTAGTTGATGTCGGTGCGAATATGTTTCGAGGCCATCACGCAGTACGCGCCACCGTAAGCTTTGCGCGTAATGACTGTGATCTTCGGCACGGTGGCTTCGGCAAAGGCGAAGAGCAGCTTTGCGCCGTGCTTGATGATTCCGCCGAATTCCTGCTGGGTGCCGGGTAGAAATCCAGGTACGTCTTCAAAGGTGATGAGCGGAATATTGAATGCATCACAGAATCGAACAAACCGCGCGCCTTTCACCGATGCGCTGATATCGAGCACGCCGGCAAGGAACGCCGGCTGATTTGCGACGATCCCTACCGTATGGCCATCGAGCCGGGCGAAACCGACCACGATATTTTTGGCGAAGTGTTCGTGGACTTCGAAGAACTCTGAATCATCCGCGATGGCGTGTATCACGTCTTTGATGTCGTAAGGCTTTTGCGGATCTTCCGGGACTAGCGCGTTGAGCGCCGGATGTGTGCGGTCCCAAGGGTCTCTCGAAGCCCGGCGAGGAGGATCGTCGAGATTATTCGAGGGCAGATAGCCGAAGAGTTCCCGGATCATAGCGAGGCATTCCGCGTCGTCGCCTGAAACAAAATGTGCCACGCCACTTTTTTCGTTGTGGGTCATGGCGCCGCCAAGCTCCTGCTTGGTAACTTCCTCGTGCGTGACGGTCTTGATCACGTCCGGACCAGTGACGAACATGTACGAAGTGTCGCGGGTCATAAAAATAAAATCAGTGATGGCCGGGGAATAGACGGCGCCGCCCGCGCACGGTCCCATGATCGCGCTGATTTGCGGAATCACACCGCTGGCTAGCGTGTTGCGAAGAAAAATTTCCGCGTAACCTGCTAGCGACTTCACACCTTCTTGAATGCGCGCTCCACCGGAATCGTTGAGGCCGATCAAAGGCGCGCCTGATCGCATCGCCAAGTCCATTATTTTCGTGATCTTTGAGGCGTTTGCTTCGGAGAGCGAGCCGCCGAAAATCGTGAAGTCCTGCGCGAAGACGTACACCAGGCGGCCATCGATGCGGCCGTAGCCGGTGATGAATCCATCGCCGGGCGGGCGTTGGATTTCCATGCCGAAATCGTGAGACTGATGGCGGACAAATTTGTCTAGCTCTTCGAAAGAGCCTTCATCGAGAAGCAAATCGACGCGTTCCCGCGCGCTGAGCTTACCTTGCTTGTGCTCGCGTTCGCGGCGCTCGGCTCCTCCGCCAGCTTCGGCTTCGGCGTTGAGTTTGCGGAGCTCTTCGATGCCGTCGCGATGTTTGCGGTGTTCAGTCACCGCTGGCCCGCCGTTTTAGCGCGAATTAGAATGCCGGCGAAATAAAACGGAAATTGAGTGTAGGGAAATCGTATAAGAGTGGCGCGCTTGCGATTGCTCATCCGGACAAATATAGCGGAAGCCAAGAATTAGTCAAAGTTTCGGCTAGGACAATTTAGGCGCTCGCGCGCGACGCTTGTTTCCGGAGTGAGACGGCTCGGATTCCATAGCGGGAAGCAACGCGGCGTTTTCACGGGCCGGTAAGTCTTTTTGCTTCGGCGTGGTAGTGATGCTGACCACGCTGATCAAAATGAGTAAGCCTCCCAGCAATGTGCGCGGACCGATTGGCTCCTTGCCGATAAAGTAGCCCACTGCGACTGCTACTACCGGATTGACGTAGGCATAGGTGCCAACTTTCGTGGGAGATTCATAATGCAGCAGCCATATGTAAGCGGTAAATCCCACGATAGAGCCTGCGATAATCAAATAAAGTAGCGACCACCACGCAGTGGCGGAAACTGCTTGCGGGTGAAAGCCCGAAAACTCATGCGTCAGTGCCGCGAGCACAAATAGCTGGAGTCCTCCCGAGAACATTTGAGCGGCGGCGCTCATAGGCTTCGACGCCGGAAGCGGTAGGCGGCGCGTGAGAATCGTAGCGATAGACCAAGTGAAAGAAGCGAGCAACAGAGCGGATGCTCCGGCGCGATTGATGGGAACTTCTCCGAAAGTAAAAGAATGATTCACCAGCACGGCCACGCCGCAGAGTCCTACTAGAAGCGCCAGCGATAGACGCACGGTCAGACGTTGCGTTCGAAGAAAAACAATTTCCATCAGCGTGATAAATACTGGAATGGTCGCCAGAACCACGGCGGCGATGCCTGATGGAACGCGCTGCTCGGCCCAGAAAAGGCAGCCATAATCGAGCAGAAAAATCAATGCCCCGAGAAAAGTGGCCGCCAGCCATTCTCGGCGGCTCGGCGAGGGAGTGTCAGTTAATCGCAGCCAGGCGTATAAGACTAATCCCGCGACAGTGAAGCGCATGCCCGCCAACAGGAACGGTGGAACTTCTCGAACGCCTACGCGTATAGCTAGGAAAGTTGAGCCCCATACGAAGTAAATGATGGCGAACGCGAGAAGAATTTTCCACGAAGGCGGACGAGCGGTTGGCAATTTGATCTCTCCCGTTCGCAAACGGCGTTACCGTTTAAATTCGAGATCTTAGTTTCGAATACGAATGAGACACGTTTAAGAGGCGGATCACAACAGCCAAATTGGATATTCAAAACGGTGGTTTGGGTCAGAGAAAGTACGCCCGCCTAAAGGTGGCCGCTACAAAAGCGATTGTTCTAGTGCTCCATTTATAGCGCCGGTTCTCTGGTGCCTCGGTCGGAACGAGCACGGCAGCCCTGAGGTAGCCGCCAGGAAGCGGCGGGAGAGCACAGACGAAGATGCCGGGCTAAAGGCCGCCTGCGGCGAGGCAGGCCGGCGCAACATTAAGACCCTAGAACCAAAAACTATTGTGCGCGGCAGGCGTCCGGAGTGGCCGGTACGCTCTGCGGAGGCGGCAGCGGCGCGAGGTTGTACTTGGCCAGCAGCGCGTCCGTTGAAGCAAAACCCTGGGCGGCCAAATCACGCCACGCAGCGATGTTTTTATTTAAGCTGGCGCACGACTCGTCCAGGGCTGCTTCGGCAGTTTGCGAAGGAGCAGCGTCGCCGCTTTGGATCATGAAAGATAGCCGCGCGAGATCGCGATGCGCCGGACCAATTCCAGGAGCCGTGAAAGTGCCTTCTTGAATAAGCGCAGTCCTCTTGTCGAGATCTTGCAGCGCGTCAGCTAGATCTTGTCCTTCCGCAACCTTCGCCGCCGCGTCTTTCGCTTCGGCGTTTTGCACTGGTTCGTCGGCTACGTCTTTTGCATGGGGACTTTGTGTCGCAGCATTAGAAGAGTGTGGGGGCTGGGTCGTACTTTTTGATGCTTCGTCGGTAATGCCTTTTCCTGGTGCGTTTTGTTTCTTCTCCGCCGGTGGATGCTGCTTCATGAAATCTTGCAGACTTTTCTGGCGCGCAGCAATCGCTTCGCGTATCGGTGTGATGGCCAGGTAGGCCTGGTAACTTGACGCCAGGCCGGCGTCGATTCTGTTCACCGCGTCCAATTGTTTTACGAGATCAGCTTGTGAAACAGGCACTCGCGGATCCAGAGTGATGGTGAAAGGCTGCTTCATCAGCACGCCGTTGGCGATGAGTATTGCTTCGTATTGTCCGGGAACAGCAATTGGGCCCAGCGTTTGTTCGCGCGGCGTGTCTTGGGGGATCGCGTGGTCGGAAAGGGTGTACTCGATGTAGTCGAGAATGTTTCCGTAGTAGCTGAAGGGCAGGGTTTTAGGGGACTCGTAGCGCAAGTCCCAGACGAAGCGATTGTGCCCCACGTTTTTCGAAAGCGCAGGCATGGGACCAAACCAATAATCGGGCACGTTTTTTGGCGTAGCGTCGGGTGTGGGAGCAATGCTTGTGAATCTGCGCACAAATTTTCCCTGCGCGTCGTGGATTTCCAGTGTGAGCACTCCGGTGGGAGCGGACTTCAGGTAATAATCGAGAATGGCACCGTCCGGAGGATTTTTTCCGGCGGGTGTTTCGGGCGGCAGCGGAGTTTCCTGATCGTTATCCCAGCGCACGCGAACAGTGTTGGCCGGTTTTAGCAGGTACGCGTTCGCGCCGGCTATTTCCGCACTGGCTTGTCGCAACGGCGATAGATCGTCGAGAATCCAAATAGCGCGACCGTAGGTAGCGGCAACCAGGTCGTCGCCGTGCACGGCGAGATCGCGAACGTCGGACGCGGGGAAATTCAATTGCAACGATTGCCAGTGGTCACCGCCGTCGAAAGAAACATAGAGCGCGTTTTCGGTTCCGGCGTACAACAATCCTTTGCGTACCGGATCTTCGCGGACAACGCGAGCAAGCCAGTTATCCTCGAGACCGTCGGTAATTTTTTGCCAGGATTTGCCGCCGTCGTGAGTGCGATAGATGTAAGGATGTTTATCTTTGGCAGCCTGCGTGACGATGTAGGCCGTGGCCACATCGTAATGCGAGGGCTCCACGGCAATGATTGCGCTGTGAGCCGGCAAGCCTGCAGGCGTCACATTTTGCCAGGTCGCGCTGGCGTCCTGGGTGAGTTGGATCAGGCCGTTGCTTGTGCCGACCCAGATCACAGCAGCTTGCAAAGGCGAGGGCATCATCGCCATGATGGCAGCGCGACGGCCGGGGCGCTGGAGTTCGAATTCTTTTTCGTCAGAGTCAGCGTCTGCGCCGAATGCGTTCAGTTCGTCGGCATCCTTGTCAACGCTGGGCGAAAGATCACCTTCAGGTATATGCCCTGACGCGCCGGCCGGCGATTTATCGCCGTTTGCTGGAGCGCCGGGAGCAACGGTAAGGTCGGGGCTGATGGTTTGCCAGCTATATCCTTGGTCCGTGGTTTTCAGAACAAACTGCGTGCCGAGATAAAGCGTTTTTGGATCCTGCGGCGAGAAGACCAGCGGAGGCATTTGCGTGGTGCGCAAATTTCCAGTGCGCACAAAAACGTGAGTGATCTGGCCGGTAGTTTTGTCGAAGCGCACGACGCTGCCGTACCATCCACCTGAAAAAATAACGTTTGGATTCGAGGGGTCCGGCGCGATGTAACAAAATTCAAATCCGCCGGTGGAGAACCAATCACGGAAGCTGATCTCACCGTAATCGCTGCGATTCGGTACCACCACTGTGCCGCTATCCTGCTGCGGCGCGTAAGAATAGTAAGGAAACTGGTTGTCGGTAATCACGTGGTAGAACTGGCCGGTGGGCTGGTTATACCAACTGCTCCAGGTCTTGCCGCCGTCCACGCTGATGGTAGCGCCTTGATCCACACCGAGAATCATGCGCTGGGAATTTTTGGGATCGATCCATAGGACGTGGTAATCGTCGCCGCCCGGCGCGCCTTTATATGCGGTGAAATTTTTGCCACCGTCGCTGGAGCGATAGGTAGTCGTTTGCATCACGTAAACGATCTCCGCGTTATTGGGATCGACGAAGACGCGGCTGAAATAAAGATTTCCTACCACGCGCGAATCGTTCGTGATCTTGCGCCAGGCTTGGCCGCCATCGTCGGAACGGAAAAGTCCGGGCTCGGTGATGGCGAAGACTCGTTGTCCGTGAGTGCCGGGAGCGACAGCGAGTCCGATGCGGCCCAGCGGTTGATCTGCTGGAAAGCCTGTGGTGGGAAGCTCCTTCCAAGTGAGGCCCTGGTCTTCTGATTTATAAATCCACGAATCCGGTTCTCGGACGTCGGGAGGTCCGCTGAAGAAATCGAATGGCTTCCACAGCGCGGTGAAGAGCACGCGAGGATTATTGGGATCGGCGACGGTATCTGCGGCGCCCGCGAAGTCATCGCGATACAGAGTCTTTGTCCAGGTTTTGCCGCCATCCGTGGACTTGAAAATGCCGCGCCAGGGACTGGCTGCTGCGACGCCGAGGATCGGATGGCCGAGCGCGCCTACCACCACAACATTCGGATCGCGCGGATCAATAATAATGGAATTAATGTAATGAACGTCGGCCAGGCCGATGTGCGTCCAGGTCGCGCCGGCGTCGGTGGACTTGTACATCCCGTTGCCGTCGGTTTGCTCGCCGGTTCCGACATACACGATATTTGGATCCGACGGAGCGATGGCGACCGCGCCGATGGAAGCGACATGCTGGTCGTCGAAAATCGGCTTCCAAACACGGCCCGCGCTGGAAGTCTTCCAAACACCTCCCCCTGGAGTGCCCATGTAATAGACTGCGGGATCGCCCGGAATTCCAGCCACCGCGGAGACGCGGCCCGCGCGGTACGGCCCAATCAAACGCCAGCGCATGGCGGAGTAAACGCTCGGATCGACCGGCTGCGGAGTCTGCTGTTGGCCCTGCAGGGATGCGGCGGTGGTGACGAAAACAAGGAAAGCGGCGTAGATAAGGCGCTGGGTGCGAATCAAATATCCCTCCGGGCGAACGATGAGTGTACCACCGCTCGCTGCGACTATTTATTGCGGTAGACTAGACGCGAGCCATGAGGATTCAGAGTTTGTGAATTTGCGAGCAAGGATTGGCCTTAGTGCAAGCCGGACCAGTCATCGGCGAGAAGTATGGAGTTACTGGGGTTTGACGGATCGTATTTCACGCTGGCGGTTTGACCGGCGGCGACGCGAGTAAGATGTAAACGCTCCTCGAGACCGGTCACGTCCTGGGCAGTTTCGTAAGTAACGCCGGAAATTGAGTAGGTGTAGTAGAGCAGCTTTTGCGTGCCATTGGGCGCAACTCCGGATGACGGAGGTTTGCTTTTCACAAGACTGCCGGCAGGTTTTTCTGCTTGGGAGTCGCGTGCGCGATCCACAATCTCAAGAACCTGGCCTTCGACGATGCGTCCCACGCGATTCAAAAACGCGCGGCGCTGGCGTTCGATTTCGCCGGGATCTACCGGTTTGCGTCGCAGCCAGAAGATAATTCCTACGAGTGCCAGCGCTGCGAGGCCCGCCAGCGGAATCCAATTGTGCCAATCTCTCAGAAGTTCTCTCAAGACTCGCCTTGCGCGCGGGGCGGCGTTGCATCCGGAAGCAGACTCGGCTCAATCCCGCTCGTCTTCATCCGGCCCGCTGACAAAATTTCGCAGCGTGCCGACGCCGCTTACGCTGACTTCCACCACGTCCCCCCCAGCCAGTGGACCCACTCCGGAAGGCGTGCCGGTGGCAATAACGTCTCCGGGTTCCAGCGTCATCACCTGCGCGATGTAGCGAATTATAACATCAAGAGAAAATATCATTTCCGAGGTATGTCCAAACTGTTTCCTGGTCCCATTCACAAAAGTTTCGACGTTGGCGGAGGCTAAATCGAGGGAGGTTTCGATGACCGGGCCGAAGGGGCAGAAAGTGTCGAAGCCTTTGCCGCGCGTAAATTCACCGTCTTTTCTTTGGAGATCGCGCGCCGTGACATCGTTCAGACAGCTGTATCCGAGGATGTAGGCAAAAATATCTTCGTTAGCCTGCAGATTGCGGAAGCGGCGGCCGATGACCGCGGCGAGTTCGCCTTCGTATTCCACACGCTGCGAAAGGCTCGGCAGGACGATCGGCTCATCCGGTCCGATCACCGAGGAGGGCGGCTTAAAAAACAGCAAGGGTTCTTTGGGAACCTCGTTTACCAATTCTTTGGCGTGCTCGGCGTAATTCCGGCCGACGCAAACAATTTTGCTCGGGGTGCAAGGTGGGAGAAGTTTCACGGAATTCAGTGGCCAGCTGGGACCGGCAGTCTCGCGGTTACCCCAAAACTCTCCGCGGATTTCGCGAACCTCGTTGCCTTCGACGATTCCATTGCGGATCTCGGGATGAATTTGATGAACCGAGCGATGGACTTCGTTGGCAGAGAAGCTGGAGGTTTGAAAGCGGCAGAGTTTCATCGATGGTGCGGAGCCGGATGATGCTGACGCCGCCGCGATTCGATCGCCTGATGCCGTGCATGTAGCGCCATGGAGGCAACCCACGAACCCACCGCGAAAAAGCCGTATATAACTGCCCCTTCGATCAAGGCCTCAAACGGCGTGCGCAAAACGTCAAAGAGATTGCGGAAAACCATACCCGCGATGTAGTAGCCCAAGACGAACATTCCCCAGCCGATCATGGCGGAGGTGAACATCTGTATGGGGCGATTATAGAAACGCACGAGGGGGATCAGCATGAAAATCACAAACAAGCCACAAAAGACCGCGTTTCGTTCCAGAGCACGGTTATCGAGCCAGGGCATGCGATTCGCGGCTACCAGAGCTGCGAATGTCACGATTACCAGCAAGGCGCCGGTGTAGATTCCGGTGGTCAAAGCGGGGCGAGGCAGCGGCTTATCCGTTTTACCGCCGATGATTTTATCGATTGGCGAATTTTCAGTCATGGTTTTATTGGTTGACCTTCCGCCGGAATGCTGCCGGAAGCCGGCGCACTGGCTGAGCTTTCATTGCCGGCGCGGTCCACCGCGGTTGCAGTATAGACATACTGGCGGCCAGGCAGCGCATTCATATCGCGAAATGCAGGCGTAAGCAACAACTCCGAATTCTGACGCCTACCCGGAATACCGTCCCGTTCACTTCGATAGACGTTGTAACCCGCTATATCGGTTTCAGGGTTGATGGCCCAGGAGACGTCAAGGTATGCAGGATTTTGACCCTGCGCCGGGACTAGAACTACAGTTACGTTTTGGGGCGCTGTCGGCGGGAAAATATCACGCGGAGTCACCATGACCAGATTCGAGTCCGCAGATTCGAGTGCTACGTCGGGATATTGCGCGAGGCTCCGAACCGAGTATATGTAGGTCTTGCCAAATTCGACCTGCATGTCTTGGAAACTTGGCTCAGGCGATTCACCGATGCGTGCGAGCGGCGCTTTCAACTTGGGAACTCCAGCAGCTGATTCAGATGCATTCGGAGGCGCTTCTGGTTGCAACTCCGGAACCGATTCCGCGCGATAAACGTGGTAGGCCCCAAGGGGGGGTGCCGACCCTACGATCGTGTTTTGGGACGGAGTCCAAGTAAGCACGATGCCAGAGTGCGTGACTTGGGTTTTGAGGTCGGTAATAGGGTCGGGCGCTGGATAAACCCGCACGCTAGCTCGGTTCGAATCCGCCGATTCCTTTTTCGCGGATGCGCGCGTGCGAACCGCGTAAGTCGCTGTCCAGCCTACGTGCGGGGCCAGATCGCCGGCATCCAGGGAATTCGCCACGCGGACATGATCTTTCTCGGAATAATTGGCCATCATGGCCGGCGGGATCGTAAGAATCAAAAATAACGGTTCGTGAATGGCCGAAGTTGCGGCAGACGGATCGAAGCCACGATAAATCTGAAGGGCCGGAGTTTTTTTCAAAGTGTGATGGTCCACGGTATCTTTGGGCAGGGTGAAAGTGAGGATTACGTCATTTCCTTGCTGATGCGCTGCCAAATCCGTTATCGCAGTAGGTACGGGGGGCCTGCGCTCGGTGGGTTCGCCGGGAGCGGCGCAACCCGCTAGCCAAATTGCAGAACCAAGAACGAAGAACGGAAGCGCTAAGAAAGAGAAGCGGGCGCGCTTTTCGGAGGCGGGGCTGGGAGCCAGTTCCGCTTTTTCGTGTTCCATTTTTTGTTTTCTAAAGAATGTAGCGGCTTAGGTCCTGGTCTTTGACGATATTCGCGAGCTGCTTCTGAACGTAAGCGCCGTCCACTTTCACTGTTTTCTTTTTCATCTCCGGAGCTTCGAAGGAAATTTCCTCCAGAACTTTTTCCAGGATGGTGTGCAGCCTGCGAGCGCCGATATTTTCGGTCTGTTCGTTCACCTTGGCAGCAAAACGCGCAATGGTCGCGATGGAGTCGTCGGTAAAGGAAAGCTTCAGCCCTTCGGTATCAAGCAGAGCGATGTATTGTTTTATCAGTGCGTTCTTCGGCTCCGTAAGGATGCGGACAAAATCACCCTCGGTGAGCGAGCTGAGCTCCACACGAATCGGAAAGCGCCCTTGCAACTCGGGAATCAAATCAGACGGCTTGGTAGTGTGGAATGCGCCTGCAGCGATGAATAGGATGTGGTCTGTGCGAACCATGCCATAACGGGTGTTTACGGTAGTCCCTTCCACGATCGGAAGAATATCGCGCTGCACGCCTTCGCGAGACACGTCGGGACCGTGCCCTGATTCGCGGCCCGCGATTTTGTCAATTTCATCGATAAACAGAATCCCCATCTGCTCCACGCGATCGACGGCCAGCCGCGTGACCTGATCCATGTCGATGAGGCGGTTTTCCTCTTCCTGTATTAAATAATCGAAGGCTTCCGACACCGTCATCTTGCGTTTCTTTTTCTGCTGGCCGAAGAAACCGGAGAGCATGTCTTTGACGTTGATGTCCATTTCCTCGACGCCCTGATTGGTGACGATTTCAAAGGCAGGCATGGCGCGCTCGCGAACTTCCACTTCCACCATGCGCTGATCGAGTTTTCCTTCACGCAGCTGAGCGCGAAGCTTGTCGCGCGTGCGTTGCAATTGCTCGCGACGCTGCGCTTCGGCGTTCGGATTGGCATCCGCAGCAGGCATCGGCGAAGGTGGCAACAGCAAATCCAGCAAACGCTCTTCCGCAGACTGCTCGGCGCGCTCGGCTACTTCATCGAGTTTTTCTTCCCGCACCATGTCGATAGAAGTTTCCACCAGGTCGCGGACCATGGACTCCACATCGCGGCCCACATATCCCACTTCGGTGTACTTCGAAGCTTCCACTTTCACGAACGGGCAGCCAGCTAGACGCGCGAGGCGCCGCGCGATTTCCGTTTTTCCCACACCGGTGGGCCCAATCATCAGAATATTTTTCGGAAGAATGTCTTCGGCGAGTTCGGGTGTCAACTTCTGCCGCCGCACGCGATTGCGCAGCGCGATGGCCACAGCTTTTTTGGCAAGATTCTGGCCAACGATGTACTTATCGAGCTCGATCACGATTTCCCGAGGGGTCAGCTCGTCAAACGACGGAATTGGTTCGGGCTCGGCCGCTTGCGATTCACCTGCCAAGTAGATCACCATGTCTTTCTCCGACTTTCCGGTCATAGTTCTTCGATGCTGAAATTGGCGTTAGTGAAAATGCAGATTTCGCTGGCGATGCGCATGGCTTCCTGCGATATGTCTTTCGCTCCAAGCTTTGTGAATTTCGAAAGAGCGCGCGCTGCGGCCAGAGCGTAAGGACCGCCCGAGCCGATGGCGCAGATGCCGTCGTCCGGTTCGATTACATCTCCACTGCCGGAAAGTAGAAAAGTGGATTTTACATCTGCGACTAGCAAGAGCGCCTCCAGATGCCGCAGAGAACGATCCGTGCGCCAGTCCTTGGATAGCTCGACTGCCGCGCGAGGCAGGTTGCCATGGAATTCCTGCAATTTATTTTCGAAACGCGAGAAAAGCGAGAGCGCATCCGCAGTGCTTCCCGCGAAGCCTGCGATGATCTTGTCATTATAAAGGCGGCGCGTCTTCTTGGCGTTGTGCTTGATCACGCCTTCGCCGAGTGTCACCTGGCCGTCGGCGGTAAGGACCACCTTATTGTCTTTCCGCACGCATAGCACGGTGGTGCTGTGCATCGGTTCACTTTTTCGCTTTACGGGCATCCGATAATTATACATCGCGCGGCGTGGAAACGCTCAATCGGGGCGAATTGCTGCCATTTGCCACCTACTTGAGTCACGGCGGCAAGCCATTGACCATGCGGCAAGCGTGCGTCTATAGTTCCTGACGCCTGGAGGATGGATCCATCGAACAGATTTCGCATTATCGCATCCTGGAAAAGCTGGGCGGCGGAGGCATGGGCGTGGTGTATAAGGCCGAAGACACCACGTTGCGTCGTTTCGTCGCGCTAAAGTTTCTTCCGCGCGATGTAGCCCGCGATCCTCAAACGCTCGCACGTTTCCAACGCGAAGCGCAAGCTGCTTCCGCGCTCAACCATCCCAACATTTGCACCGTTTATGAAATTGGCCGCGAAGGCGACGAGCAGTTTATCGCGCTGGAGTTTCTAGATGGCCAGACTCTGAAGCATCGCATCGAAGGGAAACCACTGCCGCTCGAAGATCTGTTGGAGTTGGCAGTGGAAATCGCCGACGCGCTCGATGCCGCGCACTCCGAAAGCATCACTCATCGCGACATCAAACCTGCGAACATTTTCGTTACCCGACGTGGCCACGCTAAGCTTCTTGACTTCGGATTGGCCAAGCAGACCAGCGCGAATCGCGTGGCGGAAGGTGTGGGCGTGTCGGCGATGGCCACGCAAGCAACCGAAGAATTCCTCACGAGTCCTGGTACAGCTTTGGGCACCGTGGCCTATATGTCGCCGGAGCAAGCGCGCGGAGAAGAACTGGATGCACGCACAGACCTGTTTAGTTTTGGCGCAGTTCTTTATGAGATGGCTAGCGGAAGGCAAGCGTTCTCCGGTGCGACCACGGCGGTTATCCACGATGCCATTTTAAATCGCCCAGTGGTTCCACCGTCGAAGCTGAATCCTCAGATTCCGACAGAGCTCGAACGCGTGATCGATAAAGCGCTCGAAAAAGACCGCAAGTTTCGCTATCAAACAGCTTCCGATCTCCGCGCTGATTTGAAGCGGCTAAAGCGCGACACTACGTCCGGTGGCGTTCCGCTCGCCAGCAGTTCGGTGAACGTCGCGGTGCCGAAAGGCCGCAAAGCTCGGTACGGAATTGTGGCTGCGGTAATACTGATCGCTCTCGCTGCTGGCGCCTATTTCTGGATTAACCGGCCTCGCGGGTTCAACTTGCAAAATATGAAAATCACGCAAGTTACTACCACGGGAAATGCCAGGACTGCCGCGCTCTCTCCGGATCGTCGCTACATCGTTTACGTTTTGCGCGATGGTGAGCAGGAAAGCTTGTGGGTGCAGCAACTGGCCACCGGCAGTCACGTGCAAGTACTGCCGCCCGATCAGGCGCGCTTCGTTGCGGTGAGTTTTACGCCGGATGGGAATTACGTAATGTTCGTGCGCTCGGACAAGTCCACCACGGATTTCCGCTACTTGTATCAAATGCCGGTTCTGGGAGGAACTCCGAAGCAGCTCATTCGCGATGTGGATACCGCGCCGAGCTTTTCGCCTGACGGCCAACAGTTCGCTTTTGTTCGGGGCATTCTGAATCCTCTAGGAAACCAAGTTCTAATTGCGAATGCGGACGGTAGCGGCGAGCGAGTGCTGGTGCAACGGAACGGATTCGGGCCGGGCCAGATGAATGTGTCATGGTCTGCCGATGGGAAAAACCTGGCGGTTGTGTCCCCAGAAGTAGTGGGCACTGCAAGCGAATGGATCCTCACGATAGTTTCATCCAAAACCGGCGAAATCAAAAAGCTGCGCTCCTTTAAAACTCCTGCCCGTGCAGCAGCGTGGGTGCCGGATGGTCGAGGGGTCCTGGTGGTGGCGCTGGATGAAACCGGCCACGGCCAAATTTGGTTTGTAAGCTATCCACAAGGTGAGATATCGCGATTTACGAATGATCTTACGAACTACGATACATGCTGCCTGGACGTTACTCGAGATGGAGATTCCCTGGTAGCGGTTCAAAACACGACCTTAAGTGACATATGGGTGGCCAAGGGAGATGGTTCGGAGTCCAAACAGATCACCTCCGGCGAAGCGCTTGGTCTAGAACTGAATTGGGTGGGGAATAAAATTGCGGCTGTCGACCCTCGCTTGCAATGGATCACCATAAATGCCGACGGAAGTAACCAGAGCCAACTGACGAATGACCACGATATACATTTGCAATTGTCCGGTTGTCCAGACGGCAAGCGTGTTCTTTACACCACGGTTCACGACGGAAAGGTTGATCTTTGGCGCGTCCAGGCCGATGGCTCCAGTCCAGTGAAATTACCTGCTACCGCGCTCCTTTTCGCCGCTGCCACCTGCTCACCCGATTCCCAGTCTGCTATCTATGTCGCCGACAATGCGATTTGGAGTATCCCACTCGAAGGAGGAAAGCCTACCAAGCTAAATGTGCCACTCGGGTTTTCCGGATACTCGCCTGATGGGAAACTACTATTTTACATCTCGCTGACGCATCAAGACACGGTCCTGCAATCCACTTTTGCTGTGACATCCGCCGCCGGTGGGGCCCCTTTATACAACTTAGCCGTGCCTTACGGCATGCAGTCCCCCAAGTTCAGTCCTGATGGCAAGGCCATCGCATTCTTGCTAACACGTAACCACGCCACGAATATCTGGGAACAGTCGCTGGCAGGTGGACCTCCAGCCCAACTTACAAAATTCCCCAGCGGGCAAATGTTCGCTTTCGCATGGTCCGCAGACGGAAAACAGTTGGCATTTTCGCGCGGCCAAAACAAGACCGACGTGGTCATGATGAGTAATTTCCACTAGTCGCCCACGAAGAATT
This sequence comes from uncultured Acidobacteriota bacterium, assembly GCA_963731535.1. Classification (GTDB taxonomy): domain Bacteria; phylum Acidobacteriota; class Terriglobia; order Acidiferrales; family UBA7541; genus Palsa-295. Next base: position 396,955 of record CAVSWI010000016.1, on the reverse strand, counting down.
CAGCCAGCCAAATTAGTTCTCTGCGTCTTTGGATTTCGACTTCTTGTCTTTCGATTTCTTGCCGACTTTGTCCCAGCGCTCGTCGAGGGATTCTTTAGTGAACAGGGATTCGGGAATGTTGGTGTTGTAATCGCACTTATCGAAGAAGACTTGGTAGATCTTGATTCCGTTGCGCTCACGCGTGATTTGAAACGGAGTCTCGATTCCGGAAAAAGGATGGAAATTCGAATAGTATTCAATTTCTTCGGCGCGCATGCGTGTGTTGGCGTCGCGCGTATCAACAATCTTGCGAATTGGCAGGTGCGATGATTTCGAAATGGCGATACGGATGGTGCGGTTGTCGCTGTCCACCAACTCCACCCAATCTGCTTCTTTCAAGTCCACTACATCGGGGCCGCCGTAGCGAAAAATCATGTCCTTCTCGTGGATTCGATGGCGCAGAATGTTGTCGATGTCTTTCTTCATGTCTTCCTGGTAGCGCGCCAGGTCGCTGGTACGCCCATCGGTAACGCCTCCCCGATCGAGGTCCCAGCCCTTATCGCCGTTGAAAACTTCGATGATATTGCGCTTGGGAAGATTTTCCTGGCGGTCCTTGAATGGTGGAATGGGGATGGTGTAGTCGATGAAGTGTTCAAACCCGTTCAGCTCGCCGGAGTGCCCAAACTGGCCCAGGCGCCCGGTGCAAGTAAGGTCGTGGACATTCAAATATGCATCGCCGCCCAGGGCCTGAATGGCTTGCTCCAAAATTTCTTTGGCTTTCGCCGAGCTTTGCGCCGGCATCATCACTTCGGAGTCTTGCGCGCGCAATTCTGGGGCAATGCAAAGCGATGAAATAATCAAGATGGCTGCCGCTAACACGCGAGCGGTTATCCGCAAAGGACCGAACCTCCGTTAACGTTGATTACTTCTCCGGTGATGAAGGTTGCCAGGTCGGACGCAGCAAAAAGAATGGGGCCTGCAATTTCTTCTGCAGTCGCGGGCCGTTTTAAAGCAATGGGCGCCACTGCCGCCTTGATCAGCGCCTTCTTTCGCAGCACCGACGCGGACATATCGGTGTCCACCCAACCGGGTGCAACGCAGTTCACCAGGATATTGTGCCTGGCAAGCTCGGAAGCTAATCCCTTTACAAAACTGATGATGGCGCCCTTGCTCGCGCCATAGTGCGAGTGGAAAGCTTCGCCGCGCTGACCCGCTGTCGAGCTGATCGCGACGATGCGGCCGCCCTTTTGCGCGATCATGTGCGGCACGCTGTAATGAATCACGGAGTAAACGCTTTTCAGGTTTACCCGTATCATTTCATCCCATTCGCGCTCGGTGAGTTTTTCGATGGGTGTGTCCTGCTCATTCCAGATGCCGGCGTTGGCCACAAGGATATCCAGGCGGCCGAGCCGTTCGCGCGTGAAATCGACCAGCTTTTTCGCGTCGGCGATCCTGCCCAAATCCGCTTTCAGCGATTCCACACGTGTGCTGTGCTTGCGTGTCTCCTGTTCCACCTGTTCGGCGGCTTCGCGATTGCGATGATAGTTGAAAACTACGTCCGCACCCGCCTGTGCGAAGAGCTTCACGGTTGCGGCTCCAATGCCTCGCGAGCCCCCAGTTATGAGTGCCGCTTTTCCAGCGAGTGAGATCATTCGTCCCCCGAGAAGTCAGTTAGATGCTTCGGCAGTCAGTATTGCTAAAAAACCAAACCGAATTTGCGTTTCTGGGAATGTCGAGAGTCTAGTGCTTCAGGAATGCACCGGCGCTTTGCGCACTACTTCTACCAGCTCGCGAAATAAAGCCTGGGCCAGCAAATCGTCCTTGATCATGCGCTCGGGATGCCACTGCACGCCGGTGATCCAGTTCGCGTCTCCAGTCCATTCGACAGCCTCAATCACTCCATCCGGAGCATGCGCGGTTACGCGAAGGTCGCGCCCGGGTTTTAGCACCGACTGGTGGTGCGAGCTGTTCACCCGCGCCTCATTTTTTCCGGCGAGTTGCGCCAGACGTGACCCCGGTTCGATCTTGATGAGGTGAAATGGTTCCGGGGCACCTTGTTCGCGCTCCCATCTATGTTGGATGTCGGTGCGGATTTCGGTGGGGATGTCCTGAATGAGCGAGCCTGAAAGAAAAACGTTTAAACTTTGCACGCCGAAACAAATTGCCAGGACTGGCTTACTCTCCGCGAACGCATTTTCCAGCAGCGTCGAATCTGTTTTTTCGCGGGCAGGATCGCTCTCGGCACATTCAGGGCCGCGCGCAGCATGGTAACGCTCGGGCGCGACGTCAGCGGGGCTGCCTGGAAGCACGAACGCATCCAGGGTGTTTGCCAAGTCCCGCCATTCGTTGGCAGGCAGCTTTAATGAGATTTCAACCGGCTCACCGCCCGCCATGCGGACGGCTTCCCCATACCAGTTATATTTGGTTCGTTCTCCGCTAAGCTCTTCTTTTCGTGTGCGATACGGGATACCAATGCGCGGTTTTTGGCTAGGTTGAGACGCCATAGAGTGCACATCCTACCATCGACCGTTCACTCCAGCAACCGCGCAAGATCTCGTGCAAGATCTCGCACGGTGGGACGGTCCGAAGGGAACTGAAATACCGAGCGATGAGAACCGAGAGGCAAACAACTCAAACGGTCAGTAGGTATTCACCGACATCCTCATCATGGGCAGCGAAGATTGCGAACGGCGCGACGGCGTGGCGGGTTTCCTCGGAGGATTCGACGCGAGCCACTTTTCGTGATTCTGTTTCATTTGATCGATGTGATGCGGGATGTGGCGTTCCTGTATCTCGATCCACTCGGCGAGGGTTAGACGTCCTTGTGCGGGATGTTCCACGGTGTGTTCCCAGACCGGCTCGGGCAGACTCACGAGCAATTGGTAAGTCATCCTTCGTAAGCGGCGGATAATCTCCAGAGCCTCGCGAGTGCTCTGGTGGAAATATCCCAAGTTGCCGGCCCAGCGCGCTCCGTCAAATTTCAGCACAGGGCTTCCGGGCTCAGCGATGAAACGCCGGCAGCGTACATAGGCGCTGGCTTCGCTGTCCGCGAGGTGCAGAATAATTTCGTGAATGCTCCAACGATCTGCCGAAGGCTTATAGAGCCACATCTTCTTGGGAAACTGCCGCAATGCTACAGATAGTAACGCTGGAGCGCGTCCGAACGATTCCAGTTGTTGTCGCCGCATGCCACTGTTCATTGACACCTCCCGCATTACCTCCTTAGACGCAGCAAGTTGCACTTTTACTGCCAGCTACAACTGAATAAACGTACAAAAAGCGTGAATTGTTCCGACACCAATGCGAATTCTTAGTAAGCGCGTTTGTTTGGCGTTCGACTTGGGGAAAACACTGTACGGGTTTGGGACGAAAATTCATTTTCGATTTCGCGACAGTGTCTTTGAAGTTGCAGAGCGCTATGCAGTTTCGCGTAGACTTATGCAAATCTGAAGCGATCTCTACGAAAAGCGGAAGATGTCAAGGGTTTGACAGCGGCTCTGAAATCGCTTTTCTTTGGCCCCGCGGTAACCGGAACCCGAGAACATCTCCAACCAGATATAATGAACCTGTAACAAATATCGCGTCTTCTGGTCTGGAAAGTTCGATTGCGCGCTCGATTGCCTGGATCGGGTCCGGAACGATGAACGACTGCTTCGCAAAATGGCCGGCGATTTCCGAAAGCAGCAGAGCGGAAATTGCGCGTGACTGGCGGGGTGCGGTGAAAATCACAGCTTCAGCACGGAAGAAAAGCAGGCTGGCAATTTCGTCAACCGCTTTATCCCGCATTGCGCCGTAAACCAGAAATATACGGCGTCCGGCGAAGTTCTCTTTCCAAAAACTTAGAAGTTCGCGCGCGCCCGCGGGGTTGTGCGTGCCATCCACATATACATCCGGCCGCTCGGCGATTCGCTCCAGACGCCCCGGCCAATGTACGGTGGCGATTCCGCGCGCGATAGCTTCGTCTCTTACTTTGAATCCTTGCCCAGCTAGAAGGATGCTTGCGGAAGCGGCTGCCAGCGCGTTCTGAATCTGGAAGCGCCCCGGCAGTCCAGGTGCGAGGTTGATCTTATGAGATGTTTGCGTCAACGTTGCTTCTGCGCTGTAGAGACCGTTCGACACCCACACGTTCTGGAGTTGCCAAGCCGAAGAAACTTCCACGAGAGGGGCGTTCACGTCGGCGCATCGTTTCGCAATCACTGCCCGCGCTTCGGGGCGCTCCACTGAACTTACAACGCGCGCGCCAGTTTTAATGATGCCGGCTTTCTCTCCGGCAATTTCTTGAATGGAATGTCCCAGATAGTTTTCGTGATCGAAATCGATCGGCGTGATGATGGCAACTTCCGGCGCCACGATATTTGTGGCATCAAATCGTCCGCCCATTCCGGTTTCATAAATCGCAAAATCAATCTTAAGGTCCGCAAAAGCAACAAAAGCCATGGCGGTGACGCATTCGAAAAATGTGGGATGTGCCGCGAGCTTGCCCGAAGCCATCAAAGATTCGATCGCGGCGCTCACACGCGTCCAGATACTGGCGAAAACTTCGTCGGAAAAGTTTTCACCATTAATTTGGATGCGTTCGTTGATCACTTCCAGATGCGGGGAGGTGTAAAGCCCGGTGCGCAGCCCGGCCGCGCGAAGAATCGATTCAAGCATCGCCGCGGTGGAACCCTTGCCGTTCGTTCCGGCAATATGCGCGCACGGCACTGCCAGATGAGGGGAACCCAGAGCCTCGGCGAGTATCTTGATATTTTCCAGCCCGAATTTCTGCACTGGAAGCACACCGGAAGTTGGCCCGCTCGCCGTGGATTGGATCCGCGCGGGCTGGCGCGGCGCCGCAAGCTCTCTCCCGAGTGCAAAGAGGGTGCGAACGGATTCTTCGTAGTTCATATCCCCTGATGGACTAGGCAAGGAAAAAATTGAGTGCCTGCGAGATGTATGGCTTCAGTTCTTTGCGCGGAACCACCGCATCGAGAAATCCGTGTTCCAGCAAAAATTCAGCGGTTTGAAACCCCTCCGGCAATTTCTGGCGGATGGTCTGCTCAATTACACGCGGGCCTGCAAATCCGATCAGGGCACCGGGCTCGGCAATATTCAAATCGCCCAACATGGCGTAGCTGGCCGTAACGCCGCCGGTGGTGGGATCCGTGAGAATGGAAATAAAAGGCAAGCCTGCTTCATCAAAGCGTGCCAGGCCTGCGGACACTTTTGCCAATTGCATCAAACTGACCACGCCCTCCATCATGCGCGCGCCGCCCGAACAAGAAACGATGATCAACGGGGTTTTTCGCTCCAGCGCACGTTCGATCGCACGCGCCACTTTTTCGCCGACGACCGCGCCCATCGAGCCGCCAATAAATCCAAATTCCATCGAACAACAAATCACCGGTCGCCGGTTCAAATGCCCCTCGGCGGTCAGAATGGCGTCTTTCATTCCCAGTTTATGCTGCGCGTCTTTCAGGCGCTGGACGTAAGGTTTCGTGTCCGTAAAATGAAGGGGATCGTTGGACGCAAGTTCGCTGTCCAGTTCGGTATAAGTCTCGTCGTCCAGAAGAAGTTCCAACCGCCGGCGCGCGCCCAAACGGAAATGGTATTCGCATTTCGGGCAAACTTCCCAATTGGCCGCGAGATCTTTTTTCCATATGATGGCGCGGCACGAACCGCACTTCGTCCACATGCCTTCGGTGCGCACGCGGCGTTCTTCCACCGGAGTGGGATTCTCGATCGGCTTTTTTTCTCGCTTAAACCAAGTCATGGCTAATAATCGATTCCTCGCTGCGCCAGTATGCCTTTCGTGTAGGGATGTTTCACTTCGCGCATTTCCGTCACCAGGTCTGCTGCTTCCACTAACTTTGGATGCGCGTTCCGTCCCGTGCAGATTACGTGAATCCGCTCAGGGCGCTTTACAAGAGATTCTACTACGCGATCTGGGTCGAGCATTTTATAACTAATTACGTAATTGATCTCGTCAAGCACCACCAGGTCGTATTTTTCGCTGTAAATTTGCTCGCGCCCATACTCCCAAGCCTGCTCGCAAAGTCGTACATCTTCGGGATCGGTTTCCGCGCCACCAAGCTTCAGAAAACCGCGGCCCATTGGCTTAATTTCAAATTTATCGTCGCCGAGCATGTTGGCCGCGTCCAGTTCGCCATAATGCCAGGAGCCTTTTATGAACTGCACCATTAGAACGCGCAGACCCTGTCCCACGGCGCGAAAAGCGGTGCCTAGGGCACACGTAGTCTTGCCTTTGCCTGGCCCGGTGTAAACGATCAGCAGTCCTTTACCTTCTGGCATCGATTCGCGCCTTTAAACAATTCTCAATACTGGCCGTCCAAGTCTGAAAGGTCAAGTTGCAGAGAGCACACGTCTAATGTGAGAACAATGTCAGATGGGCCACCATCGTCTTCCCAATGGGATATACTTCGTGAGAATTATTAGTCCGAATAAATGCGTGTTTGATCAAAAATTCCTCAGGAGGCTTTATGTTGAGAAGGTTCGCATCCCTCGCGGCGATTTTTCTAGCAGTAACTGTTCTAGCGATTCCAGGTTTCGCGCAGGATAAAGGCCCTCGTCCCAGCCCATCCGCTAAAGCAAGTTGTTCTTTCCCGGACGGCAAGTCCATAAACGTGGACTACTCAAGTCCGCGCGCCAAGGGTCGCAAGATTTATGGCGGTCTGGTTCCTTACGGCGAAGTGTGGCGCGCAGGAGCGAACGAGGCTACTACCTTCGTTACCGACACAGATGTAGTAGTCGGCGGCAAGACCGTTCCGGCAGGTGCTTACACCATTTTCACCATACCCAACGAAAATAAATGGACGTTGATCATCAGCAAGAAGACCAAGAACGACAAAGGCGGTCCGGTTTGGGGCGTTCCTTATCCCGGCGAAGCGGACGACTTCGCGCGTGTGGATATGAAGGTGTCCAAGCTGCCTTCAAACGTAGAAAATTTCACCATCTCGTTCGAGAAGTCCGCGTCCGGTTGCACCATGAACCTGGATTGGGAGACGACGCGCGCCTCCATCGATATCTCAGAGAAAAAGTAAACACTTTCCTTTTTCCTGGCTGAGTTACGGCCGCATTACAACGATGATGCAGCGGTCTCCTTTATTGGAGAAGACGTCGCATGCTTGCGACGTCCGTGTGAAACCTAATGTTCACGTACTAGTTGGGGACGCGGTCTCCCCTGAATCTAGTAAAGCATCGATGGATGGACTGTAGGGGGCATCCTCGCCATCACCCTGCTGAAATGTGCCGCGCATTTGCTTTAGGACATCAAATAAATGAGCCAAGCGAAGATCGCAGGGAAGGCTTAGCGTTTTATACTCTTGCAGCTCATTAGTAAGTCCGGATTGAGGGAAGGACTGCGATGACATTAAACGAATATCAGAAGAAGCGTCACTTTGGAGTCACGCCCGAACCATCCGGGAAGACTTCGGGCGATAAAAACAAGGGCTCCGATCTTATTTTCGTGGTTCAAAAACATCGCGCCACAAATCTCCATTACGATTTCCGTCTTGAATGGCACGGGACGCTTCTTTCGTGGGCCGTGCCCAAGGGACCTTCGCTCGATCCTTCTGTGAAACGTCTTGCGATGCAGGTGGAAGATCATCCGATCGATTACGCAAGCTTTGAAGGCGTTATACCCGAAGGTGAATACGGCGGCGGCACTGTGATGGTGTGGGATAAGGGCACCTGGGAGCCCGAAGTAGAAGACGTGGACGCCGCGCTGCAAAAGGGAGATTTGAAGTTCACTCTGCACGGAAAAAAATTAAAAGGTTCGTGGGTGCTGGTGCGAACGCGCGGCTACGGACGAAGCTCTGATAGATCCTGGCTGCTGATAAAGCATCGCGATCAATACGCCTCTACACGAGATGTTACCGAAGACGCGCGCTCCGTACTCAGCAAGCGTTTGCTAGCGCATATCGCCAGAGAAGGTGGCGGAGATGTGGCTAAAGCCGCTACCGGCGATCCATCGAGCAAAAGCACCGCGCCCAAACGATCCGCTAGACCAAAACGTGCCGCGGCAGGCGCCAAAACACGCAAGCGCGCAAGTTAAGACCAAAGCCGCCGCGCAAAGATGATTTGTTGAAAGACAGAATCCCATTTCGAATTCGCCCCATGCTGGCTACGTTGGTGCGCGAGCCATTCAATCGAGAGGGCTGGATATACGAGGAAAAGTACGACGGCTATCGAATCGTAGCCTATAAGGAAGGAGACAAAGTGCAGCTCCTTTCCAGAAATTCAATCGATCGCACGGAAAGATTTTCTCCCGTTGCAGCGGCAATCCAAAAGCTTCCTTCTCGCACGCTCCTGCTGGATGGCGAGGTGGTGGTATTCGATCGCAAACGGGTTTCGCGTTTCCAACTTCTGCAGCAGGGGAAATCCGCGTTCGTTTACGCGGTGTTTGATTGCCTCTACCAAAATGAAAAGTCATTCATGCGCGAACCTCTTTCATCGCGACGTCCAACAATGGAAGCGGCAATTGCCTCCGATTCATCCGGTGTTTTGATTCCGTCGGGCATACTTGCTGCCGATGGTCTTCAAGCGTATCGCGTTGCAAAACGAAAAGGATTCGAGGGATTAGTGGCCAAAGATTTGGCTTCGCCTTACGTGGAAGGGCGTTCCAACAAGTGGCTGAAGGTTAAGGTGCATCAGGAAGATGAGTTTGTAATCGTGGGATTTACGCAACCTGCCGGCTCACGCGAACATTTTGGAGCGCTCCTGCTCGGCGCATATAACCAAGGAAAGCTTCGCTACGTCGGCAAAGTGGGTACCGGATTTAGCCAGGAATCTCTGAGTTCGCTTTACCGAAAGTTTCGGCCGCTCATTCGCAAACACCCAGACTTAGTTGACCCGCCGCGGGCCAAGAATGTCACCTATCTATCGCCTAAACTTGTTGCGCAAATCGCCTACCAGGAGCTCACGGAGGACAACAAACTGCGGCAGCCAGTTTTTCTTGGTCTTCGTGACGATAAAAAAGCGCGAGAAGTTACTCTGCCTGGGAGTCCTCAATGAAACGCACAAAGCTCGCGAAAACGGCTGCCGCGGAATTTCCTGTTAATATTTCACATCCGGATAAAGTTTTTTGGCCGGACGACGGCTATACGAAAGGCCACCTCGCCAGGTATTACCAGGATATTTTTCCCAAGCTCAAGCCTTACGTCGATGACCGCATCCTTTCAATGGAACGCTGCCCGGACGGAATGCTCGGTTCGTGCTTTTACCAAAAGGAAATGCCCAAAGGTATGCCCGCCAGCACGCCATCAAAACGTATCCAGCATGTGGGGAAGTCCACGGAATACACCAACTATGTGGTGGGAGGCTCGCTTGCAACGCAGCTAGCCCTGGTTAATCTTGGTTGCATTGCCGTTCATGTGGCGGGAACGCGCGCGAGCACCGGACGCAAGCCCGATTGGGTTTGCTTCGATCTGGATCCGCAGTCGGGAAAATTCTCTGACTCAGCTCAAGCGGCCATCGTCATGAAAGAAGCTCTCGATACCTTGAGACTAACTTCTTACGCCAAAACATCCGGCAGCCGCGGCGTACACATATTTATTCCCATTCGTTTGGGGCCGGACGCGGATGAGCTGCTGTCTTTCGCACAGGCTGTTGTGGCCAGAGTTGCGACGGCGCACCCAAAAGAACTAACCGTCGAACATTCCATTGCAGCGCGCGGCCAGCGCGTCTATCTCGATCCGTTTCGAAACGGGTTTGGCCAAACGGTTGTAGCACCGTATTCCGTTCGCCGCCGGCCCAAGGCGCCATTTTCGACGCCACTGGAGTGGTCCGAACTAAAGCCTTCGCTCGACCCCGCGGATTTTAATCTCGGCAATTATCAAAAACAATTAAAACGTGCTGATCCCTGGAAGGATTTTTTCAAAAATCGCCAATCTCTGAAGGCTGCCACTCAGCTTTTAAAGAAATTGTAACTAAATCGCGGTTCGGGCTTTTCAGCCAGGAAATTCGCGTGTTTATTGCAAAATCCAATCAATCGGTCTTTCCACGAATTCAAAATCACATTGTTGACCCACAGCCCCCGGCTCGTGCATTTGCGTTACGCGAGAGCTTGCCCAGCGAACGGCGCTCCATCGATAGCAAGAAAGCTCCAATCATTGAGCTTGCGTTACGCCGAGGCGGGATAGTCTTGTTGCTCCGTGAAGAATGCTCCGAAACGGCACACCTTGGCTCTTTGCGACTCACTTTGCAATCCGCTCGCACCCAGCATCTATTGACAATAGCTCTGAGCCAAAAATAGAATCTGCCCTCACTTCAAGGCGGCCTATGGATGCTCTTTAAGCTTCTCGCTTACACGCTTGGCTGTCTGGCGAGCCTCTCTGCAGTAGTTTTTGTCCGTTCTATCCGCCTGCGCCAAATACTTTTGCTCGCTATGAGCTACGCTCTGTACCTGCTTTGGGGGCCGTGGTTTCTCGGAATCTTATTATTCAGTTCGATCTGCAATTATTTTCTGGGCACCTACCTAAGACGTCGCGCCACGGTTGGCCGTCTCTGGCTGGCAATTGTCTTCAATCTGCTTCTTCTCGGGATCTTTAAGTATCTTCCGGGCCTCGCGAACACGTCCCCATCTTTTTTTCACGCTTTCCGTCAGCTAATGTTGCCTTTGGGAATTTCATTCTGGACCTTCCAGGCGCTGAGCTATCTCTTTGACATTTACAGGGAAGAGGAACTGGACCCTTCACTGTTGGAGTTCTGTTTGTACCTGGCTTTTTGGCCCACGGTGATTTCCGGTCCAATCTGCCGGCTCGGCAATATGCTGCCGCAATTTCGCAGTCAAAAGAAGCCGCTGTGGGACGACTACGGTATCGGACTTCGCCGCGTGGCAATCGGCTTTTTAATGTTGGGAGTGGCGCAATTGCTGGCGGATGGTTTGGCGCCGGGGCAGGGAATCAACGGCGGCTTCGATCGCACGAACGTTCGTTGGAGCGCGCTCGACGTTTGGCTCCTGGCGATCGGTTACGGCTTCCAATTATTCATGGATTTCGCGGGATACTCGCATTTGGTAATTGGCGCCGCGAGAATATTTGGATTTGAGTTGGCGGAAAATTTCAATCGGCCCTATCTTTCCACTTCACCATCTGTGTTCTGGACCCGATGGCACATGTCGCTTTCGTTTTGGATCCGGGATTATGTGTTTTTGCCGCTAGCATCGCTGCGACGCGGCCTCCTGTGGCGGAACTTCGCTTTAATAATCGCCATGGTTCTGTTCGGACTTTGGCATCGCGGCAGTTTGCTGTTTGTCCTGTGGGGCGCGTACCAAGGAATTTTGCTCGTCTTGCATCGGCAATGGCAGCAAATCGAGCGCCGCGTGGGTATAACCTCCGGCGGATTTGCGATCGCGATTTTGGGATGGGCTTATACCTTCGCCGCAATATGCCTGGGATGGATTTTATTTCGAGCTAATTCACGATACGAAGCGTGGACCATGCTCTCCTCGGTGTTCTCGGCGAAATCGTATTTTTATCGCGCCTTGCCTGATAGCATGTATTTGCTCGTGGTGACTGTTATGGTCGGTTATTTTGCTTGCCTTGGCGTTGGAAGCTTTCTGGACCGGCTCGCTGCCGCAACGTCGCGATCTCCGCAATATCCGGCAATAGTCGGAATGATTGCGAGGGACCGTTGGGTATGGATTGCGCCATTGGCTGTCATCGTCGCAGTTTACCTGTTCGTGCTTGCCCAGCCCGGCCAGACGATAACGCAACCGATGTTGTACCGTCTTTTCTAACGCAAGCCTCGCGATTGAATGCCCGGAGGTTTCTAGTTGACGCGACATTCGGATAAGTAATGCCCATCCCTCTCAAAACATTCCTCGTGAGATTTTGTGTCTGCGTCACAATTGTGGTTGCACTTCTTATCTTCGGCGAAGGAATTTGCTATCTCGATCAGAAATACACGGCCGCGGTCGAAATCACTCCACCTCCTTCGATTTACCAGGGCCAGCCCTGGACTGAATCTTACTGGCGTGAATGGAAAGAGACGATCAACCGCCTGCAGTATGAGTCTTACGTCATTTGGCGCCGCGCCCCGTTTTCAGGTCAAACAATCAACGTAGATGACTCCGGCATTCGAAAAACCTATTATTCTTCCTGCAACGCGCAGAACTACACCATCTGGATATTTGGAAATTCCTCGCTGTGGGGAACAGGGGTGCCCGACTGGTTCACCATTCCTTCCCTGCTGGCGAAGAAATATGAAGACGCCGGTCGCAAGGTCTGCGTCCAAAATTTTGGCGAGAAGGGTTGGGTCAGCACACAAGAACTGATTGAGCTGATGCTTTCTCTTAAGCAAGCCGCAAAAAGGCCGGACTTCGTTATTTTCTACGACGGCGTGACCGATTCCTATCTGCCCTACCAATCCAATGTTCCGGATGCACACTTTAATTTTTTGCAGACGAAGAATGAGTTCGAGAGCCTGGGTAACAACGGCGCGAGCCTGGAATACCTGAAGCGCACAAATACATATCGAACATTGATGGAGTTGAGATCAATGCTCGTCGGAACCGGCGCAGGTATCGACCGCGCGCACTTAACCCCCGAACAATTAAACTCCATGGCCGAAATCACCTATAACAACTATTTGAAGAACATTCGCCTTGTGGACCTTTTGGCGCAATCTTACGGTTTTCGTTGTGCCTTTTTTTGGCAACCCACTTTGTTCGCCGGCCATAAGCCTCTTAGCCCGGACGAAACCCGCCTCCGCCAATCGGAACTAAGCGATCATCCGGGCGGCGACGCGGTGGTTCAAACAACTTACAAGTTGTTTGAGAATTATCGAAATGAACATTTCATCGACTTGGCGAATGTTTTTGACAAAAATACCGACGCGCTTTTCGTAGATTTCAGCCACACCGGTCCCACCGGCAACCAGATCATCGCCGATAAAATGTTCTCGGTCCTCCCGCATGGAAATTGAGCAATTCAGGTATTCTTAGACCGGTCATGTCTGCCTCGTATTCGCCCGTTTCAATTCCATTCGCCACACTGACGGAAACTCTCGCCGCTGTTCCCGAAGCTCAGCCTTTCGTCACCATGTGGTTTGACCATGACGACGAGCGCACGTTCAGCTTTGGCGAGTTCAGACGGTGGTCAAACTCTCAAGCCGCTCTACTTAGTTCGCACGGCCTCGGAAAAGGAGAGACCGTAATTCTGATCATGCCGCAAGGAGTCGCGCTGATGGCCGCTTTCGCAGGCGCGATGCTGCTGGGCGCCGTGCCGGCCATACTCGCGTACCCAACCTTTAAAGTCGAGCCTTCAAAGTACCGGTTTGGGCTTAAGGGCGTCTCGGCAAACTTGAACGCGAAATTGGTTGTGGTCGATGATTCATTCCCGGATGAGTTTTTAGAATCAGTAAGTCTTGGCGATCAATCAAAACTGATTCGCGTTGGTAGGGTTCCGCCTGCAACGGGAGACATTGCCGCCCCGCAAGTTCATTTTGATCAGGAAGACCTGGCGTTCATTCAGCACTCCGCGGGGACTACCGGCTTACAAAAAGGAGTGGCTTTATCGCATGGAGCTGTCCTGCGGCAACTGGTCCATCTGGGCGACCGTCTAAGAATTCAATCGAGCGACCGCGTTTATAGCTGGCTTCCTCTTTATCACGACATGGGGTTGATCGCCTGCTTCATTCTTCCCATGGTTTATCATTTGCATTTGGTTATGCAGTCGCCCACAGATTGGGTGATGCAGCCGGAAAGCATGTTGCATTTGATTTCTCGCTACAAATGCACTTTATCTTGGGTTCCAAATTTCACACTCCAATTTTTGGCCCGCCGCGTGAAGGCGCAAGATCGAAGAGAATATGACTTAAGCAGTTTGCGCGCCTTGATTAATTGTTCGGAGCCCGTACGCGCCGAGAGCATGGACGCCTTCACAAGCGCGTTCTCGTCATGCGGCCTTCTGCGAACTGCTTTACAGAGCTCCTACGCTATGGCGGAGAATGTATTTGCGGTCACTCAATCGGAAATCAGCAGCGAGCCGCGCCATATTTGGATCGATGCTTCTAAATATCAATTGGAACGAATCGCGGTTTCAGCGGAGCCAGATTCGGATTCAGCAGTATGTTTCGTATCTTCCGGAAAATGTCTTCCAAACAACGAAGTCAGGATCGTTTCCGAAAAAGGTGAAGCACTGCCAGACGGCCGCGTCGGCGAGATTCTGATTCGCAGCGATTCCCTGCTCGATGGCTACTACAACCGGCCTGACCTGACTGCCGCGAGTTTGCGAGATGGTTGGTATTGGTCCGGTGATTTGGGATTTCTCTTGGATGAAGACCTCTACGTGACTGGACGCAAGAAAGATTTAATTATCGTTGGCGGGAAAAATATCTATCCCCAGGATCTCGAAGAAATTGCTTGCGGACATCCATCTATTCACGACGGCCGTGCCGTCGCCTTTGGATGGTACAACCCGGATCTGGGAACCGAAGAAATTGTGATAGTTGCCGAGATTGAAGAACTCGTCGCTTTAGCCGATTCTTCCGCAATTGAGCGGGCGGTTCGAACCGCTATCGTTGAAGAATTAGGCGTGGCGCCGCGGGCAATTTACTTGAAGCCGCCTCGTTGGATCATAAAAAGTACGGCAGGAAAGCCGGCACGTTCGGCAACGCGCGAAAAACTTCTGGCCGAACACCCCGAGTTGCGAATAAGCTGAACTTTCAGACGTTGCGCCATGCCCGATACCGCTAACGAATTAATCGACTATATCTGCAAACAAATCATCCGCCGGCCGGATATGAAACTCACGAGCGATACTCCTTTGGTTTCTTCCGGCCTTATCGATTCCTTCTCTCTAGTCGATGTGCTCTCAAAATTGGAAGAAGTGACTGCGATGCGCATTCCCGCCAGTAAAGTCCAGCTGAAAGATATGGACACGGTCAGCTTGATGCTATCCACCGCTCAACGCCTGGGCCAACCCCGGAAGTAAAGATTTCCTCCTGGTCATACGGAAATTACAGCTCACAAGTCAGCAGAATAGCAAAGTAAGCGAGCGATCTTTTTCGCTATCGGACACTAGCATCGTTGCACGTTCCGGTTGCACAAGACCTCGAAAATAGCGGCCTGAAATTCGTGGCCTCGCATCGAGCAGTTTGCTAGAATAATATCTACTAATTAGGTATTCTATGCAGTATAAGTCAAATCCCAATGCTGCTAGCGTGAGAGCAATGGCGACAGTACCAGTTAGGCTAAGAGTCAAGAAAAAGCTTTCCGGTTTTAACGTCCAGAGTTTTCTCACATCCGCAGGCCTGGCCCGAAAAATCCTAGAGAGTCCGCGGTCGGCGAAAATTTACTCCCAAGGGGATCCCGCGGGGGAGGTGTTCTATATTCAAAAAGGCGGGATCAAGCTTTCCGTGGTCAACGAGTTCGGAAAAGAGGCGGTTGTAGCGGTCCTCGGGCCCGGCGATTTCTTTGGTGAGGGCAGTCTGGCTGGCCAGTCCGTTCGTATGGGAGCGGCGACCGCAATTACACCCACTACTTTGCTCGTGATCGAGAAAAAAGAGATGGTTCGCGTGCTCCACTCTGAGCACGCCTTCTCCGACCGCTTTATGGCTTACATGCTTTCGCGAAACATCCGGATCGAGGAAGATTTAATCGATCAACTCTTTAACTCCAGCGAAAAGCGGCTGGCCCGTACCCTTCTTCTGCTCGCTCGCTACGGTAAGCAAGACCAGCCTCAGAAAATGGTTCCGAAGGTATCGCAAGAGATGTTAGCCGAAATGATCGGAACCACCCGCTCTCGCGTCAACTTCTTCATGAATAAATTCAGGAAAATGGGATTCATTCGCTACAACGGCGGGTTGCTCATCAACAGTTCGCTGCTAAGTGTTGTCCTGCACGACTGACAATCCGCTTTCGAAATGTTGAGTGGGCTTCTTTAGTTAACCGTTCAAATCGTTCTTCGACTCGAGCGTTTCATGCCACCACCGGCTGCCACTTGACGGCTGGGCTTCTTAGCGGTGCTTTGAGCGTGGACCCCGGGGGCGTGCGCTCTAGCCTTCATCGCGTACACGGCAACGTCCGCAGCGCCCATAAGCGTATCAATCCTCTCGCCGTCTTTAGGATAGATTGCGACGCCGATGCTGACCGATAGCTTGGGCTTTCTACCGTCATGAACAAGATTGTCACAGATTCGCCCTGCAACTAGATTCGCCGGCACTTCACTGGTCTCAGGCAATACCAGTGCAAACTCATCGCCTCCAAAGCGCGCGGCGGTGTCCATATCGCGGCTGGAATTGCTTAGAACATCGGCCAGGCGACAAAGCGCTTGGCTCCCAACTAGGTGGCCGAAAGCGTCGTTGATCTTCTTTAGCCCGTCGAGATCCAGGAATAAAAGGGCGAACTCGCGTGCAGTACGCTCGGATCGCTTTATTTCGGTGTCGATAACCTCTACCAGATGTCTATAGTTAGCCAACCCAGTCAGCGGGTCTTTGGTTGCCTGCTGTCGCAAGCTATCTTCCAGCTTGCGTTGTTGGGTGACATCTTCAACGATGATTTCGTAACTGTCCTCCTCGCCGTCCGTGTTGACCTCGCGTCCGCTAAGTCGGACCTTAAGAGGGGAGCCATCCTTTCGCCTCCAGTCAATCTCAATGGGACCGCCGCCATTGTCATTACCGGATTGGGACATCAGCTGTCCGCGTTTGTACGGGTCACACAGGATGTCTCGAGCATGGCTCGCTGTCAAAAGCTCCTTTCGTGAAGAGTAACCGAGCATCGTAACCAGAGCCTGGTTTACATCCAGAAAATTGCCTTTCTGGCTGCAGCGACAGATTCCGTAGGTTAGGTTTCCTACTAGCGCACGGTATCGTGCTTCTGAATGACGTAGCTTTTTTTCAGATTGATCGCGCTCTTCGCGTAGATTGTTCTCGCTGAGAGCTCGGCGAATCGCTATGGGAAGGTGGCCCAGATGATCCGTATCGACACAGTCGGCGGCGCCTTGCGTAATAAGCCCCGCCGCAAGTTCCGGTTTCATCGTTTCGGCTAGGAATATAACGGGGACCCGTTTGTCCCTAGGCCGCAGAATGTCGAGCACCGGCGAGCCATGCGCGTTGCGGGTGGAATACTTCGCCAACACTACGTCGTAAGACTTTGAGTTCAAATGTTTTACGAGTTGCTCCGAACTTGAAACTACATCCGCGCTGACTTTGCAATGTACCCTCCTGAGCTCCCGTACGCATTGTTCGACTTCTCCAGTAGCACCTTGAACAAACAGGACGCGTAATGTCCGCCGTCTATTTGCAGGTCCATGCAGGATCGGAGAAAGCACAAGTTCCTTGGAGTGTTCTCGAGAGGTTAAAGCCATCGAATGCCCGGCCAGATCGGACGGATCGTCCCACCGTTGCTGGCCCCCATATCCAACAAAGATTCCCCGTTGAAAAGTTAATTCAGCAACCACGGGTGGGACTGTTCAAAACAGCACACTCGGTATAAGGGCGGTTTACTTTTTATGCACATATCGTACATTGGCGAATAGTCTCGTAGGACCCGACGTAACACCCTCGATTTTACACGTGGCCGAATAGCAGCGGCGCACCGAGTTTGTATGTGTATTTCGGCCTGTAGCGATCGGTGTTATAAAGCGCGTGCACATCCACTCTCCGTGAACCGGAAGTAGAGTCCGGCAGCGATGTTGCTGCGTAACAACCGTTTTGGATACCGACCATTCGCCCAGTCACGCCGTCGCGTATCAAATCCAAAGCAATGTTGGCGAACGTGATCGCTACGATCTTGTCGATGGCGTCAGGTTCTCCACTGCGCAAGTCATAAGTTAAGTCGCTGGCCATGGTTTCTTCACCGGTTCGACGCTGCAACTCTTCAGCCAGTGCATGCCCGATGTCGGCTTTTTTGCGATGGCCGTAAGCATCCGCGTCGCCAACTTCGCCAAGCTGGCCTTCCTTCCACATGGCGCCTTCCGACACCACCACCAGCGAATAGTTACTGGGATTATTTCTTTTATCTTCCATTAGCAAATCGGTGAGCCGCCGGAGATCGAATGGGTATTCGGGAATCAGGCATCGTGCCGCGGTTACATACGCTGTATAAAGCGCCGTAAATCCCGCATCGCGTCCAAAGATCCGGAAAATTCCGATACGTTCGTGAGAACCCAAGGTCGTGCGTTGTCTCGTGATGGCTTCTTTAGCGCGTGTGATCGCAGTAGAAAATCCAATGCAATATTCGGTGCCGTGTACGTCGTTATCCATCGTTTTCGGCACACCAATCACTGGAAATCCCGTGCCCGAAAGCACCGTCGCGAAGCCAAGCGTGTCGTCGCCACCGATAGCGATCAAACAACCAATTCCTAGCCGCTCCAAATTATCGACGACGATCGAAGTGAAATTATAGTTTTTGCCGTCAAAAGGAAGTTTTTTCAATTGCTCGGCTGAAAGATGTTTCGGAACTTTTGAACTCGATACTCGGCTTGGATTGGTGCGAGAAGTATGGAGGATGGTGCCGCCGGTGCGGTCGATTGTTCGAGTGTTTTCACGCGTCAGGCAGCGGTGATACATGGTGTCGGCATCCGCTTTCTCGGCCGGGTTCATGTTCGTCAGCCCCTGCCATCCTTTGCGAATACCAATCACATCTCGCCCTATCTCGCTCGCGCCATACACCACGGATTTAATCACGGAGTTCAGGCCGGGTACGTCACCGCCTCCGGTCAAAATCCCAATATTCTTACTCGCTGCCATGGATGCAGTGCTCCTTTGTCGCCAAAAAACTGAAATCAACACCATTGCAGAATGAACAGATCACTATGATACACAAGCGCACCATCCATTAAGCAGACAAGGTTGGACCCTTGCGCATCCGAAAACGAACGGGGTGCGTTTGGGAGGCACTCGCATCCGCCACAAATTGGCGCGCGCCGGGGTATAATCGCGCGCACGAATGGCTCTCACTTCCGGCACGAAACTCGGTCCCTACCAAATTGAATCGCTCCTGGGCACTGGAGGCATGGGAGAAGTGTATCGGGCGCGAGACACGCGCCTGGACCGCACGGTCGCCATCAAGATTCTGACCCAAGGGTTAGCTGACACCCCCGAAGTTCGCCAGCGATTCGAGCGTGAGGCGCGCGCCGTTTCCAGCCTCAGCCATGCTCATATCTGCGTGCTCTACGACGTCGGACATCAGGACGGAATCGAGTACCTGGTAATGGAATATCTCGAGGGCGAGACGCTCGCAGCACGGATTGCCAAAAGCCCGTTGTCCACTGCTGAGCTGTTGCGATACGCGTCCCAGATCGCCGACGCTCTGGATAAAGCCCACCGTCAAGGTATCGTGCATCGCGACCTGAAACCAGCCAACGTGATGCTGATAAAGACGGGCGCTAAGTTGCTGGATTTTGGTTTGGCGAAAGGCGAGGAGATCTTCCAGGGAGATATCGACTCTTCACCGACCATGAGTCGTCCGCTTACGGTGCAGGGAACTATCGTTGGCACCATGCAATACATGTCGCCGGAACAACTGGAAGGCAAAACAGTCGACGCGCGGAGCGACATTTTTTCCTTCGGCGCCATGCTCTATGAGATGGCCACGGGTAGTAAGGCTTTTGAGGCCAAGAGCCACGCAAGCTTGATCGCCGCAATTTTAAAAGAAGAGCCGCGGCCGATGCGCGAATTGCAGCCGATGACGCCGCCGGCGCTCGAGCACATCGTCAAAGCGTGTCTTGCGAAGGACCCAGACGACCGCCCGCAAAGTGCCCATGACCTGAAGCTGGAATTCGATTGGATTCGTGAATCAAGCGGGATTTCGCAGTTGGCGCAGCCAGCCGTCGAAATGCCTTCATCACGGCGCAAAACCGCAGGCATCATCCTGGCTTCCGCAGTGTGCACGCTTCTCCTGGTGGGTGCGCTCGCCTTCCCGTTCAGGCCACAGCCTGCTCCCGCGGAGCGCCTTGAATTTTCCATCCCCCTCCAGGAAGAAATGAGCCATATGGCGCTTTCGGCGGATGGCCGCATGCTGGCGTTTGTCTCACCAGATCCGGTTTCTGGTGCCAACAAAGTGAGCGTGCAGCGTGTGGGTTCCGCGGCGGTATCCGTTCTGCCGGGCACCGACGGCGCCAGCTATCCGTTCTGGTCGCCCGATGATGCTTATGTCGGATTTTTTGCCGATGGCAAGTTGAAAAAAGTTGCGGTGTCCGGTGGAGCTCCGCAAGTCCTGACTACCGCGACGAGCGGCCGGGGTGGCGCTTGGGGACGCGGCGGCGTCATTGTCTTCTCGCCGCAGGCGTCCGGGTGGTTATGGAAAATAAATGCGGATGGCAGCAATCTCACTTCGCTCACCGAAAAGATATTCGATGGCACAAAAATTGTTTCGCACCGCTGGCCCGTTTTTTTGCACGACGGCGAACACTTTCTGTTCATGACTCTAACTTTCACGAACACGGAGGATCCTTACAAAGGGATCTACCTTGGCTCACTCACGGGCGAGGCGAAGATGGTGGCGCCTTTAGGCCGCTCGAACCCGGGTTACGCAAACGGTTACTTGTTTTATCTGGATGAAAAAAAGTCGCTGCGCGCGGCCCTGTTGGACACCGCCAAGGGAACGGTGGCAGGCGATTCTCTGGTTATCGTCGATCTGGTCGGTTTCCAGCCGTCCATTTACTGGGGCACGTTCTCCGTGGCAGAGAACGGAACCGTCGTTTACAACCCGAATGTCGGGGCCGCGCTCTCGGTCTTCACCTGGTATGACCGCGCTGGCAAAGAATTGGGCACCGTGGGCGACATCGGAGTTCTCTCAAATCCTACTTTGTCGCCCGACGATAGCCGGCTGGCCATGGACATCGTCGACGCAAAAGCGAACAACGTCAATGTTTGGCTAAACGATCTCAAACGTGGTACTCATTCGCGCTTTACATTCGATTCCGCCGAAGATGTGGCAGGCGTCTGGTCGCGTGACGGATCCTTGATCGCTTATCGCTCTTTACAACTGAGCGACACAAATGTCTTCGTGAAACAGGCACAAGGGTTGCAGCCTGCTAAGGCAATTTTCTCCGTTAAAGAAAGTGGTCAGGTGACGGATGATCTTGATCCGAACTCCTGGTCACTCGACAATAAGGAACTCCTCTGCACGTTGCAGCCCGCCGCGGGAGGATCCCAGCTCGTGCTGCTCTCCACATCGGGCTCCAAAATGACGCGATTTCTTACCACCAAGACCAGCGAGACCAACGGCCAAATTTCTCCCGATGGCAAGTGGGTGGCCTATGCGTCGAACGAGTCGGGCGACTGGGAGATCTATGTGACCACTTTTCCCACCGCGGCCGGGAAGTGGCAGGTATCCCGAGGGGGCGGCACCGAGCCTCGTTGGCGCGGCGATGGCAAAGAGATTTTCTATATCGCAGCTGGCAGCACTCTGACAGCGGTACCGGTCAGTAGTGAAGGAACTTTCGCCGCCGGCAACCCCACGCCATTGTTTCGGACTCAGCTTCGAGCCCAGGTTTCTTCAACAGATCAGTTCTCTTATGACGTAACCAAGGACGGCCAGCGTTTCTTGGTGAACCGATACGCCAAGCCCGCGCAAGTCGCTCCGTTGCACATCGTCCTAAACGCCACCGCCGGCTTACCGAAGTAGCGGAAGTAAACGTGTCGTCCTCACCTTCAGCGTGATCCCAGCCGTGCGTGCGATGAAACTGTGGTAACAGTAACTGCATGCGGTCATGTTGGCGATTCGTTCATGAGTCGCGGGCAACTCGCAACTAATCCAAGTGCCTAATCAAAGCGTTTGCCGTAGTGAAATTCACCGTGAGCTTGGAGCGAAAGCGTTACAAATTTACTATCATGACTGTCTCCTGCCGTTTCGAATCCTCGACACAATTCGACAAACCCATATAAAATCATTCGGTTCCTCTTGAAGGGCCTGTAGCTCAGCTGGTTAGAGCAGCGGACTCATAATCCGTCGGTCCCAGGTTCGAATCCTGGCGGGCCCACCAACCAATCGCTGGTCCAGCCCGGACACATGGGTTACACAACGTACCTAAGACATGGGTAACACTTTTGGACCGAACGGATTTTCGAGCGGTTCGAGCACCCGAGTCTCCAGATCGAAGTATCCAAGATCATAATCCATAAAGCTCACCAGCCAAATGTCGTCGTGGACTTCTTTGATGCCGACGGCTTGACCGGCGAAGACCGTGCTGAAGTTGATTTTCTTGCGTCCTAGACAGATTCGAGCACAACGCGTGACCACGATGGTTTTGTCGTGGAGGGGATAGTCGATGTCGGGCAGCCCTTGGTAGACACGTGTAGAAGCTTGATAGACCTCCGCCGGGCACTTCATGTCCAGGGCTTCGTGAGGACGCTCGTTGTTGAAGACCTCGATGAACTTGTCGAACCGAGCCTGCTGTTGCAGAAAATTGGAAGCCGCCGGCTTGGTGGCTTCTTTTTTCAGGGTCAGATGCATGCGCTCATGGCCGCCGTTCTGTTGGGGATGGCCAGGCTTAATCCGCTCGATGCCAATACCGAGCCACCAGACCGCGAGCTTGCTCAGATTAAACAAGGCGTGCGCGGAAGCGAAGGGCACGCCGTTATCGCTGCGGATGTTGACAGGAAGGCCGCGCTCTTTAAAAAGCTGCTCCAACACAGCGAAAGCGTAGTCTTCGCGGGTAGAAGAAAGAGCCTCACAGGTGAAGAGAAAACGGCTGGCATGGTCGGTGACCGTCAGCGGATAGCAGTATTGACGATTGGCGAGCAAGAACTCGCCCTTGTAATCGGTACACCACAATTCATTGGGACGCTGGCCAACGGAGAGAGCAGTTCCCTGGGCCCGACGACGCACGCGACCGCGGCGCTCGACCAGGCCATGACGATCCAGCACCGCATGGATGGTGCTCTTGGCCGGGATCGGAATTCCGGAGAATCTGCGAAGGAGGCGCTCGCGAATCTTGCGGGCACCCCAGCTCGCGTGCTCGCGCTTCACGTTCAGGATGAAGTTTTCCACCTGGAAGGGAAGTTGATTCGCGTAGCGGTAAGGTCGTCGGCTCCGGTCCGTCAACCCTTGCACCCCGCATTCCTGGTAGCGACTGAAGATTTTGTAGCCCGTCTTGCGCGAGATCCTAAACTCCCTGCAGAGATCCACGAACTGCAGCCTTTCATCCATCACCGAACACTCCTTCCACGGCATCACTCCCTCCCAAAAAAAGGGAGAAAGTGTAACCTATGTGTCCGGTACGATGTGTTACCTATGTCTCAGGCCGCTCATTCAATGAGTTAGCTTTTGTATCAGCATTCGTGCTCGCCTGAATTGAGCGTTGCGGAAAACACGAAGCAACGAGTCTGGAAACCGCGAGTGCGCGCCGAGTGGGAGCGGCTCCGATCAGAAATTGTCGTCACACTGACTCGCGGGGAGGCCTGATAATTGCAGATCGTCAAGCTGGCACAGCCAGGATCCCTCGAGTGACGGAGAACAGCGCTGCCGCGTGGTATCCGTGACTGAGCAGACGGGCGGCCGGAGCATCGTCGGCGTTGGATTTAAAGAGTCTGTGTGGGAATTCTGGAGCGTTGCGACCGCTTCCGGTCGCAAGTAAGAAAGTTACGCTTGTGAGCAGACCTCCATTATTCATTGCAAGGCATTCCACGAATGGAAAATCACGCAATGGCTCATTGCAACAAACCTTGTAGGTCCTTGTCGGTTTACTTGACGTGGAGTCCGGCTGGGTGCAGCATCATCGATCTGGAAACTACGGGTGGTATCGGCGAAGCTGGAGATTTACGGTACGCCCAGAGCTTATCTCTTCGCGGTGGGCATCGCCTAGTCTGATGTGATTATGAAAACGTAGCCGGCAACAGAACTTCCATGACCTACAAACCAAGGCCTATTGACACCTCGCTAACCGAGCTACCAAAAGACATTCATGAATTGACTGAAATTCTGGCGCAGAATACTCATGACCTCTGGGCACAAAAGCGGATTGCGGAGGGATGGAACTTCGGTCTTCAACGAAACGATGCCCGCAAAGAGAATCCCAGTCTTGTTCCTTATGAGGATTTGTCGGACTCCGAGAAGAGCTATGACCGCCAGACTGCGATGGAAGCCATTAAAGCGCTGTTGGCCAGAGGCTACAAAATTGAGGCTCCCGCAAGTGATGCAAATAACGCATCTTGGAATTCGAAAGGAGAAAAATTTGTTGAGCGATCAATTGAGACCAACTTTGCCTCGCAGGATAGGGCAACTCTTCTTTCGCTCTGGGCCAACCGCGATCTCAAACTTGATCTCCATTCGCCGCAGACCTACTGCGCTCTAGCTGAGCGACTGCTTCGTGTCGGAGAACCCCTTATTGCATACGACGTTGCTTCCGAAGGATTACGCTTTCTTAAGCAGGATGTGCGGCTTCGCCAGCTTCACTCTTTGGCGCTCGCGCGCAGCGGAGCTGTGGAACCTGCAAATGCCGGATTAAAGAGATTGTACGACGAGGGTTTGCGCGACGAGGAAACTCTCGGAATGCTAGCGAGCACGCACAAGAGCATCGCTCTGGCGTCCTCTGACCTCGCTGTGGAGAAGCGTCATCTCGCCGAAGCCTACGCATACTACGCCGAGGCCTATAAGCTCACCGGCAAATACTATAGTGGAATTAATGCGGCGACGATGGCCGTACTTCTGGGTGACAAATCCAGAGCGGAAATGCTGGCGCGGGATATTCAGAAGATCTGCGAGCATGAAATGGAGGAAAGGAAGATAAACTACCCTGACAATTACTGGCTCTTGGCAACTCAAGGTGAAGCCGCACTAATTCTGGGAAACTGGGACCTAGCCGAAAAGTGTTACGAGAAGGCGGTGGAGATCACCGGGAGGGCCTGGGGAGATCGGCAAACTTCGCTGCGGCAAGCTCGTCTACTGGTAAACGCTCTCGGCGGAAACGAGGAACGCGTAAAGCGATGGTTTCGGATACCCCGCGTAGTCGTTTTTGTCGGTCACATGATCGATCGACCGGGACGGTCCTCGCCCCGCTTTCCCCCGCAACTCGAGCCCGCGGTTTTCGCAGCAATTCGGGACCGCCTAAAGAACTTGGATGCGGGCTTTGGTTACGCTTCGGCCGCGTGCGGCTCCGATATCCTGTTCCATGAAGCAATGCTCGAACTCGGTGGTGAAATCAACGTATGTCTGCCGTACAATCGCGCAGATTTCGTGACTGACAGCGTCGACATTGTACCGGGCGCCGACTGGCCTTCGCGCTTTGATCGAGTCTTGACGAGAGATCCAAACGTTCAGGTAGTTTCACCGGAAAGACTGTTCGGCGGCAGTATCGTTTATGACTATGCGAACAGAATCTTGCATGGGTTGGCCGGCGAGCGAGCCGATCAGCTTGGAGTCGAGTTGAGTTTTTTGACAGTTTGGAATAAGAGGCCGGGCGACGGCCCTTATGGAACCGCGAGCACGGTCAAGCAATGGAGCAGGTCCGACAACCGGATTGAGATCATTGATCTCGCTAAGATCCTGCGACGCGATTGCCCGGAAGTCTCTTTAAGGGCTATCGCGAGGCCACGACCGAAACGTCCTCCTAAGAGCCCTTCGGAATTTTCTCCTCAGATTGTCAGCATGCTCTTCGCCGACGCGAAGGGCTTCAGTAAACTTTCGGAGCAACAAGTGCCGCTTTTCGTTCGTCATTTTTGGGGGCTCGTGCGCGAGATGCTGGCGGGCACTTCGTACGCGCCTATGAATTGCAATACCTGGGGAGACGCTCTATATTTCGTGTTCTCGGAGGCGCGAGATGCTGGATGTTTCGCGCTCGAGCTATCTGAACGCGTGTCTAATACTGACTGGCTTAAGAAAGGATTACCATCGGAGATAGCGCTTCGAATCGGTCTTCATGCCGGCCCGGTTTACGCGTGTATTGATCCGGTCACTGCCCGCAAGTCTTATATTGGAGCGCATGTGAGCCGCGCTGCGCGCATCGAGCCGATCACGCCTCCGGGCGCGATCTATGTGAGCCAACATTTTGCCGCGCTGGCGAAGGCTGATCAGGTGAGGGAATTTCATTGTGACTATGTAGGTCAGACCTCGATGGCCAAGGGATATGGCACCTATCCCATGTATGTTTTGCGGCGTAACAGGGTACGAGACGCTGATGATAGTTCTGTCGCTACAGATGTCTCCTAGATTTCGGCACATTACAGCATGCGGATCGCCCGAATCCCATCCCTGATGGAAGTGAAGCGGGCTTAGAGTGACCGTGCAATCTGAATCAGATGCATCTAAGCTGGGGAATATTGTAAGCTCAGCCGGCGACGCGGCGGACGAGCTTACTAGATTATTACCCGCTTCCAAGGGCGCTGCAGTAGAAACCCAACGCCTGCTTCCCGCTGAATGCCTCGAGGATATGCGATGAACTTTGAAAAGGATGCTTTCATCAGTTATGCACACCTGGACAATGTGGAGCTCATCGAAGGCGGCAAAGGATGGGTTACGAATCTGCACCGTGCCCTTGAGGTTCGATTGGCACAATTGTTGGGCAAGGAACCTCAAATCTGGCGGGATCCTAAGCTGAACGGCAACGATGTCGTTGCCGACGTACTCGTGGAGCGACTCAGGCGCGTCGCATCCCTCATCTCGGTGGTTTCACCTCGCTATGTGAAATCCGAGTGGACTCGTAAAGAACTTTCTGAGTTCTCGAAAGCAGCCGAAGAGCAGGGCGGTGTCTGTTTCCACAATAAGACCCGCATATTCAAGGTGCTGAAAACACCTGTGCCGCTTGAGATGCATCCGCCAGAATTGCAGTCTCTGCTCGGTTACCAGTTCTTCAAGGTCGACCCGGATTCGGGGAGAGTCCATGAGTTGAACGAAGTGTTCGGGTCCGAAGCGCAAAGGGATTTCTGGCTACGACTCGACGACTTGGCACATGACATATGCTGCATGTTGGAGGTGCTAGAAGCCTCCGAGACGCCGAGTCGCCTGAGCAGTTGGATCGAGAGCGGAATGATCTACCTGGCGGAAACGACTTCGGATCTTCGAGAGCAGCGCGAAGCGATCAAAAGGGACTTGCAGCAACACGGCTACAAGGTACTTCCGTCTCGGGCGCTCCCTCTTGTGACCTCGGAATTAAAAGCGACAGTGCGCGATGATCTGGCTCAATGCCGGATGTCAATCCATCTCGTGGGCAAGAGGTACAGCTTTGTTCCCGAGGCGAGCGCGGAGTCCTTGTTAGAAATTCAGAACGAGCTTGCTATCGAGAGAGGCGAGCAAGGCGGTGGTTTTTCGCGGCTGTTGTGGATTCCCCCTGGCTTGCAGATCGAGGACGAAAGGCAACGCAAGGTGGTTGAACAGCTTCGGCTCGATCCTCGAATCCAAATGGGGGCGGACCTGCTCGAAACTTCGCTCGAGGATTTGCGGACGGTGATCAATGAGCGGCTCGAACAGAACCAAAAGCCGGCTGCGGAGCGGCCTACGACTGTGACCGCGGGTAGGAGCCTCGCTCAGCTCTACCTAATTTACGATCAGCGCGATTCCAATGAGGCTTCGCCCTGGGCGGATTTTCTCTTCGAACACAGATTCGAAGTCATCCACCCCGTATTCGAAGGAGATGAGGCGGAAGTTCGTGAATACCACGAGGAAACCCTCCGAAGTTGTGATGGCGCCCTGATCTTGTACGGCGCAGCGAGCGAATGTTGGCTCCGCCGAAAGCTGCGGGAACTGCAGAAGAGCGCTGGGTATGGTCGCACCAAGGTAAGTCCGGTCGTCGGGATTGCCCTGATTCCGCCGAAAACCGCAGAAAAAGAGCGTTTTCGGACTCACGAGGCCATCATCATCCCGCAGCTGGCCGGTTTTTGCGCGGATCCACTCGAGCCCTTTATTTCTCGTCTCAAACTCTAATGGGAGGCCGAAGTTGACGCCTCCTGAGTCACTTTTCAACCCTTTCCCCGGCTTGCGTCCGTTTGAGTCGGACGAAGATTACCTTTTTTTCGGCCGAGAAAAACAGATCGACGAGCTCCTGCGGCGCCTGCGTTCGTGTCGTTTCTTAGCCGTCGTCGGTAGTTCCGGAAGTGGCAAGTCATCTCTGGTCCGCTCAGGGTTGATACCAGCTCTCCAGAGCGGATTCATGGCGAAGGCAGGTTCGAGTTGGCGCATCGCAATGCTTCGGCCCGGAGAGGATCCGACCGAACAGTTGGCTGCATCCCTCAACGCGCGTGATGTACTCGGAGGGAACGCAGAATTGGGCAGTACAAATCGCGTGTTGCTCGAAGCTACGCTTCACCGCGGAACCTTAGGACTTGTCGACGCAGTTCATCAGGCGAGGATTCCCCGCCAAGACAATGTTCTGATCGTGGTCGATCAATTCGAGGAGCTGTTTCGCTTCCGGCACGGCCGCCAAGTGGGCGACTCCCGGGACAACGCGGTCGCGTTCGTTAAGCTGCTCTTGGAAGCAGCCCAGCAGGACGAAGTCCCGATTTATGTCGTCTTGACAATGCGTTCCGACTTCATCGGTGAATGTATAGAGTTTCCCGGACTGCCGGAAGCCGTCAACAATGGCCAATACCTCGTTCCGCGCATGACCCGCGACGAACTTCGGCGTGCGATTACGGGTCCCATTGCCGTTGGCGGCGCGGAAATCACTCCGCGTCTTGTTCTTCGGCTGCTCAACGAAGTAGGCAACGACCACGATCAATTACCTGTGCTCCAGCACGCGCTAATGCGCACGTGGGACCATTGGCAACACCATCAGCGAGGGGGGCCTATTGACGTCGCAGACTACGAGGCTATCGGAACCCTCCGCCACGCTCTTTCTTTGCACGCGGAAGAAGCCTTTCAGGAGACCGGATCACACCAAGGCCAACAAATTGCTGAACGGATGTTTAAGGCACTGACAGACACTTTTTCCGATCCACGTGGTACCCGGCGGCCCACCTCCATAAAACAACTCTCTGCTATTTGCGAAATGTCCGAGCCGGAAGTGATCCAGATCGTTGAGATCTTCCGCCGCGCCGGCCGGAGTTTTCTGATGCCGCCGTCATCAAAGCCGCTCGACTCGCGATCGATTGTGGATGTATCCCACGAAAGCCTTATGCGCTGCTGGACTCGCTTGATCACATGGGCAGAAGAAGAACGGGTGTCCGCCCGCATGTATACGCGACTCTCGCAGGCTTCCGCTTGGTTTGAGGAAGGCACGGCGGGTCTCTGGCACAACCCCGAACTTGAACTTGGCGTCAAGTGGAAACAGCAAAACCATCCGATCGAGGCATGGGCGGAGCGATACAACTCGTCCTTCGCGCGCGCGCTGGATTTCCTGGATCGCAGTGAGAAAGAACGAGACCGCATTGAGGCCGAGCGCGAAAAGGAAAGAAAGAACAAACTTAGGTTGGCTTGGGCCGTTGCAGCAGCTCTCGGAGTGCTGTTCCTTGTTGCTCTTTCTTTCTACTATGTCGCCCGGAGAGAAACAGCTCGCGCGGAGATCAACCTCGGCCTTGCAAAGAAAGCCGTGGACGAAAGTTTGTCTTCCGCTGGCCGCGAGCAGGGACGCGAGTCGCCCGACCCGCCGCAACTCGAGCAGTTTCGACAGGAATTGCTGAAGAAGGCAGAAGATTTCTATTCACACCTTCTAGCCAAACAGAGCAGGAACGATCCGGAGTTTCGCGCGGAAAGTGCATTAGTGCATTCCAAACTGGGTGACATCAATCGCCTGCTTGAAAAGCATGAAGATGCTGTCGCGCAGTACAAAGATGCAATCAGCGAATTTGAGAAGCTTCGCCAAGAAAGTCCGCAAAACGCTGAGTACCGCGAGAAGTTGGCTTACGTTCATAATTGGCTTGGTGAAACACTAAGGCTGTGGTTGCAAGAAACGCAGGACGTGCCATACAAGCGCTCCGACGCAGAGAACGAATACGATAGTGCCTTGCGTTTGCAACAAGAACTGCACAGCGAATTTCCGCAGAATGCGCAATACCAACAGGAATTGGCTCGCACATATTACAATCGCGGCATTCTTCGTTCCGATGATGGGAAAGCATCAGAGTCGGACTTCAACGAAGCGATCCAGTTCCTCGAACCTCTGGTAGAGAGGAAAGCAGCCTCTCAGATCGACGGCCCCGGGGTATCGCCGTCTCACGAATTAGCTCGGGTCTACAACAATCTCGGAACCCTGCTAATGGATGAGGGGCAGCTATCAAAAGCGCAACCCTTCTTGGAACGTGCAGTCAGAGCTCAGGAAGATCTTACGGAGATGAATCCGGATAGTTGGGAGTACAAGTTTGAGCTGGCGACGTTTTACAACAACCTGGCGATCCTTTATTACTACGAAGACGATAGCTCCCAGGCGAAACAAAGAAGCCACCAAGCCATTGATCTCTTCGAGGAACTCGCCACGCCTCCCAAATTACTGGAAAGCGAACGCGCCAAGGCTCACATGCTACATCTCCTGCTTGGGCCATCCGGGCACCCTGAATTGCATGTTCTCAATAAGCATCTGGCCGATCAATACGAGAAGTTTGCTCGTGACAGCATCCAGTCCGGCTCTCTCAACTTTGCTGAAGTTGCTCTTCACAGTCTCGCGTCCGTACTTCCGGAAATAGCGGAGCCGGACCGAACTAGGCTCGCGAAATCTTATCAAGAGCTAGAAAAGGAGTTGCAGGAAAAGGTAAATCAAGGTAAACACGCGGGCACGCTGCGCCGAAGGAGCAAATGATGAAACGAATAGTTTTGGTTCTCATATTACTTTTCCCTGTCATGGCCTTTGCGCAGGAGAACGATCCAAAGCTCGTTAAGAATGAAAACAGTCGCGCCGACGTCGTGGTGCAATTGCAGGAGGCACCCCCAAACAGTGTGGCCAGTCTCGATTTTGGCGTCACGTCTGGGACTTTATCGCCGGCCGCTCCCGATAAACCGACACCGAGCAAAAACAAACCGTCAGAGAAGCCGAAGCCAAAGCCAAAGATTCCCGGTAGCATGGTAGGGTACATAGATAATGCGATCGTGGAATCTGAAATCCGCGTTCGTTTCGACGCTGCCTTCAACGACGAATTTCCGGACCGCGCGGAGTTTTTCTACGCAAAATGCGGCTGCTACCGTGCCTTGCCATCCGGCAATCCGGCGCGAGATCCCAATGCGCCCGGGCCGCCGCCGGGATCGGCCATGTCGGCTATTCCGAAGGACTTGAATTTCCAGCAGCTCTACATTGACGGAGAATTCGCGCCGATTCGTCGCTTCTCGATGTTTACAGAGATCCCCGTCCGTTGGATTCAAGCGCAAGGTATCGCAGCCAGTATCAACAACGGAACCTTCCCGAACCAGGGCGGACTTAGCGACATTATGGCGGGATTTAAATTTGCCGCGATTGCGTCCGAACGTACCTATCTCACGTT
Organism: uncultured Acidobacteriota bacterium; assembly: GCA_963731535.1. Lineage (GTDB taxonomy): Bacteria > Acidobacteriota > Terriglobia > Acidiferrales > UBA7541 > Palsa-295. The sequence continues at coordinate 365,692 of CAVSWI010000016.1, read as the reverse complement.
TCAGGTCCGGAGCTACTTTCCTTCTGGAGATGCTTCCAAGGGACTGGGCACTAATCACTACAGCGTGGAGCCAGGCGTGCTGTATTACCAGAGTTTCTCAGATCGGCTGACGCTTGAAGCTCAGGTAAGGGACTGGCATCCGATTGGAGGATCTGCTGGAGTCAGCAGCGCGATTGGAGTTGCCCCCCCGGGAGGGTTCGCGGGCGACGTCTTCATGTATGGCGTGGGGCCAAGCTACGTCGCTTATAACGGCGAGCACGTCCAGTTCACTCCTGTGATCGAGCTTTTCGGATGGAGCGTTCTGGGAGGGTACGAAACAGAGCCCGGGCACGCGCCAAGCGCTGAAGGCATCAATATCGTCAACATCAAGATCGGAGCTCGTACGTCGTTCGGCGCTCACAGCTCTATCTACGTAGGGTATGGACGACCGCTCACATCTGCGGATTGGTACAATGACATCGTCAGGATTGAATATCGATATGCGTTCTGAACTCCCAAATGGTCCCACTACGTCCGAGGCGGAGCGATCGAGAGCCGGATCGTAGGCGGGCGGTGGAGACTGAAGCCTGCAGCCTCGCTTCTTTGAAAAATGCCCCCCTCATGAATTGGGACTCGCTGGAGAACGTAACAACGGTACCACTTTAAAAGACGGAACTCGTGTGTGCGAGTGACCTGACCGGGGGTTTTTGTATCAGCGGGAGTGAGAGAGAATTCGCTCTGGAGGGAAGCTGGTATGCCGATAAAGAAATACAAGCCGGAGCAGATCGTGACGTTGTTACGGCAGGTTGAAGTGGAACTGGCCAACGGGAAAACGACTTCGGCAAGCCGAAGCCGGTCAGCGCTCTGGATCATTTGGAGCAAAAGGGTCCCGAACGGGATTGGGCACGGTTGATTCACGCGCTTCAGGACTTGGTGCGGCGCTCGGGGAGCACGCTAGTTCGCGAAGCAACGGACAGGGGCATTCGGCGCGCCGCAGATCAGTTCTCTCAGCTTCGCTGGGCTCGGCGTCTTTACGTGATAGTTCTCTGGTCGAGCCGCTTCCCGTGCAAAACGCTCCGCAAAGGGATTACCGAGGCCGCGCAATTGAGTGTGGGGACTTTTGTGGGGACTACGCGAACATCCTGCGTGAAGTCGGTGCATATCGGTGCGGCGAGCCGCAATGAGCTAAGTCCTGTGAGTCGAGATCTGTGGGGACCAAGTCGTTGAAAATCAATTACGCACTGGAAGTGCCTATGCGTGTTCTCATAATCCGTCGGTCCCAGGTTCGAATCCTGGCCGGCCCACTACTCCGCTGTGAGCGTTTCAGTACGTTCCGGATTCTTCTTCCGATCTTTCGGGTGGGGAATTACTGCCGGAGCCAGGTTTGCCCATCATCCGCCGTGATCCAAACTTCACCCGCGCTCGTCACGATCCTGCCGTGTTGCGTATCGGAAAATTCTATGCTGGTGATGTCGCCGGTCAGCGTCGCTCCGGATGAGGACGGAAGCACGCGCGTCCAGTGAGCTCCCGAATCGGACGAATGGTAAAGCATCGCCGCCGAACCGCCCGCCCAAACTTCGCTTCGGTCGGCTGCGACGGCTCGGAATACCAGATTCAGTTGTTCCTTAACCTTGCTCTTATTACTCTCGTACGTGTTCTCGGTTCTTGCCACTTTTGCGCGGCTGGATGCCGGCTCCGAGTTCACGTTTACATAAACCCAGGTGTTGCCTGCGTCGAAAGAGCGCAACAAGACGCCATCCGCACCGATGCTCCATCGCAGAGACGCGCGTAACACGCCGGACCCTTCTTGTGCGGTCGCGGCATCTTTAGCTGCCACCACGCCCACAGTTGTGGAAGATTGGTACGACAATGGCTGCTGTTTCTTATTTTCAATAAGCTGATCTGACACCTGGCTATCTGTGGTCGCCGTGATTGGCTCGGCTTGCGATCCCACCTCGATCGTCTGTGAAGAAGACGGGGCCGCACTCGGTTGGCCGCCGCTCAAATTTGGAGCGAGCTTTGCGGTCTCCGCAGGTGTCGCATTCCTTAAGTTTCCACCGGCGGCGAAAGCGTCACTTGTGGAAGAAAGTGGGGCCTTCTGAACTACGGCGGCGCCATTTCCGGACGCGATGCCGCTGGGCGTCGCGCTTCCGGAACCCGCACTTTGCATGGCATGAGTCTTAGGCATGGCAGGATTTACCGGCACAACTAATCTCTGCGCATACAAGTTACCTGAGTGGCTCGGAAGCATCTCCTTTCGTATCTCCTCTTGCCTTCGCTTTTCCGTCGGCGAAAGAGCCTCTTTCGTTTCAGGCACAGCCGGAGACGGCGAAGGAGCCCTTTGAGCCGTGGCACTCATTACGTTACTCGACGGAAGATTGGAAACCAAAATCTCGTTCTTCGCCCGCTGCCTGTATTGCATGACTCCGACCGAGGCAATGGCGATGATTCCAGCTGCCACCATGCCCCATCGGATCACAGGCCAACCGAACCAGCTGCTGCGTGTAGGCGCAACGGAAACGTTCCCAGCCGCAACCTCAATAGCAGGGAGAGCAGCCAACGCGACTACCTCGCGACAGTCGCTGCAACGCACAAGGTGCTCCATCACCCGCGCGCGCTCCGTCTCAGTAAGCGACTGCTCGGCAAACGCCGTAAGCAGATCCGCATCCGGATGAGTTCCTGCCGCCGCTGTTTCCTGCAAACGCTTCAGTACGATTTTGGGAACGTCTTGCATTCGTGGTTTCTACCGTCTCCTTACACGCTTAAATTTCAGTCTCTTCTAAACCCTTGGCCCGCCGCACAGTCTTTTGCTGAAAATTCAGCGCTTTCTCCTTCTCTGAGAACGCTGCTGACAGAGCTTCTTGCCCCAAACTCCGCCGAATATTCACCTGCAGGTCGCGCACATCCACTTCCAGCGCTTCTTCGGCCGCGCGACGGTCAATGCCTTGCCCGATCATGTTCGCCACAATTTTCTTGCGCAACGACTTAGCCAGCTTATCCAGCTTGCGGCTGATAGTGGATTCGTGAACGCCAAGCATTCGCGCCACTTCCGCCAGCGTGCGCCCATCGAGATAATATGCAGCCAGCACCAAACGGTCTTCGCTGGAAAGAGCCGCCAAAGCTGCATCAGTCGACGATTCCAGTCGCGAGTCAGCGGTCGAGACCATCTCCAGCTCGGGCGCCGCAAATTGCCTACCGTCTTCGATCTCTTCGTCCAGACTCACCAGCCGTTTGGTCCGACGATAACGATTCACAAATTCCTGCGCGAGCACGGTCCGCAGCCAGCCTTCCAGCGATCCTCGCCCAGTGAACGATTCAAGTTTAGAAACGCGCGCGCCGTCGCGCAAGTTAGTGCCATACAGCTCCGCATATAGACTGTCAGCAAGGTCGTGGGCCGCAGACTCCTCCCTCACGATGCGCAGCGCCGTCAGATAAAGCTTTTCGCGGTAGCGCGTAAGGAAAATCTCCCAAGCTGAATTGTCGCCGGCGGCGCACGCCCGTGCGAGAGCAAGCTCGTCCACGCGCAGGGTCCGCAGAAACACGCAAACCTCGGATGCGCTCACTTCTGCCGGCAGGTACTTCGCGCTCACCGAGCACAGAATCGCGGCAAAACCATCGCAGCTCAGACCGAACTTTTCGCACCCGCCTTTCGCGTACAGCTCCGCCAGCATCTCGGCCACTGCCGATTGCACGGCGCCCGAAATCGGTCGCGTAGCGCTCATATCGTAGAAAAAGACAAAACCACAGGCCCAATGCTGCTGATGCTATCAATTCCTCAGATGCCGGTAACGTGAATTTTGTCTGCAAGCTTCCATTTTCTTTTCGTTCTTCCCCCAAGTCGAGTCGAGCGGCGCGAAGTTCGCGGCGGCAGGAGCACCAGCCCTGGCGCAACGCAGCAGTTCGCCCAAAGGGAGGAAAGCTATGCGTGCAAAACGTCCGAAATTATTTGTCACCCTGATTGCAATCTTGGCCGTTGCGGCCGCACTCTGTCTGAAGCTGCGCTTGGCCCATGCCGGACAGGAATTTGCTGACTCCGGCCTCAAAGTGCTGGAGCCCATCCGCAACGGAAGTCTCACCGTGTTTCCGGTAGTCGCTTCCAGGTCCTACCCTACCGGCGAGTTTCTTACACTCGACGAAGGCTTGCGCTCCGGAGACGTGGTAGTCACCGAGTACGGAAATGTTCGCGGACTGATCCGGCGGCACAATGCCCCGGCCATCCAGCACGATAGTGCCGAAGTAAACCGCCTGGTGCTGATAAACAACTCCAAGCGTCCTCTGTTGCTTCTCGCTGGTGAGATCGTTGCCGGCGGCAAGCAGGACCGCGTGATCGGTAAGGACCGCATCGTTCCGCCGGAGAGCGATCCCGTGGACCTTAGTGTGTTCTGCGTGGAACCCGGACGCTGGGTCGCAACCAGTGCGAATTTCAGTACATCGGGGGCGACTTACGCCGCGGGGGCTGGCGCTGCTGTTGGCAGCAGCAACGGAAACGCCTCCACACTGATGGCCCAACCCTCGGTGCGCGCCAAAGCGATGGGCGACAAAGACCAGGCACAAGTTTGGGCGGAAGTAAGAAAGCAACAGCAGTCGATGGCGATGGAGGTAACCGGAGCATCAACATCGCCGCCCAACACTAATCAGATAACCTCCACCAGTTCGTACGCCGTCGTAATGGAGAACAAAGACGTGAAGAAAGAGGTAGACAAAATTGCCAAGCCCATCGAACAGAATTACCAAAGTCTGATTCAGCAACTTCGCGATCGTAAAGCCGTCGGAGTAGTCGTCGCTGTGAACGGACACGTCATCTGGTCCGACGTTTTCGCCAGCACCGAGTTGCTGGAAAAATATTGGCCGAAGCTGGTCCGCTCGTATGCCTCAGAAGCGGTAGTGACGCAGACCAAGGGCGGAAAGGCGACTATGTCCGAAGCAGAGTCGTTCCTCGACGATATGCAAGGCCGCCGCGAAACCATCGAGAGCGAACCGGGAGTCTTCCGTCACACCGAGATCGACGGCAATGGGTTCAAGGCCTTCGCCCTCACTTCGTTGTTGCCGAAGACAGGCTTTGATGTGCACGTCGCGAAAATGTCAGAGTGAACCGGTAGTGGTCAGTGGTTCTTGCTTAGAGATCACTGACCACCTTCCGTCTCGTTCGATGCCAGTCCGAAACGTTTTCTTCTCGCCTCCAGTTCCCAGCGGCATCCGATTCTCCAAGACGAAATACCGTGAGCCTGTGTCGCAACTCCGGTTTTCGTCAGGGCGCGACTTCAGTCGCGCCGTAAGTCGCCCCAAGATCAGTGCGGCTTCAGCCGCTGAGGGACGATTCTGCATATGAAGCGTTGCCGGCCTTCACCAAAAAAACCGTCGGTCACGTTAGCGCCGCTCCCGCATCTTTTCTTACTGGCTTTTATTGCGCACGGTGGGAAACGATGACCAGCACGAAACTGGGCCCAAACGCCAACGGAAGAAACTCCTAAATGCTCTCTCCTCCTCTTGCGCATCTCCTGCTAGCGCTCATCGTCGCTGTCAGCATTTTGCTGATGTTGATCCGCCTGCGAAATATTTCCGAAGTGTATTGGATCGGCGCAGGAGTTTTTCTGCTTCTGATTCTCCGTTTGATTCCGTTGAAGCTGGCAGGCCGCGCCGCCGCCAAAGGAACCGATGTCTATCTTTTCCTCATCGGCATGATGTTACTCTCCGAACTTGCCCGCGAATATGGCGTCTTCGATTGGCTATCCTCCGCCGCCGTGCGAAGCGCGAAGGGTTCCTACTCTCGCTTGTTTCTTCTCGTTTATGTCGTGGGCACCGTCGTTACGATTTTCATATCAAACGACGCAACCGCCGTCGTCCTCACTCCAGCGATTCTAGTCGCCATGCGCAAGGCCAAAGTGAAGCCTTTACCGTATCTTTTTGTCTGCGCGTTCATCGCGAATGCCGCATCGTTCGTCCTCCCAATTTCCAACCCGGCCAATCTCGTCGTTTTTCACAACCAGATGCCCCCGCTCGGACGCTGGCTGTTATGGTTCGGCGTTCCTTCCGTTCTTTCCATCGTGGTTACGTTCCTGGTGCTCCGTTGGATTTTCCGCAAACAACTCCACGGAGTCATAGAACACGAAGTGGAAAATCACTCGCTCGACCACCACGGAAAGCTGGTGCTCGGCGGGTTAGCGGCGACCGCCGTCGTGCTCCTGATCGCTTCAGGTTTGGATTGGGATTTAGGTTTGCCAACATGCGTTACCGCGCTCGCCGTCACCGCAATCGTTTCGCTAAAAGCACGAAGCAATCCGCTTCCGCTCTTTCGTGAAATCGGTTGGAGCACGCTGGCCCTGGTCGCCGGACTCTTCGTATTGGTGGATGCCGTGGAAAGTATTGGCGCGATGAAGCTCACCCAAGCCTGGCTGCTTTGGGCTGAAGCGCGCGATCCCGCCCTCGGAGCCCTGATCACAGGCTTCGTCGTCGGCGTAGCCAACAACTTCGTGAATAATCTTCCGCTCGGACTGATTGCCGGCAGCACGCTGCAAGCCGCTCATTCCAAGGGCTTGCTTGCCACCGCGGTGATGATCGGCGTCGATCTCGGGCCAAACCTTTCCATCACCGGCTCACTCGCAACCATTCTTTGGCTCATTGCGCTCCGCAAAGAAAAGCTCGATGTCAGTTTCTGGAGCTTCCTAAAAGCTGGCTTAGTAACGATGCCGACAGCCCTGCTAGTTTCGCTCGGAGGCGCCATCGCCATGCGCGCGTGGTTCGGAGTTCAATAGTTACCGCAATAAAATACCAGCAGAAGCGCATGAACGCCTTTGGATGATTCCCTTTTCATCAATAACGAATAGCCACCCGATTTAGCAGTAGCTAAGACTCGAAGTTCCAAGCAAAGTAATAGCGGCGAATCAAGAGCTCCACATTTCTAAGTCAAAGCTCTATTGCTAGGAACTGAAGTTGTCAGAAAAATTAACAGCCTTACCTGTCTGTCTGAAGTGCGGCGTCATGCTGGTATTGAAACCTGTGCCCGGCGCGAAGCAATTCCCCCTTAGATTGGAATGCCCGGAACATGGCTGGCAGCCGGAGGAATTACGTCCGATCCGCATGCGCTTTCACAAAGACCGCCCCGATTGGTGAACCCGAGCCCCGTGGGCGCGGCACAAGTTAGCCTAGCGCGTAAGAGTGGTTTCACAACTCCGATTTTCATCAGGGCACGAATTTAGTCGTGCCGTAAGTGAGCCAAAATTAGCGCGGCTTCAGCCGCTGAGGGACGAGTTTTACAGTCGCGACGTAGTCTCATAAGCATTGGTCATCAGCGCAAAAAGCAGATCAGCGCCGTAGGTGCGACACATCCTTTGATTGTCGTCGAACGATGAAAGATTGTAGCGACGTATAACGACCAAAACGAAGAAAAGCCCGCAGACGCGGGTGCGCCTGCGGGCTTTCGAATCGATTCCCTTTGTCGGGCCAAGCTCCCGCTTAGCTCAACCAATCCCGATCGTTTAAGCCGGGCTGCTGCCGCGAACGAAATGCATGATGATCATTATGATTCCGATAACCAGAAGTATGTGAATGAACCCCACCGTTACGTGAAAGGCCAAAAACCCCAACAGCCACAGAATGAGTAGCACTGCGCCGATTGCTGCCAGCATAGATCCTCCTGGTTACTAGAATCTTCGCAAGCCTACTCGCATGGCACCTCTCAAGCTATACAAGACTCCCGTTATAATCCCGGTTAATTCAGTGTAAGCAGGACGGTAAAACCCGCTCTTTTAATAGCTATGCTCCCTACTTCGCCGCCACGGCCACATCAAATCCGAATTTCGGATCGTGATATCTCCCGATCATCTTCACTGGAATGTCCGCTCCCGCTTTCTTTTTCTTGAACAGAGGATTCAGCGGCTTCAAAGCGCCGATTTAATTCCGGTGGTGTCTTGCGAAATTTCCGCTTCTGTCTTCAACGTTCCATGAAAATCGATAGGCTCATTCTCCAGGTTATAAGTCCCGTTCATGCGTGCCGGCGCTCCCGGCACATTAAAAGTCAGTTCCGAAAACTTCGCTACTCCGTCGCACAACTCCAAATGTCCGCGCAAATTCATCACTATATTCTTCGGATCGTCTCCAGCCGGGTCCGCTTTCGCATTACCCGCGTTTTTGCTCTGCTCTTTGTCCTGTTCTTTACTTTGACTTTCGCTTTTGTCCTTACCTTTTTTTCCGCCGCGAGCGCGTTTGCTCAACTCATCCACCTGCGCTTGCCTGGTAGGTTTTCTGAACGCAGCCTGGTCCACGCCAAAATCTCCACGCATCACCAACTCTTTCAGAAACGGACGACCCAGCGGCAGTATGGTCACGTGCGCTTTGAAACTCGTTGCGCCATTCATCGGCGCATTTTTCGTGGACGCCAGTAGTACCAGCAAGTCCTGAATCCTCCCGTTGTTCACTTCCACATCCACCGAAGTCGTCTTCCCGTCTTGCCCCGCCTTACTTGCCACGCTGCCGGAAGCCGCCACCGAGGTTTGCAAAAATGATGTTTCAACTTGCTTCAGAAAAACGTCCCCGTTTTTGGCGTTCACGCTCGCGTTAAACCGCGAAGTCAAATGCACCTTGTGTTTGCTTCTCACCACTTCAAAGTCCGGAATATCCAACGTGCTGCGCACCCCCACTGCTTCCAGCTTTCCTCTGAATTCACCAGTGGACGACAGTGTTCCCGCGGTCCCATCAAACACGCTCAGGTCCGCCTGCTGAAAGTTGTACTCACCCAATAGCGGCGTCGTTTCCAAATTATCACCAGCACAACCCAATCACCACAACCGCCGCCGCAACCCATATGAGCCATCGATAACGCCACCCGTCGCTCGTTTTATCCATACTTTTCTGCACCGTCACCATCCCTGTCGCCGCTTCACCGGAAAAGGCTTAAAGGTCTAAATGTTGCGCCTGCCTGCCGGTAAGCAGGCCGCGGCCTTAGCGCGACGTCTTTCTCGGTCTTCTTTCGCGCCTTCTTCAAATTGAAAAGTTCCAGAATCTACTGCGATCGCTCACAAAGAATTAGGGTTGTCCCTTTTCGGTGTACCGTTATAGTAGATTGGCCTTAATCGCTGAGCGTTACAGGAGATTCTCATGCGTTGGACACCCGGCGGAATCAGCAACGACGTAGAAGACGACCGCTCCAGCAGCGGTGGCGGAGGATTTCCCGGCGGCATTCATATCGGCATCGGCGGCATCCTGATTCTCTTGGTCCTGAGTTTTATTTTCAAACGCGACCTGCTCACGCCTTTCCTCGGCGGCTCCTCCACCACCGAATCCACCCAGAGCGCGCCCGTCACTCCCCAACAAAGCACCGCCGAACAGCGCGAAGTCCAATTCGTCTCCTTCGTCCTCGACGACGTGCAAAACACCTGGACCAAAATCATTCCCAATTATCGCCACGCAAAATTGGTCCTCTATCGCGGCGGCATTGATTCCGCCTGCGGCCTGGCGCAGACCGCTACCGGCCCTTTCTATTGTCCCGGCGACGAAAAGGTTTACCTCGACCTGAGCTTTTTCAACGAACTAAAAAATCAGCTCGGCGCTGGCGGCGAATTCGCGCAAGCCTACGTAATCGCTCACGAAATCGGCCATCACGTGCAGAAAATCGTGGGCACCGAACAAAAAGTCCGCCAGGAAGTGCAGCAAAATCCGAAAATGGCCAACGCCATCTCCGTCCGCGTCGAGCTCCAAGCCGATTGCTACGCCGGAGTCTGGGCCAACTCCACCGAGCAGCGCGACCTCCTGGAAAAGGGAGACGTAGAATCCGCAGTAAACGCGGCTGCCGCCGTCGGCGACGACCAACTGCAGAAAATGGAAACCGGCCGCGTCATGCCCGACAAATTTACCCACGGCACCTCAGCCCAGCGCACCTACTGGTTCAAACAAGGTTTCACCTCAGGCAGCCCAGCCGCCTGCGACACCTTCTCATCCTCCCAGTAGCGTAAGTTCCTCGCGCGTTGCTCTCAGCGTCGAACCGCTTTTGACTCGCCTTCTAGCGCAATCGCCAACTCTTGAACGCCGCGCCGGATTTCACGCGCCTCTACCGCGGCAAAGCCCAGCTGCAATCCAGCTCGTGCAATCCTGCCTCGACCGTATCGGCTTAGCGGAAATACTTCTACGTCACGAGACGCCGCCGCTCTCGTTGCCGATTCGGCGTCGATCCCTTCGCCCAACCAACCTACCGTCTGCAGACCAGCCTCAATTTCGGAAATCTCCAGCAAGCCATCTAATCTTCCGCGCACCTCATTCACCAGCACCGACAACCTCTCCGCGTAAACTTCTCTCATGCGCCTCAAGTGCCGTCCAAAGTGCCCTTGGGTAATGAAGTCACAGAGCACCGCTTGTTCCGGCAGCGCGGCGTGCCGTGTTGTTAGCGAGATCGTTGCCGAGAAAAGATTTACCAGGTCCGGCGGAATCACCAGGTATCCTAGCCGAAGCGATGGAAACAGCACTTTGCTGAAACTCCCAGCAAAAAGCACGAGCCCGTTGCGATCGAGTCCCTGCAATGCCGGAACCGGCCGCCCCGAATAGCGAAACTCGCTGTCATAGTCATCTTCAAAAATCAGTGCGCCGCAATTCCGGGCCCATTTCAGCAGCTCCAAACGCCGCGTCAAGCTCATCGTAATTCCTAACGGAAACTGATGCCCAGGCGTAATGTAAACTAGCCGCACCCCTCGCAATTCCGCGTTTGGTAATTTCATGCCGTCATCATCCACGCGCACGGCTGAGACTTTTGCTCCCAACGCCTCGAACGCCATCGCCGCTCCCGGAAATCCCGGATTCTCCATGCACATTTGATCTCCCGGATTCAGTGACAGGCGCGCCGTTAGATCGAGCGCTTCTTGCACTCCGGACACTATCGCGATCTGCTCGGGCTCGCAGTTCACTCCCCTTGAGGTGCGCAAATAATCCGCGATTGCCTCCCGCAATGGGTAATATCCCAGAGGTTCGCATCCCAGCAGAAAACTCGTTGAAGCGCCACGGAAGCGGCGAGCGGTAATCTGCGCCCATAAGTTTGACGGGAACAATTCCAACGCCGGCACGTTCGCGCGGAACGCGCGGCTGGGTCGTATCTCGTATGACGGAAACAGCTCCACGCGTTTGCCGTAATCGGAAATCTTCTTTCGTTGTTTTCCTTGCGGTGCCGGTTGGGCTTCGGCCTTGCGTGCCACTTGCAGCAGCTCATCGGGCAAGACTTTGCTCACATATGTTCCCGAGCCCACGCTGCCTTCCACATAGCCCTCGGACTTCAACTGCTCGAAGGCGCTCACAATCGTCCCCCTCGATAGTCCGTATCGTTCAGCGAGATCGCGCGTCGCCGGCAGCCGCGTTCCCGGGCGTAGTTGGCCTTCCAGTATTTCGCCGCGCACGGCCGCGTATAGCCAACGGTACGCGGGCGTCTTCGAGTCTGGTGGCGGAAGCATCAACTCAAACGATGTAGCTTTCTTCGGCATGGAAAGTGGTACAGAGAGAATACTATAAATGGACCTTGTGATAGGTCCATTCTCTCGCTAAATTCACCGAAGCCTGGAGGTCACCGATGTCGTTCGCTGGCAGACGCGCCCAACTCACGCTGGGAATCTTCTGCGTTGCAATAATCGGCGGCAGCACCGACACTCTCGCGCGAGTCAGCGCCCGGCATCACCTCGGCGCCTCCCATGGCGCAGCCGAACAAACTCGGGCGCCGTTTTCCCAAGCTCTGCCGCCTCTGGATAGGGACCACCTCAAGGCCACCGTCGTTGAAGTCACTTACGCACTGGGCGAATCCGATCCGCCCACTACCAGGCTGGCGAAAGTTTCTACGAAGCTCCCCACGGCATTCATCAGATCTCTGCCGACGCGAGCGACAAAGTTCCGGTAAAGTTCCTCGCCTATTTTGTTTGCGGTCGCGAAACGCCGCTCACAGTTCGGGCGTCGGAAGCCAAAGGTGCACAAGGTAGATAATTATGGACCATTTATCAGTGGCTGCGTCAGAAACGACGCCACTCTCCAGCGCGAAAATCGCGCGCACCGTCGCCGTCGAACGGCTCGCAATTCTCTACGCCCGTATTGCTCTCGGTGCCGCATTCTTGTCCGCCGTTGCCGACCGCTTCGGGCTCTGGGGCAAATACGGCGGTTGGGGCAACTTTGCCACCTTCACGCAGTACACCGCCCAGGTGAACTCCTTCATGCCCGCGTTCATCATTCCGTTTCTCGCGTGGGCCGCCACAATCGCCGAACTGTCTTTCGGCATACTTTTGATTCTGGGCTTCTGGACACGTTGGGTCGCCTTCGGCGCTGCCGCTCTGCTTTTTCTGTTCGGAACGTCCATGGCCATTTCGTTCGGGCTGAAATCCCCGCTGGATTATTCAGTCTTCTCCTCATCGGCAGGAGCGTTGTTGCTGGCGCTGTACCGGAGCCCCAAGTCCGGAGCCGGTTCGTAATGAGCCCACGATCGCTGTCCGGAATGGGATTGCTCCCGGCAATATCGATGAATGACGAAAGATTTTCTGCTGTCGCTTACGGCGGTGATTCACTCCGTTAAATTTAACGAAGGTTTTCTAGGAGGAAATATGCGTCGTGCAATTTGGATTAGCATAGTAACGGTTGGTGCGCTTGCAATACTGCTCGTTTCGAGTTTGGCGGCACGCCCGGATGACCGGGCCGATCTCTTCAAGGCGCGCGAAACGGTTTGGCGCGCCTGGTTCGTTAACGACACAAAAACTCTCGAAGTGATGGTCCCGCCGGACACTATCGTCATTGGTTCTGGCCAGGAACGGTGGAGAAACCAGTCAGACATACTCCAATCCGCGGCCAGGTTTCAGGTACGCGGCGGAAAACTGATCCGCCTGGAATTCCCGCGCACCGAAATTCAGCGCTTCGGCGATGTCGCAATTTTTTACAGCCGGTATTTGTACGAAACCGAAGAAGACGGCAAGCGTGAGGTGACCTCCGGCCGCGTCACGGAAATTTTTGTGCTACGCAATGGCCAATGGACCAACCCCGGCTGGCACATGGACACCGAAAAATAATACTTCGCTGACGAACCGTAGGGGCGCAGCTCGCCTGCCGGGCCACGCATGCTGCGCCTGTCTAAACACAATCAAGTCGTAAAACGAAGAGCTACAATTTGAAGTTCGGAGCGGCAACGGCAAAATGTTGGATGGAAGCCGCTCTGGTATGCTGTTATGGGAGACGAGGCTTGAAGATGGAAAAGATGCCGGGCTGCCGCAAGTAGCAGGACGCTACCCCACACACGACTCCTTGAATTTCCTAAAACAAAATGCTACCGTTCCGCGTGATTCAATTAGAACAACATCGGGCTCTTCAACAAAACGCTGAGACGCTCTACTTTCTAAGGCCTTCTCTACAGCCGGATCTTCCCTCTAAAAGCAATTACGCAACGCCAGCTAGCGAACGGTACGGTTCGAACATTCACATTTCTAACCGGTTCTGGATCAACAACAGAAGTTATAGAAAACAAACGATTAAACCCTGCCTAACCGATCCTAGATTTGCACAGATAGAATTTCGAAAATTTGCAAAAATAAAGCTTGGTGGCGCGTACTTTTTCACCGCAATCTCCAGCGCGATAAAACAAGGAACCGCCTAACCCTCATGCCCCCCGAGCGCGAACAACTCGAAGCAGACGTCCTAATCATCGGTGCGGGTCCGGCGGGCCTGGCCTGCGCCCTTCACTTGGCAAATTTGATCGAGCAACACGCCCAGGCAAACAAATCCCCCGCGCTCTCCGCCGAAAATATTTACGTCCTCGAAAAAGCGCGCGAGGTTGGTGCCCACCAGCTTTCCGGCGCGATCATGGACGCACGCGCCCTACGCGAACTCGTCCCCGACTTCGAAAAAACCGCCCCGCTCGACACTCCCGTTACCGGCGACGCCGTTTACTACTTCTCTGAAAAAACGTCCTGGAAACTTCCCATTACGCCGCCTCCTTTCAAGAATCACGGCAACTACGTCGTCTCGCTCAACAGAATTGTGAAATGGCTCGGCGGCCTGGTCGAAAAAAAAGGCGTCAATCTTTTCACCCAATTTGCTGGCAGAAATCTTCTGTACGAAACGGAAGGTGGCAAGAGCGGCATCGCCGGTGTCCTGACCGAAGACAAAGGTGTGGACAAAAACGGCAAGCCCAAAGACAACTACACGCCCGGCTACGAGCTGCGCGCTAAAGTCACCGTCCTCGCCGAAGGCCCGCGCGGCTCGCTCACCAAGGAACTCGTCAACAATTTAAAACTGGATGGCCTGAACCCACAGGTTTACGGCATCGGCATAAAGGAGTTGTGGGACGTGCAACCCGGCCGCATCGAAACGGGATTCGTGGCCCACACGCTGGGCTGGCCGCTTCACTCTGACATGTACGGTGGCGGATGGATTTACGGCATGCGCGACAATCGCGTGTCGCTCGGCATGGTCATCGGTCTGGAATACCACAACCCGCTTTTCGATCCGCAGGAAGCCTTCCAAAGATATAAAACGCATCCGCACATTAAAAAAATTCTGGAGGGCGGCAAGCTCGTTCGTTACGGCGCAAAAACCGTTCCCTACGGCGGCTGGTACTCCATGCCGCGCAGCTACATGGACGGCGGCCTCATCATCGGCGATTCCGCGAGCCTCCTGAATTCGCAGCGCCTGAAAGGAATTCACACCGCCATCAAAAGCGGAATACTCGCTGCCCAGACAATCTACGACGCGCTCTGTTCCGGCGACACTTCCGCGAAATCCTTATCCGCGTACCATACCAAGCTCGACAACAGCTGGATCAAAAAAGAGCTGTGGGAAGTCCGAAATTTCCACCAGGCTTTTCACGGCGGCCTGTGGACCGGCCTCGCAAAATCGGGAATTCAGTTCATCACCGGCGGCCGCGGCCTGGTCGATCCCATGCGCTGCGAGCCGGGCTACAAGGAATACCAAAAACTAAATCGCGACCGCACTCTCGTTGATCAGTCCGCGCGCTTCAAAGGCGACGGCAAACTCACCTTCGACCGCCTCACCGACGTCTATCACTCCGGCACGCGCCACGAAGAAGATCAGCCTTGTCACTTAATCGTTCTCGAACCGAACATTTGCGGCGACCGCTGCGTCCGCGAATACGGCAACCCCTGCCAATACTTTTGCCCCGCCGCCGTTTACGAAATGGTGCTGGATAAAGGTGAGCCCAAATTAAAAATCAGCGCCGCAAATTGCGTCCACTGCAAAACCTGCGACATCGCCGACCCCTATCAGATCATCAACTGGGTCCCGCCCGAGGGCGGCGGCGGCCCCAACTACGAAGGCATGTAAATTCCGTCCAGGGAGAAAATTAGGAAAAGCGTTATCATCCCGAGCGAGGCCGTTTCCGGCCGACGCACGATGTTTGCGTTCCGGATGGCGTTGCGGGAAGGGACCTGCTTTCTATTGTATTGATGGGCAAAATTATTTGCGGGTTTCGTCGCTGCCGACGAGGATGCTCTTCAACGCGCCCCAGAACCCGCGCTTCTTTTTGGCGGACTGGTTCGCCTGCACCGGTTGCGGTTGTGGGACGACGGGCGTTTCGCCCAACGCACGGCGCATGTCGGCCGCAAACTCCGGCGCCGCCACGTGGCCCGTGAATTCGTATTCCGGTTCCACGCGCGCCACGCGAACCAGCAGCGCTGTATCGGCAGCAGGCTCCGCAGGCCGCAGCGGGGACGGCGTTACCGACACCATTAGCGGCTGCATGATTACGGTGTATTGCACGGTCACTTCCGGAGGAGTGGGCGGTGCAGCAAAATTCGTCGCTGGCGCCACGGGGTGCATTTCGTTGGCGCGGCCAAGCTCGCCAATCTCCACTCTGTACCGCGGCGCGTCCGGTTCCGCCACCGCAACATTCATAGGCGCTACTTGCGGCTGCACCTGCGACACAACTGGCGGCGCACTCACAACGAGCGGCACGTTTTGCGCGATCTCCGGCCGCGCTGGTTCGAATCGTGTCGGAGCCAGCGCAGAAGCCTGAGGCGGAGCCGTCCTTGCTTGCAGCTGCGCCACGCATTCGCAACTCCCTGGCGCGCCTACAACTGGAACTAGGTTTCCACCTTCCAGAAAAAATTCACCCGCTTGCGGTACGATCAGACCTTCTCCGCTGAACTGCTGTTCCAGGCGGACAGCGCCGCCGATGGAAACCACGCACAACGAATCATTCAAATCGAGCCCAACGTTGATGTCGCGAACCGCGCCGCCGATATCGAGCGGCGTCGCAATAATCGTGGGTGTGTAAATCCGCAGAGAGGTCGTCGCAGGAATCTGCACATGCATACGCCCAAAGTTCAACGCCAAAGTAATCGCGCCGCCGGATTCAAGGACGGTGAATTTCGCGGGCCCGCAAATATCCACTTGCCCACCGGCTGCCAGCGTCATGCGCGCCTGCCCCACGTGCACGGTAACCACATTGCCATTGGAAACCAAAAAACTGGCCAGCTGCCCGCCCGCGCTCGGCGCGCCGCTATTCCCCGATGCGCCAGCGCTCTCCACCGATATGTCGTTGCCCTCCACCCGACCAATCGCAGCGACGTTTTGTTGCGCGCGAAGCACGTGCGCACACGAAACAACGAAAATAAAGATGAAAAGCGCGCGTGGGAGCAGAGAAACAAAGCGCGGACCAGGAATATGCGGCCAGGCCGTTGTGAAAACGGCGTTCTGCCTGCGCGCGGATTTTGTGTGGGAATACATCGGGATTGGCTTGAAGTTCTATAATATACCGCAGTGGCAAACGATGCGAATCCGGCCCTCCCGCCGGTCGATCAAAATAGTCATCAGAGATTCGATGCGCGTCCGCCGGAGCTCTCGCTTTGGCGGCGAATGCAAATTCCGGTCATCGCCTGGCTGGTTTACGGCGTAGTGCGCCTGATCGGTCCCACGTTGCGCCTGGAGATTGTCGGCGTACAAAATGCGGTGCAGATTCGCGACGAGGGTGAGGTTGCTATCGGCGCGTTTTGGCACCGCTGTATTTTTACTGCGATCTGGATTTGGCGGAATCGCGGAATCATCGTGTTGAATACGGTGAATTTCGACGGCCAGTGGACTCGGCGCGTGATCGAGCGTCTGGGATTTGGCACCGCGCAGGGAAGCTCCTCGCGCGGCGCAATTGAAGGGCTGACGATTATGGCGGCCCGGCTGGAAGAAGGAAAGCATGTGGCGCTGACAATAGACGGGCCACGCGGGCCTCGCTACGTTGCCAAGCCCGGAGCCGTGATTCTGGCGCGCCGCACTGGGAAACCCGTGTCCGCTTTCTATGTGGGATTGCAGAGAGCGCATACCTTCGAAAAATCGTGGGATTTATTTCAGATTCCGTATCCATTTTCGCGTGCGGTGATGTTTGTAGCACCGCCGATCCGCGTACCGCTAGACGCTGATAGCGACGCCGTCCATCAAAAGCAAAAAGAAATTCAGGCAGCGCTGGAACGTGTTCGCGACGTGGCCGAATCATGGTTCCACCTGACGGAAAGCGAACGCGATCGCCTTCGCGAAGAATGGAGCGAGCGTGGCGGCGTCGAACAATCCACGCAAGCACCAAGACCGCGAAAGGATGAGACGCGCAGCGCCTGATTTTGCGCGTATGCGAAGCATGGGTTGTATCGCGGCTAGTTTGTTGTCCTGCAGCCCAGAAACATCAAAGCCCCTGAGCGGCGATTAATTTGATTTCGGCGGCATGTGCACCACGCGAAAACCGGTGTAATCGGGATCCGCCGCCTGATATTGCGCTTTTGAATCTGCCGGCCGGTCGGCGCTGCCGCCAACAGTTTTTCCGGATCCGTTAGCGGCTATAACCCATTCCGCTACGTTGCCATCGAGATCGAAAACGGGTTCTTCTCCTTGCTCGCCCTCGGGAGCAAAACTGCCGACTTCGCGGAGAAGCGGCGCATCGCCGGGCAATTTCTTAATGTCTTCCTCCAGTTTCTGCGCGTCTTCGGGATTCAATGAATAACCCGCCCAATAGTCGAGCGTGTTTTCGACCGGCCGATCCTCATAGAGAGCGGTCACTTCATTTTCTTTCGGCAGCCGGTATGTTTCGGCAGTCAGCTCGCTAAGCCATTTGCAGTACGCTTCCGCCCGTTCGAATGTGATTCCGTTTGCAGGATAATTTTCCGTGCCGGCATCGAATTTATAGTCTTTATCAAATGCGGCGAATTGCGCACGGGTGATCTCGAAGCGGCCGATTTCGATACCGCCGCGCTTCACAGTTTCAGGAAGCAAAACATCCGGCGCAGGATTTTCCGGGATCGAAGGCGGACGAAACGCCACCCCGTAGAGCGCCCCAGCCTTCTGGACGGACCGGCGCTCCAGCGCGATATCAAGAGGCGAACCTTTTTTCAGCGCTTCGTTTTCCGGCGGATTGATCTGGAACAAATATTTGTCGAACCAGGCGGCCTCTTCGTTCAACTTGCGAAGCTGATGAGTGAGCTTGTTCGGGCTGTGCGCCTCACCAGGGAACAGCACTAGTTTCACCGGAGCTTTTCCGATGGAATAAAGCGCACGATAGTGCGACCAGCCTTGTTCGGTAGGGACTTGCCGGTCTATGGTGCCAAAGAAGATTAGCGTCGGAGTTTTTACGCGGTCCATTTTGAACAGCGGAGATTTCTGGATGTATAGCTCAGGATCTTCCAGCGGCGTCTTGCCGAAATAATAATGGTCGAAAGATTCACCGAAGTCCACGTTGGCCCAGTCGCTGATCCACTCCACGTCGCCTGCGCCGACTACTGCAGCTTTGTAGCGATCCGGATTCGTTATGGTGAGCTGGATCGAAAGAATCGACCCGTTGGACCAACCTGCGGCGCCGATCTTTTCCGGATCGACCAAACCTCTTCCGATCAAATAGTCCGCGCCGCGCTCAATATCCGGAACTTCCAGGTCATAATATTTTCCGCAGCAGATAGATTCTCCCCACTTCAATCCGTAATCCGCGCTTCCGTGATAATTCGTTTTCAGCACGAACGCGCCGCGCTCGGTGAAAAGATTCGGGGCGTAGGACATGCGCTCGCTCCAATCGTCGCGGTCGGCCAGATTGGGCCCGCCGTGCGTGGCCACGATCAGCGGATACGACTGGCCGCGCTGATAATCGTTGGGATAGTAGAGGATGCCCTCCACTTCGTCGTCATCCGCGCCTTTCCAATGCACGATCTCAGTTTTGGCGATGGTTTTATTTTTAAACTGCGGGTTTAGATCGGTAAATTGCACTGGAGCAGAAATCTTCGTGCCGTCGAGCCGCGCGCGATACCACTGCGTGGACAGACTTGCGGTGGAGTACTGATAAACAAGCGTGCGGCCGTCATCTCCAAGTTCGAAATCGAAATAATTTCTGGGCGTATCGCCGGTAATCGATTTGCGTGACCAGGTGGCACCATGCCGCGTGTATCGCACCGGTTTGGTGTAAACGCCATCGGCGAGTAACGCGATGAAGCCGTCCTTGGTGGTGCGAAGCGAACCATCCAGCGAGCGGTCCCAGTCCAGATTTACGTCTGTGGTGGCCGCAGAGCCGAGATCATAGAAATATACTTTTTTCACCGTGGCGGTCAGAAATTGTTTATCGGTGGAATACCCTGCGACGACGTAAAAACCTGAGTTGTCGAGCGTCCACTCGAAATCATCAGGTTGAATTCTTGTTTCGGTGAAGATTTGGGTCGTTTTGCCGCTGGCAAGATCGACGACATAGGTGGCCGGAGGCGTTTTCTGGTCCCATGCGAAGCTCAACTCGCGGCGGGCAACAGCCACGGCCTTCGTTTTGTCACGCGAAACATTGAAATCCAAAATCCAATCGTTGTTGTCGGTCAGGCGCGTGACTTTCTTGTCTTTCACAGAAAGTTTGAATAGCCGCACCGGCGCTTTGTGCGCGGCGTCATCCACCACGTCCGAATCATCCTTGCGTTCTTTTGTTTCGCGCTCGAAAAGCGAGGGCTGTTCTTCAGCGCTGAATAGAATTGTATCGTCGTTCAGCCACTCGAAATGTTGCACAGGACGCTCAGAATCGGTGGCCGGCCAGGGTTCGCCGCCAGCGACACTGAGGAGCCACATCTGCATGGGCGCCGCGTTAGGCTTAGGTTTTGGAAGCGGGCGGTTGCTTAGAAATGCGATGGTCTCGCCTGAAGGCGACCAGCGCGGCTGCGAGACTGTATTTGCTCCACGCGTTAACTCGATTTCTTTTTTCTCAGTAAGGCTGGAAAGATATAGGTTGCTGACGCGCTCGTCTTTTTCTTTGTCCCCGGTGCTTTTCACCCAAACAACCCATTTGTTGTCGGGCGAAATCAGAAATTCCGAAGCCAGCTCCTGAAATATGACGTCTTCAGGCTTCCACGAATATTTCTTGGGAGCTGTGGCGGATTCTTGCGCCTGCGCATGGGAAGTCTGTTGTCCCGGCAGACCCTTGGCGGCCGATAGAATCGCTAACGCAAGGACACTCGACGTTAGCCAACGAGATGCGCATTTCGTAGTCATGAAGCCCCCTGATCTTACTCTCGCTCAGAAAACTTTGTTTGCGGCTTAGAAAGCTAACACAAAGTGAAAGCCTGCAGATAAAACCGCAAACCCCAACTCATCTTTGTAGGACTTGAGCGCGTCAGCAAGGCTCGCGCCGGTTGGAATCATTGGAATGATAGAAACAAAAATCGCAGATTTGGTTGGCATCTGGTAATTCTACTGCCGTACGGCGGAAACTCATCAAGTCTAAGGCCTCGTAAGTATTTGATTATATGTTACTTATCTATTCTTATACTTTACTATGGCCCTACCTCCGAGTCTTAGTAACCGTGAATCAGTGTCCTGCCTCAGCTGGAAATGGAGAAAGCGTTCATCCGTTAAGATAACGGAGCGAACACATGAAGAAGCAACGGAAGCACTACACGCCGGAAGAAAAGGTTGCCATTCTGAGGCGGCATTTGGTGGAAGGAGTGCCGATCTCGGATCTGTGTGACGAACTGGGGCTGCAGCCGACCGTGTTCTACCGCTGGCAGAAGGAGTTCTTCGAGAACGGAGCGGCGGCTTTCCAACAAAGGGGACGGACCAACCATCAGCCTGAACAGGAACGAATCGCCTATCTGGAGCAGAAGATCCAGACGAAGGATGAGGTGTTGGCCGAACTGATGGCGGAGCATGTGGCCCTAAAAAAAAGAGTTGGGGAACTCTGACCGGGGTCTGGGTTCCGCACGATACGCGGGACCAGATCGTGGATTTCGTCCGGCGCTGGTCGGAGAAGACCGAGATCGGCGCCGGGCGGTTCATCGGGTGGCTCGACATCACGGCCAGCAAGTTCTACGGCTGGCGCGAGCGGTACGGCAAGGTCAATGAGCATAACGGCTGGGTTCCCCGGGACTTTTGGCTGGAGGATTGGGAGAAGCAGGCGATCATTGCGTTCCATCTGAAGAATCCGCTGGAAGGCTATCGGCGGCTGACGTTCATGATGCTGGACGCCGACATCGTGGCGGTGAGTCCGGCCAGCGTGTGGCGGGTGCTGAGTCGGGCGGGACTGCTGCGGAAGTGGAACGGGAAGCCGTCGAAGAAAGGGACCGGCTTTGAACAACCGCCGCAGCCGCACCAGCATTGGCATATCGATGTTTCCTACCTGAACGTTTGCGCGACGTTCTACTACCTGTGCAGCATCCTGGACGGCTACAGCCGTTTCCTGGTTCATTGGGATCTGCGGGAATCGATGACCGAGGCCGACATTGAGATCATTCTGGAACGGGCCAAGGAGCGGTATCCCGGGGTTAGGCCGCGAGTAATCTCGGACAACGGGCCGCAGTTTATCGCCAAGGACTTCAAGGAGTTCATTCGGCTCTCGGGCATGACGCACGTCAGGACTTCACCGTATTACCCTCAATCGAACGGCAAAATCGAACGTTGGCACAAATCACTCAAAGGGGAGTGCATTCGGCCGGGGACGCCGCTGTCGCTCGAAGATGCGCGGCGTCTGGTTGAGGGTTACGTAGAGCATTACAACAACGTTCGTCTGAACAGCGCCATCGGCTACATCACGCCAAAGGACATGCTCGCCGGGCATCAGCAGGAGATTCAGGCCGAGCGGGATCGGAAGTTGGAAGCGGCGAGGGAACAGCGGAAGAATCGCCGCCAGCGGGCCGCGTGACGGATGAAACGGTTTACTTCCGGTTGGCTGACCACCCACCAGGAAAAACAAAATCTGCTCAATGAGCGGAATCGGGATTTATCGCCAATATCAGAGTGCCCTCAGTTCTTTGAGGCCGCCAGTTCTTTCTCAATGGCCTTCCGTTGAGCTTCGCGCTCGCCCTGCCACGGCGCGGGTAAGCCCATTGCGCGTGCGTAGGCGATGAGCTGTCCCATGTGCGCGTGCAGTTCGCAAACGGTTCGCATGTAGAGGCGGCGAACTGTCGAGCTCTCCCCAGCGAACACTACCGGCCTGTCTAACTCGGCATCCGGGGTTTCCGTAAAAGCTGTGCGAATATCGTTTAGCGATTTCCTCAGCAAAGCAAGAACGTCAGCCTTGTCCGTCATTCTTTTTTCCAGGCTCTCGTTTCTTGCCAACATCGCCATGGCCCGCGCCACGCCCTCGCCTTCCAGCTTGCCGTACAGATCTTCCGCTGCTTCCACGCCCAGAAGGGCTAGGAAAAAACGGCCACCCGCTCCAAGGTGCACCAGAACTTCGCTTACCGAGCGCGCCGTTTCCGCCGGACGCCACCCATAGCGCTCCGCAGGAAAAGCCTCTGCCAATGCAAGCAGCTGCCGTTCAGCAATGTCATATTCCCAAAGATATTCGCCCCTGAAACCCGGAAGCCCAGTGCTCATGCTAGAAAACCTCCCGTTGCGCGACAGTATACTCCGTCAGTCAAGAACGAGCGCCAGATAAGCCAACTGACGCAATCAGGCGATCACACGCATTGTGCGGACCAGCTACATCTTGGGCGTACTGCGGGCTAACCGGAGAGCGCCGGGATAAACCGGCATGTTGTAGGGGATGCAAGAGCCCTACAGGAAAGGAAGTAGCGAATCCATCCTGACCTCGAGTCTTGCTGGAGACATCGCGAGGTGTCTCTTGAAGCGTAGACAGAGGCATCGGTGGGCGGGGCTATTGAGCTGCGAAAAGCCCGTAGATCAGGATGCCGACTTCATTCCGAGTAGGAGGAAGGCAACACGGCAGCCACGCAAATCGCGAGTGGACTGTCGGTCCTGCGTAGTCTGAGAACCCGCGCACGCTGAGAAACAACATGCACGAGAACCGGGAGATCTCCAGCACGCCTTGGTCTGACGATCAAGGCCGGTCCGCGAAGGCCAAAAGCCGCACGGCGGACATGCACGTGCCGGAGAAGTCGGACTGTGCCGCAGTACCTGTGAACCAACCGAACAAGGGAGGGCAACCTTCCGCGGAGGTTGGGGAGGGAAGGGCACAGACGAGGGAGAACATCGTTCAATCGCACATGCACCCGACACAGAGTGGGAAGCGCATGTCCCAGGGGTTGGACGGTGTGCGGAAGGTAGCAAAGGAAAGAAAGCAGGAACGGTTCACCGCTTTGCTCCACCATCTCAACGTTGATCTACTCCGCGATAGCTTCTACGCGCTTCAGCGTAAGGCTTCGCCCGGAGTAGACGGCGTAACGTGGCAGGAGTATGAAACCGGGCTCGAGGATCGACTCGTCGATCTGCACAGCCGGGTACACCGTGGAGCGTATCGGGCAAAACCTTCGAGGCGAGTCTTTATTCCGAAGGCTGACGGGCGGCAACGTCCGTTGGGCATCGCAGCGCTGGAGGACAAAATCGTTCAACAGGCCGTGGTGACGATCCTCAACCAGATATACGAGGTCGACTTCAAAGGCTTTTCTTACGGGTTCCGTCCCGGTCGCAGCCCGCATCAGGCGCTGGACGCGCTGACGGTGGGCATCCAACGGAAGCGGGTGAACTGGGTGCTCGATGCCGACATCCGTTCACCGTATGGCGGATCACCGCGAAGAAGCGAATGGTTGCGAAACTCAAAGCCATCAAGGTTGAGCTTCGACGCCGGATGCATGATCGCATGGCCGATGTCGGTGCTTGGCTCCGGAAGGTTGTGCTGGGCTACTACCAATACCATGCTGTTCCCGGGAACACGACTCAGTTGCGCATCTTCAAACTTCGCGTGTGCCGGCTATGGCAGAGTGTTCTGGTCCGCCGCAGTCAGCGCGCAAAGATGTGTTGGGAACGTTTGACCCAGTCTTAAACCGGTGGATTCCTCCACCCCGCGTTCTGCACCCCTATCCCGATGCACGCTTCTACGCCACTCATCCTTCGTAAGAGCCGTATGCGTAAACGCGCTCGTACGGATCTGTGCGTGGGGCGATCAGTGATGGTCGTCCCTACCGCGACAGTTGCGACGGATGGGCATGGTGGAGCTACAATGATCTTGCCGGGCGAAACGGAAGCGGGCTCTGCGGGGACGCAACCATGCTGAGGGATAGCCTGGTGGTTGTATCGATGCCTTGAAAATCCCCGCCCGAAGGGTGGAATACTCACTAACGGAGAGCGCCCTCTTTCCATTTCAGACTGAACCAACACAAGTAACCGTGAATCAGGATACAAAAGGCATGGTGAAAATACGTTGAAATCCGCCCAGGCACTGCTCTGGTTGCTCAGCATTCCCGCCGTCGCGATTGCACAGAACCCCTTACCGTTGGTCAATCCGCCATTAGTCCCTGCAAGCGTCGCGCCGGGCGCCTCGGGATTCACGCTCACTGTAAACGGCACAGGCTTCATCTCCGGAGCGATCGTGGAATGGAACGGACTTGATTTCCTCATGCGGCAGTAGTTCGAAGCGGGTCACAACAACTACCGGCACTTACACGCTGACCCTGACGGGAGCTTCAGGAACTCTGAATCACACGACTACCGTCACGCTTTCGGTGCAGTAGGTCATAGCTGAGCGGAATCCCTTGTAACCGCCATAACCCTGAATCGTCCGGGCCACCGTAAAACTGAGCCCACAATCCGGATTTTTGGCTCGTTGACGGAAGTGGCGAGTAGCCCCTATAATAGGCGTTTGTCACTAGCTCCAGGAGGCAGCATGTACGCCGTAATTCGCAGTGGGGGAAAGCAATACCGCGTGGAGCCCGGCAAGACCATCCGCGTGGAAACGCTCGAAGGAAAGCTGGGCGGCAAGGTCACCTTTGACGACGTGTTGTCCGTGCACACGGGCGAGAAGAAATTTGTCTCCGCCGACGATATTTCGAAAGTAAAAGTAGTGGGCAAGATTGTAGAACAAGGCCGCGGCCCGAAATTGAAGACGCTGAAGTATAAAACGGGCGGGCAATACAATATTCTGCGCGGCCACCGGCAAAACTACACCGCCGTTCAGGTCAGCGACATCCAAATTCCGTAGGGGAACTTCATGGCACACAAAAAAGGCGGCGGGTCATCCACTAATGGACGCGACTCGCACGGACAGCGGCTCGGAATTAAAAGATTTGGCGGCCAGCTCGTAACCGGCGGCAGCATTTTGATTCGCCAGCGCGGTACGCACTACAAGCCGGGAAAGAATGTCGGTTTGGCGAAAGATGATAGCCTGTTCGCGCTGATTGACGGCATCGTCCTGTTTGAAGATAAGGGCGGACACGGGCGCTACATCAGCGTTCTCACCGTGGACGAAGCGGATGCGCGGCAGGCTGAGAAAAAAGCCGCTGCGGCGCCTGCCAATTAATTTTTACATTCTTCGTACGCGTTCCAGGGCACCGGAACGCGTATTTTTGTTTATGGACTCAGCATCGGCCGAAGCTCTCGCAGCATCTCTTGCAGCAGGTGATTCGTGTTTGCAGATGAAGCTAAAATCTCGATAAAAGCCGGTGGCGGCGGCAATGGCTGCGTCGCATTTCGCAGGGAGAAGTATGTCCCGCGCGGCGGCCCTTCTGGTGGCGATGGCGGAGATGGCGGCGATATTTATATTGAAGCAAATCCGCATGACAACACGCTGCTGCGCTATCGCTACAATCGCGAGTTTCAAGCCAAACGCGGCGGGCACGGCGAAGGTTCGAACTGTCACGGCGCCTCCGGCGAAGATACTGTACTGAAAGTCCCCGTGGGTACGGTGGTTTTTGATGCTGATAGCGGGGAGCAGCTTTTTGATTTCACGGAAGCTGGTCAACGTTGGCGGGCGGCGAAGGGTGGACGCGGAGGGCGAGGAAACGGAAATCCCCATTTTGTCCGCCCGTGGCATCAGGCGCCGCGCGAACATGAAGACGGGCAGCCAGGTGAAGAGCGGCATCTGAGGCTCGAGCTAAAATTGCTTGCCGATGTGGGACTTGTCGGATTCCCCAACGCGGGTAAATCCACTTTGATTTCACGGATTTCAGCGGCGCGTCCGAAAATTGCGGCGTACCCGTTCACTACGCTGGAACCACATCTTGGCGTTGTTTCGGCAGATCCAGATGCCGCGCCGGGACAAGGCCGCGCGTTTGTTGTGGCGGATGTGCCGGGATTGATTGAGGGCGCGCACGAAGGCGCGGGTTTGGGCACGCGATTTTTAAAGCATATTGAACGCACGCGATTGATCGCGCATCTGGTGGATACCAGCGATGCAAACGACCGCGATCCTGTGCACGATTTTGAAGTAATCGAGCACGAACTTGCTTCGTTCAGCCCCGCCCTGGCCGATAAACCGATGATTGTGGTGGCTACGAAGCTGGACGCCACGACCAATCGCGAGCATCTCGATGAATTGCGCGCATTTGCGAAAAAGCGTGGGCTTGAGTTTCATGTGGTTTCGTCCGCGAGCGGTGCGGGAATTGTGGAACTCGTGCGCGCCATGGCTGACGCGTTGGATAGAATTCCAAAGCCGTCTGTGCCGGTGGAACCGGAGGCTCCGATCGCACCGTCTCGCGAGCGTGATGAGGAAGAAGCTCGCGCCGCTGCAGCCATCCACGATGACGATTCAACCTCGGCGCCTGGAGCCAAGCATTGACCTCCCACTCGACTCACAAAACGCATGGCGCGCCACATCGCCGTTCGGTCGCGCTTTTTGGCGGCACGTTCGATCCCATTCATTCAGGGCATATTGCTGTAGCGCAGGCGGCGCAGAAACGGTTTCACCTGGATTCCATTTATTTCATTCCGTCGTCGCGGCCGCCGCATAAGACCAAACTTGCGTTGACGCCCTTTCTGCATCGTTACGCCATGGTCGCGCTCGGGTGCACGGATCACGCCGGCTTTCATCCGTCCACGGCCGAAGCGCCGCCCGATGGAGCTGCTACGCACGTGTTTTATACGGTCGATACCGTGCGGCGATTCCACCGCGAGCATCCCGACGATCGGCTGTTTTTTGTTTTGGGTGCGGACCAATTTCTCGAAATTCCAACGTGGAAAAACTACGAGGCGCTGATGGATAGTTGCAATTTTATTATTGCGAGTCGTCCGGGGTTTCGTTTGGACGCGTTGCGGCTGGTGATTCCTCCGGACAAGCTCGGCCGCACGGCCTCAAACGACCCGAATACGATTGTGCTGCGCAAGTCTGTGGTTCACCTGCTTACGACCGTGTCGAGTCACATTTCGTCCACTGAAATCCGCCATCGCCTTGAAAAGGGGCAGACCATTCATGGACTTGTGCCGGCGCGCGTAGAGGAATACATTTTGGAACAGGCCCTGTACCGGTGACAACTAACTCCGTTCGCCCCGAAATTCGCGCGGCCGTGGAAGCGGCTCAAGACAAGCAGGCCGTGGACATCACGGTACTCAACCTTTCTGGCGCCGGCGCGTTCGCCGAATATTTCCTGCTGTGCTCCGGGCAAAGTCAGCCGCAGATTCAGGCCATTGGCGAAGCCATTGAAGAACGACTCGAGCGCGAAGGGCGCCGCGTAGCGCACCGCGAAGGAAAGTCCAGCGCAGAGTGGGTGCTGCTGGATTACGGCGATTTTGTGGTGCACATCTTCAGCGAACGCGCGCGGCAGTATTACGATTTGGAGAGGCTCTGGCGTTCCGCTGAGCGCGTCACTTTTCCAGCGCCGAGCGCTCATGCATCATCCCGAAGCAATGTTGAAGGTGACGCAACGCAGCAATGACCGCACCGAATATCACGTGGATAGCGGAAGATCCTGTTTCGCGGCACGTACTTGAAGTTGCGGAAAAGCTTGCAGACACTTCCACCACGCTCTTAATCACCGGCGAAAGCGGTACGGGGAAAGACCAGCTCGCGCGTTGGATCCACGAGCGCAGTCAGCGCCGCGACGCTCCTCTGTTGAAAATTGATTGCGCCAGCCTGCCTGCCGAACTTGTGGAATCCGAACTTTTCGGTCATGAGCGCGGAGCGTTCACGGGTGCGGTCGCGCGTAAACCAGGACGGCTCGAGTTGGCGCAAGAAGGAACCATCGTTCTCGACGAAGTTGCTGCGCTGGCGTCGGGAATGCAAGCCAAGCTGTTGCGCGTTTTGGAAGAGCGCACCTTCGAGCGGCTTGGCGGCACCGAAACGCTGCGCATGGAAGCGCGGTTGATGGCGCTGACAAATACGGACATGGCCAAGGCAGTGGAGAGCGGCCGTTTCCGCAACGATCTTTTTTTCCGACTAAATGTTTTGGCGATTTTTGTCCCGCCGCTCCGCGAACGCCGAGCCGATATCGTACCGCTCGCCAGGCATTTTCTGGAACGTCTGGCTCCGGTACACGGGCGCGCGGAAGCCTCGTTCGATGCCGACTCGCTGGCCATGTTGCAGGCTTACGCGTGGCCGGGAAATGTGCGAGAACTAAAAAACACAGTGGAACACGCGCTCGTGTTCGGAGAAAAACCTTCGCTTTCTCCTGAAGATTTTCCCGAGATTGTGCGAACGGCCGGAAACGAACGCGGTATCACCGGCATGCTCCGCTCACTTGAAGATCTGGAACGTGAAGCCATCAAGCTGACTTTGGAAGCCACACACTACAAAATTGGACAAGCCGCGGACATGCTCGGAATCAGCCGCAAGACTCTTCTCGAAAAACGCAAGAAGTACGGCCTCATGTGAAATTGCTACTTCCTGGCCATCATCTTCTAAATTTCTCTTCGCTTATCCCGCCGTTGTTTCCGTCTGCCATTTTGGCGCTTCGCCTTGGGCGGCGAAATATGCTTCCCAGCCAACCTGCATCGTTTTTCGATTTCGCGATGAATAGAAGGTAGCTCGTGATCGATCCAAGCCGCTCTTCGGCCGGCTTGTACCTGAAGCCAAATCCGTCTCTTCGCGGCTAAAAGCGTGAGTTCGAGGGTTCCTTTCTGCCCGGGCAATTTGTAATGCCAATGAATGTTGCCTGGATAAGTAGAAAGCGATCCCTTCATCGATAGGTGCAGCCCTCTGCGAGTGCAGATGTCCTCGATGAATCGCTCAGCGCCGTTAAGATTGTCGCCTTTTCTTATCCTGCACTCGACTTGTCTCATTTTCTCTAGTGCAGACTAGCGGCAAACTCAAATTCTCACAAGAGCGAAGCGGAGTTTCTAAGGAGGTTTCAGATAGAATTAGCTTGTCTCATTGTCGAGCGCTGTCATGAAAATTCGCTTGGTGATGCTCGGGAAGACGCGAGGCGGAGAAGCTCAAGCGCTTCTCGACGACTACATTTGCCGGATAAAACATTACGCAGAAATAGAAGTGCTGGCGCTGCGCGATGGCGGTTCTTCCACATTTCGAAAACTGAAGATAGATTCGAGCGCGACTGTAGTGTTGCTGGATGCCGCGGGCAAACAATTCACCTCGAGACAATTCGCGCGCTGGCTGGGCGACCTGCGCGACCGCGGTGCGCGCGAGCTGGTTTTCCTGTGCGGTGACGCCGAAGGGTTTCCCGAAGATGTCCGAAATATCACCAAGCAAAAAATCTCGCTGTCCACTCTGACCATGCCGCATGAGTTTGCGCGCGTGGTCTTGGCCGAACAGATCTATCGCGCTTTCGCCATCCTTTCCGGCCACCCCTATCCGAAGTAAGTGTCTTCTGAAACAATACGGTCACCATGCCAATAAAAATTTCAAATGACGCAGGCGCTCCCGCAGCTTCCGTAGAGATCATGATCACCGAACCCTTGCCGGATTACGATTTATTCGAAGTGGAAGCGCCGATTCCGCGCGATGTGGACCCGATGCTCGCGTCGCAAGGGTTCAAGGATTTGCTGGACGAAGCGCGAACATTTCTGGATACGGAGCTTGCAGGAGGCAGTTTGGAAATAGCGCAGCTAACAGGCGCAATTTGCCACGACCGGAATGTTCATCGGCCCGGAATTTGGCTGGTGCTTCGAGAAGCTGGCGCCGCAAAAAACAAGCCGATGTCCGATTCCGCCTGCAAGCGTGTCTCCGAAGTAGCCTCGAAGCTGCTTAATCATTTGCAGCTTTCCTAATTCTTGGGCAACTAACTTGCTATCAGAACAACTCGGAGCGGGCTGGAACCTAGCGGCGAAATCTACCGAAGGTTTCAATGTAGCGCCGCGGCCTTCAGCGCGGCGGCATTTTGGAAAAACGGCAGAGCCTTCACTGCACCCCCACACCGTGATCAGGCGGGAAGTTTTTGCGAGTTGGGGTAATGATGTTGCTCTCGGCCAACCTCTCCATCGTATTTCTTGGTAGTTTTGAAAAGCTCATACCGGCCGTCAGCTGCAAAGACTCTTACGCGCTCGCGAAGCGCTTGCATCTCTTCAGGTTTCATGGTTTGAAGACCTTTCGCAATCGCCAGGTTCTGCTCCAACACGCCCAGCGAATCCATGCCGCTGATGGTAGTCGCAACCGGCAAGCTCATCGCGTAACGCAGCGCGTCCGACGGCGTCGCCGCGCCGTGCGAAACAATTTCTCCGGAACCGCCCATACTCTTCATGCCCAGCACGGCGATACCGCGACGGTTCGCTTCCGGCATGACCTGTGTCTCGAAGCTGCGAAAAGTTGCATCCAGACAATTTAATGGCATTTGTACAGTGTCGAACGGGAAATCCTGCGTCAACATCCTGAGATGAATTGCAGGATCTTTGTGACCCGTAAATCCGACGAAGCGAACTTTCCCTTGTTGTTTAGCGGCTAACAGCGCTTCCGCTGCGCCGCCCGGCGCAAAAATCAAGTCCGGGTCGTTGTAATAAATCACTTCGTGGATCTGCCACAAATCCAAATGATCGGTCTGCAGCCGCCGCAGAGATTCTTCCAGTTGTTGCATGGCCACGTCTTTGCCGCGACCGTGCGTGCAAACTTTTGTCATCACAAACGCTTGGTCGCGCTTGCCTTTCAGCGCCGCGCCGAGACGTTCTTCGCTCAGCCCGTCGTGATACTCCCAACAATTATCGAAAAAATTGATGCCGGCATCGAGAGCGCGGGAGACAAGCTCGTTCGTCTCTTGCTGATCTTTTGTGGAACCGAGGTGGTAACCGCCCACTGCCAGCGCGGACACTTGTACGCCTGTCTTTCCGAGCTGCCGCTGCGGAACCTGGTCGGGCCCGCCCGTCTGTGGTGGTTGCCCTGCTAATCCCAAGCTGGGGTTTACGAGAGCCGAAGCTGTCAACACGGCTGCCCCTCTTACAAAAGTTCGGCGACTGACGCCTTTCTCATCGGACACGCAAAATCCTCCAAGTCTTCAACCTACTTCGGAATTACAGGAAACGGATGTCCAGTGTTTGCCGTGGCCTGGACCATTTCCTTCACTTCTTCTGACTGCATATCCAGAGGATATTCGTGCGCCAGACGAGCCTCAGGATTGTCGAATTTGAGGGAAACTTTGTACAACTCGAATCGCCCATCCCCGGAAACCGCTCGTGTGCGGTCGCGAAGGGCTTGCATTTCTTGGGGCGTCATCGGTTGAAAGCCCTGCGCAACTGTTAAGTTTTGGTGAAGCACAGCCAATTTTTCCATTCCCGTAATCGTGGTGGTCACAGGCAGGCTCATCGCGTAGCGCAGAGCTTCTTCCGCGCTGACCGCCCCTTGTTGGATCGCTTCTCCGTGCCCGTTTAGCGGCTTCATTCCCAGCGGCGCAATGCCGCGGCGAATAAGTTCCGGCAAAACCTGAATTTCGAAGCTGTGAAAATTCGCGTCGAAAGCATTCAGGGGCATCTGCACGGAATCGAACGGAAAATCCGTTTGTAGCATTTTTAAATGAATGGTGGGGTCTTTATGACCGGTGAAGCCTACGAAACGAACTTTGCCTTGCTGCTTGGCTTTTTGTAACGCTTCGGCAGCGCCTCCCGCGCGCATAAAAAGTTCTGGATCGTTGTCGAAGGCTACGCCGTGAATTTGCCAAAGATCCAGATGATCGGTCTGCAGTCTGTTGAGTGATTGTTCGAGCATCTGCATGGCCAGGGAAGCATCCCGGCCGTGCGTGCAAACTTTCGTCATCAGGAAGATTTTGTCGCGGCGGCCCTTCAGCGCCTGGCCCATCCAATCTTCACTTTTTCCTCGATGGTATTCCCAACAGTTGTCGAAAAACGTGATCCCGTTATCCACGGCTTCATGAACGATCCGTATGGCGGTCTGCTCGTCTTCTGCGTCCCCCAAATGGTGTCCGCCCAATCCCAGCGCGGAAACCTGCACATCGTGTTTGCCGAATTTTCGCAGCGGGATGGCCCCGCCGGCAGCCGCCTGAGCCGAAGCTTCCTGAGTTTGCCGCCGTGATGTGTCTGGTTTCATAAATCACCGTCTCATTGCTGGCTTTTGAGGGGATATCCGTCTGGGCCGTTCAATCTGTTAACGTGCCTCAGTACTGCCCTTACAGCTATACGGACTTTACCCGAGTTCCCTCCGGTTATGACTGTAGCCATAGAAAAAGTCCTTAACATCCATGACCAATGCCCGGAAGTAGCCTCTTCGGTCCTCAGTACAGGAAATTTACATAAAATAGTGTGCAAGCTAACCTGGACCACGACATAAAATCTAAAGATGGCGCGAGGGTGGGAAAGCAAAGCCGTAGAAGGTCAAGTCCAGGAGTTTGAATCCAAACAGAGCCGCACCAAAAAACTTCAATTAACCCGCGAACAGCTGGAAATCCGCCGAAAGATCGAGATTCTGCTGCTTTCTCGTGCGCGCGTCGAAAAAGAACTGCAATCCAGCGAGAATCCGCGCTATCGCGAACAACTTAACAGCGCATTGAAAGATCTAGACGCACAACTCGCGAAACTGAAGAGCAAAGAATAGCTTCCCGCCCGAATGCCTTGCCCTTATTTTCGGTTCAGTGGACTAATGCGTGAAGTCTAGCTCGGCGCGGGGATATCGACCCGAGCGCTGCAACGCAGGTTGCCCGGCCCAGCGCAAGTGAGAGTTATGGCGCCGGCTCCGGTCGTTTTGGCAGTGTCTCCCTTTTTCAAAATTCCATTGAATCCAGGCGCTGCGATACGGCACGACGGCTCCGGCCGCGCGTTAGGCGTTTCAGAAAACGCCGCAAGGCAAGTGATGGTCACCGGTCCCTCTGCATCAAATTTGTCAGGATGCGCGCCCGAAGCGTCGCTGGTTGCTTGCATCGAATGAACTTTCGCGTGATTTCTTGGCCTTTGCGCATCCACTCGACCCCCTAGCGTGAAGACCGCAAGGACCAGCACTGCAAACAACGAAATGCGATACCGCGTGTTCATCGCAAACCTCCAATGAGGCCGTGAAATGTACACCCGCCAACAACGCATAGCAATAATTTAGAAGAGCTGAATCTTGCGGAAATTAGAGCAGGTCAACTACATGGAGCTACCTAGGAATAGCTTAATCGTGCGGCCGCGCTGGATCGGTGTCATCGATAAAAACCACTCCCACGCCGTTCTGCGTCTTCTCTCGCCCGGCGTCAAAATGAACCACCGTTCCACGCAATGAAAGAATGCTGGATGTCGCCGGGTCTCCAGCTGCTTCTATCACCACCCGCACTTCCGACTGCAATTTTGGCCGGTTATTCAAGCAAAGATAAGCCCCTTGCAAACTTATATCCCGCACGGTGGCCTTCTCTTCGAAGTTCTTGCCGTCTTCCGACTGTCCGCTCACGACCGCGGTGAAACGCAGACGCCTCCGCTGTCCCATGCGTGTCTCGCGCATCTCCACGTTCACGCCGCGCTCGCTCATGGTGATGGACATGCCTTCGGTGGCGGCCCAGGTAGCTGGGAATTCCTGCCGTGCCGCAGAAAGAAAACCATCCACAACCTTGTCGAGAGAATCCGGATCGTGGTGAAAGAGAATCAGGTTCCGTACTTTGGCATCGCGCGCAATCTTCACTCCTTCCAGCCAACTCGAATGCCCCCAGCCCTTGCGTTCCGACGCGAGCTGCTCGGGAGAATATTGCGAGTCGTATATCAAAACGTCCGCTCCCTGCGAGAGTTGACGCAGGTTCTGGTCATTTTGTGGGACGCCAGGCTCATTGTCCGTGGCATAAACTACCGACCCGCCAGCAGTGTCAAGGCGATAGCCCAAACATCCCTGCGGATGGTTCAGCCACGCGCAACTAATTTGCGTTCCGTTCACCGCCCATTTATCGCCGCCGTTGATTTCGTGAAACTCGCGTCCCGCCGTCATCATGTTCACATCGACTGGAAAATAAGGGCTGGCTAGTTGCGCTTCCAGCACCTGACGTAGGCTGTTCGGACCGAGATATTTCGATTGAAAACTGTAAAAGTGAAACCGGTTCTGGCTCTGGAAAAAAGGATTGAAGAAAGGAATGCCTTGTATGTGGTCCCAGTGGTAATGCGTCACCAGAATGTGTGCTTCGATGCCGTTGCCACCGTGTGACCGTGTCCAGCGATTACCGAGCATGCGCATACCCGTGCCGCAATCCAGAATAAAGTGGGTGCCATCCGGGGCGGTCAATTCCAGACAAGGCGTATTGCCGCCGTAGCGCCACGTATCGCGCTCGAGCGTCGGCGTTGAGCCGCGCACTCCCCAGAAGACCAGCTTGGCAACGTGGTGGGTCATCGCCGGCGCAAATTCCTAGCGCCTCGCTTCCGCTACATTACGATTTCATAAGCTTGGAAACCGTTGCAATGGTAGGCGGTGGCGGCGAGTGAAGTCAATCCAGTTTCAGCGCAGACGTTCATTCCCCGAGAGTCTGCTGCCAATCGGTGCTGTTCGGTCACAAATGCAAGCGCGGGGCTGTGCGCAAGGACGGCCAGCTAGTAGAATTCAAATGTGCACGTCCATTCCCGTAGCCACGATCACAGCACCCACGAGCATAGCCACAGCCATGGGTTGCGCGGGCATTCGCATGTTCACTTGCCGATGGAGGGTATGACGGGAATTTTGGGCGCCGCCGTTGTTGCGACATTTGTGTTGGTCGCGGCTGAACTGATCGCCGGTTATGCAGGCCATTCGATCGCGCTGATCAGCGATGCGCTTCATAACCTCACCGACGTTCCAACGCTGGTAATTTCCTGGCTTGCCATGCGCTGGGCCAAACGTCCCCCCACGGCTGAAAAGACCTACGGCTATCACCGCGGCGGAATTTTGGCGGCGTTTGTCAACGCCATGCTACTCACTATTCTTTCGCTATTTTTGATTTATGAATCTGTCGCTCGATTGCGACATCCCGTTGAAGTTCAAACCGGCATCATGCTGTGGGTTTCTTTATTTGCGTTGGTCATCAACGGCGGCATCACTCTGGCAGTCCATGGCGGCAGGCGCGACCTTAACATTCGCGGCGTTTGGATCCATAACCTCGGCGACGCTCTTTCCAATGTCGCGATCGTCGCCGGCGCGCTCTGCATTCGCTGGACCGGCGCGGTTTGGATCGACCCCGTAATCGGTATCGGTATAGGCGCGATGGTTCTTTGGTCCGGAACCGGGATTCTCCGCGAAAGCAGCCACATTCTTTTGGAAGGATTGCCGCGAGAAATGCGTCTCGACACCGTCGCTACCGCCGTGCTGCGCGTTGAAGGCGTTCAGGAAGTCCATGACATCCATATATGGACGCTCGGAACGGACCTGACCGCACTTTCATGCCACGTCCGCATACCAGATATGCATATGGAAGACAGCGAAAAAATCCTCGATCAAGTGCGCGAAGTCCTGGCGCACGACTTCAAAATCACGCACACCACTATCCAATTTGAACGCGCCGGCCTGCCCGCTGAAGCAGGCCCTTACATGCCTGCTCCTGCCAACCGTTCAGACAAGTAAATATTCTCAGCGGTTTTTAATAAAAAATCGGGCGTAGTTTAAAGAGGCGATTGCAAAGGTGTGCCGCGTTCCTGGTTAACCCGCAACGTGGAATCCGAATCCAGTTCGTTTGCGGCGATGGTGTAACGGCTCCCCGCCGTAGTGATGTAAACAATCGTGTCGTTTGAGTGTGTGAACGCTACAGCTTCAATCCATCTGCCATCATTGAGCACCAAAGTGAACTGCCCTTCGTCAGGAACAGAGGCTGAGGCTTCTTCGCGCGCTTCGGACTGCGATGCAGCGGAATCATCTCTGGCTGATTGTGAACCGTCCGCAGGACCTTGTTGCATCGATGCGTTGAGCCCCTGCGATCCGTTGTCGCCTGAATCGACGGACTGCCCTCCGCTCATTTGATCTGTATTTGCCTGTTCGACCAGAGACTGGTCGGCAGCTGGATCGCCCTCGGCCGGAACCCAATATGTGCCGCCGTCGAAAATCCAATAATAGCCCGCCGTCGGGACCCGATTCACCGGGTTTACTGGATTTACCGGCCGGTGCGGAATCGTGCGCTTGAATTGCGAACTGCTTATGAGTCCTGGAGAGCTGTGGATGGCCGAAAGCCGCGACGATTGTCGA
The DNA here is from genome assembly GCA_963731535.1 of uncultured Acidobacteriota bacterium. Taxonomy (GTDB): domain Bacteria; phylum Acidobacteriota; class Terriglobia; order Acidiferrales; family UBA7541; genus Palsa-295. Next base: position 329,106 of record CAVSWI010000016.1, on the reverse strand, counting down.
CTCCCGCTTGATATGATGCTTGCTGCGTGTGTGGCGTTTCCTTGCGAATAAGTCGGTCGAGCTGCCGCAGAGACGCTGGCCGACCGCGCTCCGCGCTGAGCTCGCGCAGGTGTGGCGAAGAATCCCAGGCCCACGATGAGTGCCGTAATAACTGGCGCGAATTGAAGGCTACGTTTCATAGTCGCTTCGCTCGCTGTACATAAGACGCGCTAGCCAAACGCTTGGTTGCGCCTAAGATTGTACTCCTTCGCGCCGATCGAGGTTTCATTTCGATACAGCGGAAAACACACTTCTTATCAGACGTAGGGGAACAAGAACCACTTCCTTCGGTGTCAATAGTGGTGTTTGTCCTGACGGGGCATCGCGTTCGCTTGCCGTGAGGTTTCCTTTTCCCTTTTCGCCGGATATGCTATAAACATTCGTCCAAAGGACGCCCGGATTATGGCACAGCCGACTGCGGTTAATTTGCCAGCGGAGCAAGCTGAATCGCCGGCTGAAGCCGGCCCGTTAAAAGAGCAGCCGGAAATCGCATGCGCGTTTTGCCCTGGCTGTTCGGCTCGGTTGGCGCAGCGAAGTTGCAAGCTGATTTGCCCAACTTGCGGTTATTATATGTCCTGCTCAGATTTTTACTGAAAACGGATTTTGTTGCTCTAAAAAGTTTTAAGACTTCCAGGAGGCGCGAACGTGGCATTGAGGATGACGGATCAGGAAGTAAACGGCGTTACCGTGCTAGAGATTGAAGGACGCATTGTGTTGGGCGAAGAGAGCAACGCGTTTCGCGAGAAGGTGAAGAGCTTGCTGGCCGCGGGAAAGAAGAAAATCGTGTTGAATCTCGCGAACGTCGGCTACATCGATAGCGCCGGCCTCGGCACGCTCGTAGCGACCTTTCACAGTGCCCGCTCGCAAGGCGCCACACTAAAGCTGGCCAACCTTGGCTCGAAGTTCAAGGAAGTGTTGCAGGTCACCAAGCTTATGACTGTGTTTGACACTTACGACAGCGAGGCGCTTGCCGTCCAGAGCTTCGCCAAGTAAATCCGCTTCCGAGTTTTCAACCGCGGCCCGGCTCAAACGCTTGGGCCGCGGTTTCTATTTTGGTATCCGTTGTAGGTTCCACGCCACTACGGACGCAATTATTGTTCGATGTGGCCCGCGACCTGATAAATCGCGAGTCCACTCAAAAGCTTGGGGTAAAAGTCCGTGGATTTTTGTGGCAGAACATCGCCGCCCAAAGCAATTTCCACAACCTGCTGCACGCGCACCGGATTCAACAAACATGCTAACTGTGCTTCGCCTCGGTCCACTGCCGCAATTGCATTATCCATTTCACGCTCGTAAACGACGTTCTTTTCCGCGGTAACTGCTTCAGCCGTGATGCCCAATCCTTTCTCCAGAATCAAGCGATGCAGCAGCACTACATCCAGACCGCGTTGCGCTTCGGTCAGATCCGGCAAAAGCGTTTCCAGATTTGCATCGCGGCGCAGCAAAAATAAAAAGAACGCGCCGGCTTGGCCTTCAATCTTGCCAGGATAAATTCCGATCGCTCGGCGTCCGTGGTTCTGCCTCCCCAAGTCCTTCCGAAAATCCGCGTAACTTGTTTCGCGCTCCTCGGGATCTAGGAAGGGATACGAATACCAATCGAAGAAGGGCGCCAATGCTTTGCGAAACCGCTCGAAATCGAAATTAGCCACATTGCGAATCAAGCGGTGCGTGGGAAGGATCGTCAATCCCCGGGAGTGCGAATTTATAAAAGTCATCATCGCAAATTCATCCGCCGCCTGCAGATCAGTTTTCCCCAGCTTCGCGCGGCACTCGTTGCGGTAATTCAGCGCTGTTTCATACCTGTGATGGCCATCCGCGATGATGATCTTTTTATCCGCCATGGTGGTCTGAATCCGCCGAGTGAAGGCCGCATCATCCACTGGCCACAGCCGGTGTGTCACGCCGAATTCATCATGGAGTTCAAGTTGGGTAGGCGTCCGCGCAATTTCTTCCAGATACGTATCGATCGTTCTCGCGCGATCGTCGTAAAGCATAAAAAGCTGCCCGGTCTGCACGTGTGTATGCCGCAGCAATTCCATGCGGTCCGCTTTGGGAGCTGTCAGCGTGCGCTCGTGCGGAAAAACAATCTTTGCGCTGTAATCTTCCAGGCGGCCCAGCGCTATGAATCCGATTCGCACTTTACGCGTGTTCGTGCCGGGAACCATATACTCCTGTGAGTACACATAAATAGCGAGAGTCCGGTCTTGTATCAGAATCTTTTGCGCGATCCATTCGTTCAGTTTCTTTTGGGCACGCGTGTAAACGTTGTTTTCGGCGGTATCGTCGGGAAAGGTTTTGCCTTTCTCTATCGCAATCAAGTTATACGGGCTGGCGGCGTAATAGCGCACCTGCATCGCCAGAGTGATTTTGTCGTAGGGCTGGGTAAGCACCTCATCCAGCTTCACCTTGTTTGTGTCGTAGCGTCGCGCGCGAAAGGGATGAATTTCGGCCATGTGTACTCTCGTAGCGGAGGAGCGCCGCGGAAACGAATTATTGTAGCAGCCGCCGCCGTCGAGTTGTAGCCTTCCTGCCTGCGCTCGATTAGGCGGAGCGGCCGCAAAGTGACAATTCTCTTAACTCAACATAAGATCAGAGCTTCTCGCAGAACAGAACTTTCCAGGGAGCTGAACGGAATGCCGCGGGGGGACAACCGCTTTGCCGCTGTGCGCGCCCTGATTTTTGATCTCGACGGCACTTTGATCGATTCGAAACTCGATCTGGCACTCTCGATCAACGCCACGCTGGAGAATATGGGTCGCGCGCCATTGCCGCACGAAAAGATTTTTGGAATGGTCGGAAGCGGCGCGTCCGTGCTCGTTCAGCGTGCCTTAGGATTGAAAGATGTGACGGATGCGGAGGTCGAAACAGGTCTGGCCTATTTTCTCAGTCATTACCGCAGCCACATGCTCGACAATACCGTGGCCTACCCGGGAGTTCGCGAAGGCCTGGCGCTTCTGCAGAATTATCCTATGGCGGTTTTGACCAACAAGCCTGTCAATTTCAGCCGCGCAATCCTTGCCGGCTTGGGCCTTTCGCGATATTTCCGTTTTGTTTACGGCGGGAACAGCTTCGAAAAAAAGAAGCCTCATCCCATGGGCGTGGAGACTCTATTGCGTGAACTTGTTTCCCAGCCGCAAGAAGCCATGATTATCGGGGATTCCGAAATTGATGTTCAAACCGCTCGAAACTCCGGCATCTGGGCTTGCGGTGTTACCTATGGCCTCGGCACAGAGAGCTTGAACAAATTCCCGCCGGATCTAATGCTCGATAGCCTCACCGAACTTCCTGCCTACCTCGACGGTCACGCTGGCTGAGTAAAGCCTTGTATCATCCGCCCTATCCTTTCCCGTAGGCGCCTTTGTACCACTGCCAGGTACGTTGCAAGCCTTCCTCAAACTGCACCAGTGGTTTGTAGCCCAACACTTTCTGCGCCAGCGAGATGTCTGCTTGCGAATCGCGTATGTCTCCCGTCCTCGGCGGCTCATATTTCGCCTGAATTTTCTTTCCGCTGATCTTCTCGAGCAATTTTAGAACTTGGTTCAGCGTTATGCGCGCTCCCGTCCCGCCGTTGAAAACCATTCCGGACGCGCCCGGCGCTTCGCACGCGCGCAATGTTTCATCCACGATATTTTCAATAAACGTAAAGTCGCGTGACTGCTCTCCGTCGCCATACACCACCGGCTGTTGCCCCGCGATTACGGCCAGCATAAAGCGCGAAAGTACTCCGGAATATTGCGAACTCGGATCTTGCCGCGGCCCGAAGACATTAAAGTAACGGACGGACGCATTCTCCAGCCCATAAACGCGGCCAAACACCTTGGCGTAAAGCTCGCCAACATATTTCGTAATCCCGTAAGGAGAAATAGGGTCTGCCGGCATCGCTTCAGTTTTTGGAAGCATGGGCGTCTCTCCATACGCCGACGAGGACGCAGCGAAAACGATCCGGCGCACCTTGGCATCTCGAGCGGCTACCAACACGTGGAGCGTCCCATCTATATTCACGAGGTTTGTCTCGATAGGATCCTGCACCGAGCGCGGAACAGAAGTTCGCGCAGCCAAATGAATCACGTAATCGGCGCCGTTACACGCTGATTGCACCGCGGCTAGGTCCGTGATGCTGCCCACGCGAAGATCGATCTTGCCGCGAACATCCGCCAGATTGGATTCTGTCCCCGCGGAAAGATCATCCAGCACCACCACTTTGTGGCCGCGCCGGACCAGCTCGTCCACGATATTGGAGCCGATAAATCCCGCTCCTCCCGTAACCAGATAACGCATTCAGGAAATCTCCTTACCCGCTGACGTTCAGTTATGAAATGATATTTCCGCTAAGCTTTACTATAGCCCGGCACTTAGCGGCCGGGCATAATTATTCGTCTTAGTTTTTGCTGCTCGGCAACTTCACAACTGGATAAGCGCGTCTCAAGTTTATGAGCGCTATGCGCAAACATTTCGCGCGACATTTATTCTTGCTGTCCGTCACAACAGCCATGGCGGCTGCCCTCTCATTTCAAATCTGCGCTCTAGGCTCCCGGCTTCCTCCGAGGATAACAGTTGCCAGTGAAATGACACTCGACAACCCAGCCCCTGAACCCCCCCTGCCTTTCCGCATCGGCGAAACTTTGAATTATGATGTGGCCTGGTCCGCCTTCGCGAGCGCCGCAAAGATACAATTGTGCGTCACCGAGCATCGCGAAATTCTCGGCTCCAGAACCTGGCATTTCCGTGCGTCCGCCCATACCTTGAGCCCGCTCCGGTCTTTTCTCACCGTCGATGATCAAATCGATTCCTACACCGACACCGCGACGTTCGAAAGCCGCCAATATGAAATGTATTTTTACGAAATGGGAAGAAAGGACAACCAAATATTACATTTCTCCGTAGTAGGCCGCCCACAGAGGACCGCTGCTCCCGCCATTCTGGTAACGCCCGGCACGTTGGATCCGCTCGGAGCCCTCTACATGCTGCGTCAGGTCGATTGGCAGCGCTCGTCGGAATTTCGCGCGCCCGTGTTTGATGGCGAGGACCTCGTCGAGATGCGCGCACACCTGGAAGCCTCAAAAGAACTCGTTGCCGTGAATGCCGGAAACTTCTCGGCCACGCGCATTCTGGTCCGAGAATATCAACGCGGCGTAGAAGTAAAAGGGGAAACCCTCTCGATATGTTTCGCAAACGACGCAGCTCGCACACCCATTTTGCTGGAAGCTGAGATTCCTTTGGGAAGCGTGCGCATCGAACTGAGTTCCGTACCACACTAGAGGAAAATTTCGAGGTACTTCAAACGATTAGTTTTCCGGGACGACCCAGTCTTCCGGCGGAAAATCAATCTGCCAGAACGACGGCGAGGGATTCAGAAACTCAACTCCCATCTGCGCTTTACCAGCCTGCATGTTGCCGAAATACACCACGCGGCATTCCTGCGTTTGTTGCGTGGCATTATTGGAAACAAACAGTTTCTGATTCACCACCACCTGCGCCGACAGTGAAATCAACGCGCCGTGCGCATTCACCACGAGCGTCCGCGTTTCTTCGCTGAAGTCCTGATTCTTCGCGTCCTTTCCCCGCACCAGTATCGGGACGCTCAACAGCACGCGCATACTGCGACGTCGGCCAGGATCTGTAGCCCAAGTTTGACGCTCTTTATGCGAAGTCAGCGTAGAACCCATGATCACCCACCTTAGCCTGCGCAGGCGCCCCGGGCAATGGGACTATGGGACAGGTGCGTAAATTCAGTAAACAACAGGCCATGTGGGGACAAAGCTTGAAAGGACCCGGAATCGCGTCCGAGTTAAATGACAGAAAACAATATAGTTGTGATTTAGCAGTTGACGATTTTTTCGCGGTTTTCCTTCACGTGCCTGGTGGCATTCCGCGTATCCACCACCAGCTTTGCGTTTTTCACGATTTCATCCACCTTATAACTCGAGTGGTCCGTCGCAATCAGCACGCAATCATACTTCGCAATCTGTTCCGGTGTTAAATCCACCGACCGCATGTGTGAAAAATCGTAGTGCCGCATTTTATGTAGCGCCGGAAAATACGGGTCGTTGTAGTCCAGCTTGGCTCCGCTCGCCGTCAGCAATTCCAGCAGCTTCAGCGAAGGAGATTCGCGTAAGTCGTCCACATCCTTCTTATACGCTACGCCGAGCAGCAAAACTTTCGAGCCTTTCAAACTCTTCTCGCGTTCGTTCAGCGCTCTTACCAGCGCGTCCACCACGTGATACGGCATGGCCGTATTGATCTCGCCCGCCAGCTCGATAAACCGTGTGGAGAAATCGTACTCCCGCGCTTTCCAGGAGAGATAGTACGGATCTACAGGTATGCAATGGCCTCCCAGCCCGGGTCCAGGATAAAAAGGCATAAAACCGAAAGGCTTGGTCGCCGCACTGTCAATCACTTCCCATATATCCAGGTCCATGCGCAAAGAAAGCTGCTTCAACTCGTTCACCAGCGCGATATTCACGCAGCGAAAAATGTTTTCCAGCAACTTCACCATTTCCGCGGCGCGCGTGGAGCTTACCGGAACTACCCGCGAAACGATCTGTGCGTAAAGCCCGGCAGCCGCGCGCCCGCTGGCGGGATTAATGCCGCCCACGATCTTGGGAATCTGCGCCAGCCCATACTGCTTGTTTCCGGGATCTTCGCGCTCCGGAGAAAACGCCAAATAAAAATCCGTGGCAGCGTCCGCCGTGCCCTCGCCCTTTGCAATCGGACAACGCAACCCGCCTTTCTCCAGAATCGGCAGCACCAGCTCTTCGGTGGTCCCGGGGTAAGTGGTGCTTTCCAGCACGATCAGTTGGTTGCGCTGCAGATTCGGAGCGATGGATTGCGCTGTTTTTTCCACGTAGCTCAGGTCCGGTTCGCGGCGTTCATCCAGCGGGGTGGGAACGCAAATTAGCACTGCATCCATCTCGCGCAGGCGCGTGAAATCCGTGGTCGCATCAAAACGCTTGGCCTGCACGTGATCCTTGATCTTGTCTGCTGGTATGTGCTGGATATAGGACTGCCCGGCGTTAAGCTTCTTTATTTTTTCCTGGTCGGTATCAAATCCCGTCACTTTATGGCCCACATCTGCGAACCGCAGCGCCAACGGAAGGCCTACATAGCCGCACCCGATAATCCCAATCTTCAGATTTTTCCCCGCAAAATATTCCGGCTTACGCTCTACGGCCATTCCGTTTCCCCTCTTGCGAAGCGATTACCACGCGGCTACAGCGCCTAAGAACTGCAATTTGGGTGCAAAACACTATAACAAGAATCCCAATTGGCACAAAGATTGCGCCGCGCCCGCTCCGTGGAGTGCCGGGCTGTAAATCGGCGCGTACCTTCTTGCTTTGAAACGAGCATAGCTCCGCAGTAACCGGCACCCTAGGAGAACAAGTTGATTAATCGAGAAGGAACGGTGAAGGAGGCGCCTAATAGGCGCTGCGGCCAACCATTGCCGAAAGAATCGTCAGCACAATGATGCCAAGGTCGAAAAAGAAGCTCCAATTTTGTAGGTAGTACAAATGATATTCCAGACGTTTCTGTATGGATGTGTCGCCGCGCCATCGGTTCACTTGCGTCTAGCTGGTAATCCCCGCCTTCAGCCAGTGGCGATTGTTATACCGCGTTATATCGTTCAGAAATTTCTGAACGAAATGCGGCCACTCAGGCCGCGGATCCATCACACTCATGTCGCCCTTCAAAACATTGATGAACTGCGGCAGTTCATCCAGACTTGTCTTACTTAATAATGTCCCAAGTCGCGTTCTCCGCACATCGTCCTCCGTGGTCCAATGAGTGTCGCTTTCCGAACAATCGCATACCTTCCCGCAATCTGGTTTAACAAAAGCACGTCTACGGCTGCGTACATCTGCGGCATAGCCTCGGCCAGCTGCAGCGGCAACACACTCAAATTGGCGCTCGTTCTCCTGCGGCAAGTTTCAGCGCCGGCAAATCTTGGCCCTGGCCCACAAGAACCCAAATGAAGCCGTGATCGCCCCGCGAGCATTCCGCTGCGTTCACAACATTCATCAGGTTTTGTTTGTTTCCCTGCGTTCCACGCCTCTGTTTGCAAACGCTTGGCCAATGTCGTTTTCAGTCCTTAAGTTATTCGCAGCGCTGCGGTCCTCCTTCGTTGTTATCCGTCCTCCCGTGCGTTATTCTCGTTTTCAATGGTTGACATCCACACCCACATACTTTTCGGCCTTGATGACGGCGCAGAATCCCTCGAAATGTCCGTAGCCATGGCTGAAATGGCGATTGAAGACGGCATTACTCATATCGTCGGCACACCGCACGCGCATCCCAATCACGACTTCATTCCCGAATTGGTAAAAGAGCGCCGCGATGAACTTCAATCCCGCTTCGCAAGCCGCCTCACCCTCGGCACCGGCTGCGACTTCCACCTCAGCTTCGAAAATTTGCAGAACATTCGCCTTTACCCCGAGCGCTACACGGTGAACCAGAAAAACTACCTGCTCGTGGAGTTCGCGGACTTCTCCATCCCGCCTTCCATGGACCAGGCGCTGCACGATCTTCAGCTTGCAGGGCTCCAGCCGATCATCACGCATCCCGAAAGAAACCCGCTGATTCGCGTGAAAGCCGATCGTTTATTTCGTTGGATACGGCAGGGTTGCTACGTGCAGGTAACCGCGCAGTCGCTGCTGGGAAAATTTGGCAGGTCGGCGAAAGAGTCCGCCGAGGAATGGCTCGATGCCGGTGCAGTCCACTTTCTTGCGAGTGACGCGCATAATATTACGTCGCGGCCTCCCATCCTAAGTGCCGCTTTCACCTATTTGAAGAAGGCCCACGGCGAAGAAGTGGCGCGAGCGCTGCTCGTCGAAAATCCGCTGGCAGCGTTCGAGGGCCGCCCACTCCCGTTCGTCCCGCAACTTGCCGAAGACGCCGGCCTAAGCCCCGGCGCCACCCCCGTCCGCAAGAAAAAACGCTTCTGGATCTTCTGACTCACTACTGGTTCCTCGATTTCCCCCTACCACGCGCGCCATAGGAATGGTGGTACGGGCACATTCGATCGGGGCTTCAGCCCGGCATCTTGCCAGTATCTTGACTTCGCAACGAGCGCCGACCACCGCGAGTCGTCTCTCTCTTTTTCTTTTCGGGTCTCATCCACGGCCCAAGCCTCTCCGCACGTCACAATATCTCGGTTAAGCCACGCAGAAAACCTGCGGGTGCCGCATCCTTCGGTTTTGTGAAGGGTGCGGGGTTTTCCGGGCTCTGACCTTTTACCTAGATTCAAAAGGCATTCCCAAAATGGGAATTGTCGCGTCGCAGTACTAGCCCGTCCCCAGCACACACGTTCTTGCAATTCCCAAAATCCGTGTTACTTTTTTTTTAGGATTAGTTTTAAAAATTTAGAGCGCTTCACCGAGAGCCAACCACGCAACACCGCGGGCCCTCCCTACAGCCCACGACTTGAAAAAACTGGAGAACAACATGAAAAGATTTCGAACCGGACTCGGCGCGCCCCATGTTATACAAGAATCCAGATTTGCTGGCTGCATCAGCGCGCACAAAAACCAACGCGAAGCCACACCGCGCCGGAGCAAAGCCCGCAAAACAGAAGCGCAATCTGCTTCCCGCCCGCAAAAGCCGCCGCCCATCGGTTCCGCGAAAACAATCTCAGCCGAAAACCCAAGCGGAAATCGACGTCATGCGTCACCGCAGAGTTCGCACCATCTGCCGTCATCCCGAGCGTGAAGCGATGGGGGCCACAACCACTCGCCATGACGTGGGGTCTGGAGCACTTGCCCGCGATGATATACTCGGCGGTTTACAACCATGACAGAAACTAAGGTAGCCAGCGCCCATGAAAATTGAAGCCTTCAACGAACGCCTGCGCGACGCAATTCTGGTCGTTGACGGCGCCATGGGCTCGCTGCTTTACGAATCCATCGGCCCGCAGCGCTGCGTGGACGAGCTCAACACCCTTGTGCCGGACGTCGTCTTCAACGTCCACCAGCGCTACCTCGACGCCGGCGCCCAAATCATCGAGACCAATACTTTCGGCGCCAACCGCCACAAGCTCGGCCTCTTCGGTATGGCCGAGCGCGTCGCGGAACTAAATCATCGCGGAGTAAAAATCGCTCGCGAAGCGCGCGAAGCCGCCAAGCACGAAGTTCTGATCGCCGGCTCGATCGGCCCGCTCGGAATCGTCCAGCACGTTCGCGAACTTCCCGACGAAGAAATCTTCGCCATATTCAAAGAGCAAGCCGGCGCCTTGGAAGAGCGCGGTGTAGACCTCTTCATGTTGGAAACCTTCAGCGATGTGGAAGAGTTGCTAGCAGCCATTGACGCGATTCGTTCCTTCTCGCGGCTGCCCATCGTCGCGCAGATGACCTACTCCGACGAAGGCACCACCTTCGGCGGCAATCGCCCGCAAGACTCCTGGGCAAAACTAAAAGAAAAAAACATTCAGGCCATCGGCGCGAACTGCACCATCGGCCCGCAGCTTTTGCTTCCCGTGCTGCGCGAACTCGCTTCCTGCGCCGCCTTGCCGCTGTGCGTTATGCCTAACGCAGGTTTTCCCAAGCGTGTCGGCGACCGCATCGTCTATCCGCGCTCTTCCCCGGAATATTTCGCGCTCTTCGCCCAGGAAGCCGCCGAGTTGGGCGCGCGCCTGATCGGGGGCTGCTGCGGCACCACTCCGGAACACATCCACGCCATAGCCCAGGCGGTGAAGAAAATTCACCTCGATAAAGCGAGCGGCGCGAAACCGGTGAAGGCTCGTTCCATAGAAGTCTTCGAGCCTGCCGAAAGATTTCGCCGCGTCGCAACCCGCGAGCCCGATAGCAAGCTCTGGAAAAAAATCCAAGCTGAAAAGTTTGTCGTTTCCGTGGAAATCGACCCGCCCAAGGGCGTCACCGTCGAGCGAATCGTGGAACAAACCGGCCGCGTGATGGCCTCCGGTCAGGTGGATTCGATCGACATCAACAGTGGAACGCTCGCCCGAGTTGGCATGGACGCCCTGGTCCTCGCTGGCGCGCTCGAAGCGCACGGATTTGAAACCATCCCGCACCTCACCACACGCGACTCGAACATCATTGGTCTGCAAGCGATGTTGCTCGGCGCTTGGGCTGTGGGAGGCGTGCGCAACGTCCTCGCCATCACCGGGGACCCGCCATCGCTCGGCGATCACCCCGAAACCAGCGGCGTCTATGAAGTGGACTCTATCGGCCTGGTGAAAGTTCTCGCGCGGCTCAATCAGGGGACGGACTGGGCGGGAAAAAGTTTGGGCGGCGCCACGAATTACACTATCGGTGTGGCAGTGAATCCCGTCGCGGAAGACATCGACGAAGAGTTGCGCCGCTTCCAGGAAAAAATCGGAGCCGGCGCGCACTTCGCCATGACTCAGCCGATCTTCGATCCGCAACACTGGAACACTTTCGTCAAACGCCTGGGCGGCAAATCGCCCGTGCCGGTAATCGTCGGACTATGGCCGCTCACCAGTTACAAGCAAGCCTTGCGCCTGAACAACGAAGTCCCCGGAATCGTTATCCCCGAGCCCACCCTGCGCGAAATGGAAAGGGCCGGAGACGCTGCCCGCGACCGCGGCTTCGTCCTGGCTCGCAGAATGCTCGATTGGGCTCGCACCGCAAGAACCGAGGGCATCGCCGGCGCCTACTTGATCCCCCCGTTCAAGCGTTACGAAGAAATTCTGGAAATCTTTTAATGCTCACTAAAATCTCGGAGCCAGCCACGATGCGACGGAATCTCCCAGGATTTTTCGCTTTAACAATTCTTGTCGTCTTATTCACCGCCAGCGCTTCGGCGCAAAGTCAAAAGGCGCCGATTCAGATCACTGCCGACCTTTCAGACGCCCCGCGCAAGCTCTTTCACGCCGAGGTGGATCTGCCGGTGACGGCAGGCCCGCTCACACTTACCACCCCCAAATGGATTCCCGGCGATCACCGGCCGAATGGCTTCGCCGATAACATTGTGGGCGTAGTATTCACCGCCAACGGGCAGACGCTCGGGTGGCGCCGCGACGATGTGGATCTCTACCAGTTTCACCTGACCATTCCCGACGGAGTCACGACGCTTCATGCGCATCTTGACTGCATCGTCCTCGGACTTGTCACGCCGAAAACTGCCATGCTCGACTGGGAGACGCTGCTGCTCTATCCAGCCAACGCGCCGGTGCGAGACATTCCCATTCAGCCCTCGGTGATTGTCCCGGCCGCATGGGGCATTGGCACTGCGCTTACTCCGATCGGCGGCGGCGCATATCCGGTTCCGGCTGCGGGCAGCACAACGCGCTTTGCCGTCAGCAACGTCGAACAACTGGAGGATTCACCAATCCTCACCGGCCAGTACTTCCACGAATTTACTTTGGCTCCGGAAATTTCTCCGAAGCATTACGTTGACGTGGTCTCCGACATCTCCGAGGACTCCCATCTTCGCCCCGAGCTGCTGGCAGAGCTTGCGAATCTCGTTCGCGAAGCCGACGCGCTGTATCACTCACACCATTACAACCAGTACCATTTCCTGATGGTTCTCTCCGACTCCATTACTGGCGACATAGGTTTGGAGCACGGTCAGTCTTCGGAAGATGGCGTCACCGAGAAAGCCTTTTCTGACGCAGATCATCAGTTGGCTGACGCTGACTTTCTTCCGCACGAATTCACGCATTCATGGGACGGGAAGTATCGCCGTCCCGTGGGCCTGTACCAGCCAGATTTCGCCACGGCACAGCAAGGTGCTTTGCTGTGGATTTATGAAGGTATGACGCAATACCTCGGCAATGTCCTTGCCGCACGCTCCGGACTCAAGTCGCCGGCGCAGTACCGCGATCTTCTTGCGATGACCGCTGCTTCGCTGGACTATACGCCCGGACGTGAATGGCGCACGACAGAGGACACAGCCGTGGCCTCCAGCATTCTTCGCGATGGGAAACCAGCATGGTCTAACTGGAAACGTGGACAGGACTATTACACCGAGGGAGAACTTCTCTGGCTTGATGTCGACACGCTGATTCGTCAGAAGACCAACAATCAGAAATCGCTAGATGATTTTCAGCGGATTTTTCTGGGCCAGGGCGGCAACACCGGACCGCTCATCGTTACTTATACATTCGACGAAGTGGTTCGCGACCTCAATCAAGTGATGTCTTACGACTGGGCCACCTTTCTCCATGACCGGGTTGACAAAATCAACCCGCATGCCGATCTTGCTGGAATCGAGCGTGGCGGTTACAAATTGATTTACGCAGACAAACCGAATGCTTCTGAGTCGGTCATTTCGGCGAATGCACCGCCAGACGCTCACCTCGGTGTCAACACCTGGTACTCCGTTGGCCTCTTCGTAAGTGGTGAAGGCGAGATCACGGATGTTCGCCGGAACGGACCCGCGGACAAAGCAAAAATTGTGCCAGGGTCGAAGATTATCGCGGTCGAAGGACAGGCATACTCCGGCGATCTGCTGCGAGCCACGATTCGAGACGCAAAGGGGACGTCCGAGCCCATCCACCTAATCGTTCAGTTGGATAATTTTGTTTCGACTGCCGACATTGATTATCACGATGGTGAACGCTACCCCGCGCTGGAACGCTTGGAAGGAACGCCGGCATACCTAGATGACATCAGCAAACCCCTCGCATCGCCTCCTCCACGAGCGCAATCCAAGGTTACGACCGGCAACCAGTAAACAAGCGCGCTCAGCCTTTCTCAGCTGTCCGAAAAACTGAGCAAAAACAACTGCTACTGAAGCGCGAGGCTTCAAGTCTAACGCCGACAATGGCGACACGCGGTTGCATCCATACGGCTACACATTCCATTGACCCGGAGAATCCATGAAGAGAATTATTTTCTTAGTATTTCTGTTGGTGATGTCGATGGCGCAGGGCGCGCCGAGTATTTCGGGGATGGATTTCCTGAAGGTGAAGAACGGAAAAACAGCGGAAGCGACGTTCTTCTATGAAAACAACTGGAAGGTTTACCGCGGGATAGCTTTGAAGAGAGGCTTTATTCGTTCGTACCGTTTGCTGAAGACGGAACCTGAGAGCGGATCGGACTTCGATCTAATCCTGGTTACCGAGTATGCGGATACGGAGCAGTTGAAGTTGAGCGAAGAACGCTTCAACGCGATTATCAAAGAGATAAATCCAGGTCCTGCGAAGTTGCTGAACGGCGTGGTGCCGTCGGATTTTCGTCAAATTATTTTCAGCAAAAAGACGGAGACGATGATGGAGTCGAGGGCACGCCAATCCACGAAGCCAGAACATTTCGAAACCGCAATGGAGGATTGAGGCTGTGAACTTGCGGGCTTGAGTTGGATGGCCACTAGGCGGACTTCGCTGGAGAAGGGGGCGGGCGTGGCGCGCGAGTAGGAGACGTAGATAGTTTGGCCGCCGTTGGCGTCGTATTCGGCGTGGGCCAGAGCGTCGTAGACGTTGCCATTGCCGGGTGCGGGCCGCATGGCGACGAAAGCTAAAGTCTCGCGGGACCACGGGCCTTGGGGATTCGCAGAGGTCCGAATCACGACATTTTGCGAGAAGGGCGGGCTGTAAAGTGCGACGTAGCATTGTAGGAATGTGTTCCAGGAAATGCTCAGAATGTTGGCGTCGTTGAAGACGGTGACGGCGTCGCTAGTCTGCGCGGACCAACTGCCGCTGCCGGCGTAGAAGCTCCAGGCGCTGCGAACTTGGGCGTTTGAAGGCGCGACTTTACCCAACTTGCAACCGGAGTTGTAATCGCAGCCGTAGGCGTACAGCATTCCGTTGCTAATGAAAGCGGCAGAGCCGAAGCCAGGCTCGTTCTGGGTGAAGAGCAAGTCCGGATGGTCGGGCACGATTGGCGGGGTCAAGGTGGGGCGTTGCGGCTGCTGTTGCATGTTCTGCCAGGTGGCGACGGAAGTGCCGAGACCTTGAAAATTAAAATTTCCTGGCAGCGCGTGCACCACCATGTAAAAGATCAATGCGCCATTGTCGGCAGGGTTGACTACGATTGCGGAGGGCCAAAGCGCCCAACGGGCCCCGCAAGGTTGCGCCTGGCAGTTATTGATGTTGTGAGCCTGGTTGAAAGCCTGCTCCGCGGAAGTCTCCGGTAAAATCATGGTGGGCGCGCCCACAGAATCCAGGCGCTCCTGAAAACCGGTAATGCCATCTCGGGCCTTAAGGTCCGTGGTGAACGACCACGTATCGCTGAGCAGCGTACGATCTTCGTAATTTGGTTTGGCAAGAAAGGTGTCACCGTAGAGCCAAACGGAATAGCCCTGAAATAAAGCACTGTAGCCGCCATCCCGTCCGAGAATGTCTGGATTGGCGGGAATCGGTCCGAGATCCGTGGCTTGGACCACGGAAAGGGCAGGCGGAGGTCCGGAAGACGGTGAGGAGGAGAAAAGTCCGCAGCCCTGCATGGCGATAGCTAACAGTGTCGCGAGGAAAATGCCGAAGCTAGATGGCCTCGTAAGCCGCTCCTTACTTCTCAAGTTACCCGGCCCTATCCTTCACTATGCGAGAAGCATAGTGTAAACGAGGAGTTGCCTGGCCGCGCGATGAATAGAATGCGGTCTGGGCTCAACGCGGCGGTGTGGGTTGGGCGCTGGCATGCGTCGGTGGCGGCGAGGACGGGGGCAGTGCGCTCGGAGACGTGGAGGTAATGGGCTGCACGGATTTGGGGGGCTTGGGCGGCGGAGTGGCGCCGCGGGTTTCGGTCAGGCCTTGCTCGGCGGCGTCGGCGGGAGGCGCGGTGTCGGCGACGTCAACTTGAACCTGTTTGCCGGTGGCGAGTTTTTCCAGCGGAACGACATTTGGAAATTCTTCCACAGGTGTCGCTTGCACGGCTTGTTGCATGAACTCCAGCCATATGGGAAGCGCGGCGCGTGCGCCGGTTTCTTTCTTGCCGAGCGAGATGCGCTTGTCGTCGTTGCCCACCCACACGCCGGCGGTGAGTTGTGGAGTGAAGCCGATGTACCAAGCATCAGTGAAATCATTTGTGGTGCCGGTTTTTCCCGCCGAGGGGCGGGCCAATTCTTTGGCGCGCACGCCGGTGCCGAACTGCACGACTTCTTCGAGCATGGCGACCATGGTGCGGGCCACTTCCGGCGGAACTACGTCGGTAACTTTGGGGCGCGGCTCTTCGAGAACGGCACCATCGTAGGAAGTGACGCGGCGAATGTAATGTGGTTCGATGTGGATTCCGTCGTCGGGAAAAACTGTGAAGGCGGAAGTGTGTTCCATCAACGTGAGATCGGAAGCGCCGAGGGCGAGCGGAAGATAGGGTGGCAGCGGACTGGTGATTCCAAATTTGCGGGCTAGCGCGATTACATTTTGCACGCCGACGTGATCGAGCAACCGAACGGCAGGAACGTTGCGCGAATCGGCCAGGGCCCGACGATAGGTGATGCGGCCTTCAAATTTGTTGTCGTAATTGTGCGGCGAATAATTTTGGCCGCCGCTGCGGAAGGTGACGGGCTCGTCAACCACGGTGTCGAAAGGCGTGATGCCTTGCTCCAGCGCGTCAGCGTAAACATAAACTTTGAACGAACTGCCGGTCTGTCGCAAAGCCTGCGTGGCGCGATTGAATTTCGATTCGTCGAAACTGTAGCCGCCGACCATGGCTTTGATTTCGCCAGTGGGATTGTCGATGGCGAGCAAAGCACCTTGGGCCGCGGGTTGCTGTTCGAGTTGGACCCGAACCGTGGTGCCGGAGACTTCCTTAATCGAAACGCAGACGAGATCGCCCGGCTTTCAAGAGTTGGGCGGGAGATTTGCGGCCGGTCCAAGAAAAATCGGCAGGCGTGAGCATGGCGTGATACTGGCCGAGCTTGATGGAAGCGAAAGTCGGCTGAACGTTGGTGACCAAGCCGGTAACGTAATCGCCTTTTTGAAGTGAACCGCGCCAATCTTCATTTTGATATTTGTCGAGCGAGCCAAGTTTATTCTCCAAAATATTCGGCAAGTTGCCGCGCCAACCGTGGCGCCGATCGTAGGAATGCAGACCGTCGCGCACAGCTTGATCGGCGGCTTTCTGCATGGCGGCGTTTAGCGAAGTGTAAACGCGCAGGCCTTGTTCGTGGACCGCGGCGGTACCGTAAGTGTGCTCGAGATATTCGCGGACGTCTTCGACGAAGTAAGGCGCGAGATCGTTGTGCCCGGTGAAAATGTGCAGGCCGAGCGGCTCTTTGGACGCGGCGGCGGCTTGCGCAGCGGTGATTTTGCGGTCGTGGGCCATCAGAGAAAGAACGAGATTGCGTCGCGCCAAGGCGCGCTCGGGATGGTTCACCGGAGAATAGATTGGGCCGCGGATGATAGCGGCGAGTGTGGCGGCTTCAGGAAGCGTCAGTTGTCCAACCGGGCGATTGAAATAGTATTCGGAGGCGGCTTCGAAGCCATAATTTCCGGCGCCGAGATAAATCTGATTGCAGTACATGGTGAAGATTTGATCTTTGGTGTAATGGCGCTCGATCTGGATCGCCAGTATTGTTTCCTGAATTTTTCGGCGCAAGCTGCGATCCGAGCGATTGAGAAAAAGGCCGCCGCCGAGTTGCATGGTCAGCGTGCTGGCGCCTTCGGCCATGCGATGGCTGGAGACGTCGCGATAGGCGGCTTCGAGAACGCGCGGAATGTCCACGCCCCAGTGCTCGTCAAAGTGCTGATCTTCGGTGGTGAGGATGGCGTCTTTCAGAAGCTTCGGAATCTGCGAATAAGTGAGCAGGATGCGGCGCTGCAGAGCGAAGGTACCGATGGATTGGCCGTCGTCGGCGTAAAGTTCGGTGACAACGTTGGGACGGTAATCTTCCAGGGCGTGAATTTCAGGCAAATCGCTGGTGTAAACGAAAAGCAGTCCGACCGCAGCGCCCAGAGCAATCGAGCACAACAGAAGGAATGTGAAGGCGAGGCGGCCGAAGAGCGTGTCGCCGGTGATCTTCATGGTTGCGCGATAGAACCTTTCCATGTTTCTCCATTCTATCGCATCCGCGCGGGAGGCTGCGGCGGGCGGAGTTAACGGAATGTTCTCAATTTGATGCGGGCGGGCGGCGTTCAGAAATATTTGGAAATGTCTGTCCTTCAGTGAATTGCGCGTGGGAATCTTAGGGTAGTATTGCGGCGTGGAAGCGAACCCAGTTCTTTTTCGCGATTTGACGTACATATTTCTGGCAGCCGTCGCCGGGGGCTTGATCGCTTGGCGGCTGAAGCTGCCTTTGATCCTCGGTTTCGTGGTGGGCGGGATCGTGATCAGCCCTTTCACGCCCGGGCCGCATCTTTCCGACCTGCACACCTTCGAAGTATTCGCGGAAGTGGGCGTAGTGCTGCTGATGTTTTCGATTGGCGTGGAATTTTCGATTCCGGACCTGATGCGCGTGAAATGGATTGCATTGGGAGGCGGAACGCTGGGCATTCTGCTATCCATCGGCTTGGCTCTAGGAACGGCGAAGCTGATGGGATGGAACATGATGCAGGGGTTCGTGGTCGGCGCCACGATATCGGTGGCCAGCACCATGGTGCTGGCGCGAATGCTGGCGGACCATCACGCCATGGGGAAAACGTACGGGCGAGTGATGATTGGAATCACCCTGGTGGAAGATATGGCCGTGGTTTTCATGACCGTCGTCATTCCGATTTTCAGTGGGCCCGGAGAAGGGCGTTTCGCGAGGGCTGCCTGGACACTGGGGAAAGCTGTCCTGCTGCTGATTCCACTAATATTTCTAGCCCTAACGGTGGTTCCCAGAATTCTTCGAGCGGCGGCGCGCACGAAAGATCAAGAACTTTTCTTGCTGTTTGCGATTGCGATTTGCCTGGTCTCCGCCGGAATCGCGCAGGCTCTGGGATTTTCGGTTGCGCTGGGAGCATTCCTGGCCGGGACTTTCCATCAGCGGAGCGAAAGATCTGCATGAAGCGCATACAGTTTTAATTCCACTGCGGGATGCGTTCGTGGCGCTATTTTTCGTATCGCTGGGAACGCTGGTGGTGCCGCAGGTGATCGTTCACCATCTGCTACTCTTGGGAGAGATGCTTTTTCTGATCGTGTTCGGGAAATTTATTATTTGGACTGGAGTAATGCGGCTGTTTCGATACTCGATTTGGACATCCATAGCAGTGGCCGCGGGGCTGACGCAGATCGGCGAGTTGTCGTTTATTTTGGTGGAAGTAGCCAGGAAATCAGGGGTGGTTGGCGACGAAGTGTTTACCGCAACTCTGGCCGCGTCGCTGATTTCGATATTCTTGAACGTGTTTATTGTTCGCGCGGTTATGAAATGGGTGGAACCGAAGTTACCAGCGGAAAAGCTAGCGACTGCATAAGGTCTTCGGTGAGCTCTACGGAATGCGCCCCGATACGATTCCTCGCGCGTTTCTAAAGAGATTCCTCCGCTTCGCCTAGCGGTGTCGTAGGATTTAATAAGCTGCGAAACCTTGGTCATTTCGATCAGGGTCTTTACCTGCGTGTTCATGCCCACCACAGCCATTCGTTGAGGTTTTTTCTGAGCGGCCACGTAGGCGCCGACCAAAGCGCCCAGCCCAGCCGAATCTATGAACGGGACGCCGCTAAAATCGAGAATAACCACTGGGGAATTTTCCGCGCGCACGGCGGATTGAAATCCGAAGATGGTCTGGATATTCAGCGAACCCTTCAGCCGGACGATTTTCTGGCCTTCGCGGTTGCCGGGCGAGACTACAATCTGCAGATTTTCATTTGGCATGGCGTGTCATCTTAGCGAAACACGCGGCGGGGATTGTTAACGTTGTGTTACAAACTGATTCAGGTATTCAGATTACTCCTAAACCTCGCACATGTCAAAAGCTTGCATCGTCTACCAAGTACTTCCTACAACCGGCTCACGAAGATTATCGGTACGAATTTTACGGATCGAAGCGCGCGCGCAAATTCGGCGGCACAACTGGGCACAGGTCATCTTGCCGCCCGAACACACGGTAGCGGACCCGCGCCACGAAATCGTACACAAGATCGCGCAAACTGCGAGGGACGAGACTCAAAACATTGGCGAGAGGTCTCCAAGCGCCGCCCAGACTCTGCATGACGTGGAGCGAGGCATTCGAGCGCGTGAGCAACGTCCCATCGCGTGTGAGCACCACGAAAGAGTCCGGCAAGCTTGCGCGCTGTTCGGGTGAGAGAAGAGACTTTATCGTTTCGCCTTGCAGTGGTGCGAACCGAAAGGTATTTCCGGAGCGGTCATGTTTCAGAACGAACTTTACGGCGCGATGACACAGGCCGCAGTGGCCGTCGTAGAAGATGTATTCGGTTTCTGGCGCAGCTGAGAGCACAGAAAAGCATAGCACGGCGAAGAGACGTATACTCATCGACTGGATCAAAGAAAAAATTTTGCTTTGGCGAGGATGGGTGTAATTTTCGCGCGGGAGAAGACTAGCTATGTGTTTTTCGGCGGTGGCGAATTTTGTCGGCAGCGGTGCCTTGGCTGCGATTGGCGTGGTCACCTTGACCAAGGTGAAGCACCGGCGCGAATTGCTTTTTGCGGCGCTGCCCACACTATTTGCGATTCATCAATTCATCGAGGGGTTCGTATGGCTGGGACTGGACGGCATACTTCCGCCAGCCGTGACGCACGATATGGGTGCGGCGTTCATGCTATATGCACAGGGACTACTTCCCTTTCTGCTGCCGCTGAGCGTGCTGCTTTTTGAGCCGGACGGCGCGGGGCGCAGTCGCATGTTGCCGTTCCTGGTGATCGGCACCGGTACGACGCTTTATATATTGTGGGCGCTGACCGCTTTTCCGACGCAGGTGTATGAGAAGGCGAAACGCATCGTGTACATCAATCAGGCCACGAACAACACGGCGGTAGCGGTGCTGTATGTGATTGCGACGTGCGGGTCGCTATTTTTCTCCAAGGTCAGAGCCATGGTGCTCTTTGGCATAGCCAACCTCGCGATTCTACTGGTCGTGATGGCGTTCAAGCGCTACGCCTTTACATCGTTGTGGTGCGCGTACGCGGCGATTGCTAGCGTGATCATCCTGGCTTACTTCTGGAAGAGCAGCAAACTGCGTCCGCTTGTTTATGTGAAGCCGTTGTGGGCGCGAAGCTTAGGGATTTTCGGGCTGCTACGGGAAACGACTGAGATTGCGAACGTCTTCTTGGCTATCGCTTCAGCAAGCCAAACGAGCTTGAACGATGATTTGGGTTTCACCTTCAGTTCGCCGCGTAATTACCAATTAATAATTATCTGCGATTTTTTCCGGGTTTTCCGGCATTTTTGGTGAGATGCCACGCGTCACACCAGGAACAAAGATAGGCGCGAAGATCTTTCGGCGCATTGAACGAATGCTATCTGATGTGCGGCGGTGGCAAGAGCCTCACCCTCGGTTGCGTACATTCGCTTGCCGCTGACGGGACATTTTGATTCGTTGTCAAACATGATTTTTCTCGACTCGCATCTTTGCCTGCATCCGGCGATTCAACTTTACAACTTTCCTTTCTGAGCGACGAACGACATTTCCGTTACCGCCAGCTAATCAGGAAACGTGCGGCAAAGGTATCAGATGCGCCCCGAATCAGGCCTAATTTGCGGCACTTTCTACATGACGTCCGAATCGAGCTTTTGTGATTTAATTGTCGGCATGGAACAGGTCGGAATTAGTCCGCGGCCGGTAGTTGGCGCGATCATTGTGGTGAGCAGGCTCGCGGTATCATTCCTGCTGTGGTTGTTTACGTGCATCACGCCTCGGCTGATTTCGCGGGGCGCTGGATGTTTTTGCCGGCCCTGAACGCGCTGCTGAACGGATTGTGCGCGATTGCGCTCTGTGTCGGATTGTATTTCATTAAACATCACAACATGGCAGCGCATCGCACGGAGCATGCTGCTGGCCTTCGCGTTCTCTTCGGTTTTTCTGGTCAGTTATATTGTGAATCACGCGCTGCACGGCGACACGATTTTTCCGGGTCACGGCCCGGTGCGCACGCTGTACCTTTCCATCTTGGCCAGTCACGTAATCCTTTCCATCGTCGCGCTACCAATGGTACTGACGACATTCTTCTTTTCGCTGACGGGCCGCTTCGCCATACACCGTCGAATTGCACGCGTGACTTTTCCGATTTGGCTATACGTTTCCATCACCGGCGTGGTCGTTTTCGTGTTCCTCAAGGCCTACGCATATTAAATACTGTTGATCCTCTGATCCGTGTTCCCAACGCATTATTCAGAGCTACCCGCCCAGCTAAGTTCGCTGTGCTGCTGGACAGGATTTACCGAAGTCACTAAGCTTGAGATTCATCATCGCAGGATCGTTACGCACCAGGAGAACCGCGCACATGAAGTGCAACAATATTTTAGAGGCGATGTGCAACACGCCGCTGATACGGTTGAACCGGATCGGGAAAGATTCTGCCGCCGAAATTTACGTCAAAGCGGATTACATGAATCCAGGCGGGTCGGTGAAAGACCGCATTGGGCTTTCCATGATCGATGAGGCTGAGCGCACGGGAAAGCTGAAGCCGGGCGGAACGATTATCGAAGGCACGTCGGGAAATACGGGCATGGGACTCGCGCTGGTGGCTTGCGTGCGCGGGTACAAAGTGGTGTTCACCATTAATGATAAGCAGTCGCGCGAAAAGATCGATTTGCTGAAAGCGTTTGGCGCGGAGGTGATTGTATGCCCCACGGCCGTGGAACCGGAAGATCCGCGCAGCTATTATTCCGTGGCGCAAAAACTGGCGCTCGAAATCCCCAATTCGTATTACCCGAACCAGTACGAAAATCCGATGAATCCGGAAGCGCACTTGAAGACTACCGGGCCGGAAATCTGGAACGATACAGAAGGAAAAATCACTCATTTCGTTTGCGGCATGGGCACGGGCGGCACCATCAGCGGAGTGGGCAAATATCTGAAAGAGAAAAATCCGAACATTAAGATTATCGGCGTGGATCCGATCGGGTCGCTCTACTACGAGTTTGTGAAAACGGGGCGTGTGGGTAAGGCTAAGACCTACGTGGTGGAAGGAATCGGCGAAGATTTCTTCCCCGGCACTATGAACTTGAAGATTCTCGACGATGTGGTGCAGGTGAACGACGAAGAATGTTTTGTGTGGGCGCGGCGTCTGGCAAAACAGGAAGGCATTTTTACCGGCGGGTCGGGCGGAGGATGTATCGCGGGCGCCTTGCGTGTAGCTAAGGATTTGAAGAAGGGCGATCTGCTGGTGGCGTTTCTGCCCGATTCGGGGTCCCGCTATTTGAGCAAGGTTTATAACGATGGCTGGATGCGCGAGCACGGTTATGTGGAGGCGGAGGTGACGTTGACTGCCGCCGATGTGATTCGTGGGAAACGGCAGAACGGCAAGACGCGCGACTTGATCGTGGCGCGTCCGGACCAGACTGTTTTTCACGCCCTGCATACCATGCAGAAGCAGGACATCTCTCAGCTTCCCGTGTTCGAGGAAGAGCATTCGATTGGAACGGTTTTTGAGGACCAAATTCTGAATCTTGGCGCTTCAGGGGAAAGATCTCCGGAAGCTCGTGATTCGTGAAGTGATGACGAATCCGTTGCCGCAGGTTCCGTCAAACTCGCCGGTCGAGCGCGTCACGCACATTTTGAGCCATGATAGTCCCGCTGTTTTCGTCCAGATGCCGGACAAGAAACTGGAAGTGCTCACCAAATTTGACCTGATGGATACGATCGCGGGGCTGGTTGGACAGAAGCGATAAGCTCTTGCGCTAGCGGCGGAAAGGGTCCCAGCCTTGAGGTTTCAACGGCTTCTTCATGCCGTTCGGACCGACGAGGATCACATTTTTGCTCCGCGTGACTTCTCCGATAGGGGTTAGCTCAGAGAATCCGGGAGCTCCGCGCAAGTTCTTCACCTTCCTTGGCGGTACGGTGAGCAGGAGTTCGTAGTCTTCACCCCCGTTCAAGGCCATCCGTAGCGGATCGAGCTTCAACTTTCCTTTATATTTTGACAGGGACGTGGGGAGCGACAATAAGGGAATTGCCGCCGACTGGATTTCCGCACCGACTCCGCTGGCTTTGCACAAGCGGGTAAGGTCGGTGGAAAGGCCGTCTGAGAGGTCTATCATTGCGGAGGCCATGCGGTGTTTTGCCAGCCAAGCCCCCAGTGGGAGCGTGATCTCAGGATAGAGATGAGGCTGCAGGATAGCTCGCGGGATGTCGTCTGCGTGGCGGGCAGCTTCACCAAAAGAGCCTTTCGCCCAGAGGCTCCCGTGAAGCAGGAGTTCCAGGCCGAGCTGGGCGCGACCGAGGCTTCCGCTAACATATATAATGTCGCCGGGTCGCGCGCCCGAACGAGTCACATCTTCCCCTCGGGCAACCTCTCCGATTACCGTAACGCTGATTAATACTGTGTTGCTCTCGGTGGTGTCGCCACCGGCGAGAACCATCTTCATGGAGCGGGCGGCTCGTGCCATTCCCTTTAGGAACTGATCGAGCCAAGCTCCAGTGTGGCTAGCGGGGATCGCGAGCGTCAGGAGAAAATATCGCGGGGTCGCGCCCATCGCCGGGAGATCGCTCGTAGCGCGGACCAGCGATTTATACCCGACCGAATCGGGCGGGTGCGTTTTCGCGAGGAAGTGAACGCCTTCGAGGGAGGCGTCACAGCTGATCACCCAGTCGTTTTTGCCGCCCGACGAAATGATTGCGGCGTCGTCGCCGATGCCGAGGCGTAGCGCGGCGTCGTGCTTGGCATGCTTCTTCGTAACGCCCGCGACGAAACGCCCGCGCAATCCTTTCGACCAGTTTACTTTCCCTGTCCATCCTGAACGTCCGTACAGTTGTTTAGCGCCTCCTTAATAAGGTAAGGTGTTCCAAAGTGAAAGCAAGTTTAAAAGCATGTCCGGAGAGAGATCGGCTGGCTTGCGCATCCCGGAGCTCCTATGCAAAATGGAAGATTGAGGTTGACGTCGACTGGACGGGTCACTACAATGCACGCGCCTTCGAACATATGTGTCCAATTCAGCCAACAGCGTTGGCAGACCGCGAACGGGGACTCGCGATCTGAATCCAGCGAAAACAACTAACTAGGAAAATTAAATCGTGAAAGGTAAGTACTACACGTTCTTTATTGCCTCGAGCGCTTCCGGCGGCATGCGCCGGGTACGCATCCCTTTTTACGTCCTTCATTTCCTTGCCATTTTAGCTGCGGTGGGCGGCATCACTGTAATCGCCGGGATGAGCTCTTACTCACGGATGCTGTGGAAGGCGACGAATTACAACGCTCTGCGCCGCAACCAGGATGCTTTGAAGCAACAATATCTTCAACTGCAGACGCAGGTGAAAGACACCAACCAGCGGTTAGACTCTTTGCAATCGCTGGCCAGCGAAGTGGCCATGGCTTACGGAATTACCCGCTTCAGGCAGACACCTTTTGGTTTCGCCGAGGGGCCGCAAGAGCCTGAGGAAGAGTTCGAGCAATCCGTGGATGAGTTCAGCTACCTGCAGAAGAACGCAACCGCGGTAGCCATGTCGGGCAACGGCCTGCGCTTATTACCGGCAGCGCAGTTAAGCAGCCTGGGCGTTATCCCTACGCTCTGGCCGGTGAAGGGTGAAATTACCGGTCACTTCGGCGAACGGCTTGACCCGTTCAGTGGTGAAGGCGCGTTTCACGCAGGTATGGACATTGCGTCGCATTATGGCGATGACGTTCGCGCCACCGCCGACGGAATCATCAGCGTAGTGGACCGGCGCGCGGGATACGGGCGCCTAGTTGTGATTGATCACGGCTTTGGCGTGACCACGTGGTATGGGCATCTGTCCGCGTTCAACACGCAGATCGGAATGCACGTGAAGCGTGGAGATGTGATTGGCTACGAAGGGGCGAGCGGGCGTTCGACAGGGCCGCACCTTGCATTACGAAGTACGGATTTACAACACGCCGGTGAATCCCTGGCGCTACCTCAGCACCGCTTCGACCGTCGCTTCCGGCGATTAATTCTGCGAGTTGCTGTTACCTGAAGACCTTGTTTATCCCGACGTGAACCACATCCTTCTCTGATAGCTCATCCGTTCCATAACTTCAGGCGTGGAACGCCAACTCCGGTGCGGGCCGGCCTGGGAGCGCCAAGCATTTCGGGAGTGATCCGCAGCGAGAGGCGCACAAATCTTGTCCTGATGCGTGATTTTGGTTTGGCTTAGAACAGCCGCGAGGAAGGCGGCTTGTTGCCGAGTCATCTGTCCGCGCATCTTGGGATCGTGCATCGCCATGGAGCCGACCATGCGGAAGGTATCGAGCAAGGTCGAAATCTTAATGGCGTTGGTCATGGAGTCGCATTCAGCGTCGAGAGCCACATTCACGTCGTCGCCGGAGGGTTGCCCGGCGAGAGTTAACCCGCGGATGCTCCGCGCCAGTTGATCGAACTGTGGCGAATTTTTGAAACTCGCGTAAAAGCTAGCCGGGAGGCGATCGGTGCGCGCGACAGCGAAAATTGCCGCGCCCGCGACACTCTTGACGCGGGCCTGCATAGCGGGATCCCGCGCAGGAACTCCGCTGGATGATATGGTGTTGAGCAAATCTGTGGCATTTCTGCCCGCCAGCCAGAGCGAGGCGCGTGGAAGAAAGAAATTCCAGTGATATGGGCGGATTGCCGGGAATTTCGTATATCGATTGAGCCCCGTGGGTCGTAACTTTTCCGGTGCGCAGCGCGTAGGCTTTAATTTTCTGTTCGTCGAAGCGGCCTTCGGCGATAGCGACAACGCGATTTTCGCTGAGGGAATCGTCGGGACCCAAATTGGCCGGCCAGAAAGCGATAGCGGCGTGGTCCAAATCGCGCGTGTAATCAAAACCAGTATCGGCGACGAACTGCTGGTATTCGCGATCCGCTTCCGGCCCAGGCGAAGTAAGCCCCAGAACAGCGCCGAGCGGTGAATTTTGCAACTTTCGCAGCGCGGATGCGTCTACATAACCGACCACCGGAGCATCCAGCGGAAGTTGCGTAAGGATATCAGGCGGCGGGCCGGGATTGTTGGTAACGCCCGGCAGAGACGGAAGCGGACCTCGCTGGCGATAATAAAAAACGCCCAGCATGCACACGATGAGCAAAAGGAGTACTGCGATTACGATCCAGGCGCGTTTTGCGGAAGAAGTTGGCACCTTAAAATTATGTCCGTTTCCCGAGATTTTGTGTAATGTTTGTTCTCTTCCAGCGTAATACAATTAGAGCATGTATCGTGCGACCTTTGGGATGCGCGTAGTTTACTTTCTTCTACCCGCTCGCCCCGCGAATCGTTTTCGCGAAGGGAGATCTCTAAAATGAAGACAAATTGGATGAGGATTTTTGCGGTCACGATTGCAAGCGCGGCGTTGAGCTTCGCTACGTTTGCACAAGCGCCTTCCAGCACGGATCAAAAACCGGCCGCATCGACTTCCGCGGCGACTCCAAGCGCCGACCAGATTCTGGACCAGTACGTGAACGCGATTGGCGGAGCAGCAGCATGGCATAAAATAACCTCGCGCATCGCGAAAGGCACCATCGACATTCCGGCCATGAATATTTCCGGCACGCTGGAATCTCACGAAAAGGCTCCCAGTTCGATGCTGGTGGTGGTGAATATTGCCGGCGCGACTTTCGAGCGAGGTTGCGACGGTACCACGGCGTGGTCGGATGATCCTCAAAATGGACTTCGGACGGAGACTGGAGCAGAAGCGGAAGATTCGTTGCGACAATCCGATTTTTATCATCAAGTGAATATGCGCAAGTATTATTCGAAATGGAATGTCACTGGCGCGGAGAAAATCGGCGATCAAGATACTTATGCGGTGGAAGCGACATCCACGGCAGGCGATGTGGACAAGATGTACTTCGATACGAAGACCGGGTTAATGGCGAGAGCGATTACTACGGTGCACACTCCACAGGGAGCTGCGGTGATCCAGACGGACCTGTCCGATTACCATGACATCGACGGAATCAAGCTGCCTTTTACCGTGCACCAAAGCAGCGCGCAATCGGATTACACCATCAAGTTCACCGACGTTCAGCAGAACGTCCAGTTGGCGGATAGCCAATTTGCGAAGCCCGCACCTGAGCCAGCCGCGGCCCCGGAGGCAAAGCCTCCTAGTCAATAGGGCAACGGATGCGTTTTGGTCGTACTGTAACTATAGCCATGGCATTGGAATTGCCGGAGTTAGGAACTTGCTTGCAATCTGATTGCCGGTATGATACTTTTGTTCGGTTTGAGCGATGCTGGCGTAGCTCAGTTGGTAGAGCATCTGATTTGTAATCAGAGGGTCGGGGGTTCAACTCCCTCCGCCAGCTGACTTTGACGGCACGGCGAAATTTTTTGCAAGGTTGCGGATGAGATTCCTCGCGACATAAGCGCTAGGGCTGGTGTCTTCGGACACGAGCCTTTTCTGCATTGCGGAGTGCCCCGTACAACAGTCCGGTAAAGTTCTGATAGAAGCGCGGGAGAGAAAAGTTGTGTCCCGAGCATTTTACAGGAACGCGCGGGCGGCGGCTTAGATGTTTTGCGGGACGAACGAGCCAGCGTCCCGAATGGTTCTGCGGGACGGGTGGGTGAGTGGCTAAAACCAGCAGACTGTAAATCTGCCGCTCCTTGCGGGCTACGGAGGTTCGAATCCTCCCCCGTCCACCAGATTTTTATTGGCGCGGCAGAAAAAGATTTCCAGAATTGAATGGGCGGTAATGCAGTACACGGGAAAACCGGAAAGTGCCTGGGTAGCTCAGCTGGTAGAGCGCGTCCTTGGTAAGGACGAGGTCACCGGTTCAATCCCGGTCCCAGGCTCCAGAAATCCAGTGCTTTCTGTTTAGCGCTGGTTGCTGTGAATGAGCGGGGGTAACTCAGTGGTAGAGTCTCTGCCTTCCAAGCAGATGGTCGCGGGTTCAAGTCCCGTCCCCCGCTCCATTTTGTAGCAGAGATTGGGAATTATAAGTCGGGCATAACCAAGTGAAGTGATTTAGCGCGGCGTCTCTGGATAACAGAAGGTCGCGAGTCCTGATAAAGAGCGAGGCACGATGGCGAAGGAGAAATTCGAACGAAATAAGCCGCACGTGAATATTGGGACGATCGGTCACATCGATCATGGCAAGACTACCTTGACGGCGGCGATTACGAAAGTGTTGTCGAAGAATAATCCGAAGGTATCGTTCCGCGCCTTCGATTCGATCGATAACGCGCCGGAAGAGCGCGAGCGCGGCATCACCATTGCGGTTTCGCACGTGGAGTATGAGACGGCGAACCGTCACTACGCGCACATCGATTGCCCGGGCCACGCCGATTATGTGAAGAACATGATCACGGGGGCGGCACAGATGGACGGCGGAATTCTGGTGGTGGCGGCGACCGATGGTCCCATGCCGCAAACGCGGGAACATATTCTATTGGCGCGGCAGGTGGGCGTGCCGGCGATTGTGGTGTTCCTGAACAAGTGCGACATGGTGGACGATCCGGAGTTGCTGGAACTGGTCGAGCTGGAAGTGCGCGACTTGCTGAAGAGCTATCAGTTTCCTGGCGACACGATTCCTGTTGTGCGCGGTTCGGCGCTGAAGGCTCTGGAAGGGGACGCGAAGTATGAGAAGTCGATTCTGGAGCTGATGGAAGCGGTGGACAAGAGCATACCGATGCCGGTGCGCGAGATCGACAAGCCGTTTGCCATGCCGATTGAAGATATTTTCTCGATCTCCGGCCGCGGCACGGTAGTTACCGGACGTATTGAGCGCGGCAAAGTAAAAGTGGGCGAAGAAGTGGAAATCGTGGGCTTCCGACCGACCATGAAGAAGACGGTGACGGGCGTGGAAATGTTCCGCAAGCTGTTGGATGAAGGGATTGCGGGAGACAACGTGGGGTTGCTGCTGCGCGGTACGGAAAAAGATGAAGTGGAGCGCGGGCAAGTGTTGGCCAAGCCGGGATCGATCACGCCGCACACGAAGTTCAAGGCCGAAGCGTACGTGTTGACGAAGGAAGAAGGCGGGCGGCACACGCCGTTTTTCACCGGCTACCGGCCGCAATTTTATTTTCGGACCACGGACGTGACCGGAGACGTGAAGTTGCCGCAAGGCGTAGAGATGGTGATGCCGGGCGACAACGTGTCGATGGAAATCAGCTTGATCACGCCGGTAGCGCTGGAGAAAGGGTTGCGCTTCGCGATTCGCGAAGGCGGCCACACGGTGGGAGCCGGCGCAGTTGCCGAGATCATCGAGTAAACGACTATGAGAGAAATAATCACATTACAGTGCAACGACTGCAAGAACCGCAACTATACGACGACCAAAAACCGGAAGAAGCACCAGGACCGGCTGGAGACGTCGAAGTTTTGCAATACTTGCCGGAAACATACCGATCACAAAGAAGTCAAATAGTTCGGCGCTGTGCGCTGAATCTGGCGAGGCAAGTGGAAACTCACCCTTCGCCCAAAATCGGGTTTTAGGGGAGTAGGTTCAACGGTAGACCATCGGTCTCCAAAACCGAGAGTGGGGGTTCGAATCCCTCCTCCCCTGCCAGTTTCGCGGTTGAGGCAGGAGCGGTCGGCAACAGGGAATAGCTAGCAAGATAGTAGATCCGGAAGCTTAAGGCGGTCGGCGAAATGGCGCAAGCGGCAAAAACGAATCGGGACGAAGCGGAACATCGCGTTAGTGGATTTTCGCTGCTGGAACCTGTCGGCAAGCTGGCGGAGTATCCACGGCGACTGCGTTCGTTCCTTCACGACGTGCGCGTTGAGATGCGCCACGTGAATTGGCCGTCGGGGTCGGAAGTGGTGTCCACGACGGTGGTGGTTACCGTAACCGTTGCATTCTTTGGGCTATTTTTCTTCATAGTGGATAGCGGCATCGGCGAAATGATTCAGCGGGTGCTAAAATACTTTCAGCAATAGGATCGATAATGTCGAAGCAGTGGTACATCGTTCACACCTACTCGGGGTTTGAGAAAAAGGTGAAGGAAAGCCTGGAAGGCCGTGTAGCTGCGTTCGGCCTGACGGACAAAATCGGACAAATCATTATTCCGACCGAGTCGGTGGTGGAAGTGCGCGGTGGCAAGAAAGTGATTTCGCCGCGGATGTGCTATCCGGGCTACGTTCTCGTCGAGATGGATATGGACGATTACACCTGGCACGTAGTGCGCTCCACGCCGCGAGTGACCGGGTTCGTCGGCTCGGGACAAACGCCTTCGCCGCTCACCGAAGAAGAAGTTCAAAACATTCTGAACCGGGCGACCACCACGGCTGACAAGCCGAAGCCCAAGTTGTCTTTCGATCGCGGAGAAAAGGTGCGCATCGGAGAAGGGCCCTTCGCGAATTTTACCGGCGTGGTGGAAGAAGTGAACTCAGACCGCAGCACGCTGAAGGTTTCGGTCACTATTTTTGGCCGCTCCACTCCGGTGGAGCTGGATTTCGCGCAGGTTGAGAAAGTCGCGTAGGTAGTTCGAGATTCCGGGCGCTGCTCGTCACTGAGCGCGCCACGTTAAATTAGCAAACGGGACGCAAGGGACAAATAGATGGCAAAGAAAATTCAATCCACTGTGAAATTGCAATTGCCGGCGATGAAGGCTACACCGGCGCCTCCTGTGGGCACGGCGCTTGGCCCGCACGGCGTGAACATCATGGATTTTTGCAAGCAGTTCAACGCCAAGACGTCGAAAGAGCCTGACGGCATGATTATTCCCGTACTGGTCACGATTTACAGCGACCGCACGTTCACCTTTATTTTGAAAACGCCTCCGGCTTCCGAGCTTCTGAAGCGTGCGGCGGGAATCGTGAAAGGTTCGCCGGAACCGAACCGCAATAAAGTTGGAAAGCTTACCAAGAAGCAAGTGGAAGAAATTGCCAAAGTAAAAATGCCGGACCTGAACACCATGAATCTGGAATCCGCCGTCCGTTCGATTATGGGCACGGCGCGCAACATGGGCATCGAAGTCAGCGAGTAATTCGAGGCGGGAGAGAACACCATGGGCCGTAGCGCAAAGATTGGCGGAAAGAATATCGATCGCGCCAGAAAATTGGTGGAAGCGCGCCAGTATAAGCTCGAGGAAGCAGCGGAGTTGTTGCGCAAGGCGCACTTCGTGAAGTTCGACGAAACGGTCGAGCTGGTGCTGAATCTGGGCGTCGATCCCAAGCAGTCCGACCAGATGGTACGCGGAACGGTGGTGCTGCCGCACGGGCTGGGAAAATCAAAGCGCGTGGTAGTAATCGCCGGCGGCGATAAAGTTCGCGAAGCAGAAGAAGCCGGCGCCGATTTCGTGGGCGGCGAAGACATGGTTCAGAAGATCCAGGAAGGTTGGACGGATTACGAAGCTGTGATCGCCACGCCGGACATGATGAAGTCCGCCGGACGTCTGGGAAAAGTTTTGGGGCCGCGCGGCTTGATGCCAAATCCGAAGACTGGAACGGTTACGTTTGAAGTTGCGAAGGCGGTAAAGGAAATCAAGGCGGGCAAAGTGGAATTCCGGTTGGACAAGACCGGCATCATCCACTCACCCGTGGGCAAGATCAGTTTTTCGGCGGCGAATCTTGCAGGAAACGCACACGCTCTGCTGGCCGCGGTGTTGAAAGCAAAGCCTGCCGCAGCCAAGGGCAAGTACATCAAGAAAATTACGCTCACTTCGACTATGGGTCCGGGTGTTCCGATCGACCACGTGGAAGCAGAAGCGGCAGTAGCGGTGGCAGCTTAGTAAGTAACTTTCTAAGGAGTTCGGCATGAAGAAGAAGGCCGAAAAAGTAAAGCAGTCGGAAGAGCTGAAGAGCCAGCTCGCAACAGTGTCGACCGTGATCCTCTCGACGTTCCAGGGCATCACCGTCGAGCAGGACACCAAGCTTCGCCGCTCGGTGGAATCCGCGGGCGGACATTACGAAGTAGTGAAGAACACGGTTGCCGAGCGCGCCGCCGCTGGAACTCCCGCGGAAGGCTTGCTGAAGAACCTAAAGGGCACAAATTCGATCGCGTACACCAAGACGGACCCGGTGGCGCTCGCAAAGATCCTAACCAAGGTAGCCAAAGATGTGCCGGCGTTTCAGTTTCGCGCCGGATGGGTAGAGGGCCGCGTAATTTCGATTCAAGAAATCAACCAGCTTGCCTCGCTTCCGAGCAAGGAAGAGCTAATCAGCAAAGTCATGTTCCTGCTGCACGCTCCCGCGCAACGCATCGCAACCGCGCTGGCCGCAGTTCCGCGCGGTTTGGCGGTGGTCACCAGCGAAGCAGCAAAGGCAAACAAATTCGGGGGAGCGGGCGGTACAGCTCCAGCAGCGGAAACAGCTTAACCGGCATCTAACTTAGTACAACCAAAATAGAGTTTTCATCTCGCAGGGGAGGATGGAACAGAATGGCCAGCAAAGTGGAGTCGATTCTAGAAGAAATCAAGGGTTTGACGCTGCTCGAAGCTTCCGATCTAGTCAAGAAGATGGAAGAAGCTTTCGGCGTCTCAGCGGCAGCGGCGGCGCCCATGATGGCAGCAGGCGGCGGAGCGGGCGCGGGAGCAGCGGGCACCCCGGAGGAGAAGACGGAATTCACCGTCGTCCTCACTGAAGTGGGCGCTAACAAGATCAACGTGATTAAGGCGGTTCGTGAAGTTACCAGCCTGGGCTTGAAAGAAGCCAAGGATCTGGTTGATGGCGCTCCCAAGACGGTGAAAGAGGGCGTCAACAAAGAAGAAGCCGCCACCATTAAGAAAAAGTTCGAAGACGCCGGGGCAAAAGTCGACGTGAAGTAGTGCCGCCCCGCTGCAGCCCGCACGATGGGCTGCGAAGGAATCCGCTTACACGCGCGCTTCTTTGGAGCTAGAACTTCAAAAATCGTCCTTCCCGGACCGACGGGGCGGGTGTCTATCCGCGTCGTCGTATCCGGCTTAGTTTGAAGAGGATACTCACCCATGAGCAATCGTAACGGCAATCGCGCCACTCGGGAACGGGAACGCCTGGACTTCGCCAAAATCAAGACTACCGTCCAGATTCCCAACCTGATTGACGTGCAAAAGAAGTCGTATCAGCGCTTTCTGCAAATGGATTTGCTGCCCAGCGAACGCGAAGACACCGGCTTGCAGTCGGTGTTTACTTCCGTGTTTCCGATTCAGGATTTTCGCGGGCTGTCGCAGCTGGATTTCGTGGACTACGCGATCGGTAACTGGGAGTGCAAGTGCGGACACCTGCGCGGCCTGCATCACCTGCGCGCCACTTGCCGCAATTGCGGCGCGTCGGTAGTCACCAATCCGTATAAGACGGGCGACGTGCTTTGCACCAAGTGCGGCACCTTTAACAAGAACACGCCGACTTTTTGCAACAAGTGCGGAGACCCGGTCACCCTGCAACTGAAGTATGACGTGAACGAATGCCAGGAGCGCGGCATGACCTATTCCGCGCCGCTGAAAGTCACCATTCGTTTGACCATTTACGATAAAGATCCCGACACGGGCGCGAAGTCCATTCGCGACATTAAAGAACAAGAAGTTTTCTTCGGCGATATTCCGCTGATGACGGAGAACGGTACCTTCATCATCAATGGAACCGAGCGCGTCATCGTCAGCCAGTTGCACCGTTCGCCGGGAGTCTTCTTCGAAACCGCCAACAACCGCAGCTACTTCCTGGGAAAGATTATTCCCTACCGCGGATCGTGGGTTGAGTTCGAATACGACACGAAGAACATTCTGTACGTGCGCATCGACCGCAAGCGCAAATTCCTGGGCTCGATCTTCCTTCGCGCCTTGGGAATGAAATCGAATGACGATATTCTGCGCACGTTCTATCAAGTGGAGCGCATTTCGCTGCGCGATGGCGAGCTTTTCTGGAATCTTTCAGAAGGCTTGATCGACCGCAAGCTGTCGAAAGAAATCAAGCATCCCAAGTCCGGCGAGACGCTGGTTGGCGCGCACAAGCGTATTACCGAGTCCCTTTTTAAGGAGCTGGGCAAGGCGCGCGTCACACAGGTGGAAATTACTCCAGCCGATTTGGAAGGCGCCATTACCGTCAGCGAGTTGGTGAACCGGCAAACCGGTGAAGTTCTACTCGAAGCCAACAAGCCGCTCACTCCCGAGATGTTTTCGGCGATTGCTGAAGCTGGAATTACGGAAGTGGACATTGCGTTCCCCGACCGCGACGACGTTGGCATCGTGGTCAGCCGCACGCTTGAGAAGGACACCATTCGCACTTCGAAAGAAGCGCTGATTGAGATTTATCGCAAGCTGCGTCCTGGTGATCCTCCAACGTTGGAAACCGCAACCGCGCTGTTCAACGGAATGTTCTTCGACGCTCGCAAATACGATTTCAGCAAAGTGGGACGCCTGAAGTTCAACATCAAGCTGGGCCTGGAAACTCCGCTCGACAAGCGCACGCTTGATCCGTCGGACTTCGTGGCCGCGATCAAGTACCTGCTGAAGCTGCGCAAGAATATCGGCGCGGTGGACGACATCGACCATCTCGGCAATCGTCGCGTTCGCGCGGTTGGCGAGCTGCTCGAAAACCAGTTCCGCATCGGCCTGGTCCGCATGGAACGCGCGATCAAGGAAAAGATGTCCGTGTATCAGGAAATGTCCACGGCCATGCCGCACGACCTTGTGAATGCCAAGCCCGTGATGGCCGCGATTCGCGAGTTCTTCGGCAGTTCGCAACTTTCGCAGTTCATGGATCAGACCAACCCGCTCAGCGAAATTACGCACAAGCGCCGTCTATCGGCTCTGGGGCCGGGCGGTCTGTCTCGTGAACGCGCGGGATTCGAAGTTCGCGACGTGCACCCCACACACTACGGACGTATTTGCCCGATTGAAACGCCGGAAGGTCCGAACATCGGTTTGATCAGCTCGCTTTCCTGCTACGCGCGGATCAACGAATTCGGCTTTATCGAATCGCCCTACCGCAAGGTTCGCGGTGGGCGCGTAATCGACTTCGTCCAAATCATTAATTCGGGCGACAGTGAATTCAAAGCCGGCGAAGTCGTGGAACGCGAAAAAGTGGAAGACACCAACGAAGAGTTGAAGCGGCGGCGCGTGGTTGTGGAGCCGCACTGCTTCTATCTTTCCGCTTGGGAAGAAGACCGCTACGTAGTCGCGCAGGCTAACGCTTCGCTCGACGACAAGGGAAAAATCACCACGGAGCTGGTCAACTGCCGCCAGGCTGGCAACTTCGTTTTGAAGAGCCGCGATGAAGTTGATTACATCGACGTCTCGCCGAAGCAGCTTGTGTCGGTAGCCGCGAGCTTGATTCCGTTCCTGGAAAACGACGACGCGAACCGAGCTTTGATGGGTTCGAACATGCAACGCCAAGCCGTACCGCTGATTCGTGGCGATGCGCCGCTAGTCGGCACCGGCATGGAACGCGTTACGGCGCGCGATTCCGGCGCCGTGATCGTTTGCCGTCGTGACGGCATCGTGGACCAGGTGGATTCTGAGCGCGTAATCGTACGCGTGGAGTCAGACCAGTCCGGCGTGCTGAGCCGCGAAGTTGGTTCCGACATTTACTTGCTCACGAAGTTCAAGCGCTCGAACCAGAACACTTGCATTAGCCAAAAGCCGATGGTTCGGGCAGGCGACCGCGTGAAGCAGGGTCAAGTGCTGGCCGACGGTCCGTGCACCGACCGAGGCGAACTCGCACTCGGCCGCAACGTGCTCGTAGCCTTCCTTCCGTGGCGTGGATACAACTTTGAAGACGCCATCCTGGTCAGCGAAAAGCTGGTGGAAGAGGACTACTACACGTCGATTCACATTGAAGAGTACGAAATCGAAGCGCGGGACACGAAGCTGGGTCCCGAAGAAATCACACGCGATATTCCCAACATCAACGAAAGCTTCCTACGCAATCTTGATGAAAGCGGCGTGATTCGAATCGGCGCAACAGTAAAGCCGGGCGACATCCTTGTGGGGAAGGTAACGCCGAAGGGCGAGACCACGCTGACTCCGGAAGAAAAACTTCTCCGCGCGATTTTCGGTGAGAAAGCAGGCGACGTTCGCGATGCTTCGCTCTACTGTCCGCCGGGAATCGAAGGCACGATTGTGGACGTGAAGATCTTCTGTCGCAAAGGCGCGGAGAAGGACGAACGCCACAAGGCCATCGAAGGCACGCAAATCGCGAAACTGGAAAAGAACCTCGCCGACGAGATTCGAATTCTCACCGACGAGCGTTTGAAGCGCTTGAACGACTTGCTTGGCGGACAGAAGTTGACGGCCGACTTGCACGACGAGCGCACCAACAAGCGTTTGCTGACCAAGGGCACCGAGTTGACGCGCGATATTTTGGAAAAGATCACCACGCGCAACTTGAAGCGCTTGCGCTTGAACGATAAGGACCCGCTGCTAATCGAGAAGATCGACGAGATCGAAGAAATGACTTCTCGTCAGATCGATGTGCTGCGGAAAATTACCGACGAACGCATCGGCAAGCTCAAGAAGGGCGACGAGCTGCCGCCAGGCGTGATCAAGCTGGTGAAGACTTACATTGCGATGAAGCGCAAGCTTTCGGTCGGCGACAAGATGGCCGGCCGCCACGGAAATAAGGGGGTCATCGCGCGCATCGTTCCAAAAGAGGATATGCCCTACATGCCGGACGGCACGCCAGTCGAAATCGTTCTGAATCCGTTGGGCGTTCCTTCGCGCATGAACGTGGGACAAATTCTGGAAACGCACCTCGGCTGGGCTTCGAAAGAGCTCGGCGCGCAAGTGGCGAAGCTGCTGGACAAGGAAACCCGAGCGGAAAGCGTGCGCAAGTGGTTCAAGGATGCATTCGGCCCCACTTCGGTTTGGAAGACAATCTCCGAATTGGATGACGATGCGATTCTTGACCTGGCCTACAGCTTCCGCGAAGGCGTGCCCTTCGCAACGCCGGTGTTTGACGGCGCGCGCGAAAACGACATACGCCATTTGCTGGAATTCACCGAGTTGCCACAGACCGGAAAAATTAGGTTATACGATGGAATGACCGGCGACATTTTCGCGCAGGAAGTTACCGTTGGTTACATATACATGCTCAAGCTCTCCCACTTGGTGGACGACAAGATTCACGCTCGCTCCATTGGACCGTACTCACTGATCACGCAACAGCCGCTCGGTGGTAAGGCGCAGTTCGGCGGACAGCGATTTGGAGAAATGGAAGTGTGGGCGCTGGAAGCTTACGGCGCGGCGCACATTCTCCAGGAGCTGCTGACCGCGAAGTCTGACGACGTCTATGGTCGCGCCAAGATTTACGAGGCGATCGTGAAGGGTGAACCCGGCATCGAGCCGGGCGTGCCCGAGTCGTTCAACGTACTCGTGCGCGAATTGCAGTCGCTCTGCCTGGACGTTGAATTGATGAAGCGCCAGAAGCCGCTGTTGGAAAAAGCCGAAGCGGCCGATTAATTAGCGCGCCGCCTCAGAACATCGGGGCGGCGCTTCACAGATTCCTAATTGTTATTTGCTCCGGAGTTCCGGAGAGGAGGATCTGCCCTTGTATCGTTCTAGCCCGTACGACCGTGCCAGCCAGATTGCTGATTTTGACTCCATTCGCATCAGCTTGGCGAGTCCGGAAAAAATACGTTCGTGGTCTCACGGCGAAGTAACCAAGCCGGAAACCATCAACTACCGCACCTTCAAGCCGGAGCGCGACGGCCTGTTCTGCGCCAAGATTTTCGGCCCCGTCACCGACTGGGAGTGTCTCTGCGGTAAGTACAAGCGCATGAAGCATCGCGGCGTGATCTGCGACAAGTGCGGAGTGGAAGTCACGCTCAGCAAAGTTCGCCGCGAACGTTTGGGCCACATCGAGCTGGCTTCACCCTGCTCGCACGTGTGGTTCTTTAAGGGCTTGCCGAGCCGCATCGGATATTTGCTCGACATCACCATGCGCGACCTCGAGCACATTCTTTACTTCGAAACCTTTGTCTGCATCGATCCGGGCGAAGTTCCTTCGCTGAAGCAGAAAGATATTTTGCCGGAGGAAAAACTCCGCGAGCTTCAGAAGGAAAATCCCGGAAAATTCCGCGCAGGCATGGGCGCCGAAGCCATCAAAGAACTTCTTCGCGCGGTGGAGGTGGACAAGCTGTCTGAAGAGCTCCGCGAAAAGATGAAGATGGATCCGAGCCTGCAGAAGCGAATCAAATTCGCCAAGCGCCTCAAAGTCCTGGAAGCTTTCCGCAAGAGCGGCAACAAGCCCGAGTGGATGATCCTGGACGTGATCCCGGTTCTTCCGCCCGAGTTGCGTCCGCTGGTGCCTCTGGATGGCGGACGCTTTGCTACATCCGATTTGAACGATTTATACCGCCGCGTAATCAACCGCAACAACCGGTTGAAAAAGCTGATGGAGTTGCACGCGCCGGACGTGATCGTTCGCAACGAAAAGCGCATGTTGCAGGAAGCAGTAGACGCGCTGTTCGACAACGGACGCCGCGGCCGCGTTTTGCGTGGCACGAATAATCGCCCGCTAAAGTCGCTGTCCGACACGCTCAAAGGCAAGCAAGGCCGCTTCCGCCAGAACTTGCTGGGTAAGCGCGTGGACTATTCCGGCCGCTCCGTCATCGTGGTCGGCCCGGAACTGAAGCTGCATCAGTGCGGTTTGCCGAAGAAGATGGCGCTGGAACTTTTTAAGCCGTTCATCTATCACAAGCTGGAAGCTGCGGGACACTGCACCACCATCAAGCAGGCCAAGGAATTGGTGGAGGCGCAAGAAGCGATCGTTTGGGACATTCTCGAAGACGTGATTCGCGAACATCCCGTCATGCTCAACCGCGCTCCCACGCTTCACCGTCTCGGCATTCAAGCGTTCGAACCCGTGTTGGTGGAAGGAAAAGCTATTCGCATCCATCCACTGGTTTGTACCGCGTTCAACGCGGACTTCGACGGCGACCAGATGGCGGTTCACATTCCGCTGTCACCGGAAGCGCAAGTGGAAGCGTCCGTGTTGATGCTCAGCTCGCACAACATCCTCTCGCCGGCTAACGGCTATCCTCTCGCCGTGCCGACGCAAGACATGGTCCTGGGCATTTATTACATGACCAAGCACAAGCCCAAGGCTAAGGGCGAAGGCCGCGCGTTCGGTTCACCGGAAGAAGTGGTGATGGCGCTCGAAGCGGACGAAGTGGAATTGCTCACTCCGATTCGCCTGCGCTACAGCGGTGAAGTGATCGACTTGACCAATGCTTATGACGATCAGGACGTGTCGCACACCGAACCGGTAAATCTAAATCGCCAATTCCTGCACACCACCGTGGGCCGCGTGATCTTCAACGATCACCTGCCGCACGATATGCCTTTCATCAACGGCTTATTGAAGAAGAAGGGCGTGCAAGCGCTGGTGCAATATTGCTACCTCCGCTTCGGCCTGGAAAAGACGGTAATCGCGCTCGATAAGCTGAAGGAACTCGGCTTCCTGTACGCCACGAAGTCCGGCGTCTCCATCGGCATCAGCGACATGGTTATTCCCAGCGTGAAATTCAAACTGGTGGATACTGCCGAGCACGAAGTGGTGAAAGTGCAGCAGCAATATCTGGATGGCGCCATCACCAACGGCGAACGCTACAACAAGGTGATCGCGATCTGGTCGGACGTCACGGAAAAAGTGGCGGACGAAATGTTCAAAGCCCTCGAAGAGCAGGACAAGCAGGGCGTGATCAATCCAGTGTACGTGATGGCCGATTCCGGAGCGCGCGGTTCGAAACAGCAGATCCGCCAGCTTTCCGGAATGCGCGGCTTGATGGCCAAGCCCTCGGGCGAAGTCATCGAGACTCCGATTACTTCGAACTTCCGCGAAGGCCTCACCGTGCTGCAATACTTCATTTCCACGCACGGCGCTCGTAAGGGTTTGGCCGATACGGCTCTAAAGACCGCTGATTCCGGCTACCTCACGCGGCGTCTGGTTGACGTAGCCCAGGACGTAATCATTAACGAATTCGATTGCGGCACGGCCGACGGAATTTACGTCGAGCCGATTTTGGAAGCCGGCGTCGAAGTCGAGCCGTTGCGCGACCGCGTTGTTGGCCGCGTTTCGCTCGAGAAAATTAAGGACTACGAAGGCAATGTCATCGTCGAGATCAACCAGGAAATTACCGAAGAGTTGGCCAACGCGATCCAGGCCGCCGGCATCGAGCGAGTGAACATTCGCTCCGTGCTTACCTGCGAGTCGCGGCGCGGTGTTTGCGGCCGATGCTACGGAAGGAATCTGGCCACCGGACGTTTCGTTGAGATGGGCGAAGCGGTCGGCGTGATTGCGGCGCAGTCCATTGGCGAGCCCGGCACACAGTTAACCATGCGCACGTTCCACATCGGCGGCACGGCTACTCGCGTCACCGAACAGTCGAAGGTCGAAGCGCGCAACAACGGCTTCGTGAAATTTATCGACTTGAACGTGGTCGAAGGCCGCAACAAGACCATAGTGGCCATGAATCGCTCCGGCTTAATCGCCGTGGTTGATGAAAAAGGCCGCGAAAAAGAACGCCACCACGTTGTGTATGGCGCGCGTTTCAAGGTCGAAGACGGCCAGCCGGTCACCCTCGGCCAAACCATGGTTGAGTGGGATCCGTACACTTTCTCGATCCTTACGGAAACGGGCGGCACGATTCAATTCAAGGATTTGCAGCCTGGCATCACGATCGAAGAGCAAGTGGACGAAGTCACCGGTCTGTCGCAACTCGTCGTCACGCTCCCTCCGGGTGACGAAAAGCACCAGCCCACGATTCTCGTTCGCGATCCGCAGGGACGCGTCCGCAAAAAGTACCTCATGCCTTCACGCGCTCACCTGATGGTGGCCGATGGAGACGAGGTGCAACCGGGCGACGTGCTCGCGAAGATCCCGCGCGAAACTACCAAGACCAAGGACATCACTGGCGGTCTCCCGCGCGTTGTGGAGCTTTTCGAAACGCGCAAGCCGAAGGATCCCGCGGTCATTAGCGAAATCGATGGCATCGTGAAGTACGGCGACATCGTTAAGGGCCAGCGCAAGATCTTCGTCGAAAGCGAAGACGGACGAACGGTAAAGGAATATTCCGTCTCGCGCGGCGTTCACATCAACGTGCAGGAAGGCGAACACGTTCGGGCAGGCGAGCCATTGATCGACGGGCCGCTGAACCCGCACGATATTCTCGCCGTCCTCGGAGAAAAGTACACGCAGGCTTACCTGGTGAACTCGATCCAGGAAGTCTATCGTCTGCAGGGCGTCAACATTAACGACAAGCACATCGAAACCATCGTTCGTCAAATGATGCGCTGGGTGAAAGTGGAAGATGTGGGCGACACCAGCTTCCTGTTGGAAGAGCAGGTGGACAAGTTCCGCTTCCGCGAGGAAAACGATCGCATCATTCACGATGGCGGGCGTCCGGCAACAGGCCGTCCGTTGCTGCTCGGAATCACCAAGGCGTCGCTCTCCACCGATTCCTTTATTTCCGCGGCGAGCTTCCAGGAGACCACACGTGTTCTTACCGAAGCGGCTATCTCTGGAAAGGTCGACTATCTGCGCGGCTTGAAGGAAAACGTGATCATGGGCCGGTTGATTCCCGCCGGCACGGGTCTCGACCGCTACCGGAATATCCAACTCCTCACGGAAATTCCGAAGGAAGAGATTCAACAGATGGAGCCGGAGCTCACGCCGGAAGAAGCCGCGGCACTCGATTTCCTGCGCAAGGATACCGACGCCGTCGCCGAAAGCTAGTCACTTCTGTTTCAATCAGGGCGCCGCGATTCAAAGTCGTGGCGCCTTTTTTTGGCCTTTAGCGCGTGTTTCTATCCAGCGCTTAGCCTGTTGAGCACTTGGCATAAGCGCCAGTTTTCTTTCACCTGCGCAGCGCATCCCGCCGTTAAACTTAAGAGACGCCATTTGTCTCTCGAAGCCGCCGGTTAACGCGGCAAAATATATTTATGTCTTCACACTCGGCCGACAATCAATCCGAGCAATTGGCCTTGGAGTCTGCTGGAGAGGCTCAACACCACAAGCTCGTCGAAGTGATTTCGCGCTCGCAGCACAATTACCGCGATCTGATCGACAACCTGGATCACGCGGTTTTCACCTTGGCTCTCGACGGAGAAATACGCGTCGCCAATCGCCGCCTCTCGGAATTGCTCGGAGTTTCTTTCCAGCACTTGATTGGCTGCCGCTTGACGGATTTCATGGAGACGCCCACACGCGGCCAGTTTCAGCAATGGCTTGCTCTTCTTCTGAAAAGGGGATCTTGGACCGGGATCACCGCTGTCAAACTGAAAAAAGAACCGGAGTCCCGGCAATTCCAGTGCTGGGTGCAAGCGGCCAGCGAGGATGCTGGCGGGTACAGTTCGATCATCGGGTGGGCGCGCGACATTACCGCCGAGCGTCAATCGGAGATTCGTTTCACCGAGCTTTTCGCTGCCCTTCGTGAGGGAATTTTCTTGAGCACTGCGGACGGAAAACTTCTGGATGTGAATCCCGCACTGGTTCGCATGCTGGGTTACGAAACCAAACAGGATTTGCAATCGGTGAATTTTCGCGACCTTTACCTGCACCCTGCTCAACGTGACTCACTCGTTGAAGAAGTCCTGAAAGAGGGCACGATCGAAGACCGCCCAATCATACTTCGCCGCAAGGATGGACAAACCATCCACTGCCTGATTTCTTCCGCGGTTACGCGCGGCGCCACCGGCCAGATTCTGCGTATCCAGGGCACCATCGTGGATGTCAGCGAGCGCCAGCAGATGGAAAAACATCTGCACAAGGAGCAGGAATTTGTCCGCAGCCTGGTAGCCAGTTTTCCCGACGTGATTGCGGTGCTGGACCTCCAAGGGGTTTACACATTTATCAGCCCGCTGGTCCAGGACGTGCTCGGACGGCCCGCCAGTGAATTCATCGGAAAAGCGCTCGGCGATAATGTGCACCAGGATGATGTGGCGAAACTTCGGTCCACATTTCAAAAAGTGGCCTTTGGTGAAGGCGCTGACAGCCAGTTCGAATACCGTACCCAGCATGCAGATGGAGACTGGCGCGTACTGCGCGCCAGCGCAAGCCCGCTGTACGATGCCGCCGGAAAAATCAGCGGCGTAGTAGCGTCCGCGCGCGACGTAACCGAATCCAAGCGCACCGAGCAGCAAACTGTGCAAAAGGAAAAACTTGCGGCCATGGGCGAGATGATGGCAGGCGTCGCCCATGAATTAAATAATCCGCTCACTGCGATCCTGGGGATCAGCGACTTGATCCGTGAACGCGCGGTGGACGATTCCATGCGCCACCAGGTCGATACAGTTTTGAAGCAGGCGCGCCGCGCTGCAACCATCGTCCAAAATCTCCTGGTCTTCTCGCGGCCCTCTATTCTTCGACAAACGAAAGTTCAGATCGATCAGATCGTCAAACAGGCTCTCGACGCT
Source organism: uncultured Acidobacteriota bacterium (assembly GCA_963731535.1). GTDB lineage: Bacteria > Acidobacteriota > Terriglobia > Acidiferrales > UBA7541 > Palsa-295. Next base: position 284,932 of record CAVSWI010000016.1, on the reverse strand, counting down.
CAGCGGGCATCACTGCAACAGAAGAAAATCACCGTGGAGTTCAAGCCTGCGCCCGACCTCCCCGCTATCGAAGGCGATCCAAAACTCCTGGTGCAAGGATTCTCAAACTTGATCGCAAATGCGGAACAGGCCATTGGCGCCGTTCGCGAAAGCGGCTCCATCCGAATTTCAGCGGCTCTGAAAGAAGGCAAAATCGTTCTGGATTTTTCCGATAATGGCCCCGGCATTGCGCCGGAAAATATCGGCAAGGTATTTGACCCCTTTTTTACCACCCGGCGTCCAACTGGCGGGACCGGGCTGGGACTCACCATTTCGCAGGCCATTGTTAAGGAGCACGGCGGAAAAATCGAAGTGGAATCGACGCCCGGGGCGGGCGCCACGTTCCGCGTTCTGCTTCCCGCTGCAATCGAAGAAGCCGCGCCTGAGGCGCCTGCTCCTCGCGCCGCTGCGCCGCCGCTTGCGGGTGCGGCCGAACTGCGCGGGCACTCTGTTTTTATTGTGGACGACGAAGAAAGTATTCGCGAAATCGTGCAGGAAGGCCTGGCCGCGCGCGGAATGATCGTGGAAGGAGCCCCGAGCTCTGAAGAAGCTCTCGCGCATTTGACCGCGCAGCATTTCGAATTCGTTCTTTGCGATTTTAATTTGCCGGGATTAAACGGCGAACAACTTTTCGATCGTGTGCGCTCGCAAGCGACGGGTACTGGCCCGCGATTCGTTTTCATGACTGGAGCATTGCTGGATCCCGCGCAAGTGGCCAAATTCGAAAAGAAGGGCGCTTCGGTGTTACAGAAACCATTCCACGTCGCCGCGCTGGCGACGTTGCTCACTCAGCTGTTGCAAGGGCAACCAGTCAGGAAAAAATAAAGCAGCTCTATTTGCTGGCCTTAGCCGGGGCGTGTGCCGGTTCGGCATCCAGCCCGAAATCCCAAAAGTAAAGATTTGTGCCGCCGCCTTGAACTATTTCCGCTAGAGCGTATTCTCCCGGGTCCATATGCTGCTCCAAAGTAAACCGGTAAACGCCTGGAGCGATCAGCCAGCGCTGCATCAGCACGGTGGTTTGTCCCGAGGTTCCCTGTTCTTTGAAAAGTTCATCGAGATTTTCCAGGTACCGTTCGTCGTCTTTTATCTTCGCCTTCAACAGTTCCAGCTCCGGTTCCCGGCCGTCCGCAGTACGCATATAAAATTCGGTCTGCGCGGACACGATGCGAAGCTTGGCGTGCGCGCCGATCAGCGACACGGTATGCCGCGACGGAACGATTGGAATCGGCACCAGCACCTGCTTCAGCATTTGCTTTTTGCTGAACTTGATATCCGCGGGCGCTTGCGGAATCTTGGCAACACTTTTTCCATCGAAGGCAAAAATTCCCTCGCCGGGCGGCAGGAAAACTCCCGGCGCAACTTCCAGGCTGGCGTCGATGTCCAGCGCTTGTGCCGTCCGGCCCGCTTCGCGCGCGTGTATTTTGGCCACCAGCTCGGCGTTGTGCTTCGATTCTTCGGCTTCCACTTTCTTCGTAGCGTCCCAGTCCACTAAAGATTCCGGCATCTCGTCCCATTGCGATTGCTCGATGCTGTAGTAACGCACGCGGTCGCCTTCCACGTGATATTCGCGGACGAGTTGAAACGTGCCGTCTTTCAGCATCAACTTCTTTCCTCGCGGCAGCGGCGCGGTGGAAGTTGAACCGGCGGCAGACGAAGCTTGATTTTCCTGAGAAGAAGACGATTGCGCGGCGGAAGAAGATTGCGCCGCGGTCGCAGTGAGAGGAAAGGTAGCCACTGCTAGCATCAGGCCCACCGTAGCCAGTTGCAATCGCCTGCCGCAGCCGGCCCCAAGGAACTTCCGCTGGGAGAGAGCATTCATTTTAGTTCGTTGGTTCCACATTGCTATCGCAGACGCGCTCTGGCGTCTTTCACTTCTCATTACGATGCGCCGGACTTCCACGGAGTTGAGTGCCCCCCAGAATAATCCGGCCTGTCACAGTCCGCAACCGGTGTTCGAAGAAGCGAAAGGGAAGCGAAGAAACACAGGTAGCCGTAGCCGAAGTTGGCTGTTAGGCGGTCTTAAGAGGGGCTTTCAAAACGAAATGATCTCAAGCGAATTGGCTCGTGGGAAGAAAGAAGTTAGGAAAAGAAGGGTCGGAAATTAGTGGTCGCAGCGCGGCTGCAGAACCGTCACGATCATAAGCTCGGTGTTTGTAAACAGCCATTTCTCGGCCTCGGCGCCAGCCGCTTCAGCCGCGCGAGCCACTGTTCCCAAGTGCTTATTTCGCGCGAGGCCGCGGAGATGGTCCAGGCAAATGCCCGTCAGCGTGGATACTTCGTCTTCGGTGAAGATCTTTTGGCTGGATTTGATGCGCACCATTCTCGGGCCTCCGAAGCTTTGATGCCGCGACCAGAGTAAATGTAACGAATTCCTCCTGCAATAGTCCGACCGTTCTATGGAGATGAATCTTTCAGCCAGCGAAAACTAGCGAAACCCTTAAAAACACTAATGATTTGCAAGATTCACGTGAAACGCAGGTGAAGCGGAAAATGCACTTTCTTGCCCCAAAGTGGAAATTAAACTCTAACGATGAAATGTTTCTACAACTTCACGGATTTGTTGCGCGTGGCGTAAGTCGTGGTAGCCAATCATGCGGAACCAATCGTAGAGATTCAAGCTGCCCAGAAACGGATGGGGGAACCGGAACACCTTCAAATCCTGATCGCGCGTAGCCTCAATAAAGCCCAGCGTCCCTTCCCGCGCCGCCTCCAGTTGGCTCAGCGCTTCTGCCCTGTTTGTCACCAGCGACGAGTCCAAGGGAACCGGCGATTTTCTCTTCGCCGCTCGCCATGCCGCCAGAGCCACAGGCAGATGCAATCGCTTCAAAAGCGGCAGTGGCGTTGGCGGCGCCTGCAGCACTTTCTTCGCGCCGCTGATAATCGCTTGTTCCACCATGCCCACATGCGCCACTACCTCGGCGGCCGACCAGCGTTCCGCGCCGGGTGATCTGCGCCACAGTTCGGCGGCAACTTCATTAGTGCTGGCGATGAATTTGTCGCGCGAGGTTTGCAGCAGGTCGAGAATTGGCTCCAGATTTTTCACGGAGGTTTTGCGATCAAATGGTGAAGCCGCCCGCCTTTTCAAACGCGCGGGCCAGTTGCAGTACGCAAGGTTCGCTGAAGTGCGGGCCTAGAATCTGCATGCCAATAGGGAGCTTCTGTTTGGTAGTCCCGCACGGCACGGAAATGCCCGGAATTCCAGCCAACGAACCTGTAACCGTATATATATCAGCAAGATACATCTGTAAAGGGTCGTCTGTCTTTTCCCCAAGCTTGAACGCAGGCGTAGGCGCAGTGGGAGCGACGATTGCATCAACCTTCTGAAACGCCTCCGAGAAATCGCGCGCGATCAAAGCCCGCACCTTTTGCGCCCGCAGGTAGTAGGCATCGTAGTAGCCCGACGAAAGCGCGTAAGTCCCCAGCATCAGCCGCCGCTTCACCTCAGCGCCGAATCCGCGTTCGCGAGTCTTCCGGTACATCTCAATCAGCGTCGCGCCGGGAACACGCAAACCGTAGCGTACCCCGTCGTAACGCGCCAGATTCGAGCTGGCCTCGGCCGTCGCGATAATGTAGTAAGTGGCGATGGCATAGTCGGTGTGCGGCATCTTTAGCGGCACCCGCCGGCAACCGAGCTTTTCGAGCAGGGCTATGCCAGCCAGCACTTTTTCTTTTACTTCGCTATCGATCCCCTCCTCAAAATACTCCTCCGGGACCCCAATCCGCATCCCCCGCACCGGTTGCTCAAGTCCCGAAGCGTAATCCGGAGCGGAAACCGGGGCTGAAGTAGCATCATTTTCGTCATGTCCGGCAATTACGGACATGATAGCCGCAGCATCAGCGATATTCCCGGCAAAGGGCCCAATTCGGTCTAGCGAGGAAGCAAACGCGATCAACCCATATCTCGATACGCGACCGTATGTTGGCATCAGGGCGGGAATGCCGCAGCAGGCTCCTGGCTGGCGAATCGACCCTCCCGTATCGGTGCCAAGGGCGGCAACCGCCAAACCAGCCGCCACGGCAGCCGCCGAACCGCCGCTGGAGCCCCCCGGCACCCGGTCCAACGCCACCGGATTCCGTACGGGTCCGTATGCGGAGTTCTCGTTCGAGCTACCCATCGCGAACTCGTCGCAGTTGGTCTTGCCCAGCATAACCGCCCCAGCCTTTTCCAGCCGCGATACGGCAGTCGCGTCATAGGGTGGCACGTAAGTCTCAAGAATCTTGGAGCCGCAAGTTGTTCGAACGCCGGTCGTGCTAATTACATCCTTCACTGCAATAGGCACACCCGCCAGAGGCCCCAATTTCTCGCCGCAAGCCGTTGCAACGTCAACCCTGTCGGCCTGCGCGAAGGCGCGCTCACGCGAAAGGGCAAGGTAAGCGTTCAGGGTAGGATTTTGCCGGTCGATATCAGCGTAAAACTCGGTGGCAATCTCGCGCGCGGAGATCTTCTTAGCGCGCAGAGCGGCCTGTATGCCGGCCACCGTCCATGGCGTTGCGGCGCTCATCGTTCAATCACTTTGGGAACGCGGAAGAATGGTTTCGCCGCGTCGGGTGCCTGGTCCAGCACCGCGTCGGCGATGTTGCACGGCCGCAGCGTATCGTCTCGTAGGTCAAAATCATTTTCGTGTGGAGAAGTCCCGGAAACATCCTTCCTAAACGCCATCTGGGTCATGGGCTGGACGTTTGTCACATCCAGTTGCTGGAGTTTGCCGATGTAATTCAGGATTTCGTCGAGCTGCCCGCGGTAAAGCTCGGCCTCTTCAGGCGTCAATTCAAGGTGGGCAAGCTCGGCCACACGCAAAACGTCTTCGCGACTTATCATCATCGATCTTTCAAGCCCCCAGCTTAGTTGCGATAAACTAATCTTAGGGAGAGAAGTGCGCAAACGCAAGCATGCACGGCGTAGATTCTGAAGGCGAACTCGCAGCGCGAAGCTTACTTGTCTTTTCGGCTGCGAATAAAAGGAGTGTGGTCGTTGTCCAATTCGCGCGAGCGCTTGGGGCCAGGTTTGGAAATAAACTTCACGTCGCGCACCAGATTCCCGCCCCAGGCCTGATTCACGCGCTCGCAAAATTCTTTTTTCATCGATTCCAGCTGCTTCTGCCAGGCTTTCCCGTCGGCCACAATTTCCAGGCGTCCCGCCTCGCAGCGAACTGGCTTGGTGTGGGCCGCCAGAATCTTTCCCACCACACGCGGCCATGCGCTTGACAGCCAAGCCAGAGCGGCTTCATGTTGGTGCAGCCGCCGCAATGTACGATCTAGAAATTTCCCCGCGCGTTCCATGGATGGCGGATTCTAACACCAAATTGGTTTAACGTCGCCAGTACTCCGATCTTTCAAGCGGTTGAAAAAAGTCAACCTCATGGCGAAAAAGTTTGACCGCAAGAAGCGGATAGTTTTATTTTCCCGAACTGCAGAAACTAACAGCGCCACCGGAAAAATGTTTCGTTCGTCGAGGAGAAGGAAATGGTTTCTACTCGCGTGATGGCTATTGCAACCGAGGTCGCCGAGTTCGTTCGGCAGACCCAGAAAGATCCGCACTACGGTTTTCCCGCTTACACCGACATTTCCAAGGGAGACGCGCCGTGCCGCCATTGCTTAAAAATAATTCCGGCCGGCGAACAGGCCCTGCTCTTTACTTACGATGCATTTGAAGGCGTGGAGAAGCTGCCGCTCCCCGGTCCGGTGTACATCCATGCGCAGTACTGCGAGCGTTATCCCGAAGACGCAAGCTTCCCCGCCCAACTGAGAAATAGTCCGCGCACGCTGAACGCGTACGCTCCAGGCCGGCGACTTATAGCCCAGGAATATGTGGAAAACGGCACCGTAGATTCGGCCATCGAAGAACTTTTCGCGCGCTCCGCTGTGGAATATATCCATGTACGGAGCACCACCGCGGGATGTTACACCTTTCGAATCGAACGCCCGCATCGAACCTAAAATCACGCTATCGCATTCACACAAAATAATGCTTCCCTAGCTCGGTCGGGCGTACAATGTCGCTGAAATTATCTAGCGGAGGACGCCATGGCCCCGGCCGCCGATCGTGTACAAGTCTCCTGGGATAACGAGAAATCGAAGTGGCTCATTCGCATCACGGAAGGCGAAGAAGTGATTCGACGTCATTGCGACCTGCCGAAGAATGCCGACGAGCAGACTCTGCGCGCTGCAGCCCAGAAAACCGTGCAGGACGAAGGCTACGATTTCGATCCGACAAAATTAACCATCCAGCGTTAGCGTGCAGCGCTCTCTGGTTTCTGCGAACCAGACTAAACCTTTATTTCTAACGGCTCGAATTTAGGTTTCGAGACGCCCAGGATCGCCCAAGCTTCTCTTGCAATGCGAACGACGTGCAGGTTCGGCCGCGTATGCTGGCCCTGCAACTCAAACATCCGCGCCATACCAAAAATTTTCGGAGAAGGAGCGATAATACAACGTGGTTGGTGTGGGTCCGAAAATGCGGGTGGCAATCTAGCCAGCTCGCGAATCGTTTGCGGGGAAACTTCCAGGGAACTTACTGCCGACATATCCAACACGCCGGCGCTCGGATTTGTCGCCGCCACATACCTCTCGGCCATCCGATAGTATTCCTTTAGTTCCGCGTCGGTAACTCTCCCTTTAAACCGGGCTAGAAGAATCCGGTTGGCCGAGTCGAACTCGAAGCGGTAAGACATTCCACATTCCAAGCCGCGCAGCGCGTTACGAGTGTTGTCCGATGGTCCCACCCGTCGCCGTAAATTGCAATTACTAGAGGCAGTTTCGACCGCCAACATCCCGCGAGACAGTGTGGGCAAATTCGAAATACACCCGAGCCGAAAAGTGGATCGTAATACTTCCAATGAAAAGCTTGCTGAGCAGTAGGAGGCGAATCGTCATCACCACTTCGCCCTCCCTCAATCTATTTAGTCCGCGTACTTCACTGAACAGCCATAGGGACGCGTAGCGGGCGTCTCCACCTTCTGGCCGGCCATGGCTTGCTCGAGCGCGAGACTCGCATAATTGGTCGCGCCCGGAACATCGTTCAAGTCCGTAGTGGGCTTATCGTCAATCGCGCCATCGTAGATCACAATACCTTGCGGATTGATCACTACCATCTGCGGCGACGTCTTCGCATCGTATAGATGGCCTATCTCGCCGGTTGGATCCAGCAGAGCGGCGGTCGGCGCTGCGTGCATCTTCGCCATGTAGTCGTTTTCTTCGCTCGCGTTCAGATAACCTTGCTTTCCCGGCGCGGAAGAAAGAATCGTGAACCACACCACTCCGCGCGCGGTCCACTGCTTTTGCAAACGCTGCATGTTGCCGCTGTTGTACTGCTTCCCAACGTAGGGGCATCCGTTGTTGTGCCACTCGAGCACAACATACTTTCCAAGGTTGGCCGAAAGCTTAACCGTCTTACCGTTGCTGGCCGTCGCAGTGAAATCCGGAGCGGCCTCGCCAACTTTTGCAGCCGCGATAAGCAGCGGAGTTACGCAAAGAATCAGAGCGATCATCACGGGATATACAATCGAGCGTTTCATATGTTTTGTCCCTCCTTTACGAAATGTTTCGGTTCAACATCAACCCCAGAATTATTTTGCGCGGCGCCAGTTTTGCTCACCGGTACATCAATCCAATAGGCCTGACCATCAGAGAGGACCAGCACGCCTTTAAGCCTTGTAATCGGCTTCCGAAGCTGTTCCGACTTTCGTAGCGTCAGTCGAAACCCGGTGGCCGTGGGCGTAACGTCTTGGGGCGCGGCATTATTAATCTGAGATTCGTTCAAAGGGAAAAAGGTCGCGCGCGTAGTTTGATGCCCAAGGTTTCCTGTAAGCACGAAGGAGCTTTTTGTGTCGTTCGCGCTGAATTTCCAGTCCTTGAGCTCATGTTGCGGCAGAGATTTGCGCGCGGCCGCAAATATAACGGCGGTCTTGCTATTCGGCGCAGCAGCTTGCGATTTTATCGGAAGCGTCAGCGAGATTTGCGCCTTGCCCGGGATGCACATCTCCCGGCATACCAGCACTTTTATTTGCGCGGCGATTTGTGCAGATCCCTGCGCCGCCAGGTTTGTCTCCGTACGCATGGGCACGATTAGCGTTACTGCGTCCTCGTAACCATAATCCACGATCGTAGAAGATCCCAACCGATGAGGTGTGGGCCACTCAATCTCCTCGGCCGTAACGCCCTGAGGCATCTTCCACTGCACTCGCGGCGGTTCGCCCGAATCGCCAGGATTGGCCCAGTAAATATGCCACCCCTTCTCCAGTTGAAAATGGAGCCCAAGGTTAAAGTCACGCCCAGGCTCAATCGATTCATTCTGAGCGACAATCTCTATCGTGCCATGTGGAATTGGCACCTGCGTCGCACCCGCATTTGCCGCGCACAACAAAAAAGCCAGCCCGAGTGCAACAGCCGTCGGCAAAGTCGGTTTTGAGTTGCGCCTTCTCATCTTTCCTTGGATGCACCAGCCGTCATGGACAGCTATTCCTATCTGACGGGGAAATTCGGAGGACGGTTTCCAAATCACAAATAAGGTTAGAAGAGGAGTGGAAAAATTCGTAGGGGTGCCAAAGAATCCAAGCAAACTAAATGGTGGGCCTTAGGGGACGAGTTTAGAACGCTTTCGATCAGTCAGATTGTGGCTCGGATTCCACATTTTCAGCGAGTTTGTCTTGATTTAATTTTCAGGGCCTGTCCCTTGTCCGCCACCCAGGTCCGAATAATCGGCGCGCCAAAGCACAGCTGTGATTTCACCGCATCTGCCAGGATGTTGACGCTGCACAGAATCGGTTCCAATTTGTCTTGCCAATGGAATACATCTTCCCGGCGATCTGCTAGTAAATCTTCAGATTGGAGTACTGGCTTGTTGCCAGATGCGGCGTTGGCGATTCCCCTGAGCGTTGCGAGATGTTCCTCCTCGCGAATAATCAGATGGCCCTCATCGTCGATCTGTATGCCCGACAAAATCCGGTCGCCCACTTTCGCATCGAGCAGAGTCCGCTGCTCCGATGCTACGAGGACGCCTGCGATGTCGAGCGCATCGTTTTGTTCCAGCTTTTCGTTGGAGGTGTCGGGCATCATCCTTTAGCCTCCTTTTTAAATCTATTCTGTAAGTCATCTTGCTTGCTACCTTCTGACTCAGTTCGGACCGGCCGCCAATTTAGCTCGGGTCCTAATCGTGATGGTCCTTGGCCCACAAAAGGAACACGTTCTCTTGGATATGTCGGGAATGGGCGCAGACAGTCGCATAAGGGAATCCCAGAAATCGTTTCTTCTCGACATACATAATTTCCAAGCTGTTGAAATTGTCTAATCTTAAATTCGTCAGGATTCGTTTCACCGTTCTGCGCACGCGGTCTTTTCCACCAAAACCGAATACGGTTTTTTCGATCTCGCCCGCCAAGCAGAAAAAGTTCCATCCAGCTTCGTGGATTTTTTGGCCCAATCCATACCCATCAAGGTTTTCGATCAATCTCCATCCAAGCGCACAAGGCTCACTTTCGACTTGTAATCCATCAGGCAAGAGCGTTCCATCCTTAATCAAGACGGTTCCAGTTTTGATTGTCTCCGCCATTTTTATTTGCTCGGCCAGGTTAAGTACCGGGTGTTCTCGAAATCGAACGAACATGATTTGAGCGATCTGATTGCGCGGCTCCGGAGTGGCGTAGCAAGGGCCTTTGCAAAGTGCGCAGACCGAAAAGCGCATCTGAGATCAACTCTCGCTCGTGACAGGAATCGGAGTCTTCAGCAAGGTCCGGGATTCGGACGAAGATAGCAGTTTCCGCCTCGCGAATTCGCGTGGGGAGTTTTGTGGAATCGCATTCGAGAAGAGCAGCAGTGTATATCCTGTGTACCATTCGGCTTGAGTCATATAACACCTCGGCTAAATGCTGTGCGTAGCGAAGCGATTCAAGTTTTTTGCCAAGTTCGCAGAGTGCGACAGAGCTTTTGCAAAGTCTGTCGCGGTTATACGATAGGCACTCCCCCTTAATTTCATGATGACCCGCCTTGGGCTCGTGCTGAATCCGTTTGCAAGTGATTGCCCTATGAAACCCTCCTTACCAGCTAATCCAACTTCAACGTTTTCGCCGTCTAAGACCGAGGCCAGTCCACTATTAATGAAATAAGCGAATTTGATCGGCCCTGCTTCTTGTAAGACAAAATTCCTGGGCAACTCCACGAACTCTAATTTCTTGAACACTGCATCGCATTCGTCAGCGGGTAAGCTGAGTAGTATCGAATTTCGCACTCGGTTTCCGTCGCTTCTCACCCGAGCGTTAGTGACACGATGAGAGATTTTTGGTATTGCCATGAGCTGTGACTCCTGAGCCCAGAGCCGAATGCTGTCTGATTTCGCAGGGAGCCGTAGGTAGAGGGGATGCTTACGGCAGGGTGCTAGTGAGACACTTAAACCGTACTCGTTCTGAGGTCAGATAGCCACCACAAACGACAACCGTGATCGATAAAGCGGCTGCGCTACAGGGCTGTATCCCCCAACTTTCGTCCACTTTCCTCAGATTGGTACGATCGCGGACATACGCCGTATCATAAAAGCGTTATAGTCGGGCCGGATTCGGCAGGTGATAAACTGTGAGAAAGCATGTCAGTCGATTCCCGAATGAACGACCTGGTGAAAGCTCTAATAGATTGGGAGGAGCGCCAGTTAATGAAGAAGGCTAAGAAACTAGGAATAAAACCAGGGTCATCAACGAAAATCGTTCGCCCTGAAACAACGCGGGTTACTTAGGGATTGTCGGGTCACCCCGATTCGTACTTTTCGCTGCAAGAGGTGCGATAGTCGGATGTACGCATTCGAAACTAATGCTAGGAAGTCCGCATTAAAATGCTCTCGGACCGTCAGTCCGAAGTCAACTCTGCCTTCGGCGCGATTTTTATTTTACCCAATCGTCCCCATCGGTTACATCCTGCGGCAACAAAGAACGCATCCGCCGTCGTGAAGGATTGTGATTTCTCTAAGAAGCTGCTTGGATGCGAATCTTGGAAAGGGCCAGGGGGATAGAAGTTTCGTGAAGCGGGTTGTAGCGGCTGCGATCATATCTGTGTGGCCTGTTAGACTTTTGAGTGACGGCGTGCCATTTCCTGTGCGAGACTCAGAAGAAGTTTCTGTTTGCAAGCTCGGCCTTGCCAAGTTCAGGACCTTTGTTCTGTCTTTGATTCCAATCGGAGATTTGGTCTCTCTCTCAGGAGAATTGCCAAACCACTTAAAGCATCTGCTAGCGCCTGCTGCTCTGCTTCTCCGCCTGAACTCGTGCGCAGCTCTTCTGTACGTGATAAAATCGCTTTTTCTGCGGCCGCAATCCGGCCGACAAGGTTCGATGGATTTGTGTCCAGGAATGCCTCTAGATAGCAATCTTGCCATTCCCATTGTGGTTTGTTCACAGATTGCCCTTTATTTTCGGACATGGTTAGTCGTGCAGGACAACGCTTAGAAGCGAGGTATTAATGTGGAGCCCGCCGTTGTACTTGACGAAGCCCAGTTTTTTGAATTTATTCATGAAAAAATTAACGCGAGAGCGGGTTGTGCCGACCATTTCCGCCAGCATTTCTTGCGATATTTTGGGGACCATCTTTTGGGGCTTCTCTTCCTTCCCGTAGCGTGCCAGCAGCAACAGTGTCCGCGCGAGCCTCTTCTCGCTGGAGTTGAAAAGCTGATCGACTAAATCTTCCTCGACTCGGATGTTCCTCGAAAGCATGTAAGAGATGAAACGGTCGGAAAAGGCATGTTCGGCGTGAAGGACGCGAATCATCTCCTTTTTTTCAATTACGAGAACAGTAGTGGCCGTAATCGCAGTGGCCGACCCTATTCGAATCGGCTGACCGGCGAGGCATCCCTCGCCAAAAAAATCGCCTGGTCCCAAAACCGCCACGACGGCCTCTTTGCCGATTTCATTCACTACCGATAGCTTTACTCCGCCCTCTTGAATATATAGAACATTCTTAGCCGGATCGCCCTGCGAGAAGATCGCTGCCTTTTTCTTAAACTCCGTAACCTTTCTGGCTACACCCGCCGAATCGAGAAAAGCTTGGGCATCGAAAGCGGGCATCTTTGCAGTTTTGAGTTCTTTAACCATCGCTGACAGGTGAGACTCAAACCCAACTTAACTGCGAAAGAAGAACCTGTCTGTAGGGTATCGAACACTATCGATAGATTATTTCAGACCGATCTCGTGATTATACTGTTGGATAACTCCGTAACACTCGCAGGTGCACTCTTTGAGTTTCGCCCGGCTCAGAATCTGAACTGCACCGCGCGTGTACTCGATAATCTGTTTATCCTGCAAAATACCAGCTGCCAAGCTTACGGTGGGCCGGTCCGTCCCTAACATCGTCGCAAGGAAATCGTGGGTGATCGCGAGCGTCGGAGAATCCACTCGGTCTTGAGTGATGAGTAGCCAGCGCGCGAGGCGCTGTTCAATATTGTGGAGCCGATTACACGCGGCTGTTTGCGCGAATTGCATCCCTTGAACGACCGCATAGCGGGTCAGAATCCGTTGAAGCTCTGGAGCCGATTGCAAGACGCTTTGCAATGCGCCAATTTTCACTCGGAATCCTTCTCCGGCGATTTGCACGATCTCGCGCACTTGGTTCCTGTTTATGCCAACCGCCGCCTGTATCCCAGCAAACCCTTCCCTGCCAACCTCACCTACTTCAACAGTTTTTCCATCTTCGGTCGCAATTACAAGAGACACCATTCCTGTATTTGGAAAATGCACAAACTCCAGCGGTTGGCCCGGTTCGTAGAGACTAAGATGATGTGGCATGCTGAGAAACTCCAGGTGCGGAAGAATCAGGGCGTATTCCTTGTCGGAAATTGATAAAAGGATTTTGTTGCCTACTCGGTTCCCCGCAGTAGTTGTCCGTTCGTTCAGCTGCATGATTTGAAAGTCTCTCCTTTCGGTAACAACCGTTGCTCCCAGCGTGTTCAAAAACCGGATTGACTACGGGGGCGCCGCCCGTCACAGCCTGCGGGTCCACTAGGTCTTGGCACCAAACGACTTCCAGTCGCGCCTTTACACGGCAAGGTTAGCCAGAGAAGCGTCAGCGGTAACGCAGCAGGTTTCTTTGCAAAGCATGCAGACTAGACTGCGCGTTTGAAATGATCTCTTGCTCGTCGTTCGAGTCCGAGTCTTCGGCAAGATTTTGGATCCGCGAGGAGATAGCAGTTTCCGTCTCGTTGATTCGCGAGCGAAGTTTTGAGCGATCAGGTTCAAAAAGAGCAGCAGTGTAACGACTATGCCATTCGGCTTGGCTCATATAGCGCCTCTACCGGTTGACGGAGACAATTTCCCGTGGGGCGTTTTGACGAACGAAGGCTTCAACCTCACCGTCACCAGATGGTTAGCCTTTTCTTCCGCCGCTCGGGCGGATTTAGCGAAGCGAGGCTGCGCCATTTCTTTGACAATGGCGAGGGTTGGTTCATCTAGTTTCTTAGCTTCCTTCCGCGTCATCCCCGATGATGACACCCAATATGAAGCAACTGCTGTCTCTTTTTGCACACTTCGTGCACTAACTTCAGGCGTCATCGCTCAGAAAATAGCTCAGGAGAAAGAACCGTGCTAGGCAGAAGTAAAATAGCTGCTAAGGCGCTTCTTCACCTTGAGCATCATAGCGGTCTCCCCAAAATTCAGGGGACGAATCTCGAAATTCGACACCGAGTTTATCCCGTGCAGTCGAATCGTGATTTCCACACCACACCACGCGCCCTAGAGTTTGCAATTCTGTGTCGGGATTTTTGATTCTAAGCTAGCAACCCATCGGCCAGTAGAGGCGAGAGAGAATTAAAGCGCCATTAAGATTTATCACTGCCGTCATTGCTGGTTGGGGCTCTCCATCCCATTCAATCTCTAAAGAGATGCTTGCCAAGATGCGACGGCTGCGTCTTTGCACCCTCATAAACTAAAGCTTATGAGAAGCACGGTACTTGGAGGTGGGCTCTCCCGAATCCAGACCCGTCATTCCCATGACGGCAACGGAAAAGAAGGCGAGAGAGCCCGCGGCTTCGAAGAACGTCAGAACTGCGATGATTGTCACACCTGTGGGCCGCTTCACTCGCTTACTCTTACCCTGACCCTAGGACCTTCGGATTACCGGTGGTAAGCAGATTTATCAACATCGATGACCAGGGATTCGTTTCCTCTCAATGGCTTCAGCGGCGGCAAACCTCCGGTCTATGTGTGGTTCTGAACGCAGAGCACCGGAATGCAGCTCACAACGCTTCCCGGCAGCGGCACCGCAGGTAGGACAGGGGACGGCGGATAATTGTTTGGGCGTAAGTTCTTTCTTTTTCATTCGGCCAGAGTGCGGCAAAACCTAGCCGCGAAACTGCTCAAATTTTGAACACTGTTCATATTGGCCGCTACCAGCTCGGAAGGGCGGTATCTCCCCGTATGGCGCGAACACTAACGTCGACGTTAAGTTTCACACCGCCGTCCTGAATGTACATTACGTTCTTGGCGCGATCGCCCTGCGTGAAGACGGTTTCCTTTTTTCCGAACTTGCTAACCTTTCTTCCCAGACCGGTCGAGTCAAGAAACAATTTCACATCGAAGGCACGGCTCTTTGAATTCGCTTTGCGGGAGAAACGAGGGACCTTCACAGATACACTTCGAACTGCGGAAGACGCGATAGGCGAGAATAGCATGGAGCAGCATTCCAAAGACCGTTCGATATTGCACACTTTGGGCCGAATCGAGCTGCGGTCCATAGCCTGACGTTGAATTCATCCCGTCAGGAATTATTCGAGGAATTACGGATGGAAATCCGAATATCAGTACCTATTCAAAATGGTACAGACGCTCTCCCCGCATCCTCTAACATGTCACTTCTCCGCGAAAACATTCCCGCCCGGGGGGAGGCATCACAAATGAGCAAGCAGAAGCCAGTTCGATTGAAAAACTGAAATGAAACGGGCAAATCCAAAGGCCGAAGATTCGTTTGAGAAAGCCCGGCTTGTGTTCTTCGGAACCGGAAACACAACAACGAGGAGCGCGTCTTCCGTCGAATTCTTCGAACCGCGAAGCGATGCTGCCGATCCAGAGTATCTCATAGAAACCAATATGTCGCACAAGCGGTTGAGCCGGGCGTCTTAATTCGCTTGCGATTCCTAGCCCAGAGTCTTCGTTAAACTTTTAGGTTCAACACACGATCCCATGTGTACAGAATTGAACAGATTTTCCATTCCGTCCGCGCTACAAAACGGCCTTGCTTCCACTGAGGTCGATTCTGGGACTTAATCGAAGGTTGAGGAGGTGACCAAGATGATCACTGAGGGAACTAAAGATTTGTCGTCCATATATTCAGCCTGGCTCGGTAAATCGGTGGTTTTGCTCGTTGTGATCCGTCAATGCAGCGTTCCCATGCCTTGCAGCATCGTCGGTGAATCCGCAGCCGCCGTGCGAGTCCGCATCAAGCCGGGATGGGAGATGAATCTCCGAAAAGAATTAATTTTAGCTGTCGAAGAATACGTCGTTGCCGCGGAGATCCGAATAAATTAACACGTCCGGCCAGGTTACCCAACTATACGGCCATTAGCCGAAAGCTGCAGTTACAGTGGAATCCAGTCCCGTTCTTACGCCCTTCGCACTAGCCAAACGATCAAACAGATAATCAATATAATTCCGACCAGCCCGTATCCAAACATTGTAGCCTCCTGTGATTCCAGGATCCCCAGATTCGGGATCCCGATGATGTGCAGTTTGAACCGACGGCTACGAGGCTATGTTCCATTTGGAACATAATCCCAGTAATTCGTAAGAGGGGGATTAACGAGGGAAAGACATGATCCTGAAGCTCGAAATTCGATGACGCAAGAATACGCGGCTCGTAGAATGTTCTACGGGCCGCTCATCTGAGTTTGTTTATGCGGTGCTACCAGCTGTTCGGTTTTGCCGGATTAGGGCTTTTTCTCCCCGCTGGGCTTACTTTGATGCGAGGGTTCGGACTTCGGAGCGGATTCCGACTTCGCCGCAGTCTGATGTTGCGCGGGAGCCTTCGGAGCGCTTTCCTCCCGAGGGGCCGCCTGATGCGACGGCTGTGAGTTCGCGTGAACGGGTTTGGCCTCCGGTCGCGCCTGCTCGGTTTTTACATGTGACGGAGCGGGCTTTGCCGCTTTCTCCGTAGCCGCCTTGTTCTCACTCGAACGAGTTGCCGCCGCTTTACTCTCGGCTTTCTCGTTCTCGGAGGCTTTGTTCGCCGCCTTGTTCTCACTGGTGCGAGTTGCCGCTGCTTTATTCTCGGCCGCTCTGTTCTCGTTGGCCTTATTCGCCGCCGCCTTATTCTCACTGGTGCGAGTTGCCGCTGCTTTATTCTCGGCCGCTCTGTTCTCGTTGGCCTTATTCGCCGCCGCCTTATTCTCACTGGTGCGAGTTGCCGCTGCTTTATTCTCGGCCGCTCTGTTCTCGTTGGCCTTATTCGCCGCCGCCTTATTCTCACTGGTGCGAGTTGCCGCTGCTTTATTCTCGGCTTTCTCGTTCTCGGAGGCCTTATTCGCCGCCGCCTTGTTCTCACTGGTGCGAGTTGCCGCTGCTTTATTCTCGGCTTTCTCGTTCTCGGAGGCCTTATTCGCCGCCGCCTTATTCTCACTGGTGCGAGTCGCCGCCGCTTTATTCTCGGCCGCCTTATTCTCGGAAGCCTTGTTCTCAGCGACAGCACCCTTCGTTGCCACTACACCTTTGCCGGTAAACTCTCCCGGTTTGGATGTTGCAGCGGTTGCCGGCTTGCCATGATTCACGGACTCCAACATCTCGTGGTTTTGGCTCGCGGCCCGTTGATGCCCTGTTTGTGCCGCCGTCTCCGGAGTATGACGCTCATGAGCAGCGGTCTCTTCTGCGGCAGTCGGTCGAGCGGTTGTGCCACCGCTTCCGCCGTTGTAGCTAACGTGATTTCCCGCCCTCTCGTTGCTTACGGATTTTTCGTACGTGTTGTGAAAATTCCCATTTACGTTATTCACCGATCGGTTGTAGCTGAACTGGTTGTTTCTCCAGTATCCGCCTTCGTAGCCGTAACCACCGTAGCCATAGCCATAGTTAACGCCGCCGTAGAAGCCCACAGTGGGGCCCCAGTAGCCGGCGTTCCACGCGTATGCACCGCTGCCCCAACCCCAGTAACCCGGAGTCCACAGCACACCAACCATGGGCGGCTCGACCCATGTTCCGGGCACCCAGTAATAGCCTTCAGGACCGTATGCCCAGTTACCGGGCGTCCACAAATAACCCGGCTGAGGACAAATCGGTTGTGAATACGCTACCAACTCGGGCGGGGCCACCGTGATCGCGACGCCGACTTGTGCGAACAAAGTGGCCGGTATGGCCAACATCACAAAAAGGAATAGCAGAAAACGAACGGAGAGACGATTACGCATGTTCATTACCTCGCCAGATCATCCTTCGCTTGCCCGGTCTTGATTTGGGACTGCGGGTTGCGCGGATTAAAGGGCTACGCGACATAAGAAGGATGACCTAGTCACTTTTCGAAATCTGTTCAATATGACTCACTTCTTGCAAATCCCGAAGACCCTCTATCGACGAGAATCGCGCCTGGCTGAAATGTTCGCGGCTGAAAAGGCGAAACTCGAGGACAAATGGGATCGCGGCGATAATGTCTCGACTGAGGACCTCCATGTTGCACTGCGCCGCTACAGTTCGTTTTTCGGCCGTCTTCTCTCGGTGTAATAACTTGACGCTTGTAGAACGTCTCGATTCACGATTGGCAGCTAAGTGAAGGAATGTGGAGGGGCGGAAAATCCGCCCCTCCAAACGATCAGGTTCTTGACGCTTGGAGCGTCAATTTAATTCTGGTTGCGGCCGGCTTGGGCGGTCATAGTTTTTGCTGGCGCCACAGCAACTTCGCCAGTCAGCTCTTTTTCAGCTCTGACCCAGTCCTCGACATCTTTTCCGGGCTGACCGCCGCGTCGCACATACAGCTCGTACGCTCGGTGCGCGATCTGTTCTTTGGATAGTTCTTTGTGTTCGATCATGGCAACCTCCTTGGTTGTCGGCGCGAGGGACAAAACTCAGCCCTGCCGAATGTGAACTGCGTGGAACTACTTGCCGTTTGCTGCGACGCTGACTTTGATCTGCTTCGGCTTGGACTCTTCACGCTTGGCCATATGCAGCGTCAAGATCCCGTTTCGATAGTCAGCTCGAATGTTTTCGGAGCTGACCGTGTTTGGCAGGGAGAAGCTCCGCATGAATGAGCCATATGCTCGTTCAATGCGGAGGTAATTTTCTTCCTTGACGCCCGTCTCGAACTTGCGCTCGCCACGGATGGTCAAAGTGTTGTTTGTAATGCGGACGTCGATGTCTTTCTCTTGAAAATCCGGCAGCTCGGCCTTTACGACCAATTCGTTCTCGGTTTCGTAAATGTCCACGGCCGGCGCCCAGGTTGCTAGGTCAGCATGAGCCGAGCGGTCGCGAATAAAACTGTCCTCGAATAGACGATTGACTTCGTTCTGTAGCGTGAGACCACGTAATTGGTCTCTGTGCGTAATAGTATTCATAATTCTCCTTAGGTTTGGTGTAACCGAGGGCGGTTCAGGTAACTTCCGTCTTGTTCAGGTGAACTGAAGAATCCCAGGTCCGCAATCACACTGTGCGCATACGGTCCTATTGTCAATGGAATAGCGACACGGTATTGAAAGTAATTTATTTTTTGCGAGCGGAAACTCCGCAAGCCAAGGACGCGATAGGCTTTAAAGCTTCCGGACAAATTCGATCGATTTCCGCAATAAAACAGCTCTTTGCGCTTGCCTAGCTCATTCACCATGCCGATGCCGATTAACGGCTAATCGGAAAAGTAAAGTGTTAGTTCAACAGCCCGGTTATCCGACGCAATATAAAAGGACGCCCCTTTTGGAGTAGGGTTTGGGTGCTTGCCTCAATCCCTACAGGGTCGAAAATCATTACCCTTGTGCCGGGTGGGAGTGTTTAGGATTTGGTGGTTCGATCCGATAACCGAGGATTCGGAGCTGGCGGATCATTCTCGCAGTGCGCCTTTGCTTCGATTGCTTGGTAACGGCTGGGCCCCGTTCTTCGTAACGGACTCCCGGTGCAGGATCAACCAGATCAGCCGACACTGTCGATGGGCAATCGCCCCGATGACTTGGTTATGTCCCAAGCGCGGCACCGAGCGGCGATAGACAATGTCGAGAATGGTTCCTTTGGCCTTGACTGCGGCGTTGGCACACTGGTTGAGAACGCGCCGCATGTGACGGTTGCCCTTTGGGGACCGGTGGCTGCAGTTCACACCCGCGCTCTCGTCGTCGCCGGGGCATGCACCAACCCAGGAGGAGAGACATTTCTCGGAAGGAAAGGTCGCTGCGGCGGGACCACTTCGGCAATGATCTGTTGCGCTGAATCCACTCCCAGACCGGGCACCTCCGCCAGCCGCTGACTGCATCCTGGCGCTGAGTGAGCAGACTGGCCATCTCCTGGTCCAGTCGGCCGATCTGCTGCTCAAGGAATTGCAACTGCTCCAGCGCCATCTTCAGGAGTCGTCGGTACACGGGCTTGAGGTCCGTGCACGCACCGAGCGCATCACATAATTGTTCCGGTGTGGCGCGCGCAAGTGTTGATCGGCCAAAGCGGCCAAGGCCGCCGGGTTGGTTTCGCCCTCAGACAGTGCCTTCAGCATGCGCTGGGCACTGACACCCAGCAGATCCGAGACCAGGCTGGACAACTTAATGTGGGCCTCTTCCAGAAGAGACTCCAATTGGTTCTGTAGCCTCACCCCATAATTGACAGGAGAAACCACGATGAAATACTTGTCTGCCGTGAGGCCGCCCGTACCCGCGCCATACAAGAATTATGTTTGGGTTTCTGAGCGTGCCACTACAACCGAATTTTCTTCACTCGCGGAAGCAGAAGCAGCGAAGAGCACTGCGCCAGACGCAGAAGCCATAATCCGGCGGATGGTTCGTTGTTAAAAAGTGAGTGAGTGTTAAACTGACCGCTCGGGCCTGTAGCTCAGATGGATAGAGCAACGGTTTCCTAAACCGTGTGTCGGGAGTTCGACTCTCCCCAGGCCCACCATCTCTCCGTCTGGGCCGCCTGGAAGATGAGGTCAAAGGGCTTTCTGTAAGTAGGATAGACATTTGTAGCGTTGATCTTGCAGTTCGAAAGGACAATTCTTATCAATTTGGCTTTTTCTGCCGAATTCTGCCTAAGATATAGAAAATGGGCCTTATTCGCGAGTTCTAGAATCCTGACAGCATCTAGCAATCGCTCCGGCTTCGCCTCGTTCAGTTCCCCGATAGACGTTAATAGGCACTGTTCTTCGTCGCGCCACTCGGTCGTTGCCATTCCAGAAATCCTCCGTGATCCGGCCGTCCAGCTTGTCCATGTAGACTTGGTCCAGATGTCGTCGGACAGTCGTCAACCTCTGCTCCAGCCGGTCAATCTTCTGTCGGCGAATAATCTGACCTGTATCGGCCAGCATGGAGGTTTCCAACTGCCGGAGAATATCATCGGGGACCCGAATATCCTGTAAGATTCCTCCCAAACGATTTCCGATTTCTTCTTCTCGGAAATAAGGAACGCGTTACTCAGATGCCAAGTATGACCCTTGAGCTTGGGCCGTTGCTTGATATGTCCGCAGTCGTTACAGGTTCAAAATCATTACCACGAATTTCCACGAGCCGTCGCTCTGCCGCTTCAACACATGGAATCCTGTGCCGTGCCAACTGACCGGCGGAGCCTCTGGAGACATCTTAAATTGGGATTCATGTTCGCCCCACTCGCATGCCAAGCCGTCCTCGATTTGAAGGTTGTTGTACTTGGCCGAATAACTCAACACCTTGAAACCCGGGTACTCGGCCGCGAACTTCTCATTGTCAGCCAGAATGGCCTGCTTGCCGACATCCGGCGGACTTCCCGGCATGAAGCGCACCGCATCCTCCGACCAGATGTCCATCAGTCGTTTGTAGTCTTGGGACCGCGTAAATTCGATGTCTATTTGGTGCAGTTTTTCGATGGCCGCTAGGTCCGCCATGTGCGTGTATCTTTGTTGAAGCGTCCCCACAGCGCCTCGGGCGAAGTAGCCGATGCCGAGACCCGCGACAAACACAAGAATGGTGATGAGAGAAGTACGTCTCATACGGCCTCCTGAGCAATCACGCTTGCCACGCCCAAAGACCAATTGTCAACTGCCAACAGGCTCCAATAGGCTGGCCCGCGACACCTCACCAGACACGCTAATGGAATCTCAGGGAAGAGCCGCTTGGAAGCAGGAAAGCCGAGTGCTCGAAATGGGCATGCTCGGTTTGACGTGGCGGGGGCTGAAAACCAGCTTACGATTCGATTAGTGAGGCACTCCCAGAGGAAACGGGGAGCAACAGATAGATCGAATCTAAGGAGCCTGGCGTCAGTCCTCGACCCTACTTTTAGGGAGGGCAATGGAAACGTCGGCATCATGCGAAGCCCGCTACGCGCCATTGCTCTACCCGACCAATCAAGTCAGCCGATCGGCTTCCCTTCCGCCACGCAGTCTTACTTGGCTGCCTGATATGCCCGGTTCAGCCACCACAGCGCGTCACGTAGGTCGCCCATTGTGTTCAGCTTGAACGAGTGCCACGTCGCATCGAGCGATTTTCTTTCCGAGCCGATGCGTGGGTCTTTTCTGGCACGCCGCGACAGCGCCGGCGACAGGGGATCGATCTTAAAGGTAAAAGAGCTGGGAGTACTCAGCGCGCGTGTGCGCGGCAGAGCCGCAAAGATCACTCCATTGTGATAGAAACCGATTAGCCCGAACATGGGTCGCGACGTGACGCGCGGCCAGCTACGCAGCTCTTGATCCAGCATGGCCGACCATTGCCGCATTTCTTCCGAGATACGGAGCAGCTTCGGCCGATTTGAGGTCGCCGACATCGCTTTCACTGATGAGCGGGTTGACGTGTTCAATCTTCTGACCGGCGAGGTAGATCGTACCGCCTCTCTTTAGGTCCACACGATAACGGGCCGCTAGGCTCGCACAGCAGCGCGCGGTCAGCGCTGTGAGGTTTGGAAATCGTTTCCTTTTGATCCTTCCCCGGATTGTGACGGGAACGTTCTCGCGGTCCGGCGGTAAGCGTTGCCAAAACGCCATTTCGGACCTGAGTGGCGGACACGGGACAGGCCCTGAAAATTAAATCAAGACAAACTCGCTGAAATGTGGAATCCGAGCCACAATCTGACTGATCGAAAGAGTTCTAAACTCGTCCCCTAAGGCCCACCACTACAAGTTTACTTCGCCTCAATGATGAAAAATAAGTACTGTCGGCCATCATCGTCGTAGTACAAAGCTGAAGTAGACTCCGGAACAATTTCTCCGTTTTTGTCTGCAAAACCCAGATGCAAGGATGGCACAGGTTTGTTGCAAATAAATTCATCGCGTGCCATTCCTTAATAGGATGCAGGGTCTGGATGAATGAAGCCGCCCGTTTTCGCTGGCGGGAACTTACGCTTCGGCTTCGGCCCCTTTATTTTCTTCAGAACCCACATCTGCTCGCCTAACATCTTGAATTTCAACGACTAAACCGCTTGGCGGGATTACGAGATTGCTCTGGGTCAGAAGTTTAGGAAACTGCTGCTCTATCCATCTGAGCTCCGGCCCCACGAGGACTTGCATCCGTACGAAAATAATCTGAGAACTAATCACACTACTCTGACCCAATCCTCAATTCACTTTGTAAGCGCGTTATAGGCTAAGTTCAATCTGCCCCAGTTTCTTGCATGTCAGGGAAACGTGATCACAACCTTTCCACTCAACTTTCCGCTATCAATATCCTTATAGGCTTGCACTGCTTCATCCAACGTGATCGTCTTTGCGATTGGCGGAGGTGTGAGCTTTCCTTCCTCAAAGGGCGGCCTAAGTCCATCCAAAATCTCCCCGCACGCCACAGTGTCAAGCGGCACGGTATCGAGACCGTATAACGTGAGCCTTCGGTGATAGAAATCCTGCAAATCAAAGCTGACACGCGCGGTGCCAACCGACACAATGTTGACCTGCCGGCCGTCGAAACCGAGCGTATTGAGCGCGGTCTCAAATAGTGATCCGCCAACGGCATCAAAAACTACATTCACACCTTTTCCTGCGGTGAACTCCTTCCCGCGACTCTTGATGTCATCCGTTTCGCTGCTAAGCCCCAGATCTATTCCGAGCTCGCCAGCTTTGGGAGCGCGCCGGTCTATTCCGATCACACGCGCACCGTGAATCTTCGCCAACTTGACGACGGAGCTGCCTACGCCACCCAACGCGCCAGTCACCAGCACGGTTTCCCTTTCCTTCAATTGGGCTTTTTGAATCAAACCAGAATAGGCCGTGATGTAATTGATTCCCACGCTCGCCGCTTCCACCATGGAAAGATTCTTCGGTTTTTGCCGCGCTCCCAGTTTCGGCAATACAATAAATTCCGCGTGGCTGCCGTCCCGTGTAGAGCCGATATCTCCCCCGGCTGCCCAAATCTCCTGTCCCTCCATCGACGCGTCGCCGCTCACAACAATCCCAGCAAGATCGCGGCCAGGCGTTCGCGGCAGCACGGTAGCCTTGAACTTGCCCAACACGTTTTTCACGTCGCTGGGATTGATGGAGGCTGCTCGCACGCGAACCAACACCTCTTCATCACGAGGAGCCAGCGTAGGTATTTCCTCCACACGAAGGGCCGATAAATCGCCGAACCGGTCGAAGCGCAACGCTTTCATAAAATTGCCTCGAAAAACAGCCAAAGACGAATAACGAATCGAACTCATTATATGCGACGCGGCCTTTGGCGGTATCGTGTTGCGGGGAACCAAAAGGTAAAGCACCGGGGCCGCAACAATGTGGACGCCGAAGTGGCTCGTAGCATGAACGAAGAAGTCAACTATTCACGCTGACCTACTACCCGGCCAAACAGTCCATGGATAGCAAATATCGCAAAATTTCCATCAAAATGAATCGCCCGGATCTGAAAGCTCGCACACGCGCCGGCTATTTTCCAGTGCTTGACACGCCCCTCCCGAAAGACGAATTCGTCGACCAATTCGAACTCGCGTTGAAGAGCCCGCTTCTCTACACCGGCATTCCCTTAAAGGCTAGCGCCACCGCTTTTCCTGACCAGCCGCATTCCGTTCAAGTCGTAGTAAGAGCGAATCGTCACATGCTTACCTGGACCAGGGCAGCAAACGGCGATTTGCGCTGCGAATTCAGCGCTGCCACGGCCACGTTTTTCAAGGACCACGAGCCGCAAGACCCGCAGAGTTACGCGCTGCTCGCTACTATACCCGCTGCAAAAATCCCGACATATCCGGAGATGCCTGTGGTCTTGCGCGTGACCTTACCTATCGACCCGAAAGTAACCGGCCTGCGTTTCGTCGTCCGCGACACTGCCCCCGGCAAAATGGGAACCACCGATCTAGCCGCACCATTCACGTCTCCGCAAAATTAACAAAATTTGGGGGACTTCATGAATGTCTCAATTACCATTCATATTCGTAAGACTAATCCGCGCAGCCAGTGTTAGTGTGCGCGGCGAAGTTTGTGCGTAATAATCTTTACGTTTCAATCGGCTACATCGTCGTCGGCGAACCATACTTGAATCTATTTCGCGAGACAGCATGAAGAATACTAATCGCGCCACAATATTGTTTGCGCTTCTGCTGGCGGCGGCGGCCACTGCGGCGCGCGCGCAAGATATTGTCGTCACCGAGCTTCGCATCCCCACCCACAGCTCCGGGAAGAAGGGACTGGCAGCCGTCATGGTGCGTCCCAATGATTCAAAGCCGCATCCGCTGGCGCTGATGACGCATGGCACCCCGCGCGAAGCCAAAGATCGTGCCGACATGACTCCGCTAAGATTCATTCCGCAAGCACGCGAATTTGCGCGTCGTGGTTGGACTGCAGTAATCGTCATGCGCCGCGGCTTCGGAGATTCCGGCGGAGGCTACGCAGAGGATGGCCACGTGTGCGGCCGCGACCCTGATTTTGTCGGCCCCACAAAGCAAGCGGTGAAAGATCTTCGCGAATCCGCCGCTTATCTGCGCACTCGCCTCGAAGTAGATCCCTCGCGCATGATAAGCATCGGAGTTTCCACCGGCGGTCTCGCCATGGTCGGCCTATCTGCCGATCCGCCGCCCGGTCTCGTCGCCGCAATCAGCTTTGCAGGCGGCCGCGGCTCCGACGCCCCCGATCACGTTTGCCACGCCGGTGATCTGGTCCAGGCTTTCGGCGAATTCGGCAAACACTCGAAAGTTCCCATGCTCTGGATTTACGCCGCCAACGACCATTTTTTCGGGCCCCCGCTAGCGCATCGCTTTCATCGCGAATTTACCGAAAAAGGTGGCCAGGCGCTCTTCATTGCCGCCTCCTCCTTTGGAGAAGATGGCCATTCGCTTTTTTCGCTGCGTGGAATACCCATATGGACGCCCATGGTGGACGATTTTCTGAAGAGTCAAAATCTCGTGCTGCGCGACACGCTGTTGCAAATTTCCGTGCCCGCCGTGAGCGCTCCTTCCTACCTCAGCAGTCAGGGCCGCGACGAATTTCAAACCTACTTGTTGAGCGCGCCGCACAAAGCCTTCGCCGCTTCACTTGCAAAGGGATTCGGGACCAGCACCGGTAGGCGCACCAGCGAAGAAGCGAAAAAGTTGGCACTGGAAAGTTGCAGAAAATTCGCGCCGAAAACCGAGCCATGCACCCTCGTCATGATCGACGACGAAAAATCCCCGAACTAATCCCCACCATTATTCCGTGTGCAGAGCGCGGATCGGGTCCAGCGTTGCCGCGCGGCGAGCCGGCACCACTGCCGCCAGGAACGCCGCAAAAGCAAGCGCCGCCGAAGTCATCAGCAGGATGCCTGGATCGTACGGTTTGACCCCAAATAGTTCAGTAGCCATAGCGCGACCCGCGGCAATCGTCACCGGAATGCCGATCGCCAACGCGATTCCCATCTGCAGCAATGCTCCTCGCAGCACCAGCCTCAAAATGTTTAACCGGTCCGCGCCCAGCGCCATGCGAACTCCAATTTCATTCGTGCGCCGCTCCACCGAATATGCGGTGACGCCGTACAGACCCACGGACGCGAGCACCAGCGCGAGCAATCCAAACAACGAAGTAAGTTTTGCGATCATCTTCTGCTGAGAAAAGTTTAAGTCCACTTGTTCTGCGAAGCTCGTAAAGTCGATCACCGCGAGATCCGGGTTCACATCCGCGAGCGCGTGTCGCACCTGTGCTTCCAGCCCCGTCACTTTGCCCAGCGTCCTCAACTCCGCCGCGTTCAGATCGTGCGAACGCTCTTCGAAAGCCTTGAAACGCGGATTGTCGAACACGACGCTCTGCGAGGACGGCAAGAAAAACATCGGAGGAATTTTATGTGTAGCATCGCGATATTGGGTGTCTTCCGTCACGCCAACAATTTCAAAGAATCCCGCATTTTTCTGATCGATATAGCCAAAATGATGCCCCAGCGGGTTCTCGCCTTTAAAAAACTTTTTCGCGAATGTCTGATTCACCACCGCGACGCGCTGCGACGTCGGCGAATCCTGCTCGCTGATTGACCGCCCTTGCACGATTTTCGTTCCCAGCGTTTCGAAGTACCCTGCGCTCACACGTAGCCACGAAGCGTTGTTCTGATCCGAATCCGGCGGAGGCGGCGCTTGACCCTCAATGAAAACAGTTTCGCCCCAGTTGTCGCCCTCCATCGGAGTGTACAGCGAAAAGCTCACTTGGCCGACGCCCGGAATCGCCGCGAGTGAATCGTGCAGCTGGCGAAAGAGTGCCTGCATCTGCTCAGGTTTGTATCCCGCCATCACCGGATCGATATGCACGATGTACCGGTTGGGCGTCTCGAATCCGAAATTTTGCCGCTGCATGTTGTAAAGGCTCTGCGTCAACAATCCTGCTGCGGAAAGCAGCACCAGCGAAAGCGCGGCCTGCGCGATCACCAGCGATTTTTGCGTCCAGCCTCTGCTGCGTCCAGTGGAACGCCCCGCGCCGCGAAGCGCATCCGCAGGGGCCGCGTTGGCCGTGATCCAAGCCGGAGCCACGCCGAAAAGAATTCCCGTTAGAACCGCCACGGCAAATGTGAACGCAAGCACAGGCAGCGACGGCGACGCGTGTATCGCCACGTAAGTATTTTGAAACGCCAAACGCAAAATCAAATGCGTCCCGCCGTACGCGATGGCGACTCCTACGATCCCGCCCAGCACCGCCAGCACCACACTCTCGATTAGCACTTGCCGAATCTGCATCCACGCTGACGCGCCGAGCGCGGCCCTGATGGATGTTTGCAGTTTTCGCCTAGTAGCCCGCACCAGCATCAGATTGGCCACGTTCGCGCACGCGATGGCCAGCACCAGCGCCGAAATCCACATCAGCAAGTGCAGGCTCGATTGATATTCGTCGCGCAACTGTTGAACGCCCGCGCCCCCCGGAGAGAGCCGAAGCGTCTGCTTGGCCACCGCGTCGCGCTCTCCCGGCTGTAGTTGCGCGATCGGGCTTAGCAGCCACTGCTGCAGCTCCACTTGCAGATGCGCGCCAATTTGTTTTGGGTCCGCGCCGGGTTTGATGCGGCCAATGATGTCCAGCCAATCCTGCTGCGGAAAATTAACCAGTGCGGCCGTGCCGTCCAGTAGCGGCTCGTCCGCAATGGGAATAAAAAACTCGGGCGGGTCCGCAAGCCGGTCACCAAAAAACGCGGGCGGCGTGATTCCCACCACCGTAAACGGCTGTCCGTTAAATGTAAACGCAGCCCCCACCACCGCCGGATCGCCGCCGAATTTTTGCTGCCAGGCTCGATAGCTGATCACCGCTACCGGCGACGCGCTTTTGAGGTCGTCGTCCGGCATCAAGACACGTCCCGCGTACGGCGCAACGCCAAACATGGAAAAATAATTTCCAGACACAAATTCGCTTCTCATTGATTGGGCAGGCTGGTTGCTCCCGGCACGCCGCGCACCCACCAGATCGTGTCCCGCCTGAAACGCGGCCATCTCCACGAATCCCGGCGTGTTATCGCGAAACGTCTTGTATTTGTCGTACGAGAAGAGCGCCCAATCGTCCTGCAACCCGCCGTTCACGCAGCAATTCTCCACATCGCCCAGCCGGTATAGTTCGCCGGGCTTGGCTACCGGCAGCGAATTCAAGAGCACAGCATGCACCAGCGTGAAAATCGCAGTTGTTGCGCCAATCCCGAGCGTCAGAGTCAAAACAGCCGTAGCAGTAAAAACCGGCGCGTTGATAAATTGCCGCAGCGCGTATCGAATGTCTTTCATGGAGCGTAGTTCCTCCCAGCCACTTGATACGAAAGCCCACTGTGTTTTGTTCACTGTCTTAATCTAGGCAGGGCGAAAGCGCTCTTTGCAGATGTTCCGCTAAAGCCTTTACTGT
The DNA here is from genome assembly GCA_963731535.1 of uncultured Acidobacteriota bacterium. Taxonomy (GTDB): domain Bacteria; phylum Acidobacteriota; class Terriglobia; order Acidiferrales; family UBA7541; genus Palsa-295. The sequence goes on along the minus strand of CAVSWI010000016.1, from coordinate 256,564 downwards.
AAGGCCTTTCCCGTATAACGATTTTCCCTGAACTGTGTCGAATTTCCGCTCGATTTCACCTGGCAGGAATTGCTATCGGTCTCCTGGCTAGTTACGCAGTTACGCGTTATCTCGCTAACCAGATTTGGGGAATTTCTGCAGCTGACCCGTGGGCTTTTGCCGCAGTGATAGCGCTCGTCGTGATTGTAGGCGTTGTAGCATGTTTGCTGCCGGCTTATCAGGCCGCAAGAGTCGATCCGATGGTGGCGCTGCGATACGAGTGATTGCCCACGTGTTCGGGGTGGATAGAGTTTTCGACTGCAAAAATCGCAGTTTTCCCATTTTGGAATTCGGTCCTGTAATCGTTGATCCCCGAATAATGTCCACCGCCTCGCACCCTTGTATTTGGCCTCCTGACTTCCTATCATTGTCGTGATGAAAAATTTGGTTTCAGATCGGCGCCGAATCAGGCGGGCCGCAGCCGCGCGTGAGCCGCTCGCCCGCCAACACGAAAGCGCGGCTCTTGCGTCCCGGACGAATCAGCGGGGCGCGGTTTCTGCCTCCCGGACGATTCGGCGGGATGCGCCTGTCGCCAGCGCCGCCAGCAGGCTCCCAGACGGCTTCTATGACAAAGAAATCGCCCAAAATTGAGCGGTTTTTTGAAAGTGGTCATACCACTTCTACCGGCACAAGCCTAAAAACAGATGTTGTAGAAAACAAAGCATTAAACCCTGCCTAACTGGGGCCAGAATAAATGAGTAAATTGTGAAATATCGCGCGCTGGGACGAACGGGTTTTCAAGTCAGCGATATGGCTGTCGGCCTATGGGGCATGGGCGACTGGAGCGGCTCGGATGACCGCGAATCCCGAAACTCTTTAGAACTGTCCGTAGAATTGGGCTGCAATTTTTTCGATACCGCCTGGGCTTACGGCAACGGAAAAAGTGACGGCCTTCTCGGCGAAATTCTCCAGCACGGTAATTTTGCCAACTCGCACCATGGGCGGCTTTATGCAGCCTCCAAAATCCCTCCCATGAACGATATATGGCCCGCCACCCCGGAATTCAAATACCGCGACGTTTTTCCGGCCAAGCATGTTTTTGAATACGCAAAAAAGATTCGCGAAAAACTTCGCGAAGATTCCATCGACGTACTGCAATTCCACGTTTGGGACGATAGTTGGGCCGACGAGCCCGAATTTCGCACAACCGTCGAGAAACTCAAAGCCCACAAATGGATTCGCTCCTTCGGCCTCAGCCTGAATCGCTGGCAACCGGAAAACGGTATCAAGGCCCTGCGCACCGGCTTGGTGGACGCTGTGCAGGTCATCTACAATGTTTTCGATCAAGCCCCCGAAGATAAATTATTTCCGGTCTGCCGCGAATTAAACATCGGAGTGATCGCCCGCGTCCCTCTCGATGAAGGCAGCCTGGGCGGAAAAATGACGCGCGAAACAAAATTCCCCGCGCACGACTGGCGCGCTCGATACTTCGGCCCTGAAAACTTGCCGGAGACCATGGATCGAGTGGACGATCTAAAGAAAATCGTGCCCCCTGGAATGACCCTGCCGGAGATGGCGCTGCGTTTCATCCTGTCGAATCCCACGGTCAGCACCACAATCGTCGGCATGCGCAAACCCGAGCACGTAAGACAAAACATGTCGCTGAGCGACGCCGGCCCCCTCGACCCCGCGCTACTCAGAAAACTAAAAACCCATCGCTGGGACCGCTTATGGCAACCCTGGGCCGACTAAAATGAGCGACAACAAACTCTTATGTCCGCCAACGAACCCCCTCACAATGTCCGAACACCGACACGTTGTCATCCCGAACGCGCCTTTCGCGGACGCTTCGAGGGATCTGCTGTTGGTTTAGAGTGTGGCATTCGCTACGAAGCGCCCCGCATCCAAGGGAATGGCCGCGCGGTATGGCATAATCATAGAGGGAGTTTTGGCGGCAAAAACAAGGCGCAACCGCTCCGAGCGGTTGAAAAACAGTGACGGCACGCAAAACAATTCGACGAAAACTTCTTGCCGCGCACCGCAAGGTTCGCGAGATCCGCATGATCGTAAAGGGACTCGCGTCCAAGCGCCATCCGCTGCTCGCGCACATCATCCCTACGCGGCGCTGCAACCTGGCCTGCACCTACTGCAATGAATTTGACGACGTTTCGAACCCCGTTCCGACTGAGGAAATGTTCCAGCGCATCGACCGGCTGGGCGCCATGGGAACCGCCATCGTGACCATCAGCGGCGGTGAGCCCCTGCTGCACCCTGACCTCGACGCCATCATCGCCCGCATCCGCAAAAACGGAACGATGGCTGGCCTGATTACCAACGGCTACCTGCTTGTAGCCGACCGCATTCAGCGCCTGAATCGTGCTGGCCTGGAATATTTGCAAATCAGCATCGATAACGTAATGCCCGACGACGTGTCGAAGAAAAGCTTGAAAGTTTTGGACCAGAAGCTCGTGCTACTTGCGGAGCACGCAGACTTTCATGTCAACATCAATTCAGTCCTCGGCAGCGGCGTACGCAATCCTGAAGATGCGCTGGCCGTCGCGCATCGCGCCATCGAGCTAGGGTTCACCTCCACGGTGGGAATTTTGCACGACCACAACGGCCAGCTCGAACCGCTGGGCCCTCGCGAGCAAGAGATTTTTGAGGAAATTATCTCACTGGAAAAACAATCCTTCACGCGCATCAATAAATTTCAGCACAACATCGCGCGCGGGAAAGAAAACGACTGGCGCTGCCGCGCGGGCTCGCGCTACCTCTACATCTGCGAGGACGGCTTGGTCCATTACTGCTCGCAACAACGCGGATACCCCGGCATCCCGTTGATGCAATACACTGACGAGCAGCGCCACCGCGAATTTTTTACAAAAAAAGGCTGTGCCCCGCGCTGCACCGTGTCCTGCGTGCACCAGGTAGCCGCCATCGATTCCTGGCGCGCACCCCAAACCTTCGACTCCGGCTCCTCCGCGAATACAGCTTCAGAACCGCTAGTCCAACTCACTACATCTTCCACCCGGGAATAGTTCTCCGCGAGCTTCACGAAAGTATCTTTAGTATTAACAAACTCTATTTGCTCGCATTTCTGCAGATTTTTCTCGCCGTCGTTGACGCATAAACAACTTCGCTCTCAACCATTGGAAATATCTATTGCAAAGAGTTATACGCGGGAGTAGAAGTCGCTCATCGTCCGATTGCTCTGCGGGGTTCAGAACAAATCCAGTTCAAAGCATCGAGCGGCTATCCAGCCGTGCAACCGGGGAAAGCCTAGGAGGCGTGCGATGTCACGGCATAAGTTTGTGTGGTTTATCTCGCTGCTAGTTGTGCTGGTTCTCGATTGCGCCTGGCGATGAGCACGGCGCAGGTGAACACCGTGAACCTGTCCGGCACGGTGATGGACCCGCAAGGCCTCGCCGTGAAGGGCGCCAAGATCACTATCGTTAATCCAGGCACAGGTCTCGCACGCACGGTGACGAGCGATGCTAATGGACACTACGAAATCGTAGGATTGCCGCCAGACAACTATACGTTGACGGTGGAAGCGCCCGGCTTCGCCACGCTGACGAACACCTCTTTCAAGCTGACCCTGGGCACCAATCCGGAATACAACCCGCAGTTACAACTGCAGAGCCTGGGTGCAACCGTGAGCGTGACGGCAGAGCCCGATCTGGTGGATACCACGAAGACCGACGTTTCCACCACCATCAACCAAACTCAAATTGACAATCTGCCAATCAACGGGCGCAACTACATTAATTTTTCGCTGCTGGATTCGCAGGTGGCGCGAGACGACACGCCGTCGATTGGAGCGGCGCCGACGAGTGGTCTAAACATCGGCGGACAGCGCGGGCGATCGAATGAAGTGTCGGTGGATGGCGCCGACGCGGTGGACAATTCAACGAACGGCGTGCGCGCGACTGTCTCGCAAGAAGCGGTGCAGGAATTCCAAGTGATCACGAGCAATTACATGCCGGAATATGGGCGCGCGATGGGCGGCGTGGTGAACATCGTGACGAAATCGGGATCAAACCAAACCCATGGCGATCTCTTCGGTTATTTGCGCGATAGTGCCATTCAAGCGCGCGATCCGTTCTCTGTGACGGCGGATTGCGATGTGGCCAAGCTCACATGCGGAACGAAACCCGTGAAACAGTCTTACACGCGCGTGCAGGGCGGCGCCACGATCGGCGGCCCTATCCAAAAGGACAAAACCTTTTATTTTTTCAGTTACGAAATCACGCGGCGGCAAGAGACAGGATTTACGAATATCGGTCAGGACAATTTCGGATTAGTACCCGTTGCAGCAGCAAGCGTGTGTTCTGCAACGCCTCTGCTTTTGACAGGCGGAGCGAACGGCCAAGCAGCATTTTATCCGACGGCGATTGCCAATGCTGGTGGATGCACAAGTCCGTTTGCGGCTCCCTTCATCGAGGCGGCGGCTTTGAGCGGGGGAGCCTCGGCTGTCGCGCTATTTGGTAATACCGGGGTGCTGCCTCCAAGCGCCAACGTTTTTCTTTCCAGCGGTGCACCCCTTCCTTCAACATTTCAAGGATTGGCCTCGGTAATCGGCAACTATCCGACCTCAGACAAAGGCAGCATTTACTCCTTGAGGTTGGACCACATATGGAATGCGCAAAATACGACGATGCTGCGCGGGATGGTTTCGCCCGACACGACTACGGGCATCCAGGTGAACGCTCAGAATCAGACATTCGGGCAGAACGCCGGCAACCGAACTTCTACGCAGCAAACGCGCGACTGGGCCATCATCGGCCAGCAAACCACAGCAGTCGCCAATAATCTATTCAACGAATTCCGCTTTCAAGCTGCACGGCGCGGCCTACATTACGGATTTTCTGATCTATTCGGAGGGGATTTCCCGGCTGACAATATCGCTGGTTCGGCCTATTTGGGACGCGAACCGTTTTCCACCGAGGACCGGATTGAGCGGCGTTTCGAGTTCACGGACAATCTTACGTGGACGAAGGGAACGCACACCTTCAAATTCGGCGCCGATACAAACTTGATACAGTTACGTTCTTCGAAATTTCAGATTCTAACCCTGAATTACGGAGGCGTCTTCGATTTCGGGTCGCTTTCGGCGAGTTCATTGTCGCCGGCTTTCTCAGGTCTCCCGGGCTTCAGTGCTGTACAGGCATATGGATTGGGTATCCCGACAATTTTCTTCCAGGGCGTCGGCCAGTCGAATCGCCCTTTCGACAGCAAGACTTTGGGTGTGTTTGCGCAGGATAGTTGGAAGGTGAACCGCAAGCTCACCATCAACTATGGAGTGCGTTACGACATCGAATGGTTGCCAATCTTCACGCCCGGCACGGCGATCAATGCCGCGGCTGAGAAAGCGTTCGGCGTGGTCGAGGGAATTCCGACCGACTCTAATAACGTGGCTCCGCGTATCGGAGTTGCTTGGGATCCGTGGGGTAACGGCAAGACCGTAATTCGTGCGGGCTATGGCTTCTTCTACGACCATCCCGCCCTCGCGCTGGCGTTCCTTTCAACGGCGGAAGACGGTTCGCTCTCCGCGCTTCTGGAAGCGGCGGGCGGAACTCCTTCAAATGCCAATATCAGCAACGTTGCTAATGTCGGCGCTTTGAACGCCTCCTCAATTTTTCAAGGAATTTTGTCGAGCAGCCCAACCGCCGGAGGAGCTCCGGCGATCACAAGTTGTTCTACAGCCTCGCCGACCATGTGCTATGGAGTCGGTGGGAATCCGCAAATCTTCAATGCCACGTTCGCGAATTCTCTTTTCAACCAACAGCGTTTCTTGACAGTTCAGGGATACACGCCCGGCGGGGGTTATCCGCTACCGCTGTTGCCGTTCACGATTCCGGTGCAGAAAAACTTCCAGTACGCGCTGGCACAACAAGCCAACCTAACGATCGAGCGAGAACTTGCCAACGATTGGAAAATCACCGCGGGGTATAACTATACACACGGCACGCATCTGGATCACACCGTCAACATCAACGTTACGGATCCGGAACTTCTGATGGCCAACGATAGCAACGCAGTTCAGGCCGGACTGGTTTCCGTGGGAGCGAGTCCGCTTGGAATATCCGTGCCAGGAACTCCCGGATGCAATCCGACGCCCGGAGGGGGCAGTATTTTCGTCGTAGCTCCCGGAACGTTCGGCACAGGATTTACGAGCAACAACTGTTCAGGAGCACCCGTCAGCAACGGGAGCGCGACGGCACTTCCAGCAGGCTCCATTGTTACGCCGGCGGTATTTAATTTCTTCCGGCGATCTGGCCCGAATCCATCGTTTTCTGGCCTTTTTCCGGGTGGGTATGGTCAGCTGGTGGCACTGGCGGGAACGTTGGGTTTACCCACGGGCTTTCCAGGAGTAGTGGTGCCATGGAGCGATGTGGATCCGCAATCTTCAAACGGAAATTCCCTCTATAATGCGTTCACCCTGACGGTAAGGAAGCGATTTTCGCATGGTTTCGAACTCCTTTCAGGTTGGACGTATTCCCATGCGATCGACGACTCCACGGATCTTTCCACATTGATTGCGCCTCAAGACAACAGCTTTCCGCAACTTGACCGCGGCAATTCCGATTTCGATCAGCGGCATCGCTGGATTACCAGCGCAGTGTTTCAAAGTCCCTACCGCAATAGTGATTCGGGTTTTTGGAAAAAATTCCTGGCAGGATTTACGGTGGCTCCCATTATTGAGGTGGCCTCCGGCCGCCCCTACAATCTGCTGTTGGGAGAGGATACGAACCTGGACTTTGGTTCCTCGACCGGGCGGCCGTCGTACGTAAGGACGTCCGCGCCGCCTCCGGGCTCCACGACGTCGCCGTTCATTCCAGGTGTCGCATTTGTTCCGCCCAATGTTTGCATTAACGCTCAGGGGCAGACTTTCTCCTTTCCCGACACGGTTCCGTTCGAGGGATGTATCGGAAATCTGGGTCGAAACGCGTTTACACGGCCGGGTTTTTTCCAGATCGATCTCCGAATCGCAAGAGCAATTCCCATAAACGAACGCGTAAACCTTCAAATAATTGCGGACGGATTCAACATGCTGAACCGGTTTAATGTGAGCGATGTGAATCCGGTGTGCGACTCGACCGCGTCGTTCCCAAGCACAGCCGTGGCTACTTGCGCGGGCGGGCAGCCTACCGCAGCGTATGACCCGAGAACGTTTCAGTTCGCGCTGAAAGTCAACTTCTAGCGGGATGCGGAAAGGTTCACTCGGAATCAACAGAATAAGACGAAGGAATCCGTAAGCGCACTCTCCAAAGCTGAAACGGCTTTTAGGCCTGAGCCGTTCGCGCTAAAGTGTGAAGAACAGCCTTCGTTTTGTTCTTAAGTACGAACGGAGAGGGAATTTATCTATGAGCGCGGTTGTATGGCTAGCATTTGTTGCGGCGGCGATTTTGGTGATTGCGGCTATTGCCGTAGTGGTGTGGATGGCGGGCCGACGTTCGAATGAAGAGCTTTCGGCTGTGCGCCAGGAAATGCAGAACTCGCTCGCTTTGCAAGGGCAATCGATGGCCGCCCAGATCAATCATTTGATGCAAGCTGTGACCACGCAACTGGGACAGGTTCGTCAGGAGCTGCAAACAGGCGCAGCCTCTACCGGCAAACTGGCGAGTGACGCGCAGATAGCTATGGCCCAGCAGCTACAAGCGTCGAGCGAAACCATACGGAAGATGAGCGTGCAGCTTGGCGAGGTGCAACAAGCGGGACGCGACATGTCGCAGGCGACTCAGACGCTACAATCGATTCTAGGTGGGGCCAAGACACGCGGCACGCTGGGCGAAGTTGCTCTGGAAAGATTACTGGAAGATGCGTTGCCGCACAGTGCGTATAGCACGCAGCATCGATTCGCTTCAACCGGAGCGATTGTGGACGCTATCGTGCGCAGCGGCGAGAGATTGCTTTCGGTGGACTCAAAATTTCCGCTGGAAGCTTATCGGCGGCTGCTGGAAACGGGCGACGATGCGCGGCGGGATTTTTGCCTAGCAGTTCGTAAACACGCCGATTGCATCGCAGAAAAATATATTCTTCCTGACGAGCATACGTTTGATTACGCGCTGATGTTCGTGCCCTCAGAAGGAGTTTATTACGAGCTTTTGCTGACCGAAGATTCGAAATACGGGATGCTGGATGAATACTGCCGCAGTAAGCGAGTCTTTCCTGTTTCGCCAAATACTTTTTATGCTTGCCTGAGCGCGTTTGCGATAAGTCTGCAGGGGCAGAAAATCGAAGAACGGACGCGGCACATCCTCGCCGGGATGGCCGGATTGAAGAAACAGTTCGAAGGCTTTTCCGATGTGTACGAGAAACTGGGCAATCATCTTCGCCACGCGCAACAGAGTTACGAAGAGGCGGACAGCAAGCTAAGCCGCACGCGCAATTCGTTGGAACAGTTGGATCAAGGTGCCTTTTCGGAAACGGAACAAAAATCACTGTCGGCGACAGAGGAAAAGACGCTACAGGCTGCCGGCAGCGAGCAGGCTCGTTTTATTCTCTGAGAAACTACTTACCTATACCTCCAAATCTCCATGCCACTTCCGTTTGTCTATTCCAGCGCTGCGCGCGCTGATTCGAGTAGCGTGCGAAAGTCGCCTGCGATCGTATAGGAAAGAATTTTCTGCAACTCCGCTGAGACTTTCCGCGTGTCGCGGGGATTATGCGCGAGCTGCTTCACGAGATTGTGAATTTGATTTTGAAGATCTTTTGTAGCGAGTGGCCGGGCTGCTTCCAGATAGCGACGCGCGGTTTCGGGATCAGGGTCTTGCAAAATACGCGCGTGAAAAGAAAAATCTCCCGTGCTAAGGGTTTGAATTTGTATTGTTGCGGCATTTTGGGCGCCGCCGGAAGTGAGTACTTCCTGAGAGTCAGCATGGATGAAGTGAAGAACGCCGGGAGTTTTGTTCTCAACAAGAATACGGATCGGGGTATTCGCTCCCTGTGCGTGCAGCACTAGAGTGCTTTTTTTCTCAGGCACCAGCGGTGGATTTGGCGGATCGAAATGCAAAGCAACCAGATTCGTAGTTCCGGTGAACGGCGAGTTTTCTCCTGTTTCAATGGAAACATTGGCGGGGCCGGGCTCGGCGCGTGGACCAGGGAGAATTACCAGACACTCAGGAGACGCGGTCAGGACAAGAGCGGGATCGTCGTTCAACTTTACGTGATTTGCGTCGGCTTCGCCATGAAACGCTCCGCCGCAAATTGGCAATGCATCGATGCGGGACACGACCAGGGCGAGCGAGATCGCATTTCGTGTAGAATTTGGCGCAAGAGGCGGATCGATCAGCGCGGCTGCAGCAGCGCCGGAAGCTTTTGCTATTAAAACGCTCGTATCGGTAGGGGCCAGGAAAACAGCACGCCCCGTTTTGTCAGTTTTCACGCGCACGTTAATGCCGGAATGAGAGCCGAGATCGACAGTGATACCTTCGGCAAGACGTCCATCAACGCCGAGCACGGCAAGCGTGGCAGGGCGGCCAGCTACGAGTTTCGGGGGAAGGATGATAATGACGGCCCAGGTTTTGGACACAGCGTCTTGCGAATAAACACGGGAAGTGCCTCCGAGCAATAAAGCAACCAACATGAAGCATACGAGTCGCGATGGAGGACGAGGAATGAAACGGGCCGGGCGAGAAATAAAAGGCGTCCGCAATTTGTCCATCATTCGACTGCTGCCTGCATGGCTCGCTCGTAAACTTTTTCTTGGTGGAACAATTGGAAAAGAGCGGGATCGAGTTCGCCAGCGCGAACGCAATCTTCCAGAATAGAGAGAGCGCGATCGATGGGGACGGCGCGTTTGTAGGGGCGGTCGGAGGCGGTGAGGGCGTCGAAGATATCGCAGATGGTCATCATTTTTGTGGGCAACGGAATCTGAGTCCCCGTCAATTTATAAGGATAACCAGTGCCGTTGAGCTTCTCATGATGCGCGCGCGCGATTTCCGGGATTTTTTTCAGCTGCTTGGTCCACGGAATTTGAGTTAGAAAATTGAACGTGTGAATCACGTGAGATTCAATTTGCAGGCGCTCGGAGGCGTCCAAGCTTCCTTTGGGGATAGAGAGCAAACGGATTTCGTCCGGGTTCAAATAGGGGCGTTCGATGCCGCGAGCATCGATGAAGGATTGCTGTGCGATTTCCCGCAGCCTGCGGGATTTGTTTTCCTCAAGCAGAGTGGGCTCGTTGGCATCGACGATGAGCTGCAGGAATTCTTCGATGCGTCTCAGGCGCTGTTCGAAATCCTCGGTCAAACGCGCGACTTCGGTAAGAGCGTGGCCACGATCGTGTTCCAAAAATGCTTGCAGCTTGCGACGCACGGTGCTGGCTTCGACTTCTTTGCGAATGTAGTCGAAGCGCTGGCGCAGAAGTTCGAGCTGCAAAGGGTACAATTTTTTGGCTTTGACCAGAACTTCCTCGCGAACGCCAACTTTTCCGAAATCGTGAAGTAGCGCGGCGTAGCGGATTTCTTTTAATTGTCCGGCGTCAACAAAAGTGTTGGCATAAGGGCCTGTTGAAGTTGCGTTAACGGCTTCGGCTAACCTCTGCGTGTAGGCGGCGACGCGGAGGGAATGGCCGGAGGTCGTAGGGTCGCGTTGCTCAATCGCGGTTACGGCGGCGCTGACGAAACCTTCGAAGAGCGTTTCAATTTCGTTGTACAACTTGCGATTTTCGTAGGCCACGGCCGCCTGGGATGCAAGCGACAAAGCGAGGCGCACGGAGCGTTCACGAAAGGGTTGAACTTGCTGCGCGATATCTTTGTCGAGCGCGAGCCGCGCGCCGGGGTTGCGTTTGCAATTAATGAGCTGCAGGACGCCGAGAACTTCGCCTTTCGCGTTGCGCATGGGAAGAGTCAAAAGCGAGCGCGTGCGATATCCGGAATCGCGGTCGTAACTTTTATTGAACCGATAGGGACGATCGGCGGGAATTTCGTACGCGTTGGCGAAATTCAGGACTTCGCCGCGCAGCGCGGTGTATCCCGCCATGGAATTTTCGGCGAGCGGGAGAACGAACTCCTGATACGGAAATTCCAGACTGTCGTTTTGTGTCAGCATGAAGCGCAGGTGGCGACCTTCACTGTCTTCTTCGACGAGATAGAGCGAGCCGGCATCGGCGGCGGTGATTTCGCGAGTCTTCGAGAGGATCAGAGTGAGAAGAGTGCCGATTTTTCGTTGTGAAGAGAGCGCCACACCGATTTCGTTGAGCTCTTCACGTTCACGCTCCCAGATTTTCAGGGCGTGACTGCTGACCCGGTCACGTTCGACGAGCTCAATATTTTCGAAGGCGGCTTCGAGCGTTCGTTCCACGATATTTTGTGGCGCGAACGACGGGAGGAAGGCAAAGACCGCGCGATCGTTGGGAGGATCTTGAGCATGCGGCAGTTGAGCGGCTGAGCTGCCATCGGTAGAAAATACGCCGATGACACGACAGTGATTCGCGTTTTTGCAGGATCGTGGATGAAGAAGTTCTCCGGAAGGCTTCATGTCCGCGAGCCAAACGACTGGCGCGCCGGCAGGTTCAGAAGAACGAGAATGCCGCACAGCGGGTTGCGTATTCTGCGGGACGGCGTGCAGATCGTAATGGGCGCGCAAAGGCGCTGCCAATGCAGCGGCGGCCGAACCTTCGATGTACCAAACCTGTTTTTTTTCGGACATGGAAGACCCGTATTTAGAGGGCGTGCCACAGTATAACGGAAGCGGGGAGCGGAACACAGCCGGGCTGCGAATCGATCGGATGCAACGGCAGAACAGAAGTGCGCCATGGAAATGCGAGATGCGCTCGAGCGTTGAATCGAGCGCAGTCGTTTGCTAGTCTTGCGCGACTTCTGCTTTCTGGCTTTCCGAGACGAAGCGGCGTTCATGGCTACCATTACCAAATTCAGCGCGCCAAGAGGTGCGGGGCTTTTGCAGCAATGGTGGCTGCACAAAGGCTCGCTGCTTATCAGCGCCATTATCACTGTCGCGGCGCTGGCTATTTATTACGTTACGTTCGTGGGCGAGCGTCCCATGCCGCTTTTCGATTTCATTATGCGGCTGGAACTGAGCAGTTTGGATTTGCGTTTTCAGTATCGTGGGCGCATGCAGCCGGACCCGCGAATCATCATCGTAGACATCGACCAGCAATCCCAAGAGGCGCTGGGTCACTGGCCGTTTCCACGAATTCATTTTGCGCATTTGGTGGATGCATTGCGTGAGGACGGCGCTCGCGTGGTGGCCTTCGACATTACGTTTAGCCAGGCAGATGAGACGGCGGCTCCATTGCGAGATCTTTCAACGAGCCTCGCGGAGCAAGAGAAAAAAGGCCTCGCGGCAAATGCGGCGTTGCAATCGGAAATTGAGCGTAAAGAACAGCAATACAACTACGACCAGCAATTTGCCGATGCGATACACCGGTTTGGTGGCGTTGTGCTGGGGAATTATTTTCTTTACACAAAAACGGATCTTCAAGGGGTTTCGAATGAAGCTCTCGACCGCTATGCGAATTTGATCGCGTTCTTCCCATTCCCTGAGGTGCGCCCACTGCCGTCTGCTGGCGACGGTGACCTAAGCCGTCTCCGTATGATCCAGCAATATGAGGATCTAGCCCTCGTTCCGCGAGGAGCGGAAGCGAACATCGAGCTATTGACCGGAGCGATTGCTTCCGAAAAAGGCGGTTGCGGTTTCTTCAACATTACGGTGGATCCAGATACAGTGGTGCGACGGCTGCCATTGGCGATTCCATACGGGCGGGATCAAAACCGCACGAATTGGGACATGTATGCGTCTATCGATGTGCAGGCTTTGCGTATTTATCTGGGTCTCCCGAACGAAGCAACGGTCTTGAATTATGGCGGTGCGGGGGTCGCAGGCGTTGAATTCGGCCCCCAGCTGACCGTTCGTCCCGACGACGTGAGCCGGATGATGGTTAATTATCACGGGCCTGCTCGGACGTATCCGTATATTTCGTTTGCCGATGCTGCAGAAAAGAAGTTCGCTCCCGGAACTTTCAAGGACAAGATCGTTTTAGTGGGCGCTTCGGCAACTGGGATTGCGGATCTGCGGGCGACGCCTTTTGGCGGCATCGACTTTCCGGGGGTGGAAATTCACGCAAATCTGATCGATAACATTTTGAACCAGAAATTCCTGACGCGCGGCGCGCCGCAGGTGCTCACAGATATAGGGTTTATATTTCTGTTCGGAATTCCGCTGGGATTGTGGCTGGCCATCGTCCAGCCGCGTTGGATGGCATTTGGACTGGCGCTTTTGATTCCGTTCACAGCAATTGTTTACTGGGCATTTCTGCACGGTTGGTGGCTTAACTTCATCATGCCGTCGCTATTTACGCTGGTGCCAAATGTGAGCTTGGTGGCGCTTTATCGCGTGTTGATTGAAGAGCAGGAAAAGCGCAAGGTGCGCGGCGCGTTTCAACAATATGTTAGCCCGGAAGTAATTCGACGCGTGTTGAGCGATCCGGAATTGGTGATACCGCGCAAAACAGAAATCACCGTCCTTTTCAGCGATGTGCGCGGGTTTACTTCCATCTCAGAATCGCTGGATGCCCAGGATTTGGCGCGATTGCTGAACAATTACCTTACGGAAATGACGCGTATTATTTTCAAGCATCAAGGAACACTCGATAAGTACATTGGCGACGCGGTGATGGCGATTTGGGGTGCCCCGTTTACCGAGCCGAAACATGGCGAACGCTGCTGCAGAGCTGCCCTAGCCATGGTCGCGCGGCTCGCCGAGTTACAAAAAAAGTGGGTGGCGGAAGGTTTGCCCGTAATGGAGATTGGGGTTGGAATCAATACGGGCATCGCCTCGGTGGGGAACATGGGTTCATCGTTGCGCTACGGATATACAGCCATGGGCGACAACGTGAACCTGGCCTCACGCCTGGAAGGGCTCAATAAGATATATGGAACGACGATTTTAATCAGTGAATCAACGCGAATAGATATTGCAGACGAGCGGATGGTCATTCGCGAAATCGATTTCATACGCGTAGTAGGAAAGAGTCTACCGGTTACAATTTTCGAGATTCTGAGCGAACAGGCGGCGCGTAACGACGGGAAGGGCTTGGTTGAAATCTTCGGAGGTGGCCGCGACGCATATAAGGCGCGCGATTGGCGGACGGCCAAAGCTGCGTTCGAGGAAGTCTTGCGGCGCTGGCCGGGCGATGGCCCGGCGCGCGTCTTTCTAGACCGTTGCAACGAGTACCTTGCTGAAGGCCCCGGAGCGGATTGGGACGGCGTTTACGAGATGAAGCATAAATAATTGTGGTAGCGATAAACTATTCGTCCAGCCGCACGACGAAAGTGGTGAACTGATCGGTGGAATGTAATTGCGCGGCGAGTTGATTGGCAGCTTGTTCGGTGGCCAGACGGCCGACGCGCACGCGATAGAGCAGGCCGTTCGCGGAGTCGAACGTGACGATGGTGACAGGGAAACTGCGAGCCTCCATTTCAGCCTTTAGCCGCTGCGCGTTTTCCTGCTTAACGAAGGCCCCGATTTGGACCGCGAAAACCCCAGCAGTGGGATTCGAACCGGCGATTATTTCCAGTCGAACCTGTGCCGTCCCAGGCCCTACCATCTCGATGGCCTGCGCAGCCGAAAGGGAAAGGTCGATTACGCGGTCGGCGACGAACGGTCCGCGATCGTTAATGCGAACCTGGGTTTGCTTGCCGTTACCTAGATTTGTGACGCGGACTACCGCGCCGAATGGCAGAGTGCGATGCGCGGCGGTAAATTCGTGCATGTCGTAAATTTCGCCGTTGGAAGTGCGACGCCCGTTGAAGGGGACGCCGTACCAGGAAGCTACCCCTTCTTCGACATATTCACCGGGCACCGCGGGTTGTCTTTCGGTTGCGGGAGGCACGCCGGACGGTCTTGACGAGCCCGCTGCGGTTCGCGGCTGCGATGCCGACGAGGGAGTTTGTGCCGGAGTAGGACTTGAAACGTGATGGTGCGCGCATCCGCCTAACAAAGTCATCAGCAGAATCGCCAGAATGTCTGTTACCAAAGGTTTTCGCGCGTGACGGGAACAAAAACTATTAACTAGCGGCGAGTGGAATTCTGTAGAAAGACGAATGGTCCTCACGCAGTTTCCCGATTCACTGGTTTGGACGCATCTTAGGTATTATAGGAACGCAACCACATTCTCGCAAGGACGGCTATTGGCTCTCTCCCCGCGACTGCGTTACAAACTCGATCGAATGCGCGAACAATTTAGCGGCCTTTTCGGCGGCGAACGGGAAGCTCCGCGTCCGAAGCTGTGTCCATCGTGCGGCACGCTGGTAGGAGCGAGCGCTACGAAATGCCACCAATGCGGCGCGAGCATGAATTTCGGCATGGCTGCTGCCAGCCGTTCCCTGAGTCGACTACTGCCTACCACTTCGCCCGCGACCTATGGAATTCTTAGCTTAAGTTGTTTGCTCTACGGCGTGAGCTTGTTGGCCACGATTCGCAGTAGCGGATTTCAAGCTCCTGGCGGTGGATTGTCTGGGATCTTCAACTTTGGAGCTATCAATGGGAGCGTGTTGCAAAAGTTCGGCGCGTCGCTCCCTTGGCCAATTGATTTGTTGCAACCTTGGCGACTGATAATGCCGACTTTTCTTCACGGTAGCCTGATGCACATCGGATTCAATATGTGGGTGCTGATGGATATCGGGCCGCAAATTGAAGAGCTTTATGGATCGGCGCGATTTTTTTTCCTCTACGTCGTTACCGGTATCGGGGGTTATATCCTCAGCGGGCTTGTGGGGCATTTCAGCATCGGTGGGTCTGCCTCGTTACTAGGATTAATTGGTCTGCTTCTTGCGCTGACGTTTAACCGAAAGAGCGCTTCCATGCAAATGTTACGAAGCCAACTGATCAAATGGTTGATTTATATTGCCATTATGGGCTTCTTGTTTTCGGGCATCGACAATTTTGCGCATCTTGGCGGATTTATCACCGGATTTGCGTTGGGCAAGATTATGGATGACCGTCCGCCTATGTCGCAGCAAGAGCGCACCCGCGCGGATCTGTTGGGATGGTTGACTGCGATCATCGTTGCGGCCAGTTTGGGAGCGGTGACCCTGCGATTGTTCCACTAGGCCGAAGTAACGAATTCGTTGCGAACTGAGCTTCAGCTTCCAGCATGCAGCCGGCGCGAAACCACGATGCTGTAATGCAGCCCAGAAATACATACGAAAACCGCTACGCAATATCCGCAGAGTTCTCGAACGATTTCGAGCGCATGGGTATTCCAAATGGCCAACAGCAGAACCAAGAAAATTAAAAGAAGCTCAAAAAACGTAGTGGCTTTGCCATAAATGCTGGGCGGCAGGGAAATGTAGCCCACGGTGATCAGGACCACGGCGCTCGCAACCAGAAGCGACACATCTCTTCCGATTACGAGGATCGCGAGCCACCACGTGATTTTCTTGTGGAAAGCCAAAACAATGTAAGAAGAAGAAACCAGAAGTTTGTCCGCAATGGGATCCAGATAGGCGCCCAGCGGAGTTTTTTGGTTCAGTCCGCGCGCGAGCAGACCATCCAATCCATCGGTGAGACCCGCGACTATCAGAATGGCCATGGCCCAGCCGTATCTTTCGTAATGAATCGTGATGATGAAGACCGGCAGAAACGCCAGACGCAGGAAGGTGAGCTGATTGGGAACGGTAAGTATTCGGCTGTTCATGAATTTGTCCGGCTATTGAGAGGCATCTTTGTTCAGGCGAATTGCTCCAGATAATTCGCCAGCGAGCGGCCCGTTTTTTTATGAAACATTTCCGCCAGCGAAGGGATGGAGCCGCGAGGTTCATCCAGCGCAATGCGCTCAATTCGAAGCATGGGAAAAAATAAAGTTGGCAGACCCATGCGCTCACCATCGGGATGCAAAACCTGGCTGACAAAATCGTCAAACGAACTGAGATCGATGCCGCGGACGGTTACGCCCGCATTCGTGACGTCAACGAGTTCGCCCCATAGCTTTTCCTTGGGATTTTGCAGACTGATAACCACGATTGAATGCGGCTCCATTGCTTCTCCTGGGATGTCCCCGTCTTGTTATGTTATCCCAACATGCTGCGCAGACGGCTCGCAAACGACGCGCAAGAGTAATCTTTGGCAGCGAAGCGGTTAGCTCGCCATCACTTTCACGTCGGACGCCAGCCACAAGGAAGGCTCCGTAACCTTCTGGACGGCTTCCGGCGAAACTCCCGGAGCAACTTCCCGCAAAACGAGACCTTGCGGAGTGATTTCAATCACGGCAAGCTCAGTAACAATCAGGTTCACAACCCCAACGCCGGTGAGTGGTAGCGTGCACTGTTTTACAATTTTGGCCTCGCCGTCTTTCGTCGTGTGCTCCATCGCAATAATCACGCGCTTAGCACCGGCCACGAGATCCATAGCGCCGCCCATGCCTTTTAGCATTTTTCCCGGAATTGCCCAATTGGCCAGATTACCTTTTTCGTCCACTTGCAACGCGCCCAGAACGGTTACGTTCACTCGCCCACCGCGTATCATTCCAAAAGATTCCGCGCTGGAAAAATAACAGCAGCCGGGAATTTCGCTGATGGTCTCTTTGCCGGCATTGATCAAGTCAGGATCTTCCTGCCCTTCGTAAGGATAAGGGCCGATGCCGAGCATTCCGTTTTCGGATTGCAGAATTACTTCCACGCCGGGCGGCAGAAAACCCGGAATCAGCGTAGGCAAGCCGATGCCGAGATTCACGTAATAACCGTCGTGAAGTTCGCGGGCAACGCGGCGGGCGATGATTTCACGTTTGTCAATTTCTGCTGGCATGTTTTCTCCTAGCGTTTGCGGACGGTACGTCGCTCGATTCGCTTTGCGTAATTCGAACCCTGAAAAATCGCATCCACAAAAATTCCAGGTGTGTGAATGCAATCCGGATCAAGTTTTCCCAGCTCGACGATTTCTTCCACTTCCGCAATGGTGTAGTTCGCGGCGGTGGCCATGATGGCGTTGTAATTTCGAGCGGTCTTGCGGAAAACGAGATTTCCCCAGCGGTCCCCTTTGTACGCCTTGATAAAAGCAAAATCACCGCGCAGGGAGGGCACCAGAATGTGCGGACGCCCGTTGAAATCTCGCACTTCTTTTCCTTCCGCGGCCAAAGTGCCGTACCCGGTCGGCGTGAAAAATGCCGGGATGCCCGCGCCGCCGCAACGGATGCGCTCCGCGAGCGTGCCCTGAGGATTCAATTCCACTTCAATTTCCTTGGTCATGGCGAGCTGCTCGAAGGCCTTATTTTCGCCAACATAGCTGGCGATCATTTTCTTAACTTGTTTGCTTTGCAGCAAAAGACCGATGCCGAAATCGTCGATCCCAGCGTTATTGGACACGAGAGTGAGCTCTTTTGTGCCTTTTTTTCGCAACGCAGCAATCAGATTCTCAGGAATGCCACAAAGTCCAAATCCGCCAAGAAGAATGGTGGCTCCATCTTGAATACCAGCGACAGCGGCATCAGCGCCGGCAACACGCTTATCCATTCGGTCTCCTTAAAGCCATGTCCCAGGGAACATCGGCAGGAAAGTTTACTGCAAAACAGGTGAGAATTCTTGGAAGTCATTCGCCTGTGGAAATGTCGAGGCTGCTGGACCGCTGGCTGAGTCCTACGCGAGCTGCGTTTTTCAAAGTGCGAACCCGAGCGGCGACGGCTGCAACTGCCGCGTCCACGGAAGCCGCGCCTGCCACCTCGGCCATTAGCGCGGAACCGACCACGGCTGCGTCGGCAAGGCCTCCGAGTACGCTTACGTGGCTAGGCAGAGAAATGCCGAAGCCCACGGCGATCGGCAAGGTGCTGAGGTTTCGAATGCGTCTCACGAGTTGAGGCAAGCCTTCGGGCAAAGCTTCACGCGTGCCAGTTACGCCAGTGCGCGACACAAGATACAGAAACCCGGTGGAGGCGTTTGCGATCCGCGTGAGACGTTGCTCCGTAGAAGTGGGAGCAGCGAGGAAAATTGTGTCGAGACCATGGGCTTGCATGGTGGCACGATATTCGACCGATTCCTCGGGAGTAAGATCCGTAGCCAGAACTCCGTCCGCGCCAGCGGATGCAGCGGATTCGGCAAATTTCTGCATGCCCATTTGCAGAATGGGATTGAAATAGCTGAACAGGACGAGCGGCGCGTCGGTGTGTGCGCGCAGGTTGCGAACGAGTTCGAGTATGCCGGCGAGAGTCGTTCCACTGCGTAAGGCGCGTTCGCTCGCTCGTTGGATAACCGGACCGTCGGCAACTGGATCGCTGAAGGGTACGCCAAGTTCGATGATGTCGGCGCCAGCTTCCGCAGCGGCGAGGACGATTTGAGCACTGGCGTCGAGTGAAGGATCTCCAGCGGTGATGTATGCGATCAGGCCAAGTTCGCCCGCATTCGCAAGAGCGCGAAATTTTCGTGGAATCCTACGCCTGCGCTTCTCAGACGAAGAAGTTCCTTCGGCTCCCTGGCCGGAACCAGAAAGTTTTGGCGCAGAGAGATTAGACATAGCGGGATAGGATTTCCATATCTTTATCGCCGCGACCAGATAGATTCAGAATTACGATTTCATCTCTTTTCATTTTAGGGGCGCGGCGAGTGAGTTCGGCTAGAGCGTGTGCGGATTCAAGCGCGGGAATAATTCCTTCGATGCGTGCCAATGTGTGCGCGGCGGCGACGGCGTCTTCGTCACTGGCGGCGGTGTACTCTGCGCGATGCTGTTCGGCGAGCCAGGCATGCTCGGGTCCGACAGCCGGATAATCAAGACCTGCGGATACCGAATGAGTTGTGGCGACTTGTCCGTCGCCGTTCTGCAACAAATAGGTGTAGGTGCCTTGCAGAACGCCAGGACGAGCTCCGTCAAACCCTTCGACTGCGGCGAGACGCGCAGCATGTTCGCCGAGAGACTTGCCGCGTCCGCCAGCTTCTACGCCGAGCATTTTTACATTGGCATCACCAAGAAACGCGTGGAAAAGACCGATCGCATTTGAGCCGCCGCCAACACAAGCAATCAGTTGATCGGGGAGGCGCCCTTCGGCGCGCAAAATCTGCTCGCGAGCTTCTTCTCCAATAATTTTCTGAAAGTCGCGCACGATTTGCGGATAAGGATGTGCGCCGAGAACCGAACCGAGCAGGTAGTGGGATGTGCCGACGTTGGTGACCCAGTCACGCATGGCCTCGTTGATCGCATCTTTCAACGTGCGACTGCCCGAATCGACGCCGGTTACTTCCGCCCCGAGCAATCGCATACGAAAAACATTAAGTCGCTGGCGCTCCATGTCCTCGGTACCCATATAAATCGTGCAAGTAAGGCCGAGACGGGCGGCGACGGTTGCGGTTGCGACTCCATGCTGGCCTGCGCCAGTTTCCGCGATGATGCGCTTTTTCCCCATGCGCACAGCGAGAAGGCCCTGGCCCAGCGCGTTATTTATTTTGTGCGCGCCAGTGTGAAGAAGATCTTCGCGTTTTAGATAGATGCGAGGTCCGGCCAGCTTTTCGGTAAAGCGGGAAGCAAATTGCAGGGGCGTCGGTCTGCCGGCAAAATTATGGAGCAGATCGTCGAGTTCCTTTTGGAAATTCGAGTCGGCGCGGGCTTCGGAATACGCTCGTTCGAGCTCTTCGAGGGGCGCGACCAGGGTTTCGGGAACGTAGCGTCCGCCGTAGGGACCAAAACGTCCCCTTGCGTCGGGCATTGCTTGTGGGGCCGAGCTGGTCATATGGTTTTCTGTGCTGCGCGAACGGCTCGCATAAAATTGTTCACTGCCTGCGGATCTTTCTTGCCCGGCTTTGCTTCCACGCCACTGCAAACATCGACGGCGTATGGTTTGGCACAGCGGATGGCTTCGCCGATGTTGGCTGGAGTTAGGCCGCCGGCTAGAAAAATATGCCCAGCGCGTTTGGCCCGGCGCGCGATATCCCAACGAAAGGACTTGCCGCTGCCGCCTCGCCGGCGACGATCGAAACCATCCAGCAAAAATGCGCTGGCGTTTTTGTAGCGAGCGAGTTCGGACGTGGAAAACGTTTTATGTACCCGAACTGCTTTGATTACCGGCAACGTTCGCTGGAGGCGTGCGACTGTCTTCGGAGACTCTTCACCGTGCAACTGCACGTGGCTTACGCCAATTCGGCGGGCTATCGTCAACATTTTGTCTTCTGTTTCGTTCACAAAAACTCCCACGGCTTTTGCTTTCTTGGGCAAGCGCCGCATGATTCGTTTAGCTGCGCTCGGAGTTATGTAGCGCGGGCTACCTTTGTAAAAGTTAAATCCGATGAAAGTCGCTCCCGCTTCGATCGCCTGGCGAGCATCCTTTAGGTTTGTGATGCCACATATTTTCACTTTCACCATGGGTTAGACCGCTTATCCAGCCAAATGATCCGCGTCACGGGAGCCGATCAAATCAATCAGAGCCTGCGCGGGATCGTCCTTTTGCATCAGACGCTCTCCAATCAGGAAAGCATCAAATCCGGCATCGCGCAGGCGGTCGATATCCTCGCGCGTGTTTAACCCGGATTCGCTCACGGCGATACAGTCTTCAGGTATCGCGCGGATTAGGTCGAGAGACCTCTGCAAATGCACGGTAAAATCCCGCAAATCACGATTGTTGACCCCAATCATTTTCGCACCTACACCTAGAACACGGTCCAGTTCCTGGCGCGAATGCACTTCAACCAAAGGCTCCATCTTTAGCGAGCGGCCGAGCGCGAGAAGATCGCCAAGAATTCCGTCTTCTAGTACAGCGGCAATCAGAAGAAAAGAATCGGCGCCGGCCGCGCGCCCTTCCCACACTTGCCACGGATCGAAGATGAAATCTTTGCGCAAGATCGGAATCTTGGTCACACGGCTGGCTTCTTTCAGATCCGCCAGGGAACCGGAAAAGAATTCCTCCTCAGTGAGCACGGAAAGGGCCGCGGCCCCGGCCTGTTCGAGACTTGCAGCAAGCGAGGCGGGAGCAAACTCCGTACGAATCAAACCGCGCGAAGGAGATGCCTTTTTGAGCTCAGCAATTACACGAACCCCCGGAGCGCTAAGCGCGGAAGCAAAATCACGCGGAGGCGCGACTTTCTTTTCTACAGCAATCTTTAAAGCGACTTCTGGAAGGACACGTTTGCGATGCGCAACCGACTCGCGGCGCGCTTCCACAATGCGGTCCAAGATATTCTTAGGGCGTGCGCTAATTTCCATGAGCGAAATCACGCTAACTGGATGAGTCTGAATACACCTTCCGGTGAGCCCCGAAGGGAGAATCGCTGTGAATATGCTAGATGTGCGGCATACAGATGTCAATTCATAGCCGTTCAAGCGCGCCGCGCATCCGTGACCTGACATCAGGGCGCTGAAGGTTGACTTTCCAGCAAAGGCTTAGTGAACTTTATTGGAATACCAAAATTCGAGCCACCAAAGCCTTTTAGCACAGCGTAGGTGACACCGATTACTTTCCCCTGCCGGTTAAAAAGCGGCCCGCCGGAGCCGCCTGAAGTGGTTTGCGCGTCGAAAACAATTTTGTCGGGAAGGATGTCGCCAATATGGCCTTGTGTAATCAGAGGGCGAATCAAATTGCGTCGTGCCAATTCGTCTAGAACTTGCGAAACATCCGTCCCGCTGTGGACGAGAATTTGTTGCGCAGTGTCTTCATCGGCGCGCGCCAGAATCGCGGCGAGCCCGGTGGCATAACCCATCAAAATTATAGGCTGGCCGGTGACCGCAGCGCCTTGTCCCCAATCGACGATGAGAACGGAACGCTTCAGATCCTGCATGTCCACTCGAATGGTGGCGAGATCGGTTTCCTGGGAAATCTGCTGAATCTCGGCGTGAAACGCGCGTGGATCTCCGGGGAAATAAGCGCGAATCGTTGAAATTTCGGGTTGGAAACCCTGGTCCGTCAGGGCTTTCAGTTCGTCATCTTTCCACCACGGCTCGGCCACATGGCGGTTGGTGACCAGGCGTCCATTCGGTCCGGCAATGAAACCGGTGCCGAAAACATCGAGTTTAACTTCGGGCCCGTGGCCTTCTAATGTGAGGATGGGATTATTGTCGCTGTCCTGTAGTGGCTCGCCTTGCTGATTGAGTCCCGCGTAGCGCAGGCGTTGGCCATTGTTTTTATCGCGGAAGGCTACGGAAACATGCAACAAGCAAACACTCTGTACGTCGGCTGGAATCAGAGTTTGTGCGCCTTGGCCTTCCTTCTCGATGCGTGCGAGGCGAGCGTTGGTTTCCTCAAGCTGTTTCTGGAGTGTCGTTACATCCTCTGAAGGAGCGGTCGCCATTTTCGATTTCAAATCGGCGGCCTGTTTCTGAAGCTGGTCCTTCGATGTTGCAGCGGCTGCTGACGTACCCTGTTGCGTGCGCAGCTTGCGCGCCTCGGCGACCAAACTCTGTTGGCGAAGAAGTCCACCTTCGATACGAGCGATGATGGCGTTTCCTTGTTTGGTTTCTTTTTGCGCGGTGCGCACAAAGAGGAAATAAATCCCTGCCATTACCACCGCCGTAGCCAGAATGGCCACGAACCCGACCTTGAGACTGCGGTCGAGCGTGACCGCATCGTTGGTCATTTTTTCGGTTACAGCGATAGCCTCAAACGCCGTGTGGGCAATCTGTTGGCCCTCGATAGCAATGTGGGCAGCGTCGCGCAATTCTTTTTGTTCCCAAAACACGCGCACCTGCGTGCGGACACGGGCGAGCAACTCGCCTGAATCACACGGTTGCGAAATTGCGTCATCGGCCCCGAGATTTAATGCTTCGATGCGCTGTTCAGCCGAAGAACCGACCAGCAGAATCACGCGCACCACTTCAGTAGCCGCAGAACCGCGAATTGTCGCGATGATGTCGCGCGCCTTCGAACCGCTCAGCTCAGACGCCTGCCGAGCATCCGCCTCCATCAGAAGGAGGGTTACTTCACCCGCGTGGATCGCTTCGAGCGCTTCGGTGGCAGCAGCAAATGCCGAGACGTCATAGCCTGACGTATCCAACATCGTCCGCAAGTTCTCGCGTCTGGCGGCATCTTGTTCGACAATAACAATTTTCTCGCGCGTGATATTCATAGAACGGTTGCAGAACCTTTGCGCCATCCTCTCATTACGGAAGGAAATCAGGAAAACATAAGAACTTGCAGACGCGTTCCTCAATTAGAATAGACGCTTGCAACGGTTTGTAGGGTTCATACAAAGTTTCGATGGATGACCTGTGGACGCGCTGAACAAATTAAGCCAAACCATCGTTCGTTGCCGTAAGTGCCCGCGACTTGTGTGCTATCGCGAGAAGGTTGCGTTCGAGAAACGGCGGGCGTTCCTCGGCTGGGAGTACTGGGGCAAACCGGTCCCTGGTTTTGGCGATCCGCGCGCAAAATTGCTAATTCTGGGTCTCGCGCCGGCGGCTCACGGCGGAAACCGGACTGGACGGGTTTTCACCGGCGACCGATCGGGCGACTTCCTGTACAAGGCGCTTTATGAAACCGGCTTTGCGACTCAACCGACTTCCAGACATCGAGGCGACGGTCTTAAGTTAAAGAACGCGTACGTTGCCGCAGCGGTCCGCTGCGCACCTCCTGCAAACAAACCGCTGCCGTCAGAATTGGCCAATTGCCTGCCGTATTTTGAACGGGAGCTCGAACTACTCCGGCCTCGCGCCATACTCGCGTTGGGAAGTATCGCGATGCGGACTTACCTGGGCGTGCTCAACAGGAAAGGTCTGATCAAGGGATTCGCAGCATATCCATTTCGTCACGGCGCGAGTTATGGGCTACCCGATGGGCTACCGTGCCTTTTTGTTTCGTTTCATCCAAGCCAACAAAATACGTTCACTGGCAAGCTTACGGAGCAAATGATGGTCGACGTGTTGCTGGCAATCCGGAAATTTCTTGGCAGCAAGTGAACGGATTCAGAAGACCTATGGGTGCGTCCGTTTGACAGCGCGCTGTGGGGCTTGTTAGCCTCGCGAGAACACCGTGCTCCTCACCGCCATATGAATGCGGAAACCAATCGGGACAGCGCACGCGAGCCCGTCATAGAATTTCGCAACGCCGGCTACCGTTTGCCAAATGGGCAAGGCATTTTACACAACCTCGGCTTGACCGTTAGCCGCGGTGAAACACTGGCCTTGCTGGGGCGCAGCGGAGCCGGAAAGACGACCGCGCTGAAGCTGATCAATCGCATGCTTGATCCAAGCGACGGGCAGGTACTTGTGGAAAACAAACCAACCACAAGTTGGGACGCGATCGCGCTCCGCCGGCACAGTGGCTACGTGATACAAGAGGTCGGACTATTTCCGCATTTCACTATCGAGCGGAACGTTTCGCTGGTGCCACGGCTGGAACGATGGCCCGCAGAACGCACGGAGGCCCGGGTGAAGGAGCTGCTCGACCTTGTCGACTTGGATTTCGATAAATTTGCGAAACGACATCCGCACGAGCTTTCCGGAGGCCAGCGCCAGCGTGTTGGTATCGCGCGGGCGTTGGCAGCGGATCCGCCGATTTTGCTAATGGACGAGCCTTTCGGTGCGCTTGATCCGCTTACTCGCGGCGAACTGCAAAAGGAATTTCAGAAATTGCAGCGTCGGCTGGGAAAAACAATCGTGATGGTCACGCACGACGTGGGCGAATCTCTTTTGCTCGCGTCGCGCATTGCGCTGCTCGAAGAAGGAAAACTCACGGGAATTTATTCACCATCAGAATTTTTAGCCGTGAAGGATCCTATGGCGGCGGCCTACGTAGCAAATTTTCGCATGTATGAAGAAGCGGAGAGGGCGAATGAACATCATTGATTTCTTTGTTCGCCACCAGCGCGAAATTCTGCAGGCTACGCTCGAGCATATATGGTTGGTTGGCATGTCGATGTTGCTGGCGGTGGCTATTGGCGTTCCGCTGGGAATCATCGTCACGCGCCAACCCTGGCTTTCGAAACCGATTCTCGGCGGGGCTAACATTGCCGAAACGATCCCAAGCCTGGCGCTTTTTGGCTTTCTTTTGCCCGTGCCGTGGTTGGGGGAGCGCGCTGACCGGCTGGTGATTGTCGCGTTGACGCTGTACGCGTTGCTCCCAATCATTCGCAATACATCCACGGGCATTGAAAGCATTAATGCGGCAGTGCGACAAGCCGCCCGCGGAATGGGAATGACGGACAATCAAATCCTGTGGCAGGTCGAACTCCGTCTCGCAATGCCTACGATTCTTGCAGGTGTGCGCGTTGCCACCGTGCTCACTATTGGGATTGCGACGATTGCAGCGGCTGTCGGCGCCGGTGGACTAGGCGAATTTATTTTTCGCGGTCTGGCCATGGTGAACAACCAATTGATTTTGGCGGGCGCGATTCCTGCCGCGGCTCTCGCGCTGCTGGCCGATTTCATATTGAGCTTGCTGGAGCGGCGTCTGCGACCTGCGCGCCAATGAGCAAGTGGCTCAGTTCGTGCTGGCTCTGTCTGATTCTCCTGCTAGCGTCATGCAATCTTGAACGGCACGAAATCGTCATCGGCTCAAAGAACTTCTCCGAGCAAGCGCTGCTAGCCGAAATTCTGGCACAGCATCTCGAGAAAAAGCTGCATCAGCCGGTCATCCGACGCTTCTATTTGGCAGGCTCGTACATTTGCCAACAAGCTTTGCTTGCAGGGCGCATCGACGCCTACGTGGAGTACACCGGAACAGCTCTAACCGCGATTCTGCACGATGCGATTCAAAGCGACCCTTCCGCTGTTTTCCAGCGAGTGAAAAGCGAATATCGGCAACAATTCGGTATGGAGGTAATGCCCTCACTCGGTTTTAACAATACGTTTGCAATTGTCGTCCGAGGAGACGATGCGCGGCAATTGCATTTGAAAACCATTGACGATGCCGCGCGCTATACGCCGGAATGGCGCGCTGGCTTTGGCTACGAATTTATGGAACGCCCGGACGGCTACACTGGATTGGCAAAAGTGTACGGCCTGAAATTTAAAACGCACGCCGCGAATTCTTGATTTGGGGTTGCTCTATCGCGCGTTGCTAAGCAAGCAGGTGGACATCGTCACAGGGAATTCTACGGATGGATTGATCGCGGCGCGCGACCTGGTCATTCTGGAAGACGATAAGCATTATTTTCCTCCCTACGAGGCGGTGCCCATTGTAAGACCGGACGCCCTAAATCGTTTTCCTGGTATGGACACTGCTATCGAGGAATTGTCCGGAAAAATATCCGATACGGAAATGCGAAGGATGAATTACGCGGTGGACGGCGAACATCGCGATATGGCCCAAGTGGCGCGCGACTTTCTGCAATCCAAAGGTTTGGACTGAACGGATATTTAACGGGACTCTTCGCCTTCTTGCAGAGTTTTGAAATGGGCTTCAAGTGCGGCGCAATACTGATGTTCAGCCTCTAGCTCTGCCTGCAGCTTCTTAACGAAAAGTTCAAGGCGGCGAATTTCATTGCGCAATTTTTGCATTTCCCAAGAGGATTGGGACGGAGGCCGGGCCGCTGTCTCCGCAGAAGTTTGCGTTCTCCCCGCGGAAGCGAATGCCGGAGCGGGCGGCGCAAACGATGGAGCGGCGGGTGCGGCTACTAAAGTCTGAGCAGCGCGCGGCTGCGTTGCGACTCCGGGAGCCTGCGGTCGAGTTGTGGCGGCTGCTCGAGCAGCACCAGGATTAAATAGACCGTTCAAGTTGGACGCAGATTGAGTTGCAGTTCGATCCTGGTCATCACCCAGGGCTGTGCGTGTGGTGCTGGGAACGCCAGGATTCAACAGATTTTTGACGCGAACGACCAGATCCTGCGGCTGAAACGGTTTGCGTATTAATTCATCAGCTTTCACCGTAGTCGCGCGTTCCGCCACCGACTGGTTCACCACTCCGGACATTAGTATTACCGGCGTTTTTGCAAACCGATAATGTTGTTTGATGTAGTCGCAAACTTCGTAGCCATCTTTGTCCGGCATGATCACGTCGGTGATCACGGCGTCAGGAGCAACCTTGTCGAACTGTTCAATCGCCGAAGCGGCATCCGCAAAGGTGATGACCTGAATATTTTCTTTGCGAAAGGCGATCTTGATCACTTCGCGCATGGTCGCGCTATCGTCTATGAAATAGACCGTTGGAACCCGCGCTGTTGTGGGATTGTTTATTTCGCTCATGGGAGTTTGTTCTCCACTTCGTTGTGTTCGGCTTCGTCGAATTCCCGCATGGCGTCGAGCAACAAATCGGTCGCCGAGCGAAGAACCGTTCGTTGTGTGGCCGCTGCTCCGTACACAAATTTATAGACGCCTTTGGCAGCGCTCTGGCAAGTCTTGACGATTTCCGTTACGGCTTCGTCGCCAAAAAGCGCACCGCACTCGGCGTGATGAATTTCTCCAGCTTCAAAGAAAATAATTCCGTCGGTTTCGCCGGCATTGATGTGCAACGCTCCCGTTTGACGCGCCTGGCCCAGCATCTGAATTACTCCCGGCAGGTCGAGATGCGAAAGGCTGCCGCTCAGATCGGTGTCAGCACTGGCGAGCATTTGCGTCGGCTGGAAACCTTCCTGACGGCTCAAAAGAAAACTTCGCACGTGTGCGGCGACGTCCGAAGGGGAGCGGCGGCGATCGACGAAATCGTCGCAGCCGGCGCGAAAAGCTTCTAGCAGTGCCTGATCTCCACCGCCACCGATGGCGATGAGGGGGATATTCGCCGTCTTGGCATCCGCTCGCAGAATCGGCGCCATTTCCAGCGCTCCCATTTCGCGCAAATTCGTGGCGCACAGGATCGCAGTGGGAGCATTCCATTCAAGCATGGTAAGGGCATAGGAAGCTTGCGTGCTGAGCACGACTTCGAAGCCCTGCTGCTGCAAAGCGTCCGTCAAACGCTTCGAGAAATACACGTTGCTATCGATCAGCAGGATTCGCGGAAGATTTGCAAGAGCGCTCATGAATTCAGCTCCGCGTAATCGACTCGATTCTTTTCGCGAGATTCGAAGGCTACCAGCCTATCGAGGTCCAATACTTCGATGCTTTCCCCGCCGTGCGTCAATCTCCCTGAGACATATGCTGGGCTCGTTACTTGCACAGTTTCAGCAGTCACAAGTTCGGAATCGCCATTCACTGGAATGGCGGCAGGCTCGCTCGCGGATCCGAAATGTCGCCTGGCAACCAAATAAAATTGGTGCGTTGGAGAGTCCTTGCCGGTCAACAACGGGCAAACGTCATAAACTGGAACGAGCCGGCCGCGTCTGACGATAATTCCCGATACCAACGGCGAGTTGTGCGGAAATTGATGCAACCGAACCGGCGGCGCCAATTCCGAAACTTCCGCCGCGGGCAAAGCAAAACGGCGATCCCCGATTTGGAACAGCACGTACGATCTGGCATTTTCGGTGTCAGGTCCGCTCATATTTGTACCGACCGTTCCAAATCACGGCGCGAAGCTTCCGCTGTGGCGCCGTCCAGCTGCTCAAATTCCTGTGGGGTTAAAAATCCCAGCGGGCTCACTACCGGGATAACCTGGTCTTCCAGATAAGCGAGACCTCGATACCATTGCCTTTCTGCGCCCACAAAAGCCCGAGGCAAAGCATGAAGGCCAGAAATTTCCGCCATGCGCTCGATTTTGTCCACGAGGACCGCAACACGAATTTGCCGTAACATCAAAACCAATGTAGGACGCACTATTCGCAGGCCGAAATGCGCACATGCATTGACGACGTAGTAGGTACGGTGTCCGCGTTCGATGGTGTGTCGCACTTTCGGAATTTCCTGCTGTTCAATCTCCAAAGCTGCTCCCAAGCTATCCGTGCTGCGAATTTCCTGAACCGAATCAGCGGCAATAGCAAAAAGCTGATTCGACACGTTGAACAGAATTACAGCTTCCGGCCTGCGGGCTTTTCGTGCTTTGACGGCGTCCTGAGCTGCAATCTTCATTGCGCACCCACCGGCATCAATTTGACGAATTTCGCGACGCGTCGTTCAATCGCTGCGCTGATCTCATTCAGGTCAACGACCTCGTCCACCGCGCCCGTTTTAATGGCTTCCGCAGGCATTCCGAAGATTACCGAAGATGCCTCGTCCTGCACGATTACGTACCCGCCGTTTGCCTTCACCGACTTCACACCCTTGGCTGCATCGTTGCCCATGCCCGTCAGCACAACCGCGATGGCCAACGTTCGCGAGTATGTGGCCAGTGTTTCAAGCGCGGAATTCGCGCACGGAAGATAGCCTTCAATCCTGAGTCCGGGGTCGAGTATGATTTTACCGGTTGGAGATACGCGCAAATGATGTGAACCGGGGCACAAATAAATCATGCCGGGCTGTACAAGCTCGTTGGCTTCCGCTTCTTTGACCGGCAACTTGGAAATCTCGGCGAGTTGCAGTGTAAATTGCTTGGTAAACGCCGCGGGCATATGCAGCACCAGAAGCACTGCCGCTGTGAAATCTCTCGGCAACCCTGCAACAACACGCATTACTGCTGCGGGCCCTCCGGTGGACGCCGCGATAATTACGATCGGGAACTTTGCGCCGTTTTGCAGAGTCGGGGTAGGTGCATTCATACGGGTTTTTCCGTTGGCCGCCACTGGCGCTGGGACAGAGGTAGCTTTGCTGCGTGTTGCCGTACGCACAACGCGAACCTTCGCCGCCATTTTCAGTTTGCGCGTTAGTTCGTCGCGTACGCTGCGCATATCCAAATCAATTCCGCTCGAAGGCTTTGGTACGAAGTCGATCGCTCCCAGCTCGAGTGCACGCAATGTGCCGGAGGCGCCTTCGCGCGATTCTGAACTCACAATCACAATAGGCCGTGGATGTTGCGACATGATCATTTCAGTAGCTTGCAAACCGTCCACGTGCGGCATGTTAATGTCCATGGTGATTACGTCGGGACGCAAAGACTCCGCGAGCGTGACAGCGTCGCGACCGTCACGCGCCTGGCCGGCGACCTCCAGTTGAGGGTCGGAGTTGATGATCTCCTGAAGCACTTTGCACATAAACGCGGAGTCATCCACTATGAGCACTCGAATTTTCTTTTCGATCGGCATGGTCGACATCGTCATTTCAATCCTGTTGCACGGGGACCCGCAATCCTGATCGGCTCTTCGGCGTCACCGGATCCACCAGACTCTCTACGGTCGAAATTAGCTGGTCTTCCTGCACGGGCTTAGTTAAGAATCCCGAAGCGCCCTCTTTCATGGCGCGGTCCCGATGTTTTGCGCCGGCGCGCGAAGTAACCACGAGAACTGGAATCCGCGCCGTCATGGGATCCTGGCGGAGATGCGCCAACAATTCGTATCCATTCATCCGCGGCATTTCGAGATCGGTGATCACCAAATGGCATCCCACTTCCGCGATGATTTCGGAAGCTTCGAGACCGTCCGAGGCAAGCTTTACGCGGTAACCCGCTTTTTCGAGCATGCGTCCCACAAATTTTCTGACGCTAATGGAATCGTCCGCGACGACCACAACACGATCGCTTTCCACTGGATCGACCGCTTCGGCGGGAATGTTTCCGGCGGCTACAGCTTCCGCGCCGGGCGCGAACACTCGCGCGGCAGGCGAGGAGGAAGGCAAGGCGTGGCGTTCCGCCGTATCGTTGGAAACCAAACGGTTCAAATCAATCAGCAAAATTAAGCTTCCATCCGGCGCAATTGTTGTGCCGGGGAAGAGTTTCACGCGTCGCAAATAATTGCCCAGATTCTTGATAACGATTTCGTCTTTACCCAGCACTTCTTCCACGACCACGCCAACCTGCTTTCCTGCCACCTTCACAATGACCATATGGAAATAGCCGTTGATCGGTTCGAGCGGCGGGAGAGCCAGCTGAAGATCGAGCCGGACGACTTCTGTGATCACATCGCGCACGCGGGTGAGGAGTTTTCCGCCTAGGTCTTCTATTTCGGCCGGCTTCAGGCGGCGAATTTCTTCCACCACCGCGAGTGGCAACGCAAACACGGCACTGCCGCAGCGCACGAACAAGGCCTGTGAAATAATTAACGTCAGTGGCACCTTAACGGTGAAGCAGGCACCGCGCCCCAGCTCGGAGCGCACTTCGATTTCACCGTTCAGCGCATGGACGTTCGCGCGCACCACATCTAGACCAACGCCGCGGCCTGCAAGCTCGGTCATAGAAGAAGCAGTTGTAAATCCCGGCCGGAAGAGGAATTCGCGCAACTCTCGTTCGCTAAGCTCCGCGGCGGCCAGCGGCGAAAGAGCGCCGGACTCCATCACATGACGTCGAACATTTTCATAATCGATGCCGCGGCCATCGTCTTCCACTTCGATGAAAATGTGGTTGCCGCGATGGTACGCGCGCACTTCAACGCGGCCTTTTTCAGATTTGCCGGCCTCCCGGCGCGCAGCTGGGCTTTCGAGCCCATGTGCAACCGCGTTGCGAACGAGGTGAATCAGCGGATCGGAAATGTGCTGGATAATATTGTTGTCGAGCTCAGTCTCAGCGCCTTCGAGTAGAAGTTCGACTGGCTTGCCAGCGGCCTTGGACGCATCTCTCACCGTGCGCGAAAGGCGCGTGTACAGATTGCCGATCGGCACCATGCGCGCGGCTGTGATTTCGTCCTGCAGGTGATGGGCTAATTTTGTGAACTCGTCGATGTCTGAATCCACGCGGCCCATGAACCCTTCGAGCTGCGCCAGCACCTCTGTGATGTCCGCGGATATTTCAGTCAACGAGCGGGACAAGATATTGAAATCGTCATAGCGATCCATTTCCAGATCGCTGAATTCCACCCAATCTTCCCCCATCAGCGCCGGCATATTTGAGAAATGGCCGCGGAAAGTATCCTTTTGCGGCGGCTGGCTGCCAGGCATCAGCGTTGTGCGGATGCGATTGAATTCGTGCTTTTCCTGAAAGTCGCCAACCTTTCCCGAGAGCCGGCTTTTTGAAAAATTCAATATTTCGACGAGCTTGCCGAGTTCCGACAAACGGCCGAGCATGCGCGTCCGATTTATGACAAGTTCCCCCACCGCATTCATCATGCGGTCCAGACGCTCGAGAGAAATGCGGACTGATTTTGCTTGTGGCAACACCTGTTGCGTAGCGGAAGGTGCTGCGCTCGCCGCAGGTTCGGCAACAGATTCTTTTCGCGGTTCTTCGGAACCCACGGCCATGTGGCCTGGTTCCGAGGTTTCTGGATTACTTTCCTCCGGCGCCAGTTCTTCGATCCTGGTAAGCAGAGGATCGATGGCGCCGCGCATCTCCGCATCGCTCTCCCATTGTCTGTGAAGGAATTTTTTCAGCACGTCGACGGATTGCAGGCAAATATCGATAATGTCTGCGTTCGGTCGCAAATGGCCGTCGCGTAATTCGTCGATTAAATCTTCCACTCGATGTGCGATGGCGGAAAGACGATGTAGGCCGACTTGAGCCGCGGACCCTTTCACCGTGTGCATGGCGCGGAACAGGCGATTAATATCATCCGCCGTCGAATTCGCCTCCAGCATAAGCAGGCATTCGGTCACCACCTGCAAATGTTCTTCGGCCTCCGGGACAAAAAACTCGAGCACTTCGTCGGGGACTTCGCCGTCCTTCGGCAATTTGTCGGTGTACGAGATAGCTGTCGCCACGTCCGGCGAAGCGTAGTCCATCCTCGGAATAGAGCCTTCCGCACTTGAACCGTATTCGTTGTCCGAGGCCGCCTCGGAAGGTGCCGTAGGAAATGCGAAAGAATAACGTTGCTTGAACGCAGCAATGTCCTCAGCCGTTTCCGCACCGCTCGAGCTGATTTGCAACAAATCGAATTCGAGCACGGAAATTGCGTCGGAGATAAACTCGGTCAGCGGGCCGTGCATATCCGCAGTTAACGTCGCATTCATGGCGTAGTGAAAAATGTGCGCCATTTTGGCCGCGACTTCCGAAAACTGGGGAAATCCGTAGCTCGCTGAAGTTCCCGCAAGCGTGTGAGCCGCGATGTAAAGTTTCTCCAGATCTTCGGGCTTCGTCTGAGGCTCCTGCAACATTCCGGAATACTCGCGCAAGTATTGAAGATGCTCGGAAGCTTCCTGGAGGAAGAGTTCCACCGATTCGTGATTTGGCGAGCTCACGGACGTTCCTCCGCGACCGACAGCGTTCGCGCTGCGTCAACAGAAACAGGCTTGCGGTAGATCAGGCAATCACCGGCCACGATGGATTCGAAGTTCATGCCTACGTTCGAAAGCGTCTCTGAATGCCCCAAAAGAAAGTATCCCCCGGGTTCCAGAGCGTCATAGAAACGCCGCAGGATCGCCAGCCGCCTCTGCGCAGAGAAATACATGAGCACGTTCATGCAAGAAATGCAGTCAAATTTGCCAAAGTAGACGGGCTCGGCAAGATTCATTTGCACGAATGAAATCATTTTTCGGATGCGCGGCCTCACGTGATATCCGTGTTTCGTCTCTGAAAAATACGTTTCCACCTGGCCCAGCGAAACATCTTGCAAGCTGCGCTTGGCGTAAACGCCCCGTTCAGCGTGGCTCAAGGCGCGGCTGCTGATATCCGCAGCTAGAACTTCGATCTCCCAGGCTTCCGCAAATTTCAACGTATCGGACAACGTGATCGCGATCGAATAAGGTTCTTCGCCCGTCGAGCATCCCGCGCTCCATACCCGCAGCGTCCGAGGGTTCTTCCAAAATTTCCTTTCCTGAATTTCCGGAAGAATCCGTTTCTTCAACGCGTCATACACCGCCGGATAGCGGAAGAACGAAGTCTCCTGTGTAAGCAACTGTTCCAGCAGAGCGTCGTATTCACTGCCGGAAGCGCGCACGACGCGCAAGAGTTCCGTCCCGCTGGCGATACGTTTCGTATCCAGATATTCGCGGATACGAGTTGAGAAAAAACGCTCACGCGACGAATCCAGCAAAATCGCGGAGCGCTGCTCGATTAACGCGCGCATTTCTCCGAGCTCGGTCTCGGTGAGTTGCGCGGCGCTGAAATGTTGGATCATTTTCGGCACGCTTATTTGGTCCGCTTCTTCAAATTCCTCCCTGCGCTACGAACGGTGCGCTCCCACCGGAGCGGCGGGCCGCGTTTCCTCGGCAACTGACGCTTCAGAAGGCCGCCCCGATTGCGAGCGGAATTGCGCGAGCGCCTCGTTGAGCTGTTCGGAGAGTTTCACCATGTTGCCCACGGTGGATGCGGTCTGACGCGCACCCTGCGTGGTCTGCCGAGTAATTCCGGAGATAATCTGCATCGCATTCGCCACACCTTCCGTGCCGCGCACTTGCTGTTTTGACGCCAGCGAAATTTCCTGTACCAGCTCGGCTGACTGGCGCACCACGCTCGAAATAGCTTCTAGCGCTTTTCCAGCTTGATCTGCCAGGCCGGCTCCCACTTCCACTTCGCGCGTGCCTTCCTCCATCACAACGACGGCCTCGTTCGTCTCGGCCTGAATGGCCTTGATCAGGGCCGCGATGTCTTTCGTAGCGCTGCGTGAGTGTTCGGCCAGTTTGCGAACTTCGTCGGCAACCACGGCGAAACCTCGACCAGCTTCTCCGGCGCGAGCCGCTTCGATCGCCGCGTTAAGTGCCAGCAAGTTGGTTTGCTCCGTGATGTCGTTAATCACGTTAATAATTTCCGAAATTTCCAGTGAACGATCGCCAAGCGACTTAATTTTCTTTGCAGTGGCCTGCACCGAGGCGCGAATCCGCTGCATACCCTCCAGCGTGTCGCGTACCGCGCGATTGCCCTGTTCCGCGGCATCGAGAGCGCGACGGGCTGCTTCGGCGCTGGCTTCGGCGTTGTTCGAAACCTGTTTCATCGAAACCGTCAATTCTTCGACGGCCGATGAAGTATTGGTGATTTCCTGGTCCTGTTGCGTGGCGCCCGCCGTCATATCGTCTGCCGCTTCGAGAATCTGGTTCGCGCTGGTGCTCACATCAACGGCCGCCTTGCGCACGCGTTCGAGAACCTTGGTGAAGTTGTCGAGCATGAAGTTCACGGAGTCCACAACGTTTCCGAGAGCGTCGTTGCTCACCTTGCCGCGAATATTCAGGTCGCCTCGCGCCACTTGGCTGATGGTGTTGAGCAAATCCGTGATGCTGCGCTGGAGCGAATCTTGCGCTTGCTGGTTCGTCACCGCATGAGCAACCTTCGCGGCGCTGCGATTGAAATTCTCGGCGATAAATCCAAATTCGTCGCCCGAGGCGATTTCGACGCGCGCGCGCACATCGCCGGCAACCAGGCGTTCCGAGAATGTAGCGATCTCTGCAACCGGTGTGAGCACGCGTTTGCTCAGCACATAGACGAGCGAAACGGCGGCCACCAGCGCAAGCACCGCTGCGCCGACCAGCGCGCCGTTGCTGCCGCCCGGAAACGACGTGGCATCGGCCCCCGCGCCTGCGTGCGAGCCGGCGTAGTACGCCATTCCCAGCACACCGAAGAGTGCGGCGCCGATCCAGAAGACCAGCAACCAAATTGTGGAACTCAAACGAGCTTTCATGACTTCCTCCAAAGAACGTGTTTACCGCGCAATTCGCAGAACGGACCGCAAGCAGTGGTCGATCCACAAAATGAGTCCGTTCCCATACCTCAAAAAAATGATCCATGCGTTCATCAAATCACCGGGACCGGAAAAACGTCGGTCAGGCGCCGGAGGTCCACTACCAGCGCAAGACGGTCATCGTGGCGCAACATTCCACGGCAATGCGGTACTTCCGCGGGCGCCTGATCCAGCAACGATTCTTCCGTGGCCGAATACGTGCCGATCACTTCATCGGCGGCAATTCCCAGCCGCAAGTCTCCGCTTTGCGAATCACCTTTCAACGCAGCCACCACCACATGCTTGGGAAGCATTCCGGGCCGACGACCTTCGGTAAACGCAATATCCACCAGCGGGACGATGGTCCCGCGCAAATTGAAAACGCCCATCAGAAACGCCGGCGCGAGTGGTACGCGTGTGACGATCGGCCAATCCACGACTTCCTCTACCTCGAGAACCGAAAAACAAAAACGTTCGCGCCCAGCGCGAAACACACAATACTGCCGCTCCGGCAAGCGCTCCTCAGAAAACGAATCGTTCTCCAGGAACTCGCCACCACCGAGTTCAGCATGCAACAACGTTGTGTTGTCGTGCTCCCTCGACATCAAGCCAGCCTCTTGATTTCGTTGAGCAACTCATCCGGCGTAAACGGCTTGGCAACGTAGCCATTGGCGCCCTGTTGTTCGCCCCAGTAGCGGTCGCTCGGCGCCGTTTTCGAAGTCACCAGGATTACCGGGATCTGCGCGTACGATTCGTGGCTCTTCAAGTCGCGACAAGCCTGAAAGCCATTTCGTTTCGGCATCACAACATCCAGCAAAATTACGTTGGGGCGCTCTTCGTCAATCGCTTCTTCGATCTTCGTGGGATCGGAAATGCCGATGGAGGAAAAGCCGCCTTGCTGCAGCATGTTTTGCATCAGCCGGATTTCGGCTTGCGAGTCGTCCACTACTAGAATTTTCTTCAACATGCCTCCGCCTCCACACTCGAGCCCCGAGAAAGAATTGCAACTAAAGAGCCACCTTTGCTCTGAAATTCTCGCCATGCGAACATGTAGCCAAATCCTTTCATTGCTGGGCGTTGCACGCGATTTGCGGTTCGCTCATGAGCCATGTATCACCCGATGAGAAACCGTTTCCGTATCACCTTGAGACTCTTTCTCACCGGCCCGCATTTCGGCGGCGAGTGATGAGAATCGCTGCATAATCTCGTGTAAGCGCAAAGCCATGGTGTGGACCGTACGTATTTGATTGCGACATTCGCCGGTCACCTGCTCGGGTTCCAGCAACAATAAATCCGCATTGCCCAGGATCGAGGTTAGCGCATTGTTTACACTCGGCCGCACTTCGAGCATGTAGCGGCCTAATGTCGCTTGGGCTTGGCTTTCGATCGCCAGACGTTCCGCGCGTTGTGCGCGGGTCACGGCTTGCACGCGGCGTAACGCTTCGGAAGCCACCAGAATTAGCGTTGAGATCCAGCCGTCCTGGCGCGGAATGATTTGCAGATGCGGATAGTCGGACTGAAGTGACGGAATATCTTTTTCATCATCGCAAACACAAACGCATGTAACGTTCGGCAGCGAGTGCAAAGTGGCCAGGATTTCGGAAACCTTGCGATCGCGAACGGGCCCCACAATTACCAGGTCATATCCGGTTGCAGTCGAACCTGGCCAGACATTGCTGGTGACCAAGGTAACTTCCGGAACGTAGCGCTCAGCTTGCCAACGTGCCGCTATCGACCGAGCAAATTCCGTATCGTCCGAAACAATCAGGACGCTGGCGTGATTCAAAGGATCCCCCATCTGTCTTAGGCTTTAGGGCTGAAGCTTTTCTGCTTCCTCGATGAATGAAAGAAGCCGTTTTGTGCTGATACCGAGATTCACTGCCGCCTCAGTATTTTTCGCGCGCTTGGCTTGTTCGACGCGCCCCTGGAAATAGGAAACTTCCGTTCGCGCCAGCACCAGCGCCGAAGCGAGCGGTTTCAAATCGCCGGAGCGTTTTCGCTGATCGATTGCCAGGCCGAGCAAAGCTCGCGCCACCACAGCGCGCCGCAGGTCTTCCGCTTCCTGTCCGCCATCCGCTACGAAAGCGCCCACTTCCCATGACGAAAGCAGCACTTTCGTATCTTGCAGAACAACGGTGGACATCGAACGCCCACGCGAAGGCGGAGCGGCAATCAGTTGCTCCCAAATTCCTTCGAGACACTTTTCCATTTCTGCTGTGCTGGTGGGCGCAGCAGGACCATCATTTCCGGAATGCGGAGCTTGAGCCGCCGCCGGTGGAATGCTGGGCGGCATTTTCGCCGGCTGGCTCGCAACACTGTTGGCGTCGGTGTTTTTGGGTCCCGGAGAGTTTGGTGGTGAAACTTGGACGGCCGCCGGAGCAGGCGCACTCGACACGGCCGGCGCTTCTTCCTCGTGATGCTCAGCCGGCGCGGCGGTATGACCGACATCATCAGGAAGGTGTATGCAAGTCGGGCCGCCCTGCGCAGTTCCCAGCGCTTCTTCCAAATCGGCTCGCAGCGCAAGCAATTGCTCGAACGCGCGCCTTACGGAATTAGCCGTGTAGTCCTTGTGGAACGGCTGGCGCCAGTTTTCGCAGTAGTAACGCAGCTGGACCGTGGGCTCGGCGGCCGAGAAACCCGCACGGCGGCAATCCACGGTTTTTACCCCCCGGGAATCGAGCCTCTCGATAGCGTGGTGCACCGCGTTCAAGTCGGCATGCAACAGCCGAATGAAAGCTCGACGAAGCAGAAAATTGAAACGACAGAAAGTGATCAGCGCTGCGGGATCGTAAAACAAAGGCCCGGCGGACTCTTTCACCAATCGGCCCTGTTCCAACAGACCGTGTTCCATCATGTCACGCAAGCTCTGGCACTGCGCGATTTTTTCCAGAATCTGATCCAGCGCTGCGCACCATTCCAGCGGCGCAAGATCCACCTCGCCTAGTACAGGCTGCAGCACTTGCGCAGCGTCGCTGAGGCCGATCTCCTTGCGATAAAGCTCTTCCGGTGCGCACAATGCGAAATACTGCACCAAGAGCAAATCGATCTTGTCGCGGTCCGCTGCCGTTTTTTCCTGTTTCCTCAACTGCCGCTGTAAAAACGCCCGCAATCCGTCCTCGCTGGCATTCAAAATCTCCGGTGGGAGCTGGCGAATTTGAAACGCGCGAAGATTCTCGTCAATGGTGTCGAACCATTTCAGGTCCGCGTCAAACACATCGCGCGTGGGCCGCAACGGTGGCATTTCTCCCGCGGGATAGGGAAGCGGCGCAAAGTTGAATTGCATGGCAAGCGCCGCGTACAGCGGATAAGCCAGCCGCGCTTCGCTCCATTGCGATGAAAAATCGGAAGCAGTTGCGTTTTTCTTTGTGTTTGAAACATTCGTGTTTGTTGTCATGGTTTGATGATCCAATTGTCGATGCTTCCGACGAATCGAGCGGCCACTGCTTTACGCCCGTTGTGATATCTCACCGCCACTACCGTCGCGCACGCGTCCAGCGATCCATCTGAATTCAGCAGTTGTACGCGATCTTCGAATTCCAAAGGCAACTGTGAAGAGAACAAGACCACGGTCGCCGTACCGAATTCGATTACCGTTTTCTCCTGCAATCGCTGCCGCCCGGATCCCAGAGTCAGCACTCGCACCGGTATACGCATGGGCGAAGCTCCGGGAAAAAGTTGAGCCAATTTTTCAGCGCAGGTCTGTTCTTGTGAAATCCCCTCTAATTCCGCTTCGACTCAACACGCGTCCCCCGATCGTTGCGGCCTCGTCATTCGCCAACAACTTCAATGCTTTGGGAAGTTCCTGCGAGCAGAGCGGT
Source organism: uncultured Acidobacteriota bacterium (assembly GCA_963731535.1). Lineage (GTDB taxonomy): Bacteria > Acidobacteriota > Terriglobia > Acidiferrales > UBA7541 > Palsa-295. Next base: position 216,429 of record CAVSWI010000016.1, on the reverse strand, counting down.
ACGGTACAAAGAAGAGCGGAAAACTCCCCGCCATAGGAATGCACACGAACAGCCAAAGATTGATGAGCGAGCAGAATATTAAGTGGTTCTATTTCAGGTCATTGCAGGACGAAGCGAAAGACTTTTGTCTCGCGCCGTCTCAGTGTGCGACGGAGCGTCTCAGTCTGGCGCGACGATTGGAGCCTGAAGCTAGCTAATGCGCGTCCAATGAGACGCGTTCCATAACCTTACGACGCCATTCGCACGTGGTCTTTATGCGTTGGTCGCAGCGGAATATTGTAAAGCTTTAGTTTGCGATAAAGCGTAGCGCGGCTAATTCCCAGCATTCTGCCAGCGAGGGCTTTGTCGCCGCCGGCTTGCTCGAAAACGCGCAAGATGGTTATCCGCTCAAGGTCGGCCAGCGCCGTTGTGGAAAGCGCGGAGTCACTGCCTTCGGGGCGATCGGCATCTTGCACCATGGATAAGGCCGGAGGAAGATCGCTCGCGTCAATGGTGTGATGATCGCCCAGCGCAACCGCGCGTGCGATGCAATTCTCCAGTTCCCGCACATTCCCCGGCCAGTCATATTGCAAGAAATTTTTCATGGCGTTAGGCGTAACTTGAATGTTTTCGCCCGGCGCATAGCGGTCCAGAAAGCAATGAACGAGCTGTGGTATGTCGGAACGCCGTTCACGCAGGCTCGGCAAATGCACCGTGACGACATTCAACCGGAAATAGAGGTCCTTTCGAAACGTGCCCGACCTATACGCGGCTTCCAAATCACGATTAGTGGCCGCTATCACCCGCACATCCACTGGCACTTTCTCATTGCTTCCGACCGGTCGCACTTCTTTCTCTTGCAGCACGCGCAACAGCTTAGCCTGCAATTCCAACGGCAGTTCGCCGATTTCGTCCAGAAAAATTGTTCCGCCATTCGCGGCCTGAAAAAGCCCGGCTTTGGTCTTTAGCGCGCCGGTAAAAGAGCCTTTTTCGTGTCCGAAACAATTCGCTTTCCATCAACGTCGGAACCAGCGCACCGCAATCCACTGCGACAAAAGGCATTTGCGCCAGCGGTCCCCGGAAATGAATCGCGCGCGCAACGAGCTCTTTGCCCGTGCCACTCTCGCCAGTAATCAACACGGGAGTCCGAGTTTCTTTCAGCCTGGAAATCATTCGAAGGACATCTTCAATTTTCGAAGAGGTTCCCACGATTCCGTCGAGCTGCGTCTCGGTGCTCACGCGCTCGCGTAAAAACTGATTCTCCGCGACCAGGCGAACTTTCTCGGCCATCCGTTGCAGCAACTGCCTTAGTCTTTCAACGCGAAATGGCTTTTCGATGTAGTCGTAGGCGCCCTGCCGCATGGCGTCCACGGCGGATTCAATCGAGCCGTGGCCGGTCATAATGGCGGTTTCCGCGCGCGGCAATTGTTCGCGTATTTTTCGGAGCAGATCCGCACCGGAGAGGCTGGGGAGCTTCAAATCGGTGACCACGATGTCGGGCGGACTGGTTTCCAGCAGTTCGAGCGCCGACTCGGCCGTTTCCGCTTCAGCGCAGGCGAAACCGAGCCCCTGTCCAACGGTCATGCACAGCCGCCGGATGCTTTGTTCGTCGTCCACAATCAAAAAGCGAAGTTTGCGATTCTTCTTTCATGGTTTTCCGATCGTTTTTTCCACCGCGGCAATGAGTTGATGAATGCGGAACGGTTTTTCAACACAAGGCGTCCCATTTCTCGCCAGTTGTGCAATCGTGTCGGCGCTAGCCGTATCGCCAGTTATGAAAATAATTCGTGAGGCGAGTTCCGGCCGGTGTCGCGTCAGCCAGTCGTGAACATCGGCTCCGGTTATTCCGCCGGGCGTTCGAAAATCCGAAATTACGCCGCGAAAGTCGCCGGTTGCGAGCAGGTGCAACCCGTCGGTGGCCGATGCCGAACATTCAATTTCGTATCCGCGACGCTCCAGTGCCGTGCGCAGGAAGGCGGCGACGGATGGCTCATCCTCGATCAACAAAATTCGCCCGCGTGCTACCGCTGGAGTCATGCTCGCGCCCATCATTGCGACTCACGCTGTTCGTAGTCTTCCACGGTTTTTGCCGCTACTGGGAGGCGCACAACAAAAGTGGAACCGATGCCATCCGGATTATTCCGCGCAGAAATCTCTCCCGAATGTGCGCGAACAATGCCGTAACAAATGCTGAGGCCGAGCCCCGTGCCTTTGCCTACTTCCTTGGTGGTGAAAAATGGATCGAAGATGCGGTCAGGATGCGAGATACCCGGCCCGTTGTCGCGGAATACAATTTCCAGGCGCCCGTCGCGGTGCGATGTTGTGATTTCGATTTTTCCCTTGCGCCGCGTCTCATGCACTGCGTCGTAAGCGTTGTTCAATATATTCAGAAACGCCTGCTGCAATTGGTGCGGATCGCCGACGATCACTGGCAAATCGTCACCATAATTTTCGACCAGCTCCACGCCGTGATTCGAAAGATCGTAGGCGCGAAGCTTCACGGTCTGCTGCAGCACAGAATTAACCTGCAATGGTTCGCGCTGCGCCGGCATTTGCCGCGCAAAGCTAAGTAAATTCTGGACGATCACGCGCGTCCGCTGTGCTTCCTGCAAAATTACGCTGCAGCTCTTCCTTCGCGTTTTCGGGGACTTCGGGATTCTCGAGCAGGAGATCGGTAAAGCCGACGATTGCGGCGAGAGGATTATTCACTTCATGTGCTACGCCGGAAACCAGTTGACCCAGCGCGGCCATTTTTTCCGTGTGCATCAATTTCGCTTGAAGGTCCGCCGCGTCCGTAATGTCCGTCATCACCACCACGATGCTGTTGATATTTCCTTGTTCATCGCGCATCGGGCTCAAGCTCACCGAAAACTGTCCGGTGGTACCGTTTCCGCGAAATAGCGGGATATCCAGATTATCGAGTGCCGAGCCTTGCAGCACGCGCTCTTGCGCTTCCACGAGCAGCCCACGCCGTGCCGGAGGCACCAACTGTACGAGCGCATGTCCCAACAAATCCTGTTCTTTATAGCCGGACTCAAAACAGCGGCGATTCGCGTAGCTCACGAGCCCGGCAGTATCAAGCACCAGGATCATGCTCTGCGTGTTGTTCAGGATATTTTTGTTGAAGTCACGTTCGCGGCGGTAGCGGCGTTCGGCGGTGCGCCGGTCAGTAATGTCTTTCAGAACGTGAATGGTGCGCAGCTCGTCTTTGGGTCCGCCGTGGATGCGCGACGCCGAAACAAGAAAGGTTCTCTCGGCGGCCTCATGAATAAATTCCTCATGCGAGGATTGCGGATTCCTGCAGAAGGGACAAAATCCAGCCTGCGCAGGCGACGACAGCAGTTCCATGGTGCCTATGTCGCGGCCAATCGCTTCTGTGGGCGGCACTTCCAGCAGATCCGCCAGCGCGCGGTTAAGACGCAGCACCCGATTGCTCGTGTCGTGCACGATAATGAAGTCCGATATCGCGTCGAAATCCTGAACCCACTGTTTGCGCGATTGTTCGATTCGCGAAAACAGCCGCACATTTTCCAGCGCTACCGCCGCATGGCTGGCAAGAGCTTCCAGCAGATGCCGCTCTGCCGGATAAAGTTCGCGGCTTAAATCCACAAGGCACAGGACGCCCAGAAGCTCCGCTTCGCTGCCGAAAAGCGGTACGAGCACCAGTTCTTTCCATCCAAGCGATTCGGCCAAGCCAGGCCCGAACAGGCGCGCCGCAAATCCTTTGCGCAACTCGGAACCGAGCGACATGGCCTGTTCGGCCAGCGTTCCCGCCAAACGGTGCTGAGTCATCGCATCCCAGCGATGCGCGGGCCCGCTGAGCGCAGCAATCTCCCAGTCAGATTCGCGGGCCAGAACGAGTACGGCGGACCGCGCTCCTAACATTTCCGCCGCGCGGTCGGTCAACCGGCGGGCGAACTCTTTGGTTCCCAGCGATGGATTGAGTTCAAGGGTGGTGGCGGAGAACTGCGCCAGCAGGCTCTCAGACGAGCCGTCGAGTCGAGTTGAGACATCTCCGCTTCGTTTCAATGCACGCATGGAGGATGGGGGACTTGCGCGCGATCCTAGGTACGTAAAAGACGTTACGGCCCCATCTCATTTTGAGTCAAGCGAAGCAGCCCGCAATGTTACCTAAGCGGCAATCGCAGGTTGTCGCAGCCTGAGACGCTAGGGATGCTGAGATCAGTGAACTGAGACAGTCTTGTCCCATAGGCCTTTGCCCGCTGGGTCTTTAATCTTCCAGTAAGTCTAGTTATATCAGTGATATCAAAAGATTTTTGGCACATAGACCCAAACCGAAAATATCGCCACTCGCATGGCAGTCTTCGTGCAATTTCCGGCGTTGGAATTATCCCTCAGGGAGGGGGCGGTCATGCGGTCAAGGTCAAGTATTGCAGTTTTGGTACTTGCGATTTTTCTCGGTAAATCATTTGGAGTTATACCCCGAGCCTCGGCACAAGAAAATTCGGCGGAAGCTATCAAGCGGAAAATTCGTACACGGGTTGTGCCGCAATATCCTTCGCTTGCAAAGCAGATGAACGTTTCGGGAAAAGTAAAGATTGAGGCCACCGTGGCAGCCGACGGGCATGTGGTTACTACGAAAGTAATCGGCGGAAGTCCTTTGCTAATAAATTCCGCGCTCGACGCGCTAAAAAAGTGGCGCTTTGAGCCAGGTCCGAGAGACACCATGGAGATTGTTGAATTCGAGTTTAACCCGCAGGGCAACTAGAGGGGCGACCGCTCCTTGAGGGCGGAAGTTTTCAATGGGCGGGAAGTGGAGGCATCACGATATGACAATTGGGAAGAAGCTTTACTTGGGGTTTGGCGCCGTACTCGCCATCATGCTGATTCTTTTCATCATCAACATTTTCACCGTGCGGCGCGAATATAGCGCACGAGCCACCGTCGCCTCCACGCTCTCCGATGTGAAGGCCATCGAAAGCGTCCGTTTCCAGATGATGGAGAACCGGTTGTATCTGGGCAATTACCTTCTCAGCGGAGACCTTCGCGACGAAGACAAAACCGACAAAGGCGTCAGCGATCTGTCGGCGCTTCTAAAGGACGTCGAATCCAGAGCAAATGACGCAGGCCTCAAGTCTGCGTTTGCCCAGGTTGAAAATGGGGAACACAGTTGGGCCGAGGATTTCGCCAAGCCCATGATCGCGAAGCGCCATCAAGTGGACGCCGGCGATGCCACCGTATCCGATCTGCAGATTTTTTATCTTCAGCACGATCCCAATTCCTGGTTCAACAAATCTTCCGCCGTTCTGGACGAGGCCAGCCTTGCTGTTCGTAAATCGCTGGATGATTCGAATACCTCTGCTGCGTCCGCGACAGCGTTGAGCACCATCATCACCACTGTCGGCACTCTGCTTGCGATCCTTCTCGGAGGATTCATCGCTTTCGCGACCGCAAAGTCGATTAAAGAACCGTTGTATCACCTGATTGAAGTGGCGCACAGCATTGGGGAATCCGGAGATTTGGATCAGTCCATCGATATCCATCGGGAAGATGAAGTTGGGATACTCGCGTCCAACTTCAACAAAATGATCGTGCACCTGAAAGAGATGGCGGCTGTCTCCGCGGCAATCGCAGAAGGCCAATTGTCGGTTTCCGTAAAGCCGCGTTCCGCTCAAGACACCATGGCCTTAGCTTTCACGCGAATGACGCAAGGTCTGCGTGATCTGGTTCGTCAAGTGCGAGATAGCGCTTCGCAAGTGGCCAGCGGTTCTGGACAAATGGCCAGCGCTTCCGATGAGTCAGCGAAAGTAAGCGTGCAAGCGGCATCTGCAATTGATGAAGTCACCAGCACCATGCACGAAATGAGCATCAACGTGCAAAACGTGGTGAAGAACACGCAGGTGCAGGCCTCTAGCGTCGCCGAAACGTCAGCGTCCATCGATCAGATGGTCACTTCGATTCAGCGTGTGGCGGACACCGCCAAGCTCCTGGTGGATATATCGCACCGCTCGCGCGAAGAAGTTCAAACCGGCATGGTTACCATGGATAAGGCCACCGAGGGATTGAACCGCACCAGTCACGCGATTCAATCATCGGCCGAAATTATCGATGTTCTCGGGCGTCGTGCTGATGACATCGGGAAAATTATCGAAGTCATCGACGATCTCGCCGAACAAACCAACCTCTTGGCATTGAACGCGGCCATTGAGGCAGCTCGCGCCGGAGAACACGGATTGGGTTTCGCCGTGGTCGCCGAAGAAGTGCGCAAGCTTGCGGAAAAATCCACGCAATCCACCAAGGAAATTTCCGAACTCATTCAGGGCATACAAAAGGAAGCCCGCGAAGCCGTGGACAACATGGAGAAGAGCACCAGCATGGTCCAGGAAGGGTTGTTATTGAACAAGGACCTTAGCTTCGCGCTCGAAAAAATTTCCGAGGTGGTTTCGGAGGTTTACAAATTCTCGCAGGAAATTGGCGCGGCAACCATGGAGCAGTCCAGCGGGTCCACGCAGATCGCTAAGGCCACCAATCGGTTGACCGAAATCACCCAGGAAATCAATTCTTCGGTGGAAGAGCAGGCTTCCGGAGCGCAAGGTGTAGTACGCGCGATGGAAAAAATGCGCGAACTCGTGCAGCAATCGAGTTCGAGTTCATCCGAACTAGCGGCAGCGGCGGAACAGATGTCAAAACTCTCCCGCGCGCTTCTGGAATCGATGGACCGCTTCGTCCTCGACGAAGGACACGCCGAAAGCCGTCGTCATCGCTTCCCGACGCTCGACCGCTGGAGCGGAGCGGCAGACTCGGGAAGAGTACGCGGAATTGGCTCACTCGTAGAGGCGCACACATCCAGACATGGACAAAGAACTCCAGCTTGTAGGGTTCCGCATCGGACGGGAAACTTTCGGCGTGCCAATCTCGCTGGTACGCGAGATCGTGCGCGTTCCGGCTATCACCTCCGTCCCGAATGCGCCCGATTACATCGAAGGCGTCATCAATCTTCGCGGGCGCATCATTCCAGTCGTCGATTTGCGCAAACGCTTCCACGAAAAAGTTGGCGAGCCGAACAAGAAAAACCGCATCGTGGTGGTCGAGTTGGAGAATCGCTTGATTGGATTGATGGTGAATTCGGCATCCGAGGTTTTGCGTATACCGCCCTCTGAAATAGAAGCCCCCCAAGATGTCTTTCAGGAAGGCGAGTTGAACTACATAACAGGTGTCGGAAAGTTGCGCGGGCGTCTGATAATTCTGCTCGACCTTAACAAAGTTCTGCAGCGCGGTGAATTACGCCGTTTGGACGAAGTCGCCGAATCCGTTGACGCGGTTCCCGCCGGCCACTTGGAAAGATAAATATAGATTTGGCAAGAAGCGGCCACACTGAGGAGCGAATGTCCACTACTACTCTGGCGACGCAGGTGCCACTCACAGAAGCGGAATTGAAGCTCTTGCAAACGCTGGTTTACCAGGAATGCGGCATGTACTTCGACGAACGCCGCACGCACTTCCTGAAAGATCGTTTGCAACGCCGCCTAAAAGCTTGCCAGATGGATTCGTTTTACACCTACTACCGGTTGCTTACGAGCCGCGAGGGGAAACAGGAACTCGTATCTCTTTTGGAAAACTTGACCGTAAACGAGACAAGTTTCTTCCGTATTCGTCCGCAACTCGATCTTTTCCAGAAAGTGACGCTTGAAGAAATTCTGAAGCGCAAGCAGGAGCGCCGCGATTGGTCATCTGAAGATCTGGAGCGCGGGATGTTCCACCGGTCAGGAACCCTACACGCTTGCTCTCCTAGTTTGCGACGCGCTGGCCTACTACTACTTGAGAAACCCGCTTCCCTTCGAGATGCCCACACCTAAGCCGCTGATTCCTCCGCCGTGGAAAGTTGAAATCCTGGCCTCCGATATCAATTATTCAGCGCTGCTCACCGCACAGCAGGGAATTTATACCGAAGCACAGATGGAAACCGTGGATTACACCTGCCGACTGCGCTACTTCGATAAGGTTGGCGACAAATATTCCGTCAAGCCCGCGCTGAAAAGTTTGGTTCAGTTCGACTTTCACAATCTGAAAACGGAATATCTGCCCCTGCGTAACGACGTGATCTTCTGCCGCAATGTGATGATCTATTTCGACGAACCGGAACAAAAGCGGCTGATCGACAAATTCCACCGTTGCTTGAATCCCGAAGGCTATCTGTTCGTTGGCCACGCGGAAAGCTTGTTCGGACTCACCACGAAATTTCACATGATTCATCAAAACAGCGCGACCGTGTACCAGAAAATGGAGGGGACTCCGTGACCTTTCTGCCCGACGATCGCGCATCCGAACTCCGCGAGCTTTTTTTCGAAAGCGCCGCGGAGATTCTCCAGAACATGAACGAAGCCGGCCTAGCGCTAGAAGAGCATCCAGCCGACAAGGAAAATCTTCGTAGTGTCCGGCGCGCGGTCCACACTTTAAAAGGCGATTCGGCGGCTTGCGGTTTTCGCGAACTTAGCGAGCTCGCCCACGAACTCGAAGACGTCCTCACGCCTGAACTGGCCAAGGAAAACGCTGCGTTGATTCCCGAGGTCGTGTCTGACCGCGGCTGACACTTTTCACGAAATGCTCGCTGCCTATCGCGACCATCTGCAGCCGCCCGATGGCGGCGCTCTGCGGGATCATATCAATCGCCTGTTGCATAAGAGCGCGGTCCAGCCTGAAAAAGCATCCGACGAAGCGAAATTCGATTGGAACGAATATGAGCGCTTGATGATCGCCGAAGCAGTTCGCCGCAGCGAATCGGTCTACAACATCGCGCTTTATCTGGACTCGGAATCGCTGCTGCCAGCCGCGGCTTTCGAGCTTGTACGCAAAGCGCTCGAAGGCGCCGGGCGAATCCTGTTTCTCCACCCGGAAAGCGCCGCACAAGCTGCCAGCACAAATTTAATTGAAGCCGCAATTTCCAGCGAGAAGTCAGTCGACTGGATTCGGAAGCATTGCCAGGTTCCGTCCGTGGTTTCGCGCATCGCAGTCGTCAAATGTGCTGTTGCGGAAGCTCCTCCCCGCGATCTCCTGGAGATTCTTGTCGAAGCCGAAGCGGCTGCCCGGTCCGCCAAGACGGATGCCGACAGATCAGACGCAGCCCTCGATCATCAAGAGGACTCGCGCGAAGGCGGCGCGCCTTCGGGTCTTGCGCACGCCGCCGCGGAAAACACTTTGCGCGTGGACGCCGGACGCATCGACATCGTGATGAATTTAGTGGGTGAACTGATCATCGGAAAATCCATGCTGCAGCGGACTATTAACGAGTTCGAGCGCGCGCATCCTAAAGATCCCCTGCGTGGAAAATTCGCCGACGCTCTTGCGTTTCAATCTCGCGTTCTCGGCGAACTTCAAAAGTCCGTGATGAAAATACGTATGGTCCCGGTGGAACAGCTGTTCCGCCGTTTCCCCCGCGTTGTTCGCGACGTGGCCAAATCACGAAACAAAGAGATTAATCTCGAAGTCGCCGGCCAAAATACCGATTTGGACAAAAGCATTCTCGACGCTCTCGCTGAACCTCTCGCGCATTTGGTTCGCAACGCAGCGGATCATGGCATCGAAACCGCCGCTGAGCGCCAAGCCGTCGGCAAGCCTGTTCGCGGGACCGTTCGTTTGGATGCTTACCACGAGGGCGACCAAGTCGTAATCGAAATCTCCGACGACGGGCGCGGCCTCGACCGAGACAAGATTCTGCGTCGCGCCATCGAGCGTGGCATTGTCACGGCAAACGACACAGCGCGGCTGAATGATTCCGACATCATGCATCTGATTTTCGCGCCCGGCCTCAGCACCGCGGACGAAATAACCGAGATTTCCGGCCGTGGTGTCGGCTTGGATGTCGTTAAGTCCGCAGTCGATAATTTGAAGGGTTCCATCGAGCTCGAAAGCGATCTGGGACAAGGCACAACTTTTCGCTTGATGGTTCCGCTCACCCTCGCCAGCATTCAGTCGCTTCTCTTCCGCGTCTCGGGAAGGCTCTACGCTGTGCCTTTGGCCATGGTCGTGGAAATTACGCGTGTATCAGAAGGCGAAATCCATCGCGTGGACAACCACGAGGTCTTTCAGTTGCGTGATCAGGTCCTCACGCTCGTTCGCCTGGAGCGCCTCGAATCGCAGGTCACCCGTGCGCGTGAGAAGAGAATCTTCGTAATTGTGATCGGTTCAGGGAGCCGGAAGTTTGGACTCGCCGTAGACAGTTTGATGGGCGAAGAAGAGCTGGTGATCAAAGCTCTTGAAGATCGGCTGGTCACTTCGCCGCTAGTTAGCGGTGCTTCCATACTCGGTGACGGAACTGTCGTGCTTATATTGAACGTTCCGGCCGTAATTTCGCATTTGTCCAGGATTCAACCGGTGGGAGCCATCGCGTGAGCCTGAACGGAAAAATTCGCGTTCTGGTGGTCGATGATTCGGCGCTGATGCGGAAGCTCATTCCGCAAGTGCTGCATCGCGATCCTAACATCGAGGTTGTCGGCACCGCGATGGATGGAGAAATGGGGCTGAAGAAGATCGCCGAGCTGCACCCGCACGTGGTGACGCTCGATCTCGACATGCCGCGCATGGACGGAATCGAGATGCTGCGCCAGATAACTCGCAAGCACCACGTCCCTGTAATCGTCTTCAGCGCGCAGACCGATCGCAGCGCCTCTGATCACCTTGAAGGCTCTGGCCCTCGGCGCTTTCGACTTTGTCACCAAGCCTCAAGATGCCGCTTCGGGTCGCATCGAGCATATTGCCGCCGAATTTGCACTGAAAATAAAAGTGGCCGCCGCTTCGGGCGCTCCGAAGATGATTATCACGGTGCCCTCTGCCGAAGCGCAGAGAGCGCAAGCCGCTCGGCCATGCCCAATTGGCCTTCTCGAATCGTCGCCATCGGCATCTCCACCGGCGGTCCCAACGCCTTGCAATATCTCTTCTCCCAGCTTCCCGAGGATTTTCCCGGATGTCTTTTGGTCGTGCAGCATATGCCCGAAGGCTTCACCGATATGTTTGCGCGGCGCCTGCATGAATCCTCTGCGATCGAAGTGAAAGAAGCGCAATCCGGCGATTTGTTGCTCGCGGGTCGCGCACTGATTTGTCCTGGAAATCGCCATATGAAAGTTCGCCGCATGGAGCACGGCAACATCGCCGTCCTGGTCGATCAGCCTAGAGTTAACGGGCACCGTCCCTCCGTAGACGTTCTTTTCCAATCCGTAGCTCAGGAATTCGGTAGTAATGCCATCGCCGTGTTGATGACCGGCATGGGTGACGATGGCGCCGCAGGCTTGGGCGCCGTGCGTTCCGCAGGTGGCCTTACGATCGTCCAAAGTCCCGATTCATGCGTGGTGGACAGCATGCCGCGCTCCGCAATCGAGCGTGGCTTCGCTTCGCGTGTCGTTTCGCTCTCGAATCTTTCAGGTGTGTTGCAATCGAAATGTGCGGTGGAACGTGCGCCGGCCGAGCCAGTGCCGGCAAGGATTATCGGTGGCAGTGATTGACGAGAAAGATTTCCGAAGGAGATGGTTATGAAACAGTTTGAAGCTTTGACCAGAAAGAAAGACAGCGAGCCCGTCCGCTACTTGATCGTGGACGATTCCGTCTTCGCGCGAAAGAGTCTTGCGAAGATGATCGAATCCTTTGGCGGCCAGGTAATCGGCGAAGCGGGTGACGGCTGCACCGCCATCACCGAATACGCTCGCACCAAGCCTGACATCGTTCTGATGGACATCACCATGCCGCAGATGGAAGGCATCGAAGCGGTCGAGCGCATCGTCCAGGAACATCCCGACGCCCGCATCGTCATGGTTTCTTCCGTCGGCTATCAGGACAATATTCTTGCCGCCTTGCAAAAGGGTGCGCGCCACTTCGTCCAAAAACCGGTTAAGCCCGATGCGCTTTACGAAATCATCCGTTACGTTCTCAATGACGACGGCGTCACCGCGACAGTCGGCGCTGGCCAGGAGAAATCTCGATGAGGATGGATCTGATCCAACCATTCATCGGTTCGCTGGACGCAGTGCTGGCCGAGATGATGAAGGCGCCTGCAAAAATCGTGGACCTTACCATGGAAGTGGAAGGATATCGTCGTAAAGGTGCCGCGGCGGTGGTGACTTTTCGCGGACAAATTGAAGGCCGCGTAATCCTCGACATGGACCCGGGCGCAGCAGCGCAAGTCGCCAGCTTGCTCTTCGGCACGGACGTCTCTCCGGATGAAGCGATCGTGAGAGAAACCGTGTGTGAGCTTGCCAACATGGTCATCGGCAACGCCGTAACCCAGCTGAACGACCGCGGATTTCAGTTCAAAGTGTTTCCTCCGGAAGTAGTAGCTCAAGAGCAGTGCTCGCAGACAGGAAAAGATTCCGAGGCGACCATTCTTTGTTTCGAAACTCCCAACGGAAATGTCTATCTCAATATCGTCATGAAATACCTACAGCGCCGCAGTCGCGAACGCTCCGCCGTGCCAGTCGCCTAGAAATTTGCGGCTGTAACATTCGCGCCCAACTGCGATCTAGCGCGCCCGGGGACCTACTCTGCGGTACTCCACGCCGTGCCTGAATAACCCCGCCCTGGGAATTTCTTCCGAATACACCACGTTCGCCGGAAGAAAAATATTCGCAGCATCCGGTGAGTAGGGAACCGCCACCTGAATCATCGCCTGTGTGTCGTAGCGGCGTTTGCTCCGAAAGCACATTCCAATCGGCGAAATGTCTTCGCAAACGGCCAGCTCGTCGTCGCTCTCTGGCTGGCGTATGCACGCCGTCAACCGCGTCTTCATACGCATGCGTTGGCGAGCTCGCTGCTCTTCGCCTCCGGGAATCTGATCCGCTTCCCGCGCGCCTTTTCCGCGAGCGGCTCGCAGCGATCGCTGCTTTTCGTCTTCGTGAGGAGCTTGCGTCCAAATGCTCGGCACACCGCAAGTTTTGCAATGTCGCGCGATACCGCGATTCGTTTCGAACCCGCGCAGCTCCAGCTCGTTCAAATAGGCCACCTCGCGGCTCTTGCAGTAGCTGCAATGCAGCAGCATTCGCGCCACCGCCTCTGTGGATTCTGCAATCGGTGGAAATTCTATCTTCCAGAAATCGTTTTCATGGTCCAGTATCTCGATCCCATAAAGATGTCCGTCCTTTTGCCGGCCAAATTCGCCCACGATCCTGGCCGGAACGGTCTTTCTGGGAATCGGCTCCTGCCTGACGCCTGATTTGAATCTGTTGCTCGGGCTTCAACTCCCGCTCCAGGATGATCACCGCCCCTCCGCGATTGATCAGCAGCGTGCGGGTCGGCTCCTTGAACTCCTGACCGTTGCTGTCGGTGCCGGAAGCTTCCAGCAGCACGGTCAACGAAACACGATCGGTGCGTCGCATCGACGGCGTACCCATCACTACCTCCTAAGGACGCAGAGCCCCACTCGTCAAGATAACATACCGCCGCCCACTGCCGGATTTCGCTGAAAGTTGAGGGTTCCTCAATCTAACTGCATCCAGCTGATGGAAACAAACGGGTTATGCCGCAGGAGCCTTCGTGATACTCGTGATACTCCGTTGACCTTGCCGGTTCCTCATGCTACGCTTATATTGTAAATTATCATCTTGCAAAAGGGAGTTCGCACCATGGAATGGGTAACCCCTCAACACGAAGAAGTCAACCTGAACTGCGAAATCAGCTCCTACGCTAACGCCGAGCTCTAGCCCCGAATGCGCGTCAAAATCCTCGGCTCGGCAGCCGGGGGCGGCTTCCCCCAGTGGAATTGCGGATGTTCGAATTGCACCCGTCTGCGCGAAGGCAAACTGCCCGGAAGCTCACGCACACAGACGCAGCTGGCCTTCTCTGTAGATCCCGACGCATGGTTCCTGCTGGAACGCTTCACCCGACCTACGCACCCAGATTCTCGCGACCACCGAACTTGCCCCTCCGCAGGGATCCCGTCGTTCGCCGATAGCCGGCGTGTTCCTCACCAGCGCTGAAGTCGATTCCGTGATGGGTCTACTCCACCTTCGCGAATTCACGCCGTTTTGTGTTTATGCTACCCCGGCTGTGCAGGCGATACTCAACACTGAAAACACGATATTTCGAGTCCTCAACCGCTCGACACCTCCCCTACAGTGGCTTAGCATTTCATCGCAGCCGCAATTGGTAGATGATTCCTTCCATTATTCGGCAGTTCCGCTAGGAGAAACTTATCCGGATTATGTAAGCGATAACTTGCGAGGCAAGCTGCCGGCGAAGGAAGCCGTTGTCGGTCTACTTGTCGAACATGGTGAGAAGCGATTGTTCTTTGCGCCTTCTCTCTCGGGCCAAAATCAGGAATGGAAAAAGATAGCCGAGTCCAGCGATCTGATTTTTTTGGATGGCACCTTCTGGTGCGACGATGAACTTATTCGCGCGACAGGATCGGGCGAGTCCGCGCGCGCAATCGGTCATCTTCCGCTCTCTGGCGCAAACGGCCTCCTTCAGCAATTTTCCGGACCTGGTCGCAGCCGCCGCATCCTCATTCACGTCAACAATACAAACCCCATCCTGGATGAAAAAAGTCCTGCGTATCGCGAGGTGCGCGAAATGGGCTGGGAAGTCGCGCATGATGGTATGGAGTTCGTCCTGTGAATGAGTCGCTCTCAAACGTGCTTCTCCCTGCACCTCAATTCGTCGCGTGCTTTCATGCCGTCGGAGAAGAGCGTTATCATCACAAACATCCCTTTCACTTGTTGATGCATGAAGGAAAACTTACGCGCGGCCAACTGCAAGCGTGGGCGCTCAACCGCTACTACTACCAGAGCCGTATCCCTATGAAAGATGCCACGATTCTCGCGCGCAGCGAAGACGCCGCATTTCGCCGCGCGTGGCGAAAGCGGATTTTTGATCACGATGGAGATGCCACACGTCCCGGCGGCGTTGAGAAGTGGCTGCGGTTGGTGGAGGCGACGGGGCTCAGCCGCGAACAGGCCATGCGTCAAGATGCGATTCTTCCGGCAGTGCGTTATGCAGTTGACGCTTATCTAGATTTGGTTGGCTCCGGCACATTTCTCGAAGCCGTGGCTTCTTCTCTGACGGAGCTGTTTTCCGGGAAGCTTATTGCGCTGCGCATGGACGCACTCAGGCGATACTATCCTTGGCTTTCCGGCGGCCTTGACTATTTTCAGGGCCGCCTCACGCAGGCCCCGGAAGACGCCGATTTTGCATTAGCGTGGGTGGTGGAGCATGCTCGAACGCGCGAGCAACAGGAACAGGCCCTGAATGCCTTACGCGCGAAATGCAATATTCTTTGGGCGCAGCTCGATGCCGTGTATTTTGCCTACGTGTCCCCAGGATGGCCGCCGCCGGGCTCTTTTCGGCCCCAGGACTAAAGCATGAATCCTGAAATGAACGTGCGGCCCAGGCTCGCGGCGGGATGCCGTCTAAGCGAACCCAATCGCGGGCCGGGTATGTTGCAAATGCCGGAACGCGCGCTTCGTCTGAACGGACCAAGCCTTGAAATCGTGGAGCGCTGCGATGGGAAACACACCGTCCGGCAAATCATTTCCGAGCTGCAGAAGATTTATTCGAAAGCTGAACCCGAGCGCGTGGAGAAGGACATTCTTGGGTATCTCGCGCTGCTGCACGAACAGCGAGCTTTGGATTTCACCGTACAAGACGCCGCTGCGCAGAAATGAGCACCACGATTCCAACTCCGCTTGCACTCATCGCTGAGCTGACTCACCGCTGTCCCCTGCACTGTGTCTATTGCTCGAATCCTATGGAGTTGCAAGCTCGGGGACTCGAGCTTTCCACTGAAGTTTGGTTCCGCGTTCTGCGAGAGGCTGCCGATGCAGGCGTTTTGCAAGTGGACTTCACCGGTGGCGAGCCGCTGGCGCGTCCTGATCTCGCTGAACTTATTCGCGCCGCGCGCGCGGCTGGGCTGTACGTAAATTTGATCACGTCGGGATTGCCTCTTGATCAACGGCGGCTTGCAGAGCTCGTGAATGCTGGACTCGATCACTTGCAATTGAGCTTTCAAGGCGCGCAAGAGACTGCCGCAAATGAGATTGCCGGAACGAAGGCGCTCGAGCAGAAGCTCCAAGTTCTGAAGTGGGCACGCGAGCACCGTATAGCGTTGACCTTGAACTTTGTGATTCATCGTCAGAACCTCGATCAATTGGAAGAAATGATTGCTCTTGGAGAGGCATCTGGCGCCGGTCGTCTGGAATTCGCGCATGTTCAGTATTACGGCTGGGCGTTAGCCAATCGCCAGCTGCTCCTGCCCACGCGCGATCAGGTCGACCATTCCATCCAACTACTGCTGCAAGCGGAGGCGCGATTGCGCGGGAAGGTTCGCCTGGAATACGTCGTGCCGGATTACTACGCGAAGTATCCCAAGGCGTGCATGGGCGGCTGGGGGCGCAAGCTGATGCTGATTACTCCAGGCGGCGACGTGCTCCCATGTCACGCTGCGCAGATCATTCCCGGCCTGCGGTTTGCCAACGTAAAAAACCAAGCGCTCCGGGAAATTTGGGATTTCTCAGAAGTCTTTCAAAAATTCCGAGGCCAGGACTGGATGCAGGAGCCTTGCCGCAACTGCGACCGCCGTGAACTGGATTTTGGTGGCTGCCGCTGCCAGGCGTTTCTTCTTGCCGGTGATGCCGCTGCCACCGACCCTGTTTGCACGCTAACGCCTCGACGGAATATTGTGGATGAAATAATTGCTGCCGCGAGCTCGGAACATACATTGCCGGCAGCTGCAAAACCCGACTGGCTCTACCGTATCAACCCCGTCTGAATCGCAACGCCCCAGCCCTTCAAAATCAATGTCCAGCAGTAAGATCCGGCGGCGGATACTCCGGCAGCTTGGCGTTCTTTTTATCCGTTCGCTTCACTTCCAGCTCATCAAATAAAATGGACGGTGCAATCACCGTGCTGGGAACCGGCCCTTCGCGATTGCTCACTAGTGGATCGTTTCCCGCGGCAACCAGATCGTTGCGCAGGGTGCGCGTATCAAGCTCGTTAAAAACGGCCCCGCGGACTAGTTCTTCGTGCCCGTCATTGACATATACGCGATAAAGCAGCCGCGGTTCGTACCCCGATAGCGTTTCGACGTAATATCCGTACTCCTTGTTTTCTTCTTTGGACAGTTCAATCAGTTTTTTCTTAATGTCCTGGCTTGAAAGCGCGTCCTTCGGCTTAACCACTAAAATGCCGATGCTCGGGCCGGGAGCTTGCCCCGGGGCCGCGCGCCCGTGTCCGTTGGAATCGGGAAAATCGCGTATCGGCATTCGACCCAGCAGGTAATCCATAAGCATTCCGTCCGTGACGACCGCTACGGTTTGCGCGCGGACCCCTTCCTCGTCCACCTCATAGCCTCCGATCAGGCTGTGCCCTTGAAAAGATTTCATCGTGGGATCATCTGTCACGGAAAGAAACGTCGGAAGCACGCGGCCCTTGTAGTTCGAAGAAAATTTCCCCGTGGTGCGAGCTGAATCGCCCGGCTTGGGCCGAATCCCCAGCACATTATTTCCAATCATCCCGTAGAATACATCGCTCGCAGCATCATTCGAAAAAAGTACCGGCCCGCGATAGTCTTCTTCCACCAGCGGCGCTTCGCGAAGTTTCTTCAGCGTTTCCAGCATTTTCGCCGTGTCGGATTCCAATTTCGCCGGCTCTGGAAGCTCCGACGCTTTTGCCGTCATATAATAGGGCGAACGTCCCAGTCGCATTCCATCTTCCGCTTGCGTTTCACCCGAAAGCTGAAGCAGATACCAGGTGTTACCTTGGCGAGTGATGCTTCCTTCCGTATTCACAAAATACTCGTTCACTGAGCGAAAGGTTGCACGGGCCGATAGCGACTGAATTTTTGGATCCGATCGATAAAGGTCCGTGGATTTCGCCAGTGCCTTCTCCCAGGCCTCCGCGGAAAATTCGAGTTTCGCCAGCGGCTCGGTGGACTGCAATGCCGGCGCCTTTGCGAAATCGTCAAAGGGTTGTTCAGCGCTGTACTGGCTCAGCAGCGCCTTTTTTCCCGCCAGCGCTTCGCTCGCCATTTTGTAAGCGCGATCGGTTGCCATCCACAATTGCCGGCGCAAGGCGATGTCGTCGTTGTCCAGCGGCGCAAATTCCACCACGCCCAGGCCAGGCCCGTAGTAACTGTCCTGCTTATAGTCCCCCACTCGCACGACCACTCTTACACCACGCCCGTGAGTGAGCTGGTTCTGTCGCAACGCGCCAAACGTCGCTTCGGCGCTGTATTCGGTAACATCCGACAGCCGGTACTCGATGTAGTACGGCGCCGCCACATTTTCCATCTTCATTTGCGATTTCGAGCGCTCCAGCTCCTCGCGCATCGCTCGAATCACCGGGTCGGAAGAAGCCGCGCTTGTATCGGAAGCGCCATTCGATGCCCAAGCCTTTGAAGAATTGTCCGCTTTCGTTTTGTTCTGCTGCGCGCCGTCTGCGTACCCGCGGGACAAAAACACCGAGGCAACCACTGCAGCATAAAAGTTCAGGCGAAGCGCGCGGTACTTTCGGATCACTGTCATCGCTAGCTCCTCGCCTTCGACGGACTTTTTGAAGAGGAGGGACTGCTGGGTTCCGGTGGCGCAAGAAGGGGAGGCCTCTCCGTACCTTTGTGCTGTTTCTGAACCTCAATTTCCGAAAACAGCATAGCCGGCGCAGCCGCAGCCACTGGGATCCAACCTGATTCAGCGCCGCAAATTCCGTTGAATACCTGCATGGTGTCACCGGTCACCATAATGTTGTTCAAGGAAAGCAACGGCGTGCCCACAATATCCACTCCACGCACAAGTTCATCCGGCCTGCCGTCGGCATAAACGCGATACACCATCACTGGCAGAACCTGGAACGCTTGCGGCATCGCACGCTGAGTCAGTGTGAAACCGCCTTGAATATCATCGAAGTAAAGGCCGTACGGTTTCCCCTGCTTCTTGATCTCTTCAATAAATTTCTTGCGAAGCTTGGAGTCCGGCACCGTATTCGTGGAAGTTACAATTAAATTTCCCTGGCGGCCTGTGGCCATTAATCCTGGCTGCCTGCGCCCATGTCCGTTCGAATGGTCGAAATACTTGTTCGGCATCCGCGACATCAAGAAATTTTTCAAAATGCCGTTTTCCACCGCCTCCACGCGAATCGCCGGAACCCCTTCATCATCGAAATCGTATGATCCCGCCAGTTTCACGCCGTTCAGTTCTTTCATCGTGGGATCATCCACCACAGTCAAAAAGGAAGGCAGAACCAGCTGATTTATTTTCTTCGTGAACGTCTGCCCTTCGGTCTCATCGCGCTGCCGATGCCCTTCCAGCCGGTGCCCCAGCACTTCGTGGAAGAAAACTGCGGCAGCTCGGCCGGACAGCAAGGCCGGTCCTGCGTACGGCTCAGCCGTTGGAGCAGCGCGCAAAGCCTTCAAGTCTTCAGAAATTTTGTCAGCCTTGGCAAGTAGTTCGGTATCCGACGGTAGCTCATCTGAAGAAGGCGCCTGAAAAGTTTCCACGCGCATCAATTCCATGCCGTCATCCGCGCGCGTCTCTCCCTGAATGACCAGCCGGCTGAGCGCGCTGGGACGCACCACCGCTGTGCCTTCACTCGTGGCCAGATACGAACGGTCGTCGCTGACCTGCAGGTACACGGTGGAATCGTACACTTCGGGAGATTTCAAAAATTCCGCCGAAATCTTTCGCGCTCGGTCTTCCCACTGTTTCTGGTTCAACGGCGCGAGCGCTTGCGCATCGCCCACATGCGTCTGTGCGGATTCCTTCGAAAAGTCTGGCGACTTATCTTCCTCTTCCGATTGCACTGCCGTGTTCGTCTTCACCGTTAAAAACGCGGAAGAGGCTTGGTCGTATCCGCGGTTTGTGAGTTGCCACAGCACCCGCGCGATAGCGTCCCGGTCATTATTCAATGGCAGTGTTCCGGACGTGATGCCGGACGCCCGATTCTTGTTACTGTGCGTGTTGTCCAGAGCGGGTGACCCTACCCGCATCATCACGTCTGCTTCCCGCTGCTGAACGCTGGTCGAAAGCACTAGGCTGCCGTTCATCGCCACGATCACGGTACCCTTGCTGTCCGCCACCGCGTAGCTTAAGTAATAAGGCGCGGGCTCGGACTTCGCCAACGACGTGTTGGCGCGCTTCAATTCGTCCTGCATGATCTGAAGTAGCGAATCCGGTGCAGCGCCGGAAGAGAAACTTGGAATAACGCAAAAAGCCAGCAAGAGACAAATCGCCGTTCGTGCGATGGGCTTGTTCATTTTTTAGTTAACACTCTCTGGATGCAAATTTAGCATACAACCGTTGGACGCCTTGTATCGCATTACCACTCGCTGATGTGCTTTATTTTTAATGGATGGAAATAGCTTCATACGGGAAACGAGGAACAGCCTGAAGAAAACGATCCAGCGATGGAATAAAAAAAGAAGTTAGAACCGAAATTCCGACGTGGCCGGCTTAGTTGTTCGGGGCCGAAGAACTTTCCGATAGCACATACCAAATTCCCACTGCCGTACCAGCAGCGGCCCCCAGTGCCACGGCGGCCCAAACCAGCGAATTTGTATTCAAAGCCTTCTTCGGATTTCCGCCGCCCACTCCAGCCGGCGCTTGCGGCTGTGCTGACGCGGCCGGTTCCAGATCCATCGTCACGCGGAAGGACTTGCCCGCTGGAATCTCACGTGTATCTCCGTCATGGTCCAGCGCCAGCGTTCCGCGATACGCCGAGATGATCACCTCTTGCGGCCCGACAATAGTCACTTGCCCATACGCTGGTTGGCTGTTCGCCGCGCGCAAAATGCCTTCTGGAATTTCCAGCTCGATGTGATCGCTGCCGTTCGACGAAAAACCAACAGTCCCGTGTCCCACTACCGCATGCACCATATTCGGAGTAGCATGGGGGGACAAAGTGGCCGAACTTGCTGAAAGCAGATAGAGCTGGCTGGCTCCAAGATTCAATCGCAACGTTCCGCCCGCTTCGGTAGCCAAAGTATCGCCTGGGAAAATGGTCGTTCCAATCGCTACACTCGCATTGCCGATGTGAGCGTTCTGTGCCTGCATCACCAGGCCCAAAGGCTTTTCGTCTGCGCCATAAGCGGGAATATTCAGCAGACCAACGATGAGTGTTGCAATGAGAACACAGCGGGAGAGTGCGCGCATAAGTCCCTCCGAATCGACAACTTCAATTTAGGCCCTAGGCACCGTAAGTGTCAATACCCCGAAAACGGAAAAAAGCCGGCTCACCAGTTTGCGCCCCAGTCTCTCGATGACCAGCCGATTGCCTATCCATAGCGCCAAAGCCATTGTGCGATAGAATGGCTCGGTTCCTTGGAGGAACGCGTTGATTCATCGTTTTGTGTTTCATAACGATCGCCTCTTACCCGTCGAAGAAGTGCGCCTCTCGCCCGGGCAAGCCGGTCTTTTGAACGGCTGGGGCCTTTTCACCACCATACGCATCTTCAGCGGCATCCCGTTTGCCTTCGAACGCCATTGGAAGCGCTTGAGGCGCGACTCCGAGCGAACCCGTTGTCCTTTTCCGTTCGACCCAGCGGAGGTCGCTGGCAAACTCGATCAGCTTTTGCGCGCAAATCAAGTCCGTGAAGGCTGCGCGCGGATCTACGCCGTTTACAACCAAGGATTCTGGAGCAGTAACGAGAATTTTCCGCCCGCCGATTTGATCCTGTACTCTTCCGACCTTCCGTCCTACCGCGAGCCCGTAAGACTCGGCCTGCGCGAAAATGGACGTCATGCAGCCTCGCCCTTGGCTGGCGTGAAAGTCACTTCCTGGCTCAACAATGTCTGGAACCTTCAGGAAGCCCAGCAGGCGGGATTTGACGAAACCGTGATGCTCAACGAGCGTGGCGAAGTGTCGGAGTGCACCGCCGCAAATATTTTCTGTGTGCGGGGCGAACGCGTGTACACACCGCCGCTCGATTCGGGTTGCCTTTCAGGTATCACACGCAGCGTGTTGCTGGAAATTGGTGCAGGTGTAGGTGCGCCGGTCGCCGAACGCACCTTGCTTGCGGAAGATCTTTACAGCGCCGACGAAGTTTTTATTTCTTCCACCAACCGAAGCATGCTGGGAGTTAGCGAAATCCACGGCCATCGAATCGCCAGCGCTCCCGGCCCGGTTACTCTGAGACTTGAAAAAGCTTTCGCTGATTACGTGCGCGCCTACATCGAATCCAAATCCGCAGCCTCAGGCCACCGCTGAACTCAGCGGCAAGCCGGGCGGCCTGTCAGTGAATCATAAGTCCTAGACAGGCAGTCACTACTCCCGCCAGTCCCAGTATAACCCCCATGCCCCAGAATATTTTCTTGCGAGTGAGCAGCGTAATGGAACAAATGACCAAAGCCGCTTCCAGCATCACTTCGCCTAAATCAAAACGATCGGCGCGGCGCTGCTCCGTCATCACTTCATTCTCGGCATTCTTAGCCTCAGTTTGGATATCTTTCTGCTCGTCCTTATAACGCTCCACTTCCTTCGAGTATTTTTCCTTGATCTTGGCTACTTGCTCGGCATTTTGCAGCGTGAAAACGGAAATCTCATCCAGAAACAGCTCGTAATTTTTTCGGCGAATATCCTTTGCTTGGTAATAGGCCCACTGATCGGTGGCTTTCGTCTGGTGCAGGATTTCCTCGGTATGCGCGCGATGGCCCAGCAGCGAAACGGAGGCTACCAGCACTGCGAGCACCGCCATGGTCACCGTCACAGGAGCCAAGCTCGGTTCGTGCGCGCCATGTTCAGCATTTTCTTGAAGCTCTTGAACTTCGTCAGCCATAATTCCTCCGGGGAAACACTGGGCGGTTCTGTGCGCCAGAGGATAACAGAACTGGCTCGCGATGAGCCAGCCGCAAGCACCTGGTTCCTGTACAATTGCAATTCGCCGGCTGCGAGTTTCAAAAATCGAGCGTGGGGAGTTTCTAATGACCGATCTAGCAAACAAAACGTGCGTGCCTTGTCGCGGAGGCGTTCCTCCACTCGCTGGTAAAGAGCTCCTAGATTTGGCCAAACAAACGCCGCAGTGGAAAGTCGTCGAAAACCATCACATCGTGCGCGAATTCAAATTCCCCGATTTCGCCCAAGCGCTTGCCTTCGTCAATAAAGTAGGAGCCATCGCCGAAGAACAGGGCCACCACCCCGATATATTTTTGACCTGGGGCAAAGCGGAAGTAAAAACCTGGACCCACAAGATTAACGGACTCACAGAAAGCGATTTCATCCTAGCCGCCAAAATTGACCGTTTGCACTAATCATCGCCGCTCCGCCCGACGGCCTCCCGCGTTTCACAACGCGCCAGGCGGTGAAGGCCCTGCGGCCGCGTAGCTAACCTCATATTGCCTCTTACACCACCAACCCTCGCATCCGGATTGACCCCCATCGGTACACCCCCTACGTTGTGTAAGTACCCCTGGGAGGCAGTTATGCGTTCTATTGCTCGGTCCTGCATTGCGGGGATGCTTGCCGGCCTGATGGTTTTTCCTGGCTTCGCCGCGAACGAAAAGCCGCTCGGCTTGGTGGTTCAGGCTGAAAGCGCCCAGGTTTCCAACTCCAGAGTGGCCATTGGCACCACCGTCTATCCGGGCGACAAAGTCGAGACCGACGCAGGCGGCGCATTGCGTCTGAGAATGGGTACTTCCCAGCTTTATCTTCTTGCATCCAGTTCTGCGACTCTCGGCCAGCGCTCAGATTCACTTTTCGCAGAAGTATCGCGCGGCACCGTAGGTTTTTCCTCCCCTGGCGCGGATCAACTCGAGCTCGAAGTGCCTCAAGGTGTTATTCGAGCGCCGAATGGCCAGCCCGCCTTCGGGCAAGTGACCATCGTGAATCCTCAGGAAATCATAGTCTCAGCTTTCCACGGCTCACTGGTCCTTGATAATGACGGGGAGCTTCACACCATACCGGAAGGAAAGTCTTATCGAGTCACCATGGACTTGGAGCCAGCCGCATCTGGAGCGCCAGCCGCGGCTGCCTATCGCGACGATGCAGACAACATTCCTGCAAAGCGCCGCCGGAGAAAACTAGCCTTCATCATCCTCTTTGGAGGCATCGGCGCCCTGGCGTCTTACGGTATCTGGACTGTACTGTCGGAAAGTCCGTCGAACTAACTTGGAGATTCCCGAAAGACTGATTAATAGCGCCCAGCATCCGGCAGTCCCATCGAAGATCCAGCGACTGAACTCACGCTTTTTGATGAAGCGCCAGCCCCGCTTTTGTCTATGATGTCAGTTAGATGGCTTCGAAACTAAGACACAAATTCCGCGAAACCCAGCTCTTCCACTTTTACAAGAGTATTTCGGCCTGGGGCGGATACGCTTCCTGGAAAATTCGTAATGTCCCTGGAGCCGGCGCCCCGCATCTAGTGAGGCAGCGCATGATCGCGGAGTTCGCCTCCAGATTCAATTTGGAAACACTCGTCGAGACCGGCACAAATTACGCCCACATGTTGTACGTAAACAAAGACCGCTTTCGCGAGATTTATTCGATTGAGCTCGATGAAAATCGAGCGCAAAGCGCGCGGCGCAAGTTCGCAAGCTATTCGAATGTCCACGTTCTGCAAGGCGACAGCGGAAAAGTTTTGCCCCAACTGTTGCCAGCGCTCAAAGAACCTTGCTTGTTCTGGCTCGACGGCCACGATTTCGACATCTCCACCCCAGTCAAGCAAGAACTCAACGCCATCTACAAGCACCCGATCCGAGACCACGTCCTGCTGATTGACGACGCGCGCTGGTTCGACGGCCGCACCCAATATCCCACCCTGGAGCAATTACGCGAAAAAACCGCACGCGAATACCCCGGCCGCACGGTGGAAGTAAGAGACGACATCGTTAGAATCTATATTTCACCGGAGTAAGCAGGCGCTTGTCCGCTCCTGGCTTGCCGAATTCCCAAAATCGCACAGGCCGGCCCCCACCGGGTTCGCGCGGACACAGGAAAACATCGTTAAATCAATCGAATGCGAGCTAAGCGCCTCTGGCCGCCAACTTGCATGTCCACTATGCCGTCACACGATATAGTCTTACGGAGAACGATACAGAGCTCCGCTGGCGCCTGGAAGGGAAAAATGGGAACCAAGAAAAAGCTCGCAACATCTTTTCTGCCGCTGACGCCGGCGATGTTTCACATTCTGCTGGCTCTAGCGGACGGCGAAAAACACGGATACGCCATCATTAAGGAAGTTCTGCGCCGGACCGATGACAAGGTACGGCTTAGCGCCGGCACCTTGTACGGGAATCTTGCGCGGCTCGAGAATTCGGGTTGGATTGCGGAATCAAACAAACGCCCGGAAATTGGACTCGATGACGAGCGGCGTCGCTACTATCGCCTGACCGAGCTAGGAAGGGCGGTTGTGCTCGCGGAAGCTGAGCGCATGCAGCAGGCCCTCGAACAGGCCTACGCGATGAAACTCTTTCATAAGCCCAAGCTGGTATAGCGATCTCCATTGACGAGGACGAACAGCATGAACACTAGCCAGCCCACGTTTTCACAGCGCATGTTCCGAGTCTTGCTTGGCATTATGCCCTTCGATTTCCGCGCGAACTATGGCGGTGAGATGGAGAATGTTTTTGCGGAACAGCGCCGCGACATACAAGAGCGTGGGCGCTCCTTGGATTTCCTCCGGTTATGGGCTGAAACGTTGGCTGGCATTTTTCAAACTGCTCCGCGCGAGCACTGGGAGATCCTAAAACAGGATTTGTCTTACGCCGGCCGCATGATGCGCAAAAATCCCGGTTTCACCGTAATGGCAACCGTAATTCTGGCGCTGGGAATCGGAGCTAACACCGCCATCTTCAGCGTGGTTCACGCCGTTCTGCTTCGTCCGCTTCCATATCCCAACGGCCAACAACTTGTTTTCATCCGGCAACAGGCACAAAAACAGGGCCTCGACGATATTGGTTTCTCCGTTCATGAAATTCAGGATTATCGAGAACAAAATAACACGCTGGCGGGCTTCGTGGAATATCACGCCATGTCTTTCATCTTGTTCGGGCATGGTGACCCTGACCGCGTTCGCTCAGCCGTCGTCTCGGCTAATTATTTCGACTTGTTCCAGGTAAAACCGCTTCTCGGTCGCACCTTTGTCCCCGATGACGACAAACTCGGCGCGCCTCCCGTCTTGCTCCTCAGCTACGAATACTGGAAGAGCAAATTTGGCAGCGATCCCGGGATCGTCGGAAAAACATTCGAAATGAACGACAAAGTTCATACTGTCGTCGGAGTGCTTCCGCCGTTGCCGCAGTATCCCGCCGAAACCGACGTTTACATGCCCACCTCCGCCTGTCCTTTCCGCTCCTCCATAATCGATAATCGCGACGCGCGGATGATGGAAGCCTTCGGAAGATTGCGGCCTGGTGTTTCCCTCGCGCAGGCCAACGCTGACTTCTCCACCATTGCGGGCCGTCTGAAATCGGAATATCCAAAATCCTATCCCGATAACATTGGATACGCCGCCAGGACCATGCCGCTTCAGGAGGAATTGACGCGCGAAGCCAGGCCCACCTTACTCATGCTGCTCGCTGCGGCGGCGTTCGTCCTGCTAATCGCTTGCGCCAATGTAGCGAATTTGGTGCTCGCGCGAATGTCGCGCCGCGAACGCGAACTCGCCCTGCGCACCGCACTCGGAGCCGGCCAGACCCGCATTCTCCGCCAGCTTCTCACGGAGAGTTTCCTGATAGCGCTAGGAGGAGGTTTGGTCGGCTTGGCCTTCGCATACAGCAGCCTCCAACTCTTAAGCCAGTTCGCTGCTCGCCTGACACCCCGCGCACACGAAATTCGAATCGACGGTCATGTCTTGGCCTTCACCCTCTTGGCTGCACTTTGCACCAGCATATTATTCGGTACGCTGTCAGCGGTTCTTACACGTGCGAATTTGTCCGCAAGCCTGAAAGAGGGCGGTTCCGGCGCAAGTGTCGGCCACTATAAGAATCGCGTCCGCAGTGCGCTGATCGTTTCGCAAATTGCTTTTTCCTTTATTCTGCTCATTGCTGCGGGATTAATGCTGCGCAGCCTGATCAAAATACAGCAAGTCAGCCCAGGTTTTGTTCCGGAACATGTTCTGGCCATGCGCACAACCTTCAGTTTCACTAAGTATGCCAATAAAGCGCAGGTCGTTGACCTCATCAAGAAAGTTGTTACGCGAGTGCAATCTGAACCCGGGGTAGTGTCCGCCTCCATTGCCGGGCTCTACCCGCTGGAACCGGAAGCTATCTCGGCCGGAGCCAGCGCGTTTTCCGGACCGTTCATGATCGAAGGTCGCCAGATAAGCCCCGCCGAAGCTCCTCCAGTTGGTAATCAAGTCATAATTTCAAACGATTATTTTCGAACTCTGGGCATCCCGCTATTAAAAGGCCGAGAATTTGCCGATACCGACGATGGCGGCAAAGAACGCCAAGTAGTAATTATCAATGAAGCGATGAAGCGCCAGTTCTGGCCCAATGAAGATCCCATCGGTAAGCGCGTGTCAGGCGACAACGGTGAAACTTGGGTCACTATAGTTGGCGTCGTCGGAGACGTCAGGGAATTCGGCCTCGACCATCCAAGCGCCCCTGAGTTTTATGTTCCCCAGACGGAAGGCTCCAACTCTTCCGCCTTGATCGTCCGCACCATCGCCGATCCACAGGCAATGAGCGTTGCGATTACGCGTGCGGTCCATGAAGTTGATTCACAAGCCGCGGTGACTCACGTTTTGACTTTAGAGCAAGCACGCGCTGAATCCGTCGCGTCGCCTCGCGTCACCGCCAGCCTGCTCGCAATTTTCGCTGCGCTGGCGCTATTGATCGCTGCCGCCGGTATCGGCGGGATCATGGCGCTCACGGTAAGCCAGCGCATTGGCGAGATTGGTATACGCCTCGCCCTTGGCGCCCGGCCTTCCAGCATTTTGTGCATGGTCCTAAGTCAGGGCCTACTCCTTGCAACTGTCGGTGTGGGCGTCGGAATCCTGGGAGCGCTGGGCTTGAAAACTCTGCTAAAATCGCTCCTCTTCGGCGTCACGCCCAGGGACCCCCTCACATTCGGCGGCGTAGCATTTGTTCTTGTCGCGTCGGCAATGATCGCCACCTATTTGCCCGCTCGTCGCGCCGCTGCCGTCGATCCAATCATCGCGCTGCGAACTGAATGATACGAATTTATTAAATTTGTTTTGAGAGGAAGAACATGAAAGGAAAAAATCTTACCCGCAGGCAATTGTTGCAAACCTCAGGGACGGTCGGCTTGGCCGCGGCCATTCCCGGATCGCTCGCCGCTGCGTTGACCGCGGCTGCACGCCCACAACCCTCCGGTGTTCAAAAGTCATCGGAGGCAGCTAGCGCTGCTAGTCCACTCAAAGCACCTGCGAGCGGCCCGATAAATGTCGCCTTCGTAATTTCCAAAGGCGCGGTGCTGATCGATTTCGCGGGTCCTTGGGAAGTCTTTCAGGACGCCACGATTCCTGGCCGCGAAATGATGGATAGCGCATTCAACCTTTACACCGTTGCGGAGGCGCTGAATCCCATCGCGATCAGCGGCGGATTGCAGATCGTGCCGAACTACACTTTTCAGACCGCGCTTCCTCCAAAGGTGATCGTTATTCCTGCTCAAAACGGCGTAACCGATGTGATGCTCGATTGGATTCGCAAAGCGTCGAAAACTGCCGACCTCACCATGTCGGTCTGCACCGGCGCGTTTGTCCTCGCTGCCACCGGACTTCTAAACGGCAGATCCGCCACAACGCATCACACCGCTTACAGCGATCTGGCCATGCAGTTTCCTGACGTTAAAGTACTCCGCGGCACCCGCTTCGTTGAGCAAGGTAACATCGCGACCGCCGGCGGACTTACTTCCGGCATGGACCTCGCGCTGCGCACCGTCGGTCGCTATTTTGGTCCGCAAGCCATCCAACGCACCGCCTTTGAACTTGAATATCAAGGCAAGGGCTGGATGGATGCAGGTTCCAACTCTGAATTTGCGGTGAAGCCGCCTGGCGATGTTTGTGCGGTCTGCTGGATGCAAGTCAACCGAGCTTCAGCTCTTTCAGAAGTTTACAAAGGCCAAACGTATTACTTTTGCATGCAGTCTCACAAAGAGGCCTTCGACGCCAAGCCCGATAAATTCATCGAGCTGCTTTCAAAGGCATGAGGGCGTCTCGCTTAGTTCGCGCCGTCTAACGAAGGCCTATTCCGACGAATCACGCAGACTTGCTACTCGCTTTGCCGCCGAGCGATGCGAGCAGCGCTGCCCCGTCAGGACTGCCCAATCCAGTACAAGCATCCCATCCGGGCCCCGCGGAGTAGGTTCCGTTCGTCCCGCTTGTAATGTCGTGAAAAGTAGCCGCGCTCTTGCTCGCATAAAGCAGCGGATTCACGTATCCCATATCTTTTCCGAGCGACTGATTGATCCTCGCCAGCAGTCCTGCCCAAAGTGGCGCCACAGCGCTAGTGCCGCCGATCACCGTCGCGCTTCCATCCACCACCACGTTGTACCCCGTCTCCGGATCCGCATCTCCCGCCACGTCCGGCACGCCGCGCCCAACAAACCCGCTCGGAGATTGCGGCACTCCCGCCGTCTGCTGATACGTTGGCAACGCAAAAAATCCGCTGACTCCGCCGCCTGTCGCGCCTTCGTCGCTTGAAAGATCGTTCCACACAACTTCCGAACGGATCGTCCCGCCCGACAAACTCAGCCGAGTCCCGCCGCACCCAATCACGTAAGGACTCGAAGCCGGAAAGTCCACGGTAGGTTTCCCATCACTGGAACCATCCGTTGACCCGCTATCGCCCGAAGCCGCCAGAACAGTCACTCCCATGGTCGCCGCGTCCTGGCAAGCCGAATTAAACGAATTCAACGCCTGCTGCGTCCACGAAGTTTCCGGTCCTCCCCAACTGATCGAAATAATCGACGGCCGATTCGTCGTGTCATGAATCGCAGTAGTCAACGCATCGAGAAACCCTTGATCCGTATTCGTTGTGAAATACATCGCGATTGTCGCCGCAGGTGCAACCGCGCCCACCACTTCAATATCCAACTCCACCTCACCATCCGGCCCGTCCGGATTCCCCGTCGGCGAATTCGACCCGCCGTCCACCGCCACATCGGTAATCTTCGGCGACGAAATTCCCAGCCCTTTAAAATATTTCGTCAGGTCCGCAGAATTATATCCTCCGCCTAATTCCAGGATCCCCACGCACTGCCCGGTCCCGTCCGTTCCAGAAGGAAAATCGTAAGCCTGCGCCACCGCAACTGGAGTGTAGGAAGCCCCCGCCGCTTGCGCCCGCACTTTTCCCGCCGGATCTTTTAAAAGACGAAAGTGCGGCGTCGCTTGCGGCCGGTCATCCAACCCGAACACGCCTTCAATAATTCCATCGAGGTCCGCGGGGATCTGCAGCGTGCCCGTGCGGCATCGGTAGGTCCCGCTTGCATGCTGATAACGGTTCAGTTGCACGCTGAACGCTTTGCTGAAAGCCTCCACCGTGCCGCTCAAAAACACAGACCTTCGCTCGGGGCTTGCCTCCACAACTTGCAGACCATATTGCTTCGCAAAGGCCCGAATCTTCGAAATATCGTCCGCGCTAGCCCCATGTTGGGCCGCGAATTCTTCTCGCGACAGGTGATGGCGCTCCCTGGGAGCCGTCGCGCCCAGCCGCTCCACCGAAGGAAATGCAGACGGCGCCGATCCGCGCCGAAGAACAACTGTCACTGTGATTCGTTCGTTAGGATCCGCCGGCCCGATTTTCCGCGCGCCAGGCATCCCCGACCGAGCGCTGCTTTTCAGTTCTACGCGATTCTGTTGTTTTTCCATTGATGTCCTCTCTACAAAGGAATGAAATCGCCGCAAGCTTTAAAAACTTTCTGGTGTCGTTTCGACGAATCTCCGAACAACATTTTTCTTTCGGAGACTGTTTCCCGGAGGGCACGGGTCTGCAGTCCAAAATTAATTATACGCGCACCTGAAACACTACTCTGTATGGTTAGCTGACTTTTCAACTCCGCTTGCAGTAACAGGTAACCGCTGCCTCTTCGCCATTTTGCAGTTTGTTCGCCCCAGCAATCCCGATAAACTTAAAAGTTACTCACCGCACTTTTTTCAAACGGTTGCGGCGTCTTCTTTGCCCAAAAGCAAATTTATGCTGAAGCGCTTGTTCGTCCACTACATCGCGGAAGAAGCCAAGCCCATGTTGCGGCTCGCGATGCCGCTGGTCTGCGCTGAACTCGGCTGGATGACCATGGGCATCGTGGACACCATGATGGTCGGCCGTCAGGCGAACAGCGCCGTAGCCATCGGCGCCGTGAGCCTCGGAGGCATTCTCTACATAGCCGTCGCGATTTTCGGCACCGGCTTAATGCTCGGCCTCGACACGCTGGTTTCCCACGCCTATGGCGCCGGCGATTTGGAAGAATGCCATCGCGTTCTGGTCAACGGTATCTATCTCAGCCTGGGAATTTCTCCCGTGCTGATGGGTATCGTCTGGTTTTTCGGACCCCTCATCCGTTCCCTGGGCGTTCAAAACGCTATTCTCGAGCAAGCGGTACCGTACGTGCACGCGCTGAATTGGTCCACGCTCCCGCTGTTACTCTACTTCGTTTTCCGCCGTTACTTGCAGGGAATGGACCAAGCCAAGCCCGTGATGTTCGCGCTAGTATCCGCGAACCTCGTGAATTTGCTGGGGAACTGGGCCCTGATTTACGGCCATCTCGGATTCCGCGCCATGGGCACCGTCGGCTCCGGTTGGTCCACATGCGTCGCGCGCATTTACATGGCCGGCATCCTGCTCGCGTACTGCTTTTATTACGACCATCGACACGAAACCGGCCTCCGCGAAACTCGGCGCCTGCCCGATTTTTTCCGCATCTGGAGATTGGTGCAACTAGGTCTCCCAGCTGCCACGCAATTCGGCATGGAAGTGGGAGTTTTCGCCGTGGCCACGTCGATGATCGCTAAGTTAGGCGCCGTTCCGCTGGCCAGCCATCAGATCGCGCTCAATACCGTGAGCCTCACCTACATGGTCCCCTTGGGACTCAGCGCAGCTGCCGCCGTTCGCGTCGGCCAAGCGCTCGGACGTGGCGATCCGCACGCCGCCAGTCGCGCTGGATGGACCGCCATGCTCCTGGCCACCGGCTTCATGGGCATGATGACCATACTTTTTCTAGCCGCCCCGCAATACATCACCCGGATTTACACGCCCGACCCTGACGTCGTCCGCGCCGCCGGCACTCTGCTCTTCGTCGGTGGTTTTTTTCAGCTCTTCGACGGAATGCAGACCGTCGCAACCGGCGCGTTACGCGGCGCAGGCGACACGCGCACCCCCATGACCTGCCATTTAATTTTCTATTGGCTGGTCGGCCTGCCCCTCGGCGCCTACCTCTGCTTTCACCTCGGATGGGGCGCGCCCGGTCTGTGGATAGGCTTGTCCGTCGCGCTGATTCTCATCGGCAGCGCCTTGCTCTACTTCTGGCGTCGCAAGGAACGCACCTTCGCCTCACAAAAAATTCCGTTAGCCGCCACAGTCTAATCCGTTACAGAAGTCCGTAGTCCCTTAAACAATAGCCAAAAACTCGTTGCTATATCGAAAATGCCCAGGGGGGAATCGAACCACCACAAATTAATTACCTTGTCAAAGTTTGGGAAAATAATGAAAGCGAAGGTACACGCCGCGCAAAATGCGGACCAGAGCACACCCCAGGCGGCCAAAGCTTTTAGAATGTGGTCAGACTTAAACCATAAGTAACCGCAAAAGGGTCGATGCCAATCCGCCGAACAGCAGGCCCACGTAATACTCGTCGAAACGCGCGGCCAGGTAAAGCCTCGCCAATGCCTGCAATCGCTCCGTTCTCAATCAGTCCTAAAGTATCCCGCATTCTCCCCAAAGGCCTCCATCAGTCAGGAACGCGTAGCGCTTCGACATGGACGTATAAGGGGTGCCGAGCAAAAGTATCAGTTCTATTTGTAAGTAAAGATAGAACAGCAGACTCTGGCGGCTAGTCTTGGCAAACAAGCCATCTTATTTAACCAGGCTTGCTTGCCGCCAGGCGGGCACCTGCTATTTGCTTTACTCGGTCCGTAGCTGGAGCTGCGCTACAATCGCACCGAATCGCATGGACCAAAACACTTTCATGCAACGCGCCATCGTGCTCGCCCTTGAAAATGTACAATCAGGCCGCGGCGGACCCTTCGGCGCGCTGGTTGTAAAAAACGGCGATGTCATAGCGGAGGCCACCAACAGCGTAACCTCCACGAACGATCCCACCGCCCACGCCGAAATGGTTGCAATCCGGCAAGCCTGCAAAAAACTAGCAGTATTTCACCTGGCAGGTTGCGAAATTTACGCAAGCTGCGAGCCTTGTCCCATGTGCCTGGGCGCCATTTACTGGGCGCGCCTCGATCGCATTTTTTTTGCCGGCACCGCAGCCGATGCTGCCAAAGCCGGTTTCGACGATTCATTGATCTTCCAGGAAATATCCAAACCCCAGGTGCAGCGAAAAATCCCCATGGTCCACTTGATGCGCGACGAAGCGCTTCGGCCATTTCGCGCCTGGCAACAAAAGCCCGACAAAATCAGCTACTAATCCAGTCTGGGTGCGGAAGATTCCTCGCCCTCGCCCAGCCATTGTAGGGCTACGAATCGGTATGCTATATTTTCTTCGGCCTCGCAGTGAGGTGGCTCATGAACCCACGGGCCTTTTTTTTGCTCGTTGCATCCGCGCTTCTAGCCGTCAGTCTCTCAGCTCAAGAGTCAACCGAAACATCACGCGGACCGGATGGCGGCACACGTTTCCACGTTGCCGGGATCGAGGTCCTTCCTGTCACCGGTCGGCCGTTTTCCGGCACTGATACCATCGAGTCGACACACAACCTCGAAGATGGAAGCATTGTTACCACGCATCTCACCGCCGTCGTCGCCGCGACAGCCAGGGCCGCATCTACCGCGAACGTCGCAATTTCATTCCAGCCAATTCGAGCCAGCCATCCAAATTGATCGACAAGATCTTTTACGATCCCAACGCCCATACCAAAACTACGTGCACGGTTGCCACTCGCCAGTGCAGCATTAGCGCTTATTACGCGCCGGTGTCCTTCACGCCGGCACCCGCTGGCCCGCGCGATAACGGGACGCGCTACCTCACGCGTGAGA
Source organism: uncultured Acidobacteriota bacterium (assembly GCA_963731535.1). Lineage (GTDB taxonomy): Bacteria > Acidobacteriota > Terriglobia > Acidiferrales > UBA7541 > Palsa-295. The sequence goes on along the minus strand of CAVSWI010000016.1, from coordinate 182,428 downwards.
GCCTGGGAAACAACACGCTCGACGATCTGAGTGTCGTCGTTACTCGCGAAACTCTAACGATCAACGCCGTGCCGTCGGAAACGACCATCCGCTCGCCATCACTCACGAGTTCTGGTATTCCCCCGACCTTCAAATAAATTTGTCCGTTACCCGCAAGGATCCCAGGGAAGGCACACAGGTCGTCAAACTGGTCGATCTGAACCGCTCGGAACCTGACCCGGCGATGTTCCAGGTCCCCGCCGATTTCACAGTTCAAGACCACCGCCCCCAGTCCGAAGGCGGAAATTAACTCCGGCGGACTCGCCGCCACAATTACGGGTTGCATCCTGGTTTCCGTTCAACCCAGCGAAGTCCTCGGCGCGTAATTTCCAATGCGTCAATCGGGCCACCCACGTCAGACCGTTGCGGGTGGTACTCCGTGGTGAGTTGCACCAAGCGAATTGCCCAGCGAACGTCCCTGTCTTTTATTGGAATACTTCTTTCAGCCGCAGCCCACTTCCTCTGCTCGGTCCTTGCGAAATGAGTCTTGCCCGCCACCACTTCATTGACGATTTCATTTCGCCCCAACGCCCCAAACTCCATCGTGGTAGTGGGATGCTCGGTGTAAAGATTCTCCTTAGCTTGTTGCGTGCCAGGATCGAAGGCGATTTCCACCTGATACATCGCCGTAGAGCCGTTTTCAAATCCGAGGAAAACGCCGGTAAGGAATATGCTTTTATCCAACATCAACTTGGAACCTGCCGGATCATCTTTCAAAGCTTGATGGATGGCGGCGACCATATGCTCGCCCCAGGTTCTGGCTGCGGTTTTTAGAAGCCGCGGATTAGCGCTGGTCTGCGCTTGCTGGAACGCAAGGATAGCCTCTTTTTGCGCATTCCAGAGCGCTCGCCCGTTGCGAGCATGAATGATATTTCCGGCGGCCGTAAACACGGAGTGGTCGTCCAGCCTCACGATCTTGCAAATGTCATCGCGATACTTCTCATGGTCGTCGAATCCGCGACTATCAACCGCGATCTCAATTTTCGTTCGCGACCACCCGATCACTACAACCGTGCCCGTAGTGCTTTGCGATCCGTGCTGCGCCCTAACGCCACATGTCAAAACCAAAAGCATCAGCGCCAAAACCTCGAGCCGACAGTTCATAATTCCGTGTGTTTTGTTTGTTTGAAATATATCGCCGCTCATTTCAAGCATCAGAGCATAACTTACGTTTCCCAAAATGGAATTAACATCGCCGACGGTACTAGGCCGTCCACACACACCACTCCTTGAAATCCGGCGAATCGCGTGCTAGCGTTTCCCGTGATTAAAATTGAACATCTTCGGGCCCGCGGCAAAAACTCAACTCCGAGGAACTTCGATCGTTTATTATCAAGCGTTCAATCCGGCAAGCTACGGCTCTTTTTTGCCTTCCGAAATGCATTTCTAACCGGTTCTAGATTTGCGTGGATAAAAAACGCGTGTGCACGTGTCGCCGGAGGCGAAACGTGGCTGTAAAACTCGCCGAAAACAACTACGGCGAATCGCGTGTTCACTTGCTACGAGTGGTTCGGCAAGAAGGCCGCCACGACATCAAAGACCTCACCATCGGTATTCGGTTCGAAGGTGACTTCGAAGCCGCCCACACAAGAGCCGACAACAAGAAAATCCTGCCCACGGACACGATGAAGAATTCAGTTTATGCAATTGCCCGCCAGTATCCCGTCGAAGCAATAGAAGATTTCGCGCTACACCTGATCGAACACTTTCTCACCTACAACGATCAAGTTTCCCGCGTTGGCATCGAAATGAACGAAAACCCATGGACGCGTATCCCGCACGGCGCGAAGCCCCATGCCTTCGCCTTCACCAGAGCATCCGGGCAGGAAAAGCGCACAGCCACTTTGCTCGGAACTCGCGACGGAGTCACCATTCGCGCCGGTGTCCAGGGCCTCGACGTTCTCAAGACAGCGAAATCAGCTTTCGACGGTTTTCTACGCGACCCCTACACCACATTGAAAGCGGATCACGATGGAATCCTTGCAACCACCATCCAAGCCGATTGGCTCTATGAGGGAGACCAAGTCGAATTCAGTCCCGTATGGCACGGAGTCCGCCAAACGCTACTCGAAACCTTTGCTGAACACGACAGCAAATCTCTTCAGCACACGCTCTACGCCATGGGCGAAGCGGTGCTGGCCACTTTCGACCGCATCCGCGAAATCCATCTCTCGCTGCCCAACAAACATTTCAACCTTGTGGATCTCGCGCCCTTCGGAATGGACAATCCCGGAGAAGTTTTCCTTCCAACGGATGATCCCTACGGCCTCATCGAAGCGATGCTGCGCCGAGAATAAACGCAAATGAGCGAACGGGAGAAACTCCAACAAACTCGAATGAACGCATCTAAGTATCTTTTCGTCAGAGTCGCAAGGGCTCGGCTGATCCTAAGACCCCGCCTGGAGAATTTCCTGTGACGCGAGAACCGCATATGCTCAACCTCACCAAGGTCTCCGAATGGGACCACGGCCATTTTCACCGCAAAGATGATTACCTGGCCGCCGAGGAACCACTCGAAATTCGAGTCGGCACCCAACCCCTCAGCGTTACTATGCGAACACCGGGCCACGATCTGGAGCTTGCTGCCGGTTTCCTGTTTACAGAAGGCATCGTACGCTCAGCCGATCAAATCATTTCACTCCAGCCCGCCGTGTCAGGCGACAACTCCACTGTTGGCAATCTAGTTCAAGCAGAACTAGTTCCCGAAGTTGTGCCGGATTTCGCAAGCATGCAGCGGCACTTCTTTGCGGCTTCCAGTTGCGGTATTTGCGGCAAAGCCTCGATAGACTCGGTTCGTTCTCGCCTGCTCAAAGCCCCCAATCCTGGCTTCAGGTGCACGCCGGAACTCCTTGTAAAACTCCCGGACGTGCTGCGTTCCTCGCAAGACGTTTTCCAACGGACCGGCGGATTGCATGCCGCTGCACTTTTTGACTCGACTGGTGCACTGCAAGTGCTGCGCGAAGACATCGGCCGGCATAATGCTGTCGACAAAGTGATTGGCTGGGCGCTTCTTGGCGGCCAACTTCCACTGGCAAATTCCGTGCTACTGGTGAGTGGCCGAGGCGGTTTCGAGATTGTGCAGAAGGCCATCGTGGCTGGTTTGCCGGTCGTCGCCTCGGTGTCCGCACCATCGGGTCTAGCCGTGCAGCTCGCGCGCGAGTTGCGTCTAACGTTCATCGGATTCTTACGCGGACGGCGATTTGTCATCTACTCGGGAGAAGAACGCATAGCCCAATAAAAAGTTCCGGCGAAGAATAAGATCAAAAGCAATACATACATCGAAGCGGCCGACGCGCCAAACGACCAGAAAAGAAACTGGCTCGAACCGACGGGGAGCGGCTCGAGCCAGGGGGGTTAGGTAAAGAAGACTGCGGGAAATTTCGCGATGTCGCCTTCCTCGCAGTGGCGGGCGCGATTTTGTACAATGGTTGTTACGGCCAAATGAAAGCTGTGTAAATACCTCATGCGCTGGAAAAAGTCGGTTGGCCGGTGTAGGATGGGCACCTTAACCCTCTCCTGCGAAATGCTGAAGATCCTGTGACAGTTACGATTACTTTACCCCCCAGCATTCCTGTCAAGCGGACCGGCCTGGAAGTTTGGATGAACCGCGTCCTGGAGATGGCGGACCAGGTAAGGGACAAGTGGGACTCGGATAGCGTTCACGACCTGCGCGTCGCCCTCCGCCGCTGCCGGACTATGGCCGATGCCTTGAGCGAGGTAAACCCCTCGCCCAGTTGGAAAAAACTGAAGAAATCAACCCGAGATTTGTTCCAAGCCCTGGGCGAGCTTAGAAATAGCCAAGTTGCGAAGGAGTGGGTGAAAAAGTTGGGCGTAGCCAAAGACCCGCTGCGCAAGAGGCTGCTGAAAGTCCTGGACGAGAAAGAGCAAGAAGGCCAAAAGATCGCGGAGAGGACTCTGGCTCAGTTCGACCGCAAAGAATGGAAAAAATGGTCGCGAAAATTCCCAACTAAGGCTGCATTCTTTCCCGTAGAGAGCGTGGTTTTCCAGCGTCTGGCGCTTGCGAAATTGAATGAAGCGGTGGAGCTCTACCAGCGAGCCCGAAAAGTCCGAAGTGGAGCGGCATGGCATCGCCTTCGAATTGGACTGAAGGGTTTCCGTTACATCCTGGAGAATTTTCTGCCCGCGAAGTATGAACACAGCAGCAAAGAACTAAAGCGGATGCAGGATATTCTGGGCGAAGTTCACGACCTGGATGTGTTGCGTCCTCTGGTCAGAAAGCAAGCGTCGGGGCTGGATCCAAAAATCCTCGAGGGCTGGATGGAAAAAATCGAAAGGGAAGGTAAAAGCCGGCTCGAGGAATTCCGCACAAAAACGATTGATAAAGAATCCTACTGGGTGTTCTGGCACAAAGGGCTGGAGTGGGGCCACAACCTGAAGACAGTTTCGCCGCCGGAATTACAGCGTGTTTACTCCGCAAGCTGACGCAACATCTTAGGTGTTACCAGCCAACGAAGATACCATTTTCCGCGGGCGGCAGTGTGCTCGAAGCAAGCAACTCCGGCTTTTTTTAACTCGGTGACGGCGCCACGAGCACCTAGCAGGTGAGAGATCATCAAGTCCAGCTGCGGCGCGTGACCGAAGCACATAACCTCCTTGGCACGCAGGCCGACGATTTCCTTAACGATCTCGGCTGGATTTCCGGCAGGTTTTAAAGCGTCGTGCACGCGAATCTTGGCCGGTGGGAAGCCAAGAGTTTCGGCGAATATCTCAGCGGTTTGTGCCGCGCGGACATAAGGGCTCGTAATCATTACGTCGGGTTTGATCCCCAAGACGTGGAGCCCGAGCGCAGCCGAGCGCGTCTTTTGTACGCCTTTCGCCGTGAGAGGCCGTTCTGGCTCCGCAGGTGATTTTGGATCATTGGGATCTACTGCTATGCCGTGGCGCACGAGATAAAGAATCATAAGTTTAGGCTACCTCTTTTTCCTTCTTTTGGACGCGACGAAATTCCGCATTCAGGTGAAATTCTCTCTCGAATAATTCGGCCTTGCGTTGAAGCCCGGCAAGATCCAAGCGCGTACCATCAGCGGCGCGGATCATGAAAATAGCCTTGTGGCCTTCGATGTGTACATCGACGCCGGTAACCCGCTGCTCGTGCTCGGACTCGAGCTTCTCGGCAATGCGCAGCAGCGAGGTCAGCAATCGGCATTGGCGACGTTTTTGCCCGTCTAGCGCGGCATAGGACGAGTGCCCCAGCTCCGGCTCCGATTTCGAATTATGGTAGCGCACGAGCGCAGCCACCATCTCGCAACGCCAGCCGCGCAAGCCGGGAATTTCTCCGTTACGAATCAAATATTCGCCGTGCCGATTATGGTTCTTCCGGTTTACGAAATGCCCGATATCGTGCAAAAGCGCCGCCACCTCAAGAAGAAGCCGGAGCTCCGGTCCCATTTCGTGAATCGGACGAAGCTGATCGAACAGCGAGAGCGCTAACCGAGCCACTTGCTCGGCATGATGTTGATTGTAATTGAGGCGGCTGGCGAACCATAGCGCACCTTGCACCATTTCGGCGGCGCGGCCTTTTTCTTCGTCGGACACCATACCGCCGGAGTATTGCTGCGCGACAAGATCCAGAAGAATGCCTTCCCGAACTCCGACCCCGGGGACCAGCATGGTGCGAAGGTCCAACCATTTTGCGAGTGTAGTAATAATGATGGCGGCAATTCCAATGACTTCGGCGCGGTCTTCACGCACGCGAAAAGCTCGCATGCGCCCGGGAATATCAAGAGCCATCATGCGCCAGGTCTGATCTTTCAGCAGGCGTACATTGATGGAGGGAATGCGTTCGACCATCGGTCCCGGCGCGATTCGAACCAGAGCTTCCGCGTTTCCTCCGCAAGCTACGGCAATGGCCCGGCTAAGTTTCGGCGGCGAAGGAAGCGCGCTTCGCAGAATAGCGAGGACATGATGACGAAGGCGGTTGGCATCGTCTTCGTCGATCGCGCCTTTAATGGAATACGTTTCCATCAGGCGTATGGTGCCAAGCGGGAGTCCAATGCGATGCTCGAGTACACCGCGCTGGAAAAAATTCAGTTCCAGGCTGCCGCCGCCGAGGTCGAAAATCAAGCGCGGCTGTAATCGGTCACTGAGCGCCCATTTCACAGCCGAGCAAACTAGGCGAGCCTCTTCCTCATTGCCGATAACTTCCAGTTCGAGGCCGGATTTCCGGCGGATGCGATCCATTAACTTGCGATAGTTGCGGGACTCGCGGGCGGCGGCTGTGGCTACGGCTCGATAGGCGCTGACCTGATAACCATCCATGCGATCGCGAAATTGTTTAAAGGTGCGTGCTGCTTTTGCAATGGTGTCGTCATCCAGCATCCGCCGGGTGAAAGCGTTATGCCCCAAGCGAACTGCGGCACGCTCACTGTCTAGAAACTGGATATGCTGAGGGGAAGTGGCGCGAGCGATTACGAGCCGAATGGCATTCGAGCCCGCATCAATCGCGGCTAGTTGGACAGGGGCAGCCACTCTTTAGCGCCAAAGATGCGACAGCGCGTGCGAAGGCTTGTATTGCGTGCTGCGAATGCCCAGGTGCGAAGCGATGCGTTTGCGCAGCACCCGGTTCACCGCAGAGACGCTGCTTTCGCCGTCTAATTCAAGAAAACAGTGCCGCTTCGAAAGATATTCAAATTCACGCTTAATCATCGATTGGTATCGGATGAAGGATTGAAATAGGTCATTCGAGAGCGACATGTCGCGTCCGGATTCCCAATAGCTGATGGTCTGGGATTTCTTGAACTCGCGGTCGAAAGCAATTTCGGGGCGCACATTCAGCCAAAAAGTAAGGTCGGGCCGGAGGGCAGTTTCATAAATTCCGTGGAGATAATCTCGTCCAATGCCGCGAACAGCCGCGCGCGCGATTAGAGTGAAGATATAGCGGTCGGCGAGCACGATCAATCCCGAGCGCAAAGCAGGAAGAATGCGGCGCTCCAGTTGATCGAAGAAATCTGTGCTGTACATCAGTGCCAGAGTCATACGGGTGACCGCATTTTCTGCGAGCAGCGCGTCAATATCTTCACCTACTAAATACGATCTGCGGAGACCCATGGTCTGCACAGCAAATCCTTGAGATTCGAGCCATTCGGTGAGCAGAGAAATTTGAGTGGAGCGGCCAGAACCGTCGGTGCCTTCGATGACGATAAGCGTCCCGCTGAGTTCTTCCGGTCTTACGCCCGGTAGCGGGGTCCCGTAGAAGCGCGGTGGCGTTTCCACAGTGAGGTGCGCCAGCCTTTGCTTCGCCGGGCGGCCATTGGGCGGAACTCGGACAAGATTTTTTTTCGATGAGCGCGTCATTTTTTCTTGGGCGCAAACTGTTGCAGAGCAATCTTCTCGCTGACAATCTGCCGCATCAATTTCTGGAGTTTGTTTACGCGCACCGTGCCGTCCATTAGAACGAATCGGTCGGTCTCCACCATCTGATCGTAATTATTCAGAATACGTTCTTGGAAAATACGGAAGCTTTCGGAGCGATCCAGCGAAATTCCGAGATCCATTCCGGCTTCATAATATTTCAGCTTTGGGCGGCCGGCAACGATGCGGTTAACGGCAACCTCCAGAGGAGCACGGAAATAAAACGTGATATCGGGAGCGGGAGCGAAGCCATAAAGATTGCGCAACCAGTGGGGAGAACATCCGCGAGCGGCGTCGCGCGCAAATGCGGTGTAGATATATCGGTCAGCCAGTACCAGATAGCCGCCGTGCAGTAGGGGCATGATTTGGCGTTCGCAGCGGTCGGCGAAATCCGCCGCATGCAGAAGAGAAAACGTGGTAGGCGTCAATAGACGCCGTTGTTTGCCTCGCCGGGTAGCGGATCTCACTAGCGGGGAAGAATTCCACTCGGTGAAGTGAATACGATAGCCACCGATTTCGAGCCATCGTTTCAGTAGGTAGAGCTGAGTGCTTTTCCCGGAACCGTCAATCCCTTCCACGACCACAAGGGCGCCAGGATAATCGCGTTTAGTAGTAGGCTGTTTAGCGCGAGCGGGATCCGCGGCGAACGTGATCTCAGGGGTAATGGTGGCCATATGAATAATTTACAAAGAATTGCATATCATATCTCGGATCGATCAATGGCATGTAACAAAATGGTGACTCACAGAAAACATGGGCGAGGTCGCCGGACTAGCGGAATGGTCGAGGAGATGGCATGAAATTCAGCGAAGAACTGGCGGTCAAACCTGGCCACAAGGTCAAGCTATCCAAGTGGGATCCTGACCACACGCTTGGATTCGAAAAGGACCACAAGACCAAGGACAGCCTGAAAAAAGCCATAGAGCGGCTCGTAGGTTTTGAGTACCGACTGTACGCGGAGAAAAAGCGCGCGCTACTCCTAATTTTTCAAGGACTCGATGCGGCCGGCAAGGACGGAACCATACGCCACGTGATGTCGGGAGTAGATCCACAAGGATGCGTGGTGAAATCCTTCAAGGTGCCCTCAGCGGAAGAAGCAGCCCATGATTTCTTATGGCGAGTTCACAAAGCGGTTCCAGGCTACGGCGAAATTGGGGTTTTCAATCGTTCGCACTATGAAGACGTGTTGGTTGTGCGTGTCCACGAGCTTGTGCCCAAAGAGGTTTGGTCACGCCGATACGATCAGATTAATGAGTTTGAGGCCATGCTGAAAGAAAATAAGGTGAGGATATTGAAGTTTTTTCTGCACATCAGCAAAGACGAACAGAAAAAACGGCTTATGGAACGGATTGAAGACCCGGACAAGCGCTGGAAAATCTCCGAAGACGATTTCAAGGAACGTAAATTTTGGGACGACTACACCGTCGCTTACCAGGATGCGCTGGAACGCTGCAGCACGAAGGAAGCGCCTTGGTTCATCATCCCGGCTAACAAGAAGTGGCTTCGCAACTTGGCGGTATCGCACATCATTGACGAGACCTTCAGAGAAATGGATATCAAATTCCCGCCGCCGACGATTAATCTGAAAAAGTTGAAGTGGAAATGAGCAAGTGATGGTGTCCGCAAGTTTTCCTGTTAGAATCGCTCGACTCTGAGCGACTACAATGGACGAGGCCGTTTTTCCGCGTAATTTTCTGAAAAGATACCCGCAGGCCACCCGCGGCGAAGGGTGCTTTGTCTATACCGAGGATGGCAGACGATTTCTAGATGCATCGGGCGGAGCCGCGGTGGTCACCATCGGGCACGGAGTAAAAGAAGTCGCCGATGCCATAGCAGATCAAGCGTCAAGGCTCGCCTACGTTCACTCCTCGCAATTCCATACCGAGATTGCTGAAAAACTAGCGCTTCGGATTCTCGCGTTAGCGCCCGAAGGAATGCGTCCGCAAGGGCGTGTTTATTTCACATCCGGCGGATCGGAGGCGACCGAAACTGCGCTGAAACTTGCGCGCCAATATTGGCTTGAGCGTGGCGAAAGTAAACGCTTTCGCGTGATCTCTCGTTTGCAGAGCTATCACGGCAGCACACTCGGAGCGCTGTCAGTTTCGGGAAATGTTCGACGGCGTGAGCCATTTGCTCCCATGCTCCCGGAGTGGGGACATATTCCGCCCTGCTATTGCTACCGCTGCCCGTATGCACTTCGTTATCCGGAATGCAATGTGCAGTGTGCGGACGAGCTTAACCGAATTCTCGAACGCGACGGTTCGGACAATGTAGCGGCATTTATTTTTGAGCCGGTTGTAGGCGCAACGCTGGGCGCCGTACCCCCGCCGGACGGTTACGTTCAAAGAATCGCGGAAATTTGCAGGCAACACGGAACCCTTTTGATTGCGGATGAAGTTATGACGGGCATGGGGCGGACCGGCAAACCGTTTGCCATGGAACATTGGGGCGCGACGCCGGATATGATTCTAGTCGGCAAAGGAATCGCCAGCGGCTACGCTCCGTTAGGCGCGGTGATCGTCGCGGGGCATGTCGCGGAAGCCATTTCCAAAGGGTCGGGGACGTTTCTGCACGGCTTTACGTATGACGCGCATCCCGTAGCAACAGCTGCGGGAAACGCGGTGCTGGATTACATCGAGCGCGAACATTTATTTGCACGGGTTGATGTCGCAGGACGCGAGATGCGTGCAGCACTGGAACCGCTTAAGAAATTCTCGGTGGTGGGCGATGTGCGCGGCATGGGACTGCTGTGGGGGCTAGAGTTCGTGCAGAACGCAAGTACCGGGGAACCTTTTCCGCACGACGCGCGAATCACATCGCGAATTCACGACGATCTGCTGGAGGAAGGGCTCATGACCTATCCGATTCAAGGATGCGTTGATGGCCTGCGCGGCGATCACATTTTGCTGGCGCCGCCATTTGCGATCACGTCTTCCATGATACAAATGCTGGCCGCGGGGCTTGAAAAAGCCATTGCCGCACTGGAGACACACCTTGCGGGAATCGGAGGCCCATCTGCGCGCAGCTGATGGCGGAAGCTATGGTTGGGTGATTGCGGCGTTTGTATTGCTTATTCCCGTCGGCTTTGCGGCATTTGCCAGCTCCAGCGATACGAACCCGATGGTGGGATTCTCCGCGCGCGGAGCTGCGGAGGAAGTGTCAATCGAACAGAAATTCCGTTCGATGGCTTCCACAGAGCAAATTTCAAAATTTCATCATTATCTTACCTCTGAGCCGCACCCGGCTGGCTCTGCTCGCAACAACGAACTGGCGCAATGGGTGGCGGAGCGATGGCGGGAGCAGGGCCTGGAAGACGTCACCGTTCATCAATATGATGTGCTGAATTCACGGCCGCGCGAAATTTCACTAGAGATGGTCCGTCCCGGGCATTACCGCGCGAGCCTGCGCGAAGATCCGTACGATGTGGATCCTGACACCAAAAATCCAAAAGCTGACGGAGCCTACCTGGGATATTCCGCTTCCGGTGAAGTAACGGCGCCCGTGGTGTATGCGCACAGCGGTAATCCGGAAGATTATGATTACCTTCGCGCGCACGGAATCGATGTCAAAGGAAAAATTGTTCTGGTGCGCTATTCCAATCCTTATAGTTATCGAGGATTCAAGGCGCTCACAGCGGAACGACTGGGCGCGGCGGCCATCCTAATTTATTCCGATCCGCAGGAAGATGGTTACACGCGCGGGAAAGCTTTTCCGGATGGGCCGTGGGGACCGAAGAGCCACATCCAGCGCGGTGCGATTACGTATGACTTCCTGGAACCGGGCGATCCGTTAACGCCGGGGTGGGCATCGGTTCCGGGCGCGAAACGAATCGCTCCGGAGCAAGCGATATCGCTGCCGAAAATCATGGGCCTGCCGCTATCGTGGCGCGACGCGAAACCACTACTCGAAAAGATGGACGGTCCGGTGGCGCCGGATTCCTGGCAGGGTGGGTTGCCACTGAAATACCGGCTCGGCGGAAAGCGCGTGCAAGTTCACTTGAAAGTTGACATGGACACGAGCGTGCAGCCGTATTACGTGACGGAAGCGCGCATTCGTGGCAGTGAAGCTCCCGATCAATGGGTGATTCTGGGCAATCACCGGGACGCTTGGGTGTACGGCGCTGTGGATCCGTCCAGCGGGACGGCTTCCATGCTGGAGCTGACGCGAAATCTCGGCAAAATGTTAAAGCAGGGAATCAGGCCGAAGCGCACGCTGGTGATTTGCAGTTGGGATGGCGAGGAGTACGCCTTGACTGGCTCCACGGAATGGGGCGAAGAATTCGCGGATGAACTGAAACAGAAAGCGGTGGCCTATTTGAATGTGGACGAGGCGACTTCAGGATCGAATTTTCAAGGCGATGCGGTGGGTTCGCTTGCGCCGCTACTGGTCGAGGTGAGCCGAAGTTTGCCGGCGCCTTCCGGTAAAACACTTTACGATGAATGGAAAGTTTCAAGAGAGGTGGAATTAAAGGGAAAGCAACCGGTGCCGGACTTTGAGCTGGCAAACACTCGCATTGGAAGCGGATCAGACCACACGGTTTTTCTAAATTTTCTCGGCATCCCGACAGTTGGACTTACCTTCGTGGGGCCGTACGGTGTCTATCATTCCCTGTACGATGACTTTTATTGGATGAATCATTTTGGAGATCCGGGATACCGCTACCATTCACTGATGACGCAGCTTTGGGGCGCCGTGGCTCTTAGGCTAGCCAATGCTGAGATTCTTCCATTTGATTTTGAGTCCTATGGCCAGCGCATCCGGCAATTTCTAATGGAACTTGACGATGCGAGCCATGTTGCCGCGCATATCGATTTTGATTCGCTCCGGAAATACGCCCTCGGATTCGAGCAAGCGGGACTGGAATTGAAACAGAGCGCCAGCCGGGCGGTTGCGAGCGGAGGTATGAACAGCGCGAAGGAGATTTACATAAATCAAGAATTGATGAAAGTGGAACACAATTGGTGCAATCCCGATGGCATTCCTGGGCGGCCGTGGTTCAAACATTCTCTGTATGCGGCGCGCTACACATACGCCCATCTCGAGCTGCCTGGCCTTACAGAAGCCGCGGAGGCCGGGGATTGGAAGCGTGCGCAGGAACAAGCCATGATCCTCGAAGACGAACTAATGAAAAATACAATGTTGTTACGTCACGTTAAGCAGGAATTAGACTCTTTTGCAGGCGCTGAAAACCCGTGAAAATATTATCTGTTTCTCTCGCCATTTTTATCGTCGCCTGCGTGCCGGTTAGAGCGCAGCAACCACTGTCCGCTCATTCCGAGCCTCGCGCGCGTGATCTTGGCGTGCCATTCGAAGGCACAACGGGTCCGCTGAATGCGATTACGGATGTGCAGGGAGTGGAAGTTGGCTATCGTACGCTTATTTCCGGCCAAAGCAAATTGCAGGTAGGGGTTGGGCCCGTGCGCACTGGCGTCACGGCTATTTTTCCGCGCGGGAAAAAGGCAGTGGCCCCGGTTTTTGCAGGATGGTTTACAGAAAATGGCAACGGGGAAATGACCGGAACAACCTGGGTCGAAGAATCGGGATTTCTGTATGGCCCGGTGATGATCACAAACACGCACAGTGTGGGAGTTGTGCGCGACGCCGTCATCGCCTGGCAATTCAAACACGACATGCCTGTCCCCGAAGACGATTGGTGGTCGCTTCCAGTAGTGGCCGAGACCTGGGACGGATATCTAAACGATATCAACGGATTTCATGTGAAGCCGGAAGACGCGTTCGCTGCGATGGATGACGCGCACTCCGGTCCGGTTGCCGAAGGAAACGTCGGTGGCGGAACTGGAATGATTTGTTTCGAATTCAAGGGCGGCACAGGGACTTCCTCGCGCCGGCTTCCCGAAAAACTCGGCGGATACACTGTCGGCGTCCTGGTCCAATGTAATTTCGGGACACGGCATCTTCTGCGAATTGCCGGGGCGCCCGTAGGGTACGAAATTACGGGAAAGCCCATATGGGACGACGATACTGGTTCAATTATCGTTGTGGTCGCTACCGACGCGCCGCTATTGCCATATCAGATGAAACGAATCGCCAAGCGGGTTACGCTAGGGCTTGGGCGTCTCGGTAGCATTTCGGGTGACGAATCGGGCGACATTTTCATCGCGTTCTCTACGGCGAACTCGGGCGCAGGGCTGGAGCAAAAGAAACCGGTAAATGTCCAGATGCTACCTAACGATCAAATGGACGCGCTTTTTGAAGCGACCGTGCAGGCCACCGAAGAAGCCGTGGTAAATGCTCTCGTTGCGGCGAAAACTATGACCGGGCCGGAAGGGCATACTGTAGAAGCGCTCCCGCATGACAGGCTGCGAGAAGTTCTTAAGAAATATAACCGGCTGGCCGAAGTAAAATAGTTCGGTCGTATGGATTGTTCGCCAAGGAGGTTGAGTTCAATGAGGAATTTCTTCACGGGAGTTTTTCTGACATTGCTGATAATTGGTATCGCTATTTTTTTAGCTATTAAAGAGGGCTATGTGGATTTCAAGGCGGACGAGGAACCGTCCCTGTTAGAGAAGAAATTTGCGATGCAGGCGGTAGATGCTTCGACCGACCGCCACGCCCCGGATCAGAAGAACCCCTTGACGGCTAACGAAGAGACTTTGGTGGCCGGCACCAAGCTTTACATAAACCACTGCGCAGGCTGCCACGGCGTTCCTTCGAATCCCAGCAGCCCATTCCCGAAATCGTTCTATCCTCCGGTGCCCACATTCTTCACGGACGCTCCAGACATGCCGGAGAATCAAAATTTCTACATCATCCAGCATGGTCTACGCTGGAGTGGCATGCCAGCCTGGGACAAGACGCTTAATGATACGCAAATGTGGGAATTGGTGACATTTTTGAGCAACATCGAGAAACTTCCGCCTGCGGCAAAAAAAGAATTCGATCTACCGGGGGCACCGGCGGCTGCCACGCCACCCCCCGCCACGCCGAGCTCTTCAATGCCAATGAAACATTAGGCGATTCTGTGAGCCGACGCGCCCTGAAGAAATACTCCGAGCGAGGGACGCGCAGTCCTGCTAAAATTTGGTTGGTTTCTCAGATCTCAAAGACGAGTTGGTTTTTAAGTGTTGGTGGCGTGGCAAATTGGGAAAAGACCTAAGCCCATCGGCACCTTGGGAGGAAGAATTTGACGTCTGATGCAGTCGCTGAAAAGGTAATCACTACTCTCGCATCGGTAAAGCGGATTCCAGCCGACAAGATCGCTCTGGAAACCAATCTGCAGGACTTGGGCATCGATTCGCTGGACGTCTTCACTTTGCTCTTTGAGCTCGAGAACGCTTTTAAGATTTCCATCCCCGATGACGATGTCCGATCCATACGCACGGTCAACGATGTGGTGACCGGCATTAAGAAGATCATCGCTGCTGCGCCGCCCGACTCGCCTGTGGGTTCGCCCACGGCGGCGGACTAAGAATGGCGGCCCGCCGAGTTGCCGTCACTGGTCTAGGAATTATTTCCCCGCTGGGACTGAATGTCTCCGAATCCTGGGATTCCCTCAGCCACGGACGATGCGCCATTCAGGCGTTAAAGGGTGTCGATCGGTCGCGCGTGGCCCTGAAGATGGAGAACGGGGCCGAGGTGCGCGGTTTCGACCCCACGCAGCATTTCGAAGGGGGTAAGGAAGCTTATCTTGACCGCTTCGCGCAGTTCTCGGTGGTTTCAGCGCGGGAAGCCATACGAGATTCCGGTCTTACTTTAACGCCCGCTCTTCGCTATAACGCCGCAATTGTGTGCGGCTCCGCTGTGGGAGGCCAATCCGCCATCGAAACCGGCTTCGCGGATCTTTACGTTTCAGATCGCGGACGCGTTCATCCGCTGACGATTCCTAAAACCATGGCCAACGCCGGCGCCAGCCATATTTCCATGGAACTCGGAATTACCGGGCCCACTTATACGGTATCGACCGCCTGCTCGTCTGCGAATCATGCTATTGGCCAAGCGTTTCGTCTGGTGCGCGACGGGGAAGTGGATTTGGCGGTGACTGGTGGCAGCGAGGCGCCATTCGCGATAGGCCATCTGAAAGCGTGGGAGGCCATGCGTGTAATTGCGCCAGACACCTGCCGGCCGTTCAGCAAGGACCGGCGAGGAATGATTCTGGGCGAGGGTGGCGCGATGCTGATACTGGAACCGATGGAACCAGCCCAGGCGCGCGGTGCCAGAATCTACGCGGAAATTTGCGGCTTCGGCATGTCCTCGGACGCTCACCACTTGACGCAGCCGACAGTGGAGGGACCTTCCCGAGCGATGCGTGACGCGCTCCGACTTGCCAACATGGAGCCTGAAGAAGTTGGCTACATTAACGCGCACGGTACAGGCACTCCGGGAAACGACCCCGTCGAGAGCCGCGCGATTCGCGAAGTTTTCGGCGCGCATGCGGACAAGCTCGCGGTCAGTTCAACGAAGTCCATGCACGGCCATGCGCTGGGTGCCGCGGGCGCTCTGGAAGCGATCGCGACTGTGCTCGCTCTGCATTACGGGATCCTGCCGCCCACGGCGAATTACAACGAACGCGATCCCGAATGCGATCTCGACTACATCCCGAACGAGCCTCGCAAACAACAAGTGGAAGCAGCCCTTTCAAACTCCTTTGCGTTTGGAGGATTGAACGCGGTCATCGCCTTCCGCGCCGTGCGGTCCTAACCCCGCTCTGTCTGGGCATTCCCCAATTGGATTCCAATTGACCGGTTCTTTTTTATTCCTAACCGCGGGGTAGCTAGAAGAAGCGTGAAAGTAGCGGGGCGAGAGTCCCCCATCCAGTGGGCGTAGGAGACCAGTGCCGCGTCAATTCGTCCGCGAGCGTGAACGTAACCAGGATGGCGAAGAATAAAAGCCCAGCAAGAATGAACACCTTAGTCAGCCCGCCGCTGTACTTTACGTGCATAAAAAACAGAACTACCAGAAGCATCTTGGCGACGGCAATCGCAAGAGCGGCCACGGTGTTAAATGAGCCGAGGTCAACGTAGGCCACGCCGGTAGTGAGTGCAGTAAGGCAAAGAAGCGCCACAAAGATTCCGATATAAGTCTTCACTGGGACAATGTGTTCAGACATTAGTGTGCACCCCCCGCGTAACGCCCGCCGATGAGATAAAGCAGCGGGAAGAGAAAGATCCATATAATGTCCACGAAGTGCCAGTAAAGACCGCTTACTTCGAGCGGGCTGTAATACTCCGGAATGAAACGGCCGCGATGCGCCATGACCGTGAGCACGGCCAGAATGCCGATGCCGATAATCATGTGCAACGCGTGCAATCCAGTCATAAAGAAATAAAAGCAGAAGAACATGGGCACGTGAGCGCCAGGCGCTCCCCATTCCGGACGGATCACGAAGCCAAAGCCGGGGACCAGGTGCTCGACGTAATCGTGGCGCCACTCAAAAGTGAACTTGATCGCCAAGAAGGCAGCGCCCAAAATCATCGTAGTAATCAGGAATCCCACTTGCGCGCCACGCTTGCCAATTTGGGCGGAATGGATGGCCAGCGCCATGGTCAAGCTGCTTGCAATCAAGACGGCAGTATTCAATGCTCCGAACTTTACTTCCAGCAAATGGCTACCGATTTCGAAAGAAGGTAGATAGAGCGCGCGGTAAACGATGTAGGTAGCGAAAAGGCCGCCAAAGAACATCATCTCAGTAAGAAGAAATACCCACATGCCGAGGCTTCCGGCCTCGCGCTGTTGTTCCATGTCTTCAAACTGGTGCGCAAACCCGGGCGGATGCGCGTTGTGAATCGCCAGTTCAGCCACGGGTCACCGTGCTGTGTGCGTAATCGTAAGCTTCTTCAGTCACCACTGGAATCTCCTCAAAATTTTCAGTCGGAGGCGGAGAAGGCGTTGTCCACTCCAGCCCCTTGGCACCCCAAGGATTCGGGCCCGCCGTCGGTCCGTAACGCATGGACCATATCAAGTAGATGAGCGGGATCAGATAGCCGATACCCAAAATGGAGGCGCCGGCAGATGACATTACGTTGAGCACCTGAAACTCCGACGGGTACACCGCGTAGCGTCGCGGCATGCCCAGATATCCAAGCATGAATTGCGGGAAGAAAGTGAGGTTGAATCCAACGAAAATCACGAGCGCCGCAAAACGGGCCCAGCCGTCCGGATAGAGACGCCCGGTAATTTTGGGCCACCAGAAATGGATCCCTCCCAGATAAGCCATCACGGCACCGCCAACCATAATGTAATGGAAATGCGCCACGATGAAGTAGGTGCCGTTCAAATGCACATCGGTGGCGAGAGAAGCGAGAAAAAGGCCGGTAAGGCCGCCCATAGTGAAGAGGCCGATGAAACCCAAGGCATACAACATGGGAGCATCGTAGGAAATTGAGCCTTTATAGAGCGTGGCGGTCCAATTGAAAACCTTCACCGCCGAAGGGATCGCCACCAAAAAGCTGAGTACGGAGAATACCAGTCCGGCGTAAATCGACTGGCCGGTGACAAACATGTGGTGTCCCCAGACCAGGAAACTGATGATGGCAATTGAAAGGCTTGAGAAGGCGACGAAACTATATCCAAAGATCCGCTTGCGCGAAAAACAGGTGATGAGTTCGCTCATCACTCCCATTCCAGGCAAAATCATGATGTAAACCGCGGGGTGTGAATAAAACCAAAACAGATGCTGGAAGAGGATGGGGTCGCCGCCGATAGCCGGATCAAAAATACCGATGTGGAGAACTCTCTCTAGAAACAACAAGAAAAGCGTGATGGCGATTACCGGCGTCCCAAGAATAAAAATAATGCTGGTGGCGTAAATGGCCCAGATAAAAAGCGGCAGACGGAACCAGGTAAGCCCCGGCGCGCGCATTTTGTGAATGGTCACCACAAAATTAAGCCCGGTAAGGATCGAGGAGAATCCGGTAATGAAAACTCCTAAGGCCGTGGGAACCACCGAAGTGTGGGAGAAACTACTGCTGTAGGGCGTGTAAAACGTCCAGCCCGTATCCACGCCGCCGGAGATCACGGCGTAAAGCGTGAAAATGGCGCCGATAACATAGATGTACCAACTAAGAAGATTGAGCCGCGGAAATGCCAAGTCGCGAGCGCCGATCATCATGGGCACCAGAAAATTGCCCAGCGTCGCCGGTATGGATGGAACCAAGAAAAAGAAAACCATGATGACGCCGTGCATGGTGAACAGCTTGTTGTAAGTTTCCGGCTGCACCAGCGCGCCTTGCGGCTCGATCAAATGCAGGCGCATCAGGACGGCGAAAAAGCCGCCGACAAAAAACATCAAGGTGATGGACGCAAGGTAGAGAAGTGCGATGCGTTTGTGGTCGGTGGTTAAAAGCCAAGATTTTATCCCATATTGCGCGTTCAAATAATTGACGCGCGACCCAGTCGGCACTTCGTGGACGTCTACAGTGGCCGTACTCATTTGCCGTTCGAATTCCTTTCTTCCGACGCGAGCGATTTCACGTAGGCGATGAGCTGCAGTACTTGCTCCTCGTTGACCTGTCCCCGGAAGGTGGGCATGATCGGCGGATAATTTTTCAAAGCTCCGGAGTTGGGATTAATAATGGCTTGACGAATGAAAGCTTCGTCAACCAGACGCTTCTCGCCGGTCTTAAGTTCCTCTTCTTTACCGTAAAGACCTACAAGCGATGGACCGCGGCCCGTGCCGTCGGAAAGATGGCAAGACGCGCATCCCAGTTTGTTGAACGTTTGCTCACCGATTTGAACCATGGATTGACTGGGTGTGCCGCTTGAGAGCCAGGTTCCATAATCCGCCGGCGACATGACGTAAACCCATCCGAGCATCTCCGCGTGGTCGGCTCCGCAATATTGCGCGCAGAATAGATGATAGGTGCCGACTTTCGTGGCCTGAAACCATAGCGAAGTGTAGCGTCCTGGAACCACATCCTTTTTTACGCGAAATGCCGGGATGTAAAAATCGTGGATGACGTCTTCGGAGGTCATGGTCAACTCCACTGGCACGCCCACGGGAACGTGCAGCTCGTTGATTTCGCGCACGCCTTCGGGGTGCTGGATGTGCCACATCCACTGCTTGCCTATCACGAAAATTTCCGTGGAGGCCGACGGAGGACGAGAATTTTCGAAATACAAGCTGGAGGCCCAGAGAAACAAGCCCCCGCAGATGAGTGTGGGAATGATGGTCCAGGCCAACTCCAGCGGTAGGCTCTCCTCGGTTTCCGGCGGGATTTCATTGTCCGCTTGCCTGCGATATTTCACCATGAAGACAAAGATTGTCGAAAATATGGCGATGGTGAAAAACAGCGTAATGAAAGTTAGTACGAAATAAAGGTGATCGACTCCTTCCGCTATGGAGGAAGCTGCTTCCGGGCGGAGTTGAGGCGCTTGTAGCGCCAAGGAGAAGAAAACCGAGCCGAATTGGAGAAAGCCCATCATGTTCTATTTGCAAATTCCTTTTACAAAAACAATCTCTGACGCCTTGCCATATACAGAATGCTCACGCTCTGCGTTCTGGGAGCGCGTAATGTTCTTTCCTATACAGAGCTAAAATGAGACCACCGATCGCGAGCACTGTGATCGCTCCTGCTGCTTGAATCAGACGCGATATCAACAATCCGTATTTCCCGGTGGACGGGTCATAGTGATAGCAGAAGAGCAGCACCTGATCGACCGGCGAGCCAATTTTTCCTTCGGAAGCTTCCACCAAGCCCAGGCGAAGATCGCGCGACGGGAACTGAATACCATAAAAGTAGCGGGAGATTTTTCCTTCGCGTGTGAGGACCATTATTGCGCTGGCATGCGCGAACTGTTTTGAGCCAGGATCGTATGCGTAACGAAAACCGACAGCGTTTGCAAGCTGGCGGATTTGGGGTTCGTCGCCGGTGAGGAAATGCCACCCTTCGGCCGCGTTCGGCCGGCCGTAAAGCCCGGTATAAAGAGCTTGTTTGGCTTCGGCTAGGACTGGCCTCTCAGTTGGATCGATGCTCACGGTCACCACATCGAATTGTTTCCCGATGTCCAGGGGGATCAGCTTGAGGCTGGATTCCAGGCCGTTAAGAACTTGTGTGCAGAGCATCGGGCAGTTGTAATAGACCAGCGATAAGATCACAGGCTTCTGGCCGAAATACTGAGCGAGTTGAACGGGCTTGCCGTGCTCATCGCGGAACGTGAGATCTAGCGGAACCGATTGATTTAGTTTTTGGTCGACACCGACGTCTTTCAGCAGATCGGGACGCACGCCAATGTCCTGAACTGGGCCTTGAAGCTGCGCGTGTGCAGGTGACGACAGAAGCGCCCATGCGATCAACGCAACGATCAAACAAAACTGCACGGGCCCGGAGGCTACGAAATTTCTAAATCTCTTCACTGCTTAACCTGCCTTCTGCAATTCGAAAGTGAAATCACCTAACTTCTGGGTTGTGCGCTTTCTCATATTCATCTTCGCCAATCCAATAGGCGCATGGACCATTCGGCGATGATTGCGTCTTTACTAGGTCGCTGGTGGCAGCAAGGTTTGATTGATCGCTGCTTGCCGGGCGCGCAGGCAGACCTCGCTGGACCGTCACGTCGATGGCGCGATCGATCGGGATGCGAACGATTCCATTGTCCGGGTCGATCCATCCGTAGGTATCCAGTTTTTGCATTTGCTCGCCACAATAATTTCGCAGATCCGCTCGGGGCTTCGCTTGCAACCTCGGTTCCGGTGGCAAGACACGGGCGTTCTCGAATGGAGAAGCCGGCGGTCCAAGTGGTTGCGATTTCGCGAAGTACCAAAACATCCACTTCATCGACAACAACACCACGGCAAGAAGCACCACCAACCCGAGGCCATACTTCAGCAGACTTCGGGTGTCGGTATCCCTATGCTCATATCCTTCCGAAGGATCTATTGGCGCACCGGGCGGAACTTGGCCCGGCCGCTTAGTCTCCATGCTCATGCTGGAGCGCTCCTTCAAACCTCGGGTCATGCAACGGCAAAAACGGCATTTTCTTTAGCTGCCAGATGTAGGTTCCGAGCCAGATACCGCCGATTCCGATTACGGCGAGAAAGTCGGATGGATGCAAGTGCGGGCCGTTTCTTTCGTTTAGAAAACCGGGGACCACCAGCCAGTAAACATCGAAGAGCGTCAGGACCACCATCATGCCGGTCAAAGCGGAAAGTATATGCAGCCGGCGTTTCACCCCGCGCTGGAGCAGCAGCAGAAATGGAACGGCGAAGTGCATGATCATCAGGAAAACGGCCAAAGCTCCCCAGCCGCCGAAAGCGCGCGTCATATACCACGGGATTTCATCCTTGAGGTTGCCGGCCCAAATAATCAAGAATTGCGAAAACGAGAGATAAGCCCACAGCATTACGAAGGCCAGCATGAGGTTTCCGAGATCGTTGAATTGCGACGCTGTGACAATTTGTTTGATGTGCTCGGTATTCGAGAGCAGGCGCAGGACGAAAATCACGAAGGCCATGGCCGCCAAAGCTTCCACGACCATGAACAACATTCCGAAGATCGTCGAAAACCACAGCGGTTCAATGGACATCACCCAATCGATGGCGGAATAAGTGACCGCGATTCCCCAAAGAATCAATCCCGGGCCGCTAAAGGCCTCCAAAACGGATGCCAGCCGGGCGTTTCCGGTGCGGTCCTGTTCGTAGGACCATTTGTTCAAGAAATAAGCGAGGGTAAGCCAAATGGCAAAATAAATTACCGAACGCACCAGGAAGAGATTCTTGGTGAGATACATCGCTTTGAAATGAAGCGCGGGATCGGTCGGTTTATCGATGGCCCATTGCGCCCAGATGTACAAGTATTTGATTCCCAATAGAATTGGGATGAATAAAACCGTCATCACCAAAAACGTTCGGGTGGCCGCTTCCAGTAGCCGCCTGATGGGATAGCCCCACCAGCCGCCGGTCAGATGGTGCATCATCAAAATTGCCAGGCAGCCGAGCGGAATCGAAATCCAGAAAATGTAAGAGAACAGATAGGATTGATAGGTTTGCAGCGGACTTTCCAAGCCCGCTAGGCTGACTAGAAAGCAAAATACAAGGAAGAGGCCTCCCACGATCAGAGCGACTCGCTGCATGCGGTCGAGTTGTGGTTGAAATCTTTCTAAATCGTTCATTATGGTTGCCCCGCCGCGTGTCCTTGCGCGTTGGTCTGATTCTCCGTCAATTTCGTTCGATCACTTTCCGGCACATCCTGCATGGTGGCGTGCTGGCTCAATTGAAGCGCGCGGATATAGGCGGCTATCCGCCAGCGGTCTTCAGGTTCTACACGAGCGGCGTAGCTGTACATGGATCCGAAGCCGTTCGTGATGACTTCGAAAAAGTGCCCTGGCGGTGCCTGCCGCAAACTGTCGAGATGAAAGGACGGCGGAGGCGGAAAGCCGCGTTGCACGATCATGCCCTGGCCGCTCCCCGTGTAGTCATGGCAGGGAGTGCAGTAAATGTTGTAGCGCTCTCGTCCGCGCTCCAAATCTGCGCGCGTCATGGGAAATGGAAATTTGTCCGACACGACTCCGTTCTCCCTGCCGGTGTAAAGCAGTTCGTCGGTATGCAGCTGGCCACGAGCCACGGTACCGGGGACTACCGGCCGCTCGGACCGTCCGTCATTGAAGAAATTGCTAGGTTCGTAAGGTAGATATTTCGGCTGTATGTGCATGTCGAGCCGACAGCCGACTAGCAGAATTGCGATTCCTCCAAAGTGAGCAAGTCTCCGCAGGCAGACCGTTAATGTACTCATCCCAACATTACCGGCCGCTCCGCGATGTAGATCAAACCTCAATTTCAAATACTCCATGTGGCTGTAAAGTTTTCAAAAACTCAGTCGTTTTGAGCAAATCAAATTTCTTGTCCCGCGCCTTCACCACCAGGAAAAAACGGTCTTTTGATGCCAGCGCAAACCTCGCAACGTTGAAAACTGGATGATACGGCGTGGGAAGACCGTTCATCGCTAACATGCCAAAAACTGCAAAAAGCGCGGCTCCGAGAATGGTTAGCTCAAACGTAATTGGTATCCAGGCAGGCCAGCTGTTATACGGCTTGCCGCCAATATTCAGCGGGAAACTGATTACGTTTGCGTAGTAGCACATAAAAAAACCGGAGAGCCCGCCCAAAAGTCCGCCGGTGAAGACCACTGCGGGCAGTTTGGTCGGTCCAAAGCCAACCGCTTCGGCCATTCCTTCCACGGGCATCGGCGTGAATGCGTCGATGCTTTTGTAACCAGCATGGTGGGTGCGATGAGCCGCAGCGAGAAGCTGCTCGGGCGTCTCAAATTCGGCCAGCAGTCCGTAGATAGCTTTGCGCTTCATGTGCTACTCGTGAATCTCCGGATTCGGATTGCGCACGCGCGCCAAATACGAGGTGCGCGGTTTGGTATTTAACTCTGCCAGCAATCTGTAATTTCGCGATTGCGCTTTAAGCTTCGAAACGCGGCTGTTCGGATCGTTGATATTGCCGAACGCGATCGCGTCAGCCGGACATGCTCCCTGGCAAGCGGTAACGATTTCGCCATCCTTTATCGTTTGGTTGGCTTCTTCCGAATGAATCTTCGCTGCATTGATTCGTTGCACGCAGTAGGTGCATTTTTCCATAACGCCGCGGCTGCGGACCGTCACGTTTGGATTGCGCACGCCGTAAAGGCTCGGCGTTTGCCAGTCTGAAAACAGAAAGAAATTAAACCGGCGGACCTTGTAGGGACAATTATTGGAGCAATAACGAGTCCCGACGCAACGGTTATACGTCATCTCATTCAGTCCTTCAGGACTGTGTGTTGTGGCTCCCACCGGGCACACGACTTCGCAGGGCGCGTTTTCGCACTGCATGCAGGGCATGGGCTCGTAATACATTTCCGGATTTTCGAGCCCCCCGCGGAAATATGTGTCCACACGGATCCAATGCATAGCGCGCCCGCGCATCACCTGATCCTTGCCAACCACCGCGATATTATTTTCAGACTGGCAGGCAACCACGCAGGCGTTGCATCCCACGCATTTGTTCAGGTCGATGGACATGCCCCAGGCATAGCCGTCGTATTTGAAGTCGGGATAAAGCGAAAGCCCGGGAGTCGGTCCTTCCTGCGGATCTTGAGCAAACCGCGGATTCGCGCGAAATTCTTCGAGCGTCGCCACTTGGATCAGATCGCGATGGAACGCGGCGGTACTCTCTTCTTCGGATGTGTGGCCTTGGCGATCGATGATGTATTGATGTTGGGTAACCGCGAAATAATATTCTTCCCCTGTTTTTTCGATGCGCAACCCGGTGGCAGCCCATGGCGTTGTTGAGGTGCGAATGAAATTCGCATTGAAGCCTGGTCCCGTTCCTACTTTTCCCGCTCTTCGCCGTCCATATCCAAGATGCAAGGTGACGGAATTGTCAGCGTGGCCCGGCACAATCATGACTCCGGCTTTGGTTTCGTGACCGTTTAGTCGGAGCTTCACATAATCCCCAGTCGTAATATTCAAGTGTTGCGCGGTGGCCGGGCTGATCATCGCTGCATTGTCCCAAGTCAATCGTGTATTGGGCTTGGGAGTTTCCTGCAGCCACCCATTGTTAGCAAAACGCCCGTCGAAGATGGAGGGATCCGGGCGAAACGAAATTTCGAGATCTGAAGCTGCGGCAGTATGGGAGCCAGGATTCTGTGCGTTCGCCGGTTTTGCAAAATCAGTTCGCGCAGCAACGTTGATCGCCGGCAGCGCCGTGCCAGTCATTACTCCGTCATGCAGCGACCGCTCCCAAAAATCTTCGAACGCTTTGTCTTTTTCAGGACGCTGGCCGGCCCAATAATCGCGCACCGCGTCGTGATTTGATTTGCCCGGGTCCTTCCCCAGCAATCCGAGAATCTCATACGGGGAGTGGCAACCCTGGTACAGCGGAGCGATCAACGGCTGAATAATTCCAAGCGTTCCGTCATAAGCACGGGCATCGCCCCAAGACTCCAGGTAGTGCGTGGCGGGTACGTGCCAGTGGCAAAGCTCGCCGGTCTCGTCGTAATACAGCCCGGAATGTATCCGCAGTTTTACATTCAACAGCGCGGGGCCGAAGTCGAAATCAACGGGCGCGTCGTACACGGGATTACCGCCGAGAATCAGTAGGACGTCAACCTTTCCAGCCTTCATGTCGTTTGCAAGGTCGCGCAGCGATTTCATTCCGTCGATCGGATTGGTTTCGAGCGGATCGGTGTAATAAACGGTCTTGCCGACATTGCCGAGAGAAGTGTTCATGGCATGCGCCAATGCGTGGACGTAAGCGGGCTGCTCTTCGCCGGCAATCACCAGGGAAGACCCACGATGTTGCTGCAAATCTTTTGCGACTGCACGCGTCCAGTCAGCTGAGATATTTTGGGAATTGGGTTCACCGCCGTTTGCCGAGGCGACGCCGACTTCCGCTGCGAGACGTTGAGCAAATCCGCCAATTTCGCTGGCACGCACGGGTTTTCGGTGGTCCGCCATGGCCCCGGTGCTGGTGGGCATGGATTCGACCACATAGAGCCGATTTGGATTGGCCGAAGGCGTGTCCAGCGCACGTCGCGAAGAAAAATCGCGCGTGTAGCGCACATGGCCGGCACCACAGGTAAGAAAATCTGCGTCCAAAGAGACGATCACATCCGCTTTATCAAATTTGTATACCGGATTGACAGGCTTGCCGAACGCAAGTTTCGCTCCCTCTCCTACGTTGTCGCGGCCACACTGTTCGTACTGATGCCACTTCGCTTCCGGAAATTGCTTCAGGACCGCGTTGATCTGCGCAGCGAGCGACGGCGAAGTGACCGTCTCGGTAAGGATGCGCAACCCGGCCCCCTTGGGGGATTGCTGCCCGCGCAAATTACTCGTCGCTACCGCGAAAGAATCCCAATCGCCAATTCGCCCTTCATGAATCACGGTTTGCGAGCGGTCCGGATCGTACAGAGTCAATACCGAAGCCTGTGCGAAAACGTCGGTGCCACCCAGGCTGCCCGGATGCTCGGGATTGCCTTCAATTTTCGTGGGCCGGCCCATATTGCTCTCAACTAACAATCCAGTGGCGACGCCTGCAAGTTGCATCGAGGTCGCGTAGAAAAGCGGCCTGCCGGGAATAATTTCTTCTGGCGGTTTCACATAGGGAACGATCTTTTCTGTGGGCAACTTGGTGCAGGAGCTAAGGCCAGCCAGCGCGGCGGAAGCCGCTGCAAGCTTCAAGACATCGCGACGGTCGATTCCTTCCGGATTTTTCGCCGTGTCGTGCGGAAACTCGTGCTCAAGAAACTCCCGGTATTCTTCGGTATCCGACAACTCCTCGAGACTTTGCCAAAAACGCTTTCCGTCCCGCTGCGCAAGGTTCGCGCTGGCGGCAGCAAGATCGATCGGTTTGCGTTCAGGCGTGTTCGGATTTGAGCTCATCGTGTTCTTTTTCCCGCCGTCATCGGTGACACACCGAACAATTTTGCAGACTTTGAATTTTGTATTCTTTCACGAGTTCTCGTCCCAGCTGCTCTTGATTTGCCGGTACTTGGTAATTGGGATTAAACACTTGAGACTTCGGACGCACGTATTTTTCCGGCTGCCGGTGGCAATCGAGGCACCAAGACATGTACAAGGTGCCCGCGCGATAGGTCAGAGGCATCTCGGCAATTTGACCGTGGCAGGTGGTGCAACCGATGCCTTTGCTTAGGTGAATGCTGTGATCGAAATAAACGAAGTCAGGAAGAGCGTTCACCCGCGTCCAGGAAATTGACTTGTCATCCCGGTAGCTTGCGCGCACGGGCTCCAACATCGAGGAATTGGTCCAAATCTGCGAATGGCAGGTCATGCAAGTTTGTGTCGGCGGAACTCCGGCAAATGAAGATTTCTCCACCGAGGTGTGGCAATAGCGGCAATCGATTCCTAGTTCGCCGGCGTGATGTTTATGACTGAACGGGACAGGCTGTTCGCGTGATACGTGCACGTCGGTGTACCAAGGCGATAATTCGATTCCATAAAGAGCCGCGCCGAGCAAAGCAACAATGAACACGCCACCGTAAATGCTCAGGCGCGAAAGAACGTTCGTGCTGTGATGAAATATTTGCGACATCGAAGCCTTCAAATCCTACTTATTCCGGCTTTCTTCGTTCGTTTCCTCAACCAATGAACGCATCTCGACGATCGAAATCATCGGCAGGAAGCGTATGAAAAGATAGAACAGCGTCAAGAAAAGCCCGATCGTTCCGACATAGGTCGCCCAATCCCAGCGCGTCGGAATATAAGTTCCCCAGGCAGAAGGAATGTAATCGCGATGCAAGCTGACCACCACGATGACAAAACGTTCAAGCCACATTCCCACGTTCACAACCAGTGCCACGATAAATAGCATGGGAACATTGTTGCGAACTTTGCGCGACCAGAGCACTTGCGGGATCACGATGTTGCAAGTGATCAGTAGCCAGTAAACCCAAGCGTAAGGCCCGGTCATGCGGTTCATGATCATGTAGCGATCAAATTGATTTCCGCTGTAGAACGCTATGAAAGTCTCCATCATGTAACCGTAGGCGACGATTACGCCGGTTGCGAGCATCACTTTCGCCATGTTGTCGAGGTGCCGCATGGTGACGAGATCTTCCAGGTGGTAAAACTTCCGAATCGGAATCGCCAGCGTGATGACCATGGCAAAGCCCGAGTAAATTGCGCCGGCAACGAAATACGGCGGAAAGATGGTGCTATGCCATCCCGGAACGATGGCAACTGAGAAATCGAAGCTCACAACCGTGTGCACGGAGACCACCAACGGCGTTGCCAGGCCCGCCAGAAGCAAAGAGGCCGTTTCATAGCGCGACCAATGCACCGCGGATCCGCGCCAACCCATCGCCAGGAAACCATAGATGACTTGTGCCGCGCGATTCTTTGCGCGATCGCGGAGCGTGGCTAAGTCCGGAATCATTCCCACGAACCAAAACAGTAGCGATACGGTGGCGTACGTTGACACTGCGAACACGTCCCAAACAAGCGGACTGCGAAACTGCGGCCACATCCACATGGCGTTCGGATAGGGCAGAAGGTAGTAAAACATCCAGGGCCGGCCCATATGCAGAAGTGGAAACATGCCGGCGCAAGCCACTGCGAAAATCGTCATCGCTTCGGCAAAGCGGTTTATAGAGGTTCGCCATTTCTGATGCAACAGAAGAAGAATTGCGGAAATCAACGTGCCCGCGTGGCCAATACCAATCCACCAAACGAAATTTACGATGGCAAAGCCCCAGGCGATGGGTATTCGAATGCCCCAAATTCCTACACCCTTCACCAGCAAATACGTCACCGCGACGTTGAACAACATTAGAAGGGCGAAGGAAATCCCAAAGCCGATGATCCAGCCCTTGGTCGTCCCGCGTCCTAGGACGATGGAACTGATCTTATCGGTGACGGTGGCAAGCGTATGGCCGGGCTCGAGAACAGGAGCCTCGCGCGCGTCGCTTATATTCTGAGAACTCTCAGGATCCACGAAGAAGCCTCGGAAACATTAATACCGATGTCTGTAAACCGCTCGAAGACGCTTTAATACTCTAAAAGACGTCGCAGCGACGAGCCGCCGAATGCAGCAGGATTGCTTGAGCTACGATTTACGAAGAAAAGAGCCGGTTATTCGTTCGCTATTTCAATTGCGCTGTCACCTTCCGCAAGATGCCGTTTCTTTAGACTGCATAGGATATGACCGGAAAACTCCTGGCGCAAGTTGAAACCCGAAAAATTTAGACGAAAGCGGGAAATGGGATGCTCTGCGGAGAAAATGTCAAGCTAGTTCGTTTGACAGAGAATAGTCAGGTGAGGGTCGATGACCAAACGGGTCGGTCGAATGCGCGAAGTGAATCGGAAGCGCGTTTCTGGTCCTTTGGTGATTACTACGCCGAGACGCACCGGTTTTGATCCAGGCCCTGGTCGCGAGGCATAGATGGGGACCGGAGCGGTAAATAGGTCATCGACGCCGCTTTGTTCCAGCCGGCCTGTGACAACGAACTCACTTCCATGCGGCCTGACCTCGAATTTCACGGCGTAGTGAGGAATTCCCGTCTCCTTAACCCACTGGTCGAAGAACCAGTCCATGTGCCGAGTTCCTTCTAGATCCATGTCGGCCCTCATTTGCTGTTCCACCTCACGCTGGAAATCTTGGGTGGTGAAAGCTCCATATTTGTATTTAGTGAGGATGGAATGAAGAAGCTCGCGGAATCGCGCATCACTGTCTTTCGCCGTAGGGTCGCGCAGCATTTCGTAAAGCATGTGCATCACCCAGGTTCCCTTTCCGTAAATTATCGCGCGGTAGGCTTCGGGTGTTTTCGACGAGCGCAAACGAATACCGAGGCTCAGTGCTCCAGCATCATTGATGGTTTCGGCGGAGCCGGGAACTTTCGTAAGCAGAATCATTCGGTAGTGTTCCAGCCATTCCGTCAAATAATCGCTCGTGGATTTTTGGCTCTCGGAGTAGAGCAGCGCGAGATAGTTTGCCATGCCTTCTTCAATCCACGTATCTCGATAGCTCCCGGAACCTACCAGGTTTCCCCACCACTGGTGCGCGACTTCGTGAAATGGCATTAGATCCCGAGCCTCGCTTTGCTCCCACTGCTGTAATCCCGCACGCTCCTGTTCTTCAGCCGGTAGAAACGCGAAGGTAGACAGATAGACCAAGCCGGGCCAGCCCTGGCCGAATGATCCCGGAATCTGCGCTACGTCGAGATGGTCGAAAGGGAACTGACCGTTCAGCTTTTCGTAGAAGTGAATCGAGTCCAACACCTTGCGTCCGAGTTGCTTCAATGCTGCCGCGGGGCTTGGCAGCAGGGGTTCGACTGTCGCATCGGGCACTAGATCAGTGGGCGATCCTTCCAACGACGGAAGCGCACTAGACGGCCTATGCGCGCCTAATTGCTGCGCAATTGCGTTTTCGAGCTGCTTGTTCGCATATAACTGGATTTTCGGCTGTTCCGTTGCAGTCTCGGTTTTGTATTCACCCATGTTGAAGCCAGCGACGCAAAAAGGGACACCAGATCGCCAATGTCCTGTTTTCGTATCTCCTTCTTCATGCGATTCAATTCTGGTTCCGGTTGCAACGAGTGTGAATCGTCTTGGCCAGCGGAAGGTTAAATCGAAAGGCACGAACAGCTCGCTGGCGGTCAGGTGGGGAAACCAAGTTTCGCGTTCCCCAACGTACTCCACGCCGTTTCCCGCGTCTGTAATTACGTTGCCCTGATAGTAAATTTCCAAGCTAAAAGCCTGCCCTGCCTGAGCAGGGGCTGCTAGAGCGACGAAAATCATGTCATTTCCACGGCGAAGAACGTCGCGGCGCCCTAAATCATCGTTCTGAAAAAAAACCAACGGTTGTCCATCTTCGGACTGAATCTTTTCGACGGCCAGTTTGCGAGAAAGCTCCAGCGGGACCAAGCGATCCCCGGGTCGTACCGTTTTCAGATGAACCAAGGTCTTAGCTTCCAGTGAAAGATCGGATGCGATTGTTGAATCGATTCGATAATCGACAGGGGCAAATGATTCCACCGGCGCCGGCGGAGCGTTTTCTGATCGGAAAGACGCCCAAACATCGTAAAACGGCATTCCATTATTGTAGTGGGATTGGCCTATCGAAACTTGTTCGTCGCGTCGTGGGTCCACCATAACGTCAAATGCTCCCACTGAATCACCGACCAGCATGGCATAGAAGAAAGGCAATGGGTCGGTGGAAAGCAGATCGAGCATGATTCGCAGGGATTGCGAGGGCGCCAAGCCGGCAACCGCGGAGTTCCAGCTTTCCGCAAAATGTGAATCAGCGGCTTCTTCGCTTCCGTCAGATCTCAATTGCTCCTCGATTTCAGCGGCGGTGTCATCGGTAAAGCGGAGATACGCGCGAGAGAAAGTTTGATCGAGAAGGGGGACTCCGACAAATTGTGCCAGAGAGCGCCGCTCGCCCGGATCTCGAGGCGTGGCCAAAACTTGGCCGCGGCCCGTAAATACTGCACCGGTCATGTGGCCTCTGATGGAGGGAAGGAATGCAAGTTTGCCTTCGGTGAAAGTGAAGCTAATGACGTCGCGTCTCAGATGCAAATCGTGAACGGTATACACATGAGTCGCGTCGGGACGCAGCTCGTTGAGCCCTTGATAAAGCGCGCGGGGACCCTCCGTCGCGGAATCGAGCGTGTTACCGGCATTGGGGGCACTCGGAGGCTGTGGCGCTAAGCAAAAGGACGCAAAAATAAGTACGGCAAAGCAGGCAGCCAAAAGGAGAAACCCCGGCGAAACTGGCGTCTTGTGTTGCACTCAATCGACTGTACAACTTAGAGCATCGGAGCGGCAAGCGATGGCGCGTCTAAACGAAAGGGCTTGTTAAAATGGAGATGTGCGCCAGACTGGACTCATCGCCTTCTTCTTAGTGCTCGCGGTCTCTTCCGCCGCCGCAGATACCATTGTCCTGAAAAACGGCCGCAGGATTGTAGCTGCCAACGTCGTCGAAGACGGCGATCGGATAACGTATGAGACGGCTGCTGGCCAGACGTCCATCCCCAAATCCATCGTAGCGCGAATCGATCACGACAATTTTTCTTACTCTTCCGCGGACGCCAAGGCTTCTGCACCACCAGTCTCGGCTCCCCAAATTGATCCTGTTCGTGGATACGACGATGTTGCTCGCTTCACCGTTCATGACAATTCCATAGATTTTGCCTATATCGCGGAGCTTGAGAACAACGCGCGATCGGGAGGCGCCGCTGCAGTCGAAAAAGTAGCGGCTACTCATTACGCGGCCGCTCAATTTTTAGTAAGCAAGGGCGATACCGATGCAGCAATCGATCATTACCGCCAGGCTCTGTCTTTCGCTCCCGATAATCTCGGATTGCTACTCAACTTAGCCGTTCTCTATCTACGCGAAAACCAATTCACAACTGCTTTGGACACTCTGGAACACGCGCGTCGCGTCATGCCCGATTCGAGCTCCTCCGCCGCTGATATTGCAAAATTAATGGGATGGGCCTATTACGGAGCGAACAAGATGGATCGGGCAGTGGAAGAATGGAAAGTCGCGCTGCGGTTGCGCCCGGACCCGGAAGTCGAGAGCGCTCTCGAAAAAGCGGAGCGTGATAAAGCCGAAGAGGAAAGCTATCGTGAAGGTGAAACAGTCCATTTCGCACTCAAATATAACGGCAGCGCGACGCCCGACCTTGCACGCGGAATCCTACACACGCTGGAGGAAGATTTTCGCGACTTGGAGTCCCAGCTTGATTTCAGCCCGCCCGAGCAGATTGGCGTGATTCTTTACACCGAGCAATCATTTGCCGACATCACACGTGCGCCGAGTTGGGCCGGGGCGATTAATGACGGCCGCATACGCATTCCTGTCCAGGGATTGACCAGCGTGACCCCGGAACTAGGCCGCGTGCTGAAGCACGAGCTTACGCACAGTTTTGTGGGCCAGAAATCACACGGTCGCGCGCCTACGTGGCTTCAA
The DNA here is from genome assembly GCA_963731535.1 of uncultured Acidobacteriota bacterium. Classification (GTDB taxonomy): domain Bacteria; phylum Acidobacteriota; class Terriglobia; order Acidiferrales; family UBA7541; genus Palsa-295. Next base: position 149,649 of record CAVSWI010000016.1, on the reverse strand, counting down.
GAGGGCCTCGCTCAATATATGGAGGGGCGGCGAACCACCAGCGTGGGTGCGTTGTTGGATGAGGCGAATCAGGGATTGGTTCCGACTCTTGGAACGCTGGAAGGTTCGTGGATGGGACTCTCCGGCAGTTCCGCGTCAATGGCATACGCATGGTCTCTTGCAGTGGTGGAATCGATCGTACAGTCGGGCGGTATGAGTGATATCAGTCGATTGCTCGATCGCATTGGCTCGGCGCCTTCTACCGAAGATGCGCTGCGCGATACATTGCATTCCGATTATTCAGATCTTCAGCAACAGACCATTGCCTACCTGCGCCGCGAAGACGTGCGCTAAAGCCGGGTCATTTCTTAGAACCAAGTAGCTCGATAAATTCTTAGAGCTATAGAGCGGCTAACAATCCAGCGAGTAATGCTGCGCGCTCGGGTAGTGCGCGGATGATAATGTACTCGCGCGGGCTGTGTGGGAAGTCGCCGACCGCCCCTAGCCCATCTAGCGTCGGCACGCCGAGCGCCGCGGTAAGATTTCCGTCAGAGCCTCCGCCAGTCGAAGCCTCACCGAGCGGTAGTCCTAGATCGTGCATTAACGACTGAGCGTGGCGAAATAGCGCGCGGACGGCTGCAGTTCGTTCAAGCGGCGGACGATTCGTTCCTCCTCGAATTTCCACTCGCGCACCTTTTGAAATTGGGCGCAAACTTCGCAGCTTCCGATCGAGCCGAGGCCCGTCGGCGGCCCGCGAAAAACGGATGTCCACTTCCGCGTGAGCATGCTCAGGAATCACGTTAGAGACCGTGCCGCCCGACACAACAGTGGTTTGCACCGCAATTCCTCTGCGGCGATTGCCGAAGTTCATCAGCCGCTCGATTTGCAAGGCGAGTTCTTGGACTGCGTTCACACCCTTCTCGGGATCTACTCCAGCATGGGCGGACCGTCCGGTGACGGTAACTACAGCGGTTCCGACCCCTTTGCGCGCTGTCTTTAAACGGCCGTCGCGGCCCAATGATGGTTCCAGAACAAGCACGGCATCGCTCCTGAGCGCTTCGGTTTCAATTGCGCGCCGCGAACCTTGGCTGCCAATTTCTTCGTCCGAGGTCCACAAAAACACCAGTCTCTTGGCCGGCACAATTCCGGCAGCTTTCAATGCGTCGACAGCAAAAAGAGCCAGAACCAGTCCGCCTTTCATATCAAACGTTCCGGGGCCCCAGGCGCGTCCACCGGAAATTCGGAACGGCGTTTTCGCGAGGGTTCCGAGCGGATACACGGTATCCAAATGTCCCAGGGCCATTATTTGTCGCTTGGATCGGTGCCCGACCCCTAGATTGATTTCTGCGCGCACCTGGTTGCCAAGCTTCGCGCTGCGGAGAACCCGCACTTTTGCGCCGCGCTTACGCCATTCAGTTGCAACTATTTCACCGAAACGATCGACCGCTCTTTTATCGTGGCTCGGCGATTCGCAGCGCACGAACGATCCCAGCGTCCGCACCATCTCTGCCTCGCGACTTTTCAACAGGCGCAAAATCTTTCGCATTTCGTTTTTTTGCCGAGGAGTGCTTGGGTCGTTCATAGCGCGGGTATGCTAGCAGCCGCGTTCGAATGCGGCAACGTCGATTCCGGAAACCTCACGGGTGAGAAGCTTTAAGAAATACCAGGGCAGCTGCCGCAATCTTCGGGTCGTCCCCTAATCCGGACAACCAGTGAACTGACGGCTCTTTTCTAAACCAGGTAAGCTGGCGCTTGGCGAATTGCCGGGTGGCTTGCTGAATTTTTTGCACCGCAGATTCCATCGTCATTTGTCCATTCAAATGAGAACGCAGCTCGGAATAACCGATAAATTGAAATGGTTTTGCATCCGGAGAAATACCTTTTGACATGAGCCGGCTGACTTCATCCAACCAGCCGTCCCGAATCATGGATTCGGTGCGTGCTTCAATTTTTCGGTAGAGCCCATCGCGTGGAGGCGACAACCCGATTTTCTTTACGGTATAGCCTTCCAGGCGACGGCGTCCTTCACCATGGATTTCACCAACCGGTTTTTTGGCGAGAATCCGCATTTCAATCGCTCGAATAACTTTCTGCGTGTCGCGAGGAGCGATGCGCGAAGCGCTTGCCGTATCTAAACGCGTGAGAACGCGATGAAGATGTTCCGGCCCGCGACGCTCGGCCCTTTCACGCAAGCGCGCGCGCAATTCTTCAGATCGTTCCGGCGCATCCGACAAGCCTTCGAGCAATCCGCGAAGATACAGCCCCGTGCCTGCTGTCAGGATAGGCAATTTCTTGCGCCGAGTTACTTCGCCGAGGACTTGCAAAGCCCGTCTGCGATATTCACCGGCGGTAAAAATTTGCTCGGGCTCGCAAAGGTCTACAAGGTGATGTGCGATTCCGTGCTGTCCGCTCAAAGGCACCTTAGCCGTGCCGATATCAAAATACTTGTAAACCTGGGTGGAATCGCAAACCAGCACTTCGCCGTTTAATCTCTCGGCAAGCCAAATCGCAAGCGAAGATTTTCCGGAAGCAGTTGGCCCAAGGACGACAATAAGAGGAGCCAGCGCGCTCATCTAGAAACAGTCCAGAAACGCCATAGCAGCCAAAGTAGAGCGACTGCCGCCAAAAGAAGCGTTCCAGTAATTTGTGTGCGATTGAGCTTCACTGCGGTATTACTGCTCAGAGCCAGGCTGGAGATTGTAGTAAAAAGCAGCGCGTAGTTCGATGAAGGGGCCTTTGAACTCAGAAGGCAACGGCTCGAATGGAACGGACGAACGAATTGCGGCCAGCACCGCGCGATCCAAAGCCTCTTTTCCGGATGTGCGCTCTAAAACTGGCTCGGTTACGTGAATGCTGCCGTCGCGATCGATATGGAATGTAATCACTACGATCCCTTTGTCTCCCATGTAATAGGATTCAGGAAGGACGGCGCTCCAGTTTTTCATCACAATGTCGTGAAGCCGTCGCATGTAGCTGTTGAAATCCACGCCTTGCGTGTCCGTGAGAATGCTCATGCCCGAGCCGGCGCCAGGGCCATGGCCGCCACCGCCTCGACCCGTCCCGCCAGAAACGCCAGAGCCTCCGTCGCCGTACGTCACACCCCCCGGACGTTTGATGGCGTCCTGGATCTGATCCTGCATCTGTTTACCCGGTGAAACACTCGGCAAACCTAGGTTGAGTCCCGGTTTAGGTTGTGGCTGGCTCGGCAACAACAAGCGCGAGGGCGCGGGCGCTTCTGGAGGTGGTGCGCTCGTAGCTGAACTCGTGGAAGTCCGTGGAACGGGAGCAGAAGGCAAGTCCGTCGGCGGCTTTTCGGGACTAGATGCGGGAGGCGCTTCGATAGCGTGCGATTCCGGCCGCGGAGGCGCAGCACGATTCAGCGTCTTGGGACTGATCCGAACTTTCGGCCCTGGTTCAGAAGCCGGCGCTTTCGATAACGACGGCACGTCAGAGGGCAGATAGACGATACCGAGATCCTTGCCAGCCTGTATGGCTTCTTCCGAGGTGGGAATATGGGGCGGAAAAATTTTAGGCAAGAAAATCAAAAAAATGATGAAGCCGATGTGAAACGCGATAGAAAGCGCTCTGGTAATGAGATCTTCCTTCGCGTCGCGCTTTTGTTCCGGTTCGACGAGCAGGTTTGCTTCGCCGGTATTGAAAATATCCGGCTCGACGAGCTCGCGCAGCTCGGCCGTCATTTGCTGCGGCTTGTTGAATCTTTCTATCTCGCGCTGCTCGGGCGGTTCTACATAGGCAGGCACCACCACACGGGAATCCAGAATATCGAGCGAAGGATATTCGGTGATGGGGCCAAAGCTTTCGAATGCCTTCGCCGGCATCGAGCGAGAAACTAGCGTGCGATCAACCAGAACTCCGAGCGGAAGATGCGAAGGGATGGTCGTCTTTCCGTCAAGAGGGGCCGCGTTATCGGACAACTCGGACGGCACAACCGTGCGGTCGTCCATGTAAGTGGACAGTCGGCGCGGCGGCTTCTTATCCCCGTTGTCAGTAACAGGACGCACATCGCTTGGCACCAGCGTCCGTGGAATCATCGAACATCCTGTGGAGCGAATGTACCAAGTTGGACGCGTTGCGCATGCTCAATGGTTGCTGCCATCACACGATTTGCAAGTTCCAGAGCGCGCCGGCCGGCGTGGCCATCAACCATCGGCGGACGGCGCGTGCGAACGCATTCGAGAAATTCACGTAGCTCCGCATGCAAAGGCTCTTCGGGCGTTGTGGGAACTTTTTCGAATTTGATTTCAGGTTGGGGGCCGCTCGATTCAACGCGCACTCGCAGCACATCTTGCCGCGTGAAATCCAGTGAGACGTACTCGTGTTCTTGAAAAAATCTCATCTTGCGAACGCGTTCGGTGGAAACTCTGCTGGCGGTGAAATTGGCAACCGTGCCATTTTCGAATTCGATGCGAGCCTGGGCGATGTCCACCTTGTCGGTCATCACGGGTATTCCCACTGCTTTCAAATCGATGACCGGTGAATCCACTAGGGAAAGAACTATGTCGAGATCGTGGATCATCACGTCGTAAACCACGTCGATATCAAGACTGCGCGAGGTAAAAATTCCCAGCCGGTGCACTTCGAAAAACATCGGGCGCGAAACGATTTTTTGCACCGCAGTTACCGCTGGATTAAAACGCTCCACGTGACCCACTTGCAAAATACGAAGGTCTTGCGAGGCGGCCGCAATCAGTTCGTCGGCTTCCTTTAGAGAAGCCGCGATAGGTTTTTCCACCAGTACATCGAGGCCAGCGTTTAAGAGCTGGCAGCCGATGCGGGCATGCTCTTTCGTCGGCACCGCCAGGCTGATAGCCTGTACGGCTTCCGCGGCGAGCGACTGGATGTCGGGAATCACCCGCGTGCCGAATTCAGCGGCGACAGTTTTTGCGCGTTCGGCATTTGCATCCACAATGCCCACCAGCTCCGCGTTTTCGATTTCACGCCACACGCGTACGTGGTTTCGGCCAAACTCGCCGACACCGACGACAGCAACACGTATGGGCTTATCGCTCACTACTTCCTTTTAGCCGGCGGCTTTTTTGCCGGCGCCTGTGTTGAGATTTTCTCCGGAGCGAATGCCTCGATTGCAATTCCGGCATCATCTGCGGCTTGAATCAGTTCATCGCGATCGAACAAGAGAGTGCGTCCGGAATCAATAGCGAGCGCAGTGGCATTCGAGCGGCGCATTACTTCAATGGTCTTCCGCCCAATCACGGGCACATCGAATCGCATATCCTGTGCTGGCTTGCTCACTTTCACTACCACCAGTTTTTGTCCGCCGGTGATGCGAGCCGCGCGTTCAATCGTTTCGTCCGTGCCTTCCATAGCTTCAATCGCAACGCAGGCACAATCGCGCACCACCACCATTTGCCCGAGGTCGAGTCCGGCAATTTGCTGGGCAACCTTGCGTCCGTAAGCAATATCCGCAGCCTCCGATTTATCCGGTGCGCGCCGCGACAGAACTCCCGGCCCCGGCAAAAGTGGCCCGAGAAATTTCGTAGAATCCACGAGCTCGATGTCTTCTTCTCCGAGCACGCGCGCGATAGCGCCGATCAATGAGTCTGTATTCTTCGCCGGTAGTGAAAAGAGTAATTTCGCAAGACGCCAATCGGGCCGGATGGCGCTGAAAATCTTATTGTGTTTCACTTGCCCGGCCATTACCGCGTGTTTCACGCCCTCCTGATGCAGCAATTCAATTGTACGGCTGAGCTCGCCCAGGCTTACCCAGTGCAACCGTTTCGCGACGCGCTCGAGTTCCGGCGAAGCTTCTTCGCGAATCGCGATCACCGCCATTTCAATTCCGCGGCTTCGGGCGCCTTGCAGAACTAAGAAAGGAAAATCTCCGTTACCGGCAATTAAACCCCAACCGGAAGCATTATTTCCTGAAAGAGCGGCCACGGCTCCTACTTGATCAGGCCGTTCTCGGCCGATTCGATGAATCGAATTAGTGATAAGACGTCCTCGGAGCCAGCAAGGGTTTCACGCATTCTCTCAAGGGCTTGGGAAGTATTCAGCTTTGAACGTAGCAGCAAACGATAGGCTTTCTCGATATTCTCAATGCGCTCTGCAGAAAATCCCTGTCGTTCAAGCCCAATCGTATTCACACCGTAACATCGGGAATCCCGCGGTGACACAACTTTCGAAAATGGTGGAACATCCTGCGTAATCACCGTATGCGCTCCAATGTAAGCGTATTTTCCCACGCGACAAAATTGCTGCACCGGGCAGAATGCGCCGATGGTGGCGTAGTCCTCAACGGTGACATGGCCTGCCAGCGTGCCTCCATTTACAAATATCGTGTGATCCCCGATCAAACAATCGTGGCCGATATGCGCATAAGACATGATGAGGTTGTGGCTGCCAACCCGCGTGACGCCTCCGCCTTTCACCGTACCCCTGTTTACAGTAGAGAACTCGCGAAATTCGTTCGAGTCCCCTATCTCCAGAGACACACGCTCGCCCCTGTAAGTTAGATCCTGCGGGTCTCCACCAATGGCAGAAAACGAGTAAACATGATTGCCGCGGCCAAGCCGCGCGGGACCGTGTACGACGGCGTGATGTTCAACGATACAGTTTTCGCCTAGCTCTACTTCTCCGGTCACAACCGCGAAAGGGCCAATTTTAGCGTTAGGTCCAATTCGTGCGGAGGAAGAAACCTCTGCCCGCCCATCAATTTCGCTCATTGAGGTTTGTCACCAGAATCCGTTGCAGGATTCACCTCGGGTTCCAGGTCCACCATTTTGCACATAAGCGTGGCCTCAGCGGCAAGCTCTCCGTTCACGGAAGCGTTACCTTGCAGCTTGCAGAATGTTCCGCGCCAGGCGAGCACATTCACTTCCACGCGCAATTGGTCTCCAGGAATAACCGGCCGCCTAAAACGGGCGTTATCGATTGCTACGAAATAAAGCAGCTTCTTCTCCCGATCTTTCACTTCCCGAAGCAACAACAGACCACCTGTTTGCGCCATGGATTCAATAATCAGCACACCGGGCATAATGGGTTTACCTGGGAAATGGCCCTGAAAGAATCCCTCATTGATGCTGACGTTCTTTATTCCAACAATCCGTTTCCATCGATCCATTTCTTCTATGGCATCGACTAACAAGAACGGATAGCGATGCGGCAGAATCTTCTGGATCCCGTTGATGTCGAGGATCATCTTTTCCCTCAGGGTTTAGGTATCATTGGCGCGGGTTACTGCGGCCTGTTTCTCTATCGCGCAATCGAACAATTCTATACGAAACACCTGCGTGTTGGAATCGGCTCACAGATTGCGGTGCGGAGAGCAGCGTATTACGGCTTGACCTCGAAATCGCTTCAGGTATCTTCTAGACGAAGACGCGAATACATATGGCGACCGCAGCCCCGATTCGACCTTCACCGCTTCGGCCTGAGGATTGGATTCAGGCCGCCCTCTCTCAGATCTCGTCGCACGGTGTTGAAACCGTTCGAGTGGAAGTCCTTGCGCGCAACCTGGGTGCCACGAAAGGGAGCTTTTATTGGCATTTCAAAGATCGCGAAGACCTGCTCGCGCGCATGCTTCTAGGTTGGGAAGACGAAGAAGCCCGTTGGTTGGAAGAAGCAGCGGGCCTCCATTCCGGAGCGGCTGCCCGGTGGGCGCATTTCATTGCTCGTTGCGCTGACCCCGGGCGTGCCCGATTGGAAGCTGCGCTATACGCTTGGTCGCGGCAGGATGACCGTGTTGCCAGCCGCGTTGCAGCGATCGAAACGAAACGCCGCGCACACATCGTCAGCGTTTTTCGGCATGTGGGTTTCACCCCGTCCGCTGCCGAAAAATGGTCCGAGGTAGCCTGGCTGGTCTGCCTGGGATGGATAGACAAGACCACGCGCGATCCTGAATTTCGGCCCGACCGTCGAGAGCTTGATGAGTTTCTTTCGCCTCTCATTTTGGCAGCGTCGGCACCCGTACCTCGCTAGTATTCCTTCCCGCATTTAGCGCACTTAAGTCAGGCAGCGTATAATGAACACCAGATGGCGGTGAGTCCTCTAGGTTCTTGGGTTCATCAACACCATAAGATCGAATGAAAACCGCACAATTGATTGACAATCGCGAACGTGTCTTGCTCGTCGGCGTCGGTTTGAAGAAAGCGCCGCGCGGACGTGCGGGCGATCCAACCGCGGCAGGCCGCGATTCGCTCGAAGAACTCCAGGAACTGGCAGAAAGCGCCGGCGCTAAGATTGAAGGTTCCCTATTGCAAGTCCGCGACGCGCTCGACCCTGCAACTCTGGTCGGCCGCGGCAAACTCGAAGAAATCCGCATGGAAGCGGAGATGCGTCATGTCCCGCTCGTGATCGTGGATCATGATTTGACCCCCGGCCAGCTTCGTAACTTTGAAAAAGGAGTGGGTCGTCGAGTCATTGATCGCACGCAGCTAATTCTGGATATCTTTGCCACTCACGCGCGCACCCGAGAAGGGCAATTACAAGTTGAACTGGCGCAATTGAATTATTTGCTTCCGCGGCTTACCGGGCGGGGTGAAGAACTATCCAGACTCGGCGGCGGAATCGGAACGCGCGGGCCTGGCGAGCAAAAGCTGGAAACCGACCGTCGCCGCATACGCGACCGCGTGCGCAAGATTCAGGAATCCATCGAAACGGTGCGCCGCCAGCGTGCCACCCGCCGTCAAGCTCGTCACGCACAGCCACTCGGGATGATCGCTCTTGTGGGGTACACAAACGCCGGGAAATCCACTCTATTCAATGCACTCACTCACGCCGACGTGCTGACCTCTCCACAAATGTTTGCCACCCTGGACCCGACCGTACGCGCCTTACGGCTGCCGTCGCGCCGCAAGGTCTTACTGTCAGACACCGTGGGATTTCTGCGAGATCTGCCTCCGGATCTGATTGCCGCGTTCCGCGCTACGCTGGAGGAAGTTCAAGAAGCCGCGCTAATCATTCATGTATCGGATATTTCAAATCCACATCACGCCGAGCACGATGCCGACGTTTTGAAAGTCCTCGACGATCTCGGCGTGCGAGATCGCCTGCGGCTGAATGTGTTTAATAAAACGGACCAGCTTTCGGAAGATGATCTTGCCGCGCTGAAAAAATCAAACGAAAGGCGCGAGAATGCTGTGTTTACGTCCGCGGTTACCGGCGCAGGACTCGACGAACTTCTGGTTCGCATTGACGCCATGATGCCGGTTGATCCCTTGGTTCATTTGCACTTGAGAATTCCGGTCTCGGACGGCCGCCACCTTTCGCTCGTTCACGCATGTGGGCGGGTGCTGCAGTCCCAAGTCTTAGACGGGCACATGGATATTGAAGCCGAACTCCCCGAATCACTCGCTCGTCGGCTTGAAGATTTTGTTTCGCCTTCTCCGCAAGGTTAATTTCCGAAATTCGGAAACAGATATTTCAACAAACTGCAATGGCGCCGGTTTTCTTGCCGCAAATCATAATATTTCGATCTATTCGGCGACAAAAACTGTTGTGCGCTGGAGCTGGACACCGGAATGCCGACGCGCCAACTCCAATTCTTAGTGGCGCTTAGCGCACAAATTGCTTCAAACCTGTGCAAATTCTATGGGCGGTTAATCGAGCGCGATTGGCCCCGCTAGGGCGCTCGTAGGATGTTCCTAAGAGTCCTAAGCAACTTATTTTCATACAATTAGCGCAATCCTAAACCGCTCGCAAGGATTTAGCCGCACTTTTGAACCCTATTTCCGATGCATCTAACCTGTGTCTTTTCCACAAGGATTTCCACAGAATTCAGGCTAAAACGACTGCATGCAAACGCCAACAACCAAGCCACTTTTCCTGAATCCGGGGCGTTGACTCGTCACTTTTGCAAGACTATAGTGAGGTGACGGTAGCTGTTCGAAAGCTAGCCGAGGTTCTTTCATAAACAGCCATGAACCTGCCAAATAGCCTCACCACCCTTCGAATCTTTTTCGTGCCGCTACTGGTAGTCGTTCTGTTGACTCGGCAACCGAATTGGGACATCGAAGGCCTTCCTATCCACTTTGAAGTATGGGGTGTGCTGATCTTGCTGGTAGCCGCCGCTACCGACGTGATGGATGGTTACATCGCGCGGAAACGTCGCGAAGTTACCACTCTTGGAATTCTCTTGGATCCTATCGCCGATAAACTTCTGATTTCCGCGGCTTTCATTTCACTGGTAGAAATGGGTTTGGTGCCTGCGTGGATGGTCGTAATCATTATCGGTCGCGAATTTGTGGTGATGGGTCTGCGTGACATTGCCTCAGCAGAAGGATTAATTATTCCCGCTTCGGCACTGGGCAAAACGAAAATGATCCTGCAAGTACTCGCAGGTTGCGCAGTGATCTTAACGGCGAAGCATCCGGCTCTTAAGCCCCTGGGCACTACACTGCTCTGGCTAGTCGTTGCCAGCGCAATCCTGTCTGCTGTGCACTACTTCCAGATGTTTTGGAGCCAGATTAATTTCCGTGTTCAGCAGCGGCGTCGAGGCGTAGTAATCGTTGAACCTCAAGAAAAACCCCAGGATGTCCTCACTCGGTAGTTCCGAAAAGCGGTTACTTCTGGCCATCGCACGCCAAGCCGTAACCAAGGCTGTTCAAAGCGGAGAATCTCTCGAGAAGTTCTCGAACGATGGGGCCTTGCAGCGTCCAGGCGGGGCATTCGTCACCTTGCACTATCGTGGGCGATTACGAGGCTGTGTAGGCCAGCTCCCATCCAAGGACTCCCTTGCTACCGTCGTCGCGCACTGCGCGAAATCCGCGGCACTTGAAGATCCCCGTTTTGAAGCGGTTCGCATCGACGAATTGCCGGGTATCGAAATAGAACTTTCGGTGCTCTCGCGGCCAGTCGACGCAACCCAGCAAGATATCGAGCCCGGAAAACATGGCCTGATTGTAAGTTGCGGATCGAAGCGCGGAGTTCTTTTGCCGCAGGTCGCCGCGCAATTCCGTTGGAATGCTGAACGATTCCTGGAAGAAACGTGTGTTAAAGCGGGTCTTGCTCGCAACGCCTGGAAAGATGTGAGCACCCAAATTCAAACTTTTACCGCTGAAGTCTTCAGTGAAGCTGACTTCCCGGTTATCTGACAGACGGAAGCAAATCTACTTACTCGATCTCGACATAATCGCCGGCGTAGGCCTCGCGCAAACAGAACGTGAGAAGTACGGACGAGGAATTCGGAGCTGTGCGCACAACGATTCCTTCTCCGATAACCTCGCGCGGCGTGTTATCCCATTTATACTTCGCCGGCACGCTTCCGAACCCATACACTCCGGCCCAGGCATCGACGTTAAACGCGAACCTCTCCGTTTGATAAGCGTATTCATGCTCGGCACCCGTATAACGGAAGATTCGGAAATAGTCGCCCACTTTCACGCCCTGCGCACTGCCTAGATTCACATAAAAAACATCATTGGAGCCAAGTTCAGATAGGTACCCCTTGCCGGTGATGATCATGGCCGTCGCTTTGCCCGAGGGCGGTGCGAACCGGTCAAAGTTATTTTCGGACTTGAGTGGCGGCGCAGGCCGTTCAGCAAACGGCAGAAGAATATCGCCGCGCTGCAGGTACTGGCAGGACTTTTCTACCTGCCCTATCGACGTATCGGGATGGACCACCACTACTCTGACTCGCCCTTCGTCCTCCCACATTGTTCCCATTTTCTTAAGAATCAGGAATTGCCACTTGGTCCATTCGGTCTTGACCGCGTCTTCCGTGTGGCGTATCGCCGAAAACTCGTCCCCGACTTTTACGCCTTGTTTGGCTCCTTTGTTGACGTAAACGTAGTCGCCCTCTTGAAAGGTAACCTTGTAGTTTGAGCCTTCGCCTGTAATTACAAAGGTGTCGCGCGGGACCGCCTCCGTCGAGACCGTGCCCGAGCAATATAGGTCGTTTCGGATGGGGACCGCGGTCTGATCTTGCGCCGATGCTACGACGCCAGATAGGCTAAGAACTAAACCAGCAAGGACAATTTTCCCACGCATAACGCTTGCTCCTTTAAATCACAGGCCCTGGCAGCGGGCTCCCCGAAGTAACGTCGATGATTCGACTGTAATAGACGTACTAGACCCCGTCAATACAATGGTCGCCGATGCTTTACACATTGTGCACCACGTGATAGAAGCCTGAATCACCTGTACTTAGGGGCAGGTTTCGCAGCGTGGTTCGTCAAACCAGTCTCGCCCGTCTCCGAACTAATGGATTAATAGGCACGGATTAGAGCGGAGCCACTAACTTAGGTCTGTGAAGGGTCACTCGACCTCATGGTAGCGTTTGGAAGGAACAAAATTTGCGCTGTAGTCGCTGCGGAGCGCTCAGGTTCCATGTGGAACCAGCTCACGTGGGCGCTTCGGCAGACTCGAACCGTAGAGTTGCGCCTTGATTGGCTTATGACTGAGCGCGAGATTCATGCATTCCTCCAGCGGCTTGCAAAGAAACGGCCACGCGCGACTTTGATCGCTACTTGTCGCCGTCGCGAAGCAGGAGGGCGCTTTCGCGGCTCCATCGCGAGTCAACTGCTCGTTCTTGCTAAAGCACTGCGAGCGGGATGCGCATGGTATGACCTCGAGATCGAAACCAGTTCCGAGTGTCCACCGGAGCTGCTCGATGTGCTGCTTGGTGGTGGACGCCGGATTGCGTCAGCCCACTTCTTCAGCGCAAGCGCTGCAAACCCGCGGCGGGTCGTGGCCGATCTTTGGAACACCCGGCCGGACGCGATTAAAATCGCCGCGAACTGTGGCTCACTCAGCGCTGGTGTGAAGCTACTACGCCTGGCGCGGGGCAAACGAAATACCATCGTCATACCCATGGGCGATGTTGTGCTGCCTTTGCGTTGTCTGGCGTTACGCGAAGGTAGCGCGCTTACCTACGCTCCGGTGGAAAACGCCACCGCGCCCGGACAAGTGTCGCTCGATGCTCTCAAAAATCTCTTTAAGGCAGATCAGAACCATCGCAAAACCTCTGTGTACGGCGTCATCGGAAATCCGATAGCTCACTCGCTTTCACCGCAATTGCAGAACGCGGGTTTCCAAGCCCGCAAGATGGATTCGGTTTACTTTCCTTTCCTGGTCCATGATCTCGGTGATTTCCTTGGCGCACTAAAACCGCTGGGGATCCGAGGTTTTAGCGTCACCCTGCCGTATAAGCAGGAAATCCTGCGTTATCTCGATAGTTGCGATCCCTTGGCTGCCGCTATCGGAGCGGTGAACACAGTTGTTGCGAGCGCTGCTGGAAATCTCTACGGGTACAACACAGATTACGTCGGGGTGCTCCGCACAGTCCAAGAACGCGTTACCCTTTCTCAAAGCCGGGTATTGATTCTAGGCGCTGGAGGCGCGGCCCGAGCCGTGGCCTTCGCGTTGGCGCAGTCTGGCGCCTCAGTCTGTATTTGTGCAAGGAGGTCGAAGCAGGCAAAAAAGCTCGCGCGAGCGGTAGGCGGTGAAGAATTCCCACATTCTCGGTTGAAGAGCGAATTTTTTGACGCCATCGTCAACGCCACGCCCGTCGGCATGTATCCAAAAATCGAAAATTCGCCTTTGTTAGGGCGCGAGTTGAATTGCAGGCTCGTCTTCGACTTAATTTATCGCCCGGTTAGAACCAAGCTTTTGCAACTTGCTTCGCGGCGTGGCATCGAAACGGTGTCGGGTCTGGAAATGTTCCTGGCGCAGGGCATCGCACAGTGGGAGATATGGACCGGCCAGCGCGCGCCCGCTGCGGCTATGCGCCATGCCGTCCTAGCTGCTCTTCGGACCGAAACCGGAAACTCACAGGCCCAGCCGTGATTCAGCCTAACTTCACTACGTTTTCTAAACTCGCGAAGCAGGGGAATCTCGTACCGGTTTATGAAACTTTTACAGCGGATCTGCTAACGCCTGTAGCCGCTCATCTTCGCCTGGGCCACAAATCGAAATATTCCTTTTTACTGGAAAGTGTTGCAGGCGGAGAGACAGTGGCCCGTTACACATTTACCGGAGCGAACCCCGCAGAAGTCTTTCGCGCGCGCGGCCGCAATTGTTCGCTCGAAACAGTTCGCGGCTGTAAGCCTCTTGGTGGCGATCCCCTGGGGAATTTGCGACGGCTAACCTCGCGTTATAAACCAGTTCGCGTTCCAGGCCTGCCCCCGCTGACGGGCGGTGCAATCGGTTATTTTGCCTACGACATGGTGCGTCTGGTTGAGCGCATCCCGGCGTCCGGCCATGATGACTTGGGCCTCGACGATTGCGTCATGATGTTCTACCAAGGATTAGTTGCCTTCGATCACGTGCAACATCGTTTGTGGATCGTACACAACGTTTTTACCGAAGGACCCGGAACCCTGCGCCAGAAATACGACGCCGCTATACTCGAAATCCGAAAGACGCACCGAACTTTAGCAAGTCCAGCGCCCCGTCAGCTTCGCTCCCGTAAACACGGCTCTCTACGATTCAAATCCAATTTTACTAAAAGCGAGTACCTGGCGGCCGTTCGGAAAGCAAAAAACTATATTCGCGCCGGCGATATTTTTCAGGTGGTTCCCAGTCAACGATTTTCAGCGCAGACAGCTACCGACCCTTTCGAAATCTACCGCGCGTTGCGCGTGGTGAATCCGTCACCATATCTTTATTTTCTCCATCTCGACGATGTTTCCGTGGTCGGGAGTTCGCCGGAGATGCTCGTAAAAGTGCAGGGTCGCGACGCTTACTATCGTCCGATCGCCGGCACGCTTCCGCGTGGAAGCAGCGAAGCGCAAGATCGCGAACAGGAATCGAAACTCCTCGCCGATCCGAAAGAGCGCGCTGAACACATTATGCTGGTGGACCTCGGGCGCAATGATTTGGGCCGCGTGTGCGAATATGGCTCGGTGAATGTCGAACGCCTCATGTTCGTGGAGCGCTATTCGCACGTAATGCATTTGGTGTCGAGCCTGCGAGGCCGCCTTCGCGACGATGTAGACTGTTTTGAAGCGCTGCTGGCCTGCTTTCCCGCGGGCACAGTTTCAGGAGCGCCCAAGATCCGGGCCATGCAAATCATCGATGAGCTCGAGCCCACGCGTCGCGGACTCTACGGTGGCGCGATACTTTATGTCGACTTTGCGGGTAATCTGGATTCGTGCATCGCGCTTCGCACGCTGGTTGCGAAAAATAGACGCGCCTACATTCAAGCAGGTGGAGGGGTCGTAGCCGATTCAGTTCCGGAGCGCGAGTACCAGGAAACAATCAATAAGGCCCGCGCAGTGAAGGCGGCCCTTGAAATCGCGCACAACCCAACGTCGGGCAATCGAAAGTTGTGAGCGTCCGTTCACTGGCGGTGAAACAAAATGATTCTTCTCATCGACAATTACGATTCCTTCACATTCAACCTGGCGCAGTATCTTGGCCAGTTGGGTCAGAGAGTCGAAATCCGTCGGAACGACCAAATAACCCTCGAAGAAATTGAAGACCTGAATCCCGAGCGCATCATAATTTCACCGGGTCCGTGCACACCGAACGAAGCCGGCGTCAGCGTCCCGCTCATTCAGCGTTTCGCGGGAAGGTTCCCTATCCTGGGCGTTTGTCTCGGCCACCAAGCCATCGCCGCTGCGTTCGGAGGTCGCGTGGTTCGCGCGCAAAAGATAATGCACGGCAAAACCAGCGATATTCAGCATGACAGCAAAACAATTTTTCATGGGCTGCCCCAACCATTCGTTGCTACGCGCTATCATTCGCTCATCGTGGAGCGCAAATCTCTTCCGCGAATGCTCGAAATTTCCGCGGAGACCTCAGATGGCACCATCATGGGTTTACGTCACCGCAAGCTGTGCGTCGAAGGTGTGCAATTTCACCCCGAGTCCGTCCTGACGAATGCCGGTTTCCAACTTCTTAGAAACTTCCTGACTATTTAGTAGCAGAGTCCTGATGAACTCAAGGCACAACGTGAAGCGTATAAGAATAGCCGGCTCGGTCGTCTTCTCTTGCAGCCTGATTTTGACGACTGCATTTCTAATGCGATCTGAAACTAACGTCGCGCAAGTTCGCGAAAACCCTGTACCTGTCTTCCTCGGCTTCGATGCCAACGATTATCCCGGCGATGCGGCATTGCCTGACCTGAGAAAAGCTTTCGCATTCTCCGGCTATTGGCTCAACGTGCCGCCCGGCGCAAAAACGAATCCGTGGACCGGGAAGCGAGATGCCTTGATAAAAAATGGCTTTGGTTTTTTGGTGCTCTTCAACGGTCGATTGTCCAAAGAACTCAAGCCGCCCGCCGATGCCAGCGACTTGGGTGTGCAGGATGCTGAACTTGCCGTCGCCGCCGCGCAACGCGACGGATTTCCCGCCAATGGAACTATGGTGATCTATTTAGACATTGAAGAAGGCGGCCGCATGCTGCCTTCCCCAATTAATTACATGGAGTCCTGGAGCGCTGGCGTAAATTCCAATGGTTTTGTCGCAGGCGTTTACTGCTCCGGAATCAAGGTTAAGGAAGGGAAAGGCCAGACCATCACCACTGCGGATGACATTCACCAGCGCTTGCCCAGCATCATGGCGTACTTCGTTTACAACGACGAATGTCCGCCTTCACCAGGCTGCGTGATTTGGAAAAACCCTCCGCCCGCCTCGCAGAGTGGTTTCTCTGCTGCGCGTGTTTGGCAGTTCGCCCAGTCGCCGCGGCGCCGCAATCTGACCAGTCGTTGCAGCGCTAGCTATAGTTCAGACGGCAATTGCTATTCCCCAGCCGACGCTGGAGCCGGTCACGTCCTGCTAGATCTCGATGTGTCGGTGTCTCCCGATCCTTCCACGCTCGTGCTTCGTCCCGATTCACTGAGTCGCGCCGGCGAAACTAAATCAGGACGCGGATCGCTGCGTGTGGCCGGACGCAGATTGCGAAAACGCAACCAGGGCTTCCAGCCGGCCGCGCGCCGCGCCAGAATCAATCGATTCCGTCGCCATCCGCACCCCGTCAAGCCAATCCGAAGCTCGGCCCGAGGCCACCAGGGCAGCCGCCGCGTTTGCACAAACGATGTCGCGCCGAGGCCCATGCTCGTGCTTCAGCGACGCGCGGCCCAGCACTTTATGAATGATTTGTGCGTTGTGGTTCGCATCTCCTCCTAGAATATTTTCCAACGAAGCTCGCGGCAATCCAAAATCTTCAGGAACTACCGTGTAACTCCTGCACCACGCCATCGCGCAGTTCGGCCACACAGGTTTCGCCGCCAATGGAAATTTCATCCAAATCATCCGCGCCATGCACCACGAATGCGCATTTTACGCCAAGTTCGCCCAGCGCTCGCGCCATTAGCTCGGTGCAGACTAGCTTGATAAACGCCGGCCACTTGCACTGACGCTCCGGCGGGATTGGTAAGCGGTCCCAGCAAATTGAATACTGTACGGCCACGCATTTCCCGCCGCGCCCGCATAGCATGGCGAGTGGCCGCATGCATAGCCGGCGCAAACAGAAACCCAATTCCAATTTCATCGATACACCGCGCCACCTGTTCCGGCTCCAGGTCGATTCCCACGCCCAATTCTTCGAGCACGTCGGCCGAGCCGCATTTCGAACTAATCGACCGATTCCCATGTTTCGCTACGCGCACGCCCGCGCCCGCCACCACAAACGCAGCCGCAGTTGATACGTTGAACGTGCCCTTGGCATCGCCTCCGGTGCCGCAGGTGTCGACCAGCGGCTCACCGGAGTGTCCATAATTATGGGGGGAAATTTTTGTCGCGCGCCGACGCATTGCGGTGGCAAAACCGACCAGCTCATCGACCGTTTCACCCTTGATTTGCAGCCCGCTCAGCAACTTCACAATCTGCGTATCTGTAGCAGCGCCGGACAGGATTTGTTCCATCACGGCATCGGCTTCCGCTCGAGTGAGGTCTTCCCCCGGTCAATTTTCTTCAAGATTTCGTCTATCATGGCGTCATCGTCACCGCCGAAGGAAGTCGGCAGCGATGCCGGGAGTGCCGTCCCTGCGCCGCTTCACTTGCTCGCCTCTACAGTTACGGGTAAACTCTCTGATTCATTGTACTCAAACATCCGCGCTATTCAACGCGACCGTCGGGAGCCAATCGAACCTTCATGAAAATCCACGAGTATCAGGCCAAAGCAATCCTGGCGAAATTTGGCGTTCCAATCCCGCGCGGCGAAATGGTTTCCAAAAAAGATGAAGCACGCGCGGCAGCACAACGGCTCGGAGCACCGCTAGTTGTGGTCAAAGCGCAGATTCACGCGGGCGGGCGCGGAAAAGCTGGTGGCGTAAAGCTGGCCAGGTCGGCGGACGAAGTTGCCTCGCACGCCGAGCACATACTCGGAATGAAATTGGTGACGCCGCAGACCGGCGAAGAAGGCCGTATCGTTCACCGTCTTTTGATTGAAGAAGGCCTCGATATAAAACGTGAACTCTACGTCAGCGTCCTTGTCGATCGTGTCGCAGGCGCGCCAATCTTTATGGCTAGCGCCGCAGGCGGAATGGAAATTGAGGAGGTCGCCAAGGAAAATCCCAAAGCCATTCTGCGCGAAACTATCGATCCCGCAAGCGGTTTTCAGTCATTCCAGGCGCGCAAGATTGCATTCGGCTTGGGCCTCGCCCCGGAAGTAGTAAATGCTGCAGTACCTTTCTTTCAGTCGCTATATCGTGCCTTCGTTGCGACAGACGCTTCCATGATCGAAATCAATCCCTGCGTGGTCACCGGCGATGGCCGCCTGATTGCCCTCGATGCAAAAGTAATTTTTGATGACAACGCACTCTATCGCCATCCTGAGTACAAGGATTTGCGCGACCTCGACGAAGAAACACCGCTCGAAGTGGAAGCCTCAAAGTTCAAACTGAACTACATCAAGCTCGATGGCAACGTAGGTTGCATGGTCAACGGCGCCGGTTTGGCCATGGCCACCATGGACATCATCAAGCTGAGTGGTGGTAGCCCCGCAAACTTTCTGGATGTGGGCGGAGGCGCTTCCGAAGACCAGGTAAAGAATGCTTTCCGTATTCTGCTCAGCGATCCCAACGTCAAAGCGGTCTTCGTGAATATTTTTGGAGGCATTCTTCGCTGCGACGTTCTTGCGAGCGGCGTCGTGAATGCCGCCAAAGAGCTGCGCTTTAAAATTCCAGTGGTCGTGCGAATGGAAGGCACCAACGTGAAGCAAGGTCAGGAAATTCTTCGTAACTCCGGCTTGAATTTCACCATCGCCAACGGGATGAAAGACGGTGCCGAGAAAGTTGTGAAGCTTGCCGGGGGTGCGCGATGAGCGTGCTGGTCGGCAAGAATACGCGGGTGCTAGTGCAAGGTCTTACCGGCCGCGAAGGCAGTTTTCATGCGCGGCAGATGCTCGATTACGGAACGAAAGTCGCCGGCGGCGTAACGCCGGGCAAAGGCGGTACCAAGCATCTTGACCTTGCAGTTTTTAACACTGTCTCGGAAGCCGTGAACGCGACGGGCGCAAATGCTTCGGTGATCTTTGTCCCACCGCCTTTTGCCGCGGATGCGATTCTCGAAGCTGCTGACGCCGGACTGCCGCTCGTCATATGCATCACCGAAGGGATTCCAACGCTTGATATGGTCCGCGTCGCAGCCGCCTTGAAGAATTCCAAAACGCGACTGATCGGCCCGAATTGCCCGGGCATCATCTCTCCTGGAAAATGCAAAATCGGAATCATGCCCGGTTCGATACATAAACAAGGTAACGTCGGCCTGGTTAGCCGCAGCGGCACGCTTACTTACGAAGCGGTAGACCAACTCACCCGCCTGGGCATTGGACAATCCACCTGCATCGGAATCGGTGGAGACCCCATCATCGGCACCAACTTTCTCGACGCCGTCCGCATGTTCAACGAAGATCCCGATACACACGCGATCGTTCTGATCGGCGAAATCGGTGGAAACGCCGAAGAAGTTGCCGCGGAATATATTAAGAAGCAGGTCCGCAAGCCGGTCGTCGGGTTTATCGCTGGCCAAACTGCGCCTCCCGGACGTCGCATGGGACACGCCGGCGCGATTATCAGCGGAGGGGAGGGAACTGCCGCGGCGAAGTATAAAGCGATGCGCGCTGCGGGCATTCACACGGTGCAAAGTCCCGCTGAAATTGGCCATACTCTCGCTACTGCATTGGGCCAGCAAAATAAAAGTTCAAAAAAGAAGAAATTAGCGAGCAAGCCAAAAAAAAGAAAAAGTAAGAAGTAGTGCCCTCGAAAACAAAACTGATTGGAGACTCTGAATGGCCATAGAGCGAACGCTTGCAATTATTAAGCCTGACGCAGTAGGCCGCGGTCTCACTGGCGAGATACTGAGCCGCATCCATGCAGCCAAATTTCATATCATCGCCATCAAGACGCGGCGGCTCACCAGAAAGGAAGCCGAGGGGTTTTACGCCGTTCACCGCGAGCGCCCGTTTTTCGATGAACTAACGACCTTTATGAGCACGAACAAAGTAGTGGTTATGGTTCTGGAAGCGGAAAACGCGATCGGGAAATGGCGCGATGCCATGGGCGCTACCGATCCGGCGAAAGCCGCTGCCGGCACGATTCGAAAAGAACTCGGAGCCAGCATTCAATACAATTGCACGCACGGTTCGGACGCGGCGGACACAGCCGCCTTAGAAATCAGTTATTTCTTTTCAGGCTCAGAGTTGGTTTAAGAGCCTCCAGAATATTTCATCTAAACGCCAGACGCCCTCTCGAATTTAGTTTCCTTCAGACGGGAATAGTTGGTCAGATCTGGAAAGTGAGAATTAGGTCAACACGTCCACGAGGGTTAGTGATTGGCGATAAAAAAGAATGCGCCGATTTTTCCTTGCAGACCGTCCATTCAAGTGCTGGAGTAGAATGAACGCAATGGATCCTCTGCGCGAAATCGGCAAGGTCTTGCTCGTCATCGGCATCGCCATCGTCGGAGTGGGCGCATTACTGTTATTTGGCACAAGGCTCCCATTCCGGCTTGGACGGCTTCCCGGTGACATCGTCGTGCAAGGCCGCAACGGCATCTTTTATTTTCCCATCGTGACCTGCATTATCGTGAGTCTGGCGCTCACCTTATTGATGTGGATCGTGAATTTGTTCCGGCGCTAATCTCATGAGCCAAGCAAATCTATTCAACCTAATGCCCGAGCGGCGCGTATGGAAAGTCAGCGAGCTCAACGCGCGGATATGCGAACTCCTCGAAGGAACCTTGCCGGACATTTGGCTCGAAGGCGAAGTGTCCAATTACCGCCCCGCGCAATCGGGACATTTGTATTTCACGCTGAAAGATGCGCAATCGCAAATCCGTTGCGTCTGCTTTCGCGATCAAGCGCGCGGCCTGAAGTTTCGCCCGCAAGACGGACTCAGCGTCACCGTGCGAGGAGCGCTCAGCGTCTATGAGCCGCGCGGTGAGTACCAAATTTACGTCAGCCACATCGAGCCGGTCGGTTCCGGCGCTCTGCAAGTCGCTTTCGAACAATTGAAAAAGCGCCTCGCTGAAGAGGGACTATTTGACGAAGACAGAAAAAAACCTCTTCCTTTGCTGCCGCGTTGCATCGGCGTAGTGACTTCGCCCACGGGAGCCGCGATTCTCGACATTCTGCGTATCCTAAAACGTCGATTCTCGAATGCTCAGGTGATGTTGTACCCCGTGCAAGTCCAGGGAGACTTCGCGGCGCGCGAAGTTGTGGCGGCCTTGCGCTATTTCAATCGCGTGAAATCCGTGGAAGTGATTATTGTTGCGCGCGGTGGTGGTTCCCTCGAAGATCTGTGGGCCTTCAACGAGGAAATAGTTGTACGCGCGATTGTCGCATCGGAAATTGCGGTGATTACCGGAATCGGCCACGAGAGTGATTTCACTATCGCGGATTTTGCCGCCGATCTACGCGCTCCCACGCCCTCTGCTGCCGCGGAAATTGTGGTCCGTTCGCGCCAGGAGTTCGAAAACCATCTGTCCGAGCGCTCCCGCCGTTTGGTCCACCAAATGCGTTACCACCTTTCAGAATTGCGTCATCGTTCGCGCGATTTGCAAACCCACCGCGCCTTCCGGCAACTCGAACTGTTGCTACGCCGGCGCCGTCAGCAGGTTGACGAATTCACGTCTATTCTTGCCATCGGCCTGCAGGCCAAGTTCGTGACATCGCGCCAACGTCTGGTGCAAGCGAGCACGCGCGTTGCTTCCTTCGATCTGCGAAGCCGCGGACACGTCCTTCGTCGCCACATTGAAAGAAACCGGAATGCCCTGCAATCCGCGCTCAATCAAGTCCTCACTCGTAAGCGGCGCCAGTTTACGGCCGCGCGTTTGCAATTTGCCACGCTGGATTTACGCGCTCGCGTTGGACGTTTGCGCCGCACCCTGGATCAGCGTTATGCCGAATTGCAAACGCGCGCAGCCCGCGCCTTGGTCCCCAAGCGTCGCCGGCTAGAAGCCGCCGCGCTGCAGTTGGAAGAGCGCAGCCCCTTTCAACTTCTCGAACGTGGCTACGCCATTGCATACGACGCGGAAGGAAGGTTTTGCGCTCGCCCGGCCAAGTCTCGCTGGGAGAAGATATCTTCGTGCGCTTGGCTCGCGGCGAACTCGGCGCCACCGTCCGCACCAAGAAAGTAACTGAGTCCTAACACGGGCCTAAATATCCCTTCAATTACTCTTTTATTTCCCGTAATCGTTATTACTCGTCGTCGGACGAGGAGCTGGTGACTTTCAGCACAGCGAGGAAAGCTTCCTGAGGAATGTCAACGCGACCCACCCTCTTCATGCGTTTCTTACCTTCTTTCTGTTTCTCGAGGAGTTTTCGTTTGCGCGAGATATCGCCGCCATAGCATTTCGCGATCACGTTCTTTCGGATTGCGCTGATGGTTTCCCGAGCGATTACATGGCTTCCGATGGCGGCTTGCACCGCGATCTCAAACATTTGCCGCGGGATTAGTTTCCGCAGACGTGTAACAAGTTCGCGCCCGCGCTCGTACGATTGATCCCGATGGCAAATGATCGTCAAAGCATCTACCGGCTCGCCGCCCACCAGCACGTCGAGCTTCACCAAGTCGGACTCGCGATATCCGGACAAATGATAATCCAATGATGCATAGCCGCGCGAGACGCTCTTCAGCCGGTCGTAAAAATCCAGCACGATTTCGTTCAGCGGCATTTCGTATGTCAGCATGATTCGCGTCGGCGAGAGATATTCAAATTTCTTCTGTACCCCGCGCTTCTCTTCGCACAGTGAAAGAACCCCTCCAATCGATTCTTCCGATGTGATGATCATGGCCGTCAAAATCGGTTCTTCGATTTTTTGGATCGAACCCGGAGGCGGAAACTTCGTCGGATTGTCCACCTCTATCGTTTCGTTAGCCTTTGTTGTGATGCGATATTGCACGCTAGGCGCAGTGGTGATCAGGTCGATGCCGAATTCGCGCTCCAGACGTTCCTGCACGATTTCCATGTGCAGCAAACCCAGAAATCCACAGCGAAATCCGAAACCAAGTGCAACGGAATTCTCTGGCTCATAGAAAAATGCGGCGTCGTTAAGTTGTAATTTCCCTAAGGCATCGCGCAGCATTTCGTAATCACTGGCGTTCACCGGAAAAAGCCCGGCAAAGACCATCGGCTTGATCGCTTCAAATCCGGGAAGAGGTGGCGCTGGCCGGTTTGCTTCTGTGACCGTATCTCCCACGCGCGCGTCGGCCACGCGCTTGATGTTGGCAATGATAAATCCCACGTCGCCAGCGGAAAGCTCATCCAACACGATGGGTTTTGGCGTGAGCACTCCAAGGTCTTCCACTTCATACTCGTCGTCGCTTGCCGCCAGGCGAATTTTCATGTGGCGCGTGAGACGACCTTCCATCACGCGCACTAGAACAACGGCCCCGCGATAGGAATCGAACCACGAGTCGAAAATAAGTGCGCGCAATGGAGCATCCGCTGTGCCTTTTGGCGGAGGGACCAGCCGAACGATTGCCTCCAGCACATCCTCCACTCCGATACCGCTCTTGGCACTGATAGCCAACGCATCATCCGCAGAAATCGCCAAAACATTTTCGATTTGCTCTTTTACGTGATCGGGCCGCGCGGCGGGCAAATCGATTTTGTTGATCACCGGAAGAATCGTGAGATTGTGTCGCGAAGCCAGAAACGCGTTCGCTACCGTTTGCGCCTCCACACCCTGGCTCGCGTCCACCACAAGAAGCGCCCCTTCGCAGGCCGAAAGCGCGCGGGAAACTTCGTACGAGAAATCCACGTGCCCCGGGGTATCGATCAGATTCAACCGGTACTCCTGGCCGTCTCTCGCTTTGTAATGCAGCCGTATGCTCTTCGCTTTGATGGTGATCCCGCGCTCCCGCTCCAGATCCATGGAATCGAGTACCTGCGCCGTCATTTCGCGCTGCGTGAGCGCGCCGGTAAGCTCGAGCAAACGATCGGCCAGCGTGGATTTACCGTGGTCGATGTGCGCGATGATGCAGAAATTCCGGATGAACTGAGGATCCATGTCTATTTTGCGCTGTGCGTAACCGCTTAAGCGGGATTGTCTGCAGCCGCCTGCGTCCTTCAAACCATCGAGTGTGCCATAGATTCACAACTCCAGCCACCGCCAAGAACGGAGGGCTATTCGTTGGCCGGGTGACGTCGAAGGAAACTCAATTACTTCTCGTCGCGGAAGGGTTCCCAAAGCCTTCCGCGAGAAAACGTTTTTGCAATTTAGTGGCGTACCATGGTACATATGTACCATGAACAAAGCGGACAATAGTGCCCGGATTGAAATAGAGCGTGTCCAGACCGGAGTGCGGCTGGAAAAGCGCTTACTAAAGGTCCTAAAAGCCGTTGCGGAATTAAAAGACATATCCCTGGGCGACTTGTTGGAAGGAGTCATACTCCATGCTTTCGAAGGCCTAGCTCCTTTTTCCGCCCAAACGTTGAAAGAGATCGAGCAGTTTAAGAAAATCTACGGGCTAACACTGCAGGCATCCGACAGCCACCAATTAAAGGAGCGGCGCAAGTGAAAGGCACTTTAATCGTCATTTCTGTTCTGTTGCTGGCCGCAATCGCGACTTTGGCTTTTTTGCATTTGCGTTCGGGGCGGGAAGGCACGGGTCCGGTCGTGCATGTCGAAAACGAATTCGAATTCACCGCTCACGGCCCATACAAAACTGTCGCTCCGCTTTTCGGCGCCTCTGCCGAACGAGTCTGGGGAGAAGGCCAATGGAACCCGAAGTTTTTGTATCCTTCGCCCGAACATGACACTTTTGGCGAAGTCTTTACCGTGGCCCACGGCCATCTTCGAAGTGTCTGGGTGAATAGCGCCTTTGATCTGGAAAAAGGTCACGTTCAATATGTTTACGTCATCCCTGACGCGCAAGCAGTCCTGATCGACGTTCATCTCAAAGAAGAGGGACCAGCCGCCACAGGAGTCAAGGTTCTTTACCAGCGTACAGCGTTAAATTCTAGTTTCAACGAGCACATCACCAAGTCAGGAAATAATGATCGGGATAGGGGACAACAGTGGCAAACTGCCATAGATGCTTGCCTCCGAAAAAAAGCGCGTTAACCTTCTCCAATTCTAGCATTCCCAATAACTTGGCAGATGCCCGCGACAGCCAACTAGAGATCCTCACTGCACTTCTTCGTAACTGTCATGTCGTGGTAATTATCTCTACTGTTTGAAATCAAGATGACCCCCGGGCAGGTCAGAGGAGGAATCCTGGCAAATCCAGCCAACTCACGGATTGCCTAGCAGACCCTGTTATCGTAGGCTGTACCGGGTTTCGGGTTCCGTTCGCCGTTCGGAATCCCAACGCTTCCTTCGTGAACTTATAGAGGGCGATTCACGACCCACAATGATGATTGAGCAAACCACGCCAAAGTTATCGAGCCCTTCGAATTGATCACCCTGTTCCAGACCGCCGAGCCTGAGAGGTCCAAAATCCCCTTGATTTTCGGCTACACCCTTTCAATCGGGTGTCTCATATGGGTGCTGCACGACTTCCATATCGTTCAGGCCATGAAGGATTTTTCCAACGTAAGTTGGAAGTGGGTACTGATCGGTATGGCTTTCGATGTGCTCAGCTACTGTGTTCAGGCGCTCCGCTGGAAATTCTTGCTCACACCTTTCAAAAAAGTTCCTCTAGCGCATGCTATTCGTGCCGTCTACGCCGGACTTTTCGCTAACCTCGTTTTCCCTTTGCGGCCCGGTGAACTGCTCCGTTGCTATCTCATTTCCGATTCAGAAGGCATCACCCTCGGTCGCGTGGCCGGTTCTGTGGGGGTTGAGCGTCTCGTCGACCTTGTAATCGCCACGGCCTCGTTAGCCGTTGTTTCACTTATGGTTGACTTGCCGCGAAAATTTCAGCGCGTGGCCGATACCCTCGGTGTCATAACTCTCGCCCTGCTTGCGATTATCGTAGCGATGATTTTTTATCTCGAAATAAAGCTCGGCAAGGATCCTTCTCTGGAGACCGGTCCGCGCAAGTTACCTGGAAAAATGATGCGGGCTCTTCTCGGTCTGCATGCCATGGGAACGGCGCCCAGTTTCTACCTGGCCGTACTGGCGTCTCTATTCATGCCCATCTGCCAGGTAATGGGATTGTGGGCCATGATGAAGTCGTATCATTTGTACCTGCCGTTTCTAGCCGCCATAGTCGTTCTGCTGATCATCAACTTGGGAGTTTCGCTTCCTAACGCTCCCGCGAACGTCGGCTCCTACCAGTTTTTTTGTGTGCTAGGCCTAAGTGTTTTTCAAGTGGATAAAAACACCGCCACCGGCTTTTCATTTTTCGCGTTCTTGGCGCTGACGATTCCATTTGTTTTCTTGGGATTTGCAGCACTTCTGCGGAGCGGCTTGTCTCTTAAATCCATGCGAGAAACTGTTACCCATTTGCCCACGCAAACGCGCGGGTCCGCCCCTTGTTCTACCTAGAACGCCCCTTTCTTTCAAATAAAGCCGTATTTATTTGTTATTCTTCGCAACTTCTTCGCATTGATTTTTGGACAGAATATCCGTCCGTTATATAGTTGTAGTTTAAGTTCGCGCAGGTTTTTTTCCTGCACGGCAAGTTTCGCGGCAGACGCAAGCAAGCGGACTTCCCCCGCAAGCCCGTGAATTTCAAGCGTGCGCCGCTTCCCATGGCTCAGGACCTAAACAAACATCTCGACCGCGCTCGACGCAGCCTCGAAAAAAATAAGCTCCGCGAGGCTGTTGTTGAGTATCAGGCGGTTCTCGAAGAAGCTCCCGCACACCAGGAATCGCTGCAGGCTCTTGCCGACATTTATACCCGGCTGAACGAACCGTCCGTAGCCGCGCAATACTATGGCATCCAATTTGACAGGCTGATTGAGGCTGGCGACGGCGCCAAAGCTTCTGCAGTCTTTGTACGTTTTCTTCGCCCGCATCCGCAGCCTGCCGACCGCCTAATGCGTTACGGTACGCTGCTTCAAAAGCAGAATCGCCCTTCTGAAGCAATTGAACAGTTTGGAATCGCTGCCGAGCTATTCCAACAGCAAGGACAAGGCATCGAAGCACTAGCTTGTTACGAGAGTATGGCCTTGCTCGATCCGGATAATCCGGCGCGCCATGCGGTGCTAGGCGAACAAGCCGAAGGCTTGAAACATTCCGACATGGCCTCGCGAAGTTATCTTCGCGCTGGCCAACTCATACAAGCGGCCGGTGCCTTGGACGCAGCTCTTGAATATTTTGGCCGCGCCCACCATCTTTCACCAGAAGACCGAACCGCCGCATTACTTTTTGCCGAAGCTAAACTCCGCAAAGGAGACGCGGAAGGCGCCGTGGTTCTCCTTGGGCCTCTTTCGTCCACCGCCGACGACACCGCTTTTCTGGCTCTTTACGGCGAAGCGCTTTTGCGCACGGGAAAGCTCGATCGCGCCAGAGAAACTTTCGAGTCTTATTACAAACAGAAGCCCGATAGCTTCGCCAAGCTCTTTGAAGTGGCCGGAGCTTACATCGGCGCCGGACACGAGGCCAAAGCGGCCGTCCTTCTGATGCAGACGAAAGAATGGATGCGTGCCAGCCGCAAGGAAGCCGATCTCTCCGAGCAAATGGACCGCCTTGCCGCACTTCATCCATCTTCTGTGGCCCTCGCCGAAGTTGTCGCACGCCTCTACGAAGAGTTAAATCGCGAGGCTAAATATTTTGACGCTCTAATGCGTCTCTTCGATTTGTACCTGGCAGCCGGCCAGGTGAAAGAAGCTTGCGAGGCGCTCGACCGTTTGGTGGACATCGATCCCTACGATTATCGCAACCAGGAACGCATCGCAAAGCTCGAAGGCAGAGCCGATCCCGCATTCTTGCAGACTATTGTTGCGCGCGCGGCCAAGGCCGCTACGGTTTCCACTCGTACGG
Organism: uncultured Acidobacteriota bacterium; assembly: GCA_963731535.1. Classification (GTDB taxonomy): domain Bacteria; phylum Acidobacteriota; class Terriglobia; order Acidiferrales; family UBA7541; genus Palsa-295. The sequence continues at coordinate 121,433 of CAVSWI010000016.1, read as the reverse complement.
ATGGTTTCACCGGCGCTGGAAGAGATACATCCGAAGGTGTGGGACCGGTGCCCGAGGAAATGCGCGCGCAGCAGGCACTCGAAGACCTGGTAGTACAAGTGGAGATTTTCCTGCAATACTCGCTGCAAATGAAAGCGGTGGAACGCCTCGAACGAATCGCCGAACTTTTTCCGGGAGAAGAAGAAAAAAACGAACGTTTGCGCACGTTGTATGAGCGCGCCAATTGGTGGCCCAAAGGCGCGCCGGTGAAGGCTGCCCCGAAATCCACGCCGGTCGCCGCGCCGGCCGCAGAATTGTTGGGCGCTCCGCTAATAGCTGCGCCGACGGCCGCGGAAACCCATCGCGACCTTGCCGCCATCGCCGAAATCAATCGCCTGATGTATCGCCAACCCACGCCGCAAGAAGTTTTGTCCACGACGTCTGCCGAAATCGGTAAACATCTGCGTGCTTCGCGTTGTCTCGTGGCTGTCGGCACACCCGGAGAGGGTCCACAAACCACAGCGGAATATAGTGCAATAGGTATTCCGCACCTCGGCGCCGAAGGTATCTCCACCATCGTCGGACTATTGTCGCGAGTATCGCCGGATTCTCTCGGCGGAGTCGAACTGCAAGCTTCTACCACCCCGGCGTTGCGTCAACTAGGACTCGAATCTGCGCTCGGCGTTCTGCTTACGGATAAAGAGACGCAAGCTCCTTCCGGAGCTTTATTGGTGGGCGAGACATTTGCTCGAAAATGGAAACCGAATGAGAGTTTTTTTCTGCAGGCCGTCGGCGATCAACTCGTTCTTTCTGTAAACCACACGCGGCTAAGGTCATTGCTACGCTCTCTGGCCGTCGCTGACGAAAAAACCGGATTGCTGAATCGCGGCGCCTACATCGATTGCTTGCTTGCCGAATCGAATCGCGCTCGCACGCAGAAGAGTCCGCTTACGCTGGTAATTATTCACATCGACCGAGGGGGGGAATTGGTGCGCCAGCATGGTGACGCCGCAGTGGAGAATTACATCGAGCAATTGGCGCGCACTCTTTCCTCCGCCGTTCGCCAGACCGATATCGCGGTAAAATATTCTGCTTGGTCACTCGTATTCATTTTGCCGGATACTTCCCTTGAAAGCGCGCAAACGCTCGCCCAAAAGCTTCGCCAGGTCGCTTGCACCGCACTTCCATCGTGGGGCGCTGCGGATCTGACGATCAGCGCTATCGTCGCTGAATCTTCATCGCGCCCCGGAGACGAATCCGAAGATCGCGTTACAGAATGGATCAATCGCGCCGAAGCCGGTTTGGATGAGGCCCGGCAGCTCGGCGGCAATACCCTGGTATCCCTTGCGACTCCATAAAGCGATACACCTGCAAATTGTTACAATATAAAAAGATAAAATCGAGGACACATGTTCATAACCGACGCCGTAATTCTGCAGGGAGCGCGCACGCCCATGGCGCGTTATATGGGTTCGTTCGACAACACCAGCGCCATTGAATTAGGCGCCGCGGCCGGCAAGGAAGCAATCCGTCGGGCAGGCGCTGATCCCTCCGAATTGGATCATGTGATCTTCGGTAACGTGATGCAGACCAGCGCCGACGCTCTATACGGGGCCCGGCACGTTGGATTGAAAGCCGGGCTGCCGATTGAAACGCCCGCCGTTACGGTCAATCGATTGTGCGGCTCAGGCATGGAATCCATCACGCAGGCCGCGCAAAGGATCTTGCTCGGTGAGGCGAAACTGGTTCTGGCCGGTGGCATGGAAAATATGTCGCAGTGCCCACACGTGATCCGCGGTGCGCGCGCCGGATTTCGCTTGGGCGAAGGCAAACTCGAAGATTCGCTGATGTCAGGCCTGTACGACACCTACTGTGGCTTTAGCATGTCCGAGACCGCAGAAAATCTCGCCGCCGAACATGGAATCACGCGCCTTGCTTGCGACGAATACGCCCTGCGCAGCCAGCAAGCGGCCGAAGCGGCGGTACGCGATGGTCGCATGAAAGACGAAATCGTTCCCGTTGAAGTGAAGAAGGGCAAGAAAACGGTTGTCTCCGAAGATGATCACCGGCGGCCTGAAACCACCATGGAAACTCTCCAAGCGCTTCCTCCCGCCTTCCGCAAAGAAGGCATCGTAACCGCAGGAAACGCCAGCGGTATCGTTGATGGCGCCGCAGCCGTGGTTGTCACACACGCCAAAATCGCCAAAGAGCGCGGCTGGAAACCTCTCGGGCGTATTGTTGGCTGGGCAACTGCCGGAGTTCCTCCGCAGATTATGGGCATCGGCCCCGTTCCCGCCATTCAAAAAGCCCTTACACTCGCCGGGCTTAAGCTCGACCAAATGGATTTAATCGAAGTGAACGAGGCCTTTGCCGCGCAATATCTCGCGGTGGAAAAAGTCCTCGGCCTTTCGCGTGATAAAACGAACGTCAACGGCGGTGCGATTGCGCTCGGCCATCCATTGGCCGCCAGCGGAACGCGCCTGGTGTTGACTCTGCTTCTCGAACTACGCCGACGCGGGGCGCGTTACGGCGTAGCAAGCGCGTGCATCGGCGGAGGCCAGGGAATCGCCGTTATTGTCGAATCCCTCTCCTGAAACGAGACGGCGCAGTCCTGCACAATCCGCACCAATTCGGTTACTATGACTGGTCCGCAAATCCATCATTTTTGCCGGGGAAATTATGGCTTACGAAAATTTGCTTTATGAGGTGAAGGATCAGATCGCGCGAATCACATTCAACCGACCGAATGTGTTGAACGCGCTGAATCGCAAGACCATTGAAGAGTTGGGCCACTGCTTAAACGCGGCGCGCCACGACGACGCCGTCCGCGTCTTGATTCTCACCGGCTCTGGCGAAAAAGCCTTCATCGCGGGAGCTGATATTAACGAACTCGCCCAGCGCACCCCAATTGATGGAAAAGATTTTTCCTTGTTTGGCCAGGACACGATTCATCGCTTGGAGACCATGGGAAAACCTTCGATTGCTGCGATCAACGGTTTTGCGCTTGGCGGTGGATGCGAACTCGCGCTCGCTTGCACCATGCGTATCGCCAGCCGCAACGCAAAGCTCGGCCAGCCGGAAGTTAAGCTCGGAATTCTTCCCGGTTATGGGGGTTCGCAGCGTCTGCCGCGTCTTTGTGGAAAAGGGGTGGCCAACGAATTGATTCTCACCGGAGACATGATCACCGCCGACGAAGCTTTGCGTATCGGCCTGGTGAATCGAGTTGTCGATTCTGCGGAGTTGCTCTCCGCCTCAGAAGCTATTGCTAAGAGAATTATCGCCAACGCTCCTCTGGCTGTGAAATATGCGATGGAAGCGATCGAACGCGGTATGGAAATGCCACAGGAAGAAGGTCTATTTCTGGAAGCTACGCTTTTTGGCTTGTGTTGCGCCACCGAAGACATGCGCGAAGGCACCCACGCCTTCATCGAAAAACGGCCGGCGAAGTTTCAGGGGCGTTAAATGGCCGGAGAATTCAAGCCATCCACCATACGCGGCGAGCTGAACTCCACAGGCCTTCACCTCGGAATCGTCGTCAGTCAGTTCAATAGCTTTATTACGGACCGTTTGCTCGCCGGCGCCCTGGACGCGTTAGAAAGCACGGGCGCGACCGACAAACAAATCGAGATCGTGCGCGTTCCTGGGGCTTTCGAAATTCCAATTGCGGCAAAAAAGTTGGCTGCGTCAAAGCGCTTTGATTCGATTATCTGCGTGGGATGTATTCTACGCGGCGAGACCTCGCATTATGACGTGGTGGTGTCGGAGACTGCCCGCGGCATTCAGCTCGCGCAACTCGATTCCGGCGTTCCTATGATTCTTTGCGTTCTCACCTGCGACACTCTGGAGCAAGCCATCAATCGCGCTGGCCTGAAAAGTGGAAATAAAGGCTACGAATCCGGTCTCGCTGCGATGGAGATGGCTCACTTGTCGCGCAAGCTTGCAAAAAACTCCGCGCCCAGCGCGAATCGTCCCCGCCGGCCCTCCCGTACATGACACTTCGCCGCAAATCCCGCGAATTCGCGCTTCAGATGCTTTTTGAGTGGGACGTGACCCGCCAAAAAGCTTCGCGCGTGGAACAGCATTTCTGGAAATCTGCGCGAGCTGCGGATTCCACCAGAAAATTTGCGAACCAACTTTTTGAAGGCGCCATTGCAGAGGCGGAGCCGAGCGACAAGCTCGTTCAAAAACTGTCTGAAAACTGGAAGCTCGAGCGTTTGGCAGCAGTAGATCGAAGTATTTTGCGTTTGGCGATTTACGAGCTACGCTTCGGCACCGCGCCGCCCAAAGTTGTGATCGACGAAGCCCTCGAACTCGCTAAGAAATTTTCCTCAGCCGACTCCGCTTCATTCCTGAATGGAGTTTTAGACGCGGCCTATAAATCTCTGGAAGTTTAAGCAGGCATTCTTGTACCTTCGCGGCTGTGTCGTCGTCGAAGAACTCGCACCGCTCTAGACTCAAATGTCTTCAGGTTATCAGGCTTCGATCTCGCCCTCGAAAACGCGCACCGCAGATCCGCTAACCTTGGGAGTAAGTTTCCCGCGCTCTGACGCCACGACCACGCGTATCTCGCTCGGACGTCCCATCTCCACGCCTTGCATGATTGTTAGTTCTTCCGACAGGCGCAATTGCCCGTGCTGAACCAGATAAGCTCCCAGCGATCCCCCAGCCGAACCGGTTGCTGGGTCTTCGAGCATTCCCCAGGGAAGCATTCCCCGCGCAAACACTTTCCCGCGTCCACCCAAAGCAAAGCAATAAGCCATGGTCCCGCTCGGCGAAATCAGCTGAGCAAGTGCGCGCATGTTCATGTGAATTTTAGGCAATACGCTTCGCCGGCTCAACGGTACGATCAAGTTTGAAATTCCCGTGGACACAAATTCGATCGGCAGGGAAGCGGCCAGATCACTCGGCTTCAGTCCCAGCGTTCCTGCGAGCGCCGCGCGAGAAAAAGCGGCGCGCTTAAAAACCGCAGGCTTCTGCGTCATGGTCACCAAAACTGGCCGCCCGTCATGAAAAGTGAATTCGACAGGAAGAATTCCCGCGCCGGTCTGTTGCAGTATGTGGACGCTTCCTTCAGACGCCGGGACCACGCCCAGCTCCGCGAGCAGAAACCAGGTCCCAATCACGGGATGGCCGGCCAATGGCAGCTCTTTGGTAGTCGTAAAAATTCTTAAGCGTGCAAGCGCGCGGTTGTTCGTCGGCTTCTGTATGAACACTGTTTCTGAAAGATTCATCTCACGCGCGATGGCCTGCATCTTTGTGGTGGAAAGGCCGTCGCCGTCGGTAACCACCGCGAGCGGATTCCCGGCAAACCGTTTGTTAGTAAAAACATCAACCGTATAAAGTCGCCGCTTCATTGTTCTGCCTTTTGCCCAAACTGGGCGCACAGCTTTTCCAATTTACACGTGCTCAAGTTCCACGCGTGTCCGCTCATTACGTACATTGCCCGTATTGAGCGTGGTCTTAGGCTCGATCAGAACAACCTGAACCTCTTCATCCGCCACCGGCATGTGCTCCAGGCCCTTCGGCACGACGATAAATTCGCCAGGTGAAACCGCGACCTCGCCATCGCGGAATTTCATGCGCAGTCGCCCCTTGACCACCAGAAAAAGTTCGTCTTCCTTGTCGTGATGGTGCCAAACAAATTCTCCCGTGAATTTCACGATTTTCACGTAAGTATCGTTCAACTCGCCGACGATTTTCGGGCTCCAGTACTCTTTCACTTTCGCCAGTTTATCGTTCAGATTCACAACTTCCATGTTTCCTCTCCTTTTTCAAGGTGGCATCTTCAAACATATTTCAATCGGGATTTCTGACTAGCTCCGTCACTCGGTCGAGAACGCGACGCGTAGTATTCGCTCGCGTCGTCTCGGAGTAAATCCGCAGCATGTTTTCGGTGCCGGAAGCCCTCAACATCACCCAGCCAATATCTCCTAGATATATTTTTAGGCCATCGAGATTTTCGCGGCCAGTAACCGGCCAATCGAGAACTTTCGTCAATGTCCCGTTGGCAAAGTAGCTCAGCGCCTTCTTTTTCTGTCCGTCTGTAACCTCAAGATCCACGCGTTCATAATGATGCTCGCCGAATTCGTGATCAAGCATCGCTACGAGTTCGCCAAGCCGTTTGCCGTGCCAGGCCATCACCTCAGCTAGCAACAACGCGTTCACCGTCGCATCCCGCTCTGGAAGATATAACTTCGTTCCGATTCCGCCGCTTTCCTCGCCCCCCAGAAGAATGTCGCCCTCCAGCATGCGGTCGCAAATGTACTTGAACCCAATCGGCGTTTCCCAAACTTTGCGCCCAAACCTGCTGGCGATCTTGTCGATCATTTTCGTGGTGGAAAATGTTTTCGCCACATCTCCGCTCACCTTGCGAGTGCCGGCAAGATGCCACAACAAAATCGAAAAAATTTGGTGCGGCGTAATAAAGGTTCCGTCGCCATCCATAGCTCCGATACGATCCGCGTCTCCGTCAAACGCGAATCCTGCGTCATATTCATCGCCCCGCAACGCCTGTCGCAGCGCTTCCACGTGCGGTTCGATCGGTTCGGGATTCACGCCCCCAAAAAGAGGATCGCGGGTGCCACGAATTTCTTCGCATTCAATGCCCTTGCGGCGGAAGAGATCACGCAAAAGCCCGCGCCCAGCTCCATGCATCGGATCGATCAGAAACCGAAATTTCGCCGCCCGCAAACGGTCCCAGTCCACCAGTCCCGCCAGGGTTTCCAAATATGGCGTCCGCACATCCAGCGAACCAATTAAGCCTTTCCGCGGCGGAAGCGTAGGAACGCCGTCGCACAATACCCTCGCCAGTTCCGCTTCAATCTGCGAAACGATCGCGGAAGACGCGGAACTGCCGTAGTTGGCCTTGAATTTCATTCCATTCCAACGGAAGGGATTATGGCTTGCGGTAATTTGGATTCCGCCCGCGGCCCCGCGCAGACGTACCAGCAGTGAAAGCGCCGGTGTCGGACAAGCCTCCGTGGCAAGCGATACTGGAACGCCGGCAGCCGAAAGGGTTTCAGCCGCAACTCGCGCGAATTTCTCTGACCCGAAGCGCGTATCAAATCCCACCAATACTTCCGCTCCCGGTTTTTCCGCGCGAACCACGTAACGCGCAATAGCGCGCGTCACGGTACGTACGTTTTCGTAAGTGAAGTCCTCGGCGATAACGCCGCGCCAGCCATCGGTGCCAAATTTAATCTGCGTCACGGTTCAGAGTATAAGCGATGCATTTTCCGCGGGGAAGGAACTGTTACTGTGATAAGCCGAAAATTACCATCCAAAATGGGAGGACGATTTTGGCCCGGCGGGTCACAACAGGCGCGCGTGTTTCTGTTCCTCCAGCCATTTCACGATTTTCCCCACATCCTGCGATCTCTCGCGCGGACAAAGAAGAATCGCGTCATCCGTCTCCACCAGCACCAAGTCATGCACGCCGATTGCCGCTACAAACTTCTTGGGGCTCCAGAAGTAATTCCCGCTCGCGTCGGCTGCAAACATTGGGCCAGCCGAAACATTTGCGCCTGGCTTCAACGCCCGCAGTTCGTGCACCGCCGCCCACGATCCGATATCACTCCAGACCATCTTCGCTGGAATCACGGATACGTGGACGAATCTCTTGCTGGGGCCTTTGCGATCCCGAGCTCGACGCGAATCCGACTGCGTCGCTGGTTCCATCACTGCGTAGTCCACAGAAATATTTTCGAGCCGCGGATAAATTTTCCGTAGCGCCGACGGATATCGACGCGTGCCAACCGTCTTAGCGAGTTCGGACAACGCCGCATGCGTGGCCGGAAGAAAACGCTCCAGAGCATCTAGAAACGTTGAGGCGCGCCACACAAACATCCCCGCATTCCAAAGATGCCTTCCAGAAGCGATGTACTTTCGCGCCACATGCAGCGACGGTTTCTCGGTGAATCGCCGGACCTCATAAGCCGTCATCCCGCGTGGCCGTGCAAAAACTCCACCTCGCTCAATATAACCATACCCGGTTTCAGGACGTGTCGGCGCCAACCCAAGCACCACCATGTTGCCAGCCGTCCGCGCCAACTCCACGGCCGCACGCACGAGACGGCGATACAGCGTTGCGTCCGCAATATAACTATCGGCGGGAAGCACAACCATCACGGCGTCCCCATATTTGCGCTGCAAATGGATCACCGCTAGTCCGATCGCCGCCGCTGTATTGCGACCCACAGGTTCAGGCAATATTTGGTTTCCTGGAACGCCGCGAAGTTCGCGTCGCACGGCGGCCGATTGTTCCGCGTTCGTCACCACCCAAATTTTTTTCAACGGAACAATAGGCGCAAGTCGCGCAACGGTTTCGCGCAACATTGTCTTATTCCCGATGATGTTCAACAGTTGTTTCGGCGTGCGCATGCGGCTGCGCGGCCAGAAGCGCGTTCCGCGCCCTCCTGCAAGAAGCACCGCGCATGTCGGAATTCTCTTTTTTTCTGAGGAATTTTTCTTAACGCTCACGAATGCACCAGCCGGGACCATTCTTTTTTACCGACTCCCTGATCCTCCATCTCCCGCCTAAATTCATCCGTACTCACCGGTGCGTACGTGCGCAATACCTCCGAACGCGAGTCCGGCCTCAATCCATAATTTCCCAGCGCCGCCGGCAGTAACCAGACTTGCGCCGGTCCATATTTAACCTGCTCGCCACTCCAGTGAATCTGGCCGGCGCCTTCCAAAAAAATCAGTAGCTCGAAACGCCCGGGCATTACATTGCGACTAACGCTTTCGCTGAATTCCCATTTCTCGGCAACAAAATACCGGCAAGCGGCAAAGTAGGTTGTCGCCAACGAATCGCGCTCGATCCGAACCGGCTCAATCTTTCCGCCCTTTTGTTCGCCGAACCGAATCGTCTCCAGCGCTTTTTCAATATGTAGCGCGCGCGTCTGCCCTTTGGCATCGCGCCGATGGTAATCGTACACGCGATAGGTTAGGTCAGAGTGCTCCTGAATCTCGCACAGGACGAATCCTGGTCCAATTGTGTGCGCCGTGCCAGCCGGAACAAAAATCGCCTCCCCTGCACGAAGCTGTACGTGACGAAGGCACTCTTCTACGGTTCCATCCTGAATCGCCCGTACGAATTTCTCGCGATCCATTCCCGGCTTCAGACCGACCATCACTTCCGAACCTTCCCGCGCACGCACGGCATACCACATTTCCGTTTTGCCGCGACCACCCGCCGCTTGTTCATGCCGCGCAGCGTAATCGTCGTCCGGATGCACTTGTACGGAAAGTTTATCTTCCACAAAAAGAAATTTTGCCAGCAGGGGGAAGGCCGCCCCGCGCGCAGAAGTTCCAGTCCATTCGACCGGCATTTCACGCCAGGTGTCCGCGAGCTTTTTGCCCTCATACGGCCCGTTTGCAAAAACGCAGTCGTTGCCAGTCAGCCAAGCCTCGCCAAGTGGCTCTGTCAAATTGGATCTTTCAGGGAAGAATGGCGCGAGGTTGCGTGCGCCCCAGGGACGCGGGCTGAAAATCGGCTCCAGTCGCGCCGGACAAAGTTTCACGCCGCACGGCCGAAGAAGCGCCCGAGCCGTCGCAGGCCTTCTTGGATTCGCTCCATAGACGTCGCGTACGAAATACGAATGTGTCCCGACGCGCCAAACGGTTCACCAGGAACCACGGCTACATGTTCCCTTTCCAGAAGCTGCTTAGCGGCGGCCACATCCTCCGGCATCTGTTTGTTGAAGTGTGCGCTAATGTTAGGAAACGCGTAGAACGCGCCATGCGGTGTCGCGCAAGTAATCCCCGGGATGGCGCGCAATCCCGCCAGAATACTTTCGCGACGCCGCGCGTATTCAGTCAGCATCGTCACAACCGTGTCCATGCTTCCGCGCATGGCCTCCAGCGCAGCATATTGCGCGATTGAATTCGGATTCGAAGTGGACTGGCTCTGCAGTTTCGCTACAGCATCCACCAGCGGTTTCGGCGCCAGTACATAACCCATGCGCCAGCCCGTCATTGCAAAGGTTTTGGAAAAGGATCCCGCGATAATCGTGTTTTCTTTTGCGCCTGCCACGCTCGCGATGGAAAACGGCTTCGCTTCGCCGTAGGTGAAATGCGAATAGCACTCGTCTGACAAAAGCCAGACATTCCGCCGCTTGCAAACATTCAGAATCTTTGCGAATTCGTCCGGCGGAATCACTGCGCCCGTAGGATTACTTGGAGAATTCACGATGACCATGCGCGTTCGCGGGGTAATTAACTTTTCCACTTCGGCCGCACGCAAAACGAATTCATCCTCAGCCCGCGTTGGAACCACCACCGGTTTCCCGCCCGCATACTTAATAATGTCGGGATAGCTAACCCAGTAGGGCGCGCCGATGATCACTTCATCACCTGAATTAATCAGCGAGCAAACCGCATTGAAAATCGCGTGCTTGCCGCCAGTATTTACCACGCACTCCGCCGGCTGATAGGACGATCCCAATTGCGCGCCGTGCCAATCGCAGATGGCCTGCCGTAGCGGCGCAATACCCGCTACCGGAGTATATTTCGTGCGATTGTCGTCCAGAGCTTTGATGGCAGCCCGCTTGATGTGTTCCGGCGTCGGAAAATCCGGCTCCCCAGGACCGAAGTCCGCCACATCCACTCCTTGCGCCTTAAGTTTTTCTGCCTCTTGCAGCACAACCATCGTTTGCGAGACGCTGATGCGATTAACGCGGTCCGCAAGCTGGATGGTTTCTTCCATTTTTCTCCCCGTCGCAAGTTCCATCATTTGTCCTTAACTCACTTTCGCGCGCAGCCGTTCTTCCACGATCGGCGGCACCAAGTCCTTAATCGTCCCGCCCAGTCGCGCAAGTTCTTTCACTAATCGCGAACTCAGATAGCTGTACTGCTGAGCCGGTAACATGAATACAGTTTCAACCGATGGCTCGATGTGACGATTCATCATCGCCATTTGCAATTCATATTCGTAATCCGAGACGGCGCGGATTCCGCGAACCACCACGCGCGCATTTTTCGAGCGCGCGTAATCCATCAGCAGGCCGTCGAACACATCTACCTCGACATTTTTCCAGTCGAAGGTCACCGTCTCCAGCAGCTCGACGCGCTCTTTCACCGCAAAAAGGGGATCCTTCTCCAGGTTGTGGGCGACGGCGACAATGAGCTTGTCAAAAATCATGGCTCCGCGTGCAATCAGATCCAGGTGCCCGTTCGTGACCGGATCGAACGAGCCCGGATAAACGGCAATCACTGGTTTGTTACCTTCAGAAGCCATTTGGCGCGTAATTCTAAAGCATTGTATTGGAAAATTATAGGCTGTAATTGGCCTTCGAAAATATCAAACCCACCTTTGTCTCGCAGCGGCTCAGAAACCGTTCCCCGAGCAATTCCACCCGTTCAGCCCCGATTTCCAGCCGTTCCCTGAATCAAGTTTGACTAAGACGACTAGAATGGTCGTGTATTAAGCTATTGTGAAATCAGGGTTTGCAGTCTTAGCTGAGCTTGACAAGCTGTGCGGGTCGGCCTTACAATTCAAGTGCGACTTATTTAGTCGTATTTGACTCTAAATGATGAAGCTATCAAAAAAGGCGGACTACGGCCTGATTGCGCTGAAGCATTTGGCGATTCACAACGGCCATGGATCTTGCAGCGCATCTGATATCGCGGAAGTTTATAAGATGTCCACGCCGCTGATGGCCAAGGTGCTTCAGAAGTTGGCGAAGGCTGGACTGGTTGACGCGCGGCATGGTTCAAGCGGGGGTTATACGCTGGCGCGGGACGCTTCGATGATCTCAGCACTCGATGTGATTCGCGCGATTGACGGACCTTTGTTCATTACGTCCTGTATCACATCGCGCGGCGCGTGCGGCGTCACCACCAGGTGCTCGATTCGCGAGCCGCTGCGACGGGTGAACGACAGTATTCTGGAAGTTCTTGGGAAAGTAACAATTTCACAGATGACCGACGAAGCTCCCATGTCCGAGGTCGTCGAGTTAAGAGTTTAGGAGAATAGAATGGCAATCAAGCTTCCGATTTATATGGACAATCACGCAACCACTCCTGTGGACCCGCGCGTTGTCCAAGCAATGCAGCCCTATTTCACTGAAAAGTTCGGCAACGCTGCGAGCCGCAACCATGAATTCGGCTGGGTAGCGGAAGAAGCCGTTGAAAACGCGCGCGGCCAGATCGCCAAGCTGATCAACGCCACGCCCAAGGAAATCATTTTCACCAGCGGCGCCACGGAATCCACCAACTTGGCCATCAAAGGTGCCGCGGAAATGTACCGCGAAAAGGGCAATCATATTATTACGCAGGTCACTGAGCACAAGGCTACGCTCGATACCTGTAAGCGCCTGGAAAAGTACGGCTACGAAGTCAGCTATCTTCCGGTGCAAAAAGATGGCCGCATCAATCTGGATGAATTGCGTAAAGCCATCACGCCCAAGACTATCCTTATCTCCATCATGTACGCCAACAATGAAATCGGCGTGGTGCAGCCCATCGCTGAGATTGGCAAGATCGCAAAAGAAAAGGGCATCTTCTTCCATGTAGACGCGGTACAGGCCGTCGGAAAAATTCCTGTGGATGTCCAAAAAGACGGCATCGACCTAATGTCGATTTCCGGCCACAAGATCTACGGACCCAAGGGCGTCGGCGCGCTGTATGTGCGCCGCAAGAATCCTCGCGTGCAGCTCGCTGCCCAGATCGACGGCGGCGGACACGAGCGCGGCATGCGCTCCGGCACACTCAACGTTACCGGCATAATCGGTCTCGGCAAAGCCAGCGAAATTTGCCAGAACGAAATGGCTGCGGAAAGCGAGAAGCTCCGCAAGCTTCGCGACCGCCTTACCGAGAGCATCATGTCGCGCCTGGATGAAACATTTATCAACGGCTCGATGGAGCATCGTTTGCCGCACAACATCAACATCAGTTTCGCTTTCGTGGAAGGCGAATCGCTTCTGATGGGCATCAACGACATCGCCGTTTCCAGCGGCTCGGCTTGCACCTCCGCCACGCTCGAACCAAGTTACGTACTCAAAGCGCTCGGCGTTGGCGAAGATTTGGCGCACACCTCTATCCGCTTCGGCATCGGCAGATTTAACACGTCTGAGGAAGTTGACTATGTCGCCGATCGCGTGGTGGAAACCGTGCAACGCTTGCGCGAACTTTCTCCTCTGTATGAAATGGCGAAAGAGGGCGTTGACGTTAGCAAAATGACCTGGCAGGTAAGCGCAGAACACTAAAATGAAATATCAAGGGACAATCGGAGTTCATGCCACGGTGAGCGAAGATACGCCAGTGTTTGACGTTTTCTTCGCGCCGAACATGAACAAAAGCGCCTGCAACTCGCGGCGATTTCGCGAACTGCAAGAGCTGGGCGATTTCCTTGAATCTCTCGCAGTGAAGCATGAACTCGTAGCACGCACTCTCGACGAAGTTCGCAAGGGGCGTTCGGCTTCCATAGAGAACATTGTTTTATCGGACAAAGTGATTTTCGACGAAGGTTTAGACAGCACTATTACTTTGGACAGGAGAATCAACTAATGGCTTACAGCGATAAAGTAATCGAGCATTACAACAATCCGCGCAACGTTGGCTCACTCGACAAGAAAGATCCTAACGTCGGCACCGGCCTCGTGGGCGCTCCGGAATGCGGCGACGTCATGAAGCTGCAGATGAAAGTGAATCCGGATACCCGCATCATCGAAGAGGCCAAGTTCAAGACTTTCGGTTGCGGCTCCGCCATCGCCAGTTCCTCGCTCGCTACGGAATGGGTGAAGGGCAAGACTGTGGAAGAGGCTCTCGCGATCAAGAACACTGACATCGTCCGCGAACTGTCGCTTCCTCCGGTGAAGATTCACTGTTCGGTTCTCGCCGAAGACGCGATCAAGGCTGCTCTCTCCGATTGGAAGAAGAAGCAGGGCGACGCCGAGGCAAAGTCGGCCGAACCCGCAGCGGCAGCAAGTCGCTAGTTTATCGGCAGAGCAGCCTCAGTTCGCCTTTCAGCAGTGCTGGCTAGGCTCGCTGGAAGCGCCGCTAGGACCGCTAGGGAAGTTGGAATCTTTGTGGGTCGTGGCTTCAGCCACGACCCCAGACCCAAAGAATTGAGCGGCTTTAGCCGCTAAAGTTCCATCGAACGGAGCTCAAGGATTCAGAGGATTATGATTCACGTAAGCGAAAAAGCAGCAGCGAAAATCCGCGAATTGTTGACAAAAGAGGGCGTGCCGACCGACTCTGGTGGTCTGCGTGTTGGTGTGCAAGGAGGCGGCTGCTCCGGACTCACTTACGCGATGCGCCTCGACACTGAAGCGCGCAATCGCGACAAGGTCTTCGAAGAGAATGGCGCTCGTATTTTTGTGGACCCGAAAAGCTATCTCTACCTTCACAACACCACGCTCGATTACCTCGAAGACCTGATGAAGCAGGGCTTCGTATTCCAAAATCCGCAGGCCACGCGTAGTTGCGGTTGCGGCAGCTCGTTCACCGCCTGAGATCGTGATGAGTGGTATCCGCTCAGCCCAGCTGTTCGCAGCGCCTCTGGCCCTAGCCGCATCGAAAATCTAAAACGATATGAGTGTTACGCAAACACAACGCGACGAAACTGGCCACGCTTCCAGCACGAAGTGCTGGAATTGTCAGGCCCCCAGCGCGGGAACGCACTTCTGCCCAGCGTGCGGCAAGATTCAGCCTTTGCCGGCTGGCACTGATTATTTTGCCTTCTTCAGCTTGCCAGAAAAATTGTCGCTCGATGCGGCGCAGCTCGAATCCGAGTTTCATAAATTGAGCTGGAAGCTGCATCCCGATAATTTCGTGCGGGCTAGCGAGTTCGAACGCGATCTTTCGCTCAATCGTTCATCGGAGTTGAACGACGCCTATCGCACGTTGCGTGAGCCGATTTCGCGCGTGGAGTATTTGCTGTGGCGCCGCGGACTCAGAAAAGAAGGCACCACCAAACAACAGGCCCCGCCCGAACTGCTCGAGGAAGTTTTTGAATTGAACCAATCCCTCGACGAGTTGCGGGAAGCGCGCGCGGAAGGCGGCGATCTGGCCGCATTGCGCGAGCCTCTCGTTACAGCGCAGGAAAATTTTCAGGAAAAGCTGGACGAAGTGGACACGGAGCTGGCGCAAATCGGTCAGGAGTGGGATACCGCTCTTGACGCAGGCGCGGATCAAGCGAAGCAACAAGCTTTGCTGGCGCGCATGAATGTGGCGCTAAACCGCCGAAGCTACATTCGCAACCTGGTAGCCAGCGTGCAAAAAGAACTGGCCGAAGCTTAATAGCTTTTAGTTTGTCATCCCGACAGAGGCCCGCATTTGGCCGACCAGGGACTTGTTTTTGGGGCGGCAGGCATCAACAAAAGCGTTTGCCAACGAACTGTCACTTAGAGGAAAAATGGGACGCGTAGTAGGCATTGATCTCGGAACAACTTTCAGCCTCATTGCATACCTCGACCCGCAAACGGGTGCGCCGAGGTGTATTCCGGGCCCGTACGGCTCCACGCTCTGTCCTTCCGTCGTCAGTGTCGACGAAGATGGCAAAATAATAGTCGGCGAACCCGCCCGCGCGCTTCTGCTTACCAAGCCCGAACGCACAATTTATTCTGTGAAGCGCCTGATGGGGCGCGGCGTCGCCGACGTACAAGAAGAACTGAAGATTTTCCCTTTCCGCATCGATCCCGCTGGGCGCAACGTAATCCGCGTCAGCCTCGGCGACAAATGGTTCACCCCGCCCGAAATTTCCGCGTTCATTCTGCGCCAACTGAAATCCTGGGCCGAGAATTATTTCAAGGAGTCAGTCGATCGCGCAGTCATCACGGTCCCTGCGTATTTCAACGACGCGCAACGCCAGGCCACCAAAGACGCCGGCCGCATCGCAGGCCTTGAAGTTTTGCGTCTGGTAAACGAGCCCACCGCAGCCGCGCTTGCTTACGGTTTGCACAAACAAAAACGCGGCTACGTTGCCGTGTACGATTTTGGCGGCGGCACTTTCGACATCTCGATCCTGAAACTCGTCTCCACCACTGAAGGCGACATTTACCAAGTCCTTTCCACCAACGGTGACACGCATCTCGGCGGCGATGATATCGACAACGAGATGCAGCGCAGGGTGCGAGAAAAAATCCTTCAGTTATTCGGGATCGATCTCTGGACTCGTCAGGAAGACGTGCAGGAACTCCGCCAAATTCTGATTGCGGCGAAACATGCTCTCTCATCACAAGACAGCATGATGCTTCGTTTCAATGTTTCCGGCGGCAAAGTATTTGAAGAGCTTCTCACGCGCACTGAATTCGAGAAATGGATTGAACCGATCGTCGCGCGCACCATGGCGCCGGTGAAAATCGCACTCACCGACGCAAAACTCACGCCCAGCCAGATTGAAGAGGTTGTTTTGGTGGGCGGCTCCACGCGCATTCCGCTCGTACGCAAAACCGTCGGCGATTATTTCGGGCGCGCTCCGCATTGCGAGCTTAACCCTGATGAAGTTGTCGCTCTCGGCGCCGCCGTGCAAGCCGACATCCTGGAGTCCGGCGTAAAAACCATGCTGCTGCTCGACGTCACGCCGCTATCGCTCGGCATCGAAACCATGGGCGGGGTAGTCGCAAAAATCATTCCGCGTAACTCGACGATTCCCGCCAGCGCTCAGGAACTTTTCACCACCGGAGTGGAAAATCAGACCGGCATTGACGTGCACGTGCTCCAAGGCGAGCGCGAACTCGCCAAAGATTGCCGCTCGCTCGCAAAATTTCAGTTGAAAGTTCCGCCCGGTCCCGCTGGCCTCGCGCGCATTGAAGTGAAATTCCTGATCGACGCCAACGGGATTCTCCAGGTTTCCGCGCGCGATTTGCGAACGAACGCCGAACACACCATCGAAGTTCAGCCCAGCTACGGCCTATCCGACGAGGAAGTCGAGCGCATGCTCGAAGAATCCATTGAGTTTGCCGAGCAGGATTTCTCCGAGCGTCAGGTCATTGAAGCGCGCACCGAAGCCGAAACGATCCTGGCAGCCACGGAAAAAACTCTAGCCAATCCTCGCTCGAACGAACTGGCGCCTGACGAGCGTCGCGCCATCAATGATTGCGCAGCGCAATTGCGCGCGGCGATGGCCGGTTCCGATTACAAATTGATGCGCGAACGCATCGACGCATTGAATCAGGCAACCATGCATCTGGCGGAAATCCTGATGAATGGCGCGCTACAAACCGCGCTGGAAGGCAAGCGCCTTGAAGATGTTTAGCCGTAGCGCAAGGAGCGTTTAAGAATGGGCGGCAAGAATCCTTACATCGAAGAAACAAAATATACGCCGGCGACGAAGAAATACAAGATCACTTTCGTCAAAGACGGCCAGCCGGTCGAAGTGGATCCCGAGAAAATTCCCTACGGCCACGATGGCCTGCCCGGCAGCATCCTCGATATTTCGCAGGGCTACCACAAGGGACTCGACCACGCCTGCGGCGGCGTCTGCGCCTGCTCTACCTGTCACGTGATCGTTCACCAAGGCTTGGAAACGTGCAATGAAGCCACCGACGCCGAGCTCGATCAGCTCGACGAAGCCCCAGGCGTAACGCCGAAGTCGCGCCTCGGCTGCCAGTGCGTTCCAGACGGCACGAAAGATATCGTCGTCGAAATCCCTGAGTGGAACAAAAATTACGCAAAAGAAGCCGAACACTAGGCTCTCCCTTTGTAGCGGCGACCTCTTGCCCGAGTGCCTTTTCGAAGGGTCAGGTCGACGAACTGCTTTTGTAGTGCTAGCACAAAATCGGCATTCTAGTTCTCAGGAGAAACCGTGCCGCAAACGTTCGATTGGGATAATCCGGAAGAAATCGGCATCCAACTCGCCGAAAAACATCCAGGCGTCGATCCTCTAACGATCCGCTTCACCGACCTGCACAAATGGGTCACCGAGCTCCCGGGTTTCACCGGCGATCCCAAGCTGTCCAATGAAGGCAAACTCGAAGCCATACAAATGGCTTGGCACCAGGAATTTCAAGACAGCCAAGGATAAGCCGCGCCCTCAGATGCGCGTGTGTTGGTCTTCTTCTACTCTTCAGTTTTCGTTTTTCTTGAATCCGGTTTTCGCCGGCAACATCCGATACTCAAAATGGCGGTGCAATTTCGTTTGCAAAGAATCTCGGCTTCAAACTAGGAGGAAACTGCAATGGAAGTGGATCTGCGTTACCCCATTGGAAAATTTCGTCGTCCCGAAGCGGTCTTGACTACTGACCAGCGCCGCGAATTTATTGACACAACCGAGCAAACGCCCGCGCGCTTGACCTCCGCGGTAAAAAATCTCAAGCCTGAACAACTCGATACGCCATATCGTCCCAGCGGATGGACCGTCCGACAACTCGTGCATCACGTCCCCGACAGCCACATGAACGCCTATGTGCGTATGAAACTCGCTCTAACCGAAGACCTGCCGACCATCAAGCCCTACGATGAAGCCCGTTGGGCCGAGTTGTCCGATAGCAAGACCTCGCCCATCGAACCATCTCTCGCCATTCTTGAAAACTTGCACAAGCGCTGGGTCCTTCTCCTGAAGTCGCTCTCTACCTCCGACTGGTTGCGAAAATACGGCCATCCCGAATGGTCTAAGCCTATGTCGTTGGATGACACGCTGGCCCTTTACGCCTGGCACGGTAAACATCACGTCGCGCACATCACCACCCTGCGCGAACGCAACTCCTGGAAGTGACACCGCGGCGAATGAGCCGTAGTTTGATTTAGTAACCTATGCTATATGTTATGAATTAGAACATGAGAAGGTTCTTGGGGCTTGTCCTCTCGGTTCTGGCTATTTGGCTTTGCTGCTGTTTTCCGTTTCCTCTGCGCGCTCAGCAGAGCTGTCCCGCGCCTCCCGCCTTTGCGCCGGCCGCAGGGAATGATTAGCGTAGTAACCCGCCTGTTGGCGCACATGCTCCAACCCAGCTCAATTTCCGTGTTGTCCTCATCGACATGCCCGTTGTGAATTCCTTCAGCATCGCCGGTGGCTGCATTTATGTCACCCGGAAGATGGTCGATATGCTCGGGGCCGGGTTTGTTTTTCTCAGCCCCGACCGCATTATTTCAGAACTCGGCCTTCCCCGCGTCGAAAGACCTTCTGCTAGATAACGAAAGGAATATACGCTATCCCTTCGTTAGGAGATTCCTAACGAAACGATCCTTTCGCGATGGCGATGCTATGCCAACGAAACCCAACAGCCGTCTCGGGACTTACGTTGTTAGGTCCTTCAAGGACGAGTCTTTCCGAGCATATGTGCCTCCGCCCCGTTACCGCCGGACCCACCGCTAGGGCTCCAGCGGCTCTTGCCGCTGCTGGAGCAGGCCAATCAAGCAGTCGGATTGCCGTCCCCATGGTGCACGTGTCCATTGTGAATATTACCGAGGCAACCCAATTTCCTCCCCGGTCTTTTTCGCAATGGGCAACAGTTTCGGGTTACCGCCGGTTTTATTGGGCTTTTTGAGGTTTGGTAGCGCTAACGGGAATCGAACCCGTATTTCAGCCTTGAAAGGGCCGCGTGCTAACCGTTGCACCATAGCGCCACATCGGGTTTTATGCTTAGCGCGGGGGTTTTGGCTAAATATTGTGTAATAAAGTGGCCCCGTTCGTCAGCGAGTGCACCTGCAGATCTCTTTTATGATTTTTGTGTACACTCAACTTCGCCAAGTTTAGCATACTGGCCCACTTTTACGAGCGCGGCGCTTACTTCGGCAACTGCGTCGATTCCTTCATCGGTGAACGAAGATTAACCGTATCGCTCGTTGCGGCCCAATTAAGTACTCGATCAACCTTGATCGTCGAATGGAAGTTTCTTCCAATCTGTACGGTGTTATCGACGGGGATATAGTTGGGGAATAGAACACCTCGCGGTGCAAGAAAGCGCCGATCGTTGTCCAGTACAATCATCGCAACAAAGAGATTCCGAAAGCCAAAGGAGAATTTAATGAGACGTGCTCTTGCTACCGCGAACAAGAATAAAACTGTAATTAGCGCCGCTATTCTGCAGGTCGCACAAATGGCATTTGTCGGCGCATTGTTGCCTATTTCGGCCGCCTCCACGTTCGCTCAAAATGCTGAACTGCAGCAAAAACTTGCCGCCGTGAAGCAGTCCGCTGCGCAGAACAAGCAGAGACTACGGCAGTATCAATGGACAGAAACAATACAGATACACTGAAGGGAGACGCGAAATCTCCCACTCAAAATCTGTGCCAATACGGACCGGACGGCCAGCCAGGTTCAGAAGACTCCCATTGGTCCTCCCCCGGAGCAGCCCAGCGGTGGCAGACTGAAGCAACGAGTCATTGCCAAGAAAAAAGCAGAGGTGACGGATTACATGGATGACGTGAAGGGCCTCCTTACTATGTACGTTCCGCCGGACCCACAGAACATGGAACAAGCCTTTCAAGCTGGCAAAGTCTCATTCAATCCCGTCGGTGGCGTCGTGAATTTAATCTTCACGGATTATGCCCAGCCCGGCGACCGAATGACCATCACTTTCGACCCCGCTTCAAAAAAGGTAACTGCTTTGAGCGTGAATACCTACAGGGTCAGGCAAAGGATGCGGTCACACTGCAGCTACGAATGGCTAGCCTGCCGGATGGAACCAACGATTCGCAGCAGACGGTTCTTCACGCGAGCGCCCAGGGGCTGGTCGTGACCACTACCAATTCGAATTACCAGAAACTGTAACGCATCGTACAAATAATTCCCTCAGACATCTAAGGCATTCCCCGTATAGCCGCAGCGCTGCCACCGGTGGAAAATTTCACCGATTCGGCGCGACCATCAGACGCCAGCCAGCCGCCGAATGGTTTTTATTGCTCAGCCAACTTCCGGGATCAGCGCTACAGCGCGCATTCCCGCAAAAGGAGCAACCAATGGCAGATCAAACTACTTGCAGCAAGTGCGGACGGAGCTTCGGCTCATCCAGCGAAGCCAGAGAGCACGAGAGAAATTGCCAGGGAAAATCCAGATAGGTTTTGTTTCACTTATCACGATTCATTCCATTCATAACCAGGCGGCCCTTCGGGGCCGCTTTTTTTTCGCTCGAATAACCTACCTCCTGTTGACATCCCACATGTCATTTGTCATACTCCTGTGTGCACGCCACAGGAGGCGGAATGCCCGCGGACAAGTCTGATATTCTCCAAGGCACCCTCGACTTGATGGTCTTGAAAACTCTTGACGCTATGGGCCCTTTGCATGGTTACGGCATCGCCCGCCGCATCGAACAAATCAGCGAGGAAGCTTTGCAGATCAATCAGGGCACCATTTACGCCTCTCTGGTGCGCTTAATGCAGAAGCGCTGGATCTCCGGCGCCTGGGGCACCTCGGACAACAACAGAAAAGCGAAGTTTTATTCCATAACCAAAGCGGGACGTAAGCAGCTCGACGCCGAAGCCGAGAACTGGGAGCGAATTTCTACCGTAATTGGCCGCGTCCTGCGACTCGCGGACCGAGGATAATTGTATGAACACGCTGCCTCAATCCTGTGACGCGCCTTGGCTAAAAAAAGAGGTTCGCCTGTGTTAAAACGTGAACCCTTCTCAAAGCTTGGCATTTATGTATATGGCCTGTCGTCAGCCGCTGTCGGCGTCATGGACTTCATCTGGGGCGATTTTGACCCCGCCCATCAACCGATCCAGGCTTTCGGAGACCACATTGCTGGCCGTGAGATCCTGGCGTATGTCACCGCCATCTGGATGATCGCAGGGGGCGCGGCAATCCTGTGGCGTCGCAGCGCTCGCGCTGGTGGGGCAGCGCTTGCCATCATCTATTTCGTGTTTGCCATATTCTGGTTGCCTCGATTCTTTACGGCGCCTCACTATCTTGGGTTTCGAATTCCCGTCTTTATCGGTGTGTCGGCTGGATGTGGCATAGAACTCATCGCCTGCGCCGGAGGAGCACTCATCTACGCGTCACTGGCAACGCGCAGTTCTTCATGGCCGCGAACGATTCTTATCACCCGCTGGATATTTGGGCTCTGTTCAATCAACTTTGGTTTGAACCATTTAGATGCCGTTGCGGACAACCTTGTTTATGTCCCCAAGTGGATGCCTTTGGCACAAGTATTCTGGGTTATCCTGACCGGAATTTGCTTCGTCCTCGCTGGCCTCGCCATCCTGTTACGTATTCAGGACGTCCTGGCTGCGCGGCTGCTTGCGCTGATGTTTTTGGCCTTTAATGCGTTCTCCTTGCCCCCGTTCATCTTTGCCGATCCCAAGGACCACGGTGCCTGGGGAGGCAACGCGATCAATCTAGCTTTTGTGGGCGCCAGCCTGATATTCGCCGAGGCAGTCGCAAGCCGCAAAAAGCAAATACAAAATCAGGAAGGACTCAGCGCCACCGCCGGCGTAACATTGCAAATGGACTTATCCTAATGTTTGCCTGGATAACGACGCTGTCCTCTCGAATGCGTGCATGGTTTTCGCCGGGCCATGTGGATCTAGAATTCGCGAGCGAGCTTGAAACGCATCTCGATATGCTCACCGACGAAAATATCCGCCGGGGCATGCTGCCGGGAGAAGCCAGACGTGCTGCTCGCATCAAACTCGGCGGAGTCACGCAACTGAAAGAAACCAACCGCGAACTCAGCGGTTTGCCCTTTATCGAAAATTTTCTTCAGGACGCGCGCTACGCCTTGCGCATGCTGCGCAAAAATCCCGGCTTCACCGCAGTCGCCGTGCTCACCGTGGCCCTCGGTATTGGCGCGAACACCGCTATCTTCAGCGTCGTCTACGCCGTGCTCCTAAAGCCGCTGCCCTACACGAATCCCGAGCAATTGGTCACCGCATTTCAGGCGAACACCCAGGAAGGAGTTCCGGAAACCGGCGTTTCGTATCCGAATTTTGAAGAGTGGCGGGCGCAGAATCATGTTTTTAGCCAGCTCGCCGCAATTAACGCTCACCAACTCACACTCACGGGACGTGGCGAGCCTTCCGTTGTGGATACCTCCGTTGTGACGCCGGAACACTTTGCGCTTCTCGATGTGAAGCCGCTGCAGGGGCGCATTTTTTATCCTGAGGACGGCAAGCAGGGCGCCCCGCCCGTCGTCATCCTGAGCGAGAATCTATGGCGCGGTACCCTGGGAGCAGATCCAAGGATCGTTGGAAGCTCGATCATCCTGGACAAGCGTCCCTTCACCGTCGTTGGTATCATGCCCGCGGGTTTTCGCTCTCCTTTTGTCAACAGTAAGCAGGAAGTCTGGATCCCCCTCGTTCAGGACCCTCTCTTTGGAAGCTGGATGGCTCGGCGTGGAGGGCATTGGCTGCCCGTCTTCGGGCGGCTGAAGCCCGGTGTTTCCATAGCGCAGGCTCAGGCCGAAATGGACACGATCAGCGAAAGGTTGGCGAGCGAATTTCCCGCCGAGAACAAAGGCTGGACCGTCCGTCTCGTGCCTTTGCAGAAAGAAATTGTGGGAGAGGTTAGAACCGCGCTGTTGGTTCTCCTCGGCGCCGTGGGCCTGGTGCTACTGATCGCTTGCGCCAATATCGCCAACCTGCTTCTTACGCGTGCCACTTCCCGCTCGAAAGAAATTGCCGTCCGCACCGCGCTTGGTGCCGGACGTACTCGAATCATTCGCCAATTGCTCAGTGAAACCG
This sequence comes from uncultured Acidobacteriota bacterium, assembly GCA_963731535.1. GTDB lineage: Bacteria > Acidobacteriota > Terriglobia > Acidiferrales > UBA7541 > Palsa-295. The sequence goes on along the minus strand of CAVSWI010000016.1, from coordinate 97,889 downwards.
CCGTGCTCGGTTTTCTCGGTGGAGTACTTGGAATCGCTCTCGCCTACTGGGGTGTTCGAGCGCTAAGTTCGCTTCTACCGGACGGCCTGCCGCGAGTGAACGCGATCCGTGTGGATAATTTCGTTCTCATTTTCGCGCTGGTCCTTTCCGCCATCGCCAGCGTAGCTTTTGGTTTGGTGCCCGCGCTTTTCGCATCCAAGTCGGACATCCAAGCAAGCCTTCGCGAAGGCGGCGGCCGCTCCGGCGAAAGCGGCAATCGCCGTCGCGCGCGTAGCTTCCTCGCTGCCGCAGAAATTGCGCTCGCCATGGTTTTACTGGTGGCCGCCGGTTTGCTCCTGCGCAGCTTTTCCAAGCTCACCTCGGTCAGCCCCGGCTTCGAACCCCAGCACATCGTGAAAGCGGAGGTCTCGCTTCCTCAATTTCAATATTCCAAGCCGCAACAGTGGACCGCTTTCTCTGACCAATTGCTCGCCCGCCTCCAAGCTCAACCCGGGTTGCAAGATTCCGCCATCGCCATCCCCGTTCCGATTACCGACGGCTATATCAACCTCGGCTTCGAGATCGTCGGCGTTCCTCCGGCGTCCGAATCCGATTCGCGCCTTGCGAATTACGTCTCGGTCAGTCCCGATTATTTTCGCGTAATGGGAATTCCGCTTTTGTCCGGCCGACTCTTCAAGCAGCAAGATATCGCCTCCGCGCCGACCGTCACGCTGATCAGCAAAGCGCTGGCGCAGCGTTATTTTCCAAATCAAGATCCCCTCGGCAAGCACCTAAACTTTGGCTTTCCTCCCAACGGCGACGTTCCGCGCGAAATCGTCGGCGTCGTCGGCGATGTGCGTGACATGTCGCTCGGTGACGCTCCCGGCCCGATGATGTACGTGCCTTACGCCCAGGCGCCTTTTTGGGGCGCGAACTTAGTGGTGAAAAGCAGCTTGAGCACATCCGCGGTAGCGGCCGCCATCCGCCAGGAAGTCCAGAAAATTGACAAAGACTTGCCCGTGACCGACGTCGCAAAGTTGCCCGACCTTCTCGATGCTTCCGTCTCGCAACAGCGCTTCCGTACTTTCTTGCTCGGCCTCTTCGCCGCCATGGCCCTGGTCCTTGCTGCCACCGGAATCTTCGGCGTGATCTCCTATTCCGTCTCCTGCCGCACCAACGAGATCGGCATCCGCGTCGCCCTCGGCGCTTCTCGCGCCACCATACTTCTCATGATCTTGCGCGAAACTCTGCTTCTCACATTTGCAGGTCTCCTCGTCGGAGTGCCCTGCGCTCTCATCGCCTCTCACCTGATCGGCCACTTGCTTTTCGGAGTCTCCGCGAACGACCCTATCACTCTAGCCGCCGTCGCATTCACTCTCGCCGCCGTAGCCACTCTCGCTGGATTCGTTCCCGCCCGCCGGGCCATGCAAGTCGATCCCATGGTCGCCCTCCGCCACGAATAAACCGACGAATAATGCGCAGCGAACATGTGGAATGATCGCTTCGTCGCGCTGACCCTTGAATAATGTATGCGTCGCTTGATCCGGCTCGCTCATCTTCCGAGTTGGAGGGAATAAGGTGGAGAGGATACTGTCCTCGCCGCGTAACCGCAGCGGTGTACAATCCAAGTTGGCTTCGGATTTAAGGTCGGAATTTAGGTGGGAGTCTTCAGGCGGATCATGATGAAAAACCTTGGCAATTTTCGATTCTTAATCTGGCTCGGATGTGTTCTCGGGCTAGCCGGGACGCTCTTCGCGCAAAGCACCTCCGATAAAGTTCTCGTCGTCAACGGCAAGACCGTTGACTCCGGCGTAGTCCAGATTGGCGGACGCTCCTACGTGGATGTTGAAACTCTCGCCCAACTCACCAACGGCACTTTCGTCGTCGATCCGCATCGCGTCGTGCTCAACATTCCTGTCGCGAACGCTCCGGCTGCAACCGCCGCAGTCGCGACCGCGCCTGCTACTGCCGCCACCGTGCCTGCTACCGCTGCGCCTGCAGCCAAGACCGCCGCCGATACGGCTACCGCCGAAGTCACCGCTCCCAACGGCGCGGCGCCTGTTTCAGCCAGCGCTGCCGCAGCGGCGAACGAGGCCGCTTCCGAAGAACCCGCTCCTGCTCCGCCTCCCAAAGGAATTTCGCGCCAGTTTGCCAGCGTGGCCATCGCCACGTTAGCCGATATGCGGGAGTGGCGTGGCGCCATCTCCGCCATGATCAGTCATGGACTGGCTGTCAGTGATGCATGGGCTGCCGGCTATCGCGATCAGGCCCAAGCCGATCTCGCGCAGGCAGCAGTGGCCGCCACTACCGAAGACGACCGCAACGCCCTCCAACTCCTTCGCAACGAAGAATCGAACCTGGAGAGCTGGTGGAACACCGTCCTCGGCCAACGCCAGGATCTCAACGGTGCATCCACCATCGATCCCGACGCGCTGAAGAACGACCCCATGCTGGCCAAAATCCGCGCCTGCGGCCAGTTCCTGAATTCCATGATCGTAAGCGGCACCTTCAGCGATAACTCGGCCTGCCACTAGCCGCGCCGTCGTATCGGAGGCCTTCAGGCCGGCGCTCTTTGTTAGTTGGATCTTCTAACGCTCACCTCCTGGTGCCTTTTTGAACCGCGCGCCTTATTCCTGAACTGTTCCGGAACTGGGGCGCTGTATCAACTGGGCGAGATTTTGTGTTGTGGATGGCAAAAAGTTGAAAATCCTAATGTGTGTTCTGGCCCCGGTTAGAAATTGGTAAGTATCCCTTGAGAACAAGTGTGCCAAATGCTGCCGCACTAGAGCCGCAAGGGGCAATTGATATTGCCCTAGAAGTGAGTGGCGATTTGACCGTGTATCGACCACACCGGCCCGCTTCGGCGGGCAGCGCGCGGCGAATTCCAAAGCGGCGACAACCGTGATAGCCTGATTCTGTGTAGTGACCAGGAATACTCGGACATTACTGTGTGCTGCGAGAATTGTGCTACGAAGCGGTGTGCTGCGAGCGAGTAAAGGAGAAATGAATTGCCGCAATTAATGAGGACTTCAAACCCCGCGCTGAACGATCAGGCATTTCGGGGCGCGGGCGTCGCCGTCGGCGAGCCGATGACACTGCAGGGCACTGTGAACAAGACGGGCGTGCTGCTGCTCTGCGTGATTGCTACCGCAGCGTGGACCTGGAATATTTTCCTGCATACGCATTCGCCGGAATCGGCGATGAGCCTGGCGATGGTCGGGGGCATAGGCGGATTTATTGTTGCGCTGGTCACAATTTTCAAGAAGACCTGGGCATCGGTGACGGCTCCGATCTATGCGTTGCTTGAAGGCCTGGTGCTCGGCGGAATTTCCGCCATGTTCGAGCTGCGCTTTCCGGGTATCGCGATTCAAGCGGTGAGTTTGACGTTTGGCACGCTGGCTGTGCTGCTGCTCGTGTACCGCTCGGGGCTGATTCCAGTCACCGAGAACTTCAAGTTGGGAGTGCTGGCCGCGACGGGCGGCATTGCGCTCTTCTATCTTGCGACAATTGTTCTGGGATTTTTCGGCGCACACTTCACGACGATTAACGGGTCCGGACCAATTGGAATCGGCTTCAGCATTTTTGTGGTGATCATCGCGGCGCTGAATCTGGTGCTCGATTTCGATTTTATTGAGCACGCTGTTCGCGCGGGCGCGCCGAAATATATGGAGTGGTACGCTGCGTTCGGCTTGATGGTCACGCTGATCTGGCTCTACTTCGAAATCCTTCGTTTGCTCTCAAAATTGCGGAGCCGCAACTAAGATTTCTCCGCGAGTTCGCAAAAATTTCTCGAGATTTAGTGATCTTGTGAGACAAAATTCGTCCGGCAGGTGGCCTCCCCAACGGTAACATTTCTACCCCAAAAAATTTGACGCTCGCCTTGCCTTCCGCCTTAGCGCTGTTCAATTCATAGATAACATTAGGCTTGTCGTTCTCGCCCCGTGGCCTGCCAAATGCACTTCCGAAAGCAGATTTTAAGGTAGCCCGCGCCGTTACCGGGCGACTCGAGGTCGTAAACGTGAACCTTCGGCAACCGAATTCTGAGAGCACTCGGCGTTCTGTGAATCGAGAGCGCGGCTTCACCATGATCGAGCTTGGCGTGGTGATCATGATCATCCTGATTGTGTCGGCCATCGCGATATTTGCGCTGCAGCCCAGCATGCAAGACGCGAAGTATGACAACGCCATGCGCGAGGTGATCGATCAATTGCGGCAAGCGCGCGAATACGCTATCGCGAACCGCCGCTACGTCCAGGTCTCGTTTCCAATCGTGGTGATCGCCGGACAACCTACTCAATATCAAATAGTGACCACCCAGAAAAACGTTGCGCCATACGGGCCAGTGGACGCGGGAGCCGACGTTGTGCTCAGCACCGTTCCTATACAAGTTCCGGCGCAGTATTTTCGGTATCCCGGCGCTCCGGACACTCCGGATGCTTTCGGAAACGCCAGCCCGATTGACTTCGAAGGGCTAAACGGCGGACCAATCCTGGGGATGATGTTCCAGAGCGACGGTGAACTGATTGACGGCGGGACCGGCCAACCGATTAATGGCACGGTCTTCATTGGCTATCCCAACGCGGCTACAGCTTCCCGAGCGGTAACAGTTTTGGGAGGCACGGGCCGAGTCCGCGGCTGGAAATATTCGGGGGCAGCATGGTTTCGATTCTGAAGGAGATTAGGACAATGCAGCGAACAAAAAGACGGCGGATAGCAGCGGGCTTCAGCTTACTTGAAACGATGGTCGCGCTGATCGTTCTAGCCGTGGGAATTCTCGGTCTGGCGGCTCTGCTCTACGATTCGTTGTCCTACATGCAGGGTTCGCAGGACGACTTCATCGCGCAGCAAAAAGCGGAAGAAGCCGCGGAAGCTATCTTCACGGCGAAGTACAGCGCTGGCGCGACGTTTGCGCAAATCTCAAACAATTCGGCGGGAAATCCTGGCGGGCTATTCCTGACCGGCCCCGTGCCGTTGCTACAGCCCGGCCCGGATGGTCTCGTAGGTTCCATCAACGACGCGGGAGCCCTTCCTGCTTACATCGTCTATCCCGGACCTGACGGAAAGCTGGGCACCGCGGACGATATCCAGGCGCCGCTCACGAATTTCAAGCGCACGATCACGATTACCAATCTCGCAAGCGAACCAACTAACGACGTTCGAGACGTGGTCATAACGATTAACTACACCACGGGAAAATTTAAGCGCCAATACCAGCTCGAGACTTATGTTTCGGAATTCTAGGGTGGCGAGGAGCGAGGGAATGAAGCGGCAAAACGGATTCACTTTAATCGAGCTGATGGTCTCCATGGCCATCCTGGTGGCCACGATCGGAGTTGTGGTGGGCGCGCTACTGCAAGCGCAGCATGCGACACAGGGCGTGGCGTACGAGGCCAACACGCAGGAAAACCTGCGCGCTGGAATGCATTTCATCGTGGAAGATTTGATGCAGGCTGGTGAAGGAATTCCGCAAGGTGGAATCAGCGTGCCTTATAACGCTGCCGGGAACTCTGCGATCATTCGTCCAGGGGCGTTTGCGCCGATCTCCCCGACTTTCGTGAATCCTCCGGCTCCAAACGGCTTCAAGGTGCTCCCGGCGATAAGTCCCGGTTCCCAGCAGGGCCAAGACGCAAAAACGGTGAACCCGACCAATGGCGCGATTCTGGACGGTGATCTGAAGACCGACGTCATCAACATTCTGTATGCAGACAATAGCCTTCAAGACGCGGCAGGCCACTATCTTTACAGCTATCCAGTCAGCCAACCGGTAGGTCCTCCGGTTTGCGCGGGGACAATCAACCCGACCGGAGCGTCCGTGACGCTGGCCGCGGGTTGTTTTGCAATGCCGGGCGCATTAAAGCCCATTACGGTCGGGAACCTGATCATGTTTCACAATTCCAACGGAACTGCTCTGGAATACGTGACAAGCGTCGCGGGACAAACGATAAATTTCGGAGCCGGAGATCCGGCAGGCTTAAACGCAACCGGGTTGCCCAACGGCACCGTCGCAAATTTGCAGAACGCAGGCGGTGGTTTCCCGCCGACTTCCATCACACGAGTCTGGCTAATCACGTATTACATAGACTCGACGACGAATCCGGCGGATCCTCAATTGATCAGGCAAGTGAACTATGGGAATTACCCGCCAGGTCCAGCGGCGGTAAATCCTCCGCAAGCGATCGCGGACAACGTTGAAAATCTTTCGTTCAGTTACGACATTACCGCCTCGAACTATCCCGGATTAGGCACCTATCCGGCAGGACCGGGAAACGCTCCCACACCGGTTCTCCCGGACACCGCCTCTCAAATTCGCGCGGCGAACGTGTTCCTGGCCGGAAGATCGGAAGCGCCTTATCAGGGAGAAGGGTATCCGCAATATCTACGCAACAACCTAAGTACGCAAGTCAGTATTCGCAGCCTTTCATTTACAAATACCTTTACCACCGCAGCGTCGTCGACATCTCCGTAAAGCGCGCTGGCATAGTTTTAGTAAGTTTTTTCAAAGGAGACTTGCAGTGAGAACTCAACGCCAAAGTGGAATTGCACTACTAACCGCCCTATTCGTGCTCATCCTGGTCACCGCATTAGCGGTGGGGATGTGCTGGATGGTGATGACCGATCAGCGGCTCGGCGGGAATAACCAGTTCCGCGAGACGGCGTTCTATGGAGCGGAAGCAGGCATGGAGAAGCTCACCGCAGACGTAGGAACTACTTTTGCCAACGAAGGCTCACTCTCCACCGCAGACATGGCCACCATGACTGCAATCGCTAATCAGCCGACAATTAGCGGCATACAATATCTGGATCCTGCAGGAACCTCGACGTATGAGATTATGTGTGGGAGTCCTCTAGTCAGCCCGTGCGTTCCGGTTTCGTCCAATGCCACCATGCTGCCACCGAGCCCGTATGCGGGAATGCAAGGACTTATCACTCCGTTCACGCTCTCCGTTACTGCTCGGGGCATAGTCACAGGCGCGGAAGTGAAGTTGACGCGTCAAGTACAGGTGGTGGCAATTCCCGTTTTCCAATTTGGTATTTACTCGGATTCGGATGTGAGCTTCTTCGCGGGACCTCCCTTTGATTTTGGAGGGCGCACGCACACGAATGGCAATCTCTGGTTAGCGGCTAACAGTGGCCCACTGTATCTGGCCGACAAAGTAACCGTGGCGGGCCAGGTGGTTCGTACCAACCTTGAAAATGGCACTGCGCTTACGGGGACAAGTTACACAGGAGTGGTATCAATCGCGACCACCCCCAATCCCGCAACCTTGCCGCCAGGACCGGCTTATTCGAATGCCCAGTGGTCTCCTTTGGCGCTCACAGAAGGGAGCGTTACGGCCGCCGGCGGCCCCATTAACATCACCAATGTCGCATTGGCTACCCCGAATGGAGGATGGCCGGCGGTCGAAAATCGATATAACGGGCAGCTAAATAGCGGCGTGCCAATTCTGACTTTAACGACTACCGCTCTAGGCGGACTCGTCCACCCCATTTCCCTGGTTCGCCGGCCGACCCCTGGAGCGAGTCAGGCGGTGTTGAACGAACAATATTTTACGGAGGCGACACTCCGAATTTTGCTCGACGATTATCCGGCCGGTGTGACGCCGGGCGCTGCGGGTGCTTGCCATAACGCAAATATGATGGCCGAACAGACGGTCACCACGGCAGTCGATCCAGTCGATTTGGCGGTGCTCGCTTTAAGCCCCGGGTCGTTGGGTTGGTATACGGGAGCAAGCAACGTGCCAGCCCTAAGAATTCCGCTCCCGTTGTCGGGAGCTGGTGCCACTTACTCGGCCGCCAATGGGTACTGGATCAAAACCGGCGAGCCCATGATCACCGGCTGCATCAAAATCGAATATCAGAACCTAGGCGGCGCCTGGACCGATATCACGTCGCAAATCCTGGCTCTAGGATTTACCGGGCGGAACATAAATCCTCTCGGTGCGGCACATGTTGCGCCACCAACCCTTCCTCCATTAACGAGCAATGTTGCGCAAGGGCCCACGATTAATACCAACGTCACGTCTAAGATCTCCTGTATAGACCCTAGCCCTAACGCCGTCATACGCATCGAACGGTTGCGAGATAACCCATCGACGGCCGTGGCTGGAAACTGTGGCAATACGGCAGCCGCCGGAAGCACGGTCGCAACAGACTACTGGCCGATGGTGCTGTTCGATTCCCGAGAAGGAACCTTGCGAACGGTAACTAGCCCCGCGAACGTAACTGCCATGGGCGTGATGAATTACATTGAGTTGGACGCGGGAAACCTGGCGAATTGGTTCAAGACCAGCGCACTGCCACTCAACAATAATACAGGAGGATTCACCGTCTATTTCTCGGATCGCCGCGGCGAACAGCCGGATCCGGCGGCGGGGAACACGCTGACGGGAAGTTTCGGATTCAACGACGTCGTCAATGCCTCTAACCCCGGGACGGGATGTCCAAATGGCGCTATCGAGCAGGGCGAAGATCTTGAGGGCGATGGGATCCTTCGAACCTATGGCGGCGTGGAAACCATTCCGCTTTACCCGCTTGCCAGCGCAGGTACCAACTGGACTGTTTCGCCCTTGTGGAACGGAACCAAGCTGACAACGGTTCTGCAAGCAAGCTCGGAATGCCCTGCTCCGCTAGTTGCGGCGCCAATGAGCAGTACCAATTGGCCTGGAGTTATGTACGTAAACGCTCAGGAGGCGCGACAAAATCCCCCCGTGTTTTTCCGCCGGGCCTTGAAAATCGTCGACGGTCAGGTTTTGAACTTAGGTATCACCTGCGGCGCGATTCCGTGCGGATTGACGATAGCGTCCGAGAACCCGGTATATATTCAGGGCGACTATAATGCGCCGCCCGATGGTTCGTGGAGTGGTGCTAGCGTGGCCGCCGCGATTGCCGCGGACTCAATAAGCTTGCTCTCAGACAACTGGAACGACGTGAACTCATTCTTTTGGCCCTATGCCATCGGCAGCTCCGCAAATGACCGTGAAGCGGTGCAGACGGCTTATCGCACAGCGTTGATTGGCGGCAAGGGAATTCCGTTTATACAGCCGGCTGGAGAAGCGGCGGACTTCGGAACCGATGGTGGAGTCCACAACTTTCTGAAGTTCCTTGAAACCTGGTCAGGAGTCAACTGCTACTACGAAGGCTCGCTTGTAAGCTTTTATTACAACAGGCAAGCGGTCGGAGTCTACAAGAACAGCGGCTACGTTTATAGTCCGCCGAGCAGGCATTACTTCTTCGATCAGAACTTTACACTCGGCCCACAATATTTGCCTCCGAGAACGCCATCGTTGCGCTCCATCAATACGATCGGATTCTCGCAGGAGCTTCTGGCGACCCAGTAGATCGGTTTACACGAAAGGAAATGAAGACCGGCTCCCGTAAGATGGGAGCCGTCTTCATTTTGGCGCGAGTGCGAATCAAATTTCCTCGTGCGCGCCCACTCGGGCTCCTGTCAATCCCTTACGGCTTCAAAGGAAAATTAGGGCGACGCCCGCAAAGTTCGCACGTTGAAATTCGTGTTTGGGGGGGGCGCCCTACACGATGGCGTCACATCCTGCGAACACAAATCTCCCGGGACGTCGAAGTCATCCGGAAGAGCGATGTCCACCAGCGGCTCGGCGTATAAATTAGGCGTTCCAGATCGTAGGCGCCATCGAATTGCGTGGGCGGACTCGCCCGTTGCAGCTTCTGCTGGAAAAAGCGGCGGCGATGATTGCGCCGGTATCCGCATCCAGAGCCACTACCTGCGCACCGACCATTCCTGTAACCGACAAACCAGTTGAGGTTGTCCATGTCGCCGGTAACGGTGGCTTGGAATGCTTGCGTCTGACCCAGGAAGAGACTTGCTGCGGCGGGTTGAATGGTCACTACAACATTTGGCCGCGGTGGCTTGGGCCGGGCAAACGCGTAACCGCAGCCGGCGACGTAGATCGCGATAAGCGCTGAAAATGTGGCGAGGATTCCGCGGCGGAAACTTTTCTGATGTCTGCCTATCTCAGCGGCGCAGGTCAGGAGATCCGGAATGCGCGAAAGTGGTGAGTTGAAGCGTGTATGTTGGACCGAGATTTTCATCGCACAAACTACAGGGGCAAGAGGTGTGCCAAAGCGGAGCACGATTTGCCCAGTTCGGTCTTGGCTCCGCTAAAGCGCCGGAAATTTCCTTGTAAGCCGCGGTGCGTTCGCTACGAATGAAATAAATGCGTAATAAATTGACTTCGCTCGCGCGACTGCTCACGATTTTTAAATTTTCTTTCCCGGAACGACCGCATGGGATTCCATTTCGGGAGCGAGTCAGCCGAGAAGCCAAGATTGACACTTCGTGGTTCCCGCCGAATAATGCCGATATGACCAAGCCGGAAACCGTGAGGCGTATCAAGGCCTATTCGGCCGAAAGCGGATACGTTTACCAGTATCAATTCCAGGACGTGCATCCGTCGGAACGGGCAGGAGCGGCTGGGAATGAATTTATCTATTACGTGTCCGCCGATCGCAAGACCATGTTTCCGGTGCGGATTTTTGTCCGGCGAGACGCGCTAGATAACTGGACCAAGAAAACCGGACCCGTTTTGACCGGGACCGAAGAGTACGCAGTGGCGAAAATGCGGCTATTTCAGGCGCTGGACGAAGTGGAAGATTTTGCTACCAAGCGCCCGGACCTCGTAGTGGATGAATCGAACTTGCCCGCGCTGCTGCAGCGTCTGGATCTGTAATTCGTCCTTTTCAAAACTCTCAGCAAATTACCAGTCGAGCGAATGTCAACGGCGAGGCTTACTTCTTGGCGAGGATTGCGTGGAGCGCAGGCTCGAGATTCTCGTATTGAAAAGGGAACTTCGCGGTGGGCAAACGCTCGGAGCTGACTTTCTGGCTGGAAAGCAGGAGCGCATCGGCCATTTCTCCCAGCATCAAACGCAGCGCAAACCCGGGCGCAGGAAAAATTGCCGGCCGATGGAGAACGCTCGCAAGCACGCGCGTGAATTCCGAATTTCGCACTGGGTTTGGAGCTACCACGTTCACCGGACCGCTGGCCCTTTCATCTGAAATGGCGGCGCGCAGTATGCCGACTACATCATCAATCGCCACCCAGGACATCCACTGTTGACCGCTTCCAAGTCTTCCGCCCAAACCAAGTTTGAAGGGAAGGACGATCTGCTTCAGAGCGCCGCCTTTTGCAGAAAGAATGATTCCGAAGCGAGCGAGTACCGTACGGATCCCGCTCGATTGTGCGCGTAGCGCCTCCGTTTCCCATTCGCGGGTTACGGTCCCCAGGAAATCGTTTACCGCGGCGCTCGATTCAGTGAGAAGTTCGTCGCCGCGATTGCCGTAGTATCCGATGGCCGAGGCGGAAACAAATACTCGGGGCTTTTGCTTCAGGCGTGTGAAAGCATCCACCAGAAGGCGAGTGGCACCTATGCGGCTGGCGTGGAGAATTTTCTTGCGCGCAGGCGTCCAGCGGCCGCCGGCAATACTTGCGCCATTAAGATTCACCACCGCGTCGGCAGCTTCCATCGCATTCGTGTTGATAAAGCCACTAGCGGGATCCCAGCGAATGTCACCCGGCGAGGCTTCCCCTCCCGGCCGCACCAGATGGGCTACGGTGTGGCCTTCGCTTCGCAAAGATTCGGTTAATGCTGTTCCGACCAGGCCTGAGCCACCCGAAACCAGAACTTTCATGAAGCAAGCCTCCGCGTCAACCATGAAGTCTGCGTCAACTAAAACAGGTAAAACTGGGGACGCAGCGCTCGTCGCCCTCGTATTCTTTGCGTGCGGTTCATTTACTTGATTGAAGAAGTTGAGGCGGCATGACGCCGGGGAGCGTTCCGCGCTAACTTCATTAGGCAAATATTACCAAATTTTCGCGCAAAGGCTGACGAAAGAAGCGCCGTTTAGGACTTGTTTCGTCCGCCTCAGCGATGGACTCTTGAATCGCTTTGAACCGTGTGGCGCGATAGAATCACCCAGATGCGCGTTCGCGTACTATTTTTTGGACAACTAAAAGAAATCGTCGGCGTGGCGGCTGAAGACGCCGGGCTCTCAGAAGGCGCGCGCGTGGAAGATCTTTTTGAGCGTTACGCGCGGCGATTTCCGAAACTTGCCGAATTTCGAAATTCGATCGCACCCTCTGTGAATCAGGAATATGCCCCATGGCGAGCTTCGGTGGCGGACGGAGATGAAGTGGCTTTCCTGCCTCCGGTCAGTGGAGGGCAGGGAACTAGCAACAACGAGGACATCTGCCAGCTTGTGCGTGAGCCCATTCAGCCCGGCGAACTTCTGGAAAAATTGAAAGCTCCGGAAGATGGCGCGATGGTGGTCTTCGATGGCTTCGTGCGCAACAACTTTAAGGGAAATCGCACGCTCTACCTGGAGTACGAAGCTTACGAAACGATGGCTTTGGCCAAAATGCGCGAGATTGGCGAGCAAATCCACGAAAAGTTCCCGATTCATCGTTTGGCTATTATTCATCGCCTAGGGCGGCTGGAGATTGGCGAAACAAGCGTGTGGATCGCTGTTAGCTCAGCGCATCGAAACGCGGCTTTCGAGGCCTGCCGTTACGCCATCGACACTTTGAAGCGTGCGGTGCCGATCTGGAAGAGGGAGTTCTTTGCAGGCGGCGCGGTTTGGGCGGAGGGTGAAACAGCTTCGCAGGAAGCCATTTCACGGCCGGATGAATCTAAGTTTCCTACAACCAAATGAAGCGACCCCTGCCGGCCGGATTCCACCTTCTCTACACAATTGTTGGACTTCTAACGTGCGCCACACTGGCGCTTAATCTGCGGGCGCAACAATCACAACAATCGCCAACCAAACAGCAAGGCGTCATACGTGTGCAGACGAACCTGGTTAGTATCCTGGCCAGCGTAATCGATGCCAACGGACAGCCCATCCCCGATCTCAAACAAGATGTGTTCCAACTTTTCGAAGAGGGCGTAGCGCAAAAAATCGAGCGCTTCGAGCCCGAGACCAATCGTCCGCTCGACTTGGCTCTAATGGTTGATTCGAGCATGAGCACGTTTAAGGATCTGAAGTTTGAAAGCGAGTCTGCGGCGCACTTTATCCGCCAGGTGGTACGGCCCGGTGACACACTTGCGGTCTTTGAATTTGACGAGAAAGTTACCGAACTTTCGGAGTTTTCGGCAGATGTGCCGAAGCTGCAATCGGCTGCTCGCCGAATCACCCCGGGGGCGGGAACTTCGATATACGATGCGATTGTGCTGGGTTCGAATGAGCTTCGGAGGCGTCCCGCAGATCGGAGGCGGGCCATTGTTCTCTTAACGGACGCCGGCGAAACTACCAGCAGGTGGAAATTCGAAGATGCCCGGCGCGCTGCAATCGCGTCGGACGCATTGCTTTACTCTGTGGTGATTCGCGCGGCCAACGAGAGCGGGCGAAATACGGCAGGCGAGCATGCCTTGATTACCATTACCGATGGCACGGGCGGCGCGATGTTCATGGTGGACGAAACGCACCCGCTCGACGCCACGTTCGACCGCATTGACCGCGAGCTACGCACGCAATACTTGTTGGGATACTATCCTAGTCCGGTGCCGCCGCCGGGAAGCCGTCGCCATGTAACGGTGAAAGTGACGACAGGCGACAATGTGCGTTACCGCAAAGAATATTTCACTGCATACGCGCCGCGATAAGGTTGTTACACGCGCGAACGACGGCTTCTGGAAATCATGAACCAATTTCTTAGCACTGCCATCGAAGCCGCGCGCGAAGCGGGCGCCATCATCCTTGCCGGCCACGCCCGTCCAAAGGAAATAATCTACAAGGGCGACGTGGATTTGGTCACCGAAACCGATCGCAAATCGGAAGCGGCGATCGTGGCGCGTTTGCGGCGTGATTTTCCGCAACATACGATTGTGGCCGAAGAGGGCACGGGTAAGGACAGTTCGACATCTTTCTTTATCTGGTACGTTGACCCACTCGATGGCACCACGAATTTCGCGCACGGTTATCCGTGTTTTGCAGTTTCGATTGGGTTGTTCAAGGATGGCAAACCACTAGTGGGCGTTGTGTTCAATCCGCTTACCAATGAATTGTTTTACGCTTCGCAAGGCGATGGTGCATACCTAAATCAAAAGCCAATTCAGGTGTCTTCTGTGAATGCTTTAGCAGCGAGTTTGGTATCCACCGGATTCCCCGTCCACAAGCGGGCTGATAATTTGAACATCCATTATTATTGGGAGTTTACGCTGCGTTCGCACGGCGTGCGGCGCGACGGTGCTGCCTCGATGGATCTTTGTTCCGTAGCCTGCGGCCGATTCGAAGCTTTCTGGGAGTTCGGCTTGAAATCCTGGGACACGGCAGCCGGAATGCTGATCGTGACCGAAGCCGGCGGGAAAGTTAGCGATATTGAGGGCGCGCCTTATCAACCTGGCGGTCCGTCCGTTTTAGTGACCAACGGCTTGGTGCACGACGAAGTAAGACAGGTTGCAGCGGAGATCGCCGCACGCCCTGCCAGGTTCTAGTCACTTGCGTGCACAACTATGCTGACAATTTCGCCTACGGGCTCTTGGGCTTCTCGATGACCTGCTGGGTTTGCACAGAAAATAGCCGGAAATCAGAAAAAGTGTGTGTGACGATGGTACGGCGTTTGCCGTAATCGATGTACGCGACCGCCGATTGAGGTAGCCACATTTCTACATCCTGCGAGTGAAATTTTACCGGCGCATAATCGACGGAAACCGCATTGCCCCGCATTCCAATCGCCGGTACTTCATTCACCAGATTCGTTTCCAAATGCATCACTTGTCCGGAAGCCGTGGCGATCCAAGCGCGGCCTTTCAAGCTGACCGGAATCACCTGCGAAGCTCTACGAACTCCAAAAGTCCGCGCGCGCTTGTCTTTACTCTGCCGGAAATAGACCACCCAGGCGGGCTGATCGTTCCACACGGTCAAGCCTTCGCAGCGCATATCGTAGTCGCCCTGTAGCGACGGATTAAAAATCAGCGCCAAGGCCGGCAGACCGCGATCGAGAATTGAACCGAGGTCAGCGTTCTCACCTCCCGATAGAAGCGTGCGAGTTTCATGGACCTTCGGCGTATCGGATTTCTCACCGAAATCGACCAGGTAATCAAATTTTGCGGAGGTGGACATTTCCGGCACGCCGAGATCGTCGGTCTGCTCATAGCGAAGCTGTTCTTGCGCGTCGAAATCCTGCAGATGAGTGATCAATTCTTCAGCGCGATCGCCTGCCTGTTTCAGGACGTTGGCAATCTGGCAGGGCGGCGTGGCGGAAATCGATGACAGCGGAGCATCCACCTGTGGCGGATTCCAGCGCCCTTCCGACTTCTTGTTTTCCTTTTTTTGAGTTGGTTTAGCTGGTGTATTCAGTGCGGTCGCCAACAGTCCGAAGATCAAAAACAACAGCGGGGCGTTGAATGGCGAGACAATTCGACTGCTGAGTTTTCGCCCGACTCGACAGGAACGATCCATTTCGATGGCCCTTACCACGCGGCTTCCAAAACTATTGGAAAGAGTTTACCACGCCGCCTACAAGTCGGTAGCCGCTTATCGCAGGAAATTCGGCCTGGCAATCGCTTGATCTTTTTTCTCGCCAACCGAGCCGCACTGATTGACGTGCCTTGCTCCCGATGCTAGCTTGACCGCCTATCCTTCTTCATGCGAGCTGTTGACCTTATCCGCAAAAAGCGAGACGGCGGGGAACTTTCCCGCCAAGAAATTGATTTCCTCATGGAAGGCGTCACGCGCGGACGAATCCCCGACTACCAGATTGCCGCCTGGCTGATGGCCGTGGTTTGGCGGGGAATGAGCAATGTGGAACTTGCCGCTCTCACAGAGGCGATGCTTCTTTCCGGCTTGGTCCTCGATTGGTCGGATTTGCCGGCGGCGAAGGTGGATAAACATTCCACCGGTGGAGTGGGGGACAAAACATCGCTGGTGGTAGCGCCGGTAGTAGCCGCCGCTGGACTGTACGTGCCGATGATCAGCGGACGAGGGCTCGGGCATACCGGCGGGACGCTCGACAAGCTGGAATCCATCCCGGGTTTCAATGTCCACTTGGAGCTTGCGGAATTTCGGCGAGTGCTGGAAAAGTGCGGTTGCGCTTTGATCGGCCAGACGCCGGAAATTGCTCCGGCCGACAAGAAACTTTACGCCTTGCGCGACGTTACCGCGACAGTGGAAAGCCCTTACCTAATTTGTGCGTCGATCATGAGCAAAAAAATGGCGGAGGGAATTGATGCGCTGGTTTTGGACGTGAAGACGGGCTATGGCGCGTTTATGAAGAATCAATCGGACGCTGAATATCTGGCGGAATTAATGGTTGAGACAGGGACACGCAGGGGCACGAAAATCGTCGCGCTGATCACCGACATGGAACAGCCACTCGGGCGCAAAGTGGGAAACGCTTTGGAAGTGGAGGAGAGCATCGAAGTTTTACATGGGGAAGGCCCGGAAGATCTGCGCGCGCTTTGCTACGAGCTTTCTGCGTGGATGTTTTTCCTGGGGAAGCGAACGGAGTCAGTGAACGATGGACGGAAGCTTGCTGCGGAAATGATTGCATCGGGACGCGCGCGTGATACATTCCGCGAGATCATACGTTTGCAGGGAGGCGATGCGGGCGTGGTGGACGATCCGTTTCGGCTGCCGCACGCGAAACATACTGCGCGGATAGACTCGCCGCAATCCGGGTTCGTCACCGCGATTCGCGCTCAAGACGTGGGAGTCGCCAGCATGATGCTGGGCGGCGGGCGCGAGAAAAAGGAAGATTCCGTTGATCCGAGCGTCGGAGTAACGCTCGAAAGGAAGATCGGCGACAAGGTCGAGGCCGGCCAGAACCTCTGTACTGTGCACTACAACCTGGATTCGCGGCTGGTGCACGCGGTGGAATTGCTGTCGCGAAGTTTTGAAATTGGCGAGAAGCCGCCGGCCCGATCGCCGCTGGTGCGAAAAATCATTGGCGCGAGTGAGATTCGGTAAGCGAGTGCCGCACAAAAAAGGAGCGTGCCTGGAATGCACCGTCTGATAGGCCTTCTGGGAATGATTACCATGATGGGCCTGGCGTTTCTCTTTTCGACGAATCGCCGCGCCATTCGCTACAAAACTGTGGCCTGGGGCCTGGGACTGCAGATTGTGTTCGCGTTTTTGGTGATGCGCTGGCAATACGGGCGATTGCTATTTCAGAAAGCGGGCGCGGCGGTGAATTGGGTACTGGACTACGCGTTCTTCGGTTCACAATTTGTTTTTGGCGACCTGGGCAGGAAGAGCTCGCCGATGGGATTTTTTTTCGCCTTCCAGGTGCTTCCCACGATTATTTTTATCGCCGCGGTTTTTGCGCTGCTCTATTACTACGGCGTGATGCAATTTATCATCAAGCAAGCAGCGCGTGTGATGACGCGATTGATGGCCGCCAGCGGGGCAGAGTCGCTCAACGTTGCGGCCAGCATTTTCATGGGGCAAACGGAAGCTCCGCTCACGATCCGGCCATTTCTTCCCGAGCTTACGCATTCTGAGTTGATGACGGTGATGACCAGCGGCATGGCGCACGTATCCGGCGGCATCATGGCTGCGTATATCGCGTACGGGATCGAGGCGAAACATTTGCTGGCCGCTGTGATTATGACCGCGCCGGGAACTATTTTGCTTTCCAAGATGCTGGTGCCGGAGACGCAAATTCCGGTCACTTCGGGGCGCGTGGAAATGGCTCCCTTGGAGCGTGATACAAATGCGCTGGGGGCAATTTCCCGCGGCACGATTGACGGTTTGAATCTTGCCGTGAACGTCGGCGCGATGTTGATTACTTTTATTGCGCTAATTTATCTGGTGGATGGGATTTTCGGCGCAGTTCACAACGGGCTTTTGCACCTCGGGATTTCGTGGTTTCCCTCCAGCGTGGAGCAAATCTTCGGCTGGCTGTTTTCGCCGATTGCATGGCTGATCGGAATTCCTTGGCAGGATTGCCACACTATCGGAAATTTGTTGGGACTGCGCATGGTGACGAATGAGCTGGTCGCGTTTCAGCGGCTCGGGCCCCTGAAAGACTCCTTGGACCCGCGCTCGTTTACCATCGCTACTTTTGCGCTGTGCGGCTTCGCCAACTTTAGTTCGATCGGAATACAAATCGGGGGGATCGGCGCGCTGGCGCCCAATAAAAGAGCGGACCTTGCCCGTCTTGGAATTCGCGCTATGTTGGCCGGGACCATGGCGAATCTGATGTCCGCGTCGATTGTGGGAGTCATGCTGCGATGAGCGCGGGTGGTCTAAAGGCAGCTGCGTCTGCCGCTATGCAGGGCACCGAATACGCGCGAGCCGAGCGCGCCGCGAAGTTCATTTTGTCGAAGACGAAGCTGCGTCCGAAGATCGCACTCGTGTTGGGCTCGGGACTCGGCTCCTTCGCCGATGAATTGACTGACTCGGTGCGGATTCCGTACGAGAAAATTCCAAATTTTCCGCGCTCGACGGCGATTGGCCATGCCGGCCGTTTAGTCATCGGAAAAGTTGACGGCATCTCGGTTGCGGCGATGCAAGGCCGCGTCCATCTCTATGAGGGATATTCGGCGCGTGAAGTGGCGTTTGCGATGCGAGTATTCCGACAGCTCGGCATCCGCTCTGCCGTGCTGACCAATGCGGCCGGGGGAATTAATCTCAGATTTCACGCAGGGTGCGCTGGTGGTAATTCGCGATCATATTAATTTGCAGGGCGCGAACCCGCTTGTTGGACCGAATGACGAGCGCTTCGGCCCGCGCTTTCCAGACATGACGCAAGCGTACTGGAGTTCGTATCGCGAGATCGCTCTGGCCGAAGCAAAAAGACTTGGCATGGCTGCTCACGAAGGCGTGTACGCTGCGCTTTTGGGGCCCAGTTACGAAACGCCGGCGGAGATTCGCTACTTAAGGACGATCGGCGCAGACCTGGTGGGCATGTCCACCGTGCCGGAAGTGATTGCGGCGCGGCACATGGGAATTCGCGTGCTCGGAATTTCCTGCGTGACGAATATGGCTTCCGGGATCCTGGACCGTCCGCTGGATCATGCTGAAGTTCTGGCAACAGGCGAACGCGTGAAGGGCCAATTTATCGCGCTGCTGCGTGCGGTTCTGCCGCGAATCGCCGCAGAGAAAAATTAAGTTGGCGCTTGGCAGCACTCGACCTAGGAAAAGGTAAGGCATGGGCGAATATGACGCTTTAATTTTGGCCGCAAAACAAGCACGAGAAAACGCGCACGCTCCATTTTCGGATTTCCGCGTGGGAGCGGCCGTTCGCGCGAACTCCGGGCGAACCTATACCGGTTGCAATATCGAAAACGCGAGCT
The DNA here is from genome assembly GCA_963731535.1 of uncultured Acidobacteriota bacterium. Lineage (GTDB taxonomy): Bacteria > Acidobacteriota > Terriglobia > Acidiferrales > UBA7541 > Palsa-295. The sequence continues at coordinate 78,639 of CAVSWI010000016.1, read as the reverse complement.
ACGGGCTCACATGTTGCGCCGAACGCGTGGCGATTTTCAAAGCTCTTTCGGAAGGCGAGCGCGGATTTGATGCCATCGCGGTCGTGACGGAAACGGATATTCTGACGCCTCCGTGCGGAGCTTGCCGCCAGATCATTTGGGAATTTTGCGGCGACGTTCCGGTGATTCTTGCGAACTTGAAAGGAAAGATCGAGCGCGAGAGCTCCGCGAAATTGCTACCGCGCCCATTTGACTCATCATTTCTGTAGAGATGCATCTAGAAGCGCGAAGAAAGTAAACCGTCGTTCGAGAAATCTTTCGGTCGCTGAGAATCATTCCAGAGGAAAGATGCAAAAGAAAACCGCGATTTCATTTATCGTGCATTCCTTCATTTTGTGTTGCACAGCACTCTTGCTCCCGCCCACGGTAGCCGCCCAAGCTAAAAACGACAAAGTAGATCTCCTGGTCAGCGCCGGAACAGTCGTCACCATGGACGGGCAACACCGCGTAATCGAGAACGGCGCAGTCGCCATCCGAGGCGACTCGATCGTTGCCGTCGGGCCGCGCGCGGAGATCGAAAGCAAATTCGAAGCTACCCAGACCATCGACGCGCATGGCGCCCTCGTGCTGCCAGGATTGATTAACGGCCACGCTCACGCCGCCATGAGCCTTTTTCGGGGATTAGCCGACGATCTTTCGCTCGATGAATGGCTGCAAAAATACATCTTTCCCGCAGAAGCGCGCAACGTCACCCCGGAATTTGTGGAGTGGGGAACCAAGCTCGGCGTGCTGGAGATGTTGCGCGGCGGCATCACCATCTACGCCGATATGTACTATTTCGAGGATGTCGTCGCGCGCGTAACCAAAGAAGCTGGCATGCGCGGCGTGCTAGGCGAGACCATCATCGATTTTCCCGCGCCCGATAATAAAACTCTGGAGCAAACCTTCGCCTACACACAGAAATATCTGGATCATTGGAAAGGCGATTCTTTGATCGTTGCTGCGGTCGCGCCGCATTCCATTTACACCTGTTCCGAAAAGACTTTGCAGGATTCTGCGGCCCTGGCGCGCCGAAATAATTCTCCGATCTTGATTCATATCGCCGAAGCGCAATTTGAACTGGAGCAAAGCCGCGCAAAATACGGAGCAACGCCCGTCGGGTATCTGGAACGCATAGGCTTTCTCGGCCCTGATGTGGTTGGCGCGCATTGCATTTGGGTGGACCAGGCAGACATCGCCACGCTCGCGCATTTCAACGTCGGTTGCACCAACAATCCCTCGAGCAATATGAAGACTGCCGCAGGCGTCATGCCGGTCCCTGAAATGCTGGCCGCAGGCGAACCCATTGGCGTGGCCACCGACGGCGCCGCGAGCAACAACAACCAAGACCTCTTCGAAGAAATGGATCTCGCCGCGAAGCTGCAGAAAGTGTCGCGCATGGATCCCCGCGCGTTGCCTGCGAAGCAAGTGGTCGAGATGGCCACCATCAACGGCGCGCGCGCTTTGCATATGGAAAAAATGATCGGCTCGCTGGAACCCGGCAAGAAAGCAGACCTTATCCTGGTGGACACTGATGCGCCCCACGCCACGCCGATGTACGACGTTTACTCGGAAATTGTTTACGCCCTGAAGGCTTCGGATGTACGCACAGTAATAATCGCCGGGAAAATCGTGATGAAAGACCGCCAGATGCTCACGCTGGACGAAAAGGAAATCCTCGCCAAAGCTCAGGAATACAAAGCCAAAATCGCCGCCTCGCTTGCGGCCCCAACTCCCAAGTAACGTTTCACGCCGGCGCTTTGGTTTAGTCCTGAGCCTTGGGAGCGTAGCGCTGGCGATGCAGTTTCATCGCCGTGGAGCGAAGCGTCTCGGGAATATTCTTGTTGGTAGTGAGAAGCTTCAGATCGGTGGCATTCATTCTGGGAAGCAGGTGTAGTGACACGTCGAGAGGCGTCTTCGGATTCTTCACCAGGTTCCTGGCTACGGTATAAGCCTTCATGAACACGCGACTCGCCGCAATAATGCGCAGAACTTCAGCGGAAACATTCGCCATGGCGGCGAAATTCTCCACTTCCAGGTCGGTGAGACGCGGCGACTGCAGCACACCTCGTTGCACAATCTTGTTGGGGTCACGAATTAAAAGCATGCGTTCTTCGCGACCGCCTTTCAGCGCGAGTTGAATGCGCTCCACTACGTTCATTTGAGTGAGGCGCTGAAGCAGCGTCATTCGTTTTTTCTTGTCCGGCTCGATTTCTGCGGCCACTTCTTCAATGTCCGGAAGGGTTAGCCCCTCGGTCTTCTGTAAATATGCCAAGAGTTCTTGCTGTTCTGCTGTCGCGCCCTGGCAATGCGTTAGGGCAACCACCAACTGCGCGTCGGAACTAAGCCGGTCCAGATTGTCCAAAAGCGCTTGCACCCCTGCCGCAGTTAAACGTGAAGCAACGTGCGCAATCACGCCCGAGGGACACGCAGGGTTCTGCGCCAGCGCATCGGCAATCCCAGCCTTTTGAGAAAGGTTATCGGCACAGTAGACGAACATGCGCGGGTCGGTATCGGGGCGGACCAGAGCCGAAACAAAAGGTTCCATCGGCTGAGTCAAAATAACGCTTTGCGCGCGTTCCGCAATCGCCGCATCGGAGTCGGCGGTAAGAATCGTGAGTAACTCCGCGCGGTTCTCAGGCGTTAATGAAGCTCCTCCCGAGAAAACCGCGGTCTTTTGTTCCGTGGTCGCTTTTCCGGTGCGAACGCTTTCGCGAAGTTCGGCGCTAATGGGAATCTCCAGACGCCGGCTGGGGCGCTGTAGCTGGCGGTGTGGAATGTTTATGTAGGCGTGCAGAAATCTGAGGCGCGAAATGCACCGCGGCGACGACAGCAGCGGCCACGAGCAAAATCGCTACAACAATTACCAGGGCGATGGCCGGCCAGCGGCGGTTGCTTTCTAGCGGAGGATCGGCCACAACGCCCGGTTCTGAACGTCCTTTGGTTTGCAATGCGTATTCAGATACCAGTGTGTCTTCATCGAGGCCCAGAAAGCGAGCGACCGCACGTATAAATCCGCGATTGAACACGCCACCAGGCAGCTCGTCCCAGTGTTCGTTCTCCAAAGCGACAAGAAAGCGCGGAGCAATGCGTGTGGCGGTGGAAATTTCTTCCAGAGTGACACCGCGCATTTCCCGCTCGCGTTTTAAGTGTTCGCCGAAGGGCGTAGAAGACATCCGACCGAGACCGGTTCCCACACAAAATATAGGCGTGGGTCGAGAGTGTGTCAACGTGCGCGGAAGGTGCAGTTTAATTAGGTGTTGGCCAATTGAAAATCACGGCCGTCAAGGCCGTTGCGGATACTGGAAAGCGTTCTCTATAATGAATATGTTGCCCACAGAATCTCCAGACCCGAAGAAACGTGTCCCCGGCGAGACTATCCGGCGAGCCACGGACGGGAAACCGTTTACCGGCGTAGAAAGACGTCGAAGCCCAGGTCTTGGTCTGGATCTGCCCGACAATCCCAACGAAGTAACCGTATTTCACGAGCTTGGTAAGGCGCTCACCTCTTCACTGCAACTTGACCAAGTGCTCCGCACCATCATGGAAAAAATTAACGAGGTGTTGCGGCCGGATACCTGGTCGCTACTCTTGATGGATTTAGAAAAGGGCGAGCTTTTCTTCCAAATCGCTACCGGCAAAGGCGCCGAAGCCCTGAAAGATGTCCGGATTAAAGTAGGACAGGGTCTGGCCGGTTGGGTGGCGCAGACCGGCGAAGTGGTCGTGGTGCCGGATACCAGCACTGATTCGCGGTTCTTCAAGCAAGTCGACTCGAAAACCAAGATGGAGACGCGTTCCATCGTGGCCGTCCCGGTTCGCTTCCGCGAACAGTGCCTCGGCGTAATCGAGCTGATAAATTGTGTTGGCCCGGAAGGTTTCAGCAAGCGCGATCTGGCTCTTCTGGAAGCGCTGGCGGATTATGCTGCAATCGCCATCGAAAATGCCCGCCACGTTCAAAGAATTCACGAGCTGACCATCACGGACGACTGCACCACCCTCTACAACGCCCGGCACTTGAATTTCATGCTGGACACGGAAATTTACCGGTCGCACCGCTACGCCTTTGAGTTTTCGCTGATTTTTATCGACCTGGACCATTTTAAAAACATCAACGATACCTACGGGCATTTGGCAGGATCGAAGTTGCTGGCGGAAATCGGGCAAGCCATCAAAGACAAATGCCGCCTGATCGACCTCGCCTTCCGTTATGGCGGCGATGAATTTGTTGTGCTGTTGCCGCAGACCTCCAAAGAGAACGCATACGGCGTCGCGCGTCGTTTGCATAAGCTGATTCGCGAGGCCGTATGGCTGAAAGAAGCCGGTATCAACGTTCACATCACCGCGAGCGTTGGCGTAGCTTCGTATCCCACGGATTCCCGCACCAAGGCCGAGCTGCTGCATCTCGCTGACGAGGCCATGTACCTGGTGAAAAATACTACCCGCGATAGCGTGGCTGCTTCCGGACTTGGCGTCCTCACGGGCGGCGAATAGTTCAAACTCTCGCGCTTCGTGCACGGTATGTCCGCAAGCAGTTGTCGGCTGGAAACCTCTCACCTATACTCAGCTTCTAACAAGTAAGAGCAATCAGTCGTCACCGCCAGGTTCTGGTGTATGCCTTGGTGGCTTGAGATTGCAAAGGCGCGGGAGATTTAGTTGCAGAATAAGGAAGCAGCGCGATACGCACGTTGGGCCGCCATAGTGGCTGGTCTAGTTGCGCTGGTTGTTATCGGCGTTTATTCGCGGCGTGCGATACGCGAGTCTGAAGCCCGAAAGTCGGGGCCGAAAGCTGTTCCGTCCACTGTGCAGCAGCAGTCCGACCAGATGACGTTTTCAAAAGTGGAAGGTGATCGCACCATCTTCACCGTGCGTGCATCCCACGCGACCGAATACAAAGATCAGAACAGCTACCTTCTGGAAGATGTCTGGGTCACGATTTATGGCCGCGATGGAAATCGCAACGACAACATACACACGCGCGAATGCAGCTATCAGCCAAAGACGGGCGCGGTCCGCTGCCAGGGCGATGTGCAAATCGATGTTGCCAGTGCGAATCCGCCTGCCGGTAGTGCGGACAAACCAATTCAGGTAAACACGCGCGATCTCACCTTCAATCGCGAAACTGGCGACGCTTCCACGCCACAACCTGTTTCGTTCAGCTTCCCGCAGGGAAAAGGTCACGCCCTGGGTGTCACCTACAGCACTCAAAACTCCCTCATCGTGTTGCAGCATGACGTGCACATGGACCTTGTCGCATCGGATCGCACGAATGGTTTGCCGGTCAACGTAACCGGCGGCAGCTTGGAGGTTCGTCGCGACGAGCGCAAAGTTTTGCTAACGGCGCCTGCCGACGTTCACCAAGGCACCCGCGAACTCACCGCCGATAAAATTACCATCGATCTGGATTCCGATTTCAAAGCGCAGCAGGTTACCGCCGAAGGAAATCCTGTCATTCACTCAACCGAGGCGGGAGGCCAAGTGACCATCGCAGCAAACCAGTTTGAAGCTTCGCTCGATCCGCAAGGATGGATCGAAAGCATGGTCGCCGATGGAAACGTGCAAGGATCGCGCGAGGCGCCCGCTGGGACCGATCATTTTTCGAGCGGGCGCGTGGAAATTGCCATGGCTCCCCAAAATGTGGTTCGTATGATGACCACGAGTGGCGGCACAGTGCTGGATTCGGTGCAAGATGGACAGTCGCGCAGCCTGAAAACAGCTTCTTTGCGCGTGTTGTTTGGCGCTGGAAAGCAAGCTGGTCAGCCGCGCGCTCAGAGCGCGGAGTCTCTGGCGCCTGCGACCATCGAAATGAAAAACGGAAATGAGCTAACCGTGCTCCACGCCAAGAAATTCGTCACCGAATTCGACGCGAATGGCCGCCTGGCGAAGTTATTGGGACATTCCGGCGCAGAAATAAAACGAACAATTTCCTCTGGCAGCGCCGCAAGTTACGACAGCTGAACGAACTCGTGGCCACCTTCGGTCGCGACCGGTGATTGGGAAACACTCGACGAAACCGGCAACGTGCATTTCCAGCAGGCCGATCGCCAAGCTACCGCCGACCACGCGCGAATGGTCAGCAAGACCGACAATCTTTCCATGGACGGATCGCCGGTGCTTTTTGATTCGACCAGCCGCACCACCGCGCACAGCGTATCGATCAACCAAAAGTCTGGAGAAATTCAGGCCACGGGCGGAGTCGCATCCACATATTTATCGTCGGAACAAAATACCGCTGTGAACCTGGGTGCAGGTCCGGCACATGTTACCGCCGCCACGCTGACCGCTTCGAACACATCTGGCCGCGCACTTTACTCCGGCCATGCCCGAATGTGGCAGGGCGAATCTGTGCTGGACGCCAATCAGATCGAAGTCTGGCGCGATGAAAAGAAATTAGTGGCTTCCGGTGGCGTGGTTGCAGTTTTTCCCCAGGCTTCCGGACAATTCCCGAAAATTCCGGCGAGTGAACCTAAGTCGCCGCCCAAATCTTCAGCCCACGCGCAAACTTCCAAGGCCGCGCAAAGCTCTTCGGACGTGCCATCTGGCCCCACACTTTGGCAAATTCGGGCTCCCGTGCTGACTTACTGGAGCGACACCGGGAAAGCGCACTTGGAAGGTGGGGTAACCGCTACCTCCCAACAAGGCTCCCTGCAATCGCCCGTTCTGGATATCTTTCTAACCCCAGCGCAAGGGAGCGCGGCGCAGTCTGCAGAAGCTGGCAAGCCGGGAGCCAGCGCCACTGGAGCCCGCCAGCTCGACCGCGCACTGGCTACCGGAGGCGTGGTGGTGCAGCAGGGCGACCGCCGGGGCACTCGCAGAGCAGGCCGAATACACCGCAAGTGACGGAAAATTCGTCCTTTCCGGCGGAAAACCAACAATTACCGATGCATCTAGCGACACAACTACGGGCCATTCGTTGACCTTCTTTGTGACGAATGATACGATTTTAATAGATTCGCAAGAAGGTTCGCGCACGTTAACCAGGCACCGAGTTGAGTAATGAACCGGCATGTTGAAACTTCAGGCGGCCGCTCTGAGCAAGTCGTACAGAGGGCGAAAAGTTGTTAACGATGTCAGCTTGGAAATTCAACAAGGCGAAGTGGTTGGGTTGCTCGGGCCGAACGGCGCCGGAAAGACCACGACGTTTTACATCCTGGTCGGTCTAGCGCGTCCGGACTATGGGCGTGTTTTACTGGACGGCGAGGATATTACCGACCTCCCGATGTATCTCCGGGCCCGCAGCGGCATCAGCTACCTACCTCAGGAGCCTTCGGTTTTTCGGAAATTAACGGTCGAAGAGAATTTGCTCGCCGTGCTGGAGACGCTGCCGATTACTCCAGAGCAGCGGCGTGACCGAGTGGAGGAGTTGTTGGCGCAAATGGGGCTGGAAGGAGTGCGATACAGCCAGGCCTATGTGCTGTCGGGCGGTGAGCGGCGACGTCTAGAAATTGCCCGCTCGCTGGTGTTGTCGCCCTCATTCGTACTGCTGGACGAGCCATTTTCGGGAATCGATCCGCTGACCGTGGTGGACATCCAGAAAATTATCGCGGATTTGAGCGCGGCGGGGATCGGAGTTCTGGTGACCGACCACAACGTGCGCGAAACACTGGCGGTAACCAATCGCGCCTATATCATCAGTGATGGAAGAATATTATTTGCGGGAACCCCCAGAGACCTTTCCGAGAATACGGAAGTAAGAAGGATATATCTCGGCGAAGGTTTCCGGCTAAACTGAATCGACCTTTATGAATTGGCTCCAGCCCAAACTCAACTTACGCGTCGCGCAAAAGCAGATACTCACACCAGGCTTGGTGCAGATGGTCAGCGTTCTGGCGCTGAACCGTCTGGAGCTGCGGGAAATGATCAATCAGGAGATCATGGCGAATCCCGTGCTCGACGAAGTGACCGAAGACGACGGAGTCACCGCAGAAAGTTACACCGACGAAGCCTTCCTTAAAAAGGAAACCGAAAAAGTTCCCGAAGTAGCTCCGGCGAATCCGTTTGACGAATTCGATTTTGGCTCGTTCTTCACGCAGTATCTCGATTCCGGCGCCGAAAGAATTTCCAACAGCGAGCGCGAAGAAATCGAGAAGCCTTCTTTCGACAAATTTCTTTCCTCGCCGCAGAGTCTTGCCGACCATCTCAACTGGCAGCTCAGCGTAAGCATCTGCACCGAGACCGTTCGCAAAATCGCCGAATCCATCGTTGGCAATCTGGACGAAAACGGATACCTCACAGCTTCGCTCGACGAAATCGCTCAAGCGGCGAATTATTCGATGGAAGACGTGGAAGAAGCCCTGGCCATGGTGCAGGAATTCGATCCTCCGGGAATCGCGGCACGCGACTTGCAGGAATGCCTGCTTATCCAGCTAAAGCTGATCGATCCACAGAACACTTTGGCGCAGCAGATCATCGCCGATCATCTGAAACTTCTCCAGAACAATCAGCTTAAAGAAGTGGCGCGCGCTCTGAACCGGCCCGTCGAGCTGGTGAAACGCGCTGTGGACGTCATCAAGCGCCTCGATCCCCGCCCAGGTTTGCGATATAACCGCACCGAGCCGCGGCTGGTCGAGCCGGATGTCCAATTCCGAAAAGTGGACGGCGAGTGGCAGGCATTCATGAACGACGACGACTTGCCGCAACTTCGCCTGAATCCTACTTACCGGCGTCTTTTGGCGCGCGATGCCGCCGACCGCGACGTGCGCAACTACGTGAAGGAACGTTTTACCGCCGCCATCCAGTTGATGAAAAATATCGAACAGCGCAAGCATACGATTCAGCGCGTTTGCCAATCGATTCTCCGCCGGCAGGGTGATTTTCTCGACTACGGCGCCGATCAGTTGAAGCCCATGATGATCAAGGAAGTCGCCGAGGAAGTTGGCGTCCATCCTTCCACGGTGAGCCGCGCCGTAGCGAATAAATACGTGCACACTCCGCAAGGAGTGCTCGAGCTGCGCTACTTCTTCAGCGAATCGGTGAACGGCCCGCAAGGCAGCGAAATGTCACTGCTTTCACTCAAGCGGCGCGTGAAAAAAATGATCGAAGATGAAGATACTTCTCACCCGCTCACGGACGAGCAAATTACCAAAAAACTCAGCGACGAAGGCATCCACGTAACGCGCCGAACGGTCGCAAAATATCGCGAAGACCTTCGCATTCCCAGCACGCACCGCCGGCGTGTAAAGGCCTAGCGCCGCTGCCGTGAAGCGCACGCCGAGAAACCGAACCCGCGATGCGCACCAGCTAGTTCTTCTCACCGGCCTTTCCGGTTCCGGAAAAGGCTCCGTCTTAAATACCTTCGAAGATCTCGGTTTTTATTGCGTAGATAACCTGCCGGTCGCGCTGATTCCAAAATTTGGCGAGCTGTATGCCGAAGGCGTCGAAATTGAACGCGCCGCCTTGTTGGTGGACGCGCGCGAGGGTGAGCAGATTGAAAAACTCCCTGGCATCTATCGCCGGCTAGTTAGCGAGCATCCCGCAACGCTCGTGTTCATCGAAGCCAGCGATGAAGCGCTGATGCGCCGTTTTAGCGAGACGCGCCGCCCGCACCCGCTCGGGCGCGGTGGCTCGGTCGCCGAAGGCATACGCGAAGAGCGCCGCCGAATGGCACCAATTCGACGCTTGGCGGATGTAGTGATCGACACCACAAAATTCAACGTCCATGAGCTGCGCCAGTTTATTATCGACCGGTTTCAAAAACCGGGGAGGCGCCCGCTTTTGGTGTCGCTGGTGAGCTTCGGATACCGCTACGGCATTCCGGCGGACGCGGATTTGGTGTTCGACGTGCGATTTCTTCCCAACCCGTTTTTTGTGCCCCGCTTGCGGCCGTTTCAGCGGCAAAGATCCACGTGTCACACGTTATATTCGTTCCTTCCCGCAAACGGGAGAATTTTTGCGCCGCGTGGAAAGCTTGCTGCTATACCTGATCCCGCACTACATACAGGAAGGCAAAAGCTATCTTACAGTCGCGCTGGGATGCACCGGGGGGCGGCATCGTTCCGTCGCGCTGGCAGAAGTAATCAGCCGGGCGATTAGGAAAAAAGGATATTCGGCGAAGGTCGTTCATCGCGATCTGGATAAGGCCACGTCTTAGAATTGCGTATTTTTGCTGATTTTTTGCTGAGGATTTGCCGATTTGAATTCTGAAATAAAAGCTGGCGTTAACACCATGACGCAGAGCGAAGAATTTCGCCGGTTGCTTCGCTATCTTTCCCCTCACACCGGAATTCTCGCCTTTGGTGTTTTGCTCATGGCGGTGATGGGAATCGCCGAAGGCCTGGTGCCGCTGGCCATCAAGCCCGCTATCGACGTAGTGCTGAACCCCGGCTCCGGCCTCCAGAAACTAGTCCTCTTCACCATCCCCTGGTCAAATCGCGTTGTGTACATGAACGACTTCGTTCCTTCGCGCGTGCATCACGTCTGGTCGGTTTTCGCGCTTGCTCTGCTTTTCATCTTTTTATTCAAAGCCGTTGCCGAATATTTTGGCAGCACTTTGATCCAGTATGTAGGCCTTTCTGCCGTCACCGACCTGCGCAACAGCGTTTACCGCAAAGTCGTGCAGCAGCCAGTCGGTTTCTTCCATCACAACCCAGTCGGCCGCGTTATGTCCGCAGTCGTCAGCGACGTCGAACAACTGCGTAGCGCATTCTCGGATTACATGGCGGATTTTTTCCGGCAGATCTTCAACCTCATCGCCTTTGTAAGCGTCCTTTTGCTCATCGACTGGCGCATGGCTGTCGGCTCCGCTGTCCTGGTTCCCTTGGTGGTTTGGCCGGTCACGAAACTAACGCGCAAAATTCGCCGTTCAACGGAAAGAAGCCGCTCCCGCCTTGCCGATCTAAGCCAGATACTTCAGGAAACCATCAGCGGAAACCGCGTTGTAAAAGCTTTCGGGATGGAAGGATTTGAAATCCGCAAGTTCCGCGACGCCGCGCGCAGCTTGCTCCGCGAAAACATGCGCTGGGTCCGCGCCATGGCCGCCACCGGGCCGATCATGGACGTGCTCGGCGCGGTTGTAGTGGCCATGATCCTTTTCTTTACGCGCGGCGAAATCAAAGCCAGCCGCATGTCGATCGGTTCGTTCGGCGCGTTTACGTTTGCTCTCTTCAAAGCCTACGAACCCATCAAGCGTATCGGCAATATTTATCAACTTTTCGTGCAAGCGCTGGGAACTTCCGCGCAGGTATTCAGGCTTCCTCGATTTACCGGAAGAAAAGCTCGATATGCCGAATGCCAGAGCGTTGCCGCGCCTTTCGGAATCCGTCGAATTTGCCGACGCTAGTTTTACTTACGACGATGGCGATGCGCCCACGCTCCGAAATCTAAAATTAAAAGTTCCGGCCGGTGCCGTGGTCGCGATTGTAGGATCGAGCGGCGCCGGCAAGACCACGCTGGTGAATCTCCTCCCTCGTTTTTACACCGCCACTTCAGGTTCGCTGCTGATAGACGGTCTGGATGTTCGCGAAGTGACCCTGCGTTCGCTGCGCGAGCAGATGGCTATCGTGACGCAGGAAACTATCCTCTTCAACGACACCATATGGAACAATTTGTGTTACGGCCGGCCTAACATGCCGGAAGATAAAGTAGTCGCAGCTGCCAAAGCAGCGCTCGCCCATGATTTCATTATGCAAATGCCGGATGGCTACCAGACCCTGATCGGCGACCGCGGCCAAAGGCTTTCCGGTGGGCAGCGCCAGCGTCTCGCTATTGCCCGCGCGTTGTTAAAAGACGCGCCAATTTTAATCTTGGACGAAGCGACCTCCGAGCTGGATTCGGAATCGGAAATGCTCGTTCAGGACGCGCTAAATAATCTGATGACCGGCCGCACCGTATTCGTGATTGCCCACCGGCTTTCCACGATTCGTCGCGCGGACTTGATTGCTGTGCTGGAAGGCGGCACAATCCGTGAGCGCGGAACGCATGAAGAACTCCTCGCTCGTGGCGGGGCATATGCGCGCCTTTACGAAATGCAGTTCCGCGACGTTGACACGGCGACGCGAACAGCAGGTCCGGTATAAAAATGTCAGGCCCAAGTCCGAAGCCTATGGCCGCTACTTCCGTGCCATCCGCTCGTTCCGGCTTAAAATCCATGACCGGCTACGCTCAGTCGCGAGCCGCGGAAAATGGCTGGAGCCTGCGCGTAACGATTCGCAGCGTGAATCACCGTTTCCTCGACATGCACTTGCGCGTGCCGGAAGGTTTCGAACCACTCGAACCGCGCATTCGCCAGATTATTCGCGAGCGCGTTCGGCGCGGCCATCTGGACGTCACGGTGCATTACGAACTAGCTGGCGCGGCCGCCATTGGCGTGAATCACGAAGTGGCTGCGGCCTATCTGAAAGCCGCCACCTCGCTGCGAAAAGAGTTCAGCCTACAGTCCGAACCGGACGTTGAGTCCATCATGCGCTTGCCCGGAGTGATCGGGGCGCCCGCCGCGTCGCTGGAAAGCGAACTCGAGCGCCTCGAGTAGCCGTGTCTCCGCGCTGCATGGCTGAATCGCTCGACAAGCTTGACCGCATGCGCGAGGAGGAAGCGAATCTCCTGCGTCAGGAAATGTCCGCGAGACTTCGAAATATTGCGGCCTTGGCTTCGAAGGTGACAACACTCGCCGAGCGTGCCCGCCCGGCGTTCGCAAAACGTCTTGAAACACGTATGAAAGAGCTTCTCGGCGAAACGCAGATTGATGCAGGCCGTTTGGCCCAGGAAGCCGCGCTAGTCGCTGAACGTAGTGACATTTCCGAAGAATTGGTGCGCCTGCGCAGCCACGTGCAACAATTCGAGGGTCTGCTCGCCAGCGCCTCTGAAGCCGGCAAGAAACTCGATTTTCTGCTCCAGGAAATGCAGCGCGAAGCCAACACTCTGCTCTCTAAAACTCCCGGTAACGACGGCGAAGGTCTGGAAATCACTCGAACTCGGCCTCGAGATCAAATCCGAAATCGAAAAATTGCGCGAACAGGTGCAAAACATAGAATGAGCAAAACGGAACCGTTAGTGCTCATCGTCTCCGGGCCGTCGGGCTCGGGGAAGTCCACCCTAGTGGAAAAAATTTTGCAGCTGCCCGGCACCATGCTGTCTGTTTCGTGCACCACGCGCATGCCGCGCAAGACGGAGAGCGAGGGCAAATGGTACAATTTTGTCTCCGAAGCTCAATTTCAGGAAATGGTCGAACGCGGCGATTTCCTGGAATATGCTCAGGTGTTTGGAAAGAATTGGTATGGCACTCCGCGCAAATCCGTGACCGAAGCGCAGGAGCAAAAAAAAGATCTGGTTCTCGAAATTGACGTGCAGGGAGCTTTGCAGGTAAAACAAAAGCTGCCTGGAGCTGTAGCAGTCTTCGTCCTGCCGCCTTCTCGCACTGAGCTCGAACATCGTATACGGCAGCGTGGCCAGGATTCGGAAGATGAAATTCGCAGGCGGCTCGAACGTGCGCGGCAGGAGATGTTGAACTATAGTAGCTACGATTACGCCATCATCAACGACGATATCGAGCGCGCCGGTAAAGAAGTCCAGGCCATTGCGCTCGGCTCGCGATGCCGGGTGCCGCGTAACGAAGAACGAATTCGCGAAATTTTGAAGTCCTTTGGAGGCTGATCTGAATATGGCCGTGTTGAGAGATCCACCGGAAAGCCAGTTTGCGTACGTTGTAGTCGTCGCGCGCCGCGCACGGCAGTTGATGATCGGCGGACGCCCCATGGTCGATAACCCGCGATCGCGCAAGACTACGCGCATCGCCGAAGAAGAATTGCTGAAAGGTCTGCTCGAATACGAAGCCAAGGAATTGAGCGGAGAGCCTGAGGATAAGGACGGCAAGCGGAAGAAGTAACATCCGCCGCGCACCAGATGAAAATCGCACTCGGCGTCACCGGAGGCGTAGCGGCTTACAAAGCCGCGGAGCTGGTTCGCCGCTTGCAGCAGGAAAAGTTGGACGTGCAAGTCGTGATGACCCGTTCAGCGCAGGAGTTCATCACCCCTCTCACTTTTGCCGCGCTCACGGGCCAGAAAGTAATCACCGATATGTTCAGCGCCGGTGGCTCGGCGGCCCCGGCGAACGTCGAAAGCGCCATCGAACATATCGCCGTAGCGCAGCGAATTGACTTGCTGCTGGTTGCACCCGCCACCGCAGACATCCTCGGAAAATTCGCGAACGGCATCGCCGAAGATTTCCTCGCCACTCTGTATCTCGCCACCAAGGCGCCAGTTGTGGTCGCCCCGGCCATGAACGTGAATATGTGGGACCATCCTGCGACCCAACGTAACCTCGCGATTCTGCGCGAGCGCGGCGTTCAGGTGGTGGATCCCGATGAAGGCTACCTCGCTTGCGGTATGGTAGGCGCGGGACGCCTCGCCGCCACTGAGACCATCGCAAAGAAAGTTTGCGAGGTGCTTGGCCTGCGGCACGATCTTGCCGGTCAAACAATCCTGGTCACCGCCGGCCCTACCTGCGAAGACATCGACCCTGTCCGATTTCTCACCAATCGCTCGTCTGGGAAAATGGGTTACGCTCTCGCGGATGCCGCGAATCGTCGAGGTGCCCACGTCATTCTGGTCAGCGGACCAACCGATTTGAAAATTCCCGATGGAGTGGATTGGGTTCCAGTCCGCGCCACCGAGGAAATGCATCAGGCGGTTCGCGAACGCGCCGCCGGTGCGAAGGTCGTGATTATGGCCGCAGCCATTTCGGATTATCGTCCGGCCGCGCAGTACGATCAGAAACTAAAGCGCAACGAGGGACGGCTGACGCTCGGCCTGGAACCCACGCCGGATATTCTCGCCGAGCTTGGACGCCAGAAGCAGCGTGGCCGCGTGTTGGTCGGATTCGCTGCGGAAACGAATGCCGTCGCGGAAAATGCGCGCGGGAAATTGGCGCGCAAAGGCGCGGACATGATCGTCGCAAATGATGTGACCCAGGAAGGCGCGGGATTCGATGCCGACACCAACATTGTAACGATCTATTCGCGCGATGGCCGCGAAATTCCGCTGCCTAAAATGACCAAGCTTGAAGTGGCAAATCAAATCCTCGATCGCGTCCTCGAAATTCAAAAGAATTCTAAGTAAACGTCTTCATTTTCTCTCTGCCTTCTGCAATAAAACTTCTTCCTACGCGATGCGCAACTCCGTTCGCTGTGATAAAGTTCTCCCGTTCAATTCAAAATTGGGAGGGCTTGGTTGGAATCTGACAAGCGTGCACGTGTGGAAGCCTGGCTTCGCTATGGAGCTGACCTAGAGTTGGGCCCTTACTATCGCGACCGAGTTTCCGCTGGCGTCGTTGTGGAGACGAATCAAGCTCGTCGGCGCGCAATCGACTGAGCCGGCGAAATCTCCGATGATCGCTGCCGCTCGAGCACCCGGTGCAAGCACTTCCGTTCGGTCTTTCGCCGAGCCACGCTCACCGGCAGCGGTGGCCGCGCGTTCTACTGCCGCGGCGCCGTTCGCGCAAGCGCCCTCTCTGTTCGAAGCAAGCGATCGCGATCCAAGGCGACACGTTTCAGCTCATACGAGAAGACCATCGGCGATTGCACGCGTTGCAAACTGCACAAAGGCCGCACCAACATTGTTTTCGGCGTCGGCAGCATGAAAGCGGAATTGGTCTTCGTCGGTGAAGGCCCCGGCCACGACGAAGATATCAAAGGCGAGCCTTTCGTCGGCCGCGCCGGAAAATTGCTCACGCAGATGATCGAAGCCATGGGCCTGCGCCGCGAAGACGTTTACATCTGCAACGTGGTGAAATGCCGCCCGCCGGAAAATCGCCTCCCGGAGAAAGATGAAATCACCACCTGCTCGCCTTTTCTTTTTCGCCAGATTGACGTGATCCGGCCGAAAGTAATTTGCTGCCTCGGAAGCTGCGCGTCTCAAACTCTTTTGCAAACCACGCAGGGCATCTCCCGTTTTCGCGGCGAGTGGTTTGATTTTCGCGGCTCGAAACTGATTGCCACCTATCACCCCGCTTATCTGTTGCGCAATCCAAACGCAAAAGGCGAAGTCTGGAAGGATTTGCAAAAAGTAATGACCGTCCTCGGCCTGCAGCCTAAACGTAAGTAGCCTGCCCCAGCGGAAAATAGTCGGAGACAGTCAAAGTTAGCCGAGAATAGTCAAAAATAGTCGAGCACTCTCGGTTAGTGGAGAATTCTTTGGGTGTAATCCTCGGATTGACCGGAGCGGTGTGCTGGGGCGTGGCCGATTTTGCGGCGCGTTTTGCATCTCGCCGCGTCGGCGCTTATCGCACTCTATTCTTCATGCAATTTTTCGGCTTCATCGCCCTCAGCGTTTACCTCAAGTTTGCCGGCGGGTTTTCGCGCGTCGCCCCCGGATGGCAACCCTGGGCGCTCACTGCAGTCGCAGGATTGCTGAACGTCACAGCGTCGCTCTCGCTTTATTATTCCTTCGAAATCGGCGTGATGAGTATCGTCGGCCCGGTCTCGTCCAGCTATCCCGCGCTTACGGTCGCTCTCTCGATGGCGAGCGGCGAGCGAATTCATGCGCCCCGCGGAATCGGAATCGTAGTCACGCTGACCGGCGTAATCCTGGCGGCTATGTCTTTCGCGCCCAAGCCGATGAATCCCGCGGACGCCAGCTAACCCCTCAACCGCCTCGCGGTTGTCACGCGGCGTGGGCTGGGCGATTTTGGCAGCCGTAGGCTTCGGCTTCATGTTTTGGTTTCTCGGCTTCCATGTGATACCGCTCGTCGGCGACGCCGTTTCAGTTTGGGTGATGCGCCTCACCGCCCTCGTTTCTCTTGCGATACTCGCGCTGCCAACGCGCCAAAGCCTCCGCCTCCCGCACGGTCGAATCTGGTGGCAACTCGCAGCCGTGGGCGTGATGGACACCGCCGCCTATGTTGCCAATAATGCCGGCCTGCACATCGGCCCAGTCTCAGTCGTTAGCGTTCTCGCTTCGTTGTACGGCGCAGTCACCGTCTTGCTTTCCTGGATCTTTCTGCGCGAGCGCCTCGAAGGCAGCCAATGGCTGGGCATCGTCCTCATTTTCGCGGGCATCGTCTGCGTAAGTATCTGACTGCTACACTAGACTGCCCATGAATCGATGCTATTGCGAGGTCGCTCTTCCCGTTCCTTTGCGCTCGACGTTCACCTACACCATTCCCGATTCTCTGCGCGACGAAGATCTTGTCGGCCGTCGCCTGCTGGTCCCGTTTCGCAATCGCGCGATGGTTGGAGTCGGACTCTCCGTCTCCGATAAAGCCCCCACCGTCGCGCAAATAAAAGAAATTTCCGGATTCCTCGACCGCGTCCCAGCGCTCCCGCCGAAACTAATCGAGCTAGGCCACTGGATCAGCCGCTACTACATCGCGCCCATCGGCGAAACATTTCGCGCCATGCTTCCTCCCGGAAATCGAGCTGCGCCACGACCGCGAATATTGGCTGACCGACGCAGGCCGCGCTTATTTGCAAGAACTCGCCGCAAGCAGCGAGAACACGGACGTCGAAAGCGCTGAATTTGAATTTTTGCGCCGATTCGACGCAGCCACCGAAAAAGCCCGCGCAATCCAATCCGCCACCGTCCGGCGATTGCCCGGCGGCGAGGCGCTCGCCGGAAAATTTGTGCAGACGCGGTTACCTGGTCCGCGCAGGAAATGGTTCACCGCCGCAAAACGCGCACGCAAAAAATCATCGCCTGGAATCCCGCAAAAGATGAGCCGTGCGCGAATCCGGCCGAAGAAAAAATTCGCGAAGTGCTAACTGCTACTCGTGGCCCGCTTCCGCTAGCAGTCTTGATGAAGAAATGCCGAAGTATCGCGCGCTGTTATCCAGCGGCTGGAAAAACGAGGCCGCGTGCTCGCTTGGGAAGAGCCGCTCGTATCCGACGAAGATCCCTGGGACACCGATTTCACTCCGCCCACAAATGATCTGAATGCCGAACAAAAACAAGCCCTGGCCGAAATTTGGCGCTGGTTGGTAGCCGGAAAATTTACGGCAGGCTTGCTTCACGGCGTCACCGGCAGCGGCAAAACAGAAGTCTATCTCGGCGCCATCGAAGCGACCATCTCGCGCGGCAAGACGGCCATCGTCCTGGTCCCGGAAATCGCGCTCACCTTATGGGTCGGCCGTTTGGTTCGCGCGCGCTTCGGCGAAACGGTCGCCATCCTCCATAGCGGTCTGCCGGATGTCGAACGCGCGCGCGAATGGTGGCGCGTGCGACACGGCCACGCAAGCATCGTAGTCGGAACGCGCTCCGCCGTTTTCGCGCCGCTCGAAAATCTCGGCTTGATCATCGTGGACGAAGAGCAGGAAACCAGCTACAAGCAGGAAGAAACTCCGCGTTACAACGGCCGCGACGTCGCCGTCTATCGCGCGCGCCTGGAAGGCGCCGTCGCGCTGCTCGGCTCCGCCACTCCTTCGCTCGAAACCTACCACAACGCGCGCGACGGAAAATATCGCCTGCTCGAACTGACCTCGCGCGTAGAAAACCGTCCGCTAGCCGAAGTCCGCGTCGTCGATCTCCGCGAAGAATTCCGCCAGCAGCTTAAAGCCCGTCCAGTTTCAGAAGCTTTGCGCGCGGCGATCGCTTTGCGCCTGGAAGAAAAAACGCAAGCCATGGTCCTGATCAATCGCCGCGGCTATTCGTGGTCTCTTCTCTGCCGAAGTTGCGGCGCCTTCGTGCAATGCGAAAATTGCAGCATCGCGCTCACCTATCACAAAAGCCGCCAACGCCTGGAATGCCACTACTGCGGCTACTCGATTCGCCCGCCGAAGAAATGCCCGAAGTGCAATGGTGAGTTCCTCTACTTTGTCGGCGATGGTGCGGAACGCGTGGAAGAATATTTGAAGGAAAAATTTCCCGCCGCTCGAATCGCGCGCCTCGATCGCGACACCGTTCGCACCAAGCGCGAATACCAGCAAGTGCTCGGCGCGTTCGCGAGCGGCGAACTGGATATCCTCGTCGGCACCCAAATGGTTGCGAAGGGTCACGATTTTCAGCGCGTCACACTCGTAGGCGTAGTCGCCGCCGATCTTGCGCTCGGGCGCCCCGATTTTCGCGCGGCCGAAAAAACTTTCCAGTTGCTCACCCAAGTCGCCGGACGCGCAGGCCGCGGCGAGCTTGCCGGCGAAGTCCTGGTGGAAACGTACTACCCGGAGCATTACGCCATCCAATACGCCGTGCAGCAGGATTACGTTTCCTTCTACGAAAAAGAAGCGCACTTCCGCCGCATGCTTCACTACCCGCCATTCACCGCGCTCGCCAGCGTCTTGGTGCGCGATCGCAAAATCGAAAACGCGATTCGCTGGGCCAAAGCTCTCGAAACTTACTTCGCTCCCTTCGAAAATCGCGGAGTGAAAATTCTGGGCCCCGCCGCTGCTCCGCTGGCGCGTCTGCGCAAGGATTACCGCTTTCAATTTGTCTTGAAGTCGCCGCGGCGCTCGGCTCTGGCCCAGGCGCTCAGCGGCGCCCTGGATTTCTGCGCCGCCAAAAAAATTCCAGACACCGCCGTAATCGTTGACGTAGATCCCACCAGTCTGTTCTAGGAACTAGCTCTTTGGCCGTCGCGTGCGCCATATCAGATAAGCGGGCAGTCCAGCCAGCACGATTCCAAGCCCTTCAATCGCTCCCGCCGGTCGCGAAGAAATTGCATTCGCCACCAGCGCCGCGCTAGCCAGCACGAAAATCGCGGGAGTCCACGGGTATCCCGGCACGCGATAGGGAAGCTCCGCGTCGGGCACTCTTTTTCGGTAAACGAAAATACTCGCGCCCGCCAGCCCGTAGAAAATCCAGCCGGTAAAGATCACGTAAGTAAACAGCTGCTCAAAACTCCCTAAGCACGCCAGGATCGCGGCCCAAACTCCGGAAGTGAAAATTGCAAACGCTGGCGTTCGAAAACGCGGATGCACTTCCGCCATTCTGCGAAAAAACAATCCATCGCTGGCCATGGCGTAATAAACACGCGGGCTCGTAAGCTGAATGCTATTCGCCGAGCTGAACGTGGCAATCATGATGAGAAGCTGCAACGAACTTCGCCGCCATCGGCCCCAGAATCACCGCCATTGCGGCTGCGGCAATCGTGTCCGACCGTCCCGCCGCTTGCGGTCCCAGCGCAGCCACGTAGGACAAAGCGGCCAGCACGTAAATTATCGTCAACGCCAACGTGCCGTAAAAGAAAGCTCGCGGAAAATCGCGCTGTGGATGAGCCGCTTCACCCGCGCTGAAAGAAGCGAACTGCCAACCTTCGTAAGACCACATCGCCGCAATCATGGCCAACCCAAAATTCGAAACCATCGAGCCATTCACCCGCACCGGCCACAGAATACTTTGTGAGCCGTGAAAACCGCGCCCCATCGCCAACAGCACGGCGCTCATCGCCAGAATCAACGCGACCTTCACATAAGTGGTCCAGTTTTGCAGGTCCGAACTTTCGCGCGTGCCATGAATATTCACCAGAGTTATCGCGGCGATCATGCCCACTGCAGCGATCTTCGCCGTCAACGCCGTCTGAGCGGAATGATCTGGCCCAAATAGGCGCTGAACGCGACCGCAAGCGTGGCTATGCCGCCCGAAGCAATCACCAGAAATAGAGTCCATCCGTAGAGAAATCGCCGGCAGCCTGCCAAAACAATCGCGTATATAAACGTACAGTCCGCCCGCTTCTGGCTTCATCGCCGCGAGTTCGCCATACGTGAGCGCGCCCACCAGCGACATAAATCCGCCCGCCACCCAGACCACGAATGGCGAGCCCAACTGAATTCCCAACTCGTCGTTGAATCGCGCCGGGCACCAAAAATATTCCCGACCCGATCACGCCTCCGATGACCAGCATTGTCAGATCGCGCAAACCGAGCGTGCGTACGAGTGTTGGAGAATTCTGCGAAGGAGTCGGAGGATGGTCCATTACGATGCGCGCATCATATACTTCTGAGGTAAATCGTCAACTTGGAGAGATTTTCTTACGAGGAGAGCTTCAAGGATTGTTTGTAGGCCATTGCGTGAAGCACAAAACAAATATCACTACCGCCAGAATCGCCAATAATTTCCGCCCTGCATCGAGCGGCTCCCAGCGGTCATACACCGGCGGATGCCGGAATCTCAGCGATAGCACCAGCAGAACGATTCCCCACACTCCCCAGCCGTGCCACCAACGAATCCCCATGGCGATTAGACCCAGCGCGACGATCAGCGAAATCTCTTTGTGCTTTTTGCTCGCCAGCGTGTACAGAATGTGTCCACCATCGAGTTGCCAGCACGGCAGCAGATTCAGCGCGGTGGCAAACAATCCCACCCAAGCGGCCTGCCCGATGGGAGGTAGCAGAAGTGAAGTCGGGTCCGCGCCGGGATGAAACATTCCCACAAAAATCTTCATCAGCAGCGGCTGGCCAAAAATAATGTCGGCATTCTGCTGCACACCGGGAATGATTTTCGACATTGATATGGCATATGCCATCAACGGCACCGCCACAACAAATCCCGCAATGGGACCGGCAATTCCAATATCAAAAAGCGCGCGCCGGGTTGCAATCGGCGAGCGTATCCGCAAGAACGCGCCGAATGTGCCAAACAGAAATGGCGAAGGAATAAAGTACGGGTAACTCACATCAATGCCGTAAATCTGGCACGCAATGTAGTGGCCCATCTCATGGGCCATCAAAAATCCCAGCAGCGCAAACGAAAACGGAATGCCCAGCACCAGCAAATGAGGATGTGCGAGCGGCGCTAAAATTGCTGCAAACGGATTTTCGTCGCCGGAAAACGGCGCAACATTGTGCGCATACGACAGTGCGAATTCCGATCCGACCGCCAGGGTAGTAACCAAGGTAACCAAGAAAAGAAGCAGTGCCGGCCACCAAGCCTTTCGAGGCCGCACAACACGCGGCGGAGGCAGCTCAATGATCTGCGGATAACCAAGATCGAGAATTTCGACAGGAGTGCGCGAGTGGCCGTTGCCGGGGATTTGATCCATGCAGACTACAAGTTTAGCACCGAACGGCGGTCAGCCGCCTTTCGTGGGAATCAACCCAACAACATCCTCTCATTCAGGACTTAGGTGCAGGCGTCGAAGAGGGAGCTGGCAGTGTCTGGAGTTCCTTGCCAGGCTTGAAACGCACGGCCTTACCCGGAGGAATGCTAACCTGTTGCCCGGTCCGCGGGTTGCGGCCGATCCCGGTCTTCCGCGGCTTTACGTTGAATACGCCGAAGCGCCGAAGCTCAATGCGTTCCCCTCGGCCCAACGCATTCTTCATGGCCTCGAACACAGTTTCCACCGCTTGCTCAGCCTTGGTGCGGGTCACGTTGGTTTTCGAAACTATGGCGTTAACGATATCAAGCTTGATCACGCAATCCTCCAGCTTGATCGCGCGATTCCCCAGGGCTTGATCACACGATCCTCTACTTCAGCGGAAACCTATGCTAGACAGGGGTTTGCAGGTTGTCAAGCGCCGTGGCGTGTAATAATATGCGCAACTCGCCTTTAACCTGAGCGGTGCGAAGTCAGCCGAAGTATTCCGGCATCGCGGTTAAGGCTTATCTGCATTTCCGTTGATTCCGGGAGGATTCGATGTCGGTGAAGTCTGACAAATGGATACGCAAGATGGCTCGCGAACATAAAATGATCGAGCCTTACGAAGACCGCCAGGTGCGCGACGGCGTCATCAGCTATGGCGTTTCTTCCTATGGTTACGACATGCGCGTGGCGGACGAGTTCCGCATTTTCACGAACGTAAATTCCTCCATCGTCGATCCAAAGCACTTCGATTCGAAGTCGTTCGTCGAGTTCAAGGGCGATGTCTGCATCGTGCCGCCGAATTCTTTCGCTCTGGGACGCTCCGTGGAGTATTTCCGCATTCCGCGCAACGTGCTCACTCTGTGCGTTGGAAAATCCACCTACGCTCGCTGCGGAATTATCGTGAACGTCACTCCTTTCGAGCCTGAATGGGAAGGTTTTGTAACGCTGGAAATCAGCAACACCACTCCGCTTCCCGCCCGTATTTATGGCAACGAAGGTCTCTGCCAGGTCATTTTCTTTGAATCCGACGAGCAATGTGAAGTCTCTTACAAAGACAAAAAAGGGAAGTATCAGGCGCAGCAGGGAATTGTGCTTCCAAAAATCTAGCCTCGGCGTAGCTTTCCGCGGTTTTCGCTTACATCCGAGCGACCGGCGACCCCGGGCTTTTCCGGTTTTGTTTGCGTAACCGAAACCTCTCTGGCAAGTTACAATATATTTACCGCGCTCCCTGTCTTTTTTAGGCCCCGAGGCTCCGGTAACATTTCCGCCGGGGGGCCGTAGTAGCTACATAGGGCGCTCTAACGTAAGGAGATTCGATCCCGATGGCATCGTCGGTAAGCCCGCCAAAACATGATCTCGGCTCCTTGCGCATCCACGAAGGGCAGCGCAGAGGCGGTAAGGCCGGAAAAGTGTTCGGCATTATCGGCGCACTTCTCGGCGTGGTGGTCATTGTCACCGGGGCTGTATTTGCTTTTCATAGCCAGAAACCAGTGGTCGAAGTGGCCGTTGCCCAGAAGGCTGCCGCCGGACGTCCCGCGCTCTTGAACGCCAGCGGCTATGTGACGCCTCGGCGTCGTGCCACGATTGCCGCGAAAATCACCGGGCGTGTGACCAGCGTTAACTTCGACGAGGGCATGCACGTGAAGGAAGGATTCGTGCTCGCAACACTGGATGATTCCGATGCCCGCCGTGCACTCGATTCGGCCAAGGCCGACCGTGATTCTGCCCAGGCAGCTATTGCAGATTTTGAAGTGCAGCTAAAGAACGCGGAAATTGAACTCCACCGAGCCAAGCAACTTCTAGCAGCCGGCGTGCAGAGCCAGGAAACCCTGGATAATGCCACGATGGCCGCGGATAGTCTCCGCGCGAAAATCGCTCTCGCCAAAGAACAGGTCGCCGCGTCGCAAGCGCGTGTTGGCGAGGCGCAGCAGAACGTGGACAACACCATAATCCGCGCCCCCTTCGATGGCATCGTAGTTTCCAAAGACGCGCAAGTTGGCGAAATGGTCTCGCCTATCTCGGCAGGCGGCGGCTTCACGCGAACTGGCATCGCCACCATCGTGGATATGAATTCCAACGAAATCGAGGTGGACGTGAACGAAGCTTACATCGCCCGCGTGGTACCCGGACAGAATGTCACAGCAGTCCTCGACGCGTACCCCGACTGGCAGATCCCGTCGCGCGTTCGCACCGTGATACCCACGGCCGACCGCCAGAAGGCCACGGTGAAAGTGCGCATCTCCTTTCTAAAATTAGACCCGCGCATTCTGCCCGATATGGGCATCAAGGTGACTTTCTTCGGTGCTGCGCCGGAGCAGAAAAACGGCGCCGCCGAACCCGCGGCTCTGATTCCGCAAGACGCTGTGCGCGAAGATCAAGGAAAGAAAATTGTATTTCTGGTGAAAGATAATCGCCTCGAACGTCGCGCGGTGACGCTGGGCGGAACGCGCGGCACCGACGCAGAAGTTCTGGCGGGTATTGATGCCGGTGACACGGTCGTGGTGAAAGGTCCGGCAACTTTGCGCGATGGCCAAGCTGTCGAGATCAAGAAATAAGAAATAGGAGACTTCGAAATGGTTCGAGTGGACGGCAGAGGAAGCGCAGGCAGCCTGATTCAGATTCGCGGGCTCGACAAGACCTACAGCCGAGGCGGTGAGGTGATCCACGTCTTGCAAGGCCTGAATCTCGATGTGGACAAAGGCGAGTTCGTGGCCTTCATGGGCCCCAGCGGCTCCGGCAAAACCACGCTGCTGAATCTGCTAGGCGGCTTGGATGTTCCTTCTCGCGGCAGCATCACCGTTGCCGGCGACGAAATTACGCACATGTCCGGCAGCAAGCTCACTCGCTGGCGCGCTCGCCACGTAGGATTCATTTTCCAGATGTACAACTTGATCCCGGTTCTCACCGCATTTCAAAACGTGGAATTGCCCTTGCTGCTCACCAAGCTTTCGAAATCCGAGCGGCGCCAACACGTGGAAGCCGTCCTCGGAATCGTGGGCCTCGCTGACAGAATGAATCACTACCCTCGCCAACTTTCCGGCGGACAAGAACAGCGCGTGGCCATAGCCCGCGCCATCATCGCTGACCCCACATTCCTGCTCTGCGACGAGCCCACTGGCGACCTCGACCGCAAAAGCGCCGACGAAATTCTCGACCTGCTCACTCGCCTCTCTAAGGAATACAGCAAAACCATCCTGATGGTCACGCACGACCCAGCCGCCGCCGAACGCGCGCAAGCCACTTTGCATTTGAACAAGGGCGTCCTGGTTGAAGGCGTTCTCGCCGCAGCAGGGAGCTCGCGATGAAATTCATGCCGCTCATCATCGCAAATCTATTTCGCAAACCGCTGCGCACCTTGCTAACCGTCGGTTCGTTCGCCGTTGCGCTCTTCCTCTTCGGACTTCTCGTAGTCGTTCACGGCGCCTTTAATCAAGGCGTGGATTTGGCCGGCGTTGACCGCCTCGACGTCATCAACAAAGTCGCCATCATCCAGCCGCTCCCCATGTCCTATCGCGATCAAATCCTTCGTATTCCCGGTGTGAAGGCGGTCACTTTTGACAATTGGTTCGGCGGCATCTACCAGGATGAAAAAAACTTTTTTCCCCAATTCGCGATTGATGTTCCAAATCAGCGCCAGGTTTTTCCTGAATTCGTGATTCCCGACGATCAGTGGAAGGATTTCGTAGCCGATCGCGAAGGCGCCATCGTCGGAGCTACCATCGCAAAACGCTTTGGCTGGAAAGTCGGTGATCGCGTTCCCATCAAGGGAACAATTTTCACCGGCACTTGGGA
Organism: uncultured Acidobacteriota bacterium; assembly: GCA_963731535.1. Classification (GTDB taxonomy): domain Bacteria; phylum Acidobacteriota; class Terriglobia; order Acidiferrales; family UBA7541; genus Palsa-295. The sequence goes on along the minus strand of CAVSWI010000016.1, from coordinate 52,892 downwards.
GTTCAACATTCGAGGTATTTACACCGGCTCACGCGACCAGGACGACCTTACTCAATTTTGGTTTCACTACGATTATTTCGACGAGCGTCGCCAAGTCGAAAAAGGCCTAATCGGCTGGTACATCGTCAAACTCGACGATCCCGACCACGCCGCCGCCGTGGTAAAGACAATCGACGACACCTTCGCCAACTCTCCTTACGAAACCAAAACCGAAACAGAAAAAGCTCTCGCCACGGGATTCGCCAAACAATTTGGCAACATTTCGTTCTTGATCCTCAGCATTGGCGGAGTTGTGTTCTTCACTTTGCTGCTCGTCACCGGCAACACCATGGCCATCGCCGTGCGCGAGCGCACTGGCGAACTCGCCGTACTTAAAGCCGTGGGATATACCGACCGCTTCGTCTTGTTTTTCGTTCTGGGCGAATCGCTTCTAATCGCCGCGATCGGCGGAGCCATCGGTATCGGCCTGTCAAAACTCTTCACCATGGGTGGAGATCCCACCCACGGTTTCCTGCCGTATTTCCGATTGCCCGGTCCCGCGATGATTATGGGAATTGCCATTTCGTTGGCTGTGGGAATTCTTGCCGGAATACTTCCGGCAACGACGGCGATGCGGTTGCGCGTGGTTGACGCACTCAGGAGGGTTTGAGCCGTGGCCATCCCCATCGTTTACAATTTGCGCAGCGTACGCGCCCGCTGGGTTTCCGCGATCGTGGCCGTTCTCGGAATCGCCGGCACCGTCGGTGTGTTCATCGCCATGCTTTCCCTCGCGCGGGGCTTTCATGCCACTTTGGTTTCTTCTGGATCCGCCGACAACGCGCTAATCATGCGCGCCGGCTCGAGTGCCGAACTAAACGGCGCGGTGGGGCTGGATCAGGTAAAAGTCATCCAGGACGCCCCCGGTATTGCCCGCGATAATGGTGTGCCCTTAGTTAGTCCTGAAGTTGTAGTCATCGCGAATTTCCCGCTGAAGGCTACCGGCACAGATGCGAACGTCCAGGTGCGCGGCGTTTCCGCTGACGCGCTGAAAGTCCGCAAGAACGTGCACATCTCGCAAGGCCGATTCTTCGAGCCCGGTCTTTCAGAGTTGATCGTCGGCAGGAACGTTGCGGGCACCTACGCCGGCTTGAATCTTGGCGACACGGTTAGCTTCGGCAGCGGCACTTGGAAGGTAGTCGGAATTTTCGACGCAGGCGGCAGCGCCTTCGACTCCGAAATCTGGTGCGATTCCCGCGTCCTGGCGCAGGTGTACAAACGCCCCGAAAACATTTTTCAGTCCGTCACCGCGCATTTAACTTCCCCCGCGGCCTTCGACTCCTTTAAGGATTCGCTCACCGCCGACCCGCGCTTGACCGTCCAAGTCACCCGCGAAATCGAGTATTACGAAAAACAGTCTCGCGGCCTCACCACCTTGATAACGGTCCTGGGTAGCTTGGTGGCTGCCATCATGGGCGTCGGCGCCGTGTTCGGCGCGCTGAACACCATGTACTCCGCGGTTTCCGAGCGCTCGCGTGAAATCGCCACCATGCGCGCCATCGGCTTCGGCGCTTTCAGTATCGTCATGTCCTTTCTCTTTGAGGCCTTGCTCATTGCCTTCATCGGCGGATTAATCGGCTCGGCCGCCGTGCTTCCGCTAAACGGTCTCACCACCAGCACCTTAAACATGCAAACGTTCTCGTCCGTCGCCTTCGCTTTTAAAATCACGCCGATTCTTCTCGCAGTGGGAATTGTCTTTGCCCTCTTCATGGGCTTGATCGGTGGGGTGCCGCCTGCCATCCGCGCTGCGCGCCGGCCGGTAGCCCTGGCCCTCCGCGAGCTATGAGCCGCGCAACCGTCCCGTCGGGCTTTGCATCATAGTGCCAAAAATAAACAGGAACTTTTTTGCTTCGGGCAGGAATAACAGTATGCTCAAAGCGCGCTTAAAATAAGATTACAAAAGGTGAGCATGCTCCGGGAAACCCGCAAAAGAAAAATATCGAGTCTGTGTATTTCTTTACTATCGCTAGCAATCCTTTTAACCCTATCAGCTTGCGGTGGCAGTAACAACGGCACGGCCACTGTAACTGGGGTCACGATCTCGCCCACAGCGGCTACCGCTGACCTCAACACCTCGATCACCATGGTCGCCGTAGTCAATCTGTCTAACACCACGGTGACTACGACCACCGCGGTTACTTGGCAAGTCAATGGCATCGGAGGCGGTAACTCCCAAGTCGGCACCATCGTGAATTCTCCCGATGACGTTCAGGAGGGCATTTACACGGCGCCCAGCGTCGCTCCCACCACGAACAATGGACAAGTAATGATCACCGCTACTGCGCCGCAAGTTCCATCCAGCACGACCAACACGAATATCGTCACCTCAAATACTGCAATTATCACGGTTGGCGTTGGACAAGGTCTTGCCGTGAAGCCCGCAACAGCCACCGTACCGGCTGGCGGCACATTCCAATTCTCCGCGCTTCTGGACAACGTAGTCGATTCAAATGCCACCTGGGCCGTAAGTTCCACGAACGGTGGCAATGTCGGCACCATCAATCCGACCACCGGGCTTTATACCGCCCCACCCTCGCCGCCTCCCGGCGCCACAATTACGGTCACCGCCACAGATTCCACTCTTACTCCCGCAGTCACCGCTAGCGCAAGCGCGACGATTGTTTACTCAGACCTGTCTTTAAGCGGCCAATTCGCTTTCTCGTATTCCGGAAACGATCAAAATGGTTTTCTTTCGGTCGCAGGTAGCTTTGCCACCGATGGTGCGGGACATGTCACGAGTGGGATTGAAGACGTCGACAGCTTTACTATCAATGGATCGACCCAGTATCAGATTTCGCCGAACACAAGCACCTACAAAGTGGGCCCGGACGGTCGCGGGACGATCCTGCTGAATCCCGGAATTCCGGGCGCCGCAACTTTGCAGTTTGCGCTCACTTCCAATCAGCATGCCATGGTGATCCGCTTTGACCGCAGCTTCACCGGCAGCGGCACGATAGACCAGCAAAACTTGAACGACATCTCGGACCTTTCCGCCATCACCGGTGCCTATGTGTTTTCAGGTTTGGGCGCAGATACCACATTTTCTCCACTGGGAATTGCCGGTAAATTTACTGCTAGTGGAAGTAGCACTCAGCAGACCGGCACCGGCGTGGTGGACCTCAACGACAACGGTGGGTTAGGACAGGACGACACCTCGCTGAATGTTTCCTACTCTTTGGACGGCACGGCGCCTGAGACCGGCCGCGGCAAAATGACCATCAACAGCACCGCAACCGGCCTGCGCCAATTCGCGTTTTACATTGTGGATGCCACGCATTTGTATTTCGTGGAAATCGATGACGCCGGCTATCTGCAAGGGAATATGTATAGCGGCGCTTCGGGAACTTCGTTCTCCACAGCAAGCCTTGCTTCCGGCAACTACGCTTTCGCCTCTGGCGGGAACTCTCCCACAGGAGCCTTTGCTCTCGGCGGGGTCTTTGCTTCGGGAGGGAACGGCAACTCCACGGGAGGAGTTTTCGATAGCAACAACGCGGGCACCGTCACGTCGGACACCGCGCTAGGGACTTGCACCTACACGGTCGATCCGTCCACCGGCCGCATTTTCCTGGGACTGTATCTCACGAGCGGATCTTGTCCTGCTGGATCAAACGCCAGCACGCTGCAGTTTGCCGCCTACCAAACGGCGCAGGCAAGCTCCACAGCGGCAGAACCCGCTCTTGTAATGCTCGAGCTGGATCCCACTGCGGTCTCGATCGGCTCAGGATATTCGCAGAAGACCGTCACGCAGTTCGCTGCCGGCAGCTTTGCACTGCTCCTCGGCGGCCAGGGAGTTTTCCACGCCAACTCTGCTGCCATTCAGCAGGATGTGTCAGGCCAGGTCACTCTCGGTGCGCCGTCGGTCTCCAACGGCAATCTCGATATCAACGACTTTAACTCCGTGTTCCAGACCGACCCGATCAGCAGTACCGATAGCTCGATTCTGGCGCCAGACTCGAACGGACGCGGCACAGCAACCGTTGTGGTGACGAACCCGAACTCCAGTTACAGCCTGGCCTACTACCTGATCGACGCCAATACAGCGCTTCTGTTCGACACCGATACAAGTAACGTGCTGATTGGAACGATTGCCAGGCAATTCTAGGACTTTAGAAGCGGCGAGCTTTTGCCCCACTGTCCTGTGAACACGAAAGAATCCAGCGGCTTGCGCTGGCGCGGAGCTAATTCGCGCTGCCGCAATTCTTCCGGCAGTGATTGCGGATCTCCCGGATAGCCGATTGCAAATCCCGCCACGGCTTCATAGTCCGCGGGAATGTTAAAAAGCTTCCGCGCTTTTTCCGCATCGATTCCGGCCATTTGGTGGACGGAAAGTCCCAGCGCTTCTGCCTGTAAAGCCAAATTCGCGGCTGCTTGTCCCACGTCGTGGAATGCGTGCCGATTCGGCCGGCCATCGTCAAATTTCAGTTTTGCCACGCTCAGCGCCAGCACCGGCGCCTGCTTGGCCCAACCTTGATTGAATTCCACAAAAGACTCCAGTACGCGCTTGTAACTTTCCGGATCGTCTTTTGTCGCCACGATAAAGTACCAAGGCTGCGCGTTGTAAGAAGACGCCGCCCATCGAGCCGCTTCAAACAAGCTTCGTAACTTTTCTCGTTCCACGGGCTTGCTGTCGAATGCTCTCGGACTCCAGCGGTGCGAAATCAAGTCATGAATGGGCGTGCCTGTCTCTGCTGGTCTTTTTGCCGTACCCATAATTCCTCCGATGATTTTAGAAATTTGTTAGCGTAGCGCGCTATTCGCCCGCCTCTTTTTGGTGACGGTTTTGCCTCAAGCTTTCGCGCGTGAATAATCCACCGAGTAAGGCCCCGCGCCGTTCGCCGCAAGAATTACCAAGCCCCCCATGATCGCAACATTCTTCAAAAAATGGATCATGTTGTTCTGTTGATCCATACCCTGCATGGCCCAGAAGTTATGGAAAACGAATGTTGTGGGTATCAGGTAAAGAAACAAGAGCCACGCGGCGATTTTCGTTTGAAACCCGACAAGAATCGCCAGCCCTCCGGCCAGCTCCAACACCGCGGCGCAGGCCACCGCCACTCCCGCCATAGGCAATCCTTTGGCTGCGGCATACCCCACCATTTGCGTGTAGCCACCTATCTTGAAAAACCCGCTAACTAAAAACACGACGCTCATCAGGATTCGGCCCGCCAACGGTGTAAAACTGCTCGAGGAATCGCTCATTCTGTCTCTCCTTGTGCGCCGGTTAAACCGGCGAGGTGTAGTGAATGCAAAAGTCATACGAATGTGATGTAGCGACCCACTGCGGCCCCAAGTCATGCGGAGCTGTTCGCAAGAGCAGCGTCGAAGCGTTGACAGGGGGACGTGCGGGCCGGGTATTCAGCCGCGAAAGACACTTACTCCGGGACGCCGACGCTGTAAGGAGAAGCGGAAGGCTCCATCGGGTGCACCGATATCGCGAGGTGTGCCTGACACCCGCGCGGTCAGAGACCCCGTGCACGTACGCAGACACCTCGCTCGGGAACCGGGAGATCCCAGGTGTGCCCAGGGCCGCAGTGGACTGGGGACGCATCGGGAAGTCTAAGGACGCACGCCGATGACGAACGAACTTGGGAAGTCGGACAGCCCTGCTGTACCTGAGAAGTCCCCGAACAAAGCTGGGCAACCGGTGGCGGAGGGGATGGAGGGAAGAGGGCTGGCCAAAGGGAACCTGCCTCAGCAAAACGCGTCCCGGACACCGAGCCGGACTAACGCGCCGAGTGCGCTCGGGCGGGTACGTCAAGCAGCAGCAAAGGATAAGAAGTTGCGGTTCACGGCGCTCCTGCACCACATCTACAGCCTGGACACGCTGCGGATGGCCTACTTCTTGCGGAAGAAGGAAGCCTCTCCGGGTGTGGACGGGGAGACGTGGCGGCACTAGGGGGAGGAACTGGAAGGAAATCTCCAGGACCTGTCCGACAGGCTGAAGCGCGGAGCGTACCGAGCGAAGCCGGTGCGCAGAGTGTATATACCAAAGGCCGACGGGCGGCAGAGACCGCTCGGAGTCACGGCGCTGGAAGACAAGATCGTCCAGCGTGCGGCGGTCGAGGTGCTGAACGCTATCTACGAAACGGATTTTCTCGGCTTCTCGTATGGGTTCCGGCCAGGACGCAGCCAGCACCAAGCGCTGGATGCGCTCTATACGGGACTGCTGACGAGAAAAGTGAACTGGGTGCTCGATCTGGATATCAAAGGCTTCTTTGATGGGCTTTCCCACGCATGGCTGGTGAAATTCGTCGAGCAGCGGGTTGCAGATCGGCGCGTCGTGCGGTTGATCCAGAAATGGCTCCATGCCGGCGTGCTGGAGGATGGGAAACGGATACGAGTGGAGCAAGGAAGGCCCCAGGGCGGAAGTGCCTCGCCGCTCTTGGCGAACGTCTACCTTCATTACGTGTTCGACCTGTGGGTCCAAGCAGGGCGTCAGAAGCGGGCGCACGGTGATGTCATCGTCGTGCGTTTTGCGGACGACATCGTGGTTGGATTCCGGGACCAAGCGGAGGCCGATCAATTTCGGGCTGAACGCACCGAACGAATGAAGAAGTTCAACCTGGAACTGCATCCCGAGAAAACGCGATTGCTGGAGTTTGGACCGTTTGCGATCCAAAACCGGCAACGGCGTGGAGAAGGGAAACCGGAGACGTTCAATTTTCTCGGCTTTACGCACATCTGCGTGAAGAAGAGCAGCAATGGAATGTATACGGTGTTGCGGCAGACGATACGCAAAAGGCTGCAGACGAAGCTGAACGAGGTGAGAGCCGAGCTTCCGCGAGGGATGCACGAACCCATCCCCGAACTGGGCAAGTGGTTGCCAGCGGTGGTGCGTGGACACATTCGGTACTACGGAGTGCCCATGAACCAAAACGCGCTGTGGACTTTTCGGTTCCAAGTGGGACGGCTCTGGCATCGCGCGCTGTCGCGGCGCAGTCAGAACGGCCGCGTTCTCTGGGATCGCATGCGGCGTCTCGTCACTCGCTGGCTGCCTCTGCCTTCTGTCTGTCATCCCTATCCTCTGCGGCGCATGGGCGTCGTCACCTAACAAGAGCCGGATGCGGGAAACCCGCTCGTCCGGATCCGTGGAGGGGGTTGTGAGCAATCATGATCCCTACTCCGACTTCAGATTGATTTACGCCAGATCGAAAAGCAAAACTTCCGAGGGTTTCGTTGCATTCACACGCACTTGCGCTTCTTCGGAAATCGCCGCGCCGTCTCCCGCTTTTAAGTCCACTCCGTTCACATCCACGTTTCCTCGTGAAACTTGCAACCACGCATGCCGCCCTTTTTTCAACGGGTGCTTGGCCTGCTCGCCTTCGTCGAGTCGTGCGATGTAGAGATTTGCATCCTGGTGAATATTCACCGGCGCTTGCGGGCCAGCCACCAGATAGAACTGTCCTCGCAAGTCCTTATCAGGAAACGTCAGCTGCTCGTATTCCGGCTTCAGGTTCTTGCGATCCGGCACGATCCAAATTTGCAACAGATGCGTGGGATCCTTCGGCGACGGATTGAATTCGCTGTGCATGATCCCGGACCCCGCCGTCATATGTTGCAACTCTCCGGGACGAATCACTGCGCCGGTGCCCATGTTGTCGCGATGCTCCAGCGCCCCATCCAGTATCCAGGTCAAGATTTCCATATCACGGTGCGGATGCATTCCAAAACCTTTTCCCGGCGCAACGATATCTTCATTCAGCACGCGCAAGGATCGGAATTGGATATGCTTCGGGTCGTAATACTGGTCGAACGAAAACGTGAATCGCGTATCCAGCCAGGAGAGCTTATTGCGCCCTCGCTCTTCACTGGGTCGAACTTGTATCATTTGCTTTCTCCTTCGTTTTTCTTTTTAGATGATTCATCTTACCTTCCAAACCGATGTCCCCGCTGCGCCCCAGTTTGCGGCACAGCCGGCGTAACTCTTCCTGCTCCTTCGCCGTTAGCCGATCCATTTCTTTGGCGATGTCTTTCGCGTGCAGCGGAAATACGCGCGAGATCAGCTTGCGCCCTTTGGCGGTCAGGTGGATCATGATCATTCGCCGGTCTTCCTTCTGTCGCACCCGCTCCACCAATCCGTGCTTTTCCAGATTGTCCACCACCATGGTTATGTTCCCGCCGCTACGCAGTAGTTTGTCTGCCAGCCCCCGCTGGCACATCGGGCCCAGGTGAAAAAGCGCCTCCAGACCGCCGAACTGGCTCGTGGTTATTCCGTACCGCTCCAGGCCCATAGCGAGCCTCGTCTGCACCGAATTGGATGCCCGCGCCAGATTAATAAACGCATTCAGCGCCCGCTGCGTCCCGCTATCGCCTTTAAAATGAGTAGCCAAGATGGTTTAACCATCAATCGTTTAACGTCGAACAATATATGATGCCGACGCCATGGATTGGATTCAACAGGGATTCCACCGGCGCAATTATCGGGAGTGCCGGCGCTGCTACAGGCTCAGTAACATAGGTTTCGCTTCGGACAAGACAGAATCTCACAGATATTTACAAGTATCCCCTTGGTTTGGTGAGCGCAGACATGCGGGGATAAAAGCCGGCAGGGCGGCTGCGCTTAGCTGCGTATGGATAAAATTTGGACTGCGCGCGTTGGGGTCCCCCCGACGCGCTGGTTACTGCTTGTCGAGCACGCTTGTGGTGCTATAGTCCTTGCCGTCTGCCGTCTTTCCGGTTCCTGTGATGGTGGTAACCTTTCCGTCCTTTGGAGAAGTGCAAGAGCAGTGAGCAGAAACTGAATTCGCTTCATGTGTTTTCTCCTTGAGTTTAGCCTCGGCGCGGTTTTCGTCTCAGCGGTGGCGGATTATGTCCTCGCTCGGGTTTGAATGGCAAGGTGAGCGTTCTTTGTGATCCGTCCGTGTGTTTCGCCCGGCGGAAGCGCGATTGTTGACGTCCGGATGCAGACATTGTTTAACCGGTGCCCAAATCGCAAATCAAACTCGAAGATTACTTCTTCTCTTCACTGGCTGGCAAATCAGCGAAGCAGTCGGCTATGGCTTTTGCGTAGGACGCAGCAAAACTTCGCTCAGGAAGCTTTGCGGCGCCTGCGTCACGATGCTCTCCACCACGTGCGCTACGTCATTAGGTTGCAGCATCTTGCTTGTATCTTTTCCAACGTGCGGTGAGAAGTCCGTGGCCACCGTCCCCGGGCAAATGGCGCTAACTCTGATCCCGTAGGCTCGCAAGTCTTCGGCCATGCATTCCGTCATCCCCAACAGTCCCCATTTCGACGCGCAGTAAATCGCTCCGCCTGCAAAAGCATTTTTGCCCGCTAGCGAAGCGATATTGATGATGTGCCCGCCCCGTCGCTCGATCATTCCCTTGGCCGCCGCTTTACTCAGCAGGAACACGGATTTCAAATTGGTGTCTAATACAGAATCCCAATGGGACTCGTTCGCTTCATAGAAAGGCCCAAAATATCCAATGCCCGCATTGTTCACCAAAATATCAATCGCTCCGAACGCTTGTTTGGTTTCTTCCAGCAGCGATCGAATATCATCCGGACTTGTCACGTCCGCCGCCACGATCACCACCTCTACGCCCGCGCTCTTCAATTCATTGGCGACATTCTGCAGTTTGTCAGCGCTTCGTGCGCACAGACTCAGCTTCGCTCCCAACCCTCCGAGCATGCGAGCGATAGCCAACCCAATTCCGCGGCTGGCTCCGGTAACCACAGCAACCTTGTTTTCCAGCGTTTTTTCTTTGGCCATATGTAAACTCCGACGAGGCGACTATTTACCGGGATTTAACATCATAATTGGGGCGGTGTCGTTCAGGAAACCACCAATATTGAGTACCAAAGTGGGATTCACCTTGCGCGCTTGATTGGCTTTCCCTATAATCCGTGGATTCGTTACACCGTTTTTTTGTGCGGGTAGCAGGCCTGGTTCGATTCTTTCCGAGTGAATCTGGTTCAGGAGGCAGTTGATATTATGCGAAAGTTTCTCGGCATCATAGCAGCGCTCGCAATTCTTATGGCGCTAAGCCTCTCCGCGCAGCCAGCCGCTGCCCAGGACCAGGCGGATCAAAATAAGGCCCCGGCTTATACCATGCCGGAATATAACGGCTTTCAGGCCTGCCACGCGGAAACAAACGCGCAAATGCGGGTCAGGTGCCTTGACGATTTTGTCTCGAAGTTTCCGAATTCCACTTTGATGCCCTACGTTCTTCAGCTCTACGTGCAGAGTTACAACGAGCTGAAAAATTATCCGAAGGTTATCGAGTACGCCGACAAGTTGGTCGCCCTAGGCGACAAAGTTGATGCCGGCACGAAGTTGCAGGCGCTTTATACGCGCTCGCTCGCGTTCAACTACGCTTTTAGCGACAAAGCTCCAGACCCCGATTCGCTGAACAAGGCTCGCGCCGCAGCTCTGGAAGGTCTGAAAATTCTAAGCACCATTCCCAAGCCGGCGAACCTCACGGACGATCAATTCGCCGAGCAGAAAAAAGGTCCCACGGTTCTGTTCAATTATACGGCCGGCTCCGCCTCCTTCATGCTCAAGGACTATCCCAGCGCTATTCAGTATTTCAAGGCAGCGCTCGCTGTGAATCCGACCGACGCGATAACGAATTACCGTCTCGGTCTCGCTTATTTGCAATCCGCTCCGCCGGACCCGCTGGACGGATTCTGGTACTTGGCACGCGCTATCGACCAGAAAATTCCCGACGACGCCAAAGTTAAGGATTACCTGCGCAAGCAGATTCTCGCTTACGAGCAACCAGGATGCGATTCGCTGGTCGATGCTCAGTTGGACGAGCTGCTTCAGCTGGCAGCTAATTCTCCCGAGCGCCCGGCCACCTACACCATCCCCAGCGCGGATGATCTAAAGAAGATTCAAACCTCCAGCAACATCCTTACCGTGTTGTCGGATCTTCAAGCCGGCGGAGACAAAGCCAAAATGACCTGGCTGGCCATCTGCGGCGCCGAATTTCCAGAAGTCGTCGGCAAGGTTATTGACGTTGTCCCTGGAACCGATTTTGTGGAACTGAAGTTGGCCACTGGCGCAACTCCGGAGGAAATCGAAAAGGCCACCGTACCTAACCTTGACGTGAAGGTTGTTGCCCAGCCCGAAGCTGCCCGCTTGCAGAAAGATGACGGCGTTCGCTTCAGCGGCACGCTCGCGAGTTACGATCCGCCACCGGCTTTCATGCTTCACTGGGATAAAGCCAAGGTGAACCCCGAAGACATCCCATCTGAAAAGGGCAAGCACACACCGCACAAGGTGGCTCCTAAGCCCGGAAAGTAAACTAACAGCAACTTCAATTAGAAAAGGTCGGCTCGTAACCGAGTCGGCCTTTTTTTTGCAGAAACCTGGGCGCACAGGTCCGTGAAGCTCCATCCGCTTCGGTCTGCGGCTCAAGGATCTAAATATGTCGAAGTCAGGAAGGAGGTCCCGCGTATTAGGAGCGGTGACGTCTGCTGTGGTCCAGCTTGTATTCGTCCACTTTGCGGCTAAGGGTGTTGCGGTGGATTCCCAGCGCTTTGGCGGCGCGCGACTGGTTTCCGTTCAGCCGTTCCAGCACGCGTTTGATAAATTTTTTCTCGAATTCTGTAACCGCTTCTTCGAGCAAAATCCCGCGCTCGACCATCATTCCTACCAGCGATTCCAATTGATCTTTCACGGTGCCGGCTCCGAACTTGAATAGCTTCCCGAGCTTGTCAGCTTAATGGATGGCCGGTAATGCGCTGATATGCATCTCGATATTTCTGCGTCGTTCCCGAGACCACTTCGGGCGGCAGAGCCGGCGCGGGGGGGCGCTTGTCCCAGCCGATTTTTTCCAGATAGTCGCGAACGTACTGCTTGTCAAAAGATGGTTGTGCTTTTCCGGGAGCGTATTGGTCCGCGGGCCAGAACCGCGAAGAATCCGGCGTAAGTGCCTCGTCGATCCATATCATCTTGTTGTCCATCATGCCGAATTCAAACTTTGTGTCGGCGATGATAATCCCGCGCTCCGCGGCATATTCAGACGCCAAGCGATAAATCTTAAAGCTGGTTTCGCGCAAACTTTCTGCGAGCGGCCCGCCGATGCGCGCGACGGTTTCGTCGAACGAAATATTTTCGTCGTGTCCGGTGGTAGCTTTGGTCGAAGGCGTAAATATCGGCCCGGGCAGCTTGTCGGATTCGCGCAGCCCAGCGGGCAGCAAAATTCCGCAGATCGCGCCGGTCTTCTGATAGTCCTTCCAACCTGAACCGGAAATATATCCGCGCACCACGCATTCGATCGGAATCGGCTCGGTTTTCTTCACCAGCATGGCGCGGCCTGCCAGCGAGCTTCTGTAGGGAGCCAACTCGCCGTCAAAATTCTCGGCCGTGATTACGTGGTTCGGCACCAGGTTGGCCAGCTTGTTGAACCAGAAGAGCGAGAGCTGCGTCAGCACCCGGCCCTTGTCCGGTATAGGCGTGGGTAGTACCACGTCAAATGCCGATAGGCGGTCGGTGGCTACAATCAGCAGGCGATCGTCAAGGTCGTAAATGTCGCGAACCTTGCCTCGGCCTCGAAGTTTAAGTCCTGGGAAATCTGTTTGCGAAATGATGGCGCTCATTTGTGGAGCAGACACGGAATGTTTTTCCTCACTGGAGGCGGGTATTCTAGCGCAGGAAGTGCGGATGTCAACGCCAAAGAAAATTTTTGCGGGAATTACCTAGGGCGCAGGTTTTGACAAAATATGTCGCAGGACATCTGAAGAAAGCGGGGCGACGAGCGGCTCCCTAGCTTGCACCTGCTGAATTTACGCGGCGTTGCTGGCAGCTTTCGGCGCGGACGCCGCCTCAGTTTCTTCCCACTTGACCGAGACCAATTTCGAGACGCCGGGCTCCTGCATGGTGACGCCATACAGCACCGACCCCATCTCCATGGTCTTGCGATTGTGCGTAACCACGATGAATTGCGTCTGCGCGCACATCTCCGCTAGCAGTTTGTTGAAACGCCCAACGTTGGCCTCGTCCAGCGGCGCGTCCACTTCGTCCAGGATGCAGAATGGGCTGGGCTGGTAACGGAACACCGCGATAAGTAGCGCCAGAGCGGTGAGCGCCTTTTCGCCACCCGAGAGCAGAAGAATATTTTGCAGCCGTTTTCCCGGCGGTTGCGCGGCGATGTCGATTCCCGCTTCGCCCGAACTGTCCGGCTCGCTCAAACGCATCTCACCGTGCCCGCCGCCGAATAGCGACTGGAACGCGATGGCGAAGTGCGCGTTGATAAAGTTGAAGGCTTCTTCAAATTTCTGTTTGGAAACCTGATCGAGTTCCGTAATCGTGAGCCGCGTGTTCTCGATCGCCGCCACCAAGTCGTCGCGTTCGCGCCGCAGGAAACCTTCGCGCTGCTCGCATTCCTGAAACTCTTCGAGCGCCATCATGTTCACCGGCCCCATGGCTTCCACGCGCGCCTTCATCTCGTTGTAATTTGTCTCAGCGCTCACCAAATCTTCGCCAATTAGCAACTGAGATTCCTGCGCCATCAGATCTTCGGGCTGTGCGTTCAGTTCAGCGATGCAAGTCTGGCGCAAATAGTCGCGGTCGGCATCATTGCGAGCTTTTTCGATTTGCCGCTGGCTCCGTTCCGCGCGGAGTTCATCCAAAGATTGCCGTTTGCCTCGCACCGATTCTTCGAGCTGCGCCGTACGTGTGCGAGCCTCTTCCCATTCTTTTTCCAGCGAGCCCTTCTGTTCTTCCAAACACGCTTTTTCCTTGCGCAGATCATCCGCCTGAATGGAAAGCTGGCCACAGGAAGATTCCAGTTCCGATTTTTCCTGGTACATCGCTTTCTGTTGCTGCCGGAGGAATAGCAAACGCTCATCGGCGATGGCGATTTCTTCAGTCACCTTTTGCCCGGCAGCTTCGGCGCTCATCAACCGCTCGGTCATAGTCGCAAGCTCTTCGCGGTTCGCGCCCAGCCGCTCCTGCAAAGCCTGAAAATCCTGACGCATGCGCTGAAGCTTTTCCGCAGCCTCGATACTTTCCGTTTCCGCCGCTGCCCTGGACCGCGTCGCTTCCGCGTATTGCTGGCGAGATTGCTCAGCTCGAGCACGCGCCGCTTCCGCTTCCGCTTTTAATCGATTAATTTCCCGGCGCTCGGTTCCGAGTTGCGCATCGATTCTGTGCAGTTCCGAGCGTGCTTGGTCCAGAAGATGAGTCGCGCCCACTAGCGATTTTTCCGCCTCCACGTGCTGCGAGATTGCCATGGCTACAGCTGCTTCGCCATCGCGAATTTGTAGGGCGAGCCGAGCGAGCTCGTCTTGTTGTTCCTGCGAAAATTTTTCCAGGCGCGCCACCTCCGTCTCATGCTGACGAAGTTCGCGCTTCAACGCGAGCGGCCCTGCTTCGCCCGCGCGTCCTCCTGAAACGATGCGCCCGTGGTAACAGCTTCCATCGAGCGTCAAATAATAACTGTGCGGATTTTCGTTCGCGAGCTGCTCGGCTGCAGCGGAAGTTTCCACCAAATACGCCGTCCGCAGTTTCGTAAGGAAATTTTTCGCAGCAGACCCGATAGGCGCGCGGAAATCCACCAGCCGGTCAAGCCGGGCTAGCACGCCCGCCGGCAAGGGAAGGGAACCGTCCGCTTCAAGCGTCGGAGCACCCACATTGTGCAGCGAGTCCACAAAGAAGGTTGCACGTCCGCCCATCTCATTTCGCAACAGCGCAATCCCAGCGCGCGCGCGATCGAACGACTCGACTACTATGTATTCCAACTCTTCTCTCAGGAACTGTTCGATAGCGCCTTCGTAACGCTCTTGCACTTCAGCATAATCGGCCAACAATCCTGCCGCGCGAAAATCGCTGCCAGCGGAATCCGCCTCCTCGTTGAGCTTCACCGCAAATAATTTTTGCACTGCGTCCGCGGTATAAGCGCGGTCGCTCAAAATCTGTTCGATCGACGCCCGCCGAGCTCTCTCTGCCGACAGGCTTTCGCGAATCACTTCCAGCCGCTGGTTAGCCTTGTTCTGGTCGTTGCGAAGTTCTCCAAGCCGCGATTGCGAATCGTGAACGGCCTTGTCCAGATGGTGAGCCTGTGTCTCCGCTTGCTGGAATGTCTTTTCCGCCGTCGCCACTTTTTCCGTGAGCGCCGCGTATTCAGTCTCGATCGCTTGCAACGCGGCGCCGCGCTGCTCTTCAGCCGCCGCATATCGAGCGGCAGTCTCTTCCGCTTGCAACGATTCCGCCTGCTCGCGCGCCGATTCTTCCACCATGCGTGCCGCAAGCTGGCGAAGTTCTGCGATGCGAACTTCCAGCCGCTCTTGCTCGCCAGTGCTGGACGCAGCTTGCTCCGTCGTCTGACGCAGCGCAGCTTCCAGAATCGCAGTTTGCTCGCGCAGCGAACTTGCCGCCTCGCGTTGCGCCAACATTCGCGCGCCTAGCTCGGTGGCCTGGCGTTCAGCCTGTTCCAACTCAACCACCAACCGTGTAGCGCGCATATCGATTTGCGCCACCTGCTCGCGATTAAAGGTGATTCGGTTCTCCGCGCGGTCCAGATCCAGCGCCGTCTGGCCCAGCCGGTTATGAATCTGCCGCATTTCGCCGTCGAGTTCGTAAGTTCGCGCGCTCAAACGCTCCTGCTCGGCCTCAAGCTCATGCACCGTCCGCGCGTCGCGCTGTTCGGCCGATTCCATTTCGCGCAACAGGTTTTCCAACCGCGCCGCTTCAATATCCAGATGTTCAGCTTTACTCGCCAGAACGTTTCGCAACAAACCGCGCATTTGTTCGCGCAATTCTGCATAACGCCGCGCTTTCGATGCCTGCCGTTTCAATGAAGCGAGCTGCTTTTCCACTTCCACCAGAATGTCATTCACACGCGACAGATTAATCTTGGAAGCTTCGAGCTTGGCTTCCGCCAGACGCCGCTTCGCTTTGTACATTGTCACGCCGGCAGCTTCTTCGATGATCGCGCGGCGGTCCATGGGCTTTGAATTCAGAATTTGCCCGATGCGCCCCTGTTCGATAATCGCGTAGCTATCCGGGCCCAATCCCATGCCCATGAAAAGTTCTTGCACGTCGCGCAAACGCGCCACGTGCCCGTTGATTAAATATTCGCTCTGCCCTGAACGATATAGTCGCCGTCCCACCACCACTTCGCCAGGCTTCAAAGCAATCGCTGGCTTTTCGGCCAGGCGCTTTTTCCACGGCTTGTTTTTGTCTGCTTCAGCTTCCGTATCGGCCATTACGATCGTGTCCGGAAGGCTTTCAGTTTCCTTGCCCACAATCTCCACGAAACCATCATCATTTGTCACGGAGACTGGCCCGGCTGTTTCAACAAGCGCGATTCCGCTATCGGCAGGCGTTTCTTCCGGGGCGTCGAGGACTTTGGCAACCGCTTCCGACAATTCCGGGTCTACCAGCGTCAGCGTCACTTCCGCCAGTCCCAAAGGAGGCCGCTTGGCCGTGCCGTTGAAAATGCAATCGGACATGCGCTCGGCGCGCAGCTGCTTATGGCTCTGTTCTCCGAGCACCCAGGAGATCGCGTCCACCACATTCGACTTGCCGCAACCATTCGGCCCCACGATGCAGGTGATACCGCTGCCGCTGAACGTGATCGGCGTCTTCTCGAAGAACGATTTGAATCCCAACAACTCCACTTTTCGCAGCTTTAGCACCAGTCCCCTCGCACAGTTCGCTTCCTGAGCCTCGTCGGCAGAAGCGGATTCAATTTAGATTTCTTGGGAGGTCTTCCGAGACAAAAAATGCAGGAGGGTCGATAGATCAATGGCCCTGCCGCCTGGCGCTATCGGATCGGCGGTACGGGAACAGAAATTAGCATGGCGTGCAAGCGGTGTAAAGAGCGCTTTTCCAATTTGTTCCAGCGCTATCCGATCTCCGCTGGGCAGCACCGTTTGCTTTCTCGCGTCTTTGGTTTAGAGTAAGGGGGTTTAGAATAAGGACATTATGGCCGAGCACTACCTGCTGAAAACCGAGCCCTCGGAATATTCATTCGCCGATCTCCAAAAGGACAAAAAGACTATGTGGGACGGCGTGTCCAATCCCGTAGCTCTCCGTAACTTGCGTGAAATGAAACCCGGCGCGCACCTGATCATCTACCACACGGGTGACGAAAAGAGCGCAGTGGGTACCGCCACTGTGGTCTCCGTGGACGCCTCAAATCCCAAAAACCCCAAAGTGGAGATGCAAGCTGGCAAACCTCTTCCTAAGCCCGTGACCCTGACTGAAATTAAGGCCAACAAGCTCTTCTCCGATTCACCCTTGGTGCGGCAGGGAAGGCTCTCCGTGGTGCCCCTGACGCCTGCGCAGTACAACGCGCTAACGTCTCGTTAAGCCGCGTAGTCCCACGGCTATCGCGCCGTAGCCGTACCCTCTGAATTGAACGTCTGTTAAATGTGACCGGGTGAGCACCGTCCTGGCACAAAACTGCACATAAACTGAAAGCCAGTGGACAACATTTGACTATGTCATCCTCCGTGAGCGGCTAAACTACTTACAGTGAATGAGTTAGGCACCAGAGCAGATTGGAAATGCAGTTGCAATGTCTACTAACTTTATAGACTTACTATGATTATCGTGCAGCTCACTCCAATCTCATGAGGCTCTAAGTGCAAAACCGGATCTTTGCAACCGCCCCTGTTTCAAAAACTAAGCGAAATCGCACCGTCGTGGACGTTGCCATCATCGGCGGCGGCTTCAGCGGCACGGTTCTAGCCGTCCAACTGTTGCGCCGTTCTGCGGGGCTAAGGATCGGTGTGATTGACAAGAGTTCAATTCCCGGCCGTGGGCTCGCTTACAGCACCCCATACAACTGCCAGCTCCTCAACGTGCCGGCGGGAAATATGAGCGCGCTTCAGGACGATCCGACTCACTTCCTGCGTTGGGCTCGCGCAAATTGTGGCCCCGCCGTCCACGCTGAAAGTTTTGTCCCGCGCATGGCCTATGGACGCTACATTGGCTCGCTCCTTGAGGAATCAGCCATGCAGGAGAACGGTCACTCGCTCCAATGGTTTCAAGAAGAGGCGGTGTCGTTCACACGTGAGAACGGCCGTCCGGTCGTTCTGCTGAAAAATGACCGCGAGCTGCAAGCGGAGGCGGTAATTCTGGCGATCGGCAATTTTCCTCCGGGAAACCCGAAAATCAGCGGTTTGGCCAACCCACGTAAAAAATATGTTCCGTTTGCCTGGTCGCCTGCCACACTCGAAGGGCTCGATCCCAACGGCAGCGTGCTTTTGATTGGCTCCGGACTTACCAGTATCGACCTCGCCATCGCGCTGCAAGCCAGAAAATTTCAAGGCCAAATTCAAATCATCTCCCGACATGGTCTGATTCCCCAGCGCTACGAAGCAACCGAGCCCTGGCCTCAGTTTTGGCATGAAGGCTCGCCCCGGAGCGTCCGGGGATTAATGCGCTTGATCCGCAATCAAGTTCGAGCCGCAGCCGCCAAGGGCGTGGACTGGCGAGCGGTGATCAACGCTCTTCGTCCCGTCGCGCAGGATATTTGGAGATCTCTCCCGCCAGAAGAACGCGCCCGGTTTCTGCGGCATGCGCGACCTTATTGGGAAGTGCACCGCCATCGCATTGCCTTCGAAATTCACAACATCGTTTCGCGTTTAATATCGGAAGGCCGCCTCACGATCCGCGCGGGACGGATCACGGAGTACTCCGAGGTGGGCGACCACGCTGTAGTCGTTTATCGCGATCGCAAGAACGGAACAAAACAGCGGCTGCAGGTCGACCGCGTGATCAACTGCACCGGCTCCGAAACTGATTGCCGCCGAATCGATGATTCATTGCTTACCAGCTTATTCCTACAAGGCGAAGCCAGGCCGGATCCGCTTTTCCTCGGCTTGGATGTGGACTCCAAAGGCTCGGTGCTGAATTTCAATGGAGCTCCGTCCAATTCGCTCTTCGCTATTGGGCCGGTTAAAAAAGGGGGTTTGTGGGAAACTACCGCCGTCCCCGAAATTCGGAAGCAGGCAGCAGATTTGGCCGAGCATGTAGTGCACTTGTTAGCCTACCGTTCAAACTTGCGGCCAAAAAATAATGTAGTGGAAGCCACCGTATAAGGTTCAATCGCTTCACACACGTCGTCGACGAAGAATGTGCCCTCACGATTTTCTTGCGCATTGACTTGAACCATGGCGCAGCCTAGGATTGCGCGCACGGGGGGCCAATTTTGGAACTGGAAGTTTCTTCTGGTCCGCGGGGCCTGCTGCCTACCGCCGTAATCCTGATTGCAATTTTCTTTCTTGCAGTGGCCAGTCGGCGTCCTCCTGAGGCCAAACAGGCCACCGTCCTCGCGACTGAATTTTCCGCTGGTCGCGCGCGAACGGTGCTTCGCCGCTTGGTCGGCGACGGCGTTCCGCATCCTGCCGGAAGCGCCGCCAACGATATTGTCCGCGAGCGCGTCCTCGCAGAATTTTCCGTGCTCGGCTATCAGCCCGAAGTCCAAACCGGTTTCGCGTGTAATGAATACGGAACCTGCGCCACAGCGAAAAATATCCTGGTGCGCTTGGACGGAACCGAGCCGGGCGCCGCCGTTCTCCTCGCCGCTCATTACGACTCAGTTCCCGCCGGTCCCGGAGCGTCCGACGATGGCGCCGGGGTCGCTGCCGTCCTCGAAATTGCACGCGCTCTTAAGTCCATCGGCACGCCGCGGCACTCCGTTATTTTTTTGATCGACGACGCCGAAGAAGCCGGAATGATCGGTGCGCGCGTCTTCGTGGACCAAAGTCCCTGGGCCAAAGACGTTCGCGCAGCCGTGAATTTGGAAGCTCGCGGCACCTCCGGCCCAAGCCTGATGTTCGAAACCGGCAGTGCTAGTTACTGGGCGGTGCAACTTTATTCGAAGTTCGCCAAACGCCCCGCCACCAATTCAATTTTCTATGAAGCTTACAAGCAGTTGCCGAATGACACCGATTTTACCGTGTTCAAAGCTGCCGATTATCAAGGCCTTAATTTCGCTTTCATCGGCGGAGTAAATCAGTACCACACGCCGCTCGATAATCTGGAAAATTCCAGTCCCCGTAGTTTGCAGCATCATGGTGAAAACGCGCTGCCTCTGGTCTTAGCTCTCGCCAACGGAGACATCGCAAACCCGCCTCAACGCGACGGAGTTTTCTTCGACGTTTTCGAACGTCGCGTGATCTTGTGGCCGGCAAAATGGACTTTACCCATAGCCATCTTTGCGTTAGTGCTTCTGTATTTTCAAATTGGATGGCTGATGGCCAAAGGCCGCCTTCATCCTGCTGCGCTTCTTTGGGGGGCTGTTAACTGGCTCGCAGTTCTCGTTGCTACCGGCGTCTTGGCGTTAATTCTTCACTTGGTCCTGCGCACCGTTGGAGTAACGCCCGCCAACTGGCCGTCGCATCCTCTCCCGCTGCAGACAGCCTTCTGGTCGCTGGCGATATCCGTAGTGATTGTGATGTCTCTTGCTTTTGCCACTCGCGCCGGTTTTTGGGGTTTGTGGGCAGGAGGGTGGCTTTGGTGGACGCTGCTATCGGTCATCGTCGCCTGGCTCACCCACGGCTTCAGTTTTATCCTGCTGGTGCCTTCGTGCATGGCGGTCGTGGTGGGACTCTTCTTCACCCTGCGACGTACTATGTCCCTTCGAGGTTTGTGGCTCGTCGCGGCGCTGCCTTTATTCGCCGCCGGAATCATCGGTTTCCCATCTCTGTTTTTTCTTTACGACGGTCTTGGCGTTCGCCTGCTTGCCGGGACCGCGCTTATCGTCGCGATACTGATGACTCCAGCCGCTCCGCTGCTAGGCAGCGTGCGCAGTTCCAAAGGTTTGGCGCGTTTCGCTTTTCCGGGCGCTACCATCGCGATCGCAATCCTTGCGATTTTTGCCGCCGTCGTCGCTCCACCTTATTCCGCAAAATCGCCTGAGCGTGTGAACTTGCAATACCGCCAAGACACCGATTCCGGAAAATCACAGTGGGTCGTCTATCCGGAATCTGGCCGGCTTCCCGAATCCATTCGCGTAGCCACCAACTTTCATCGCGACGATCGCGGCATGTTTCCTTGGGAGACCCAGACCGCCTTCGTCGCCGACTCCCCACATCTCGCCATGGCTCCGCCCACCCTCACGATTCTGGAATCCTCGGCAATCAATGGAAAACATCAGTATCGCGTTTTGCTGCGCTCTGAACGCGGCGCCACCGACGCGATGGTCCTTTTCCCGCCCGATTCAGGACTCGCTGCCGTTCGCATACAAGGCCAGACCATGCAGCCTGAATCGCCACGCGTTCTTCGCTTTCCGAATGGTTGGGAAGTTTACGACTGCCCAACCACGCCGGCCAAAGGTATAGAAATTGGTTTTGAATTACCGACTGGAAAACCCGTGGAAGTGTATGCGCTCGACCGCACCTACGGCCTGCCCCTCGAAGGAATGTTCCTCCTGAAATCGCGGCAATTTACTGCCACGCCTTCCGGAGCAGGAGACGTCACCATTATCAGCCGCCGCGTACAGCTGAACCCCTGATCGAAGGGCAGCCTAACCGCAGCGCCACCCTGATCGTCCGGAATTAGTTTAGTTCTTGTTGCCGCCTTGCCTTGGTGTGGAAATCACTAGGTTCCCAGCGTTGTCCTGTACCGCTGCGAGCGCCGGCTTGTGCGTCCCGGCTTTCTTCGTAGCCTGCGCCATACGCGCCGCTTCGGCCACTTGGGGAAGCTTCGCGTCCAACTCTCTTTGTCCCGCGCTTACCGCTTCCTGGTAATTTTCAAAAGACGTTGGCACGAATTCTCCCGTGTTCGTCCCGCTGGCATTAGCGCGTGGCGTCGAATAGGGGCCCGGAAGCGTGTTGCCAAGCGTGCCTGAGCCGCCCGAGCTGAAACCGCCGCCACCGCCACCGCCTGCTGAATTGTAAGGGCTGGCAACCGCTCCCGCCCTTTGCGCATGTGCGGTGCCGGCTAATGAAAGAAGACCTGCCAGAAAAATTAATTTTTTCATCGTTTTCTCTTTTCGCTCGCGACAGCCCTCAGTTTGAGCCGAAATTCTGCCTCGATACTAACTCAACACATTTTTGGAAAAATGGTCCAGAAGTCCCATAGGTACTAGCGGAACTCGTCTCGCCGCCAAAACTACCCACCCCACTTTTCCCTCTAAAACATTAATTTTCCGGCGATTTTAGAATGTGACCAGGGCGAATACCTTGGGCGAGTACTATCGGCCGCGGGAAGACACCCTGAACTTCGGCGCGGCGATTGCCGTTCCAGCTAGTTTTTTGAATTCCGGAGCTTTTGAATGCAACACCGGCGGAGTAACCGGAAGACGGTGTCATCGATGAAATAACGTAATTCGCCCCGCGCAAACGCAACGCAGTCGTTGGATTGGTCCCCAAGTTAATTTGGAAGGTCGAGAATCTACGGCGGTAAAACAAAACTCTGAGGGTGGAAGAAAAGCTCTACGGTCCCCCACTCGAGGAAGACCGTTCCCGGCCTTTTGAATGCGAGCTAACTTGCCTGCGCTCAGCTGTAAACGCCCCGGCGTACTGCCACAACCTTGCTCAGTCTTCCAGAAACCTCGCTGCTCTCCGCCTTTGCTGCAAACCAAAGCCTCAGATAGAATTACACTTTTCCAATGGCCGCAAAAACGAACGCTGTGCAGTTGCATAACACGCTCACAAACCGCCTCGAGCCACTCGAGCCGATTCACAAGGGCGAAGTTCGCATATACACCTGCGGCCCCACTGTCTATGACTACGCCCACATCGGAAATTTTCGCACATTCGTCTTCCAAGACATCCTGCGCCGTTTCCTGCAAGCTCGCGAATATCGTGTTCTGCAAGTAATGAATTTAACCGACGTGGACGACCGCATCATTCAAAAAGCCGCAGCCGCCGGCGTCTCCATCCGCGAATACACCGAAAAATATGTCCAGGCCTTCCTGGAAGACATGGAAGCGCTGCACCTGGAACCTCCCGAAGAAATGGTGCGTGCCACCGACCACATCGAAGACATGGTCGCTCTGATCGAACGTCTCCAGAAAAAAGGCTTCACCTACAACAGTGAGGGCTCCATTTATTACAAGATTTCAAAGTTTCCGTGTTACGGAGAACTTTCTCATATCGATCTGGCCGGCATGCAGACTGGCGTGCGCGTGGATGTCGATCAGTACGAAAAAGAAAATGCGCGCGATTTCGCCCTGTGGAAAGCGCCGAAACCGGGCGAGCATTTCTGGGAAACACGCATCGGCCCCGGCCGCCCCGGCTGGCACATTGAATGCTCCGCCATGGCCATGAAATATTTGGGTGACACTCTGGATATTCACACCGGCGGCGTGGATTTAACCTTCCCGCATCACGAAAATGAAATTGCGCAGAGCGAAGCAGCCACCGGACGTCCATTTGTCCGCATATGGCTGCACGCGGAGCACCTCATCATCAACGGCGAGAAAATGTCCAAATCGCTCGGCAACTTTTATACCCTGCGCGATCTTTTCGCGAAAAACAAAAAGCCTTCCACCATACGTTTCCTCCTGCTCTCCGTTCCGTATCGGCGCCAGCTCAATTTCACCGCAGATAGCTTGCAGCAAGCGGAAAGCTCCGTCACGCGTCTGCGGAATTTCGTCGCGCGGCTGAAGTCCGAGCAATTTCCTGCCGGTTCCAGCGTTGCAATGCGTAAACGTGCCGAAAAAGCGGAAGCCGATTTCGATGCCGGATTGGCCGACGACCTGAACACCGCGCAAGCCCTCGCCGCGGTCTTCGATTTGGTGCGCGACGTGAACACCGCCATGGATCGAGGCGAATTTCTCCAGCAAGACGCCCCGCGCATCCTGGCCACCATGGAGAAGTTCGATCGCGTCCTGGCCGTCCTCGTCGATGATGACGACGAAAAGCTCCGCAAACTCGGTCTTGGCCTGGGTCAGCAGCGAATGTCCGCCGAACAAATAGAAACTCTAGTCAAAGAGCGCATCGGAGCCAAGCAGCGCCGCGATTTCAAACGCAGCGATGAGATACGCCAACAACTCGCGGAATCTGGTATCATAGTCGAAGATACTCGAGACGGCAGTGTCCGCTGGAAGTACAAGTAAAAATAGAAATGAAAATGAAAATGTCCACCAAATACGACCTGTCCCTCCATAGCCAGCCCTCCCACGAGCGCCCGAACCTCTTCGGCGTAGATTAAGTCCTCTTCCTCCCTTTGAATCGTTCCCCGCGCTTCTCAGAAATCCGCCTGCGCGTTCGCTAAACCTTCACAAATTCACTTCCCGGAGGAAGACATGCAAGCGATCGACACGAAAGCCGAAAGCACCGCCGAAATGAAGTTGCCGCACCTGATAACCCCATTGCCGGGGCCGAAGGCAAAGCAAATTGTCGAGCGCGATAGCGAAGTCGTATCGCCGTCCTACACCCGCGATTATCCGCTAGTCGCGAAGCGGGGCCGCGGTGCAGTGATTGAAGACGTAGACGGCAACAAGTTCCTCGATTTTGCCGCTGGCATCGCCGTGGTTTCGACAGGCCATTGCCATCCCGAAGTCGTTGCCGCAATACAAAAGCAGGCCGCCGAACTGATTCACATGTCCGGCACGGATTTCTATTATGCGAATATGGTGGAACTCGCTGAGAAGCTAGCTTCTATCGCGCCAGGCAAAGACCGCAAGCGCGTGTATTTCGGCAATTCGGGCACCGAAGCAGTCGAAGCGGCCATCAAGCTCGTGAAATATCACACCAAGCGCGACAAGCTCGTCGCGTTTCATGGCGCATTCCACGGACGCACGATGGGCTCGCTTTCCCTGACCGCCAGCAGAGCAGTCCAGCGCAAAGGATTTGGCACTCTGCTTTCCGGCGTGTTTCACATGCCCTTTCCGGACACCTATCGCGGCACCTATGCAATTCGTCCGGAGACCGCGTCGGCCGATTGCTTGTCCTATCTCGAAAATGAACTCTTCCGCCGCCGCGTGGATCCCGATGAAGTAGCCGGAATTTTCATCGAGCCGATTCAGGGCGAGGGCGGTTATTTGCCAGCGCCCGCGGAATTCCTGCAAGGCCTGGAAAAAATCTGCCGCAAATACGGAATTATGCTGGTCGCCGACGAAGTGCAGTCGGGCATGGGCCGCACCGGCAAGTGGTGGGCAGTGGATTACGCCGGCGTCGAGCCGGATATCATCTGCACCGCGAAGGGAATTGCTTCCGGCATGCCGCTCAGCGCCATCATCACCAAAGCATCCGTGATGGACTGGAAGCCCGGCGCGCATGCTTCCACTTTTGGCGGCAATCCCGTATGTATCGCCGCTGCGCTCGCCACGCTCGGCTTAATCGAGCGGAGTTATATGGCCAACGCCGCGCGCATCGGTGAATACATCAAGCGGCAAACCGCAAACTGGACCGAGCGTCACAAAATCGTCGGCGAAGTTCGCGGCCGCGGTTTGATGATCGGCATTGAGTTTGTGCGCGATCAAAAAACCAAAGAGAAAGCGCCCGACATCCGCAACCGCATCGTCCAGATGGCTTTCCACAAAGGGCTGCTGGTTCTCGGTTCGGGCGACACCACCCTGCGGCTTTGCCCGCCGCTCATGATCGACGAAGAACAAGCCGATTTCGCCGTGCGCACACTCGACGGCATCATCACCGAAATCGAAAAAACGTTATAAGCAATCCGCGGTTCTTAGGGTTTGAAGACGGCCAGGCTCGTCTTCGCTACGCGCTTGGCCGTTTTTTTATAGCTTTACGACGCGGTTACAGATATTAATTTCCATGCGGCGCGTTTCCGTCTTCTTCTCGTGCCCTCATCGAGCCAATCCACAATGCTTCCTCAACTCGTGTTTTCGATTTTGAATTTTGCCGCCAGCAAAGGCCTCGCGGAAGATTCCGCTGATTCCCCCCTAAAACAACTCGCGCGCAAAGCCGGCGTGCGTGGCAAAACCTACGCTTACTGGTATCTGCGACGTGAGGGTTACCTCGTGATCGCGCGGAATTTCACTATCTCGGGAATCAAAAGCGAGCTCGACCTCGTTGCTTACGATGGCGTGTCCTCGCCTTCGTCGAAGTGAAAATACGAGCCAAAGCTAAGCCGGGCCAGCCCACTCGTTTATTCGCGCGCGTCGCCTGGAAAATACTCCGTGGAGGTTCGACGTCCTTGCCATTGAAACAACCGCCGGACAAAAACCAGTTGTCCGCCTCCATAAATCCGCCTTCAGCGAACACAAATCATGACCGGCGGTCGTGGCAACGATTCTCCGCGCGCCGCCTTCCTAGTACTGTAACTGCGCAACAAAGCGATTACGGCTCTTGTGCTTCTTCGCCATAGTAGAGAATAATTCATCGCGCACGGGGACGTTTCGAACTATCGCATCGAACGGCATTCTTAACATGGGGGTACAAGTTTGCCAGAGCTTCGCAGAGATCCCATCACGGGACGTTGGGTAATTATTTCCACAGACCGGGCCAATCGCCCGATGGATTTTATTCGTGAGAGCGTTCGCATTCAGGGCAACGCGAATTGTCCCTTCTGTCCCGGCAATGAGGGCAAAACGCCGCGTGAAGTTCTCGCCTACGGCCGCAATGGCAGCGGCAAAGACACTCCGGGATGGTCCCTGCGCGTGGTGCCCAATAAATTTCCCGCCCTCGGCATTGAAGGCGGCCTCGACCGCGAAGGCGAAGGCCTTTTCGACCGCATGAACGGCGTGGGCGCCCACGAAGTGATCGTAGAAACTCCCGACCACAACCTCACACTCGCCACCATGCCCGAAAAAGCCATCGAAGAAGTTTTCTGGGCTTACCGCGACCGCATGCTGGATTTAAAGAACGACCGCCGCTTTCGCTACGTTCTCTTATTCAAAAATCATGGCGAACCCGCCGGCGCCACGCTCGAGCACACGCATTCGCAATTGATCGCGCTCCCCATCGTTCCCAAGCGCGTTCGCGAAGAAGTGGACAACGCCAAGCACTATTATGACGAAAAAGAACGCTGCATTTTTTGCGACATGCTTCGCCAGGAAATTGAAACCAGCACGCGCATGATTCTCGAGAACGATTACTTTATCGCGTTGGCTCCCTATGCTCCGCGCTTTCCTTTCGAAACCTGGATTCTTCCACGCCAGCACAGTTCCGCTTTTGAAAATATGCCCGCGCCCCACTACGGAAGCCTCGCCAGAATTTTGCGCGATTTTCTAAACCGCCTGGATGCCGTCTTGTCTTTCCCTTCTTACAACTACGTGATCCACACTTCTCCCATCGGCGAAGAAATTAACGACCATTATCATTGGCACATCGAAATGATGCCCAAACTTACAAAAGTGGCAGGATTTGAATGGGGAACTGGTTTTTACATTAACCCAACTCCGCCCGAAGAAGCCGCGCGTTTTCTGCGCGAATCAAAACAGTAGAGAAGCAGCCGCAGGAAAATTATTTGAATCGTGGGCCCAAATTTCGAGCGGGGTCTAGCGAGTCCCGACAGGTTGTAACGATTCTGTCTTGTTGTTGATTACTTCTGCGATCTTCATCAACAAAGTCTCTCGAGTAAACGGTTTCTGCAAGAAAGTTGACTCCGGCTCGTACCCGTCCGGCTGGCTGTTGTGTTCTAGATATCCCGACATGTAGACAATCTTCAATTCCGGATGGCACCGTTTTAATTTGTGCGCGAGTTCCGTCCCGCGCATCCGCGGCATCACCACGTCGGTAATCAGCACGTGTATCGAACCGTGCTGCGCCGCGATCTCCAGCGCATCCAGACCATCTTTCGCTACCAGCACAGTGTATCCACTGGCCGTCAAAAATTCCGATGCCAGATCCCTCACCGCTTCTTCATCTTCTGCCAGCAGCACCGTCCCGCAACCGCGCATCGACGTGCCAGTTTGTTCCGGCCGCGTCGCTAGCACCGTCTCTCGATTTTGCGGTAAGAATATCTGGAACTTGGTTCCTTTCCCCAGTTCGCTGTCCACCCATATATATCCGCCGCTTTGTTTCACCACGCCATAAACCGTTGAAAGTCCCAGCCCCGTTCCTTTCCCCAATTCCTTGGTGGTAAAGAACGGTTCGAAAATTCGCGCCTTGGTCTGCGCGTCCATCCCTTCCCCGTTATCTTCCACTTCCAGCAGCACGTAATTTCCTGGCACAGTTGGCGGATGCGCTTTCGCGTACTCCGCATCATGCACGATATTGCGCGTGCGAACGGTCAGCTTGCCGCCCCGGCCTTCCATCGAATCCCGCGCGTTCACCGCCAAATTCATCAACACTTGCTCGATCTGCGTCGGATCCGCTTTCACCAAACCGAGCGATGGTTGCGGATCAAACTTGAAATCAATGTCCTCGCCGATCAGCACCGGCAGCATTTTGCTGGCGTCGGCAATCAACGAATTCAGGTCTAGGATTTTCGGTTGCAGCACTTGCATGCGGCTGAAAGCCAATAGCTGTCGCGTTAGCGACGTAGCACGATCTGCCGCCTTCCGCACCTGCGTGATGCTGTGGTACAGCGGAGTCGAGGCCGGCAACTTTTCTTCCAACAAATCGCTGTGCCCCTTGATCACCGTCAACAAATTATTAAAGTCGTGCGCCACTCCGCCCGCCAGCCGTCCAACAGCTTCCATTTTTTGCGCCTGGCGCAGTTGATCGCCCAGCCGTTTGCTTTGCTCTTCATTCCGTGTCAGTGTGCGTCTCATGCGGTCAAACGCCGCCGTAACTTCCGCCACTTCGTCTCCGCTGCCCAGGTCCACCGGATATGTGAAGTCACCTTCTTCCAACGCGCGTACGCCGTTCACCAGCGTCGCCAGCGGTTTCGTAAACGTATCCGAAATTAGAAAGACCAGCCCGGCCCCAGCAAATACTGCAAATAATCCAAGCCCAATCAGAGCTCGATTCAGCCGCGCGATAAATGCTGCTGCATCATCGTAAGATTTCAACACTGTGAACGTTACCGGCGGAAAAGATCCCGGCGTCAAATCCACCGTGCTCGCGCGATAATGTTCCTTACCAATCTGAATATTGTCCGCCGTCGGAGAATTCTGAAGCTCGGTCGCCAACGCGCGTTCGTCCATCGCTTGCAGCGAACTCACCACCAAGTCGTCGCCATATCGGAATGCAACCTGACAAAACGCAATTCGCCCCACCTCGCTGGCCACACGTGAATCCACTTCACGCCCCACGATCACCGTGCCCAGGCGTTTGTTCCCCGTATCCGTGCCCAACTCCACCGGCCGGTAAGCCACCTGATACAAATGCCCATTGCCGTACCACCATCCGCCCGTTTCGCTCATTCCTTTCGAGCGACTCAACATTTCCTCCGCTACGCCCGGTGAAAATCCGGGAATGGAAGTATGCAGCACGACAATTTTTCCTTGCACGTTGGCAAGAGCCGCAAGCTCGTAGCCACCCGAAAGCCACAAATCTTCCGCCGCATCCTGCACGTCCGGCGAATTATCTTCTTCTGAAAGCAATGATTTCACGCTGGGAAGCGTAGCCAGCAATTCGGCTTGGCGGTTCTCTTCCCGTTGCCGTTCCGCCCGCAAGTTTTGAAATGTCAGGATTGAATTCCGGGTGTCTTTATCTATTTCCCGCTGAACTTGTCCCTCTGCTGTGTGCCCCACAATCAGCAGCGTCGCGAACGTAAGTCCCGCGATGATTAAAACGATCGACAATAGAAATTTAGTCCGCAGCCCCAAAACGAATGAAGTTCCGCGTGCGCGGCGGTTGAGGTCTAAACACTTCGAGATTTCGACCAATGGCATTGGCAGTTTTCCCCGCACACACAAAAGTAACAATCGCCATCGCGCAGGGAAATGGCCCGCTAGTACTAAGGGACAGGTCTGTAACTGATTGATTTAACTAGGGTATGTCTGAATTTTTTCTAAAGCACCACTACTACAACCATCATCGCGGTCGCCCTTGCGGGCTTGGGAGCCACGGTCCACATTGCAGGAAACTAGAAAAGGAACAGAACTTACTCCGCCAACGGCAGCCTAACATCTATCGTCGTCCCCTCCACGCTGGATCTTATCGAGAATCTTCCGCCCATCACTTTCACTCTTTCGCGCATCCCCGCGATTCCTACGCCGATCAGCTTCCTGCCCGCCTCGAATCCCTTCAGCATCTCTGGTTCAATGCCGCGCCCTTCGTCACAAATTTCCACGTGGACGCTTTCGGCGTCCGCCTCCATGCGAATCTTCGCCACATGACTGCCCGAATGCCGATGAATGTTCGCCAAGCTTTGCTGTACCACGCGAAACAGAACCGTCTCGGTCTCCCGTGGCAATCGTCCCAGATCTTTCGGCGCCTCCAACTGCACCTGAATTCCGCTTCGCTCCGAAAATCCCTCTACGTACCAACCTAGCGCGGATACCAGCCCCATTTCGTCCAGCAGCGGCGGATGCAACAAATAAGAAATGGTCCTCACTTCCGACGTGCAACGGTTCGCCATATCCAGCGAATCCGAAATTTGCCGTGCTACGGATTCGTCCAGATTGGGATTGTGGCTCAGCCCGCTCAGGTTCATTTCGATCGCCGCCAGATATTGCCCCGCGCTGTCGTGTAATTCCCGGGCGATCCGTCTCCGCTCTTCGTCTTGCAAACTGATCACTCTCGCCGAAAGATGCCGCAACTGCTCGGTGCGGTCGTCAATGATTGCTTCCATCTCCGTCTGCGTGCGCCTCAACAGCGTTTCAGTGCGCTTGCGAGCTTCGATCTCGTCTTCGCTTTCCTTGCGAGCCGCGCGCTCTGCTTCGATCGATTCCAGTAGATGCAGGCCGCACGAAGTAAATTCCGCCAGCGCGGTCATCAGCCGCACATCCTCCGAATCGAACTTCACATTCTCGTCGTGCGAAACAATCCACAACGTCCCCTGAATTTCTTCACTGATCGGAAGCGGAAAAATTAAGGTCTCCACAATGGCGGGATTAACATCCCGGAAGTATTCGAAGTACTTCGCCGGGTAGGAAAATAACTGCGGCGATCCCAGGTTCAGGCAAACCGCGCTGGGACTAAAATCCTTCGGCTTTACTTTGCCGACGTAACCTTCCAACGCTCCTCTTAAATGCGTCCAACGAAAAACGGATTCGGCATCTGGCCGCTCTTCCAGCAAACTGATACCCGCCGTGCCCGCGCGGCAAAGATGCAAGGCCATTTCCAGCAGCGTTTCTACAAGCTTATGCGGTTTTCTCGCCATCACACGCGCAAGCCTCTGCAGCGATTCCGCTTCTTCTCTTGGGTCGCGTCCCTTTTGCGGGCGCGAATAGAGCTGCCCGGTAATTAGGACGTCTTCCAATTTAATCGGTTCGCGTCGCGGTGCTGGAACAGGAGTGTTTGCCATCAGTACGCCATATCGAATGTGCCGAATGGCACTGTTGCCCAGGAACAGCAACTGAATTTTACCACGACCCGCAGGCATACCGTATTTAGGAGAGCAACGTCAGGCTTTCTCTGTGCGCAAACCCTTATCTTTTAATGAAATACCCGCATCCGAGTGCCAATTTACGTCATTTGCTGTATGGCCGGTCCGCGCTCAGCGAAGTAGCCTTGTCCGCGAAACTGATTTAGAAGTGGATGGATGCACCTCCAGTAATGGGCGGCGCATTAAAACTTAATTCAAAATTTTAAGCGGTTCAGTCGATTCATTAGTCACGAATAAGGAGAACACAAATGGCAAACCAAGAGAGCAAGCATTCGAATCAACAGCAGAGTAATCGCGAAGGCCAGAAGAGCGGGCAGCAGGGCGGCCACGAACAGGGCGGCCAAGGCGGTCAGCAGGGCAATCGCGAAAATCAGAAGACCGGCCAGCAAGGTGGAGCAGGTCAACCGGGCGGACAAGGGCAGCCGGGTGGCCAACAGCAAGGCAACCAGGGCCAAAAAGATAAACAACACAAGAAGCACTCATCTGAATTAAGCACTAATCTGAATTTCAAAGCCGGAAATCGATAAGTTGAAGATCGAAGGGAGAAAAAAGTGAAAGTCGGAAAGTATTTCGCGGCACTCGGAACCACGCTCTTGTTGAGCGCGTCGCTTCTCGCCAGCGTTCCGCAAAATCAGCAACCAGCTCCAGACAACACCAAGAACAATCAAGGTGACGCCAGCAAAGACGCCACCACCGCCGATCAGCAGAAAATGAATCCTGCCGATCGCAACACTACCAGGCAAATTCGCAAATCGATCGTGCAGGACAAATCTCTTTCCACCTACGCGCACAACATCAAAATCATCGCGCAGGACGGTAAGGTCACTTTGAAAGGGCCGGTCCGCTCTGAAGATGACAAGGCCAGTATCGAAGCCAAGGCGGTTGCAGTCGCTGGCGCAGGCAATGTCGTAAACCAATTAGAAGTCGCTCCAAAGCAGTAAAAGATTCCCGCTAGGAACGCGGAGATCAAAAAGGAGAAGTTAAAAATGTCGGACCATAAGAAAACGTCGGTGTTCGGAATCTACAACACGCGCGAAGCAGTCGAGCGTGCTGTCGATACATTCTTGAGGAGCGGTTTTACCACCTCAGATATCTCCGTTCTTTTGCCGGAGAATCTGGGGGGCAAGCCAATCGCCACTCACAAAGACACCAAGGCTCCTGAAGGCGCAACCGCAGGCGGAGCAGGCGGTGCCGTAGTCGGCGGCACGTTGGGTCTTTTGGCTGGAATCGGCGCCCTCGCCATTCCTGGCCTCGGACCTTTCATCGCCGCGGGTCCCATTATGGCCGCTTTGGCCGGCATGGGAGTCGGTGGCGCGGTAGGCGGGGTCGTCGGCGCCCTCGTGGGAATGGGCATTCCTGAATACGAAGCAAAGCGCTACGAAGGTCGCATCCAGAAGGGCGGCATTTTGCTGTCCGTTCACTGCGATACTTCCGATCAGATCAAACGCGCCAAGGAAATCATGAAGAACACCGCAGCTGAGGAAATTTCCTCCACCGGCGAGTCTTCGGCTGACCTGAAGGATAGCGATGTCAACCGTCGCGCGGCCCACGCTTCGGACTAACTAGAATTCACTTCTTCAGAGAGAGGGGGAGGGTCTCGTCCTTCCCCCTTTTCTTTTTGCTGCCGCGCCTCAGCACTCCGAGTGATACACTCGCGCCGAAGGAGGTCCGCATGCTTCTCTACATCGGTCTGGGAATATTAATTCTCTGGCTTCTCGGTTTCATCGCTTTCCATGTGACGTTGAGCCTGATTCATATTCTGCCCATTCTCGCCTTGGCTCTAATCATCACGCACCTCATACGGCGCAAGCCGACAAGCTAGTTCGCAATCAGGCCGCAACCCGGCCGATCATTAAAAGCTTTCAGTTTTTCGAGGAGGGTTCAATGGCTACCGAAGGAAAGAAATGCGCACATCCCGTCTGTTCCTGTATTACTACGAAGAAATATTGCAGTGAAGCCTGTGAGGCGATGGAAAAGACTTCCGACATCGACTGCCGCTGCAATCACCCTGCCTGCAAAGGAAAAGTTCGGTAGGCAATTTCTGGTCAACCGTTCGTCAGAGTAACAAGCGGTCAAACGGCTTTGCTACGCAGCCCGCAGGAAGAAACGCGCGGAACACTCCTGACAACGATACGGCCGAATTCGAACGATATTTAGTATTCGATCCACAATCCCTTTTCTGTGCGACCGTCGAATGATATCGCTTCCGCAGGAAGGGCATGTATGTACTTTATCCATAGACATCGAATTTCTCCATCAAAGTCAGTTACAGCGGCGAGCTCCTATAAGGGGAAGGAAACTGCTTTCGTTCGATCCCAGGATCCCCAAATCCGTTTGAATGAACCCGCCCAGTTTACTAGACCACAAAGTGTTTAACCCCTAAAATCTAATCGCAAGCCCGAACCAAGAAGGCCGCGTTCGGACTTTAACCCCGTCTCACAGACCGCGCAATGCCGAGATTGCTGTAGTACTTCCGGAAACCTTTCCTAGCCATTCCCGTCGGAAGTGCTGTCAACGGCCCGGATCGCCCCATGGAGGGTGCTTGCCCAGCCCTCGATTACTTGTTTTTCAACCCCATACTTAGTCTTTCGTTGCGGCGAACATTTTACGAAAGGAGTTTTATTCAGCCAACAGTCCCCCGCGCCGCAGCAGAACTTTTCGACGCCAACCCCCGCCCTCACCAACGCCCAACCTATCCCGTCGCATCAAGGAATTAGAATTCTTCACTGCATCTCGCCTCGACCGACCCGTGTATGGTCGCGTTATCCGTACCACTCCACCTCGCGCAACAAGCGCATGAACTCGCTGGAATCGAATTCCAGGATTAACTCGCAGGTGCGCGCTATACGAAATTTCCTGGCCAAGTTCCTGGCCTCGCTCATCTTCTGATTTAGTCCCTCCAGAGAATGCAGCGTCGCGCGATGTCGCAAAGCATTCCTCTCAAATTCCCGCGAAGCTCTGAACGTCTTGAGCCCGGCCACAACAGCCGGGCATAACACTGCAACCGCAACCAAAACCTCGGTGATCACGGTATGCACTTCGCCGGCTTTTGCTTCGTTTAAAGCGCCGAGTAAATTTAAATGCCGGAGCAAATCCCAATTCACAAGCAGGAAATGGCCCAAATCAAGTCCCAGGTGAATCAGGATGAAGCCGAAGCCGACAAAAAATATGATACTCATCCACAAATGTGGCATGGAACCATCCTGTTCCTCTATGCCACTGTTGTAAGCGAGATAGTCCATTTGGGTCTTAAGGCGTTTTTCGCAGTAATAATGAATTATTTCCTGCAATGCTTCGTGTGAAAAGTCGGGACCGTGTGTTTCCGAAACATCCGGTATTACGCCTTGCGCGGCACGCTCCGCAACATCCTCATAAACCAATCCCTTTAGACTGCGCACCGCGGCCAGCACTTCATTGCGAACGTGATCGGAGGGCGTCTCTCCCACTTGATCGAATTGCTCAGTGTCTTCACACCACAAGCGTGGATCTAGAAGCGTCCTGAATTTTAATAGCCGTAAATTTTCCGCCTGATAACGCGCCAATAGCCAATTTTCTTTCGGTTTAGCGTAGGTACCCCTGAAGATATAAATCACACATATCAGCGCGACAACAAATTCAGGAACTTCAAGATACAACTTGAAAGTTGGCGGACATAGAATCTCGCAAAGTCCTAGCATCACCGCGATCAAACCCATCGAAACGGCGCCTTGCGAAACGTGTTGGTATTCTTTGCGATGCCTTTGTGCCTCCTCGTCGGCTGTGCGGAAATGGGGAAAGATCAGCTCCCGAGCTATAGTCAAGGCGGTGAAAAGAGGCACAAAACGCCGGTGACCCGCTTCCACTTTCTCGCGGCAAAACGAAATCTCAAAGCTGTCGTCCATGTCGTCGAACGATCGAGTTAGCGCCGTCCCCGAGGTTGCCATCTCTCACCGTTTGACGATCTGATATCCCAACGCAAGAATCGTTTTCAAAGTTTGATTAACTAGCTCCCGGTCATATTCTTTTTCTGATTCCGGAAGCTGATCGTAGGGAACCAGACACGGATGCTTCTTTTGTGCATCATCGCGCTGCGGTCCCAGCGTCCATCCGTCCTCAATCCGTTTCTGCGCCCACACCTCATGCGCGTTGCGCGCAAGCTTTTCCAGCAACGGCTTCAGCTCGTCCAGCTTGATATGTGAAGTATCTATCGGGTGCGGGACGTAAGCTTCTTCTGTCATGCAGAGCGATCTCCGATGAAAAACGAGCCGTTGCGCTCGCAGAAACCGGACCATTTTTCCCGCTCGAAATTCCCGGCGCGCGGCCACTATAGCAGAACTGCAAAACCACCCCAACAAAGCCCTGAAGCCTCACCGCCGCGGCCCTTTCGAGTCTGTGTCGCAACTCCAAATTTCGTCAGGGCGCGAATTCAGAGTTCGCAACCCGCTTTTCGTCAGGGTACGACTTTAGTCGTCCCGTAAACGGCGCAAAATGAATGCGGTTTCAGCCGCTGAGGGACGGGGGTTTGCAGTTGCGACCGAGACTCTTTAGCGCCCCTTCGAAAATGCCCGGTACCGTTACTCGATTTGCGTTTGCAAATAGCTCGACGGCTATTAGACAATGTTGCAGCATCCGGCTCCACAAGCAATTTGGCCCTTGGAGTAAGTAATGGACCCCAGCCCTAAAAAGATTTTCGTCAGTTACGTTGAAGAGGATGGCGACGTAGCCCACGAGATCGCCAAGCACCTCGAAGCCCACGGTTTCAGCAGTTGGTATTACGAACGCGATTGTCCCGCCGGGGCTGATTACTTCGAAGAAACCTTTAAAGCCATTTCCGACTGCGAAGCTATGGCCATCATCATCTCGCCGCGTTCGCTGCCTTCTGATCAGATTACTCGCGAAATCGTGCGCGCCGTCGAAGCCAATAAAGCTACCCTGCCGCTGCTTCTCGATCTAACTCACGACGAGTACGCGCATCGCCGCCCCGGCTGGAAACAAGCGATGGCTGCCGCGAATGCCACACGTATTCGCGCAAAAGAAATTCCCAGCATCATTCCGGCCCTGGTTGCCGGTCTGCATGCCAAAGGCATTAAACCTCACCCAGGCGCCGCAGCTCCCGCGCCCGCAGCATCGCCTCAAACGGAAGTTGTCGCGGCACCTGCTGTTTCGCCACAATCTGGAGTAGTTGCCGCTCCCAACTTCGCTCCCGTATCGACAAGCTCTCGGACGATTGTGGTGCCGCCGCTGCGCGCCGATCTCGCCCCCGTGAGCGACGCGCAAATTGCCACCGCAGGCCCCGGATTCGTCGCCGCCGCCGGCGGTAAATTTCCTTTGGTCCCCATCGTCGCAGGCGCAGTAGTTCTCATCGCCGCTTTCGCCGGCTGGCATTTTCTGAAGCCTAAACCGAAAGTTGTCGTAGTCGCTCCGGCCGCGCCTGTTGGCGCCACCGTCATGTTGCGATACAACGTTGACCGCCACATGTGCACTCCCGATCTCAACATGACGCTCGCCGGCAAGCCTTATCACCTAGCCACGAATCCTTACGCCGTAAGCGCCGTTCCGCTGGGCGTGCAGCACTATACGATTGACGGGTTAGTTTCTTGCCCTGGCCGCCATCCCAGCAAAGCCTCCGGCGGCGGTGATATTGATGTTCGCGAAGGCGCCGTCTTTGACTTGACTTGGCAAGCCAAGCCCGGCAACGTCGGAATCGTCAACGTCGTTGACGCCACGACCGAACCCGTACCGACGGCGCCGGTCGAAACCGCGCACGTAACCCATGCGCCCGCCTCCCCGCCGCCAACCGCCGTTGTGCAGCAAGCTGATCCCGCGCAGCCGCTCCTCGTAAAAGCAAACGCCGCCTATGCCCAGGGCCGTTACTTCGAGCCCGCCAACGATTCCGCACTGCACTGGGCCATGCTCGCCGGACGTGCGGGGAGCCCCGCCGGCAAAACCATGGAGCAACAACTCGGCAATCTCTTCCGCGCGCAGGTCAATCAGCTCTTCCAACAACAAAATTATCCCGCCGCGCTCCACCTGGTGAACGTCCTGTTGGTTTATTACCCCGGCAACGCCGAACTATTAAGCGATCAACAAAAGTTGTTAGCCGCCGAAAACGGCGCCCCCGTTCAACAAGTCCAGATGAATCAGGCAATCCAGCAAATGCTCACTCCCGGCCAACATCCCTCCGCAGGCTACGCTTATCCAGGCCAGCGCCCGGGTGCCATGCCTCAAAATCCATACCAAGCTCAAGCCCAAGCGCAAGCCCGAGCCGCCGCAGCCGCTGCTGCCGCCGCAGCGCAGTCCCGTCCCCACTAGTCTTTGCC
Source organism: uncultured Acidobacteriota bacterium (assembly GCA_963731535.1). Lineage (GTDB taxonomy): Bacteria > Acidobacteriota > Terriglobia > Acidiferrales > UBA7541 > Palsa-295. The sequence goes on along the minus strand of CAVSWI010000016.1, from coordinate 15,301 downwards.
TTACGTTCTTACGTTGTTATCCCGAACCGCCTGTTTTTCGCGGACGCTTTGAGGGATCTGCCGTTCTCTCTGTCTCTGCCTGCGTAACGCCGGTCATGGCTAGGCACCCTACCTCTACGCATTTTTAGTCTTGACAACATCATACCTTGTAGTACAAAGTATGTGCGCGGATGAAGCCGCTCGACCCTAACCAGGACGCCGCCGATAAGTGGGAGGTGCAGCTCCGCAAAGGCTGCTTGGAACTCGCCATCCTCGCGGCTCTCTGGGAAGGGAAGCTCTACGGCCTAGAAATTCTTCGCCGCCTCGAAGCCGACTCAGACCTAATCGTTTCCGAAGGCACCGTGTACCCGCTGCTCAGCAGGCTGAAATCGCTGGACCTCGTCCGCAGCGAATGGGTGGAGTCCGGCGCCGGCCACCCGCGAAAGTACTACTCGCTCACTCCCGCCGGCAAACAGCGTGGCCGCGAGATGGCCGGCATGTGGGCCCGTTTTTCTTCCAGCATGGCCAAATTGCTAGCTCCGTTGGTCAGAGGAAAGTAGATGACCATTCCAAAAGACGCCAGTCAAAAGATGGAAGACTATCTCGCCAGGCTGCGCGCGCAACTAGGCTGCTTCAACGATCAACAAGTCGCAGAAATCCTCGCCGAACTTCGCAGCCACATTTTGGACAAGCTCGACATCGCTGCTGACGCAAGGCCTTCCCAAGTTGACGCAATTCTCGCCGCGCTCGGCACGCCCGAAGAACTTGCCGGCCAGTACATCACCGACAGCGTGCTCGCCCGCGCAGAAGTCAGCCGCTCCCCACTGCGTATCCTTGCCAGTTTATTCCGCTGGGCGAGTTTGAGCGTGGCAGGCTTTTTCGTTCTGCTCGGATCTGTCCTCGGCTATTTCTTCGGAGCAGTTTTCATCCTGGTCGCCATATTGAAACTGTTCCATCCCCATACCGCGGGCTTATGGCTTTTGCATGACCGTACTGGCGATTCCGAGCTTTCTTTTCGCATGGGATTCAGCAGCGCGCCTCCTGATGGTAGAGACTTACTCGGTTGGTGGATTTTGCCGCTAGGGCTACTCGCCGGCTGCGCGCTCGTCACGCTGACCACACGCTTTGCGCTCTGGTGCGCCCGTCAATACCGCAAGTCCCGAGCCCTTGCCGCGAAGCTGATTTAACGCACCGCCGATTCACACAAGCGCAGACAGGAGCAGCACATGAGTTTTTCCCAAAATAACGAAGTATCCTTCAATAATCTCTCGCCGGACGCGCTTTCAGACGTTCCTCGCTCTTTTGCAGAAAATGCCGCCCCAAACTGGCGTCAAAGCAAATGGCTCGCGGTAGCAGAACTGATCGTCATGGCACTGATTTTTTACGCGGATTTCAAGCACCATATCTACTTCAGCAAAACTCTGTATCTGCTGACCTTCGGATGGCTTTCGCTCCGAGTGCGCAAATTGCGCTGGCGCGACGTTGGCCTAAAACGTTTTCGTAACTGGAAAACCACCATCACACTTGGCATCGTGGCCGGGATCCTCTTAGAAAGTTTCGAACTGTTCGTCAGTCAACCGCTGCTGGTAAAAGTTCTTCACAAGCAGCCCGACCTCGAAGTTTTTCAAACCCTGCACGGAAATATCAAATGGACTCTGCTCGCCCTCGTGGGCACTTGGACGCTCGCGGCCTTCGGCGAAGAAATGGTTTACCGCGGCTACCTGATGAACCGCGTCGCCGACCTTTTCAATCGCACGCGCCCTGCCTGGATCATCAGCCTAATCGTGGTCCATGTCGGATTCGGCTTAGCCCATGCCTATCAAGGCTGGACTGGCATCATCGACGAAGGCTTGATGGGACTTCTCCTCGGAATTATTTATCTACGCACCGACCGCAACCTATCGGTCCCCATCATCGCTCACGGAATCGGCGACACCATCGACTTCCTCCTGATCTTCCTGGGAAAATATCCCGGCATGTAACTCAGCGACGAACATCGCGCCGCGGTTGTGACAATCGCGAATATTAGACTCGCGCATCGCCACCTACTTTAGTGCTGCGCCCGCTGCCCATACTGCGCAAACGTAACAAAATGTCCCGCCGGTTCCTTCACTCCAATCTCTTTCGCTCCATAAAACGTAGTCCTCACCGGCATCACCACCGGCGCGCCCTTTAACGCCGCAATCACCGCATCCAAATCATCCACTTCCACGTAAAGAAACGTCGGCCCTTTGCGCATCTCCTTGGCCGCTTGCGCGTTATCTTTCTCCACGCTCGCAAACGTTTGATACATCACCTCCGTCGTGCCCTTGTGCAGAATCACAAACGCCAGCTTGTTGCCGTCCGGAACTTCCGCTGTCTTGGTAAATCCCAGCCGGTCTACCCAGAAATTCAAGCAAGACTCGATTTCCTCCACCAACAGCACTGCCGTCACTGTTTTCACCTCGATCGTCTTCACGGTTTTCTCTCCTTGCGCCGTAGCGCGGCTGGCGAACAGCAGCAGTCCCGCCATCGGCAGAAGTAAAAGGTGTGCGCGCATTTGAAATTTTCTCCTTGCCTAAATCAACTAGTCTAATTTAGACTAGTTGAAGATAGCGAGATGCATTATCCTTGTCAAGGAGGATTTTATGCCCCACGCCTCACACCGCCGTTTGCGGGACTTGATTTCCGTCGGCCCCGCCATGCTTCGCGATTTCGAAATGCTGCGCATTCGCTCCATCAGCCAGCTCGCGCGCCAGAATCCCCATAAAATGTACGAAAAACTTTGCCGCCTCACCGGCCAGCACATTGACGTTTGCTGTCTCGACACCTTTCAAGCCGCGGTAGCCCAGGCTCGCAACCCTCTGCTGCCCGCGGAAAAATGTCAGTGGTGGTATTGGAGCCGCCTGCGGAAGGAAAACCATGCCAAAAAATAAGCCGAGCAGCCTGACCACTCCCGATCTCGTCCTACTCAGCCTACTCGCCGAGCGTCCCATGCACGGCTATCAAGCCAACGCCGAACTCGAGCGTCGCGAGTGGCGCGATTGGGTGGACATTTCGCGCCCGCAGCTGTATTACTCCATGGAAAAGCTCGCGCGCACCGGAATGATTGCCGTCGCAAACACTAACGAACCCTCGGGAGGCCCCGACCGCCGCGTGTTCTCCACCACCGCCAAAGGCCGCGCAGCACTAGCCTCCGCACTCCAACGCGAAGATTGGTCAACCCAACGCGGCCGCCCAACGTTCCTCACCTGGCTCGCACTTTCCTGGCAAGCCCGCCCCGGTGTCGTCGCTCGCCAGCTGGAACGAAGAAAAGAATTCCTGCAAGCTCAGCTCGCCAAAGAGCAATCCACTCTTCGCGGCGTCCGCCGCGAAGTCGGCCATCCCTACCACGAAGCCGTATGGATGATCGAGCTAATGATCGCCCAGTTCCGCACTGAATTACGCTGGCTAGCCAAACTCTCCCGCGACCTGCGCCACCGCGCCCCCGCCCGCCACCCCTCCTACGCCTCCTAGAAAGCGGCGCTGCTCTTTCGTTGTAATCCCGAGCGAGGCTTCCTTTTGTTCGAAGAGGGACAAACTGCAGTAAAAGTGACTTTTCCTGTAATCGGCATGAGCTATGACTGCAATCTATATACAATTGGGCGTCTATTTTTACGGCAAACGCAGGCGCGGAAATGAGGAGCTATGCCGACTCCCAGTGTCGAAATTCGGATTGAGAATCTGTACAAATCGTTTGGCAGCCATCACGTGCTCGACGGAATTAACCTGGAGGTCCGTCGCGGAGAGATGCTCGCCATCGTGGGAGCATCCGGAAACGGCAAGTCTACCTTGTTGCGACAAATCATCGGACTCGATCATCCGGACCAAGGACGCGTTCTCGTCGCGGATCACGAATCCGATGACTCGCCCCTCGTGGATCTCGCGACACTAAATACCACGGGCATGGAAAGCCTCGAGCGGCACTGGGCAGTTGTGTTCCAGGGCAATGCGCTGCTGTCTGGCCACACGGTGGGCTTCAACATCGCGCTGCCGTTACGCCAGGTCCAAAATCTTGAAGAATCCCTCGTTCGCAGAAAGGTGCAAGACGTAGTCCGTGAAGTCGCTTTGGACCCCGACAGGGACCTTGATCTGACGATCGATCAACTCTCGGGTGGCATGGCGAAGCGAGTGGCGATCGCTCGCGCGTTGGCGCTGGACCCAATTCTGGTGCTTTACGACGAACCGACCACGGGGCTTGATCCGCAGGTCGCCGAGAAGATCCAGGACTTGATCGGCTCGGTACATCAAGAAAAAACCGCGTCGGGCTTCGCTCGGACGAGTCTTATCATCACTCACGACAAAGATATGCTTTTCCGCTTGCAGCCACGCATCATCATGCTGGATGCGGGACGCATTCTCTTTGATGGAACTTATGCGGACTTCGGCCGCTCGAATTCCCCAGTGATTCGGCCGTATTTCGAACTGATGCCTGAACTCCACCAGCGACCGACCGACTCGGTTGACCGGACGTCAGAATAAACTTATATTCATGAAGGAGACCGTCCATTTTCTCGCGATACACGCCTACTCCTTGCTGTTTATTTCTGTGCTGGCGCGTCAAGCCTGTTTACCGGTACCGGCAAATCTTGTTCTTTTGGCCGCCGGTGCGCTCGCAGGCTCCGGGAAGCTAAACTTCGGAGTCATCGTTGTTTTTTCGGTTCTCGCCTTTTTATCAGCGGACCTCGCCTGGTTCGCCGGAAGTGGGGCAACAGAATCCTCCATTTCGCATGTGGGTTCTCCGAAGATCCGAGCACGTGTGTGCGAAGCGCGAACCGATCGTTCGCTCGACACGGGGTGAAATCGCTCCTGATTTCGAAGTTTGTGCTGGGACTGGATGCTGTCGCGGCCTCCCTTTGCCGGGGCATCCGGTACACTCCGTCAACGGTTTCTAGTTTTCGATGTTCTGGGAACCCTGCTTTGGTCCGCTGTTTACACAACATTGGGCTACATTTTCAACGAACAATTGGAACCGTCCTCGGTCCTTTCCGGTCCACATTTGGACTGGACGAGAATCGGCATCATGGTAGATGCCGAATAAGACTTACACTAGGACAGCTGCCGATGTAGGGAGGTCCGAACTATGCAATACGTGATCGTCGGAATTCTTGATAGTTACGGAGATGCGGAAGCCGCTGTCGAGGATCTGGAGCTAGCAGGCATTGTGGGCGAACAAGTGGAAGTGATCAGCGATATCGACGAAGACGCGCGAACCGCAAACACGCCGGGCGAGCCGTCCACAAAACCCCACGAACCACATCGCAACTGGATTGGGCGTTTGTTCGGCGCCGGCAGCCCTCTCGAAAAAAGCGAAGTGCGCGACCTATCCGGCGAACAGCCAAACTACATCGGCGAACAAGAATTTTACGCCAATCACATCAAACAGGGCGGCGCGGTAATAATTGTCCGAACGACCACAGAGCCACCTGCCGATCGCGCAGCTGCGATATTGCGCGATCATGGTGCCCGAACCCCAGGACACAAGGATGGCCCCGCCATCCGTCGCATCGAGTAGCCTCGCCCGCCAATACCGACTATATTTTCATTTGCCAAAATGGAACCAACCCGCGCCACAGTACTAGCCCGTCCACACATGCGACTCCTTGAATTTTAAAAAATGGCGTGCGAGCGTGACTCGTGATTATTGAAGATAAATTCGCACCAGGGAAGATGGACGAAAATCCCGCGCCCGCTCCTACCCCGCAGCGAGCGACGTCGCTCAACTCCCCACCTTGAAACTCGCGCCGCACCAACAAATTTCTAATCGCGAACTGACGATGCGACGAGCATCGGCATCCCGCTTCCCCAGAGCGCAGTTCTCGATGAGAGCGAGCAACGCGATACGAGGAATCTGCTGTACAGTTTCTAATCGCGGACTCGAATTATTAGAACCTTCGCTAACCCATAGAAAACAAACAACAGCACCCTGTTCTAATCGCAAACTTCCAACCAAACGAGCTAGCAACAATTCTAAAGTTTCTCTCCCGCCGCTGGCACAAATTTAGAAGTGGTCTAGACCACTTCTAACCGGTTCTGCCTCACAAACAGAATGCAACGTAACTTACTCGAAACAAACGACGGGGAAATTTCTAACCGGGGCCAGAACACACATTAGGATTTTCCGGTTTTCGCTATTTTCTAGCGCCGAAGGCTCGAAAGGCGACGCCGTTCCGCTGAACAAACCGCCCCTGCCGCCAATTGGAATTTTCCGCCGCCCAGTGCTACCGTGGATTCAGCACGATCCACCTGCGAGTTCGAAGTTTTCAGCACCCGCGCGGGGAAGAGGTGAATGACGATGACCTGGGGCAAGCGTCGAGCAATCGTAATCATCCTGGTCCTTATATTTTTGGTCGTCCTGATGTTCTGGTCTGCTTCCAAGCCCGGCCTGCGCATCGCCTCCAACTCAGTCCTGGTGATCGACGCCAGCGGCCAAATCGAAGAGCAGCGTGCCCCCGATTTCTTCAGCGCCTTCAACGGTACCGTTCCGGTGCTCCACGATTACCTCGACGCGATCGACCAGGCTCGTACCGACTCGCACATCACCGGCCTGGTCGTTCGCATCGCGCCGCTTGAAACCGGCTGGGGCAAACTAGAAGAAATCCGCGCGCATCTTCTTAGATTTCGGGATAGCGGAAAGCCAAGCATCTGCTACCTGGGCTACGACGGCATTCAAAACCCGGAATACTATCTCGCCAGCGCTTGCAAGGAAATCTGGCTAGTCCCCACCGCGCCCGTAAGTATTCGGGGCATGATGGCGGAAGCTGTTTTTTTTCGCGGCACGCTGGACAAGCTGAAGGTCGTCCCGGAGTTCTACCACATCGCTGAATACAAGACCGCCACCAATACTTTCACCGAAAAGAAGTTCACGCCCGCTCACAAAGAAGAAGTGGAATCACTGCTGCGCAGCGTTTACGAACAATATCTTGGCGACACTTCCAAAGGCCGCGGAATGACTCGCGAGCAATTTGAATCCATTCTCAATCGCGCCCCACTTTCTGGCAGCGAAGCTGTACAAGCCAAGATCGTCGATCGCATGGCCTATTGGGACCAGGTGCAGGACTTCTTCAAACACCGTTCTGGCGGCTGGAATCCAGTCTCGCTCAATCAGTATCGCTCCACACCGACGCCTCCCAATTTCGCCCTGGATAAAATCGCCGTCATCCACGCCACCGGCTTGATCGTTTCCGGTGATTCCGGAACCACCGCCGCCGGGGGATTTATCATGGGCGGCGATTCGGTTGCGGCGGACATTCGCAAAGCGCGCCAGGACTCCAGCATCAAAGCCATCGTCCTGCGCGTCGATTCCGGCGGCGGCTCGGTGGTAGCCAGCGAAGTGATTAGAAGGGAAGTGGAGCTCGCGCACGAAGTGAAACCAGTAGTCGTATCCATGTCCGACGTGGCTGCTTCAGGCGGCTACTGGATCGCGTCACCTGCCGATAAAATTGTCGCTGACCCCAACACCATCACCGGCTCCATCGGCGTTCTCATCGGCAAGATGAACGTCTCAGGCCTTTTCAATTTATTGGGCATCAGCACCGATTACGTGGCTACGAGTGATAATGCCACGCTATTTTCTGCGCAGCAGGATTTCACGCCAGCGCAACAGGCCTACATCGAACGCTCCATGCACGAAACCTACGACGCCTTCGTAAAAGGCGTCGCCGCCGGCCGCAAAATGTCCCCGGAGGCCGTGGACAAAATCGGCAAAGGCCGCGTATGGTCCGGCTCTCAGGCTAAGGACTTAGGCTTGGTGGATGAATTGGGCGGCACAGATCGCGCCATAGAAGTAGCCAAGCAACTCGCCCATATCCCCGCAAAAAATTCCATACGCATCGTCCGGCTCCCCGAAGAAAAAACATTCTTCGAACGACTCTTCGAGAAGCAAAAAGAGCAGATGCGCCAGTCGGAATCCCTGGAAGTTACCCTACGTCACATCTTGGGGATGATGGAGCCGGTGCAAGCCCGTCTCCCCTACGAACTCTACATAAAATAAAATTGGAAAACTGTGGGGGTCAACTTCAACCCGACGCTGACGCGCTTTGCCGGCAAATCGGCCGCCGAACCCGCTTTCCGACCGAATTGGCCGCGGCCCCGGCTTTCCGGGCTGAAACGAAGCCCGACTTTCGCTATACTTGCTTCCAGGGCGCGGTACCCAAGTGGTAAGGGAGAGGTCTGCAAAACCTTTATACGTGGGTTCGATTCCCACCCGCGCCTCCACTCTATCGTTGTGAAAATTCATTAGTTAATCCTCACGTTTTTTCGGTGTACCTCTGGTGTACCTTTCGTTTCCAGAATCGCTATAGAATCTTGTTCCCAAACGCGCTTCAAATCCTGATCAAGTTGCTCTTGCCGAGCGCGTACCCAAGGCGAGTAGTGCCGCTCGGTTATCCGAACACTTTGGTGCCCAAGGAGCACCGAGACATGTCCAATCGGAACACCCCTGAGGAGAAGCGAGCCATCCGTTCTATCCCGGGGATTTTTCCCAGCGGTGGCCAGAGTTCTTGAGACACTCGGGTTCGATTGCAGCGATGCTAGTTGGCATTCTAGCGGGTGCAAATCCTGCCAGCGGAACTTGCCCAGTTGCCGCTGTAGTCATATCCGGCGACGGTGAGGGTGACCAAGCCGTTGAAAGCCCGGTAGTAAAAGTCCCCGTTGGCTGGGACAAACCCCGGTCAGCTCCGACAGGGGGGCGAGCAAATCGACAGGTCGCAGCGAAAGCAAACCGTAGTGAAGCTCCGAAATAGTGTCCCCCACGAGAATCGGAGGGTGGGGTCAATGAGAGTGCCGAGACTTTTCGAACCGGTCGAAGGCCAGTGTTATCCGCGAAGAACTGGGTGCTAGCAGCGAATGAACTCTCCGGAGTCCCCGAGGGCGACATGTCGATAGAGAATGTCAACGAAAGCACGGAACCAGTTGTGGGTCGCCTAGGCGGAGACGCACAGCGAGGGCATCTCGTATAAGCCGCAGTGCGGTGAAATCGGGATGTGCCCACAAGTGGGGCGGATGGGGCCGCATAAGCGTAGATGGACCGAGACAGGATAACTCGGATCGGAGCGAGGGCCCCTGGGGTAGAGCGGCAATAGCCGCTCGCACGGAGGTGCTCAAGCGCAGGGCGTCCCCCGACACAGAGCGGGGCAGAGACGCGAAAGCGGAGAGCACGAAGGGCGGAGGCAAACCGGTCGACGCGCAATCTTGGCGTCGCCGGGAAGGCCCTGCCTGATCTACCGGCCTTGAAGCCGTAACGGGGAAAACCCGCCTTACGGAATTTTAGGGGGAGCGATGGAAACGTCGGCATCATTCGAAGCCCGGTCCGCGCCATCGCCCTACCCGGCGGGCGAGTCTCAGCCGATTAGTTAGACCTTGCGTGCTTCGGGCCGCTAAGTCTCCTATCCGACCCTAGTCCCCCTCGGACAACCCGAAAAAGCTATGGACCACGAGTCCCCAATGGAACCATGGTTGGCACCTAACAACCTTGCTGCTTGTTGGTCTCAGAACTGACTGGCTTCGTCGCCCAGATGCGATGAAAACCGCTGGTAGAGAAAACCAAAAGCGCTACAGGAATCGCGTAGCGTCCCGAGCTCACGGAACGGAAGGCCAGAACAATCCTGCTCCCTGGGGCGGGCTGGACGTCAAGAAAAACTCCGGCCACAGGAGAAGTGTTTTTTCCTTGACTTCCTTTATGGAACTTATCGGGACTTGTCCTCGCGGCGGCTAACTGTTCGCTGACATGAAGGAGAGAGGAGGAGAGTTCAACCGCGTCTGGCAAGTCCGGACAGGACGCCTGCGTTTTCAACAACGGCCTTTAGCGACGTGACATTGCGCCCAGTGGCTAAAGTCTTTAGCGCGGCGAGCACACGCCCTTCTCCCAGGCGATCGATCGCATCGCCCAGGGAGACCGCGAAATGCAGCATGACGCTGGAATCGCGATAGCAATCGGCTATGCACGCGGTGCAGCCGTCGCGAATCAGCGGCGCTTCCGCGAACTCCCATACCGAGCACATGGGCTTGTCCCAGGCATCGCAACGCCACATATCAAAATTCCAATCCATATAAAAACTCTTGTACCCGCCGTAACAAACGAACCGCTCCGGCTGCCCGCGAAGATGCTGCTTCATGTCGGCGACAGAAGCGCGCGGGTTATTGACGGGAAACAATTCGCGCAAATCATCGACAGCGTCAAAGGCTTCGACCAGTTCGGTGGTTTCGAAGTTGACCAGACGCGAATCAGAGGACCAAGCGAGGGAGGAAGAGCCGAGACGAGCCTGCTGCGGATAGGAGAAAGCGACGGCGGAAAATCCGAGTTCTCGCAGCAGAGGGACAAGAGCGCGGTAGTCGCCGATCAACTTGCTCATGGTCACTTGGGCGAGCGCCGTCATACCTAAACCGGGCATCCGCGCGGTGGCCGAGCGGATGCGCTCGCCGAGACCCTTCAGGCCGCGATTTTCTTCGTGGTCGGCCATCGCGGCAGCGTCGATTGAAACGTACACGGTCTTGAGACCGGCCGCCGCGAGGTCATCGAGCTGCATCGGGAGCAGCCAGCCATTCGTAATCACGGCAGGACCCATGCCTCTGTTAACGGACATTTCGATCATCTCAGCAAGCCGCCGGTGGAGGAGTGTCTCGCCGCCAAAAAAACTGATATAGCGAATCCCGCGTTTTTGAAGGATACCGAGCGCGCGATCGAACTGATCCGCGTCAATCCAACGCAAGTCACGGGAGGCGACTTTGCCGCGGGCAAAGTTGCAGAAATCGCAGGCGGCATTGCAGGAATTCGTGACGGCGACATTACAGAGGGCAGGACCGCCATGGCGGATCAGCCGTAGCATGTCCCAAGTTTTGGATGCAATCGAGGTCACTGCATCTCCGGGCTCTTCATGAAGCTATACCTAACGGTGCCCGCCCGCAAGATTTCCTTCCGGCCCGTCTGTTAAGGACGAGGTCAGCGGGTGTTCACGTCAGAGGCGGCCTTGGCTTTCAAACTACTCAATTGATCGAGGACTTTCTGCCAGGCTTCCGGGTTTCTCTTGGTTGCGAATTCCTTACCCGAGTCAGCATAATAGGCGAGAATGTCCAGGCGTAGGGCATCCGAAATAGGTTTGCCGTTCGTTTTGTCCAGCAGCTTCGCGTAGGTTTCATCTGTGAGTCTATAGTCTGCGGGCCCGGTTATTCCACCGGTGTCGAGGTTGTCGTTCGGCAATTGGAGTTTGCCTTCCTGTTGGGCAAGCAGCAACGCCCGATAGTGGTCCAGTGTTTCGTTGAAGCTGTGCATATACATCTGTTCTACATCCGGCGGGGGCGGCTTGAACGCGAGCGCTTTGAATGGACCGATTTTGGGCACCAGGCGCAGGATGAGCGCTTTGAAGCGCGCGAAGTAGCCGGGCTTCTCGTAAACATCGCCCCAATCCTTGCGATAGCCAGAATTTGAAATATTGTAAACGAATTTCGTCTTGGTCTCGCTAGGGTCGCTGTGCTGAATCTCATTTCTTTTGAGATGCCAGGCGACTTTGGTCGTGCGTGGAATGACGGTTGAAACAGCGTGACGGTAACTGCCGATTGCTAGATCCGTGCTAAAAAAGACGCTGGACATATCGAGTGAATAATTCTTTGCGAACGCTCTTTCCAGAACCGGTTTGGAAACCTCGAATCCGATAAAGTCATGATAGACCTTGGGCGCGTAATGTCCCTTGGCTACCTGGTCCACGTCAAAACCAAACTCCACTTTCATGTGGGCCGAGGGCTTGTCCTCGTACGTGACCACCGATCCGTATTTCTTCTCCAGTTCGGGATACATGATTGCAACCGCACGATTGGTTGCGAGCGGGTGACCCGAAGTGTCCGCAGCATAGTGCGCCAGCGCGCCCAGCGCGAAAGCGTATTCGTTCAGATCTTTGGATTCATCAATCAAGGCGAGTACAAAATCACCGCTGCGGACATAGTGGGTCAGGTCGCTGAAGAACTTGTTGCCGAACGGGTAGTAACCCATGTCCTGAATAATTGCCCCTCCGTAAACGTAGGCATGGGCCTGGAGCAGTTCGTCGGGAGTCGCGTTCGGGAAGCGCTTTAGCAGCGTGGGCACGATGTCGTCTTTCCACGCGGCGTCAATAATAGCTTCATGCGTCAGAACAGAGTAAGCCGCACATGCGGAGGCGCAACATATTGCGATGATCAAAACGAAAACTGCATATGCGGATGGCGTGAATTGAGCGGAGTGATTTCGAGCCGGCATCTTCACTGATTATAACAAAGCTGCCCCTCCGACTTTCCAGGACTTGGCAGCCTCCTATCCAATAGAGATGGCCCTCACTGCTGACTGATAGTTCTTGAATCGGCTTAAACGGCTCTGCGGATACCAAAAGCTTTTGACGATTGGACATCCTCTCGTTACGCAGACGGTCAATACCATCGCTCACCATTAGGACTTCGCGGCGTACTTTCTGTTCAGGCCAACCTTTGATTGGCTGATGAGCGACAAGTACGGACTATCCATGGCGGACAGATTGCCTCGCGGCAAACGGATGGCCTTGGCGGCCAGAGCATGATCGGCAGTGAAGTTCTGCACGATTTGAATAGTGGCGTTGGACATGTAACCCACACCAACAGCGGTTGTCGCAGGCTGCGCATTGATGAAATCGCGGAGGTCATTGAGACTATTTCCGATGCTCGGGTCGCAGGTATCGTCGATCAAAATGAAAAACTGTAGCGCGGCATTATCTCCGCGAGCGGGAATTACCGTGTCGATTTTCAGTGGAGTTTTTCCTTGTCTAACCTGTACATTTTCGGGACGAAGGATTGGAATTTCGGTGTCGTCGCGAACGGCTTGGTCCGTGATGACCATGTGAACCTCGACGGTACCCGATGCGGCGGGATTCTCTTGTGACGAGACGATCCGCGCTCCGAATCCCAGTAGAGTCAGAGCAACCAGCCACCCGAGCAAGCGCTTATAACCGTTCAAAGTGATACCTTATTCGTCCGGTTCGACTAACCAGGCCCTAGCACAGTATGTCTACGACCATCCAACCATAAGAATTGACAACATCCATGCAGACCATTTGGTTTGCTACACTCTGGTTGCGGCGTGGTGCTTAAGAAAATGAAAGGAGGAAGGCAATGAAAAGACTAAGCGATGGAAAATATGGATTTGACCGCCGGGGATTTTGCAAGGCTGTCGGCGTTGCGACCGCTGTGGGAGCAGTAGAGGCAAGCCTAGGAAGCATGTTGGCCCACGCAGACCTCACCAAAGAGCAGCGTGACAAGATGACGCCGGACGAAATCATCCAGCTGATGAAAGCTGGCAACGAAAGGTTCCGGTCGGGCAAAACTCAGCATCGCGACCTCATGCGAGAAGCCAAGGCGACTGCGACGGGACAGTATCCTGCGGCGATTGTTTTCAGCTGTATTGACTCGCGAGCACCCGCCGAGTTGATTCTCGACTTTGGTATCGGCGATATCTTCAGCGGTCGAGTGGCAGGCAATGTTGCTGACGAGGACATATTGGGCAGCATGGAATTCGCTTGCAAGGCGGCAGGCTCGAAAGTCGTGCTGGTTATGGGCCACACCGCCTGCGGCGCTATCAAGGGTGCCATTGACGGGGTGCAGCTTGGCAATCTCACCGCGTTGTTGGCGAAAATCCGTCCAGCCGTTGAGGCCACTCAATACACTGGAGACCGTTCGGCAAAAAACTACGAGTTCGTAGACACTGTGGCGCGAAAGAACGTATCACTGACTATCGCCAACATTCGGGAAAAGAGCCCTGTGCTTCAGGGCCTTGAATCCAGCGGCACCATAAAGATCGTAGGCTCGATGTACAACCTCGAAACAGGAGTCGTTGAGTTCCTCGCGTAGCGGGATATGAACCCGCCCACTAGAGCATAAGTCCTCTAACGACGTCGGCGGTGTCAAGAGTTTTTTTGGTTTTTTTCTTTTGCTTATCATTAAATTTACGCAGACTTCGGCGTCGACGCACGAATGGCGTCCTTTCCTGCCGCTTCTGTTCATCTGTGTCACCCGAACTTGCTCGGCCCGTCTTGGTTCATCAACTCGGTGTTGCCCACCAGCCATCTCTTCGATCACTCTCGACCATGATGAATTATTCGAACTCCCCGTAGGGAGGCAGGTAGCCTAATCAACCGGTCGGTGACTCGTCGCACCATTGCGCGTTCCAGGCCTCCCTGCACAGGCGGCACCGCTGTTCTGCTGCTTCTGTCCACGACGACAGAACTCGTTGTACTCCATCTGATCCCGCAACATGATCCAACAGCCGAATCCCGAGCTTGCGAGCTACAGCCACTCTCGCTTTCCCCAGACCCTTCTGCACCAATTTCCGACGGTAAAAACGCTGCAACGCCGGATCTCGGCGTACCGCGTGTGCTCCCGCCTCACCCCAGAGAAAGCGCAGCAGCGCATTGCCTTGTTTACTCAAGCCACCGAGCCGCTGCCTTCCTCCACTGGAGTATTCTCTGGGGATCATCCCTACATAACTAGCCAGGGCCTTGCTGTCTGCGAATCGTGCTGGATCGCCCAGGAATACCTCGGTCGCCAAGGCCGTGACCGGCCCCACTCCGGGATGGGTCATCAGCAGACGTGCGCCGGCTCGTTCGCACGCTTGCTGCTCCACTCGCTGGTTTAGTTTCTCGATCTCCGCTTCGAATTTCTGGTACATCGCCTGCAACTCACTCCGCCGATAAGCGGCATGAGGCGCCAAGGACAACGATGCGATCCTGTGTTGGCCTGCTTGGCTCCACAGGGCGGGGCCTCGTCGCAAACCATTCGCCAAGGCGATCGACTGCAGCGCATTTTGTACCCGCGTCCGCATGCGTACCCACTGATGACGGTGTCGCACCAAGGCCCGCAGATCCTGCAGCTCTTTCGAAGGCAGCCAGATCGCCGGAAAGCGGTCTTCCATCAGCAGCTTCAGAATCAAGTCTGCATCTCGCCGATCATGTTTCTGCTTCCGCGGCTCGGCTGCCCGAATCACTGCCGGGTTACCAACCCGGCATTCAATGCCCAGCTCTTCCATCAGGTTCACAAACCACTGCATCGATCCCGTGGCTTCGATGCCCACACACACCGGGCCTGGAAGCGCAGCATAAAACTCTCGCACGGTGTTTCCTTCGTGCAGCAAAGTCATTTTCACCAGCTCCCCCGTTTCGGTGTCCAGCATCGCCAACGTTTGCTGGCGAGTGTGAAAGTCACATCCTATAATTCTCATCTCGGCCTCCTTCGGTCCGAGCACTGTTAGGGTGAACACCGAAACAGTCTACTCGGGCCGTCGCGAGGCCGACGTCGTTATGACATCAACCGGACA
>CAVSWI010000015.1:0-458271 GCA_963731535.1 uncultured Acidobacteriota bacterium | reverse complement strand
GGATTCCGACCAATGGACTCTCGGAAAGCGTGCCCGGCACGGCTCCGGCGATTCCGCGTGCGAGTTGTGACGGAGTGGGCTGAGGCAGGGCTATCGAGGAAGCCAGACATCTTACGCTCCGATCAGCGGCTCGTCCGGACAGTAGCGATTACGGAAAGTCCGGGGCGCAAGCTGTTCGCAAAGCTCGAATCCTCGAGGGCTATTTTCACGGGAATCCTTTGCACGACCTTGGTGTAATTCCCGGTCGCGTTATCGGGAGGTATAAGCGCAAACTGCGAGCCGCTGGCCGGAGCGATCTCGAGTACTTTGCCGCGGACCACGCGGCCAGGATACTCGCTCGATGGTTATTTCCGCTGCATCGCCAATCTTCACATTCGTGAGTTGCGTCTCGCGATAGTTCGCCTGAACCCACTTGATCCGGGGCACGAAGGAAATGACTTGTGTTCCCGGCGATACAAGTTGTCCGGGCCGCACTTGCCTCTCCCCGACAGTGCCGTCATCCGGCGCCTCGATTTTTGTGTAACCGAGGTTAACTTGCGATGCATTTGAGCCCCGGCTTCCTTCGCATGCAAGTCGGCGATGAGTTGTAGATCCTGAGATTCCAACACTTTCTTCGTGCGCCTCTCGGCTTCCGCCGAGTCTTCGCTGCTGCGGAGCATAGTCTTAGCCTCTTCAAGACCCGCTTGGCGACTTGCGAGCTGGGCGGCAAGCCGCTCGTCATCGGCGACGGCCTGCTCGACTTTCTGCTGCGTGGCCGAGTGCGTTTGCAAAAGCGCCTCTTGGCGAGCACGCTCGGCGCGCGCGCGGACCACGTCTGCCTTCACGGCCTCTATACCTGCCTGGGCGGCTACGATCTGTGCCTTTGCCTGATCAACGCCGGCGAGCGCGTGCTCAATCTTGGTGTCCTGAAGCTCGCGTTGTCGGCGATTGTTCTCGATTGCAGCTTTCGCAGCCTCAACCGCAGCGGCGGCCTGATTCACCTGCGCCCGAAAATCGTCATCGTCCAACTCGACAATCAACTCTCCCTTGCGCACCTGCTGGTAATCCGCGACCTTCACGTCCCGCACGATGCCCGCAACTTTTGTGCTGAGGGGAGTCAGATCGCCGCGAACGTAGGCATCATCTGTGACCTGTTCAACCCGCCCACCTTCCCATGCGTTCCAGTTCCAAGTTATGGTGGCAAAGATCACAGCAGCAAGCAGAACGATCAATGCGGGCACTACAAATTTCTGCCATTTCGCTTTAGGCTCTGCCTGCGCTTGCTCTGGTTCCGGCGCTTTTGCGGGAGCCGGCGTGCCTGCTGTGGCCATTCCTTCATACTCCTTGTACCTGGTTTGCGGCGCGCTTTGATGCTTTCTCCAGTTCGGACTCTTGAAGGAGGTTCAAGCTTGGCCGTGTGGTTCAGACGAATTCCTATACGTTGCCATTTCGCCGCAGCGCGTCCACGACAGCGTTCATGGCGTCCCCAACAATGCCGTAATACCGTTTGACCCGGGCGCTCACCAGCGTCTCCCATAGGAGGCCTTCAATTCTTCTCGACATCAGGGAGTTTCCCGGGCTGATGACGTTTCTCGTGATCCTTGGGCCTTCCGCTCCACCAAGGGGCCGAAATCCTCGCCGAAGCGAAGATCGAACGACCTCCAGGTTCCGCATTGTGCATTCCGGGGTCCGAGCTGCCGGCGCGTCTATCTCCATGGAAAGAAGCACCTTGCTGCTGAAAGAATCTCATCGTCGTTGAGAGTTGACGCCAACATTCAGGCACTTGTCAAGATGTTGACAGGCCCCCAGCCAGGACCTCAGGAAGGTTCGGAAAATGACCAAAAGGAATATAATGCCCGCCATGGCCTCTCCAAGACGAGAACCCGAGTCGTTGAATATTCAGCTTCTCGTCGATTCGATCCCAGCGCTGATTCACACCGCTAGGCCTGACGGCTACCTCGATTATTTCAATAAACCTTGGCTGGAATACTTGGGCGCCACGTTGGAACAAGTGAGCGGCTGGAATTGGAGGGCTTTTATTCATCCTGAGGACGTTGAGGGGATTGTAGCCAGGTGGCTAGCCTGCCTCGCGTCGGGAGAAATCTTCGAATACGAAACTCGGGTCCGCCGCGCGGATGGGGAATACCGCTGGATGTTCCATTGCAAGGTGCCGCTCCGGGATGGCCGCGGCAACATCGTCAAGTGGTACGGATCGAGCCTGGATATTGCCGAGCGCAAGACGGCGGAAGAACAACTCTGCCGCAACGCCAAGGAGCTGCAAAGAAGCGAGTTTTATCTTGTCGAAGGGCAGCGTCTTGGCCACATGGGAAGCTGGGCCTTCGATCCCGACGGCTTCTACTATTGGTCTCCCGAATTATTTCGGATGCACGGACTCGATCCGGCCAGCAAACCGCCTAGTCTTCAGGAATACCTGGCTTGTGTCCACACACAGGATCGCGAGTCTATGGCAGACCTGATCAAGGGAATCTTGGCGGAAGCTTCGCCCTTCGACGCCACCAAGCGCATCGTGCGACCCGATGGCGAGGTCCGGTACATTCGCTGCGTCGGTGTTCCTTTTGTCGACAGCCAAAGCCTCAAAAAGTACGTCGGCAGCGCCATAGACGTCACTGAGCACGAGCTTCTAACTCAGGAGCTCCGACGCCGCGAAGCCTACCTGGCCGAAGCACAAAAGCTCAGTCACACAGGCAGCTTTGGGTGGAACGTTTCCACCGACGAGCACTTCTGGTCCGACGAGACTTTCCGTATTTTTGAATTCGACCCTTCTTCGAAGGTTTCATTGCAAATGATTTTGGAATGCGTTCATCCGCAGGATATGCCTTCGGTGAAAATCGCAATCGCCGCTGCTACCAGGGCAGATGGAATTGACCTCGAGAGTCGCCTACTGATGCCAGACGGGAGAATTAAATATTTACACGTTGTTGGAAAAGCGGAGAGGGGTGAAACCGGCAGCATCGAGGTCATCGGCGCGGTAATGGATGTCACCGCGCGGAAGCTGATCGAAGTCGAACTTCGGCGGAGCAAAGCGCATTTAACAGATGCGCAGAAACTCAGCCGCGTCGGTAGTGTCGGAATGGAAACAAGTACTAAGCGGATATTTTGGTCCGAGGAATCGGCTCGGATCTACGGTTACGCACCCGGGACAGAACCGACGCCCGATTTGATACTGCAGCGAGTTCATCCCGAGGATGTGGGCCTTGTCAAAGACGCCCTTGAGCGTGCGGGGCGGAGCGGAGCTGACTTTGACTTTGAGCATCGGTTGCTGATGCCGGATGCTTCGATAAAGCACATTTATAATCTTTCGCATTCTGTAAGGGACGAGGCAGGCAACGCAGAAGCTGTCGGCGCGATAATGGATATCACGGAACGTAAAGTTGCGGAAGAAGCGATCCGGCGAAGCGAGGCATATCTGGCCGAGGCTCAAAGGCTGAGTCACACGGGCAGCTTCGGGTGGAGACCTGATACTGGAAATATTGTCTGGTCAGACGAAACCTATCGCATCTTCGAGTACGATCGCGCCAAGAAGCCGACCTTGGATATGGTCTTAGAGCGCATACATCCCCAGGACAAGTCGCTTGCACAACAGGTCATTGAGCGCGCATCCAAGACCGGCACGGACTTCGAACATGAGTATCGTCTGCTTCTGCCGAGCGGAGCAATCAAGCACGTCCGCGCCCTTGCCCAGGCATTTAAGGATGCATCGGGCAACCTCGAATTTGTAGGGGCGGTGAGCGATATCAGTGTGCAACGGCACGCAGAAGCGGTGATCAGAGAACAAGGAGCGGAGCTTCGCGAGGTGGTCGATTCGATCCCTGCGCTGATTCACACAGCCAGGCCTGACGGCAGCATCGATTACTTCAATAAGCCTGGGTTGGACTACCTCGGCGCCACGCTTGACGACGTAAGCGGGCGGAAGTGGACGGCTTTTGTTCACCCTGAGGACGTCGATGGGATGGTTTCTCAGTGGCGGGCCTGCCTCGCGAGTGGAGAAAACTTCGAGTACGAAACTCGCATCCGTCGAGCAAATGGAGAATACCGCTGGCACTTGGTGCGGGGCGTGCCGCTGAGACATGAAGCCGGCAACATCGTTAAATGGTATGGCGTCGTCACCGACATCGAAGATCGCAAGCAGGCGGAAGACAAGATCCGCGAGCAGGAATCGGAGTTCCGGCTGATTCTGGACCTGGCGCCTCAACTCATTGCGGTATACGGGCCTAACCGCGAACGCCTCTATGCAAACCGCACCGCACTCGATTACCTCGGCATCAGTCTCGACGAATGGCGGCACAAGAGCTTTGCGGCTTCTGCTCATCCTGACGATTCGGAACGGCTCAAGACCTGTGCGGATCGTGCTTTATCAAGTGGCGCTGCCGACGAGTTGGAGTTGCGACTACGCAAACGTGATGGGAGTTATCGCTGGTTCTTGGCTCGTCTCAACCCATTGCGGGACGAACAGGAAAAGATTAGACGTTGGTATTTTACGGCGACGGATATCGAAGATCGCAAGCAGGCTGAGGACACTCTTCGCCGTGAAAATGTGGCTCTCCGAGAAGAAATCGACAAAACTTCGATGTTCGAAGAGATTGTCGGAACCTCTCCAGCTTTGCAAGCCGTGCTCTCGCGCATTTCCAAAGTTGCGCCAAGTGATTCGACAGTCCTCATAACCGGTGAAACTGGAACAGGCAAGGAGCTTGTTGCACGCGCCATCCACAGGCGATCAAACCGCGCCTCGCGCGCATTCGTAAGTGTGAACTGTGCAGCGATACCGCGTGACCTGATCGCCTCGGAGCTATTTGGCCATGAGAAAGGTGCCTTCACGGGCGCGACTCAACAGCGCTTGGGTAGGTTTGAATTAGCAAATGGGGGCACGATCTTCCTTGACGAAGTCGGAGATCTTCCAGCCGAGACTCAGGTTGCCCTGCTTCGTGTTTTACAGGAGCACGAGTTTGAGCGTATCGGCGGCACTCGTCGAATCCACGCCGACGTTCGAGTGATCGCAGCCACCAACCGTGACTTGCAGGTCGCTATCAGCGCTGGGTCTTTCCGCAGTGATCTATTTTACCGCCTGAATGTCTTCCCGATCGAAATTCCTCCGCTGCGAGAACGAGGTGAGGACATCCCACTGCTGGTTGAATACTTTATCGATCGCTACGCGCGGAAAGCTGGTAAGAGAATTACAACCGTCGACAAGAAGACTCTCCGACTACTTGAATTATACCCTTGGCCCGGAAACATACGCGAATTACAGAACGTCATCGAACGATCCGTCATCGTGTGTGAAACCGAGAATTTTTCGGTGGATGAAAGCTGGCTGTCCCAGCAGCCGTCGAACGGGAAAACAGAGAGCCAGCTTTATTTCTCCGAGAAGGTGGCAGCTCAAGAAAGGGAAATGATCGAAACAGCTCTGCGAGAATGCCAAGGACGGGTCTTCGGACCTACGGGGGCCGCGGCGAGATTGGGCATCCCACGGTCCACGCTGGAATCGAAAATCCGCTCACTGAAAATCGACAAAAATCGCTTTAAATCCTGATTGTTCCAGAGAAGAGAAGTCACAGCAATCTGTCGAACTACTCTGGTTTGTGCGACTCAATCCTTTGCCAACCTGGCGCACTCGGCTTTGGCTTGTTGATAGATGGGAACATCGGGATCGGCGTTCTTCCACAAATCCAAGAAAGTCTTGTAGGACTTCCGTGCAGCGGCTTCATCGCCCATCATCTTCTGCGCGCGGCGGAGTTGGAGCCGGGCCAGGGGTCCAATGATATGTCTCACGCTAAAACCAGGATTGTCGATCAGCTTTTGGAACTGAGCCGCGGCCGATTGGCCATCGCCGAGCCCCACGTATGCGAGTCCGTGGATGTAGGCGGGGTACACATAGTCGAACAATCCCGTAAACGCCAGATCCTACTTGGCAGTGCCGCGGAGCAGATCGATGGCTGCCGCCGGATCGTGTTGCCACAGCTTGATCGCGGCCCGGATGGTGGGAATGAAGCAATGCTGCACGAGCGTGTCCTCGGGTCTTTCCGCGCTGACCTGGTCTGCGAGTCTACCGGCTTCCGCTGCTCGTCCTGATCGCGCGAGCGCGAACGCCAGGGCGATCTTGCCATTGCGATCTAGCAAACACGAGCCGTAAGTAAATTCCGAACCAATGCAAACTTGCGGTGATTTGTTGTTCAGAATTTCGCCAATTGGCGAAAAGTCGACAGTTAATTATCCCGTAAGCCATTCTTCCTCAGGAGATTGCGATTGGACAGCTAGCTGCTAATCAAGCTTTGTCGGTCTCAGAAGGGCATCGGATGCTAAGAATCCAGAGGAAGACAAATGGAAAAGTAATTTTTACTCTGAGCGGTCGCATCGAGGCAGAGGATATTGACGAACTCCGAAGGCTCTTCGAGTTGGAAGATATCAGCCGCAAGATCGCCTTGGATTTGAGAGACGTCACCCTCGTCGACCGCGATGGAGTCAAGTTTCTCGCCGTTTGCGAAGTGAATGGCATCCAGCTTGAGAATTGCCCGGCATACATCCGTGAATGGATTGGGCGAGAAAGCCGGCCGACAACGCAACGAAGGCAATGAACAGTCACAGCGACAAGCAGTACGCGAAGGAGCATGTCAATGGGCTTAAATAGTCTTATTTATCCTCTGTACTACGCGGACGTGAGGCCAAGAACCGATCTGGAGAGCACGCTTCATATCGACCTAACCGAGGAGACGGTGAGCTCGGGGACCGGTTTCGAAGGCATCATTGGAAAAAGTTCGGTTCTCCGACGTTTGCTGCAGATGGTCGAAACCGTGGCCGGGGGAGATTCGACTGTCCTCTTGCTGGGCGAGACCGGCACCGGCAAGGAACTCATCGCGCGCGCTATTCACGGTCTCAGTCCTCGCAAGGCTCGACCGTTCGTTAAACTCAACTGTGCTGCCATCCCGACCGGGCTGCTCGAAAGTGAACTGTTTGGCCATGAAAGGGGATCGTTCACCGGCGCAATCGCACAGAAGATCGGCCGGCTTGAGGTGGCACATCAAGGCTCGCTGTTCCTGGATGAAATCGGTGATATCCCACTCGAGCTGCAGCCAAAGCTCCTCCGTGTCTTGCAGGAGCGGGAATTTGAGCGCCTGGGAAGCACGCGGACTCAGAAAGTCGACGTACGCATAGTGGCCGCGACTCATCGCGACCTGGAAGGAATGATTCTGGAGAAGCAGTTTCGCAGCGACCTCTACTATCGCCTGAATGTGTTTCCTATCAACGTTCCCCCCTTGCGGGAACGTCCAGAGGATATTCCGCTGTTGGTCCAGCATTTTGTACAACAAGCCACACAACGAATGCGTAAGACGATTGACACGATTCCCTCGGAAACGATGGAGGCTCTGATTCTCTACCGGTGGCCTGGCAACATCCGGGAATTGGAAAACGTAATCGAACGCGCAGTGATTTTAAGCCCCGGTCCTGTGCTGCGGCTTTCGCCCCGGGACTTGAAATCTCGGATCACGCCCGGTCAAAACACGGACCGCCATCAAACTCTGGAAGAGGTCGAGCGCAACCATATCCTAAAGACGCTGAAAGAGACCAGCTGGGTTCTCTCTGGACCCAACGGTGCCGCAGCCAGCTTGGGACTGAATCGTTCGACCTTGTACTTCCGGATGAAGAAGCTGGGTATCGTCCGAAGCGTTGATTCATGCTTTGACCCGCCAAAAATCGTGGTGATGGGATAAGACTGAGAATTCAATTTGCGGTTTCTGCCCAAACGGAAGGAACAGAGAAGAATGCTAAGACTGGCTGGCGGTGGACGCACTCCCGTGCGAACTTTTCTCCGGCCAAATGCCCTGCTAACAGAGAAAAATACAGGGAATTTTGCGCATTTACTCGGAACCATTCGACGATAGTTCTTGAAAAGAACCAAGCCATTGGGCCGCGCTTGGCCGGTTTCTTCCATTTGAGCCGAGGCCGAAATTATCGCCCGTGCGGATTCTCCGGATGTATGATTTCGGTCGGGACCTATTCAATTGCCTGAATGTGTTTCCCCTGGACGTTTCTCCCTTGCAAGGAACGCAGAGAGGACATTTCCCTGTTGGTGAATACTTCATCGAGCGCTACGCGCGAAACGCGTAAGAACATAACGGGTGTGAACAAGAAGACAATCGCGTGCGTCACTGCAATCGTACTGGTGACCGGTAGTGCTTGTCTCGCACAGGTCGCTGGAGGGACTGTTTCGGGGAGCGTGATAGACAGCTCCGGACGTGCAATTGCAGGAGCACAGGTCGCTGTTAAGAACTCCGAGACGGCTATCGTCCGGTCCGTAAAGGCAAACAACGACGGGATCTACACGGCTCCGAACCTGGTGCTTGGTTCGTACGAGATCAGTGCGTCCAAGGAAGGATTTGAAACGGTTGTGAGATCGGGTGTTCTTGTGACGGTAGGCTCCGAGGAGGTAATCGACTTCAAGCTAAACCCAGCCGAGGTTAGGACGAAAATCGAAGTTTCAGGCACACCGCCCGCTATCCAATTGGCCAGTTCAACGTTGGAAGCAACTGAGAACTCCACAACGGTTCGCGAATTGCCGCTGAACGGGCGCGACTGGACGACTCTGGCACTGCTGCAAGTGGGCATTACCGGCGTGGATCAATACCCGCTTGGTCTGAGTAATCAACGGGCAAACCGGGGTCTCGGGATGCAGTTAAGCATCGGAGGAGCACGGCCACAAGGGAACAACTACCGTCTCGATGGGATCAGCATAAACGACTATTCCAACGGAGGGCCCGGCAGCGTTCTCGGTGTCTTGCTCGGCGTGGAGGCAGTTCAGGAATTCTCTGTCGTAACAAACTGCGCGCCAGCCAGTTATGGCAGGGTGTCGGGAGGAGTGATCAATTCTATTACGCGCTCTGGCACAAATGAGCTACACGGCTCTGCTTATGAGTTTCTACGCAACAGCGCGCTCGACGCCCGCAACTTCTTCGACACAACTCAATCTCCGCCCCCATTCCGGCGCAATCAGTTCGGAGCCGATGCTGGAGGGCCGATTATCAAAAGCAAGTTGTTTCTTTTTGGCGATTACGAAGGAATTCGTCAGTTGCTTTCAACAACAACGGTGGACATTGTGCCTTCTGCCGCGGCACGCACCGGACATCTAACCTCAGGTACTGTTGGTGTGGATCCAAGAGTGGAGCCGTACCTGACGCTCTATCCCCTTCCGAACGGTCCGGTCGAGGGCGACACCGGCAATTTCACGCTTGCCACTCCGCAGAACACCAACGAGGACTTCTTTACCTCTCGCGCCGACTTGACAATCGGGAAGAGTGATAGCCTGTTCGGAACATACATGTTCGACAATGGGAAAACGGAGGGACCGGATTCCTTCGATAATAACATCATCGGGACGCTGTCCCGCCGTCAAGCCGCAGTTCTCGAGGAAACGCACTTATTCGGTGCTCAAGTGGCCAACACGGCGCGATTGGGATACAGCCGTGTAGTCTCGCAAGGACACTGAACAGTCGGCCAAACCGGGCTTCTATTTGATCACTCTGAAGGGTTCGCAACAAGCAGGCCTGACGGGATTCAAAGGCGGCATCGTGCGAAAAGTCGCAGTAGATAAAACACGTTCGTCGCTGGAACGCGCCCTCGCGTCCATAAAACAAAAGTTAGAAACACAAAGCGAATAGTCGGGCTTCTGCATTCGCAGGTGGGAAATGTCACTTTTTGATCGCCGCACGGCCAACGTACTGCTGACAATCCTTCTGTTTGCAGCTGTGCTCGCCATCGTCTACATCGCTCGAGGGGTCATTGTAATTTTCGTCTTCGCTATACTGTTTGCCTATTTAATCGACCCGATCGTCCGGTTCCTACAGCGCCATTCGCTTTTTTTCAAGAACCTCAGAGGACCCCACGTTCTGGAAGTGTATCTTTCGCTTTTAATTGTCATCGTGCTTATCGTCCACGGCCTGGGACTCCTCGGCAAGACCGGCAAGCTGCTCAAAGAAGTACCCGCCTTGGCGGACGGGCTCGCAACGGGCGAAATTGCGACAGAGCTGGGCGTCAAATACGGATGGAGCGACACGCAGGTGCTTCGCCTGAAGACTGTTCTAGTGCAACATCGCACAGATATTCAGGGTTTCGCGCGAGCCCTCGAGCGCGCCATACCTACGGCCATCGGCGGACTTGTTGTGATTCCCATACTCGCGATCTTCTTTCTGAGTGACGGCTCCAACCTCGCGAATTCATTGATCCGACTTATCTCGACGAAAGACAACCTCGCGACTGTCCAGTCTTTGGCCGACGATATGAATGTCATGCTCCGGCACTATATCAGAGCCAAGGTTACCCTCGTCGGACTGTCTTCCATCTTTTACTCCGTCGCCATGCTCGTCTTGGGCTTCCCGCATCCGATTGCATTGGCTCTGATGGGTGGAATCCCGGAGTTTATACCTGTGGCGGGTTGGACGATTACAGCGACAACGATAATCACCGTGGGGGCTCTCACTCACTCCCACTGGATTTGGATGGCCGCCCTAATCGGCGTCTGGCGAATGCTGATCGACTATTGGATTGCGCCAGCCGTTATGGGACACGAGTTGGAAATTCACCCATTGCTGGCGATTTTTACGGTGATGGTCGGTGGCGCGGTCGGCGGAATCGTCGGTATCTACCTCTCAGTGCCGCTGGTTGCAGCGTTGCGTGTCGTCTGGCACAGATTCGCCCATTTCCAAGGCCGACAAGTCGAATATGTGGAGCCAGCACCTTAGTCGGCGGCACTCGAGCATTGTCCCTCGCCAAAACTCTAGCCGGTCGCAGAATCAGTAACTTACTGCTGTGTCCGTCCACGACTCTGGTATAACTCCGTGCCATGTTCAATCTGCTCTTTCTCTTGTTCGCAGCGCTTGCTGGCGTGTTTCGTGGCCGTCGGCATCTCATCCAGGAAAATCTCGCGCTTCGGCAACAACTCACTGTGTTGAAGCGGCGCCGTCCGCGGCCGATCCTCGGTCTCTTCGATATGCTCTTCTGGGTGGTTGCCCGGCGAATTTGGTCCGGCTGGAAACAGAACCTCATTATCG
The DNA here is from genome assembly GCA_963731535.1 of uncultured Acidobacteriota bacterium. GTDB lineage: Bacteria > Acidobacteriota > Terriglobia > Acidiferrales > UBA7541 > Palsa-295. The sequence continues at coordinate 447,235 of CAVSWI010000015.1, read as the reverse complement.
TCACCCCGGAAACGGTGGTTCGGTGGCACCGGGCCGGATTCCGCGTGTATTGGAAGCTGATCTCTAAAGTCCGGACGCAAGTTGGGAGAAAACAGACACCGAAGGAGGTTCGGGATCTGATCTTCAGGATGGTCGCGGAGAACTCGACCTGGGGAGCGCCGCACATCCATGGTGAACTCCTCACGCTGGGGTTTGAGCTGTCCGAAAGAACGATCTCCCGCTAGATGAAACGAGCGCCGAGGGACCCCGAGCCAACAAAACGTTGGCTCGTCTTCCTTCGCAATCATCGGGAAGCCATCGCCTCGATGGATTTCTTCACGGTTCCAATCATTAACTTCGGTGTGCTCTATTGCTTCTTCGTCATAGGTCACGACCGTCGACGAATCCTGCATATCAACGTCACCAGGCACCCGACCAGCTTGTGGGTCGTTCAACAGTTGCGGGAGGCGTTTCCGTTTGGGTCGGCTCCCCGATTTCTGATCTTTGACCGAGATGGGAAATATGGATTGCAGGTCCCGGTCGCGGTTCGTGCTCTGAAGATCAGTCCCGTACGGACTTCCTTCGAAAGTCCGTGGCAGAACGGAATTGCGGAGTGTCGGGTTGAAAGCTGCCGACGAGATCTGCTCGATCACATCATTGCCTTGAATGAACGTCATCTGAGACGGTTGGTCTCCGAATATACCCGTTACTACCACGACGATCGCACCCATCTCGGACTCCGGAAGGGAACACCTAACCGCAGGATTCCTTCCGAAGCTTCGGGTCGCATTCTTTCTCACGAGCGACTCGGCGGGCTGCATCATCGTTACGATCAGGCGGCCTGATCCGGAACTATCTTTTCACCCATCCTTTATATACGTCGCGTGCGCATGCGCTCACCGAGATGCCTCGCGCTCCTCAAAGACACTCATGGTTGAGTTCAGACTCTTCACACTGTGGGGAGAGAGAATCGTACCATTTTCAGAGCGGATGGAATTTTGGCGAGGGACAGCACTCATAACAGAATACAGTTTCAGCGCGAACACGCAGATAAAAGTGCGTAGACTGGCAGGCAGTGGACGCCGTCTCACGTGTTCCACGGTAAGAGCGACACAGTCATCCCGTTTCCGTCCAGTGAGCATATGCTGCTGCTGTGATTCCCGTAGCGCAACCGGCGCTAATCCAAAACTGAGGCACACTTCGCATGTCTACTCGGATTCAGCTAACAGAGCATCAAGGCAGCCGACTTCACCAGACAGTATTGATCTGCCTGCAGGCGCGGATGCGCGTGTCTTTTGTCACGAGAGTAATGCCCTCAGCTAACGCAGTCGCGCCGATCAGCCGATCGCAGGGATCGCCCGAATAGTCCGCCGGAAGCTGGTTGGCCAGCACCGCGACCTCTACTGTGATTGGCCGGATTGCGGTCCGCGAGCTGATCTTCTCGACAAAGGCCATCACCGTTCCAGAAATGTCGAGGCGGCCGTGAGTGGCCAACCATGCCAGCTCCCACAGCGTGATCGCAGAGATCGCGATTCCAGTCCCTTGGCTACCGCGGCGAATTGCATCGCGAGCTTTTTTTGATAGTTTGGCTGGCTCGCTTGCGAGCCAGATTAAAACATGCGTATCGAGGAGGATCACTTCCGCGTTACCTCCCACTCCTCAGGAGGAACCACTGGAGATTCGATATCCCCGATGACTTTCAACTCTCCGGCCATAAAACCGAAAAGATCCTGTTTCTTTGAAGTGACCGGTACGACTTTTGCGACCGGCGTTCCTCGTTTTGTGATCATCACAGGCTCGCCAGTGGCACGGACATCATCCATAACGGACAAGCAATGCGTTTTAAACTTCCCCGCCGCTATCTTTTTCATGGTATGCTCCAAGTATCTATGGTCATTCTAATATGACCACTTAGAGAACGCAAGGCAGGCCCCGCTGAAGCCCGCTGAAGCGGTTCCCAACCGCGACTTGAATGGGCGCAAAGTTGACTTGACAACTTCTATTGCGCCAGTTGGGCCGCAAAATACCGGTTTCTGCCAAACTGAAAGGAATAGACTGGCTGGCGGTGGACGCACTCCGGTGCGAACTTTTCTCCCGCCCAAATTCCCTGCTAACAGGGAAAAATACAGGGAATTTTGCCGCTTTCGTCGGAACCATTCGGTGATAACCCCTGGCTAGAGAGGGGTTTATCGATAAAAATCAGCTCTTCAACACCAATCGGAACAGGGAACGATCAGGGAAGGAACAGGGGATGGAATTCCCTGTTAGCCAAATCCTGTAGTGAAATTTGTCTACGAGCCAATGACTTGATGGCCCGCGAAAGTAAGATGTCCGGTTATCCGTGCCAGCTCAACCGGTCGATGCAACATCATCCGATGCACTGATTCGACAATGCTTCCCCGGGAGAAGCGATGTGTTTGGCTGCAACCGATCAAAACCTAGCCAGGGTAGTGTTCCGGTTGATCTAATCCTAGCGAGCGATTTAGCCTTTGTTTTCAATGCAAGTTGGGTTCGACTTGGAGTGTTGCATCGACCCATTGAGACCACCCGACTTATCGGGAGTTTGTCGTCGAAGATTCCGTGGCTGCTATGCCACGGGGCCCAACACAAGTTCGTTCCGGTATTGAATGGGAATCAGCCGCGGTGCAGATCGTGGCTGAGAATGCGCTTGAACTCCGGATCGTCGTGGATACACGCGAGGTCACTGTCGCGAGCGGCCCAGTCCGGATTGCTGAAACCGGATTCGACAGCGCGCCGAAACATCAACAGCGCCTCCGCCTTCATGTTAATCAGCCCGTAAGTGCACGCAGCGTTGTAGAGAGTATTGGGGTCCTTCGGGCGCAGGGCGACAGACTTCTCCAATTCGGTCACGGCTTCGCGGGCCCTGTTCAACGCGCCGAATTGCGCCGCCAGCAAGCTGCGTGCTCGAACGTCCTCGGGCACCAGTTCGATCTGCTGTTGCAGTGCGACCACTGCCTTTTCCCTCATGTTCCGCGATGCTTCCGGATCGCCCAGCGCAGCGAAGGAATTGACCAGCGGAGGATACACGTTGTAATCGTCACCGGCAGCTTCGACGGCACGATCGCACAGCTCCGCCACTTCCTGGTACTGCCCCGAAGCGAAATAGGCCCGTAGCAGCACGCTATACGCTCCTTCACAATCCTGCTTGCGCTCAACGGCTCTCTTAGCCCATTCGATGGCATCGTCGTATTTGTTCTGTGCGTAAAAGATTCGGGCCCGCGCCGCTAGCGCCTCCGCGAGTTGCGGTTCCAGCGCAATGGCGCGATCTGCCGCCTGCGTGCCTTTCTCAATCGAACGGGGATCCTTGCCATGCAGCTCATATTGCATGCCACAAACGTGAGCGATCCCGGCATGAGCGAGCGAAAAATCCGGATCAAGCCGAATGGCGTGTTCGAACATTTGCATCGCGAACTCAAGATTCTCGCGTCGCGCGTAGCTGCGGCCACGCAACAGGTAGTCGTAAGCCTGCAGATTCTCTGTCGGCTTGCGCGCCATGGTCTTCTCTTCCTGGGGAGAAAGCGTGATTCGCAACGCCTGAGCAAGGCTGCGAGCAATTTCCTCCTGCACGTCAAACACATCCTTCAATTCACGGTCGTATCGTTCGGCCCACAGAGGGAAATCGGTACTGGCGTCCACAAGTTGGGCGTTAATACGGAGGCGGTTTCCGGCGCGGCGCAGGCTGCCTCCCAGGACGTATCCTGCACCCAACTCCTGACCGATCTGTTTTGCGGTGGCAAGCTTGTCGCGATACGGAAGCATGGTCGCACGGGGAAATACCTGGAGGCCTTTAATTTTCAGCAGTTCGGTGATGATGTCTTCGGTCATCCCGTCGCGAAAATACTCATCTTCCTTCGCACCGCTCAGATTTTCGAAATAGGCAACCGCCAGCGATTTTTGCGCTCGCGCTGACGGAGCCGCCGAACGCCCTGAATCGGAATCATGCTTCAGTCGCGCTAGGTCGACACGCATGCTGGCGGCGGTTTGATAACGCCCGTCGGGATTCTTTTCCATCGCCTTGGTGATGACGGCACAGAGCTCCGCAGAAAGACGTGGATTGATGCGCGCGGGCGGAGTGGGGGTGCGGTTCAGAATCGCGTCGAAAATCACCGCCGAGGTAGTCCCTGAAAACGTCTGCCGTCCCGTCGCCATCTCATAGAGCACGGTGCCGAAAGAAAAAAGATCTGTGCGGTGATCGAGTTCCTCTCCGCGCGCCTGCTCCGGCGACATATAGGCGATTGTGCCGATGGCTGAGCCAGGACTGGTAAGATTTTCATGCGAGGTCCCTGCTGTAACCTCTGCCGAGACTGCGGCGGCCTGGCCGACTCGTTGTCGCCTTGGCGCCAGCTTCGCCAGGCCGAAATCGAGGATCTTTGCGCGTCCTGTATTTGTGATGAAGATGTTCGCGGGCTTGATGTCTCGGTGCACGATCCGTTTAGCGTGCGCGACTTCCAAGGCATCGGCGATCTGTATCGCCAGCTCTAGCAATTCGTCATTTTCGATTGGCTTGTTATTAATCCGATGCTTCAGGGTCAGGCCCTCGAGCAGTTCCATGCAAATGAAGGGACGACCTTCATGCTCCCCGATATCGTAAATAGTGCAAATGTTGGGATGATTCAGCGCCGATGCGGCGCGCGCTTCGCGTTGAAACCGCTCCAGGGTCGCGCGGTCTTCAGCCACATTATCGGGCAGAAATTTGAGTGCTACGTCACGGCCCAGGCGGGTGTCTTCGGCTTTGTACACCACTCCCATGCCGCCGCCTCCGAGCTTTTCTACAACGCGATAATGAGAAATGGTGCGACCGATGAAGGGCTGTGCGTTCGACATGGGCGTGTAATCTTAATTTGCTACCTGCCACAAGTCAATTAACCAGGGGCGTTGTCAAACCAATTTAGAAATGTCCCCTTTTTGTGTTTTGCGTTTTGTTTCTCCTTGCTCTCTTTTTCTGCTTCCGCGGATTTTTTTTAAGAAATTTCGCGTCCAGAGGCCCTCGGAGCGACGATTCGCGTTGGGCTCGACCTGCGACATCCTGGTTTTTTTCGATCCGTTGGCTTGGACGGGAGCGGAGCCCTGCGGAGCCCGAAGGGCGGAGCGTTTAGGGCGAAGCGCCGGGCCAAGTCAACGGTGCTCGGGCCACCTCCCGCAGCGCTTTTTGCTGCACGGCGCGCCGGGCCCTCGCGCCAAGGGTGGTCCGCCGCCGGTACCCACTTCCGTTTCGCAATGGCTACCGCGACGCGTGCGCCCACCGCTTCCGCCCTGGGCGGTGGCTTCTGCGGCGCCGCAATTTGCTTCCAGCCAAGGGCACCACCGCGATACTCGATGCGGATGCCGCCGTGCCGCCCTTCGCAGACCAGCACCTTGCTCCGCGCCGGGGCATAATGGCGGCTCTGCGGCTCCAGCTGAAAATAGTGATTCGCGTAGCGTACCACCCAGTCGTTCCCGATGGTCCGCTCGTTCTCCAGCCGGAAAATCCGATCCAGTTCCGCAGCCCGCGGTGGTAGTCTTCCGGCCTCGCCGCCGCACGAGCGAACCGCCGGTTGTGTTCTGGCAGATATTCCCTCCGCAGGTACACATTCGCCGCTTCATGACTGGGGATCTGCTTCCGCCGCAGTTTCTTCACCAGCCGGTCTTGATGCGTGCCGTGCATCCGCTCGATTCGTCCCTTGGCTTCCGGCGAACTCGCTGCGATCACCGCGATCCCCAGCTTCGCGCACATGCGCCCAAACTGCGTGATCGGTTCTTCCCCTCGTAAACGCTCCCGCGAATTGGCCGGCCGCTTGTACAAGTTCTTCCAGTCCACGTACAGTGCCAAGGGCACGCCGTACTGCTCGATCCACGCGCGCAGCGCATCCGCCACCGCCCAGATGGTCTCTTGTTCCCCCAATTGCGCCCAGGTCGTGTTGGTCGCATCGTCGGCCAGGTCGATCAAGCAGCCCTCCGGTCCAATCGGAACAGGAGACGATCACGGAAGGAACAGAGAATAGAATTCCCTGTTACCGAGGTTGTGGTGAAATGTCTGCTCCTAGTCGGTTTGATTCAACTTGTCTTGCGCCAACCTTTGGCATGTTGCCTTCCGTCATAAAAAACGGCACATTCGCGGGCAGCCCGTTGTCCTTCCAAGCTTGTACCACGTGGCTCACAAATCCCGGTTCCAGGAAAAGATCGCCCGGGAGAAGCGATCTGTTTGGCTGTACTCGGTCAAAACCTAGCCAGGGTAGTGTTCCGGCTGATCTTACCCTAGCGAGCGATTTAGCCTTTGTTTTCAATGCAAGTCGGGTTCGACCTGAGTGTTGCGGTCGACCCATTGAGACCACCGCGTTAATCACGCGTGGGATTAGTTCCGATCTCCGAGCGGCAACGTCAGGGTGTTTACTCGTACCGCAGACAATCGATCGGGTCGAGGTTGGCCGCGACGCTTGCCGGATAATAGCCGAAAAACAAGCCCACGCTGACAGAGATCGCGAAACCAATCGAGACCCAGAGATAAGACAGCGTTGCGGGAATCGAAGGGAAAAACGTGCGCACCAACGTGGATATGGCGGCGCCGATTAAGATGCCGATCGTGCCACCGACGAGGGTGAGAACCACCGCTTCCAACAGGAATTGCAAACGTATGTCCGCGCGGCGAGCTCCGATAGCCTTGCGCACGCCAATTTCCTGCGTGCGCTCAGTCACGGAGATGAGCATGATGTTCATGACGCCGACGCCGCCGACCAGCAAGCCTATCGAGCTGATCACAGTCGTGAGGATCACCAGCGCGCCGGTGAGCTGATTCCAAAGATTGCTCAGAAAGTCCGGCGAGCTCAGTTCGAAATCATTCTCCTTTTCGGGCGGAACTCGTCGCAAGCGGCGCATCGCCTGAATGACCTCGCCTTGCGCCAGTTCGATATTCACATTCTTGGGGACCGTGAATGCCATCACCAACTCTTTAGACCCCGGGTACTCCTTCTTGAAGTTACTCAGCGGGATGATGGCGAAGATGTCCACTCCAGGGCCGAGGAACAAGCCTTGGTCGTGCTCGAAAACGCCGATGACTTCGTACAAGCCACCGTTAATGCGGACCGTCTTGCCAACGCTGTCCGAGCTCGGGAAGAGCGATTCGCTAATGGCCGCACCAAGCACCACAACGGAACGCGCGTGATCCTCGTCGGAGGCGCTGATGAAACGTCCTCGCTCGATCGCAAACAGCGGAATCGCCTCGGTGTACTCTGGCTCGGCGCCGCGTACGATGACTTTCTCGACGCTACGATCCCCGCTGGTAATCAGATTGCTATCACCAAGGAAAAAGCCGCGCGTACCAATGGTAGTCACGATTTGCACGTCGGGAGCAGCTTGGCGGATGTAGTCGGCATAGTTGTATTCAATATATCTGCGTGTGCGGATGCGTTCCGGCATGTGCGAAGGGTCCATGGCCGGAGGAAATCTTGTAAGAAAGTAAGTGCGCGAGCCGAGAGATTCCACTTTGTCCTGTACGAACTTGTTCAGGCCTTGAATGATTGCGGCCATGGAAATTACCGAGGACACTCCGATGATAATGCCGAGTACAGTCAAGGCGGAGCGCACCTTGGATGAGCGCAGCGTATCCATTGCGGCAAAAAAATTTTCCCGGGCCTGAGCCAACGTCATGATTGCCATCAATCAGACCTCAAGGCCACAACCGGATCCAGTTGCGAAGCGCGAAATGCAGGATAGATTCCGAAGAATAGTCCGACCGCGGAACTAAGGAACACTCCTAACACCGCCACCCAGGTCTGTACGGAGGCAGGAAACGGTGTGTACGTGCGCAGTGCCAACGCGACCAGGAATCCCAGCGTGACACCGGCGAGGCCTCCAGCAATGCATTGCATGACGCTTTCCACCATAAACTGACTCAGGATGTCTTGTTTGGTGGCGCCCACGGCGCGCCGGACACCAATCTCTCGCCGTCGAAGGATCACGCTCACAAGCATAACGTTCATGATCACGATGCCGCCAATGATCACAGAAATGGCGCTCACCATAATGAATACCCCGAAAAAAGCCGAGCTGATGCTGCGCCACAAGGCCATATAACTCTCTTTGGTGCCGATGAAAAAATCATCCTCCATACTGCCCGTGAGATGGCGTCTCGAGCGCAAAATCAAATGCGCCTGATCCTGCGCCATTTCGAAGTACTGTGTGCTGCTTTTGACGTTGATCGTGATGCTGGAATTCATCCCCTGAAGACGAAGGAAAACAGAGAGTGGAATGATGACGAAGTTGTCCTGGTCCTGACCGAGGACGTTACCGATCTTTTCGATGACTCCGATCACCAGGAATTCATCGCTGCCGATACGAACGGATCTCCCAAGGGGGTCCATGCCGAGAAATAGCTCCCGCGCGATCGTGTCGCCGATCAAGCAAACGTTGGATTTGTGATCGGCTTCCGATGGAGTAAAGTAGCGACCGATTTCGACCGTTCGCGAGTCAATGTCCGCCATATTTGCCGATTGGCCATAGAGAGTTACATCCTGCTGCTCTCTGTCACCGGATCGCGCCCGAATGCTCGCGCTGGCACTGGCACCAACTTCTCCACAAGCAGTGCATGCTTCGGCAATGGCGGCCATGTCTTCAACTTGAATTTTCCTGTACTTCAGCGCTTTGATGATAATCGTGAAGTCCGTCACCGCAAACGGCGTGCGCGCGATTTGGAACACGTTTGTGCCCAGGTTGGCGATCTTCTGTTCAACATAAAGGTTTGCGCCCTGCACGATCGTCATGACGGTGATGAGCGTGGCTACACCCATCGTCAGTCCCAGCGCTGTGAGCGAAGCACGCAGCTTGTGCCCGCGCAGAGCACTGAAGCACTCGACAAGATTGTCGCTGACAGCGAGCATGGCGGCAGAGAAGATTTCTCCAGTTATCTTATCACCTCCCGAAATGCTTCCAGACGATCAAACAGAGCCCTCGGAATCGTGCATCCGATACGCACGGTACTGGCTCCCTTCGTTGACGGCCTGCGAGCTTTTCCTGTCCCTAGCCAGAATTCCATCCGCGCTGAAAATGGCACGATTCTCCCTCCCTACAGTGTGAAGAATCTGAACTCAACCATGAGTCTCTATGAGGAGAGCGCGAGACCCTCTCGGTGAGCGCATGCGCACGCGGCGTATATAAAGGATGGGTGAAAAGATAGTTCCGGATCAGGCCGCCTGATCGTAACGATGATGCAACCCGCCGAGTCGCTCGTGAGAAAGAATGCGACCCGAAGCTTCGGAAGGAATCCTGCGGTTAGGTGTTCCCTTCCGGAGTCCGAGATGGGTGCGATCGTCGCGGTAGTAACGGACATATTCGGAGACCAACCGTCTCAGATGACGTTCATTCAAGGCAATGATGTGATCCAACAAATCGTGGCGGCAACTACCGCCCCAACGCTCCGCCACGCCGTTCTGCCACGGACTTTCGAAGGAAGTCCTCATAGGAATCATCCTCAGAGATCGAACGGCGGTCGGGACCTCCCAACCGTACTTCGAATCCCGGTCGAAGATCAAAAACCTGGCAGCCGACCCAAATGGAAACGCTTCTCGCAACTGCTGGATGATCCACAAGCTGGTCGGGTGCCTGGTGACGTTGATGTGCAGGATTCGTCGACGGTCGTGACCTGTGACGAAGAAGCAATAGAGCACACCGAAGTTGATGGTTGGAACCGTGAAGAAATCCATCGCGGCAATGGCTTCCTGATGATTTCGAAGGAAGACGAGCCAACGTTTTGTTGGCTCGGGATCCCTCGGCGCTCGTTTCATCCAGCGGGAGATCGTTCTTTCGGAGAGGTCAAACCCCAGCATGAGGAGTTCACCATGGATGCGCGGCGCTCCCCAGGTCGAGTTCTCCGCGACCATCCTGAAGATCAGATCCCGAACCTCCTTCGGTGTCTGTTTTCTCCCAACTTGCGTCCGGACTTTAGAAATCAGCTTCCAATACAAGCGGAATCCGGCCCGGTGCCACCGGACGACCGTTTCCGGGGTGACGATAATGAGGTTCTGCTTCCAGCCGGACCAAATTCGCCGAGCAACCACCCAGAAGAGCTTATCGAAGAGACCGAGGATCGGCCGCGGACGGCGCCGCTTCAACACAGTGAGTTGTTGCCGAAGCGCGAGATTTTCCAGGACGAGATGCCGACGGTTACCAAACAGGCCAGCAAGCGCTGCGAACAAGAGAAAGAGCAGATTGAACATGGCACGGAGTTATACCAGAATCGTGGACGGACACAGTAGTAAGTTACTGATTCTGCGACCGGCCAGAGTTTTGGCGAGGGACAGCGCTTCATTTCCATTGTGTTCTCCTATGGGTTCTGCCGGATTCGCGCTCGAATGCGGGTGTCCGACGCAGTTTCGGTTGATCGCGGCGCAGATGTGCCGGATCTGCAACAAGTCTGCGTCAGGTTTAGTTGCTTGCGTCCACCATCGGAATGTTTGCGGCCAACTGCACGTCGATCAGCAAATCCAGGCGGCGGTCGATCTGATACCACCTTGCAGTCTTCTTGGGCGAGATCACCTTCTCGAAGATCGGCACATATTTCGTTAACAGAGCCGAAAACTGCTGGTCGATGGCAGCCGAGCGGTTTATGAAATCATTCGCCTGGGCATCGGTCATGGTGTCGTAGCTCTGCACATATTCCTTGATCAGCGCCACGCGGGCATCGCCGATCTTCCAGACTTCGGCTGCGTATTGGTCATAGATAGGCCAGAACTTTGTTGCTTCCGTGTCGGTCAGCGTCAGGTTGGCAGCGACGAGCTGTTTCCTTTCCGAGCGGACGTCTTCCCGCAGCAGCTTAATCTCTGTGTCGATAGCAGTGTTCGGGCCGGCGTTGGCACCCTGGGCAAACAGCGGTATGCTGGACAGCAGCAACGCGCCCACCACGACAAGAACGGCTACTACGCTTTTCTTTTGCATTGCTCTCTCCTTGGAACTGATTAGGGCCGCAGACACGGCTGCCTTGGCGAACTGTGGTTGTGTGGCCCTAGTCTCGTATCGTGATCCACGGCTAATTTTTGTTCAGGTCGTCGTCCTTGTAGTATTTCGTGCCCTGCAGGGTCAGCTGTAGGGCGAGCCCATTCTTGGTGATCTGGTAGACCCATACTCCCGGGGCAACTTCAGCCGCGCCCGAGTAAGCTCCGCCCTTCTCGCCCGCTTTGGCGGCAGCGTCCGCTTGCCCTGAACCGGACCAGCCGGAGTCCAGAAATTGTGCTAGGGCCTTATCGTTCTCGAAGACGAACACCGCGACATAGTCTTTCACTCCCATGCCCAGACCGGCACCGGCCGAAGCCATCTTCATGAAGGTTTCTTGCTTGGTCTTGTTGTTGACGGCCAGTCCTGAACCGCGCGCCGTGCTCAACAGCAATACGTTCACCCCCATGTTGTCGAAAACGGCGTATCCCGCCGCTTTCTGGATAGCTGCATGGGAAGTGGGTTCCAGCTTGTACAAATCCTGCAATTCCTCGGCTGCCATCTTGCGGGTTTTCTCTCTTTTTTTCTTGTTGTCATCTGCGGCGATGCATAGCCCTGCGGAGAGCATCGTCATGGCGAGAACCGAGGCGATCATCTTGACTTTCATCGGAATCCTCCCTTGCGGAAATTCAGCGACCGAGGTGCCGAGATTATCAGTCCACACAGGAGACGAGCCGTCCTGCTGATGACTCCGCTAAACCGGCAGGTTCGCTTGTAGACTGAGTCCAGGTCGAGGACAACTAGGGAAAACCCTAACCACAAGCGACGACCTCACCCCACAACCGAATGTGCACCAACCTAGGGCAGTGCTGTTACTAACTCGAACGACAAGTTACAATGTTTCAAGAGCTTAATTCGGAGGGGTAGGAAAGCGGTTGACTCCGACGGTCTTGAAAAATTAAATCGCCGTTTTGCTATCTGACACAAAATCCAACTAAATCCCTTTGCCAGTCGTCAGATAGCTTGGATTCTTGCTTTTTGGACTAACGTCGTTTTTGCTCGTTTTGCGCCATTTTTAGTGACAATTTGGTGACAGTCGCCGATTTTCGGTCCCTCGCGCACCTGATTGTTACAGACTCAGATTTAGATACTCTCGAACTCTTATCAACATCCTCGAAAAGGTCCTTGATCTCGGCTTCGCTGAATTCCAAAGACTGTTCGGGTCGGGTTGAGAAGCCCAGAAAGTGTGCCGTAAACCCTCAGAGGGGTTTTAGCATGGACTAGTCGATCATTCTAGAAGAGGTTCCGGACTTGCTCTGCTGAAGCTCGAAACGAAACCGTTTGGGGTCAGTTGTCCGATTATCGGGGTGGTCTCAATGGGTCGACGCAACACTTAGGTCGAACCCAACTTGCATTGAAAACAAAGGCTAAAATCGCTCGCTAGGGTTAATCAGCCGGAACACTGCCCTGGCTAGGTTTTGACCGAGTACAGCCAAACAGATCGCTTCTCCCGGGAAGGCATTGTCGAATCAACGTATTGGATGGTGTTGCGTCGACCGGTTGAGCTGGCACGGCTTACCGGGAGCAGCCAATCGTAGACACGGCGGATCGCTTGGTTGCCAGATCATTCCCAACACGCATACGATTGAGTACGAGAGACCGGCAGAGTTCTGTTTCCCGACCAGGATTTATTTCTGGCTCAGAAGATAGAGGTCGGCGTGACCGCTGGGTCGCGCATAGACGATGGTGGATAGGTCCCTGGACAAATCGTAGGCGTTACCACCGTAATCCAGAGGAAAAGTAAATGGGACCTTCAACGCAACCTGGGGCGCCCCGATGGTTTCACCGTCTTTCCAAGGTTGACGGTAAATCGTGACTTCACCACGGGAAGGGACTGCATACAAGAACGACTTGCCATCGCGAGCAAATTTTGCGCCGAAAGTCACCACGCCAGGAAGCAGTGAGATGCACTTCCTATCAGATATGGAGACCTCGTAGATTCCAGTCTTTTCTCCACGCAGTACGATGCCAAGCAGGTACTGCCCTCCCTGCTCAGCATCGCTAACCGTGCCGCAGTTGCCCACGAACTTCTCCGGATTTGAAGCGCCCAAGCTCCATCTCCAAACGGTGTCTGATGATGTCGAAACCGCGCTCTCGGTGACACTCACGTAAACGGATTTCTGGTCAGAGCTCCACACCGTTGAGTCGATATGTCCCGTCCGCGGGAGCTGACGAAGGCCGCTGCCATCGGTCCCGACGGTGGAGGCTTTGTCCGCGGCACCGGCTCCCGACTCTACAAAAGACAAGTGAAAATTGTCTGGCGCCCAAATCCCGGTCCCCAGAAATTCTCCGGTAGCGATTTTCACTTTGTTGCCCCCCTCAATGTCGGACACCCAAAGTTCGTTCCGCTTGGGCGCGGGGAGCGTGATGTACATTACGCGCTTTCCATTCGGCGAGATGGCGGGCTGTGTTGCGTCCTCCGACACGATGTCCGTGAACTTCTTTGAATGTACGTCGTAAACGGTCAGGAACCCGGAGGATTTGCCATTCACATAATAAATCCCTTTCCCTCCCGGGTCTGGCATGGGCGAGTAATCCGGTCCCGTTCCGAAAGTAATCTGCGTCAGACTCCGGTCCTGCAAGCTATAACTCCAGATGCTTGTAAGCCCATTTACGGTCCGGCTGAATAACACGGTTTTCCCTGCTTCGGCCCACGCGACGTCAGAGAAATTCCCGGACACCTCCCCTAAATCAACCCCCTCATGGCTGGTGACGTTTATTCTGTAAAAACCGAAATTCGACGAGAACTGTCGAGTACCAGCAGCGAGCAGATCGTTGCCGCCGGGAAATAGGAGAAGCGGGATGAAGAACAGGCCAGTGCCTTGGGGGCTGTACACCAATTCTTCACCTCCTCCGGATTTCCGCGCACGAAAAATTCCGGGACTGTCCGACTTCATATAAAAGATTGAGAGGCCGTCGGGAGAGGGGACCACATAGCTGGCAGATGCCACACGGCGGGGGGCCCCGCCGAGCGTCGGAACCGCCAAGACCTCGTCGCGGCCGAAAAACCTCCCGTAATAGATCTCCGTCCCGTCGGGCGAAAACTTGTCCAAAAATTTGTCACCTTCGTCACTTGTAAGCTGAAGAGGCTCGCCACCAGAACTGAGCATGAGGAACACTTGCGCAATGCCGCCAACCGGTGAGACAAACGCCACATTGTGGCCGTCGGGCGAAAGCCTCGCGTCCTTCATCGGCTTGTTCCACTGGCTGATCTGCGTAATCTTTGCAGGAGCATTCGAGCGGGGCCAAAAGTTATACGCCGCAAAGGCTGCTGCCAAAAGTACGACGCAAGCGGCCAAAACAACATGTCGCTTCCATAGGAGCCCCGTTGACAGCTGGGCCGCCGCGGCCGACTGAGATGCAGGTTCTGCAGTGACTTCCTGAACCGCCCTACTCCCCGATGACGAAATTCGGCCCGAATCCGTGTCGCGATGCCCCGCAACTGTGCGTAAATCCGCGCCGTGGGGAACATTCGGCCCTAATTCACCAGAACTTGGCCCCTGCAAGACCGTGACTGCGGGCGAAACGGGAGCGGCGGCTGCTTCGGCGCGAAGTTCGCTGGTCATCGTCGCGATGAAGCGGTAACCACGGCGCGGAAGAGTCTCTACGTACCGGGGCCTGTCGGCATTGTCCGCCAGGGCTCCCCGAATCTGGTTTATCGAGAAATTAATCCCACGTTCGAAATCGACAAAGGTGGAGTCGCTCCAGAGGCACCGTTGTATTTTCTCGCGTGTCACGACTTGACCGGCGTGTTGAATGAGAAGCAAGAGGACCTTTAGCGGTTGGGGCTGCAGCCTGATCAGCGTGCCGTTCTTGCGGAGTTCAGCCGCAGCCGCGTCCAATTCAAACGGGCCAAAGCTAACAATAGGCGAAGGCGGATGCGACGCAGCCATGGACATATGCGGAAACCCGAGCTGGGTGAGTATAACATTTTGCTACCTCGGGCATGCGCACGATTTTTGGAACCCACGAGTCAGTCTTAAGAGCCTGTGTTTGATTGGGTTGCACACTAAGACGGAACTAAGGCAAAACAAACAGGCCAGTCATTGCCTCCTGGGTCAAACTGAGGCTAGATTGCCAGTCACAGGACTCAACGCGCTTAGGCAAGTATTGAGTGGCCCACAAGACAGTTTCCCGAAATCGTGTTGCCGTTTTCTGGCCCTGGGCCATAAGGTCTTCATCTTTTTTTTGCGAAGAGAATAGACATTCAAAGAGAGACCCGGAGGACAATCTGATGATCAAAGTATTTCGGTTTTTGGCAGTTTGTGCCATCAGTGTTGCATTTGGGTCGATCGCGTGGGCGCAGACCTATAAGCAGGTCGACGTGCCCTACCTTACCGCGATCGCCACCGAAATAGCTGGCGGTCCCAATCTGGAGGGCACGAGCGTCGGTTCTTGGATAGACACGAACGGTGTTTATCATGGTTTCTCGTTGACGGCGAAGGGCGTATTCACGAAACTCGATGTTCCGGGCTCCACAAACACCCTACCAAGTTTCATCAACTTGCAGGGAGTTATCGTGGGCGGATACTTGGATTCGACGACTCCCGTCCCCGCCAGCCACGGTTTTATTCTGAATAGAGGAACATACACATTTGTTAACGTCAAAGGTGCGGCCGGCACCCTTCTCAGTGGTATCAACGACCTGGGTGAAATATCAGGGTATACCTGTTCCGACCCTGCCTGCGGGTTCAGCGGCAATGCGAACACTACCCACAGTTTTGTAAGGTCCGCGAAAGGCGTCTTCACATTTTTCGATCCACCCGGCGCGACCACCAGCTTGACCGCCGCTGTGAGCAATCTTGGTGCAGTCGTCGGCGATTACACGGACAATGGTGGAAGTATATGTTCTACAGAGTGTGAAGGATACCTGCTCTACAACGGGACGTACACCACGATTAACTTTCCTAACTCTCCGTTTCCGTTTACCTTTGCTGGAGGGGGTAACCTTGAGAACGACATCGTAGGGGCATATAACGACGCTGCAGGTGCCACACACGCTTTTCTGCTGAGCAAGGGCGTTTACACGTCGTTCGACTACCCCGAAGCCGGAGTCGAGTTCACCGGAGCAACCGGAATAAATGCTTTAGGTGTCATCGTTGGTAACTTTCAGGACTCCGCGGGCGCTATCCATGGATTCATACGGACGCCGTAAGCGATGAGATTTGGCCTGGCACGTTGACATTTTCCTAGTGGCCTCACGTCAAGGCACTTTTCTGCATCGACGTGAGGCCATTCTGCTTGAAATTTTGGAGACGAACGCATCGCACACAGGACTAATATCTGGTGGCTCCGCGGCGAAAAGACGAAACTTTTCCGCGCAGCAGGCGGCAGGGCCGCTCAGTCTGACTGCATTCGCACACAGGTCCCAATGCTCACCATCGCAGGGGAGAAAGTCATGTCAAACCAAAGCCTGTTTTCGACCCTAATTGTCACGTGGGTTGCCGTACCGAGCCTAGCCATGTTTCTGGGTGCTGTTCCGGCCAGAGTCCAAAACAACCCGTCTAATTACACCTTCCTGGTGGCTTCGGGGTTCGTTTGCGATCCCGGAGACTCCGCTACGTGCCCGGCCGTGGTCAAGTCAGCAAGCGACGACAGCTACGAGCTGAGCGGTGCAGGCACGTTCAACGCGCAAAGCAAGTCGGCTCAGGCAGCCGGAACCTTCACCCACAAATCCTCTGATGGAACTACACTTGAAATGGGTGTCTGGATCGTGAGCGAACTCATTAGCTTTGATTCGTACGGTATCGCGCCGCGTGCGCTCATGAGGGGTGGACGGGCATTCGGCCCCAAGCATTTGCCAATATCCTCTGGCTCGATGCCAACAGGCGGTCTCGCCGTATTCCGTATCCGCCTCTTGCCGATCTCGGGAGCAACAAAGACCGCGATGCTGCAAGCAAACTGTGCCCTGGGGAAAGTACCTGCTGACCGCCAGACAGAGGGTATTCGACTCTCATTTGAAAGGAACGGCCCCGAATTTTCTGAAGAAGTGAGCGGGCGCGTGATGTTCCTTTCGATGCGGCCCGACGTCAGCACGCCGGCCATGACGCCGACGCAAGAACCCGCGCCGGACTCAGCGGAACCGCCGAGTGGTTAGGGACAAAAGTCGTGATGTAGATGCATCCCAGAATTGTGGGTTTGGCGAAATCAACGAAGTACCACCTAGGCGACTCTGCCCGGCTCGCCCCTGAAGGACAGGCGGCATTTCGTGACAAAATTGTGACAGTGCCCGGTAAACGCGGTGACTCCCGTGTTCAAACCATGTGGTTTGGACTCAGAAGGAGAAACCTGCACATCTCCTTGATCATCAGCACATCGGGTCGAACTGCTCTTTGTCGTTCGAATTGGCGTCTAGCAGCTTCGAGCTGATTGAGTAACCGCCTGCCGTGAACTTCCTGATTGCGAATGGTAAGTGGATTTCCCCTGCCTCGGACAACACGAGGTTCATCGGCCAGCCTGGGCAGCAGAATATGAGGCATCCCTAGTTCTCTGCCGAACTGGTTGTTCGATTAGCCCGATGACGATTCGCCTTTTGGTATCTTTCTGCAGCTTCCCTAAAGATTGCGGCGGTGAGATACCGCTTGCCTGAAAGGATCATTGTCTTGAGGGCGTCGGTACATGTCCGTGCCGCGTCCGAATAAGATGAACCCCGGCACCAATCCGCCGCCTCCTTCGGGCCAAAGTCTTGAAGCTGAAAGGGAGCAAAACGGGTAGAGAAATATTGAACTAATTGCGATTCCGTGGCTTGTGGAAAGAAAATGATGGCATCGAATCGCCGCCACAAAGCGTGGTCTAGTAGCCGTTCGTAGTTCGTGGCCGCAATAACCGGCCCAGCCCCCTGGTAATTGTCCAAGAGTTGAAGATAGCTATTAACAACACGCTTGAGCTCGCCGACATCCTCGTGGTCATCTCGACTCTTTCCAAGGGCGTCAAACTCGTCAAAAAACAAAACGCCAAGACCCTGGGAGGCATAGTCAAAAACACGCCGAAGATTGGCAGCCGTTTCCCCAAGGTAGGAGCCAACTAGACCGTCAAACCTCACATAAAATAAAGGAAGGTCGAGCTCCCTAGACAATACTTCTGCGCATAGTGTCTTCCCGTTACCAGGCGGTCCGAAAAGCAAAAGCTTCTTTTTGGGTGTGAGACCGAAAGCCGCGAGCTCATTGCGTTTCGCAAACTCCACGAGAATGCGCTCAACTTCTATCTTCGTCTCGTCTGCCAAAACGATATCACTCATTGTCTTGGTGGGACGTCTCACATCAATTAGTGATAGTGCCTCACCCTTGCTACGGGGCGGTTGAGAAAGGTTCGCGACTGAACGGGTTAACTGGTGGTTGCCGTTCTTCAAAAGGTTCGCTAAGTCTTTGGCGAGATGGACGTGCCCCTGCTTTCTCTCCGATTCGATGAGAGTCTCGACTGCTCTCACAAATCCCTCGTCATCGCGCGCCCGATAGCTCTTCACGATTCGACGTAAGAGTTCCGCATTCATCGTGCCGGCCCCCATGATACCGTTGTGGAATCTGTCATTGATGTGCCGGGCTCAAGCTGGAAACGTTGTCCAGTCGCGCCGGGCGAATCCCTCATCAGCGCTCATCGCTAACTATATACCGAATGTCTCCGTCTGAGTCGCGCTACTCAACCCGATCGCCGATTGTCTGCGGCCTTCGCGCGCAGAACTTCCCTACTCGCAGAGTTCTTCACGTGCCGCTGCGTTCTGTCTGCAGTCACTTCAAGATCCGTGAGACTGATCCTGCCGGCCCACCAATAAGTAAAAGCCTCAACTAACGTGCACTTCTCGAGTCGGTCGGGAGAAAGATTGCGGCTTTTCTCATGGCCGACAAACGCGATCTGTTTGTGGGCACCCAAACCTTCAGTTTGTGGCACACAAATCAAAGGCTCGCAACGAGCCCGAGAATAAGTTTTTTGGGCAACTCTTGTCGTTTCTCGAAAGGGAACCGCCTGATTCGTCTTGGAGAAAATCGCCGCCAATTTAGGCCGCTTGCGGAATAGGAGTGGATACAGACTGAATGGCTCTAGTGAATTCCTGCCAATTGGGCCGCACAATACCGGTTTCTAACAAACTGAAAGGAATAGAGAGGAATAGCAAGACTAGCTGGCGGTGGACGCAGTCCCGTGCGAACTTTTCTCTCGCGAAATTCCCTGCTAACAGGGAAAAATACAGGGAATTTTGCGCCTTCGCTCGGAACCATTCGGCGATAACTCCACGCTCCAGAGTGTTTTAGTAAGAAAAATTGACTCTTCGAGACCAATCGGAACAGGGAACGATCAGGGAAGGAACAGGGAATAGAATTCCCTGTTAGCCAAATCTCGTAGCGAAATCGCTCCGAGCCGCTACTTGATGGCAGCGCGAAAGTAACATGTCCGGTTGATGTCATTGCGAATGCTAACTCGCCTTGGAAACCTGTTACGCCTCGAAGTCTTCTTGGCTCCGAATTGAACCTACAGGCTGGACGAAACACGGGTGAACGTTAGACTTCGCAACGAAGAGACGGTGCGAGTTGCGCGTGTTTAGCTTTCGAGGCTTTCCGCGGAGGGGGCGTAACGGCGCAGAAGTGTGATGGAAAAGACCAAGATGAGGATGAGGATGCCCAATAAGCCGAGTTCGAGCATGTTGGCTCGAAATATGCTGGCGCCCTCGGTGGACCAAGTTCCACCCTTTGTGAGTGTGGCAGCTTCCAAAGTGATTACGAGAATGCGCCGAATAGACGCGATCAGGCCGACGACGAGGAATGGTTCGGTAACCAAATAATGAGAGTGGATGGAGATACGTACGGTGTGGAGAATTTCGACCAGCATCAGGACAACAAGGAGTTGGTCGAGCACGAGCAGGGTCTGACTGGCGATGCTCCGATGAGCGAAGCCCTCCCAAAGCGTTTTGCCGGCGCTTCCAATGGTCGCGAGCGCGGTGATGAAGAGCAGCACGGCGAGAATCGTATAGATTACGACTTCGGCACTCCCGAGATAGTCGCTGAAGTGGACACGGAGCTTTTCTTGGGCCATTTTGTGTCGTTCGCAGAATAACGCTGGTAAACGCCTCTTGAGAGCCGACTATAATCCACGTTCTCACTTTCACCATAAACCAACTTATCCCTTGTCCAGAAGCGTGCCTAAGCGGGTTGTCGCTCGACGAGCATCAGCGTCATGTCGTCGTGCGGTAGAACCGAGCCACAAAAGCTCAGGACATCCGCCATCAGACGCTCCATTACGATCGATGGTGCCAGCGTGCGTACCCGTACGAACGACTCTGTAAGACGCTCTTCGCCGTACTCTTCATCCCTCTTGTCAAAGGCCTCCGAGAACCCATCGGTGAAAAGCAACAGGCGGTCTGCGGGTTTGATCTCAACTCGTCGAGATTCCACCACTGCATCGGCCATCACACCCAGGACCATACTCGTCGGCTGGAGACGTTCCACACGGCCGTCGCAACGCAGCAAGACGGGGGGGTTGTGGCCCGCGTTCACGTAAGTCATCTCCCCCGTGGTTGCGTCGAGCTCCCCGTAGAGAAGCGTCACCAAGCGGTCGCCGGAGGGGTTTGCGCACACATACTTGTTAAGAGCCGCTATCAGTTCGCAACCTCTGAGCCCGGCCGAGCACAGTGCGCGCATGCTTCCGAGGACGGAGGCCATTAGCATCGCCGCAGGCAGCCCCTTGCCCGTCACGTCACCAATGATGACGGCGAGACGTCCCTCGTCCATCTCGAGAACGTCGTAGTAGTCGCCGCCCACGATCTTGGCGGGCCGCATTCGAGCGTGAACCACTACATCGCCCTTACGGGAGAGCTCACTCGGCACGAGATTCAGCTGAATCTTTCGCGCCGTCTCAAGGTCGCCCTTCATATCCGCTCCCAATCTGAAGACCTCGGCGAGCATGAGGAGGATCAAGCCCGAGAAAATGACCCAAGTGTTGATCGACAAGTCGGCATTGAGCGTCAGGCCTGCCACTGTGATTTCTCTCGTGACCCGCTCCGCATATAGGGCGCCCAGTCCTGTGCGAGCCAACTCGCCCAGCACGAGCACGATGCCGATCATGCGGATCCGCGAGACGTTTAGCCCAACAAATGGGTTCTGATCCCGGAGCGTTCGGAAAATCGCCCGCAAACGATTGAGAACGCACAGGGCGACGCCCAATGAGATGATTCCGTAGCCCAACCCAGCCAAGGCAATGCCAATGCTCCCACCTGTGAACTCTAGTGTTCCGTGTGCCTGCGTGATGGAGATGGCCTGGATGTCGTGTCGAGATGTCACGAAGGGGTGACTCGCCGGATCGAGTTGGAACCGCACAGGCATGCTGAACAGCACGGACCCACTGTGGTTCGTCAGCACCATCCAGAGCGCGACAACGAAAACCACTGGGAGAACTACAAGTAGGAAGTAGTAGGGCACATCGATCACAAACTTCATGAAAGAAGCCAACGACCACCGACCCAGGAGTTTCATATTCCGTATCCTCCGCGTCAGACGTCGCCCACCGGGGCAACGGGCACGACACCACCCAGGTAGCCGGGTGAGGGTGCCATAGCGAACGACGCACGCCGGTTGTGCGCATTGACCATGGCATAGCCCCAGACGTAGGCCATGTGACCGACGAACTGGACATATTCCTTGGTCATCGTATTGCCCGGAACGGGCCCGGGAACTTCAGCGGCAGTCTTAGAAATCGGGATTTGCTGGGCCCGAACACTCAACACCGACGTCGAGAGAGCAATGGCGAGGACAATTGACTTGGGAAACATCCTACGCGTTTTCATTTTTGTGTCCTTTGTCACTCATTACGTCAAGTTGCGTATCGTTTGAAACTCTGTACCGATAGAAAGTTTAGCGAATAGCGTGGACCGTTTATGTGAGTGCTGTCACCAGCCTTGGTGACGGACGTCACAATCTCGTGCTACGTCAAACTGCCGCGGGCTGGGGCGTAGATTTTAAATATGTGACGAGGGTGAGCTTAGTGATCGATTCGCAGACAGTAAGCAGCTGGCCAGTTATGTAGGAATGATCCCTCGCGGACATTCCGGTGGAGGACGACAGCGACTGGGTGGCCTAAGTAAACAAGGGAATCCGCTTTTACGCTTTCTCTGGGGTGAGGCGAGAATACATGCGGTACGCCGGGATCCGCAGTTGAAGTGTTTTTACCGCCGGAAATTAATCCAGAAAGGTCTGGGGAAAGCACGCGTGGCCGTAGCTCGCAAGCTGGGAATCCGCATGTGGATCATGTTGCAGGATCAGATTGAGTACAACCAGTTCTGTCGTCGTGGATAGATGCAGCAGAAAGGTGGAGATGCCTGTGCGGGGATGCCAGAAGCGCGTTATGGTGCGAAAGTCACCGGCTGATTGATGAGGCTACCCGCCTTCCCTGAAAGAAAGGGGAGATCGAATAGGGGAGATGTTAAGCCGGTCCTCCAACCCGTGACGCCGGTCACACTGATTGGAGATGTCCGTCACAGACTTCTCCGCGAGCCTGAGTTAAAAGTTACCTCGTCGAGGGAGTGAGACTGCAGATGGGAGAACATTACCGAAATCACCGAGTCATCAAGTACGCGGTGACTAGGGCAACTAGATTAGGTGAGTTGGCTGGGTCCGACCATCGCGGGAACTCTACTCCTTGTAGCCGAGCCAGCGGCCAGGCGCACAGCCTGAATAAGGCGCCCAGTAGTTCGACGCACCGGCTCCATCAAGCCGGGCATACTCTGCCACCGACCGCTGGCTCGGATTTCGATTTTCCTTTTCTTCCTCGGGAGCGTGGGGTTTCCCACATAAAAATTGCAAAGGAGATTTGCCATGACCAATCTAGTTCCGCGTGATCCTTTTTTCCAGGATCTTTTTGATTTCCGTCGTGATTTTGATCAGATTTTCAATCGCATCCTACTTGACAAGCCCGTCTGGGAGGCGAATTTCGCCCCCGAGAAGGAGCTCGATTTCTTCCCGGCCGTTGAGGCGTACGTTGACAAGGATGCCAAGAAGTACATCTCCCGCGTGTCCTTGCCCGGTATCGAGCCCAAGGATGTAGAAATCAACACTAAGGGCAACATGCTGACGATCAAGGGCGAGCGCAAACTCACCCGCACCAATGAAGAATTCGATTTCTTCAATCGGGAAATCATGTACGGCAAGTTCGAGCGCACGTTCGAGCTCCCCGAGGGCGTCCTACCCGGGATGCTCGTCGCCGAGTATCGCAATGGTGTACTCGAAATCACCGCACCGGTAAGCGTCGCGGCGCTACCACACAAAGTGGAAATCAGGACTGTGCCGTTCGCGAAGCAAGTTGGCGCATAAATTATCGGTAGCAACAGATGGCCCGGGGCATCGCGTAACCCCGGGCCATCTGTGCTCTCTCCTCTCGATCCGCTCCTTGGGGTCGCCCACTCTTCGCCTATACTCCAGTGATTGTTTGAGATTTCCGGTAATCCGACTCAGAATTTCGTTCTCAGCGATTTGTTAATTTCCACCTTCATTGAAATGATCTCGTGATGGTGATCACATTGGACTGTGACCAGTGACATTGCGTTCGCGCACGCTAAGAAGGATCGTTAGAGCCCTAGGAGGCATAAGATGATTTCCGCAAAAGTTACGCTGACCTATCCATTGAAGACCAACCGGCAGTTTGTTGCGGAAACTGGCAGCGGCCATCACATACCGCTAGACGATGCCGCAGGAGCGACAGGTGCGAAACCCATCGAACTCGTAGCCGTGGCCTTGGCTGGTTGCACAGCTTTTGACGTGATTACGATCCTGCGCCAGAAACACCACCAGAAGATTACTGGTTACGAGGTGCGCGTCGAAGCCGCCCAGGCTGGCCTTCCACCCCAGGTGTTCACGAAGGTAAGTATTCAGCACATATTGATGGGCCTGGGGATTGATTCGTCTGCTGTCGAGCATGCCATTCATCTCTCCGAAGAAGACTATTGCTCTGTAGGTGCGATGTTGAAACAGACGGCGTCCATCAAGACAACTTATGAAGTCGTTGAAGAGGCGACTGAATGGGTCGGCGCGGATTCCCAGGTCGAAAAGGTTCCACTCGTGACGACGTAGATGTTGAACGCGGAACGGAATTGCGTGGAGGCGGTTTTTGACAGCCCTGCCCGATCGGCGGGCCGATGCGTTGCTGCTTGAAAGTGGAGGAGCCATGTCGTCTCGCACAATTTATCTGGGCAAGCTGATCGGCCTGTACTGTCTTTTCGTCGCGCTGGCCATGATCTCGCACAAGCAAACGACCGTGGACACGATGACCGCGCTCGTTCACGACGCACCAGTTCTATTCCTCGCCTGCCTCTTGACGCTGGTCGCTGGCCTCGCGATCGTTCTGGCGCACAACGTGTGGTCCGGCGGCGCGCTTCCGATCATCGTAACTGTTTTCGGCTGGATCGTGCTGATCAAAGGTTTGGTCTTCTTGCTTCTGCCACCAGATACTTCGCTCGCGTATTTCGAAGCTTTACGCTACGGCCAGCTTTTCTACTTGTATGTGAGCATCGATCTGGTTATAGGTATTTATCTGACAGTCTTCTCGTTCCGCTCCTCTACCAGAGCTATGAAGATAAACAGTGCTGACTCGAGGCCAAGATGAACTAATTTCGGCGGTTAGACTGGTATCGAAGCCGGACGGGATCATTTCGTTCAATAATTTCTCAGATCAAGTATTCCACTCTATCGGCGCGGGGAGACAGAATGGAGGGCAATGACAGCAAGAAGATTTACTGTCGCCACGAATTGCCTCCATTTGGTGCGGACGCGATTGGGGTGGCGCTCATTCATAATTATCTCTTTCCTGCAATGTGGCTTTGTTATATGGCCTATTGGTGGGGAATGTCGAGAGATGTCAAAAAAACAGAGCGCAGCGAGGCGGTGGTGTCCCGGATGGCACGTCTTGTTTTGATTGCTTGCGCGATTGCGCTTCTCTGCCTCCCAAGCGTTCCGCCTCGATTGATGGACCAGCGATTTCTTCCGCTTGGCGAGTTGTGGTTCTGGACCGGCGCGGCAATTACAGCAGGAGGGTTACTCTTTTCTGTGTGGGCGCGTCGTCATCTCGGAAAAAATTGGAGCCAAGCTGTTACCGTGAAAGAAGGTCACGAACTCATTACAAGTGGCCCCTACGGGCTGGTTCGCCACCCGATCTATGCCGGGCTTCTGCTGGGATTTCTTGGTTCCGCAGTGGCCCGCGGCGAATGGCGAGGACTGCTTGCCGTGGCCTTTGTGTTCTTCGTTCTATGGCGAAAACTGCGGCTTGAGGAAAAATGGATGCGCACGCAATTCGGTGAAGCATATGAAGCCTACTCACAGAAGGTAGCGGCGTTGGTGCCTTACTGCATTTGAGCGGACGCACATGAACCCCCACTCTCCTACCCCCGTCTCTAACCTGGATGCCAACGAGCGCAGGGAAGTCCTTAAGATTCTGGAAAGCAATTGGCGGGCTGAGATGCAGGGATACTACACTTATCAAATGCTGGCAGACCGCGAAACAGATCCTGCGCAGCTGAGCGCATTCCGAAGTCTCGCGTCCGCCGAAAAGCACCACGCCGATCTATGGGCTGAACGCATTCGCGCGCACGGAGGTTCCCAACCGATCTTTGAAGGCTCAAGGACTGGCGAGGCTGACACAATTTCCAATCGTGTAGGCGGTGTAGGTATCACGTTGCGGCGGCTGGAGGTGGATGAAAGCCGTGACATCCAAAAGTATGCCAAGCAGCTAACCGAAATCGGCGACGAGCCCAGTGTCAAAGTACTCAACCAGATTCTGGAAGATGAACGCGAGCACTACCAACTGCTCGGTAGTCTCATCCGCAATCGGCGTCCCATTCCTCCACCTTCGCCGGAGCAGGCCAGGCAGGCGCTGGATGGTCTCATGGCCGCCCGGGAGCATGGACCTCTAAAAGCATCCGGGTGGGTTGGTGACGCAATCTATGGAGTCAACGATGGTCTGGGAGCGATCTTCGGGATTGTTTCCGGTGTCTCGGGAGCGACGCTCGGCAACAGCAAATTCGTAGTCATCGCGGGAACGGTGGGCATGATCGCCAGCGCGCTCTCGATGGGTTCGGGTGCCTTCCTCGCGGCCAAGAGCGAACGTGAAATCTATGAAGCTGAGTTTGCGCGTGAGCGCGATGCTGTTGAGTACAACGAAGCCGAAGCGCGTGAAGTTCTTTCGCTCAGTTATCAAATTTGTGGCTTAACTCCGCAAGAGGCCGACCGTTTCGTGGAGGACTTGGCCCGCGACCAAGATCAACTCGTTCGTGCACTCGCGCGGGAACGTCTGAACACGACCGAGGAAGGACTCAGAAAACCGTTGACCTCAGCTTTGTCGGGAGCTCTCTCCACAGCCGTAGGCGCGGTCATTCCTATTATTCCTTTCTTCTTTTTAAGTGGTTATCCCGCGATCATCTGCGCTGCCGTGGTCTCCCTCGTTGCGCACTTCGCTGTGGGCGCCGCCAAGTCGCTCATTACCATCCGTTCATGGTGGTCAAGCGGTCTCGAAATGACTGTCGTGGGCGCAGTCGAGGGGACGGTGACATACTTAATTGGAATCGCAATTGGAAAACTTGCTGGATCAGGTATCTAAATCCTTAGAAATTCAGTTGCTGCGACAATTGGCGAAACCTAATAACCCATGTTGATGACTGATGTTGTAACCCACTGAATGAATGCCTGAAATTCTCAATTCTCCTGGCCATAAACAACGTCTATGAGCAATCGTGCGCGACTATATGGATGCGCGAGAGAGTGGGACCTGTGACGCCCGTCACACGCACCCGTGACTATTGACATATACGCTCTCCCAATCTGGCGCTAGAGTCGCCGTATCGCGGTCGGAAAGGAGATGAAACGTGAATAACGCAAAAACTATGAAAGCAGCAGTCGTCGAGAAATTTGGCCAGCCACTTATCGTTCGAGAAGTCCCAATTCCAACCCCAGGGCCAGGACAGGCGCTGGTAGAAATCGTTGCCACTGGTGTGTGTCATACGGATCTGCACGCTGCAGAAGGCGATTGTGCAGCCATGAAATTCCAACGCGGTCACCTATCTTCAAGTGAGTGACGCCCGGTCCCAATGCAGTTACAACTCCCGCGCCTTCGTGGCCCGGTATGAACGGAACCGTGGGCTTGATGGGCCAGCGCGTGCGGGCACTGCGAATTTTGTGAAACCGGTTGGGAAACGCTCTGCTTGCAGCAACAGAACTCCGGCTATTCGGTGAGCGGAACTTTCGCCCAGTACGTGTTGGGCCAAGCCGATTATCTGGGACGCATTCCGAATAATCTTTCCTTTGTTGATGCGGCCCCGATCCTCTGTGCCGGCGTCACCACCTACAAAGGTTTGAAAATGACGGAAGCCAGAGCCGGCGAGTGGGTTGTTATTTCCGGAGCAGGCGGCCTGGGCCACGTGGCCATCCAATACGCGAAGGCCATGGGTTTCCACGTCGCGGCCGTTGACCTGGGACCGGAAAAAATGGCGCTCGCACGCAAACTCGGAGCCGAAATCACAATTGACGCAAAAACGCAGGATCCCGCAAAAGAAATCCAAAAACAAATTGGCGGCGCGCACGGAGTGCTCGTAACAGCCGTCTCGGCCATCGCACTCAAGCAAGCCGTCGGCATGCTTCGTCGCGGCGGCACTTGCGTCCTGAATGGTCTGCCTCCGGGCGATTTCCCCGTTTGCATCTTTGACTTGGTTCTGAACGGCTACACGCTACGTGGCTCCATCGTTGGCACCCGACGCGACCTCGAAGAAGCACTCGCGTTTGCCGCCGAAGGTAAAGTGAAAGCCACCATCGAGACGTTGCCGCTCGATTCCATCAATGACGTGTTCGATCGCCTCAAGAAGGGACAAGTGAACGGCCGCGTCGTGCTCGGCATCGGCAGGAAGTATTCATGAAGCACGACAAGACCCCAGCTTGCGAGCTAGCCCGCGCTGGCCGTTAGTTTCATTAAGCGCTGGACGACCGAAGGAAGAGCATCATCAGAAGTAACCAAGGTGGCGCGGCGAAAGAGCGCAAGCTCACCGCCGCGCCAACCATAAAATCCCGCAAACAGCACCTGCCCACTGGCTACTTAACCTGCAACGACTTGATGTAGCTCACCAGGCTTGAAATCCTAACGTACATGATCGCGGGATCCGAGTCCATCGACCTAAACAACGGCCCCCACACCGGCATTTCCGCATCACCGTGTGCCGGAGTCTTCACGCCGTTCCGCAGCACGTTCGCAACATAGCTGTCCGGGAATTTCCCGTCGTGCCGCTTCGCCAGCGTCGTCAAATTCGCTGGCGCCTGTTTCAACGCCGACGCTGCCGGCCCGTGTCCCTTCCCATCCGCGCCGTGGCACACCGCGCAGTAGTCTTTGAACATGCCAGCGCCCGAAAGCGGCTCTGTCTGTTTGGTCGGTTGCTCCTTGACCTGCTTGTCCTGCGGGAACACCGTATCGCCAGAGCCCAAAAACAATCCGATCGAAATCAAAATCCCAATCCGAAGTCTCTTGCCTCGAGGTGTCTTGAAATGAGGCATGGCCCACCTCCCTACGACTTTTTCCTCTCGTGTCTTTCATACCCACAGCTCGCCATCGCCTTTTCACTACCTATTTTTGCGGCGGATAGGTCAGCAGATACATATAAGCCTCGGCGGCCTCGTCCTGGCTCAAATATTTAAAAACGGGCATCCTGCCGCGGTAAGGCGTTGGCGGCGAACCCATGACGACCGGTGCGCCGCACGTAACCTTTCGCACAAAGTCCGCTGGGCCCACACGCGCCGTCAGGGCAGAGAGCGGCGGAATCGCTCCTTCCAAAATTTGTTGAGGATTGGGATTTGGCCCCGTCGCGCTATGGCAAACGTGACACGTGGATTTCACGATGTGCTCGCCGACGCGATACGGCGAATCCTTCACCGCAATCTGATTCTTCTCCGCACCCGGCACGCCGGAAAGTTGTTCGAGGTAGGGAATCAGCGAGCGAGTCTCCGCGTCGCTCAAGTCGGGTGGCGGCATGCTCTCGCCTCCAGCGTGAAGCCGTTGCATCAGAATAACTTTGGATTCTTTGGCCATCGCGGTCACATCGGACGGGCTTATCTCGCGCCCCGCATCTTTCATCCGTTTCATGGTGGTTGCAACGGAAGTGGCCTGCACCGGCTCGATAATGGAATTTATTTCCGGAGGCGCGCCGTAGCCGAGATTCCCGTGGCATCCCTGGCAGCTCAGGCGATATAGGTCAGCGCCATGCAGCGTCACCGTTTGTGTCGCGTAGGATGGCGATAGCTTCAATTGCCAGCTGGGATTTTCTCCTCCTGGCGGGGGTCCCAGCTCCCACGTCTTGCCCATGCTGGTTTCGTTGAACGACCTGTTCAGGTGACGTAACCAGCTCTCGC
Organism: uncultured Acidobacteriota bacterium; assembly: GCA_963731535.1. Lineage (GTDB taxonomy): Bacteria > Acidobacteriota > Terriglobia > Acidiferrales > UBA7541 > Palsa-295. The sequence continues at coordinate 417,923 of CAVSWI010000015.1, read as the reverse complement.
CTTGCACCGCCGTCACCGAGATATCTTTCATCCCCGCCGATTGCCCCAGTAATGACGACGCCAGCAACAGCATCGCCGCTAACGCTACCGCCTGCGCCACGCGCCTTTTCGGTGGCGGAGAAGCAATCGGCTTGGTGTGTAGTTGAATGTGCGCTTTCCTTCGTGCCGTGTGCTACTTCTTCACCAGCGCTACTTCCACGTTGCTCGAGGCATCCGTGACCTTGACCGTCTGCGTGGTGGGTTTTCCGTCCCGACTCCAGGTCTTCAGCGTATAAGTGCCGGGGGGGACGCTTTTGATGGTGAAAGAACCGTCCTGGCTAGTCAAAGCGAAGTACGGCGTGGGAATCACTACAACGTAGCCGATCATATCGAAGTGATAATTGCAGAGGATCGTTGCCGTCCCCACATTGTCGAACCGAAAGGACTTTTTTTGGCCCGGCGAGACGCTTAGCAGATTATGCGCAAGCGATTTGTCGTCGCCGATGGAAGCCCAGCGTACATTGTGCGCGACTTGGTCGCTGTTCAGAAAATCCACTGTGGTTCCTTTCAAAACAACTAAGGTCTGTGGTACGAACTTCAAGTCGCGCTGGTCCATCGTTGCGTGCTGCGCGGGCGCGTCGAATTTCTGGCCTGGAACCGCGTCAATATAGATCACAATATTTTCAGACGACTTCAATCCGGTCTCCGAAATCTTTCCCTTCACGTCTCCCGCTTGCGCCATCCCCGCAAGAAACAGTCCACCGAAGAAAATTGTCATCAGAGATGCCCGAGTAGTTTTCATCCAAGATCTCCCATCTCAGAAATTTGGCGGAGCGTAACGAATTTCCGCCTTTCTGTATGATGGGCTTGTAATTAACCTGTTGCGGTGATCTGCGTCACCCGCTCATGTGACACCCGTCACACCTGGCCAATTGCGGAAAAGACCCAATCGCGGCGATTCTATAGAAGGTGAAATTCTCTGCACTAGAACCATGTAGGGGAAATAAGAGTTTCGGCGATATGAATACCCTAGCAGGTTGGCACTATACTTTTCAGGTATGGGCTCACACTCGCGTGAAGATGATGCCGCTTGGTAGAGAAGTCGTGCTCAAAATGCGACCTAGTTAGATACCACCAGGTCCAAGAATCAACGCCAACCACATAAAGCTGCCAAGCGAGTACCAAAAGATCCGGATGTGGGGACGACGCTAGAATACCAATCATTGCGAAAAGCAGCCTATTGCGATGAAAACAACAGTTGCAAGCCACACCCAATAAACCAGTCTGAGCATGTAAGTAGCCAGGGCGGCATACGCTACAGCTGTGACGCCTGTCACCCGGAGGAGCGACGTGCGTCACTGAGTTCTCCCTCGGCTTGAATTAAAAATTATGTATTCGGAGGATTAACCGCGATGTACAAAAAAATACTGATACCAACCGACGGTTCGGAACTCGCAGGAAAGGCGGTGCAGCACGGCATCGCTTTCGCCAAGGAGACCGGCGCCAAAATTATGGTGCTAACGGTTACGATGCCATTTCACGTTTTCACGCTCGACCCACGGATCGTTGAAACCACGTCCGCCGGGTATGAGAAGCATACGAAGGATCACGCTGCGAAAATACTTGGCGGTGTTGCGAATGCCGCAAAAACAGCGGGTGTTGCGTGCGATACCTTACAGGTAGAGGCCGAACATCCTTACAAAGCGATCATAGAGGCTGCCAACTCCAACGGCTGTGACCTGATTATGATGGCTTCGCACGGACGCCGCGGCGTTTCAGCAATCTTGCTCGGAAGCGAGACCGTCCAAGTGCTGACTCACACCAAGATTCCGGTCCTGGTTGATCGCTGAGGACCGACTGGAGCGCTAATCGTTTCAAGATGCGAAATTCTACTCTTTTGCGACCTGTTTCAGCACCGACCACGTGCTGGCCGCGTAGTCCGAATTGCCTGCATAGAGCGCCGTGATGCTGTGCGTCGCAACCGATAGAGTCGGCTGCCAGCGGGAGTCCCGGTGGTAGAGGACTTCACCACGGCAGTGAATATCACCTTCGTTCCGGAAGTGAGTTAATCGGTACCCTGCCGGTTTAATAGTGCAGAATGTCTACTAGGACCCGATGCCCGAACAACGCGCGATCGCACCTGTCGATTCACGCGTTTCTGCGTATCCGGGTCGCGGTCAGCACGTACCGAAAATACCGCTAACCACGCACCGTCAGAACCGGGCACGCAGCATGTGCGACCACTTTATGCGCGGTAGCACGTTCGAGGTGTGTTGCGGCGCCAAGACGGCCGGCAGCATCGCGAACGCCGAGCACGATCAAGTCCGCACCGCGCTGCGTTGCGAGTTCCACGATACGCTCGGCCGGTTCACCATATTCCACGGAAACCTGTGGCGGAAAATCAAGCTCCGCGTTCTCTGGAACTATTTCGTAGAGGCGGTGAATTGCCTCAGCCACCGACAATTCGAATATTCGGTCCTCGGATTCGTCGATTTTCTCGGGCTTACGCATCACGGTTACGAGAAGGAGATGAGACTCGTTTTGTTGCGCGAGTGAGACCGCATAGGGCGCCCCAGCTAGCGACTCCAGACTAAAATCCGTGGCGAAAAGCACGCGACGAAACCGGGCACCATTATGCGCGCTGCTCCGAACACCGGGGCCGATTGTGAGTACTGGCACGGGCGAACGCCGAAAGATTTCTTCAGCGACGGAACCAAGCAGCAACTTCTCCGCTCCAGTGCGGCCGTGCGTCCCCAGGACGATCAGGTCTACATCGTCATCCTGTATAGCTTGTTGAACCGCAGGCCAAACCTCGAATCCTCGCTCTACTACCGTTTCGTGCTGCAGGCCGGCGAGTTGAGACTCGACTAGTTGCATTTGCGCCTGCGCGTTTTCTTCCTCGGCTTCAATGGCCGCCGCTGTCAATACGGGCGTGGTAAAGGCGTAAGACGCAGGCGTCAAAATATGCAGCGCGTGCACTTTGGCCCCGTACCCACGCCCACAAGTGATGGCGAACGGAAGCGCCGCCTCAGAAGCTTTGGAGAAATCCGTAAGAAAAAGAATATTTTTCACTTTAACCGGTGCACCAGTTTCGATAGTTCGCATGTTCCACCTCCTAGACCGACGATGCTCCCAGGCTGGATCGGTGCGCTGTGACCGCCGTCACAACCATTCGTGACGGCAGTTACAGCCATTTCGAGGGCTGCGGGTGAATCATCTGAGTGGAGGCGGACCATGAAAGCCGCTGAAGCTCGCACGAGAGTTCAGGTGAGCAGAATTCTTTTTCTTACGGATTTTTCCAAGGCTGCTGGTGCCGCGATTCCTTATGCGGCAGAAATTGCAAAGCGATTCGGCGCCAAACTTTACGCCTTGCACGTGCAAGAGCCGGTCGTCAACCCCATGACTCCGCCCACTACCTGGGCTGTCCTGGAAAAGGCCGCCGAGGTCGAAACAAAAGCGCAGCAGAAGACATTGATCGAATCATTCCCGCAGCTGAAACCGGAAGTCATGATCGGGGAGCCGGTCCGGCGCAAGGAAGTTTTTCATGGGTTCCACGGCGGAGGAGATTTTTCGGATGGCACCCTGCGCGGTGATGACCGTGGGTCCGCTTTCGCCCGAGGAACCGCCGCGGGACAGTGAGTTTACTGAGATTCTCTTCGCTACCGATTTCAGTCCTGAATCGAACGCTGCGGCATCATACGCGATTTCTTTGGCGCAAGAGTTTCAGGCCCATCTGACGCTTTTGCATGTTGTTGCGAATGCAAAGCCGAGTGAGCTAGTACGACCGGGGGATCTGGTGAAATGTTCAGAGCAAATCCTGCGCAAGCTCGTCTCGCCGGAGGCTACACTGTGGTGCGAGCCGAACTTCATAGTGGAGCAGGGTCCCGCTGCCGAGACGATTCTGGAAGTTGCCAGACGGAAGAAGGCGGACTTGATCGTGCTCGGCGTGCATCGCCGTGATTTCGCGCGTGTGGCGACGCATCTGCCGATCGCGATCGCGCACAAAGTGGTCACACATGCTGCGTGCCCCGTTCTAACTGTGCGTGGCTGAGTGCTGCAAATGCCGCGCCGTGATACTTTGTTGGAAGAAAAAACCGGAAGGTCGATGACTTTGATTCTCGCGGACGACGATCTTCCTCGAGCGGCTGCTAGGCTCTACCCGTCTCAATACGTCTCGCGCTGGATAGCCAAGGATGGAACGGAGATACTTTTCCGTCCAATCCGGCCGGAAGACGAGCCCATGATGGTGAAATTTCACGAGACACTTTCCGACGAAAGCGTCCACTTGCGATATTTCCACATGGAGAAACTGGATACGCGTGTTGCGCACGAGCGGTTAATACGAAAATGTTTTATCGACTACGGCCAGGAGATGGCGCTCGTTGCGGAGCAAGCAGCACCGGACACGGACCAGCGCGAAATCCTCGCTGTTGGCCGCCTGAGCAAGTCCCGAACCTCCGAGGAAGCGGAAGTAGCTGTTCTGGTGAGCGATCCCTATCAGCGGCGCGGACTTGGTACTGAACTCTTGCGCCGGCTCATCGAAGTGGCGCGCGACGAAAAACTTCAGGAAATTGTTGCTCATATCCTTCTCGAAAATCTTGCCATGCGTGCACTGGCGGACCGTTTTGGTTTCAAACTCCGCGACAGCAACGACCCCCGAATGGTCGTTGCGGTTCTCAGTCTCTAATCCGAATGCGATGGCGGTTATAAGATTCTCTGAATACAGACTCTTGGAATCAATTCGCGCGCAATGGCGGTAGTTCCTTTCGATCTTCGATGAGTGGCAGATCCAACCAGCGCAGCGTGAGCACAACTCCATGCTCGGTGTCGTACACCAACGTGAAGACATGGCTGCAACGTTCGCAGAGCCAAAAATGCTTCACCTCGTGCAAATTACCTGCCGCCTCGGTCACACTCGGGTTTGAGTCTATAGCAGCCTCGTCGGGCCGGAAGCGGAAGAATTTGCCGCCTTCAAGCCAATGAAACGCAGTGGCGCAGGCCGGGTTCGCACATTTCGGCTGAAGGTTTTGATGTAAGGCTACGCCTTTAGTAACTTGGCCATTGGCGGGCAAGTGTTTGACGTCATCAGTAGTACGTGAATCTTTCCGCTGCGCCTCCAATTGACTAATCGTAGTCACCAACCAGTTTCGGAGTGTCTCTTCAATGTCGTGTTCATCGCCCCATCGATAGAGGGAATCGAGAGTCTCTCCAGCGGTGTTAAGCGGAATTTGCCGGCACGGTTTCTTCCCGGCGCGAAGTTCAGGCGGCACTAGCTGCATCAGCACGCAATCACTGCACGGAGCCGGATCGTTCTTGCAATCGTAATTCATGCACGTCGGAGAATCTTCGAAGACAAATACCGGTCGCCAAGGCTCTCTCGTTGACCGGCCATACCCGCCTTTCTCCAGAAAATTAAGTTCAAACTTCAGGACCTCCAACAGGTCTCGTTCATCCTTTTGCATGGGAACCTCCTTATCTTTGTCCACTATCCGCGCACCGAGAAAAGTCCGCTGTGACGCCGGTCACGCGCCAAGGTGACGCCTGTCACCTGCTTCTTTAAAGATCCGTACGAAACTTCTCTCAACAGAACTGAGCGGTTGAAAGGGGGAAAACGGATGACCGGCAGCTTCAGAATTGTACCGAGTGGGAAAAGGGGTAGAATACCGGTGGGTTCACTCATGCGCGCCCCCTACGGTCTTGAAATAATTGAGAATTGTGTAACTTGCCCGCATCGAGAAGATCGGCTCTTTTGTAATCTTCCGCCGGCGGCCGTGCAGCGGCTTTCCGTGATCACCTCAGCATCCTCCTATCCCAAAGGGGCCACCCTCTTTGTGGAAGGACAGGCCGCTCGCGGGGTTTTTATTCTGTGCGCCGGACGCGTGAAACTTTCCACCTCTTCGATCGATGGAAAAACCCTGATCGTCAGAATTTCGGAGCCGGGAGAAGTACTGGGGCTGCCGGCCACCGTGACGGGCAAGTCCTATGAGCTCACCGCGGATGTGATCGAGCCTGCGCAGGCGAATTTCATCTCGCGAAACGATTTTCTGAATTTTCTCCGCGAGCACGGCGAAGTTTCCCTGCGTGTAGCCCAGCAATTGGGCGAAACATACCATGCCGCTATTGCTGAAATGCGGTCCATCGGGTTATCGCATTCGGCCGGAGAAAAACTAGCGCGTTTTCTTCTGGATTGGTGCGCCGACCACGGAGAGGGAAGCCCGGAGATTCGGGCCACGTTGACTCTCACTCACGAGGAGATCGCCCAAATGATTGGAGCGTCCCGCGAGACGGTCACCCGGCTCTTCGCTGACTTCAAGAAAAAAGGTTTATTACAAATCAAGGGCTCAACACTTGTCGTCCTCAATAAAGCCGGCCTCGAGAGCTTGACCGGAAGCTAACCCTTTATCACAAACTCGTTCCAGACCTGAAACCGGATTGTGACTTTCATCACAGAACTTACAATTCTGGAGTTTACTTGAGGAGGATGGTCACAGAATATCAGAGCTTCTGATAGCACTGATCACTGTTTTCGCCTCGGCTTAAAAACTGCAAATAACTGTATGTAGTCTGTCTAAGGCAGCAAGCAAGTCTTTTGTATGCTTGCTCTCCCTCATTCAGACAGACCGGCAGTAGCAGTGCGCTGCACGATTGACGTTTGTCCTCGACTTTCAGTATCTTCGCATGGCGTCGTAACCACCGAGAAATCACCTCAATGGCCGAAGGCTTCACTCTCGACTCGGATTCCCGGAAAGAGGCAGAGACGTGGTGGGCTAGGCGTCGCCGTCGCTATAACATCGGATTGCTGATTGCCGGTCCGCTGGGATTCATTTTTTATACTTGGTCCGTCTCTCAATGCATTAATCTCCATGTTAACGGCGGTCGGGAGATTACGATTCTCACTATTATTTTCCAAGGATTCGCGTATCTCGTAGTGATTCGTGTGGCGAATCTCTGCTACTACCTGGGTCCCTGGTCAGAGCGAGTTGTCTGTCCAACGAATGTTGCAAGCTATCGCAAAATCGCTTTTCGAGCTGGTTTTTGGTTCTCCGTCGTCGTTTTACCCTTGCCACCCTCGGCCCTCCTATATGTCATCTGCTCCCTCCATGCAGGAGAAGAGAAAAGGGTCATTTTGGAATCGGTCCTATCGGCACTTGGCTCAGTCCTGTTGTTTGGGTCGCTAACATCAACGAACCCTTTTTGATAAGAGGAAGCATTTAAATCTCTAGAAATCTCAACAGAAGCCGCGGCTGGCCCACGTTTTTGATTAGTCAGGCGTCCTAGTACTCGTCATTTCGACTCGACCTCGTCATACGTGTGGATGACTCTCAATAGCTCGCCGAAGGCGGATCAGTCCAGCTCCCTGTGATTCCCGTCACATTACGCTGTGACGCCAATCCTAGAGGTTAGTCAACTTATAGATGTAAATGGATAAATGAAAACGCCTGTGGCAATTCTGGACGGGAACGAAGCGGCGGCATCCGTTGCATACCGCATCAATGAAGTGATTGCGATCTACCCGATTACACCATCCTCGGCTATGGGGGAGTGGGCCGACCAATGGCAAGAAGAAGGCCGGAGGAACATATGGGGTGTGGTACCGACGGTCGTTGAGATGCAGAGCGAGGGTGGTGCTGTGGGAGCGCTGCACGGAGCGCTGCAAGCGGGAGCGATGGGAACAACGTTCACTTCATCGCAGGGCCTTCTTTTAATGATCCCGAACATGTACAAGATCGCGGGAGAACTTACGCCAGCGGTAATTCACGTAGCGGCCCGAACAGTCGCCACGCACGCACTTTCGATTTTTGGCGATCACAGCGATGTGATGGCCACGAGGGCAACTGGGTTTGCGATGCTGTCTTCTAATTCCGTCCAGGAAGCCTCGGATTTTGCGCTCATCGCACAGGCGAGTAGCTTGGAATCCCGTATTCCGTTTCTGCATTTCTTTGATGGATTCCGGACGTCACACGAAGTAAACAAAATCATGTCGCTCAGCGACGAAGATTTGCGAACGATGATTGACGAGAACTACGTGCTCGGCCATCGCGACCGCGCACTGTCGCCTGATCGTCCGGTACTTCGCGGAACCGCACAGAACCCAGACGTGTTCTTTCAGGCCCGAGAGGCCATCAATCCGTTCTATCGCGCCTGCCCGACAATTGTGCAGGATGTGCTGGACCGCTTTGCCGCACAAACAGGCAGAAGCTATCGCCTGTTCGATTACGTCGGCGCGCCAGACGCGGAGCGTGTCATCGTCATGATGGGATCTGGTGCAGGCGCTGTGGAAGAAACAATCGAGCACCTAATAGACCAAGGGGAAAAGATTGGCGTGCTCAAAGTCAGGCTGTTCCGACCATTCGACGCAGGGGCTTTTATCGCAGCTCTTCCAAAAACAACTGCCGTACTCGCTGTGCTTGATCGCACCAAGGAACCGGGTAGCTTGGGAGAACCGCTCTATCTCGATGTTTTGGCCGCACTGAATGAATCGAGGTTTGCTGAAGGACAACGCAACCCATGCGTGATCGGCGGGCGTTACGGCCTTTCGTCGAAGGAATTTACCCCGGCGATGGCAAAAGCTGTATTTGACGAGATGAAAAAGGTTGCGCCCAAAAACCATTTCACGATCGGAATTCATGACGATGTCACGCACACAAGCCTTGAGTACGTTCCCAGATTTTGCACGGAAGAACCGCGAACCGTCCGGGCACTTTTCTATGGTCTGGGCTCGGACGGCACCGTGGGTGCGAACAAAAACTCGATCAAGATCATTGGAAAAAATACCGACAACTACGCGCAGGGGTACTTTGTTTACGATTCGAAGAAGGCGGGCTCGGTAACTGTTTCGCACCTGCGATTTGGGCCGCGTCCTATTCGGTCATCGTATCTGATTACGAAGGCCAACTTCGTCGCATGCCACCAATTCCAATTTCTCGACCGCATGGATGTTCTCACCGCCGCGGAGCCCGGTGCGACATTCCTGCTCAATTCTCCTTTTGGTCCGGATGAAGTTTGGAATCACCTCCCGAGAACGGTCCAGCAGACAATTATCCAGAAGTGTTTAAAGCTCTTCGTTATCGACGGGTATGCGGTTGCTCGCGAAACCGGAATGGGAAGCCGGATCAACACGATCATGCAAACCTGTTTCTTTGCGATCAGCGGCGTGCTTCCACGAAATCAAGCAATCGATGCGATCAAAAAAGCCATCCGTGAAACATACGGCAAGCGGGGAGAAACGATCGTAGAGAAGAACTTTGCAGCCGTCGATCAAGCGCTCGCTCATTTGCATCCCGTTACAATTCCAAGCCAGGCTACCAGCGGATTCGATGTGCTTCCAGCTGTACCGCATAGTGCCCCAGCTTTCGTTCGCAACGTTCTCGGCACGATCATCTCTGGACGTGGAGACGATTTGCCCGTCAGCGCACTGCCGGTAGATGGAACTTTCCCAACAGGGACGGCCAAGTGGGAGAAGCGCAGCATCGCGCAAGAAGTTCCAGTCTGGGATGAAGATCTCTGTATTCAGTGTGGAAAATGCGTGCTCGTTTGCCCTCATGCTGTAATCCGCGCGAAAGTTTACGATTCGTCATTACTTTCAGGTGCGCCCAAGCAATTTAAGTCGGCGAAACCGCGGTGGCGGGAGTTCGAGAACCTCCGATACACATTACAGGTCTCACCCGAAGATTGCACTGGATGCCGGTTGTGCGTCGAAGCCTGTCCGGTCAAGAGCAAGAGTGAGTCAAAACACAAAGCTATTAACATGGAACCTCAGCCACCTTTGCAAGAAGTTGAGAGTATTAATTGGCAGTTTTTCCTCGGCTTGCCAGAGTTCGGTCGGGATCGTCTATCGCACGGCCAGGTAAAGGATGCGCAGCTTCTGGAGCCACTGTTCGAGTTCTCAGGCGCATGTTCTGGTTGCGGCGAAACGCCATACATCAAACTTCTCACCCAGCTCTTCGGTGACCGCCTTCTGATTGCGAACGCCACTGGATGTTCCTCAATTTACGGCGGGAATTTGCCCACAACTCCGTACACGGTGAATGCACAGAGTCGGGGTCCCGCGTGGTCCAATTCACTTTTTGAAGATAATGCTGAGTTCGGGCTCGGCCTGCGGCTAGCCGTGGACAAACAGACCGAATATGCCCGGGAGCTAGTTCATCAGCTCGCATCGCAGTTGGGGGAGGTTCTTGTTAACGGTTTACTAATCCCGAATCAAACGACGGAGCAAGAAATTGAAGAGCAGCGTCGCCGGGTCGTTGAGCTCAAGAGAAAGCTTGCCAGCATGCAATCGCTACAAGCGCGTGACTTGCTGGCCATCGCGGATACCCTCGTGCGGAAAAGCGTCTGGATGGTCGGAGGTGATGGGTGGGCCTATGACATCGGCTTCGGAGGTCTGGATCATGTTCTGAGCACTGGCGCGAACGTCAATGTTCTGGTGCTTGACACCGAGGTTTATTCAAACACCGGCGGACAGATGTCCAAAGCCACTCCTCGAGCTGCAATTGCGAAGTTCGCGACCGGGGGCAAGAAGACCTCGAAAAAGGATCTTGCGATGGAGGCGATTAGCTACGGATCAGTTTACGTGGCGCGTGTGGCCATGGGCGGTAACGACACACACACGGTCAAAGCATTCCTGGAAGCAGAAGCTTACGATGGACCTTCGCTGATTATCGCCTATAGCCATTGCATCGCCCACGGCTACGATATGGCATTTGGTCTGCAACAGCAGAAGGCGGCTGTGAATTCTGGCTACTGGCCGCTGATTCGGTATAACCCCGCTCGGCGTTTGGAAGGAAAGAATCCATTCCAGCTAGATTCCAAGCCTCCTCAAATCCCGCTACAGAGATATACCTGTCAGGAAGCGCGCTACACAATGCTGATGCGAAGCCATCCTGAAGTTGCCGAGGATCTTCTAAGACTGGCACAAGACGATGTAGACCGACAATGGCGAGTTTACTCAAACCGGGCCGCGATGGCGGTGAGTACTGAAATGCCAGTAGCAACACGAGCTGAGGCGGCGCCGGCTTGTGAGTCGAACTCAAAAAAGGGACCCGAAGAATGATAGACATCACCACACGATATCTCGGCTTAACGCTGAAGTCGCCGCTGGTCGCATCTGCCTCGCCTCTATGTGAATCAGTAGACAATCTTCGGCGCATGGAGGATGCAGGGGTGGGGGCTGTCGTACTTCCCTCATTCTTCGAGGAGCAGTTGCAGCTCGAGAGCCAAGAGCTGGATTTGGATCTCTCGCGCGGATCTGAGAGCTTTGCGGAATCTCCGAATTATTTCCCGGATCTGCAAACCTACAACTCGGGACCAGAAGGCTATCTGGAGCTGATCCGCCGAAGTAAGCGAGCTCTTTCGATTCCCGTCATCGCAAGCTTAAACGGTATTTCTGAGGGCGGATGGGTCCGGTACGCAGCGCTGATGCAGGAGGCCGGAGCGGACGCCATCGAGCTAAACCTTTACGGTATCGTAACAGACCCCAAGCTCAGCAGTTCACAGGTGGAACAAGATTATTGCGAACTCGTGAGTCGTGTGAAGTCGAGCGTCACGATTCCGGTCGCAGTGAAGCTCTCTCAATTCTTTACGGCCATCCCTTACGTGGCGCGGCGGCTGGACGAAGCAGGTGCGGATGCGCTGGTTTTGTTCAACCGCTTTTATCAGCCGGAATTCAATTTGGAATCCCTCGATGTTGTGCCGAGTCTAACTCTTAGCAGCTCGCAGGAATTGCTGCTGCGCCTTCACTGGATTGCGATTTTGTATGGCCGGGTTAGGCCTAATCTGGCCGTCACTGGCGGAGTGCACACTTCAGAGGATATTCTGAAGGCAATCATGGCTGGAGCCAATGTTGCGATGATGACTTCAGCGCTGTTGCGATACGGGATCGAGCATGCAGAATTTGTGCTGGGACAACTTAAGCGGTGGATGGAGGACCACGAGTACGAGTCCATCCGCCAAATGCACGGCAGTATGAGCCATCTGTCTGCGTCCCGTCCGACCGTTTTCGAGCGGGTCAATTACATGAAAGTATTGAGCTCTTATGCGATGCGCTAACCGTCGCAGAGGATCAGGATTCACTCGGAGCCTTGTTCTATACCTATATGTACGACGCGGAAAGCATAACAAAGAGGCGCACAATCGTTGATCGGAAGAGTTTCGTCAACCCGCTAATTGCTCTTCCCGGCGGGGTGTGAAACCAGCGAATACAAGTAAATGAGCATTCCGAGGCCTACCAGGGGGCAGCCGACAAGAAGAAAAATCATGAAAGACAGTGGATGAATCCACAGCAACATCAGCATCTGTATCGTCAATCCGAGTCCGATCAGAAGGCCGGACCAGCGAATGCGGTGTTCAATTCGAGGAGTTTCCATTCACTTTTCCGCTTCTGGGTTCCAGAAGGTTACTTGATTTAGGGTTCCCACTTCATGAACGATGTCATGGCAATTGCTCGACAAACAGGAAAGCTGATTGGCTTTCACCTTCGCGAGCATTCTTGGGTCTTTATGATGTGACGAAGTCTCCTCAAACGACCGCGCACCGAGATGGCAGTGAAGACACTCACGATTGTTATACGGCGGCGTGTATAGCTTGATATTTTCAGGTTTGGGGATTGCTCCGAAATACTGTACCCAGACGTGGTGCACACCGCGCCACTTCGCCCTGTAGTCTCCAAACATCGTGTAATCCGTGTGACAGGTGAAGCAGGCATGATCGCGTGGCACGCGATTGTTCTGAAAGTGCGCCGCCGGCAAGTAACTTTTATCATCCACGTACAAGCTCCGGCCGAAATCCGCCATCACGTGACAGGAAAGACAGAAGCGAGTTGAGGTGGAGCGCTCGAGTTGTTCATGCAACCCGGCCCAAACCGCCAGCGCTGGCAAAATGCACAATGTGAAGAACGCAAGAACTTTTCCGCCGGGTACTCGCGTCAGTTGGGCTTGCAGCGCAGTGAGGACGGCAAGGATTATAACAACCGCGGTGAAGAACATCAGAATGGCTGCAGTCGTGTTCATGGACGGTTTGGGTGCTCGCCTAGCCGCGATTACGCGGTAAGTCACAACAGCAGGCTCTAATGTGTGGCTAGAGACCGGTAGTACTCAACCACATCCTTGACCATGTCTTTCCCCAGCTCCTTCTCGTATCCGTCCATGTCCTTGCCTTTACCTTTAGCCACGATGTCGATCATCTCGGCTTCGCTCATCTTTTGGACATCGGGCGACCGGACATCCTTCACTTTCAGCTTGCGGCCCTTGGCGGTATTACCTGAGCCGTCTTTCGCGTGGCAAACCGAACATTTGTCCAGATAGACGTCTTCAGCACTGGCGGCTGGAGATGAAGCCAAAGCGGCCCTTTCGCGCGGTGACAGCAGAAAACACACGAGTGTGGCTCCGGCGATGAGCACGGCAATCCTTGTTACTTTTTTCCATCCGTCCATTCGGTCCTCACAGGAATAAAATGTTGAACCGGCGGCAGAATCGCACCGTCCTTTAAAAGCTTCTTGAAAAGCTGCTGAAAGATACGACGCTTCAGATCTATTTCCTCGCAACCTTCTTAGAAGGAATAGCGAAACGAAAACGTGGCATTGTTTCCGTTAAAGTTCGGCGACTGAATTGCCGCAAGTCCAAATGGGCTTGCGTTTCCCGTTTGTGTGTACCCGTAATAATTCCAAGACATTTTGTAGGTAAATCCTCGGTAAACATCGATCGCAATGGACGCGTACGGTCTTTGGTAGTTGAAATCGAGCGTTCCGGAAGGCGTGAGAGGATTCAGAAAAATCGTGTTCCCACGGACAAAGCTGCCGCCATAACCCACCACCGCAGTCACCCTCTTCATTGGTTTCCAAATCACGGCGGCGTGGGCGAAATGGTCTGTGCTGCCGTACGTGGAAAGCGCTCCTAATGGCGAAGGCGAGCCCATAATCGGACACGCTGGACCCGTCGGAAGCATTGGCACACCGGGAGGAAATGTGGACACTGGCAAAGTGCCCGGGGGCGGTGCCGGGTTGGCATAAGAAGCGGAGTACGCGAAACAAATTAAAGATTGCGTATAGACATTCCAGTAGTTATATCCGAAATCAACGGACAGGTTCTGATTTGCTATCAGCAATGTGGAGAAGCTGTACGAGCGATCATGCTCCAGGTTGTCCACTGTCAAGACGTTGTCGCGGTTCTCATGAATCTCAACGGCGCCGTCCAGATTTGCCCACGGTCGTGGTTTGTAATTCGCGTGGACCTTGTACGACTGCACTTGCCGTGGATCGATCCGCGTATAGGAGTTGTCGTTATAACCGAACTCCAGATCGCCGGTGATGCGCAGTGCGTCAATCGGCCGCGCGACTGCTCCGAGCAACAAGGCATTCTCGTTGATGGTTGTGAGGCTGCGAGTTGGGCCGGGCGCGGCAGGAGCAGTGTAAGTCATCGACCCGTCTGGATTGGACGTGCAGTCGACAGCGGTAGCGGCACCGGCCGCGCAATTACCGCGCGCAGCATTGTTCGGAAAGTAGATTAGCTCCGTGTCGGTTGCGCCCTCCTGGCCGAATTGGGCGATGGTTCGGTTCGTGTAGAGATAACCGATATGAGCGCTCACACGCCTGCTGAAGTCGTATTGGAGTTCAAAAGTATTGGATTTCAGGTTCTGCCCCAGAAATGTTGAAGCAAGGCCCTCGATCACATCTGCAGCCGAGCCTGCCGAGGTGGACGTTGCGGGCGCGTGCTGCGGGCAAGTCGGCGCAGTAAAGGGGGAAGGGCAATTGGCCGTGTTGAACTCGGCCTGGTTCTGTTGCAATCCTGCAAGACCCGGATAGCCCGTGGGAAAAATATTCGTTTCGTCCAGATCCCACATTCCCGGAATGCGCCAGTTGTCATAGCGAAACTCATCGAGCAGGCGGAGCTTATCGCTTATGGAATATACACCTGACCAGTTGGCGTTCACCGAGACCCGCTTTGCATCCGCCGGACCTCCGGTCGTGCTTCCGCGCTCGCCTGTCCGCGCTGTAAATCCATTCACCGTTTCCAGGAAATCGGGAATCACATTGTCGCTAGTGCTGTAACCAAACGAACCGGACATCTCGAAATTCTTGAAATAATTCGATTGGAAACGAAGCCGCTCCGTCGGCATGAAATTCCGTGGGCGGCCTACTTGGTTATAGGACAAGAATCCGTTGCAAATAGAATTGGCCGTGTTTACCGTGGCAGGGACAATCGGGGTGGCGCAAGGGAGTGCTTCAGCTGGTGTTTGTGTGCTCCAAACGTTCCCCAGGTCTACTGGCGTACCATTGGGCGTGCCCACCCCCGTTGGGTTAGCCAGAATGAAGCCAAAATTCTGCGGATTCGCGATCGGATTATCGCTGACCACATTATCCTGCTTGAAATAACTCAAAAACTGATCGTAGGAAATTGTCGTCCGCGGAAGAATTTTGAAGTCAACACCTGCGCGATAGGCGTTGGTTGTATAGTTGTAGGTTTCATTAAAATCCGATATGGTTCCTCCGTCGGTGGTGAAGAAACCGGGTCCCTCGTTGCGGTTGCGTGAATAGCCCAGCCGGAATCGTACTGCTGAATTCGGAAGCAGCGTCAGATCGTAGTCCTGCATCCTGCGCACAAGATCCAATGCATGAAGTGAATTGTTTTGCGCCACAGCCGGGCTCGAGCAGAATGCCGGGGCGCCCTGTGGGAAAGTCGGCGTAGGCGGACCCACGTAGCAGCCGGTTGTTAAAGATCCAGGCGGGTTCAACGACGCGGGGTTCAACGGATTGGCGAACAAATTATAGTCCCAAAAATTCTTGTCGCGACGGAACAACAATCGAAAATCGTACCATTTATTCTTTTCGACCCGCAGCCGCGTCACGTCATTTGGGTCGCCACCATATCCGAAGTTAGTAAAACTAAGGTTGTCAAACAAAAATCCATTGTGATCGATCGAGCGCATCTCTAGTGTGTAGTCGAATAGGCGCAGACCGGAGTTCAAATTCTCGAACGTATCGTAGGTATTCTGGTTGCCGTTAATTTCGCTCGCCCGATAACCAAATTCAACCGAAGAGTGGATATTGTAATCACCGGAGTTAATCCCTTTCGATTGTTCGGTGTCTTCTTGGGCGCGAGAAGCAGTCGACAGAAAGAGCGTCGCGACGAATATAACGCAAGGAATCGAGCGAACGCCCCAGTTGACCTTCATGGCTTTTCTCTCCCCATGCGAAATCTCACTATCGGCTTGCAACCGGCCTCGCTTGCATAATTTCTCCCCATATTCAAAAAAAAGCTTGTGACCCTCCTATTTGAAGAGGGTTGCGTCGAAGTTGGAGCCGTGAATTTGTGAGTGACATAATACGCATGACTGGAAAAAGCTCGCTTGGTTGTGGAACGAAGGAGCTTCGGGCGCGGAGCTGAAGGACGAAGTCGTGTGACACTGCAGGCACAACAGATTGACATTACTCAGCTTCAGCATGCGCGGGTTCGGCCCGCCATGCGCCATGTGGCAGGACTGACATCCATCGACCTTTACGGGCGCATGCTCGTACACGAAAGGTCCCTGCAGATCCGTGTGACACTTGAAGCAGACCGCATCCTGCGTGGAAGAAGTTCGCACTTGCTTGGGCTTCACCGTACCGTGCACGTTGTGGCAATCGCTGCACTGGATCAGCCCTTCATTTACTCGATGGTGGAACGGCATGTCGAACTGGGCTTTTTGCTCGAGATGGCATGAGTAGCAAAGTTCCGGTTGAGACCTTGTTAACAAAAAGTCCGACTCTTTACCGTGGTGTGGCGAGTGGCAGGAGACGCAACTGACGCCATTCTTCGAATGTTCCGAGTTGATCGCGTTCATGTGCTGTGTCCCGCCGGCATGACAGGACAGGCAGCGTTCATTTATTTCCTTAGTTGAGTGCTCTTTAAAGCTGAAAATTGGATGTTCTGACAGCGCCTTCGCGATCGCGGCGTCATCGCCGTGGGCAGCTTGGACCGAGTCCGCGTGTGCCTTCCCTGGGCCATGACAGGACTCGCAAGCGTGAATGTAATCCTTATTCGGAAAAGCAATGTCCCAGTGTCTGGTCTTCTCGTTATGGACCGCTTCGTCTTTGTGGCACTCCCGGCAATGCTCCGGTCCCGCAAAATCACTCGCGGATGCGTTAAAGTCCGGCACCGCACCCGCGACTGAGATTTCCGCTTTCTTTTGTGCGAAAGTCGCGCCCAGAGGCCATGTAAGGCAGCAGGAAAGCAAAATTAGACGGAAACCCAATAGAACCCTAATTGGACTTTTCGTCACCTTTTCAACCCCACATTCAGGATGCACTGGTATGCTGGAGGCCGAAGACGTTCACGGCCAAGTAGTCGGTTAAGTTCAGTTGTCTGAAGAGTCGCGCGCTGTCCGCGAATCGTCAGCTCGTCGGCACTAGATTAGCCTTCTCTTACGTTTCTAGTAATGTGCTACAGCGTACATTCAAGGGAATCTGGCACCGTGAATATAGTGGACTTGCGCATGTGTCAAACCGGGCGGATGCTACATGAGTCTTGTGCCGGATTCAGTGATATCTGTCACTGTTGGTTGTGATGAGCCTCACAAGGACGAGCGAGAGCAAGCTGCCAGCGATCTAAACTTTTTATTCAGAATCGATGAGGTTTTCGAGAGCGAATCTTTTGAGGATAATTAGGGTTGAGCCCTTGACCTGCAGTAATTGCTTTTTTTTAAATTCAGCGAAGAGTCTAGTAACCGTCTCGCGGGACGCCCCGATTATTTCGGCGATTTCCTCATGCGTCAACGTCAGTTTGGATCGAATCTCTGTGCCTCCTTGTCCGTGGTGGGCGCACCAGTCTAGGAGAAACCTTGCTAACCTCTGTGCAGCCGAATGCGATAACTTGATGGACCGCATTTCAGCAACAGCGGCATCATACGTTTCCCCTAATTGCTGGGCTACGCGCAACGCAACGTCGCCGTATTCCCTGAGGAAGTTTAGAAAATCGGTTCGCGAGATAAAATTTACCTGCGTAGGCTCGATCACGTCCGCTGTAAGCTCATAAGGCCTACCCGTAACACTCGCTGACAGACCTAAGACTTCTCCCAGATCCGAAATTCTCACAATCAAAGTTCTTCCATCATTCGACGACGTAGAGAGTTTCACGCGTCCGGCACACAAGATGAAGACCCCTCGGGCGGACTGCCCCTCGACAAAAAGAGTTGCACCTTTAGAATAAGAGCATCCCGATGTAATTGCTGACAGACGCTGATCAGCGGGTGGCGAGAGGTTGCAAAAGAGCCGACCCTCCCAGGGGGGACGAGTGGTGCGGTTACCGGATTGTGTGGTCCGCGTTCTGTCCCCTTTTCCGCGAGGAATAATTCTTAGATTGTTGAGCATGTCCCCCCCTCCGTTAGTCGCGTTGCTCGTGTACGGATCGAGTCTCGTACGAATCCGAAGAGGAGCAAATATCATGCGTCACATCTGATTGTGACGATCGTCACAAAGCAGCCTGGCGACACTGATTTGTCAGGAAGGGTGCCTATGCGAGAGGAAAAGCCCGGGCATAGGTCCGAAAGGAGTTACGCTGCAGGGTTTAGCACCACATCTTAACGAAGAAAAGCGGCCAACCCGAATTTTTAGCCGCCGATGCGCTCTCATAGAAAACTACAACAAGCACATCGCTCGATCACCGTCCCGTCATCGATCGCTGCGGTTCCGGGCCGACACCCGGCGCCTGTGTATCCGCGGTCACCATGAACCGTGACACGGGTCACGGTAAAGTGCGCAGAAACTGCGTACAAATATGTACGTGAGGCGCGAGGAAGCGGGTTCCCATCAAGCCATCATCACCCATAAGGGTCCCGTTTGCGCCCAGCAAGGAGGTTTTATGTTTAGCCGGCACATTACAGTGCAGATCAAGAAAACCTGGATGTCAGAGATTCCGCAAGTATTCGAAAAGGAAGTTCTTCCAATCCTTCGCAGGCAGAAGGGTTTCCTCGATGAGCTGCTCCTCTTCACACCAGAAAAGACGGAAGTGGTCGCGATCAGCTTGTGGGAGAACAAGGAGTTCGCGGAGATTTACAACCGCGAATTCTATCCCGAAGTGGTGAAGATCCTAAATAAGTACGTCGAGGGCACGCCCATAGTGAAGACGTACGAAGTGAAGTATGCAACGCTTCCAGCGTTCCAGAAGTTCGCCACGGCTACAGCTTAATTAATGACTGCATCTAGCTTTGGAGAGGGGACGTATTTGACCCCTCTCCAAAGCGTTGTTCATCAGAGTGCGGGAGCAGAGCCATGAAACTCTCGGAGACCGTCTTCAAACTCGCCTTCTTCGGAATGAAGTACGAAGCGGACGATATTATCGACTACATCGCTATTAATTTCTGCTGGGTGATATCAATCCTAGGTGCCCTCCTCGCCGCGGTCTGGATTGGACATGTGGTGAACGCACCGGTCGGCTTGATTGCAGGAATTGCATTTTATGTTCTCAGCATGATTTTGTGTCACTTCGTGTTCCTGAACGAACACCGCCGAGTTTCAGAACGGGGCCGAGTTCCTCGCCCTCGAATGTGTCATTCTTCGCGAGCTGGCGCGCTGCGCGTGAGAGCCCAATTGCCGACTTCCACCTTTTCCGCGAATGCCGACGGTGCTTTTCCTCAATGGCCTGCTTCACTTCTAGTTCAACAACGTCGGCAGGCTCCTCGTCGTTGAAAGTTTTGTTCCACTCTTCACAGGCGGTCTCAGCGGCTTCCCGGTCTGCATAGATTTCGGGTGTGTCTAGATTCGATTCAGGCGTCGATGTTTTGGAAGTTCGAATCCAGTAAACCTTCATGGATTTTTTCTGCAGATATTTGGTTATTGCTCGCGCACGATTTCAGTGACGGGAACTTCTGTTTTCTTGCTCTCAGCCTCGACAGCCTTCATCATGCGACCTTCGACTAGGGGAATTCGTTTTTTTTTTCATAAATGGACCCTCAATGACGCACTGTGAGAACCGGGCACGCAGCGTGGGCTACTACTTTATGGGCTGTGGCGCGTTCAAGATGTGTCGCTGCACCAATGTGATCTGTCGCACCGCGAAGGCCAAGCACGATCAAATCCGCTCGGCGCTCTTCAGCGGCTGCCACGATTCGCTCGGCCGGTTCACCATATTCGACGGCGGCCTCCGGAGGCATATAAAACTCAGCATCTTTCGGGACCATATCGTAAAGTTTATTAAGCGCTTCGGCCACCGAGAGTTCAAAACGCCTTTCCTCTTTGCCGTCTCTTAAATCAGTCTTGAACTTGGGCATAACGTACAGTAAAAGGAGACGAGCGCGATTCTCCTGCGCGAGCGTGAGGGCGTAGGGGCCGGCAGCTATAGACTCGGCGCTGAAATCGGTTGCAAATAGCACACGTTGGAATTGCCCTCCATTTTGTACCGTGCTACAAACACCAGGCCCGATCGTAAGCACCGGGACCGGCGAACGGCGAAAGATCTCTTCGGCAACGGAGCCAAGAAGCAGCTTCTTAACCGCGGTACGACCACGTGTTCCGAGCACTGTGAAGTCGATGGCGTGTCGTTTAATCTCGCGGTCAACCGCTGGCCATATATCAATTCCGCGTTCTAAGATCGCTTCGCAGGCTAGTCCGCTCAAGCCAGATTCCACCCGAGCCATCGCCAGCTTCGCGCAATCCTCCTCGGCTTGGATCGCGGCTACTGTTAACTCCGGCGTAGTGTAACTGTACGGAGCAGGCACGAAAACGTTCAACGCATACACCTTGGCGCCATAGTTCCGAGCTATCGCAGCCGCATAGGGCAGGGCCACTTCCGAGGCCTTTGAGAAATCAGTCAGGAACAGAATATTCTTCAATATGATCTTTGAGCCGCTAGCAATCATAGTCATAACCCACCTCGGGCTGAGTATGGTTGGCAATCGGGTTCATTCGCGGTGACGTATGTTACTAATCGAGTGTGACGTAGAACACAGTCTTCCTAGCTCTACTTTGATATAAGTAAGTCATGCCTTCACCTCATCGGCAAACCGTCAGGACACTAACCCGGATAACTCCAGCAGCCCGTAGGCATAGTCCTTGGGGTTTTCGGTCTCTTCCTGGAACGGGCTGTCTCGGGCCAGCAACAAGGCACCTCGCAAGACGTGCGTCTCGCTGAGGGCCAGTACAAGGTTTACAAACAATCAAATGCGGGTGGGATCGGACCTTTTGCAACGGGAGTGTTCAATTTTACCGAATCATGGACCCTGTCGCGAGCGCCGGATGGCAGCCTGGAGGTCGAGGGCAAACGAGACTATGAATCGCCCTCCGACGAACCACATGATAATAAATTCGCTGTTCACCTTTCGTCAGATTTCCGCGTACTTAATTTGCGCGAGTTTCGAAAACTTCGCTGGAAACCCGATTCGGGGCCGCTTGGTTGTGAGTTTCTTCCGAGCAGGCTCGTGTGCACCTCTGGAGTTGACCCTGACAAAAATACGCTACTTGATCTGTCCTTGAAGGATACATACGGCCTTCTATGGCCTATCTCCGCCTTTTCTTTGAGTCATATCACTCGCTTCGTTGGGCGCACTTCCATGAGCGCGACTCGAGTACAGATGCTCATAATTGATGAGCCTAGTGTGGAGAATCCATTCTCCGCAACTGTTTTGGACGGACATTTAAAATATCTGGGCTCTGAGAATATTACGATCGCCGACCGTAAATGGAAGGCTGATAAATTCGAACTGACCGTTCCTCTTCACATGCCATTCCTCATCTGGACTTCATCTTCAGGTCTCCTTCTGGACTTCGCCGAAGAAGACAATAATGGCCGACAACTGGAACAAGGAATGAAATTAGTGCGCTATCAACATTGGTCGGATTACTGAGGCGACAGCTCAACTCCGCGAAACAATTTTACTTGAATCACAACGCTCTTATTTGTCTTGCATTGACTTAATGTAGCTCACCAGATTCATAATGCGCAGATTCACGAGTTGGGGATCTGTTCCACGAATTGACGCGAAAAGCGGCCCCCATACTGGCATCTCGCTGTCTCCATGCGCCGGCGTTTTCACACCATTTCGGAGAACATCTTCCACGTAAGCTTCTGGGAATTTCCCGTTATGGCGTTGAGCGAGCGTAGTCAGATCTGCGGGTCGCGTTTTGAGCTCAGTCGCCAAGGGACCGTGGCCTTTCAAATCAATTCCGTGACAAACAGCGCAATATTGTTTGAAGAGTCGCGCGCCGGAAACTGGATTTGATCCCGGTAGATGGGAAGCTCTTTGGTCTTGGGCCGTGACAGTTGAGGCAAAAATAACAACCGAAAACCATACCGCCCAGGTCATCATTATCTTGCGGAACATCGAAGACCTCCCTGCGAAACTCTAAAACTTGGAAAGCTGACCGCACCCTAGATAGTGTCTCATTTGACCGATTGAATTGACTGCAGGTACTTCACCAGGTTTTCCAGTCTGACTGGTCCGCGGTCTACGTCCACTTCTACCTGAGAAAAAATCGGCCCCCACACTGGCATCTCCCTCGATCCATGCGATGCAATCATCCCTTCGCCGGTGATGATTCTCCGCACACGCGCCACCGGAAAGGTACCTCCATTGTTTTTCGCAATAACCGTCAGGTCCGGCACAGTCGCTTTCAAGGCGGGCGCCACCGGCCCGTGGCCCTTCCCATCTTTCCCGTGGCAGGACGCGCAGTACGCACGGTACAAATCCACTCCCTCGACCGATCGAATCAACGTCTGCTGTGCTTCCGGATTTGGTTTCTGCTGGCTCGGCGAAGGCGTTTGTGCGTGGAGCGTCAATGATGTCCCAAGAACGACTACGGCGATTAATCCACATAATGACCTTCGAGTTTTCATAACGCCTCTCTTCCTGGTTACAGCTCTATAACTTCTAATTTAAGCACGGCTCGTACACTCAGATGCGAGATACATCACACGTAGAAGTGATCTACGTCACAGCCCAGATCGGAACAATAGGGTTAACTATTGCCATCTTGGAGGTGATACATGAAAGCCCTTGAAGTTCACACAAGAATTCAACTGAAAAACATTCTCTTCGCGACTGACTTTTCCCCAGCCTCAGATGTCGCGGTCCCTTATGCCTTTGAATTGGCAAAACACTATGGTGCCAAGGTCTACGCCTTGCACGTGAGACCGCCCATAGTTAACCCGATGACTCCACCTGTTACCTGGAAGAGCCTGGAAGAAGCTGCAAGTCGAGAGGCCGAACAGTACAAGCAAGACATTCTGAAATCATTTGCGGGACTGCAGCCAGAAATATTGATCAATGAAGGCGATCTTTGGTCGAATATCGAAGCCATAATGAAAGAAACTCCGATCGACCTGATCGTTATGGGAACTCGAGGTCGATCTGGAGTGGCAAGGTTTGTATTGGGCTCCACAGCGGAAAGGATCTTTCGGCAAGCGCCTTGTCCCGTTCTAACCGTCGGCCCGCATGCGTTTCCAGGTTCGAAACCGAAACGGCGAATTCTCCCACATTCTGTTTGCCACCGATTTCAGCCCGGAATCAATCGCTGCTGCACCATTTGCAATCTCGCTAGCTCAGGAATATCAGGCTTATTTGACGCTATTGCATGTTGTCGAAGAACCGAAAGCGAATGAGCTTGTCCGACCAGCCGAACTGACTACATCGTCTGAGCATCTTTTGCGCGATCTCGTGCCAGCGGACGCCGAAATCTGGTGTGTTCCTCAATTCGTAGTCGAGCGCGGAGATGTCGGCGAAAAAATCCTGGATGTTGCGTCTCGATCGAAAGCGGATTTGATTGTTCTGGGCGTAAAGCAACCGAGTGGATTCCCGGGTGCGGCAACACATTTACCAATCGCAATCGCGCACAAGGTGGTGTCACATGCGCCATGCCCGGTGCTAACGGTTCGCGGTTAGTTCTATCTTTAGAGAATCGGTCAAAAACGTGAGTATCGAAACTGAAATAAATTTGACTCGAGAGGTGCAATGATGAAACGACCGTTTGGAGTAACTATAGTTGCGGTGCTGATGTGCATTGGCGCTGGATTGCTCGCTATTGGCTCATTGGGTTTCTTTGTCCTCGGCGGAGCTGCCGTGACATCCCGCGCAGGGGGACCGACGTCACAATTGTTCTCGGAAATGGGCTCTATTGGCGCAGGATTATTTACGATCCTCGCCGTCATCTATGCCACGTTAGCCATTTACATGTTTAGACTCGTCTCTTGGGCACGGCTTGCGTCTGTCTCCTTCATTTCGATTGGACTGTTTTTCGCGGCGGTCGGGATTATAGGCTCGTTGCCGCATCCGGACTTCATGGTCCTCGCTTGGCAGCTTTTTGTGATCGCGGTTGATGCATGGATCTTGTGGTATCTTGCGACGCCGCACGTCAAGGACACCTTTGCTGCTCGCGAACGTCATCCGAGAACCCACATAGCAGCCCACACGTGAAATAAGTATGCAATTTTTCGGATTGCTGTCATTTGGAACAGGTCGAGTTGCTAGACGGAGGAATTGTGGTAATAGAGGAGCTAACTAGAAATGCGAGCTTAAAGTTTCTAGCCGGAACCCATCTCGGCAGACTGGCCTGCGTTCAAGGATCTCAGCCTTATATCGTGCCGATCTATTTTTCGTACAACAATGATTACCTCTACACATTCTCCACCGTTGGACAAAAGCTCCACTGGATGCGAGCTAACCCATTGGTCTGCGTTGAAGCGGATGAGGTCGTAAACTGTGAGAAGTGGACCAGCGTCATCGTGTACGGCCGCTTCGAGGAACTCCCCGACCTACCCGAGTGGCATAGCGAACGCTCATTAGCTCACGATCTGCTAGAGAGTAGAGCGATGTGGTGGGAACCGGGTTACGTGAAAACAATACTTCACGGAAAAGAGCGCCCGTTAGTGCCAGTCTTCTGCCGTATCCATATCACAGAGATCACCGGCCATCGCGCCATTCCTGATGTTTAACCGGATGCGATTTTCCTCTTCCCAATATTTGACTATAGAAGGTTGACACCGAAAACGCAGTCGTCCAAAACGATGTGCTAATGTACGGGCCATTATTCTCAGTTTTCACTGCGACATCTATGGAAGGCTGCGCGTGAGTTCGTCTCAGCGTTTCTGGACCCGCCTGAAGGAACACCCGCTTGCTCGTGTCGGACCGGGCCTTATTACCGGCGTGGCAGATGACGACCCCAGCGGAATTGCCACTTATTCCCAGGCTGGCGCGCAATTCGGTCTCAACATGCTTTGGACCATGCCGCTGGCGTTCCCTCTGATGGCCGCAATCCAATACATGTGCGGGAGTCTTGGCCGTGTTACAGGGAAAGGGCTGGCGGCAAACATTAAGACCGCATTCTCGCCGGCCATACTTCAAGCAGTTGTACTGCTTCTGCTCATTGCCAATACTCTTAATATTGCGGCGGATGTCGCGGCCATGGGAGAAGTCGCGGAGCTGGTCACCGGATTCAATCGTCATCTCATGACCGTGATCTTTGTGTTCGGCACACTTCTGCTTCAGATATTCATCCCCTATCATCGATACGTATTCTTCCTCAAGTGGCTTACGCTCTCCCTGTTGGCCTATGCCGGAGTCTTGTTCACCGTTCATGTGCCGTGGGGGCAGGTAGCACTCCGCACAATCTGGCCCAAGCTTACTCTAAATTCTGAAACGGCCGCCGTGATCGTCGGCGTATTTGGCACCACCATCAGTCCCTATCTTTTTTTCTGGCAGGCGTCGGAGGAAGTCGAGGACATGAATGAAAAACAAGGCGCCCGGCCGCTCAATCGTGATGCTTCCGCGGCAGGCGGTGAACTTCGTCGTATCCGTTGGGACACCTGGAGCGGCATGTTCTACTCCGATATCGCCGCCTACTTCATCATTTTGGCGACCGCAGTTACGCTTCACCCCGCGGGGATTACAAATGTTGATACAGCCGCGAAGGCAGCTAGCGCACTACGCCCTCTCGCTGGCAATTTCGCGTACCTAATTTTCGCGCTGGGTATTTTGGGCGTCGGCCTGATCGGCGTGCCAGTATTGGCGGGCTCCGCCGCATATGCTCTTTCCGAAGCTATGGGGTGGAGCTGGGGCCTTGAGCGCAAAGCGACTGACGCCCGTGGGTTCTACGGCGTCATAGCTGCCAGTGTACTCGCCGCGCTTGTCATCCAGTACTCGCCGATTAGTCCTATGAAAGCTTTATTCTGGAGCGCCGTAATCAATGGCGTAGTGGCCGTGCCACTTATGGCTGTTATCATCGTGCTGGTGTCGAAGAAATCTGTGATGGGAGCCTACACCGTGAGTCGCCCCCTCATCATTCTTGGTTGGATCGCGACGGCCATTATGGGGTTCGCAGCTGTACTTATGTTCATCCCGAATTAGTCGTCTGGTTCATCAGCCATCACGATTCGAGCGCTGCCCTCCGTCGGAATCTGCGCGTTTGCAGTATCCATTACAGCAATCACGACTCTTTGTGACTTACATCACAACCGCGGCTGCCGACCGTCACATCGCCGCGCACTTGATTGCGCAACAATAATCTTTCAAATAAGCGACAAGGAGGGGACCGTGTTTCGCCAAGGTTATTTCTTACTCGCGTTCGTGCTAATCGCACTATTCTTCACCAAATGGGATGGAGGACATTCCAAGCACTGAAGAAAAGTCGAGTCAGGTCACTCATATCCGAGAAACAAAAGAAGAGTAATCCTAGAAGGATCAACGCAACTATCAATGCTCTGCACCATGGCAGGGAACGGGGTAGCTGCCAGCCTTATCAATCGTTTTGTCTGTGTGCAAAACGGCCGATCAGTTGCGACTGCGCGAGGATGTGTCCTTCCATTGCATGTTCCAGATCGTCCTTACTGGCATCTGGCTTCAAATCGATCATCGAATCCAAAGCGTAAAGCTTGAAAAAATAGTGATGGGTGGCCCCACGGGGTGGGCAAGGTCCGCTGTAGCCGGTCGTTCCATGATCATTTTTACCTTGGTGCGATCCATCGGGAAGCGTTGCATCCTTCGCGATGCATTCCGGGAGCGACCGCGCCCCGGCGGGGAGATCGTACAACACCCAGTGAACTATAGTTTTTGTTGGCGCATCGGGATCGTCGGCGATTAGCACGAAGCTGCGAGTCTCCGCAGGCGGGGCGGCCCAGTTGAGCGCTGGCGAAACGTCTTGTGCATCACAGGTAAACTTTGCCGGAATGTCGCCGTCGGCCTGGAAGGAAACGCTGCTTAGATTTAAAGAAGGTCCGGAACGCTCTTCCCAATTGTTCTTGTACATAAGGAATAAGACTGCGAATAAAATCGCAATAAAAACAAGGGCGACTACCATAAGCCGCTTGTGAGACGCTACTGTCAAGCAACCGAACCTCCCGCAAATCCAATATACCCGCAATAATTTTAAAGGTCCAAATTGAACCTTTAACAGTGCACCCGACCAAATCTAGATAAGTTCCAGGCACGAGCCTAACGTATCCACACGGACAACATCGGCACATGAATCTTCGTCTTGGAACAGGCTGGTGTGATAGGTACGTAACATGTGACAAGGAGGAGAACATGGCTCTTCTGACCATTGCAGATATCAATGAGCGAAATCACCAATTTTGGCAAGTGGAGTCCGATTTATTGATCAGACGAATGGCCGATGAACTTCTCTATGAAGTCGCAAGAACGGACATGTCTTCTGAAACCCTTAGGCAGGTTCCAATAAAATTACGAAAGTCCCTTGGGCAGGCGCTGGCTGATGCCGAGAAGATAAGGCGCATCTATCAAATTGCCTTTGCTCGTAAGGGGGGGAGGGCCGTCAAAAGCGATGCCCTTCAGTGGGTAATTGAGGAGATCGTCCTCAAGAACCCGACAATAACGATACGACAATTGTTCTTCAAGCTGAAGGGCGAGATAGGTCAAGGCACCGTTACTTCGATCGACGAAGAATCCGATATTCGGGCTGATGAGCCTAGAATGATTCATTTCGAGGAAGATAACGGCAAACGGATGATAGCGCCTCTTTCTGGCCTAAAAGACCGTTTATTTAGAGCCAAGAAGAAAATTAAATCGCTATCGCCGCGCTAGCGCGAGCTACAGACGATTAAGCTGCCCCTGTCTGCGGAATATCCTCAGACTGACGAAATCCAAGAACAGGGGCAGATGTGGAAAATAAGAGTCTTTCCGAATTAGAGGTCGCCTACAAATCCGTTGTCTCACTCGCAGCTCATCCTCACAACGCGCGGATCCATTCCAAACAGCAAATTCGACAAATTGCTGCCAGCATAAAGGCTTTTGGCTTCACAAATCCGGTCTTAATCGATCAAAACGACACTGTCATCGCTGGCCATGGTCGCGTCGCTGCGGCCAAGTTACTAAGCATGGACCAAGTGCCTACGATTCGCCTGGAAGGTTTGAGTGAGGACCAGGTTCGTGCCTACGTCATCGCCGACAACCGGCTGGCCGAAAAGGCGGGATGGGACAAATCGATTCTCGCGATCGAACTGCAACACTTACTGACAATCGATAGTGATCTCGACGTGACCGTTACGGGCTTTGAGGTCCCCGAGATCGATCTCATCCTTTCACAAGCAGCAGAACTGGACCAAGATGACGTGTTTGAGATGGCCCAGACAGGCCAGACCGTCACCCAGCCTGGCGACCTCTGGCACCTAGGCAAGCACCGCATCCTTTGCGGCAATGCACTAGATGAGAGCTCGTATAAACCCTTAATAGCATCCCGGCACGCCAATTTGGTGTTCGTCGACCCTCCCTACAATGTACCGATCGAGGGCAATGTCTCCG
The DNA here is from genome assembly GCA_963731535.1 of uncultured Acidobacteriota bacterium. Lineage (GTDB taxonomy): Bacteria > Acidobacteriota > Terriglobia > Acidiferrales > UBA7541 > Palsa-295. The sequence continues at coordinate 389,234 of CAVSWI010000015.1, read as the reverse complement.
GAAACGGCTCCATTCACCACTCCGAATTTGCGATGGCATCCGGCGAGATGAATGAAGCAGAATTCGTAGCTTTCCTCAGCACCAGTCTGCGACTGCTAGCGCGGCACAGCACGAACGGCTCGATCCATTTTATCTGTATGGACTGGCGACATGCCGGCGAACTGCTGGCGGCCGGCAATCAGATTTATGAGTCGCTTCTCAATCTCTGCGTCTGGGTAAAAAATAATGGCGGACTCGGATCCTTCTACCGCTCTCGTCATGAGTTGATCTTTGTTTTCAAGAATGGCGGAGGTCCCCATCGCAACAACATCCAGTTAGGCCGTTACGGCCGCAACCGCACAAATATCTGGGAATACCCGAATGTAAGCGCACTCTCCCCAAACGGCGACGAAGGCAACTTATTGGCACTGCATCCGACCGTAAAACCCGTCGCACTTATCGCTGATGCTCTGCTCGACTGCTCCGCGCGCGGCGAGATTGTTCTCGACACTTTCCTCGGCTCCGGCAGCACGCTCATCGCCTCGGAGCGTGTTGGCCGCGTCTGTTTTGGAATGGAAATCGAACCGCAATACGTGGATGTAGCCATTCACCGGTGGCAACGGCACACGGGCGACCGCGCAATTCACTCCCCAACGGGCAAATGCTTTGATGAGCTCGCAGCCGCTTCGAAGGTGGGAAATGGCCAATAACGACGGAAGTCTCGAGGTTGGTTACTGCAACCCGCCCGGCCATACGCAGTTCGTAAAAGGCCAGTCGGGAAACCCAAAAGGAAGACCGAAAGGCTCACAAAATCTTTCTACTATTCTCAATAAAGTGGGGCGCGAACGCGTGAAAGTAACTGAGAACGGTCGCACTCGCTACATAACCAAATTTGAAGCAACAATACTTCAATTGGTGAACAAGGCCGTAGCAGGCGACCTTAACGCTGCCCGGGTGCTTCTGTCGTGGTCCATGTGGTTGGCGAATTCCGTGCAAACTACTGTTCCCTTGCCTGTTCCGCACGAAAGAGATGAAGCGGTGATGGCCAGCATACTCGAACGCATCCGCCAAGCAGAGGATCTGTCGGCGAAAAACGAGATCGATCCTGGAGCGAACGATCCTGCTCCGAAAAAGGAGTGACGATGCAGCTTACTGATAGCCAATACGAGTTTCTAATGCGCCGATACCTAATGGGCTTCATTGAGCGCTCATTCTATGAACTCAATTCCCAGACTCCATTTTCTAAGGGTCCTCACATCGAGATTTTGGCGTCTATGTTGGAGGAAATTCGAAAGGGCACAATCAAGCGTCTCATCGTAAACATACCGCCGCGTTCCCTAAAATCTCATACCGTGAGCGTGGCCTTCCCCGCCCGGTTACTCGGTCACAATCCAGCCATACAGATAATTTGTGCCAGCTACGGTCAGGATCTAGCGGATAAGCATGCGAGAGATTGTCGAACCCTAATGACAAGCACGTTTTATCAAAGGCTCTTCCACCAAACACGACTTTCCACGGAGAAGCAGTCAGTCAACGAATTCATGACAACCGGGCAGGGTTTTCGGTTGTCCACTTCGGTGGGAGGCGTGCTGACCGGCCGCGGAGCCGATATCATCATTCTCGATGACCCACTGAAGCCCGATGATGCGCTCTCTGAAACCAGACGAACGAGTGTCAATGAATGGTATGACAACACACTGGTAAGCCGGCTGAACAGCAAGGAAAAAGGCGCCATCATTATTGTTATGCAAAGGCTGCACCAGGATGATCTGGTCGGTCACGTACTCGACCAAGAGGATTGGAGGGTCCTATCGTTTCCCGCCATCGCGCAAGAAGACGAAATGCATATTATCGAGAGTCCATTAGGGCGCCGCCGCTTCGAACGCAAGGCGGGTGAAGTCTTGCAGCCAGATCGTGAATCGAAAAGCACCCTTGAGAACATCAAGCGGACGATCGGCGAGTACAACTTTGCAAGCCAATATCAACAGAGTCCTATGCCCCTTGGCGGAGCCCTGGTAAAGACCGAGTGGCTGAAGTACTACGACCCGAGTGATCTCCCTTATAGATTCATCTACATAATTCAAAGTTGGGATACTGCGAACAATTCATTTTGTTTGGCGAGCCGATCGGCATCTCGCTCCATTTGCACGAGGGTCGAGCACCGACGCAGGTTACCTGGTCATTTGCAGTGTGTACTTCTAGCCGAGACTCAGAAGTGCACCTCGCACTCGAACGGGGAGAAATAAAGCGGTCTTCTCTCTGATTCGGGCAAACAGCGCGAAGTGGGATCCTTCGCACGTTGCGAAATCTCCTCAATTAGGGGCGCAAATTTAAAGGTTTCGCTGAAATCAGAGGAAGAGAGAGAAATACTAAGACTGGCTGGCGGAGGGGGTGGGATTCGAACCCACGAGACCCTTTCAGGCCTAACGGTTTTCAAGACCGCCGGTTTCAACCACTCACCCACCCCTCCGGGTACCTTTGAGTTTACCCGGTGCACATATGTTCCAACTAGGTGGAGTTATAAAGTACGAGCCAAGTAGCCATCCACACAACACCGCCAGAGCGAATAGTTCCTTCCAGCGCCGGTATTCTAAAGATCTCGTCCCTGCGAATCTTCCATCTTAGGTATTTCAAAGGTAGTCAGAATTCTTGCCTTTGAGATGACGCACGTGAACTCGACGCTTTTTTCGTCAGTTCCGACGGTAGGTTCTCCACTGTCGGTTTTCGTTGGAAAAGCGAACACAACGCCGGTAATCTTGCCGTCCTGGCTATGTAAAATCTGAGCCTTCACCGGAGCGATTTTTTGTTTTGTCTTTTTCGCCGACAGGAACGCCGAAGCTTGCAATGTCTTCTCATCGGATGAAGCAAATGGCGTCAAATCGCGGCCGCCCACAAATATCTGATACACATCGGGAACCTTCGCCAGCTCTTTTTCCGCATCTTCCGCCTTCATCTGACCTTCCAGAACGGAGTTCCTCACTCCAGCTTCGCGGATCGTTCGCGCTGATACCCACCGCACCACAAAAATAGCTTTACCGGCTGGAGTGTCCCCCGCACCTGCGCTGCCCTGACCTGTCTTCAAAGCCATTCCACCATCGTCCGACATTTCGTATTTCGAGCCCCCGCCTTTCCATGTGGCGTCAATCTCTACGGTCTTGCACCACGGTGATTCCGCAAAAATTCTCTTGATGTCGTTCGCATCCCACTGTTGATAGGGCTTGGCCTTCCAGGGATCGGAGCTCGCCCACGCCAAAGTGCCCAGCACTAACAGAAACAACGAGGCCAGCATGGATTTCATCGAATTATTCCCTATCCCAAAAATGCTCTTTCGATATTCCATAAGTCCTCCGGTAACATCCGTTCTTTTGTAGTCGTCCCCAAAATTGCCTATTCGCAAGCCATTGCCTTCTTAGTAGATAATAACAAAAATCGGCTTTCCACCGAAACCGACGCTGTACACCTTCCCACAGTTTCGTGTAAGTTAAATTTGACGTAGCAAGCCTTGGTGGGAGTCGCCGCACTTCTTTTTCAAACGTACTGCGCCGGGAATCGATGTCTGCTGGAGCTACCTCCACATCACGGGATGCTAATGCGCCGATTGGTTCCAAAATCGACGCTTTAGAAATCCTGCGCCACTTATCCTACAGACACCTCGTTGCAGCGTTGTCATTAGGTCTGGTTTTGCGATTGTTTTTCGTCTTCCATTTTCCCTTCTATGCCGGCGACACGAAATTCTACGACGAACTTGCCCGGAATTTGCTCGATCACCGGATTTACGGACTTTTTGTTCGCGGCCAATTAACCCCGGTCGACATGCGCATGCCTGGATACTCTCTCTTTCTTTCCGGTTTGTATTCGGCATTGGGACGTTCAAGTAAGGCGGTCATGGTTTTTCAAACCTTCATCGATTTGTTAACTTGTGTTTTGACGGCTGTGATCGCAGGTTTAATTGCGCCCGCTGCCAGTAAGATTCGCATAGCCACCATAGCTTTGTGGATGGCCGCGCTTTGTCCATTCACCGCAAATTACAGTGCCGCTCTTCTGACCGAAGTCCTCGCAACCTTTCTCACCACTCTGGCAGTGTTAACCTTCTTGACGGCCTTTAGCCGGTCATCTGCAAGCTCCTCGAATGCCTCCTCTGCCCACCGGCCCTTGTATTCGCAAGCTGCGTCCTGGCTCTTGACCGGAATAATCGTCGGCCTAGGAACCTTGGTACGGCCGGAAACCCCTCTTTTCTTGCTAGCGGCGGGGCTCGTCCTCGCGGTTTGCGGGCGCCAGCGCGCGAACTGGAAAAAATTGTTCTTAGCAGTGTCTTGGATGTTAGTCGGCTTAATTCTCACTTTGACTCCCTGGGCAGCACGCAATGCCAGGACATTGGGACGCATCGAATTTCTCGCTCCGCGTTACGCCCAAACCTATGGCGATTTCATACCTCGCGGTTTTTATTCCTGGACCGGCACCTGGATGGTTCACTTCAAAGATGCCTATCTGGTGACTTGGAAGTTGGGAAAAGAGCCAATTCGCATGGAAGATTTGCCGAAAGCCGCATTCGATTCAAGGGCAGAACAAACTCGAGTGGAACTGCTGCTTGACCAGTACAATAGCGATTTACAGATGTCCCCGCTTCTCGATCGCGAATTCGCCACGCTAGCCCACGAGCGAATAGCACGCCGGCCAATTAGGACCTACGTCGAAATTCCGCTGGCGCGAATGTGTGCGATTTGGTTTACCCCGCGCCTAGCGTTACTACCATACTCGGGAAGATTATGGCCTCCGAAAGAAATGTGGCGAAGCGACAGAACGGACTTTGCTGCAACAATTGGTTTCGGGATCTTAAACTTCGTCTATCTCGTTCTCGCTGCGATCGGGGCCTGGCGTTTTCGCAAGCAGCTCATGGTCGCATTTCTTATAGCTCTGGTTTTGATTCGTACGATTTTTCTAACCCAGTTACAGACTGTCGAGCCCCGCTACGTGATCGTTTGTTATCCCGTGATTTTGGCGCTCGGCGCGCTAGCATGGTCCCAACCTATCAAGCGATTGTCGGCACTCGGCAATTAGTGTGAGCGTTCCTGTGATACGATTTATGCGGTACCTGCAGCTTCTGGTTGTACTCATGGTCGGAGGCCGACGATGCGAAAGTCCAGTTCGGTCGCGGTGATATTCGTTTTTACAATGGCCGGATTCGGTTTCGGCCTGCTGCATGCCCAAGACGCGTCGCAACCTGCCGCCCAGCAGCCTGTTCAGCAAAAAAGCCAAGCGCCTGATGTGCCCGCCTACCACGCGACTCGTTCAAAAGTGCCATTGCCCGAGACGCTCGACCCTTCTCAATTCCCCGATCAGCAAACTAAGAATGTTTATGCGCTGGCTGCGAAAATTAAAAATGTGCTTTATCAGCAGCCCTGCTATTGCCATTGTGACAAGGAAATGGGACATACTAGTTTGCTGAGCTGTTACACCGACCGGCACGCCTCGGTTTGCTCGCTATGCCAGAAAGAAGCGGTTCTCGCGTACACAGAAACGCAGAAGGGAAAAACTCCGACCCAGATTCGCAAAGAGATTATCGACGGAAAATGGAAAGATGTGGATTTGTCAGTATATGAAACGCCGGTGCCTTCGAACTAAAAACAATCGCGCATCTGTTTCGTAGCGAAACGATTCCTACCTCTTATAACTGTTCCCTGTTGAAAGGATTAGTGCACAGGATGGGAAGACGGGCCCGTCGGCCAATCTTGCGGTGCGAAATCAACTCCCCAAAAATGCGGGCTAGGTGACAGAAATTCAATGCCGACGCGCGTGCCTTTTTCAGACGTATCTCCGAGATATACCACGCGGCACTCTTGCTCTTCCTCTGTCACGGGATTGATCAGCACCAGATCCGCGCCCATTGCAATTTCTTCCTGTAGATAGAGCAACCCTCCGTGGGCGTTGATCACAATCGTTTGGCTGTTCTCTCGGAATTTTCGGCCTTGCACGCTCTTTCCCGTTGCGCGCACGGGTATACGTGTGAAAACGCGTGAACTTCGGCGTTGAGCGCTAGTTTGGCCGTTCAGTTGTGTCTCGGACATGTCTGTTTGATATCGTGCATGCCGGACGACTCAGAGTCAACCAGGCTGGCGACACAGAGTGCCCAATAACGCAGTCAGGCAAAAAGCTTGCTGAAATATAGGAAGGTTCTTCGATAGAATGACGGGGCCGTACGTTGAAATGCAGCCAAATGCGGTGAGCAGCGGTTCGCGTCGTCAGGAGCATGAATGAAATTGATCGATTACATTGACTCGCGTCGCGAGCAGAATCTGACGGAGCTGAAGGAATTTCTTCGGATCCCCAGTGTAAGTACCAAAAGCGAACACAAGCCCGACATCGAGCGCGCGGCGCAGTGGGTAGCCGAGAAATTGCGCGCAGCAGGCTTGGAAAATATTGAGATCGCGCAGACCAAGATGCATCCGTTGGTGTACGGAGAATCTTTGCACGCGCCAGGAAAACCTACCATCCTCTTTTATGGACATTATGATGTGCAGCCCGCGGAACCTTTGGATTTGTGGACCAGTCCGGCATTCGAACCTGCAGTCCGTGACGGAAAGCTCTTCGGCCGTGGCACGGCTGACGATAAGGGCCAGGTTCACATCCATTTGAAAGCTCTGGAAGCGCTCAAAAATACTACCGGAAAGCTTCCAGTGAACGTGAAAGTAATGATCGAAGGAGAAGAAGAAGTCGGAAGCGTGAGCCTGTGGGATTTCGTGCAGAAGAATCGCGAGCGCCTGAAAGCCGATGCTCTGGTGGTCTCTGATACTTCCATGCTGGGCAGAGGTGTGCCGTCGATCACCTATGGTTTGCGCGGACTAAACTATTACCAGATGGAACTCACCGGGCCCGCGCAGGATTTACATTCAGGAGTATTTGGCGGCGCGGTGCCGAATCCCATCACTATCCTGGCGGAGATGATTGCAAAACTTCATGACAAAAATTTCCGCGTGACTGTTCCTGGTTTCTACGACGACGTTGCCACTGTCTCGCGCCAGGAGCGAAAAGCCCTGAATTCTCTGCCATGGAGAGAGAAAAATTTTCGAAAAACGGTGGGTGCCCTGGGATTATGCGGTGAAAAAGGATACACCATCGTCGAGCAACTCTGGATTAGGCCGACGCTTGAGGTAAATGGAATTTGGGGCGGGTATATGGGCGAAGGCGCAAAAACTGTGATTCCTTCCAAAGTTTGGGCTAAGCTTTCCACGCGGCTTGTGCCGAATCAGAATCCAGCCAAAATCGCAAAATTAGTAGAAAAACATATTCGCAAATTGCTGCCGAAAGAGGTTACCTGCAAATTCGAGCTCCTCAGTACCGGAAAACCATGGGTCGCGCCGTATTCGCACCCGATTTTCCAGAAAGCTATCCACTCTCTGGAAAGCGGCTTCGGCAAGAAAGCCGTGTTTATTCGCGAAGGCGGCTCCATTCCGTTTGTAACGCAAATGCACGATACTTTTAAAGTTCCTTGTGTGCTCCTTGGCTTTGGATTGCCGGACGAAAACGCCCACGCGCCCGACGAACACATCGCTCTTGAAAATTATTTTGGCGGAATCAAAGCCGTCGCTCTTTTTTATGACGAACTTGCCTCGTAATAAAGACTTATATGTAATAACACGTATTGAGGAAAGGCCCATTTTTTGGGCTTTTTTCAAGGATTTCCTTGCGTTCCGCGGACAGTGCAGCTATAGTCCGCAAGGCATCCCGAACCCTGGGGCCACGCAGAAATTACAATGAGGAGGAAAACGTAACTCGATGGCAAATCCGCTGAGCAAATCTAAAATCATTGCGCACATGGCTGAAAAGGTTAGCACTCCTGAAAAGCCGGTGTCCAAGAAGCAGGTCGCGTCGTTCTTTGACGAATTCTTCAAGCTGGCTGTAAAAGAAACAAAGGGAGCGGGCAAATTCGTAATTCCAGGGCTCGGCCGCTCGGTGAAGGCACATCGTAAGGCGCGCATGGGTCGCAACCCGGCAACCGGCGAGGCTATCAAGATCAAGGCCAAGACCGTCGTACGTTTGCGCGCTGCGAAAGCTTTTAAAGACGCCGTGCTGAAGTAAGTTCCCCTCGGCGCAGAGATTCGCGGCAAAACCCCCAGGCATCCCCGTCCATGACATCCGACGGAGGTTTGGGGGTTTTGTCTTTTCATCCGTACTCAATTAACAATCGCAAGTTGGGTGCAGCGAACGCAATGACCATAACTTCTTACCAGCGTTTGAGTAGATGACGTATGGCTGAACATTCAGGCCTGCTAACCGATCTCTATGAATTGACGATGGCGGCGGGATATTTACAAACCCGCTTTGACGCCAAGGCCACGTTCGAGCTTTTTGTCCGCCACCTTCCCCCCAAAAGAAATTTCCTGGTAGCCGCTGGACTCGAACAGGTCTTGGACTTTCTCGAGCATGTTCATTTTACCGCCGATGAGATTTCCTTCCTCCGCAAGCATCCCGTGTTTTGCAATATCCGCGACGAATTCTTCGACTATCTTGCGACATTTCGTTTCACCGGACGATGTCTGGGCCATGCCGGAAGGAAGCCTGGCATTTCCCGGCGAGCCACTCTTGCGAGTGGTCGCGCCAATCATCGAAGGCCAGATCATGGAAACTTATCTGCTGGCCACGCTGAGTTATCAAACCATGATCGCGAGTAAAGCAGCGCGAGTTGTCACCGCAGCGCAGGGCCGCCAAGTCGTCGAATTTGGAGCGAGACGCGCGCACGGCAGTCAAGCCAGCCTCCTCGCGGCTCGTGCCGCGGCCATCGGCGGATGCGAAGGTACCTCCAATGTTCTCGCCGGGCAGCAATTCGGCATGGATACATATGGAACTCAGGCGCATTCCTGGGTTATGGCCCACGAAAACGAAAGAGAAGCCTTTGCTCACTTCCTTGACGCCTTTCCGGGGCACTCCGTTCTTCTTCTGGACACATACGATGTGCGCACTGCCCTCAAGACAATCCTCAAGATGGGACGCAAGCCCTCCGGTGTTCGATTAGATAGCGGTGACTTGGCGAGAGACAGCCGCTGGGTGCGCCGGGAACTCGATCGCGTAGGATGGAAAGACGTCAAGATATTTGCGTCCGGCGATTTGGACGAATACAGAATCAAAAAGTTGGTAGCCCAAGGAGCGGCCATCGACGCTTTCGGCGTTGGCACATCGCTGGCCACGCCAGGTGATGCTCCGCATTTGAACTTAATCTACAAACTCGTAGAAGTGGAGCGCGCGGGAGAAGTTCACGAAGCGGCAAAATTGAGCGCAGCAAAAGTCACCTATCCCGGGCGCAAGCAGGTGCTGCGGTATTCAAATAGCAAAGGTCAGTACATCGGCGATAAAATTATATTGGACGGCGAACCGTCCAACGGCAGTGAGCCTATGTTAATCGAAGTGATGCGCGGTGGCCGGCGTTCCGCACCGGCGGAGTCAATTAGCGTCATGCGCGGCCGCTGCATAAACAGTCTGGCCCGGCTTCCCCAGAGATTTCTGCAAATTAATCGATCTGCAGTTTATCCCGTGCGCTACAGCCAGCGGCTAAAAACGATGCTGGAACGACTGCGACGACGAGTCCGTCGCTCCACGTTAAAATAGGTTCGTTGCTCGGATTAAAAGCCTATGCAGAAAAAACGAATGGTCTTATGGGAAGTGGACACCCAGCAGGATTTCATGCTGCCAGGAGGAAAGCTCTATGTCCCTGGCGCGGAAAAAATCATTCCAAACATTGACCGCTTGGTAGATTTGGCTCGCTCCGGACGAGTCCTGCTTGTTTCCGACACATGCGAGCACTCCCCGGACGATCCGGAATTTAAGACCTTTCCTCCCCATTGCATTCGTGGCACACCCGGGTCGCGCGTCGTTCGAGAGGGACTCGCGCAAACGATTTATACCGTTCCGAATGATCCGCACGCGAAATTACCCGGCTCTATTTTCGAGAATCAGCAAATCAATCTAGAGAAGCAAACTCTCGATGTTTTCGATAATCCACACACCGAAACCATCGTGAATCAGCTCGGTAAGGATGCCGAGTATATGGTCTTCGGCGTGGTTACCGAATACTGCGTGCGCCTGGCCGCCAAGGGATTGCTCGATCGAGGCTGCAAAGTATCGGTCATTAAAGATGCGATCGAAACTCTGAACGCAACGGAAGGCCAGCGCACTCTCGACGAACTTAAATCCCTGGGTGCAAAGTTTATTTCTGCCGACGAAGCGATCGCAGCCGTCGCTGGAAAGTCCGCGCACTAAGTTCCAACTGCGAACCATTAAAATGTCACGCGATCGATTGCAACAAGCTTGGGAACTTCTCCAAGAAGCTTATCAGTCACAGATGCAAGGTGACTATGACCAGGCCATCGAACTCTATACAGAATCTTTGAATATCTTTCCTACCGCGGAAGCTCATACATTCCTCGGTTGGACTTATCACTTCCAGGGAAAAGTAAGTGAAGCTATTGCGGAGTGCAAACGTGCTATCGAAGTAGATCCCGAATTCGGCAATCCGTACAACGACATAGGCTCCTACCTGATCGAGCTAGGACGCTTCGATGAAGCGATCCCTTGGTTGGAACGCGCGATTGCCGCCCCTCGTTACGACCCTCGACACTATCCGTACTTCAACCTTGGCCGCGCATACTACGCCAAAGGCATGATTACGAAGGCCCGCGAATATTTTCAGGAAGCACTGCGCATCGAGCCTCAGTACGCCTTGGCGCGGCAAGCCATCGAAAATATCCGCCGCATCGTCAACTAGGCCGGTTGGGCCGGAGCCTCGCTCGGTTTAAAAATTCTGTCGTACAGCCAGGTGAGACCTGCGGTCAGAACTCCCACCGCCGATACAATCCACCACATCTGCTGCGGTGCGTGCATCACTTCGCCGTAATAGTGCACCAAATATCCACCCAGTGGCCCCGCGATAAAATATCCGATGGCAACGGGCAGAAATGCGTAACCCATGTAAAGCCCTTGTTGTCCCGCCGGCGCCAGACGCGAAACATACTCGTAGTATCGAGACGCCTGCGTGATCTCGCCGATGGCCACCCCCACCAATGTCGCCACCAACATTGGAATAGTCGGTTGAATCGCCAGGAGCGTCCACGAAAGCCCTGTAATCAGAAAACCCAGCGCCATGGCTCTTACCGCTGGCATTTTGCGCGTAAGATACGCCGCCAGAATCTGAAAGCAAATTACGATGATAGGATCCACCGACAATATCAAATCCACATTCGCCTTCGGATCCACATAGCCGCGAATGAAAAGCGGAACAGAAACATATTGCTGCCAGAACACAATGTAAAAACCGGATGAGATCAAAAGAAAAAGCACGAATCTCAGGTTGCTCAGTACAACGAACATGTTCCCGAGGGCTGTAAAGACACTGCCGACTCTCGCTTCGCCCGAACGCCCTGGCTCACGATAAAAAAACAAGGTAGTCCAAAACATCAGGAAAACGCTCAGAGCGGCCACGCGAAACACACTTTCGATTCCCCATCCCAACTGTTTCCGAACCAGCCACGCGACGATAGGCCCCAGCGCACCGCCAATGTTCACCAAAGTGTAGTAAATGGAATAACCCAACGACCGGACATTCTCGCTCGATGCCCGCGCAGTCGTTCCGGCCACACACGGCTTCACCACCCCGGGTCCCAAAGCCGGAATCATCAGTATTGCGAGCACCAGCCATTTATCTCCCATAGCATGACGCAAAGATTCCATCCAGGTAGCCGAGAGGGAACCAAGCAGAAAATATCCAACGGTCATCACCAGGTAAGCAAACATCAACGCCCGGCGAAAACCGAAACGGTCCGCCAAAGTTCCGCCAAGAATTGGCAAAAACCATACGACGAGTCCAAATGTACCCACCAACCATCCGGTGAGTTGACTCGAAAAATGCAGCTGTTCACTAAGGTAGATTGCCAGTACGGCGGTCGTCGCGTAGTAGGCAACGCGTTCGAAGATTTCCGTGAAGTTTGCAATCCAGAAGGCCGGTTCGAACCCGGACCGAATTTCGCGAACACGTTGTGTGAAGCTCAACTTTCCTCCGAAGCCTTATAATCAATCCGCGGCGCATCCCGCCACGGTGGGCCGGCCGCGATTGTAACGGAACGACCGCCCATCCGCTCTCGATTTTTGCCGCACATGATATGTTAAGATTGGTTGTTTGGTCTGAAGCGATTTACGCAAACGATGCCCACCGCAACGATGAAAGCCCTGCGCAAGACGCGTCCCGAGCGAGGCGCACAGCTCGAATCAGTCCCCGTTCCTAGTCCCGGTCCCATCCGAAGTACTTGTCCGCGTCGATGCAGCCTCTATCTGTGGCACCGACCTGCACATCTATGGTTGGGACCGCTGGTCCGCATCCCGCATACACCCTCCCATGACGTTTGGTCATGAATTCTGTGGCACGGTGGAAAAAATCGGTTCAGAAGTAACCTCCATCCATCCCTGGTGATTTTGTCAGTGCCGAAATGCACGTAAATTGCGGACATTGTCGTCCCTGCCGTATGGGTCAGCCGCATGTCTGCCAAAATGTAAAGATCATCGGAATCGATGCGGACGGCTGCTTCGCTGAATTCGTACTCATTCCCATACGCAATGTCTGGAAAGTCGATCCCGCGATTCCTAAACACTATGCCGCCATACTCGATCCGCTCGGTAATGCTGTCCATACCGTTCTCGCTGGAGAAATCGCGGCTCTAAACGTGCTTGTCACTGGCGCCGGACCCATCGGGTTGATGGCCATTGCAGTCGCGCGCGCTTGTGGCAGCGCGATGATTTTTGCCACCGAGGTGAACGCGCACCGTCGCGAACTCGCCAAGAAAATGGGCGCGGACGAAGCACTCGACCCCAGCCATGGCGACGTAGTCGCGCGCGTTCTCGAGGCCACGGACGGAGCCGGCGTCGATGTCCTGCTCGAAATGAGCGGGCATCCAACCGCGATTCATCAAGGCTTTCAAATGCTGCGGCCCGGGGGGCGCGCCTCTCTTTTGGGAATCCCGAAAGATCCCGTCACGTTCGATCTCGTAAACGACGTCATCTTCAAAGGCGCGACAGTTCAAGGAATTTACGGCCGCAAGATGTTCGAAACTTGGGTGCAAATGACGGAACTTCTGAAGCACGGAAGACTGAATCTCGAGCCTCTCTTCAGCGAGCAATTACCCCTCGAAAAGTTCGCCGATGCGTTTTCACTGCTGGAATCAGGCCAAGCCGGCAAAATTCTGTTCTATCCCAACGGTTCGCCGAAGTAGCTCGACCGTCCGGTGGAACAGTTAGTCCGGACACTTTTTTTCCCGATAACATTTTCACCTGCGCCATCCTTAAATTTGCGCTTACAATAAGTTCTCGTCATTACTACCATTGATTAAATTATCGGAGAACTCATGAGCACCACAGCCACGCGTCCTCAACTTCAATATTTACACGATGCTCTCGAAGACCTGAAAGCCAAGTACCTCTATTTCCATCTCAAAATTCTAAGAGGCGAGCAGAAACCAGTTGCAAATTTCGACGGCAAGGAAGTAATCAATCTCAGTTCGAATAACTACCTGGGGTTGACTACCCATCCGAAGTTGAAGCGCGCAGCGATCGAAGCCACCCGAGAATTTGGCGTAGGCTCCGGAGCGGTTCGCACCATTGCCGGAACCATGGAAATGCACATGCGCCTGGAAGAACAGATTGCGCACTTTAAACAAGTGGAAGCCTGCGTCGTTTTCCAATCCGGATTCGCGGCGAACGCAGGAACTGTCTCAGCCATTCTCGGCAAAGAAGACCTGATCATCTCCGATGAACTGAACCACGCCTCCATCATCGATGGTGCGCGCCTGTCAAAAGCCACCATAAAAGTCTTCAAACACAAAGACACTGCCGATTGTGAGGGCATCCTCAAAGAAACAGAAAATTGGAATGGTAAGAAGTTGCTGATTACCGACGGCGTTTTCTCCATGGACGGAGACATCGCAAACCTACCTGCTCTTTGCGATCTTGCCGAAAAATACAACTGCATCATGATGGTGGACGACGCGCACTCCTCAGGCGTGCTGGGAAGGCGCGGACGCGGAACAATCGATCATCTGGGATGCCACGGACGCGTCGATATTCAAGTAGGCACTCTAAGCAAGGCCATCGGCTCCATCGGGGGCTATGTGTGTGGCTCGCGCGATTTGATCGATTTCCTTTATCAACGCGCCAGGCCGTTTCTCTTTTCCACTTCGCATCCGCCGTCTGTCACTGCCACATGCCAGGCCGCATTCACGCTGCTCGATTCGGAAGCAGGCGAGCGTCTGATTAAGAAACTTTGGTCCAACACTAGATTTTTCAAACGCAGCCTGAAGAAGCTTGGATTCAACATCGGCACAAGCGAAACTCCCATCACTCCCATCATGGTGGGAGATGCGGAAAAAGCGTTTCAGTTTTCGAGGGAACTGTTTGCTGAGGGCGTCTTTTGCGTTGCTCTCGGGTTTCCAACTGTGCCGCTGGGTAAGGCGCGCCTACGCACAATCGTCACTGCCACGCACAAGCGAAGCGATCTGGAACGGGCGCTTCAGACGATCGAACGTGTCGGCAAAAAGCTCGCAATCAACTAATTTTGTGAGCTACAAAATAGCTGCGCAGTATTGACAGACTGGCATACGTGTGCAATTAAATAGCTGGCGCCAACTGTGGACGCATATATCGGTAAAGTGCCAGCACCATAGCTCCCAATCCCCAAGCCACCACCACAAACGATATCCAATGCCCGACATAAGGCAGCATCCCCACAGCTCTCAGCAGCAAAAGACCTAACGCCAATCTTCCGAGACCAGCTCCCACGCCGACACCACTGCCCAGGATTTTCTCCCCTAGCCAGGACCCCACAAAAACCTGAGCAGAATAGATCGCGATAACGTAAAGGAACAAAGTTGAGATGCCGACTCCCAGACCTACTATCGTGACACAAACTATAATTGCGGCGATTGGCGTCGCGAACAAAAACAGCAAACCAAAGCCGATTGCTTGCGCAGTCTTGCCGCAGGCGCGCTCCGCATCGAAGAAAAATCCTGGCGCGAGCAAGAGCACAACAAGTCCGAAGACAAAGCTCGCTCCCCACAGCAGGATCTGGTGCCAGTAGAACCGTGGCGAAGAGTAATTCCGCTCATGCCCGTGTTTCTGCAATGTAAATTCGATAGGACTTCCGAGTTTCGCCGTAGAAGAAACTTCAGCCTCGCGGTTTCCTTTGAATTTCGTGTGCCCCTTGATCTCGGCATTGGGCCCGATATGAAGCGTGCCAGCCTGAAATGACGCGTCATGACCCAAGGATCCATTCACGTCGAAACTTTCACCGAAACCAAGCACGTCCCCGGCCATGTGGCCATTCAGCTCGGCGTTGCCCGCTCCCACGGTTGCGGTGCCGCCAACAGTAGCAGTTTCCGTCAGGTCCAATTCCTGCGCCCATGCCATCACGTTCTTTCCGACTTTGTTATTCAACGTTACATTCTGCGCAAAAGTGCGGACATTACCATCAACTGGACCGTTCACAGTCAGCTGTTGTGCAAAGCAAAGGATGTCACCCGTTATATGGCCGGTCACGATCACGCTGCGCGACCACACGATCAGGTCGCCATCCACCGTGCCGCTGATCTGCGTGCGGTCAGCAAAGACAATGAGATCGGTTTTTATTTCCTCGCCGGCCGGCTGCGTATAGTTGGGGTCACCGTGTTTTGTCTCCGCAGCGGACGCAACGGAAGGTATCGCCAGCGAGCAAATCATTGCTCCCAGGACGACCGCGATGGTCGTTAGACTTCGCCAACGCCGGCGCAGCAACCACATTACAAGCAGACCCAGAGTCGCCACTGCCAGGAATTCCGTTAGGCTTCGCATCGCGTCCCATCCTTTCCAGAATGCACCGCTGAAAAAAAGCATGGTGAACAGATTTCCCTGAGTAAAGCCGGCTTGTGCCGCCTGCGCCCGCCACGGCTCAACAAAACCACTCCAAAGTGTGTAAGCCCCGCCCGCGCTTAAGCCCAGCGCTGAAATCCATCCCCACGGGGCTGCGTTCCGTTCTCGCCCTTCTGTCAGCCGTGCGGGGACCACTTCGTCTTCTCCTGCCAGAGATTCGCGTAGCCAGATCCCTTCGGTTTGCAGAGCATGTAGCAGTTCACCGCAGTCGGCACAGGAAGCGGCGTGCGCGGCAATCTCACGCGCGTGGTCGGCATCAAGCTGCGATTCCAGGTAAAGGAGCGCGGTCATCTCGTCGAAATGGCTCATCTCTTTGCTCCCGCTGCACCGATGGCCAGCGAAGGGTCAGTGCCCGCCAGCACCTCGCGCAATTGGTGGCGCGCGCGCAAAAGTAAAACACCAACAAACGCGCGGCGCACTCCCAGCGTGTCGGCAATCTCGTCATAACTCATTTCCGCGAAGTAACGTAAAACCAGCGCCATCCGCGCGCGATCTGGCAATTTCTGCAGTCCGTTACGCACTTCTTTGCTGCCGTGTTCCGCCTGCAGGCGCTCGAGTTGGCTCGGATCCGGGTGCTCGAGCGGCAACGTCTCCAAGTCGCCGGTCTCCAAGTCCTGGCGAATGCGGCGGCGTCGCAGCATATCCCAGCAATGATTGCTGGCGACCTTGTAAAGCCAGGCCGTAAACGGCCGCGTCGAGTCGTAGGTCCCGAGTTTCTGTCGCACCTTCATAAATACTTCCGTCGTTGCATCCTCGGCGTCCTCCCGCGTGGGAAGCGCCCGGCGACAAAATCGAAAAATCGCCGGAGCGTACATCCTATAGAGCTCGCCCCAGGCGTCCGCATCGCCCGCCCGGACTTGGGTAAGCACTTCCGCTATTTCGGCGGCGCTCATCTCTCCGGTGGTCTTTCGTCGCTCCATATATCAATACGCAGAGACCCTTCAGAATATTTCACTTAGGTTACAAACAGGCGGTCACCTATGGCCGCCGCGATTCGATGAGCCTAGCAAATACTTTCCGAATTTCGGAGAGATTCCCAAAATAAAAGCGGCCCGGAGCCCATTTTGTGAGGATCCGAGCCGCTAAACTGCGCTATTTAGGTCGCTTCTTAAAACTAGAACAGTAACTTTAGAGCGAATTGGATACTCCGAGGGCCACCACCACCCAGTATCGGATTCCCCAAGCCTACGTCTGAAGTGGCTGTAAGCGGGTAGAATCCCTGGCTCCGGCCTATAGGAAGAACATCAGGTGCAACTCCGGTACTGATACCATTGGGTGCAGCGTCGGCAAAGAAAGCCGGAAGCAGGGGGCTGGCGAAGTTAGGATGGTTCGCAATGTTGTAAAAATCTGCCCGGAACTGGAGCTTGAAACGTTCGTTGATTGAGGTCATTTTGCTGATGGCAAAATCAAGATTTCTATAGTCCGGTCCCAGCAGCGAGTTACGGCCTTCGCTGCCGAAATGGCGCGTTCCCGGTACGCAGTTCGAGGTGTCTGTGCCTCCGACCAGAGTGCATGGTACAGCGAAAGACGCCAAATTCAGAAACTCAGCCGGGTTACTATAATTATATTGGATTGGTGCTACCACATCAGGCCTTCCAAATCCTTCCCCGCTTCCATCGTAGTCGCCTTCAAAAAAATAGTTCAAACTGAAAGGGTGTCCACTCATCAGAGTCAGGATGCCGCTGAATGACCAGCCTTCTCCAAATTTTTTTAGTCTGTCTATTTTCGGGAAGTCATAAACCGACGACATCACGAATCTATTTCGCACGTCGAAGTTTGATGGACCTTTATTGCCCTCCGGGTTCGTACTGTCGTTCGGCTGCGAAGCATTTGGAACATAGTCTTGACCATCGCTCGCCGTATCAATCGAATGCGACCAGGTGTAAGAAATCTGATTATTGAAACGGTGCCAGTTGCGTTGTGTGAGCGAAACCTGCAGCGAGTTGTAGTTTGAGTTCGCCCCGGTCTCAATCTCGTTAACAAAAAACGGCGGATTGGGAGCGAGAGGACTCAGCGGTGTTGTGAATCCGACGATGGGAGCACCGGGACATTGCGGCATCCCGCGCTTAATCGTAGCCGTGAATCCGCAGAATTCGTCAATCCTAGTGATCTCACCATTTGTCGGCTGATTGATGTCGCGGAAGTAGAAAAGTTTCCTCCCCGCCGATCCGACGTAGCCCACTTGAAGCACGGTGTTTGGAAGCAACTGTTGTTGGATATTGAGGTTGTAATTGTAAACGTACGGTGTACGGAGGTTACGTGACACCGTGAAGGCATCGGTACTGGTGGCAGTTCCCGGCGTGACTGAGGCTGGGTCGAACACCGTTACATGTGGTTGAATAGTCTCTTGCGACGGACACGAGAGAGGAACGCTGGATTCGAGGCAGAAGGTTATGAAAACGGGATTCGGCCCAGTGGAGTTGTAAGCCGGTCCGGTGTTGTCTGTGTTGTATGCTAGCTGCCCAGTGAAAAAATCCTGAGAGTACCCATCATAAAAAACTCCAACTCCCGCCCGAACAATTGTTCTGCCTTTTCCGAATGGATCATACGCTGCGCTCAGTCGCGGAGCAAAATTGTTAAAGTCCTTGGGATACAGCTGGCCAGGTCGCACGAGCCCAACGCTCGGGTTATAAATACTAAACTGATTGCCGTCCGTGCCAATCACGCCGTCGTAATCCCAGCGCAGTCCCACATTCACGGTTAGCCTGCTATTCACGTGGAATCCATCTTGAACGTAAAATCCCCATGAATTTTGATGAGTATTTCGGGAAGTATTTCCGAAGTTCTCAGTGCCTCCACTTAGACCCCCCGCCAGGAAGTCCGCAAGACCATTGAAGTCAAGCTCACTGCGCGCCACCAGGTCGTTAAATGAATTCACAGTCGTCCGCCGGAATTCGCCGCCAAACTTTATGTCGTGGCGACCCAGTTTCCACGAAAAATTGTCAAAAAACTGCCAGTTCGAATCCACGCGATTGCGCGGATTCGAAAACGCCGAGGAACCGAGCGATGCTAGTCCGGGAACGGAAGTACCGTCAGGCAAAACACCTGAGCTAAATTTGATCGTAGGCAAGCCGTAGTCACGCGGGTTGGCGGTGTTTGGACCTAGAAGATCCAGTGTATTTAGTCCCAGCGAATTGTTGGGATCGCCGAAGATCGACGCGTCCTGAGGAAAAAAACCGTTGCGATAACGGTTCCATCCAAATCGCGCTTCGTTCACTTTTTCTGGTGAAACTGTACGGACCCAACTTACGGATACAAGCTGCGTGCGAATCGGAGCGTTCGTGTTCGTATTGGGCAGATTGTTTCCTCCACCCACCCCGAGTGGGAAGCTCTGATGGCTGTTGCCAAAAAAATAACGGCCTGAAATCTGATTGTTTGGGTTCAGATTTTGATCGATCTTGATAAGAGCACTATCCAGGTTGTTCGTAGCTGGTCCGCCGGCGAATGTAGTTGTGGGCCAGACATTTGAGCCACCGGAGCAGTGGCCATTGGTGTGGCATAAATTGTACAGATTCAAAATTACGGGATTAATGACGTTCGAGTTGGCATTAACACACGCGATAACTGTGGTGGTGCAAGGAAGCGCCGTGCCGCCGAGTGCAGCGATCGCTTGTGTATAGTCATTTGGGTCACCCGCCACTCCGTCATTCAAAGTCGGAACGGTGTTGATCGAAGTAATGGCCATGCCTTCCCGCTGCCCTTCGTACGAAGCATAGAAGAACGTCTTGTCTTTGACGATCGGCCCGCCGAGTGATCCCCCAAATTGATTATTGCGAAACGCATCTTTGGGCTGGCCAATATCATTAAAATAATTTCTCGCGTTCAACACGGCATTCCTAAAATCTTCGAATACGCTGCCGTGAAGCTGATTCGTTCCACTCCGCGTAACGATGCTCACTATCGCACCGGAATTTCTTCCGTACTCCGCCTCAAAATTCGTCAGCACATTCAATTCCTGTATCGAGTCCTCCGGAAGAATCGTTCCAGGAACGCCAAACACACCGCCCTGATTGATCGCCGGCAAGTTTCTGTAGCCGTCATTCATATCTGTGCCATCGAGCAGATAATTATTCGATCGTCCCCGGCTTCCGTCAGCGCTGAATAGTCCGTACGATCCTGGTGAGTCACCACCGCCATTCGGCTCACCCGCCGTGCCCGGGACCATAATCAGCAGCTTGGTATAATCGCGCCCATTGATCGGAAGCTCTTCCACTTGCTGGCTTTCAAACGTGCCGCCAAGAGTGTCGCTCGCCGTTTCTACCGTCGGCAGCGTTTCGCCTGAAACCGTAATGGACTGCGACGTCGCTCCCGGTTTTAGTGAAGCGTCCACACGCCGCTCCCCAGCGACCGTCACTGTTACACGAGTGGTCGTAGTTTTCTGAAACCCTTTCATTGAGAAGGTTACGTCGTAAGTCCCCACAGGAAGCTCGGGCATCAGGTAGCCTCCGTCCGAGGTGGTCTGCGTAATACGGTCAGTGCCGGTATCGACGTTATGCACCGTCACAGTTGCGCCCACTAATGCAGCACCTGTGCTGTCAGTCACGGTACCCAGAATTGACCCGCGAAACGTTTGGGCCTGGCTCGTCGTCGCGCCCAAAAACATCATGAAAAGACTTGCCCAAATGACCGCGAAATAAAGACTCGGCCTGCGGAAAGAAGTCATGGCACTCCCCTGAATTTTCAATTCAGACGCAACATATGCTGTGCTGAAAACTGATCGAACGGATTACCCCCCGCCGTCCGATCACGCGCATGTAAAAAGATGATAATACCTATAAGCCTCAGCGGCTTAGGAGTCAAGGTACATTCTCGAATTCGTTTTAACGCGCTTCCGCCCGAGACCCCTCCGAAATGCAGAAATTTGGCGTTTTGATATAATGATGGTTCGCTCTTCACCGCGCGAACCACCTGGTTAAATGCCTTCCAAAGAGACAAAGCGGCTGTTTCTTGTTGACGCCATGGGCTACATCTTCCGCGCCTATTTTGCCCCCATGGAGCGCCTGCAAAGCGGCGGCATCCCCACAAAAGTCCCCTATCTGTTTGCAACTATGATGCGTCGCCTACTCAACAATAAAGAGCGCCGGCCCGATTATCTTGCGGTTGTTTATGACCACAGCGCTCCCACCTTCCGCGACAAAATATTTGCCGCCTACAAAGCGCAGCGCCCGCCCATGCCCGATGAACTCTCCTTACAGATGCCCTTCGTTCGCCGTTATTGCGAAGCGATGCGCCTCCCCATTCTCGAGTATCCCGGCTACGAAGCCGATGACGTGATCGGGTCCCTCGCGCGTCAAGCGCGACAAGAAAATCTGGAAATTTTCATCGTCACCAGCGACAAAGACCTGATGCAGCTGGTTGGCGGCCCTGTCCGTCTTCTGAATCCAACAAAAGGTGACCTGATTGTCGATGAAAAGATG
This sequence comes from uncultured Acidobacteriota bacterium, assembly GCA_963731535.1. GTDB lineage: Bacteria > Acidobacteriota > Terriglobia > Acidiferrales > UBA7541 > Palsa-295. The sequence goes on along the minus strand of CAVSWI010000015.1, from coordinate 367,902 downwards.
GTCGAGGAATTAATGGGCGTTCCTCCCCACAAAGTTCCTGACGTCATGGCCTTGATGGGCGATTCCATTGACAACATTCCCGGTGCGCGCGATCCGAACGATAAGCCCGCCCCCGGCGAACGCCGCAAAGCCGGCATCGGAGAAGTCGGCGCGCGCCAATTGATCCAGCAATTTGGAAGTGCGGAAGAAGCTTTGAAACGCGCCAGCGAAGTAAAACGCTCCAGCTACCGTGATGCGCTCGAAAAATGCGGCGAGTTTGTGAAACTGAGCAAACAGCTTTCCACCATTCCCACCGACGCACCAGTCCCACTCGATCTTGAAGCGCTAAAGATTCAGCAACCGCATCTTTCTACACTCCGCGATCTCTATGCCGAGCTTGGCTTCACCTCCTTACTTCGTGAACTCGCTCCGGTCTTGGATGAACAGAAAAGCGACTACTCGACGCTCAACTCGCCCGACGAATTGCGAAAACTCCTCAACGAGACGCCTCGCAGCACAGAAATAGCAGCCTGGTTAAGTCTCGATGCAGAGGAACCGGATGACGAAGGTTACGGCACATTCGTCCGCAGCCTGGAAGTTTCCTCCGAATCAGGAACGGCGCAGATACTCCCCAATGATGCCGAGAATAAAAATCTGACGGCGTGGAAAGAATGGCTCGGTGATTCCAAGCGCCCGAAAATAGTGCACGATCCGAAATTGTTTAATCTTCTCGCGACGCCTGATGCTTCAGATCATGGCGATGCGGTGTCTGGAATTCGTCACGCCACGATGCTCTATTCTTACCTCGTCCGCCCTACCACCGCGAATCATGAATTCGCCGAAGTGGTTCTTCGCCACTTGAATCGAACGCTATCGGGCGCCCGGGGCGAGCGAGCCGATTTTCTCGTTCGTCTAGCGCCGATCCTGCGTGCAGAGGTAGAAAAGCTAGGCCTCCTGGAAGTTTACGAAAAAATCGATCTCCCACTTGCTCCCGTGCTGGCGCACATGGAGGCCGCCGGGGTCCGCGTTGACAAAAAAGAATTGGACATTATTTCGAAAAAAGCCGAAGACGAAATCGCCCGGTTAGAAAAGAGTATTTACGAGCTAGCTGGTTTCGAATTCACCATCAATTCTTCCCAACAGCTTGCCGAAGTCCTCTTCGACAAGTTGAATCTGCAGCCGCCGCGTAAAAGTAGAGTCAAAACGCGTTCCACCGCCGCGGAAGTGTTGAACGAACTCGCCCTGGTGCATGAGTTGCCCAAGAAAATCCTGGAATATCGCGAGCTTGCCAAATTGAAGTCCACTTACTCGGATAGTTTGCCGCGCTTGATCCATCCAGTTTCCGGCCGCCTGCACACCCGCTTCTGCCAAACCGGCACAGCCACCGGTCGTCTAAGCTCCTCCAACCCGAATTTGCAAAATATCCCGATACGCACTGAATTAGGACGCGAAATTCGAGCCGCCTTCGTCGCTGCACCCGGCTGCAAACTTCTTTCTGCGGATTATTCGCAAATCGAGCTGCGCATCCTCGCGCATCTATCCGAAGATCCCGTCCTTGTTGAAGCGTTCCGTCGAGGCCAGGACATTCACTCTCGAACAGCGCAGGAAGTTTTCGGCGTGGCGCCGTTCGCTCAAACACACGACCACCGGCGCATAGCAAAGGTCATCAATTTCGGTGTAATTTACGGTCTTTCGGCCTTCGGTCTCGCCCAGAATCTAAGCATCGACACGCGCGAAGCTGCGAAATTCATTGCTGCCTATTTTGAACGCTACGGCGGCGTAAAGAAATTTCTGGACCGGCAAATCGCCGAGACCCGCAAATCCGGCCATACGAAAACTATGTTCGGCCGTATCCGCCCTATTTCCGAAATCAATTCCCCTCAGCCAAACATGCGAAATTTTGCCGAGCGCACGGCCATGAATACTCCCATGCAAGGTGCCGCCGCAGATTTGATCAAACTCGCCATGATCGAAATGGACCAGCGTCTCCAGAAAGATTTCAAATCGAAAATGATCCTCCAAGTTCACGACGAATTGCTTTTTGAAGGTCCGGAGGATGAAATCCCGCGCCTCACTAAAGTGGTCAAAGAAGTGATGGAAAATGTATACACGCTTCGCGTCCCTTTGCTCGTCGATACCAAGATAGGCTGCAACTGGCGCGACATGAAGTAATCCAGAATCCTTCGCGGAAAATAATTTCGGTGCGTAACATCTTAACTTTTATTACGATTAGATTGCCGATTTTGAGGAGAAGGCAAATGGACCACCCCGAAGGTTTTCTGAAACTCGTCAAAGATACAAAGAAAAGAATCAAAGAAGAAGACTACCGCGAAGTAAAAAAGAAAATCGATTCCGGACAACCTTTGATCCTGGTCGACGTTCGCGAAGAAAGCGAATGGTCGCGCGGACATATCCCTGCCGCCATCCATCTAGGAAAAGGAATCATCGAACGCGACATCGAAAAGACCATCCCCGACAAAGACGCCGAAATTGTCCTTTATTGCGGTGGCGGATATCGCTCCGCCCTCGCTGCTGACAATCTTCAGAAAATGGGCTACCGCAATGTGATTTCCATGGACGGCGGTTGGCGCGGCTGGACTGAATCGGGATACCCGGTTATCAAAGATTAATTTCCAGCAGCTTTTCGAATACAAACGCCCGCGTAGGAGCCTGAACATTCGTCTCTACATAATTTGAAGTGGCTGGCCTTAGAGAACGATTTCAGAACTCTGGAGACTGGCCAAGCCGATACAGAGCTTCTCCAGTTCAATCAATTCTTGGCTCGATGAGACGTGGGACCGGTTGAAGTGCCTAAAACCCTCCGCACCGTTTTGACACCGGCTAACGGCCTTTCCTGAAGGCCATCCGCGATTCTCGTGACCCGTCTGCGCGAAACCAAAGCCTTTCGGCACGACTTATCGGGAGTTAGACTACCGCCAGGGTCGATAACTGGTGGGATGGGGATCTCTCAATAGTAATCAGACGGAATTTTCTGCACGTCTGCCCAACGTAGTTTCCGATTTACGCGACTAGACGAGTTCACCGGGACAGCCTTTTCCATACAGTTTGACAGATAGCCATTTGCCATTCCCAAACTGCGTAATCGCCGTCAAATTCACGGCACCTCAGCGTGGTAGAGATAACGCGCGTGACGGCCGTCTCGTATGAATTCCAGGACCGCTTTTGTCTCGCCTAGGTGAGCGAGATCCTCGTTTGCCTCTGCCACGAAGTCGGCGAGTAACTCGTCGGCTGCTTCTTTCGAGCGCTGCCAAAAGCGGCGGTCGTCCTCGCTGAGGTCGTGCGTGTCATATTGAATTTCAGAGGCGCGGAGTGCTGCGGCAAGCTTGGTGTCGTCAGGGCCGACCGCGGCGCCAGGGGTCTCGGCGATGTGCGTGTAGAACAGCGCCATCTGACCGCCAGGACGGAGGACTTTCTTGAACTGACTGATGGCGCCGGCCAGATCTTTGGGGAAGTACAGCGACTCGATGGAAATCACTGCGTCGAATGATGCCGCAGGAAAGTCGAGTGCGTCCATCGTACCGACTTGAAAGCTTAGGCGGTGCTGCCTGGTTTTCGCCAGTTCGAGAGCCCGGCGGATGGACGGCTCCGATAGATCGACTCCGGTAAATTTCGCGCCGCTTTTCTCCGACAAATATTTGGTCGTGACACCGGTACCGCAGCCAGCGTCCAGGACGTGCGATTCGGGCTTGAGTGCCAGAACCTTCAGCAGCAGAGCGAGTTGGTCCATATCGGCGCTGCCGAATTGATTCAGCATCTTGCCGTGGACGCGTTCGCAGAAACGAGCGAAGGCGAGGCTACGCTCGCTTCGGAGGAAGCAAGGTTCTTTCGCACGCGATTCGCTAGGCATGGTGAACGCTCCTTTTCGGGAATTCAGATTCGAATCCAGTGACGGACTGACGAAATGCGCGCGAACTTTGGCGCGGAGTAGATACCAGCTGAATCAGCGCGCTGATCATTAGCGAGAAGGCGACTCGCGCCAGGAACTTCCCGCTGGCCCCAACGCTCTAAGTGGCGCTGAATGTCTCGGCGCCTGCACGGATTAAGCTGATGCCAGAAACGAACGCTATACTCGCGGGCCGTGACCTCATACCAGCCTCACGCTCCGAGAAGGGCCAGGATATACGGTCTCGAGCTTTCGTAATGTGAATGTGAATTTACATTTCTATTCCGCCGGTGTCAAGTGTAAAATGCGTGGCATGGCCGACCGTCCTGCGCACAACCCGCCGCAACAGGCACGAAGCCGCGAATCGTTGCGGCGTTTGCTTGAGGCGGCCGAGGCTGTGTTCGACAAGTACGGCCTGGAGGGAGCGACACTGCCTCGCATCGCGCGCGAGGCGGGGCTTTCGGCGGCCAGCGTCTACCGCCGTTTTCGCGATAAGGACGCCTTGATACGCGCTGTGTTCAGCCGTGCCACTGAGATTCAGGCTCAGGAGCTCGCGAAAGAGGTGCATCTGGACCAGCTGCGCGAGATCGGGATCCGCGCTTTCACCCGGCACTGGATTGGCGGCATGCTCAAGGGCTACGGCACTCGGAGCGGATTGATCCGCGCGGCCATGATGTATGCACAGCAGCATCCGCAGGCGGCGTTCGTTCGCCGGCAGAAAGAGCTGGAGATTCAGGGCTACCGGAAGATGGTGGAGACGTTTCTGTTGTGGCGGAGTGAAATCCGGCATCCTGATCCGGAGAACGGCGTCAGTTACGGGATGATGATGGTGGCATTCACGGTGCGCGAGCTGTTGCTTTTCGGTCACGCGAAGGTGTTTGAGAATTTTGTCCCGGTGGGGAATGATCAGTTGCAGAACGAATTGTCTCGATCATTCTTGCGGTACCTGGGGGTCGAAACCGACTAGGATTGGAATCGAGAGATTACACAATTTCTCAGACATTTTGATCGGCGAACCGATCGGATCAAATTTGGTTATGATGCGCGCCCAAGGCAGTCGATCACGATGATTGGCAAGACACTCGGCCATTACAGCGTCATTTCGAAAATGGGCGCTGGAGGAATGGGCGAGGTTTACAAAGGCCGCGATCAAAAGCTCGAACGTGATGTGGCCTTGAAGATCTTACCTGCTGGGTCACTCATCGACGAATCCGCACGTAAGCGTTTTCGAAAGGAGGCGCTGGCTCTCTCCAAGCTCAATCATCCCAACATCGCTACCATCTACGATTTTGACACCGTCTCCGGCGTTGACTTCATTGCCATGGAATTGGTGACTGGAGAGACGCTCACCGAAAAAGCCGGCACCGGAGCCTTGCCCGAAAAGGAAGTTGTAGCACTGGGAAGCCAGATCGCGGACGCTCTGCAGGAAGCACACGAACACGGCATCGTCCACCGCGACTTGAAGCCCGGCAACGTTATGGTCACGCCTAAAGGCCGCGTGAAGGTTCTCGATTTTGGATTAGCTAAGCTGGTTCAGCCTGCCGCGAACGTAGCGTCGGCAGAAACTCTGAGCCAGACGCAGGGTGTCTCGGGAACGCTGCCCTATATGTCGCCAGAGCAGCTGCAGGGTGAGCAGCCGGAACCACGCAGTGACATCTTCTCGTTTGGGGTCCTGCTTTACCAGATATCTACCGGCCAGTTGCCATTCCGCGAGACAGTTCCTTCGCGGCTTACCGACGCCATCCTGCATCAGGTACCCGTCAGCCCTAGAGCTCAAAATCCGCGTATTGCCCCAGAACTGGAACGCGTCATTTTGAAGTGTTTGGAGAAGCGGCCCGAGCATCGCTATCAATCGGCCAAAGAAATTCTGGCGGACTTGGGCCGATTTTCCATGCAGAGCGCCGCATCCATTTCCACAGTGGCCCCGGTCAGGCCGCGAAGGTGGAAAATTACTTTGTTTGCCGCAGGCGCTGCGGTGCTGTTACTGGTTCTCTTATATGTTGTGATCAAGAGAAATGCGCGAATCCCATCGGGCCATACAGCTTCGGCCCAGATCCGCTCCCTTGCAGTCTTGCCTCTCGAGAATTTCTCCCGGGATCCCGATCAGGACTATTTTGCGGATGGCATGACGGAAGCCCTCATCACCGACCTGTCGAAAATCAGCGCCCTGCAAGTTATTTCAAGAACTTCCGTGATGCAGTACAAAGGATCGAAGAAGCCACTGCCCACAATCGCTAAAGAACTCCAGGCGGATGCTGTGATCGAAGGCTCCGTGGAGAAAGCCGGCGACCGCGTGCGCATTACCGCCCAATTGATTGAAGCCGCAAACGATAAACACCTCTGGGCGGAAAGCTACGATCGCGACATGCGCGACGTGCTCTCCCTGCAAGACGAAGTCGCTCGCCGCATCGCCGACCAAGTACAAGTGAAATTGACCCCGCGGGAACAGCGACAACTTTCAGCTAGTAGCCCGACCAATCCCGAAGCCTACCAGCTCTATCTACAAGGGCGTTTTTATTGGAATAAGGGCGACGAGCAGGGCCTGAAAAAAAGCATTGAGTATTACCAGGCAGCGCTAACCAAAGAACCGAATTATGCCCTGGCCTATGCCGGGCTCGCGGATTCCTATAGCGGTTTCTCCGATTGGTACTTGCCGCCGCGCCGTGTGATGCCGCAAGCAAAGGAAGCTGCTCTTAAAGCACTGCAATTGGACGATTCCCTTGCCGCAACCCACGTCGCGCTGTGCTGGATTTATACGATTTACGACTGGGACTGGTCGGGAGCAGAGAGTGAATGCAACCGGGCGATCGAATTGAGTCCGAATTCCGCCGATGCCCATGATGTGAACGCAAACTATTTCGTCACCATCGGTCAATGGGAAAAGGCCTTCGCTGAGATTCACCTCGCCCAAGAACTCGACCCTCTTTCTTATCGTTATTTCGCCGACGGCGCGATGGATTACTTTATGGCGCGCCGCTACGATCAGGCCGTCCTGCAGGCGCAAAAATCCCTCTCGCTGCAACCGGACTATTTCATAGGCCATTTATACCTGGGCTTGATCTACGCGCAAACGGGCCGCTCCTCCGAGTCAGTAGCGGAAGCACAAAAGGGAGCTCAGCTGAGCGACAGCCCCCTTGCGCAGGGTATTTTGGGATATTCCTACGCGGCCGCGGGGAAAAAATCCGAAGCAAGAAAGATCGTTGCCGATTTGCAAGGGAACCTGGACAAGCGCTTCCTGTGCCCTTACGAGATTGGAACAATCTATGTTCGGCTCGGAGAGACGGACGAATCTTTCCGCTGGCTGAATAGAGCTTATGAGGAACGTTCCATTTGTATTTCGAGCGTGAAATTTGATCCCCGGCTTGACCCCATTCGCTCCGATCCGCGGTATGAGCCGCTCGTCCGTCAACTCAATTTCCCTCAGTAGACAGCACTTGATTTGTCTGATCCTACTGCTCCGGCGTTCGGCAACGAACAGAACTCAGAGGAATAGCTGCTGGTGGTTGCGATAGGGACGACCATCGCTGATCGCCCCCCGCACAGAACCGTACGAGCGGCTTTACCGGTCGGGCGCGTCTGCCTTGTGGCTTTGCACCTTCGCAGACCGGCCTCGTTCCCTTTCGGGTCGAGGCGCTCTAGAGGTCTCCCGGTTCTCGTGCATGTTGTTTCTCAGCGTGCGCGGGTTCTCCGACTACGCAGGACCGACTCCTGCATCTGTCCACGACGACAGAACTCGTTGTATTCAATGTGATCCCGCAACATGATCCACATGCGGATTCCCAGCTTGCGAGCTACGGCCACGCGTGCTTTCCCCAGACCTTTCTGGATTAATTTCCGGCGGTAAAAACACTTCAACTCCGGATCCCGACGTACCGCATGTATCCCCGCTTCACACCAGAGAAAGCGCAACAGCGGAGCGATCATTCCTACATAACTGGCCAGCTGCTTACTGTCTGCAAATCGGGATCACCCAGGAACACTTCGGTGGCTAACGCCGTGATCGGTCCCACGCCGGGGTGGGTCATCAACAACCGTCCTTGGCGACGTTCCCCAGCTTGCTGCTCCACTCGCCGATTTAGCTTCTCGATCTCCGTCTGGAATTTCGCACACATCGCCTGCAACTCATACCGCCGATAAGCGGCGTGTGGTGACAACGGCAAAGACGCGAATCGTCTCTATTTCCGTCCGCCGCTTACTTGGCGAAATCAGAAGGCCAATTCTCGACGATCGTGATCGGCGCGGCGCGCTCCGGCGTGGAGACATTAACCAGGATTTCTTTTCCGTCCGGAGAGACGTCGTAATCCACAGTAACAAGACTTACTAGCGAGTTCGAGTAAAAGAGGGACTGCGGTTCACCCATATCAAATTCCGATCCCTTTAGTCTCATGGGGACAGCGACGATAATCCTTTCCGGGCTCACGTAGAACAGCTCCCGCCCGTCCTGCCGCCACCTTGGCCGGCTCCCGCCGGACGACGAAATTCTCCATCTCTTGCCGCGCGCGTCTCCGGTTTTATAACCGGTCGTCGCCGAGTCAAAGCGAATCACGTAAATTTCTTCCCGGCCCGACTGATTGGAGCTGTAAGCGATCCATCGGCCGTCGGGGGAAAATTGTCCCTCGAGCTCCAGCGCGTCACCTCCCAAAAGCCGGTACGGCGGGGTGTCTCCGTTCATCGCATAAACCCATAACTGGCTTCGCGCTTTGCCGATCTGTACACCCTTGCCGAACAAAAGAAAACGGCCGTCGGACGATAAGTCGAGGGGCCAAATATCGCTGACTGGATCCTCGAGAACTAATCGAGGTGTTTCCCTTCCATCGGCAGCAGCGGTGTAGAGATTGTAGTGTTTGCGCTTACCGGCGAAAATGACCCGCGAACCGTCGCGAGTCAAGACTGGAGGGCCATTGTCGTATTCGTCCGCGGTAATCCGCGTCTTGACGCCTCGGTCGATGTCGAGCACCCACACGTCGGAATAACCATGGCTTGGCTTTGCCATACTGAAGCCGAGCTTCTTCCCATCGTGCGACAGCCGCGGGTCCCAGCAATAGCTTGGGTCGCCGAGGGCCCTGAGTTCCTTGCCCGAACGGTCGTACCAAATGAACCTCGATCCTTGAGTCCTGACGCCGAGCTGGTAGGCCATGACTCCATTCGCGGAAGTGTCGAATACCGCCTTCCAAATGGAGGGATCGTAGAGCACTTTTTCGACCGTCGGTCGGGCCTCGCCTTCGAGTCGCCCGCGTTTGGGATCAAAGCGTTGCGCCATCAAGACATCTTTGCGCATGAAAAACAGATAGCCGGCTTCATAAGTGGCGTCCGCGTTCGTGGCGATCAGGAATTCATTTTCTTTCCCGTCGAGCGAAGCGCGATATACGCCGTTATGAGTAGCGTCATCGAAATGATTCGCAGCCAGATAGATGAAATGCTCGCCGTCCGGAAGAAATTTCGGCCAGCGATGTGTCGTATGAATTGTTGTGTCCACGATTGTAATGGGAGTGGCCACTCCTCCGGTTTGCGATACGCGGTATATACCGGAGTGCGAAGCGGGCGCGAAGATGATGACTCCGCTCGAATCCCAATCACCGCCACGGCCAAAAGGCGCTTCGCACAGCGTTACGGCAGGGCCTCCATCGAGGCTGATCTTTTTCAACTTGCCGTCCGCGAAGAATGCAATCGACCGGCTGTCCGGCGACCAGAACGGAAACGAGGCGCCTTCGGTGCCCTCAATCGCGTCCGCACTAAGTTTTCTCAGCTCCCTTACCCAAAGCAGCGCCGTCGCTTTTGAATTGACAGCGACGAACGCGAGTTTTGTGCCATCCGCGCTCAATGCGACCGACCCTCCCGAGTCTCCGATGAGATTGAATGTAGTTCCCTCAGGCGGCAAGACGAATGTTCGGCTCGATGGCGGGAGAGGAGCTCTTTCAAGTTTTGGAGCGATCAGTACGACGAGTGCGGCAAATATTGGAATTGCCCACAACATCCAACGATGGCGCCGCCATTTCCGGAGTGCGGGTTGAATTAATAAGGCTGCAGGATCGGCTGCTCCCTTGGCGGGAACCTCAAAACGGTTCGTGGCATCAACGGACCGAATTCCATCCGTCTTCGCTATGAATCTGTACCCTCGGCGCGGGAGGGTCTCGATGAAACGGGGAGAGTCGGCCGAATCGCCCAAAGCTTCGCGCAGGCGATTGACGGCATTGTTCATCCCATGGTCGAAATCGACGAATGTATCGGTCGGCCAAAGTCTCTTGGCGATTTCTTCGCGGGTCACCAGCTCGCTGGGGTGCTCCAACAACATGGCCAGCACGCAGAACGACTGATCTGTCAGTTTTAGTTTGGAGCCGTTCCGAAGAAGCTCCCGCGAGTGCAGGTTGGCCTCAAATTCTCCGAACGAAACTATCCCGGTCGAGGTGGATATGGAACCCATAGGAACGCGAGCAAGTACCGGAAGTGTATACCGAATTCAGTTCTGCTGAAAGGCGGAAGCCGTGAGTCCCGACCTTGCTAAGTGACTGATTCCATTGTGAGAGACGGATGAGAGACACATGTGACCTGCAATGGATTGACTTGCGCCGCCGTTAGGCCCGAACCTCGGCACCCATTGCCGGAAGCTTTAGGGGACTGAAATCTGAGGGAACCGGAGAGTTCTTGGGTTCGACTTAGCCGGTTAACGAGGAGAAAGACACAACATGCGACGCGCAATTCAATTTGCTATGTTCAGTTTAGTCCTGGCCTCACTCGTGTTCGCCGCGGATTTTCGGGGCGCGGCGTCTAGCTCTTCTGCCGACCTTGCTAACGCGCCACGTGCAAACCAGGATCATGGGCGGTCCGCATTCCAATTTTCGCGAATTGACTTCCCGGGGGCGACGGCTACGAATCCCGGCGGCATCAACGCGCGCGGTGACATCGTCGGGAACTATCATGACTCTGCCGGCACCGTGCATGGGTTTTTATTACACCAGGGAGTCTTCTCTACCATCGACTTTCCCAACGCATCGTTTACCTCCGCCCGGGGCATCAATGCGCGCGGCGATATTGTCGGCCGGATTTTAGGAGCAGGCGGCGACGAGCACGGATTTCTGCTGCGCGATGGAAACTTCGCCCAGATCGACTTCCCGCGCGCGAGCGCGACAACGGCACGCGGAATCAACAACTCCGGCGACATCACGGGCCGCCACTTCGATGCTGCTCAGAATGAGAGAGGTTTCATTCTAAGAGACGGTACGTATCACGACGTTTTCGTTCCGCAATCTTGCTCGACAGATGTTTGGATGGCTCAGGACAACGAACGAGTGCTTGTCGGCGATATCTGTACCAACGCTGACAATGGGATTCACGGCTACATTCGCAACACGAACGGCGATTTCGCAACAATCGATTATCCGGGAGCCGGCGCCCCTTGCACTGCGGTGCGTTGGATCAACGAGCGTGGCGATATGGTGGGTGTTTACGCCAACACGCTCGATGATTGCTTCAACTTCCAGACACACGGCTTTCTTTTCCGCAATGGCGAATATATCGGCATCGATTTTCCAGGCGCCGTTATTACCGGCGTGTTCGGAGTGAACGATGACGGCGTGATGGTCGGCCAATACACCGATAAGAACGGAAGGGCGCGCGGCTTCAAGGCACTGCCTAGCGAGCAAAACTAAGGGAAGCCGCGAAATGATCAAACCAGGAGGCGTCGGCCACGATGTTTTGGCATCGTCTAGGAAATCACGAACTGTAAGAGGAGGTCTTGTGTCTCGTATTACGATGACCGTATTGATCTTTACATTAACTCTCGTGTCCTTCGGCTGCCGAGCAGACAGTTCTAATTCCACCGCTGCCGGCAACATGCTTGAGGCGCGTTCGTCTCACTCCGCCACTGCACTCGTAGATGGTCGCGTTCTCCTCGCGGGTGGCGATGCCTCCGGCATCACCGCAGAAATCTACGATCCCGCCACCGGCAAGTTTACTTCCACCGGCAACATGAATTTTCCGCACAGCGGGCATTGCGCCGTTCTGCTGACGAACGGTAGGGTCTTGATTGTTGGCGGCGAGGATTCAGTCGGTCCAATCGCTAGCGCCGAAATTTATGACCCTGTGGCGGGCAGTTTCACTCCAATCGTGGCCATGGCCAATGCTCGCTGGGCGCACACCGCAACACTCCTGCCTAACGGCAAGGTCCTGATCTCCGGCGGCGCAGACAACGTTGATTCCCAGGCGAGCGCCGAACTCTTCGACCCGTCCACGAACAGTTTCACAAGCATCGAAAACATGACCTCTGCGCGGACGCACCATACCGCGACTCTCTTGCAGAACGGCAACGTTCTTCTCGCCGGAGGTTGGAGCACTTTTGATCCGATTACCCCGTTGGCAAGCGCCGAACTCTTCGATCCTTCAACAAATACCTTTACCGCGATAGCAGCAATGACCACTGCGCGAGCATCGCATGCGGCGGTGCTCGCGCCCGACGGCTCGCTCGTCATTCTTGCCGGCAACAATGCCCACAACGTCTCGATTTCAAGCGACGATGTTTACGAATCCGGCTCTGGAATTTTCACGTCAACGGGGAGCCTACTTCACGATCGCTGGCTACACACCGCAACGCTGCTTTCCAGCGGCAAGGTGCTGGTTGTCGCGGGCGAGCGCCGCTTCTTCGACGACGACGGTCTCCCCAACTTAGTCGTACTGGCCAGTGCCGAAATCTTCGATCCAGCCATGGGCGTATCTACAGCGACGGGCAACCTTGCGACCGAACGTGTCGGCCACACCGCCACTCTGCTGAAAAACGGAAAGGTCCTCATAACCGGAGGAACGAACAATGCGGGCACGACGCTAGCCTCTGCCGAACTGCTTGAGTGACGCTTGGCCGATGAACCCAGAGCTGTGTCATACAATCGAAATCGACCCTGTAAAAGCGCCTATCGCAAAGCGCATGTTTGAGTTGTATGCGAGCGGCGGGTTTTCCCTTCAGCTCGTATGGAAGACACTTAAACGAGAATTCGATGTGAATCTTTCAAAGAGCCATGTCGAGAAACTCCTTAAAACCCTTCTATGCCAGGAGCTTCTATTGGGACGAAAGACTATATCCAGGGACCCATGAACCGTTGATTAGCGGTGCTGTCTTTGGCCAGGTGCAGGCTGTTTTCCGTGGCCATAACCAGCCTAAGTACAAAAAACGCGACTTTGCGTTCGGTGGATTGTTGCATTGCGCTTACGACGATTGTACGGTAACCGCCGAAATCAAAAAGAATCGTTACATCTATTACCACTGCACGGGCTATCGAGGGAAATGCGCCCTTCCGTATTTCCGGGGGGAGGAATTGGGAAACAGGTTGGGCCAAATTCTTAAAGATATTCACATCCCTGACGGGGTTCTCGCGCAGATGGAGCAGTCATTGTTACACGACGACAGCTGCGCTGAAGCGCGTGGAAAATCTGAAAGACGAGAGACTGCGGAACCGATTGACGCAGATACGCCGCCGCAGCGAGCAGGCTTACCTCGACAAATTGGATGGCAAAATCACCAAATCGTTCTGGGAAGCGAAGTCTACGGAATGGAACGAGGAGGAACAACAGATTCTTAGGGCGCTCGACGGGTCGGCGCAACAGAACCCGGAAAGAATCTTGGACGGTATCAGGATTTTAGAACTGGCGAATAAGGCTTATTTTCTTTACGTTAAGCAACAACCGGCCGAAAAAGCAAAATTGCTCCGGATAGTACTTTCGAACTGCAAAATTGACGCCGCAAGTGTTGATCCCACATATAGAAAGCCCTTCGACCTGATCTTCCAACGTGTGCAAAATAGAGAATGGCTGGGGCGGGTGGATTCGAACCACCACCGTCTGCATTAACAGTGCAGCGTCCTACCAATTGGACCACGCCCCAGTCGAGGCTCATATCATCATGCGTGGAAAGGGATTATTGCACAACGGCGGATTCAGTTCGAACCCGCCCAAAGACGCCGGTGCTAGTTTTGGTGCCAGTTGGACTCTCTTGTTGAGGCTCGTCGAGCCGCTCCACGGCTGCCAACGTGTGCTTCGGGGTAAGGTGCGAATACCGGACGGTCATCGCGATGCTCTTGTGGCCGAGTAGTTCTTGGACGGTGCGCAAGTCAACCCCGGCCATGACAAGACGACTCGCAAAAGTGTGCCGGAGGCAATGCCAGGAGAAACTCCGGAGTTTGGCCTTGAGAACGGCTGGCTCGAACCAGTGGCGCGGACCCACTAAGGGTTCCCCCGCCAAATTGCGAATCACACCCCCGTTGCCATCCCCGCGCTTCCGAAGCTCGGCCAACGCAGCGAGCGCGGTAGTATTCAGAGGGACGTGGCGCATCTCGCCATTCTTTGCCCTGGGGATGGTGAGGACTCGCCGCGACAAGCTGACGTTCTCCCAAGTTAGGCCATACATTTCGCTGCGTCGCAATCCAGTATTCAAGGCCAGATCTAGAGCTGAGGGCCGACCTAGGCAGTCTATCGAGATCGAACAGACCCGATTGCGCGAGGCTTTTGACCGGATGAGCCCTGAAGAGAAGGAAGTCTACGCTACGTCTGGCACGATGCCCGAATGGTTCTCGAAGAATGAGAATGAAGATGAGATTCTTCAATAGGAGCGCATCAAAAGACGGTCCGCGCCCTGAGGATTACCCGCTCGGCTCATTGGAATCGAGGATGGCAATGAGGGCTGTACTCGACTCCAACGAGAAAGTCATTATCGAGATCAGCGTTCTTGGCCCGTGTGGCGGCAGCGCACAGTTTGCAGTGGGCAAATCGGGACTCACGAAGATTTCTGGAAGCTTGCCAACTCGGGAACAGTTCGATGCTGCTTATCAGACGCAGTGCGAGAGGTTAGCCCCCAAAACTATGATCGACCGAGCTGAGTCTTTGCCGCGCTCTGAAAATGCTCCACCGCCGCAATGTAAATATGAGCAACCTGACGAATCAGACCACGCTCCCCAGAAAGTAGCCGTCGATCCATTAGCGGCGGTCCATCGAAGGAGAAGATAATGGCTACGACTTCAAAAGATGCCGAGTACTACAATGCTCTATTACAGAAAGCCCGCAAGGAGCTTGCCCAATCCGAGAAATCTGGAAAGAAGAAATCCCAGCTGGCTATACAGAAGAGATGTGTCAGAGAGCTGGAAAAGCTAGTACGTCGTTACGAAAAACACTTTGAGCGGTGAGTGTTACGGGGTTAACCAGCCTGTCAATGTCACCAACCTTTAGGTTTCGTCGGTGAGTCTTCGCATGGAAGGGCTTGTGACAATGCCTCCATAGCCACGGTCACACCGACTTCGTTTCTAGCTGCCGAGAGATGCGGATTGCATCGCACGTACTACAGCGGTGTAGAACGAGGCGTCAGGAATGTATCACTGGTGAACATCGAGAAGATCGCCAAGGGGCTAAAAGGGTCTGCCTGACCTGTTCAGCCGCGTCTTACTATTACTGCCAGTTGGTATCGTTAGAATTGCCTGCACGTTATGGGGGAGTACCAGGTGGTTTCGGTTGAACGGATGGCTTCGGCCTGTAGTCATTGGGGTCCAGGCACGAATCGTAAGAGGCGCGGTCTATTTGAATCCAGTCTGTTCCATTGATGCCCCTTCGATTTATTGTGGTCGGACTAATAGGATAGGCGCACGCGAGTTTTATCCAGCGGTTTTGGTCACGGGCGATACTTCTTACTTCACTAACGATTTCAGATAGGTCCTGATCTTGACTGAAGATTACCGCCACGTCATACACGTTCTCGCGCGCCAGGCGGACTACGTCCAATGCTAATCGGATGTCAATTCCCTTTTCCTGCCCGACTAGAACCGTTGTAGTTCCTCCGCCAGGAAGGTTGACTGTTTGGTTGCGATATTTCAGATGCCGAGAGAACGTCTTGACGCCACGGCTTCCCATGACGGCCAGCTTCGCGGTCCAAAAGTAGTTCCAAAATGAGGAATCCTTTACCTCTGGAAGGCCGGTATAGAAATGAGTTTCAGAGAGTTCCCAGCCTTGCGGCTGGCACACCAAACGGGCAAGCGCCGATGGATCATAATCGGGGTGACGGTAGCCGAAAGCATGTTTCGCCGCGTAGAAGAGATTCTGTCCGTCGATGAAGGCGAACGCTCGCTTAGCAGCTGGTACTGCGGGATGGGAAGTTCCCATAAAAAAATAACCCTGCCAGAGGCCCTTGCGGACTGATCCAGCAGGGAGAAGATACACCCAATCTATAACGATCCGCCGTTTTTGTCAACAGTCCCTACAATTCCCCCAGCCATTTCGCAAAGTCAGGTGCAATGAAAGGTTAGTGGACTGATTTGAATGTGTGTTGGCTCTCTGCCAGATAGACGGGAGGATTTGCGGGAGTAAAAGGGATGTCTGGAAGAGGCAAAACAGCTTCAGGAAGCATCCGAAGAAGGGAATCCCAGCACCTCGCCCGGGGTGCGTAGGGTTTGGATTGTGGAGCAGCTCAGCTGGAATCCGGTCGCAAAACAAGGAACCAGTAGGCCAACCTTTGCGCCAGATCGCAAAAACCGAGCGAAGAATATCGGAAGTGGCTGCGCACCTGGCGGTGAAAGAACACCTGAGTCAGGGTGTAGGCCAGGACTCGAATCATCGTGAGCACGATCAACGCCTGACCACGACCCTGGTGCACCGAAGGCCGTTTGAGATGTCCCTCCGTGGTCATGGTTTGGAACACCTCGCTATCGATCATCCAACGACTGCGACCTAATTGGTGGATGAACAGTGGCGGAACAGAACCCAGCTCCAGATTACTGGCGTAAAAATTCGTGCTCGTCTCCAGGACCGTTTCTTTCTCCGTGCGCTTCCTTTTCTGCTCATCCCTTTGAATGCGGAGACGCTTCTCGGGCTGCGTACGTACCGTTTGGACCACCCGAACCGTGCGGTGGGCCGCCGGCCAGTAGACCTCCGGGGCATGCCAAAGCTGCAACTCCGGACGATGGTCCATTCGCTCGACGCATATTTCGGCGCTCACGCGCTGCGCTTCAGCCAGCAATTCCGGCTGATTTTCTTTCAGATTGATAACCCAGTCCCAGCCCAGAGCTTCGACCTGTTTCACAAACGGCGCTTGCAAATAGAGGGCATCCGCCACTAACAGATCCAGGAATCGGCTCCCCAACTCTTCCATCAGATCGCGGAGTAAGGCCAAGCTACAGGCCACTTCGCTCTCCCCATTCTTCTGAAAACGAATCCCCAGAGGAATCGGAAAGGCCGCGCTGACTACCGTCACGGCACAGAGGCGGTGGTAATACTGGATGTCTTCGCGCAGTTCTCCAGCGACGACATGTTTGACCTTGCGCTCCATACAGTGATCACAGAAGCGCGCGAAGGAACTGCAAATCTCTATGCCGTCCACGGCGGCCACCACCAAACCTCTGGACCAGTCCGAGCGCAAGACTCCATTGCGCTTCAATTGACGGGCCAGATCACAGCCCAGAGCGAACACGGTACGGGAATCGTACCGTTCCAGGGTGTATCCCATGGCATCTTCACTCAGAGCGCCAATCCGTTTCGACAGCGCACCCCCCGGCTGGCATTCCGTCTCGATGCGGTGCACAGCAGGAAACTGGCAAGCGGCTCCCAGAAAGACGGCGTCAAAGATCTTCTTCCCGGAGTGCTGCGGAGCTTGGCGTCCGTCCGGCAAAGTCTCCACTCTTGCCGAGAAATCAAACACCTTGTCCAGATAGGCTTCGAACCGGTGCCGACGCGAAGCTATGACTTTTCCTTTTCTTTTAAGAAACGACGCAGATTGATGCGGCAAATCGCGGCGGCCGCCGCTTCAAAACGATGCCGCAATTGGATCTTCTGGCGTACCTCGCCGACCAAAGCCGCCGGGATGTGGAAAGTCTTGGGCTGGCCGTCGAGGAGAACCGAAATCTGGTATTGGGTATGCAGGTTCTTGCCGTCCGCACAGTGGCAGTTCGCTCGTCCGCAGGCACGCTTGTGTTCCACAAATGAGCCGGGCAGCATTTCGCGGAGCAACCCGAGACGGCGCAGGAGTCGGCCGCGCAACTGAAGATCTGGATCGCCGGACATAACCCCCATTCTAAGACGGAAGCTCGCCAAGGCGGAGCCTCGTCTATCTGCAACTTATAATAGTTTCAGAACAGGCTTCTAGTCAAGGGGTATTTAGATTTGCAAGAATGATCGGTAAAAGAGTTCACTCAGAAAGGTGTGCATCCAAACGTCTTCCGGCTACTTCCGTGCCTGCTTTGCGAAATCACTGACAATTCCCCACAATTCCCTACAACCGTACAACCGTAATGATTACACTTTGACACCCCTCCCGTTTGACGCTGCGGCCAATTCTGCGAGGCAGTCCATTACACGCGCTATTACACTTCATCGAGTCAGGTTTGGTGTCAGTTCTGGTGTCACTTGGCTTTTCTATTTGCTTCGCCAGAGTGCGCGGTGCTGCACGGAGCGAAGTTCATGGAAGGAGCATAAACACTGGCGATTTTCGCCATCTTGCCTCGCGGTGCGCGAGGTTGCGGAACGCCCTCGCGCTCATTAACAGTGCAGCGCCCTACCAATTGGACCAGGCCCCAGTAGAAGCTCATATCAGCTTCTGTGAAAAGGCAGCATTGTACAACAGCGGATTCTAATTCCCGCCCGGCTCGCGAGAACATATCAAGCGATGTCAGGGACAAACCGCGTAATTTCTACATCGCGGAAAGGGACGGCAACGAGGTCGAGTTCCTGGTCAGAACTGAGGCGGTCTTTGCGAAAACGAAATCGGATCAGGGAAGCGAGATGTAGGCCGAGGGAAGGAAGCCGGCCCAGCCCTCAATCCCCGAAGGGATCCTCGGCTTTCCTTCCCTCTGACAATAGCTTATGTTCGCACGCCATGAACCAAAGCTATATCTATGAAAACAATGGCTTTTTATATCTGCCGACCGGTAAAAAATCCTAAGAGCCCGTAAATTTTCCGGCGTGACCCCACCTAAATCCTGAGGATTTGTACGCCTTTCTTCTCATCTTGACCACTACGAGGTCATCTTGCTATGTTGGGAGATTACCCTGTGGGCGTCAGACCCCATGTGCGGTGCGCGCCGAGTCAGAGCGCGGTTTGATTCTCAAAATGAGCTTGAAGAAAATCGTTATCCGGGGCGCCCGGCAGCACAACCTGAAAAATATTCATCTGGAAATCCCTCGCAATACCCTAACAGTGGTTACCGGGCTTTCTGGTTCGGGCAAATCCTCGCTTGCATTTGACACGCTTTACGCCGAAGGCCAGCGGCGCTATGTCGAATCTCTCTCGTCGTACGCGCGCCAATTTCTTGACCAGATGGAACGGCCCGATGTGGATTCTATCGAAGGCCTTTCACCGTCCATCGCCATCGAGCAGAAAACTACCACGCGATCTCCTCGCTCCACGGTAGCCACCATTACGGAAATCTACGACTACCTCCGCGTTGTTTACTGCGCGATCGGTACCCCGCATTGCCCGAATTGCGGCAAGTCCATAACTCGTCAATCCACCGAGCAAATCGTGCAAGCCGTGTCGGCCCTGAAACCGGAAGAACGCATCATGGTGCTGGCGCCGGTGGTCCGCGGCCGCAAGGGCGAGTACAAAAAGGAACTCGAAAAATACGCCAAAGAAGGTTACGTTCGCGCGCGAGTGGACGGAGAATTGGTGAATCTCGATGAGCCAATTCCGCTGGACCGCAGAAAAAATCACACAATTGAAATCGTTGTTGACCGTTTGCTCTTGAAAAACGGTATCGCGCAGCGCCTCGAGCAATCGGTAGAAACCGCCTTGAAGCTTACCGGCGGCCTGGTCACCATCGCGGTCGTTGGCGGGGAAGAACGTGTTTATTCCGAAAAACTTGCCTGTCCGGATTGCGGTATTTCGGTACCACAGCTCGAGCCAAGATCGTTCAGTTTCAATTCTCCGTATGGTGCATGCGCGGAGTGTCACGGTTTAGGTTCGAAATTTGATTTCGATCCTGCAAAAGTGATCGTGGATTGGAGCAAACCGCTCTTCGAAGGTGGACTCGGTCCCGGTTCGGGCTCCTCGTTCTTGCAGCGAACGATGGCCATTGCAGCGGCCGCTCATGGATTCAATCTCGATACACCGTTCGAGAAATTTCCCAGAAAAATACAAAATCTAATTTTGCACGGTAACCCTGCCAATGGCGGTTCGAGCAAAGGTCTGAACTTTCAAGGTGTTCTCGGCCATCTTGAAACCAGTCTGGAAGAATCGAAATCCGACACCTATCGCGAATGGATCGCCCAATACATGTCGGCCGTTCCCTGCACCGCATGCAACGAGCGTCGCTTGCGCCCAGAAAGTCTGGCGGTAAAGATTGCCGGTTTGTCCATCGCCGACTTTACATCGTTGCCCCTATCTCAAGCGCGTGCGGCGGTCGATAAGATTCGCGCCAGCCTGACTTTGCGGCAGAGAAAAATCGCAGGCCGTCCGCTCACCGAAATCGCCGAGCGAATCGAGTTTCTTCTCAACGTTGGCCTCGGCTACCTCACCCTGGATCGTTCGGCCGCCACTCTTTCCGGCGGTGAAGCGCAACGCATTCGTCTGGCTACTCAGATCGGCTCTCGATTGCGTGGAGTTCTTTATGTCCTGGACGAACCGTCCATAGGTTTGCACGCTCGCGACAACGGCCGCCTGCTGGCAACTCTCGAAACCTTGCGCGACCTTGGCAACACCGTCCTCGTTGTTGAACATGACGAGGAAACCATACGCCGCGCCGATTACGTGGTCGATCTAGGCCCTGGCGCCGGAAAAGCCGGCGGACACCTGGTAGCCGCGGGCTCGCCAAGCGAGGTCGCCGCAAATCCCGATTCCCTCACTGGTCAATATCTCTCGGGAAAAACCGCGATTCCCATTCCTGAACATCGCCGCAGTCCAAACGGAAAATCTCTCACCGTTATCGGCGCTCATGGCCATAACCTGAAAAATATCGATGTTACCTTTCCGCTGGGCTTGCTCACGGTTGTAACCGGAATTTCGGGATCGGGAAAATCAACGCTGGTGAACGATATCCTCTACCGCGCGCTAGCCGCCAAACTTTATCGCTCCATGGAAAAACCGGGCGCGCACACCGCAATTGAAGGAATCGAGCACATCGATAAAGTAGTCCAAATCGACCAGGCCCCCATCGGACGCACGCCGCGCTCGAATCCGGCCACTTACACCGGAGTTTTCTCGCCTATCCGCGATCTTTTCGCCATGCTGCCCGAATCCCGCGAGCGTGGATACCGCCCCGGCCGCTTCAGTTTTAACGTGAAAGGTGGCCGCTGCGAGGCCTGCCAGGGAGATGGCCAGCGCCGCATCGAAATGAATTTCCTTCCCGATGTTTACGTCACCTGCGAAGTCTGCCGTGGCAAACGCTACAACGCGGAAACTCTTGCAGTCCGTTACAAAGGCTATTCCATTTCCGATTTGCTGGATATGCCGATTGAAGACGCTCTCAAAGTAATGGAAAACATTCCCGCAATTCAGCAAAAGTTGCAGACGTTAGTAGACGTAGGCTTAGGTTACGTTCAGCTTGGCCAATCGGCCACCTCGCTTTCTGGTGGCGAAGCCCAGCGCACAAAACTTTCCAAGGAACTTTCGAAGCGGCAGACCGGCCGCACCTTCTACATTCTCGATGAACCCACCACCGGCCTTCATTTCGATGATGTGAAAAAACTGATGGGCGTTCTAAATCGCCTGGTAACCTTGGGCAACACTGTTCTGATCATCGAACACCATCTTGATGTCATCAAACAAGCCGACTGGATCATCGATCTTGGTCCAGAAGGTGGCGAGGAAGGCGGACGCATCGTCGCCCAAGGAACACCCGAGCAAGTTGCTCGAGTAAAGAAATCCTATACCGGTCAAATCCTTGCGCGCGCATTGAATGGCAATAACGGTTCCCAAACAAATCACTCAAATGGAAAGATCGCGAGTTGAATCAGAACCCATGAATAATCCTAGCTGCACGCGAGCCAAAACGAGCCGCAACTCTCGATGAATCCCAACGAAAACAATTTGCTGCCTCCAGATCCCGCGCCATCGCTTGATTCTTCCGACATCGATTCAGGACTCTCGTCATCACCCACCGAGCCTGCGCTTCCCACTTCGGACATGACGTATCCAATTGTCGCGGCGGTCTCCGCAGAAAATCCTCAACCCTCAAACAGTGCCGTCACCGAAGATATCCTCGTGCCCTGGGGTTGGACCGACTTAGTCTTGTTCTTGGCACTTGCCGTAGCCGGTTTTATTTTGATTAGTCTATTCGTAGGTCTGGCACTCGCGGTGTCCGGCGCCAATTTCCATCGCATTCAGAACAATCCACACGACATCAATTTGTTGAGCATCGTCATTCAGGTCCTCGTGGATTTGGGATTACTAGCCTATCTCGCGACTCAGATGCGCCTGCGCTTCCATTCTCCTTTTTGGCACACCATCGGCTGGCGCAAACCTGACACAGGACGGATCCCGCCGCTTGCTTTTTATTCCGGCCTGATTCTTAGCGGCTTTTTTCTGTCAATTATCGTTTCGCTGGGCTCATCCCTATTCCCTCCCCAGAAGAACCTCCCTATCGAAACTCTTTTCCAGGATCGCTACGCCACTGTCCTGTTCATGTTTGTTGCAGTGCTGCTAGCGCCTTTAGTGGAGGAAACAATTTTCCGCGGTTACATCTATCCGGTCGTGGCCCGCTCGTTCGGAAAAGTCTGGGGAATTCTTGTTACTGGAACGCTTTTTGGTTTGCTGCACGCCTCGCAGTTGTGGGGCGGATGGAGCCAAATCGCCTTGCTCGTATTCGTCGGAGTTGTGCTTACTTTTGCTCGCGCGGTATCGCGAACGGTAGTGCCTAGCTTCGTAATCCATACAAGCTATAATTCTGTTCAGGTCATTGGACTGCTCGTTGCAACGCACGGTCTGCGGCATCTTCCCGGCGCGTTCTAATCGGCATCAGCGGTCGTGCTGGGCGGCATGCGTACGTGTTTAAATAATTTCTTGGAGAAAACAATTGCACACGGTTGAGCCAATACGCTGGACGGCAGACGGCGTCATCCTTCTCGATCAACGCAGACTACCCGGCGAAGTAATCCATCACACCTACACCGATTACCGCGACCTCGCCAAGGCCATTAAAGACATGGTCATTCGCGGAGCCCCCGCCATTGGCGTCGCCGCAGCAATGGGTATCGCTCTCGCCGTTCAAAGATCAAAAGCCAAATCTCTTGATGAACTCCGCGCAGAATTTCCAATCATCTGTGACACATTCGCGCGAACGCGCCCCACTGCCGTCGATTTATTTTGGGCCATCGAACGTTTTAAGCTCCGCTTCCAGGAACTCGTGCTGCTCGCGTCGAAAGATGGCTCTGCCGCGCTGGACCAAATCCGCCTAGCCCTCGTGGACGAAGCTTTGAAAGTCCACGAAGAACGCCGCGAAGGTGACAACAAAATCGGACGCTTCGGCGCCGAACTCCTCCCTAAAACCGGCCGGGTGATGACCCAATGCAATGCCGGCGCTCTCGCCACTGCTGGAATTGGCACCGCCCTTGGAGTTATTCGCATGGCCATCGAAGGAGGCTACCGAATTGAAGTGATCGTCCCCGAAACCCGCCCGTACCTGCAAGGCTCGCGCCTCACCGCTTGGGAACTTCACCAGGATCGCATCCCGCTTACTCTGATTACCGACAACATGGTCGGACATTTTCTGAAGACCGGCGGCGTCGGGGCAGTGGTCGTAGGGGCCGACCGCATCGCGCGTAATGGTGATACCGCTAACAAAATCGGCACTTACGGAATTGCCGTCATCGCAAAAGAAAACGACGTCCCCTTTTACGTCGCCGCTCCAATCTCCACCATCGATTATTCAATCGCGTCCGGCGAACAAATTCCTATTGAAGAACGCACTCAAGAGGAGGTCACCCATTTAGCCGGCGTGCGCATCGCCGCCGACGTGCGCGCAGCGCATCCCGCCTTCGACGTAACGCCCGCGCGTTACATCTCCGCCATCATCACCGAAAACGGCGTGGCCCGCGCGCCGTTTGAAGAATCCCTGCGGAGACTCGCCGTCCCTGGATCAGCCAACTAGCAACAAGTATTTTCTTCTATCGTCGCAGTGATATAATGGCGGGCAATCCAGCCGGATGGAGGTGTCCATGACCCGGCTTTGCGCCGCACTTCTTGTCCTGACCTCGATTCTCGTTGTTCCTCAGCATATCTCTGCCCAAGGCATGGGTGGAAGTGACACTGTCAGCCTCACCGGCACGATTTACTCCGAAAAATCAAAACGCCCGGTACAGCAGGCATCCGTTCGCTTGTGTGATACCGGCGGTAACTTACTGGGACAGACGATTACTACGGACTCTGGTGAATTCGATTTCCGTCAGATTAAGCGTTACAATTACATACTGACTGTCGACGCGTCTGGTTTTCAACCGTACACTGAACATATTGAGTTGAGTTATACCTCCGACCGTGGCATTTCCATTTATCTGATCCCCAATCCAAGCGATCCCGCAACATCCTCTGGCGCTGCCAATGTCTCTGCGCATGAAATGTCCATGCCGCAAAAGGCCCGCGATTTGATGGCGTCAGGTGAGAAAAAATTGTACTCCGATAAAAACGCCCAAGCGGCCTTGACGGATCTTCAGCAAGCGGTCTCGGTTGCGCCCACGTATTACGAAGCTTACTACCAGATTGGAATGGCATATTTGACTCTAGGAACCAAAGCGGACGCCGAGAAGAGCTTCCGGAAATCCGTTGAAGTCAGCAATGATAAATACGGCGAGCCTGTGATCGGACTCGCGTCGTTCTTGATCGACACAGGCGACTTAGCTCAGAGCGAAGCAATGACTCGCCACGGTCTGGAGCTCAGTCCAAATTCATGGTTGGGTCATTACCAGCTAGGCCGCATCCTTTTTACCGAAAATAAAGTGACAGACGCCGAGAAATCGGCACAGCAAGCTCGTTCTTTGGCGCCTAACGCCGCCATCATCTATCGACTCCTTTCCAATATTCATTTAAGCCAAAAGAACTACTCTGCGCTGGTTCAAGATCTCGATGCTTATATAAAACTTGATCCTGACAGCCCCGCAGGCGTGCGTGCGAAGGAAATCCGCAAACAAGTTCAGGAAAATATCTCCAAGGGTAAGCTGACCCCCGCAGCGAGCCCCACACCGTAAAGAAGTTCCACGGCCTATCATTACCGCTGAGGTGATCAGCATTTGTAGGGGTGCAACTCGCTTGCCGAGGCGGGCACGCTGCGCCGACTGACATGCACGTCTCCAGCTTAGCGAGCACTTCCGGTGTTTCGCATCGCCCGAAGTAGCCGGTCCATCCGCGGAGATACTCCGCTAAATCCTGGACCATCCGGACAAGGCTTATGCCCCGTGTCCGCGACGTGATTTCCCGAACTCGCTCCTTGAATCGCGCCACCACTGTTCGGTAGCCGGACTTTCTGCTTTGCGCTCCGCCAACTCCGATTCGGTCCCTCCCACGGAGGCCATCGGGGCTGCACCCCTACTCTCCCCCGGAAAGGACCGATCTAAGGAGAGAAAGCGATGGACCACCCGCAAGGTTTTCTGAAACTCGTCAAAGATACAAAGAAAAGAATTAAAGAAGAAGACTACCGCGAAGTAAAAAAAAAAATCGATTCCGGACAACCTTTGATCCTGGTCGACTTTCGCGAAGAAAGCGAATGGTCGCGCGGACATATCCCTGCCGCCATCCATCTAGGAAAAGGAATCATCGAACGCGACATCGAAAAGACCATCCCCGACAAAGACGCCGAAATTGTCCTCTATTGCGGTGGCGGATATCGCTCCGCCCTCGCTGCTGACAATCTTCAGAAAATGGGCTACCGCAATGTGATTTCCATGGACGGCGGTTGGACGGAAGCCGGCTTCCCTATGATTAGGGATTAGCTTGTCCTAGCTAGTCCCCCTGGGAGAATACTGCCCCAAACCCCAGCCCGGTACACACGCCAGAGTGGCATCGGTGCACCGGACTGGCTGTACTTAAGGAGCTTCTCAACACATTCGGAATCCTTACTCCGCTGTAAAATAAGGACTTACGATAGTTCGTTTTGTAATTTCATTTTCCTCGTTAAACCTCAAGCATCGCAACCGACTTCACGAGGAGGAAATATCAACCTTGATGGGCGGCCCAACTGGTTGGCCCAGGCGCATTCGTTGGAGTCTTTCAAGCTGAATCAGAGTGCGGTCAAACGCCCGATCGATGCTTGTTTCGTATCGAGGAAAGCGATTTAAAACCGTTGAGTCGGAATTTGAGTCAAAATCCAACGGGTTTGGGCCCGATTTAATTTCGGCCGTTTCAGTAATGATGAGCCGACGGTAACGCCAGATAAGGACTGCAAGCTTCTCCACCAAGAAGCGCTCAAGAGTTCCTTCCGGTTCGAGACATTCGTGAAGTCCGTTCAAGAGCGAATCATACTCGGCACGCGACTCGGATTTAAGTAGCATTGCATTTGAAAAGATACCGTGTTTGAGTGCGTTTTTGCTCGCAATAGCTTTCCCGATTACTGTTCGCGGACCTCCGGGCTTTATTGCAGGACTGTGTTTTGACGGTTGGGATTCATCGGATGACTCGACGCGTGGAGTCTCATGGGCAAGCTCCTCACCGTTCTCGTCATTCGATGCGGGTCCAACGTGCGAAACGGGGCCCCCTGAAATAATGGTTGGTTCGTTCGGCGCCTCGCCCGAGACATTCTTATTTGCAGACGATTGGTCGACAATCATGCTCTTTGTTGAAAAGTCTTTTTCCATACGTTATATCCTCCGTTGAAATCGCTACTGAAAAAAGGAAATAGATAACCCTTTTTCCGAGGCTCAATCTACGCGTACATCACGAGGCGGTGAATTACAGAAACGACCTTTTTCCGGTGATAGGAATTAGTAAGCTAAGGACGATGCCTTAATACTTGACTGAAATCGTTTTGATCCAGCGGCGGCGTTTTCCCATTTTTCGGGTCATTTCAATTTCGAGACGGTCAACCCACTTAAGCTTTCTTAGCTCCCGCTCCGAGTTAAATCTGCTCAAGGCCGAAGTGCGGTTTCGGCAATCTGAACGGTGCTCGGATATCAACAAGAGAACGTCGTCTAAGGGCAGCGAAGGCATGCCAAGGTCAGTCACAACCACGTCACGAAGTTCACAAGTTCACCCTTCTTGGCCCCTCCCCTTCGGTCACGTAATCGATACACACCTCGATACTCAGAGGATCAGCGTTTTGTACGTGGGATTTCCGCGCAATCAAAACTTCCTTTCTCGCCACCCGCCGAGTTAGCCACGCCGAATAGCCTCAGAAACGGTTATTAGGCGGAAGTTATGCTAACGAACCAGGGGGCTCATTACGCTCGACTAGCCGTGAAGGAGTTTGGGCCATATGCATCCAATGTGGCCTGCCGGAGCCTCGGAGGCCTAGAAACTCGCCGTCCATCATTTTTCCTTTTTCGCTCTTACTTTTGCCCACCGGGCCGTTACAGCTTTCCGTGCGATATCTTTGCGCTGTTCCGACGTCATTTTTTGAAGACGGGCTTTCCCGCCTTTCCTACCCAAAGCGACCGCGTGAGGATCCTTTCTCTTTTCCATTTCTGGAGACCTTATCCTGCGACTGACTCAAATTCAAGAAAACTCTTGACATACTAAGCGGTTGGTATACACTAAGCGCTTAGTATAAGAATGGAGGAAGTATGAACCGTAAATTGCGTTTGATTCGAACTGAGATGAATATCGCGAGACGAACCTGGGGAGAAGTCGGGGCGGCGAAGCTCGCGGAGCTTCGCACCTTAGTTAGGAGAAATCACGTTTCTGTCGCGCTGGGGGATGTTTGCTATATCGAGAATCGCTGGTATATCACACACTCAGGACTTCTCCGTTTGGCTCATCGCAAGCGCTGCGCAGGGATCAAGACATACTTGGAGAGACGTGCTTCTGACCCAGTCGTGAATCGCTGGGTCTTCAAGGCAGTTGTTTATCCCTCTCCGAATTCAGCCGGCTTCTTTGGTTACGGTGATGCCGATCCGTCCAACACATCTGCCCTTGTCAGGGGCGCGGAGATGCGCGTGGCCGAAACCAGAGCGGTCAATCGCGCTTTGCGCAAAGCTTACGGGATCGGCCTCTGTTCGGTTGAAGAGTTAGGTTCATTCTCTGGTCCATCCCAATCCTTCGCAGCTTCTCCGCACTCAAATGGACATCGCAGCTCGAACGGATCGAATAACGGTCAGCCGCGACTGCGTGATCAGCTCTGTCTTCTCGTCCGCCAACACAACCTCGATCCTTTGCTTGTAAAGGCTTACGCTGCCGACTTCTGTGGTACTGCAACGCTTAAAGAAGCTAGCCGCGACCTAGTCGAGTCTTTTATCTCAGAACTCGCAACAGCGGCAAAAAACGATCGGGATAGCTTGCTCTGCAAACTCAACTCTTATGCTCAACCCACGGAGGTGAAAACATGAAACGCCATCTGCCTGGTTTGCATTCAGAAGGACCACGTGGCGCGGAATCCCTGCAGGGTATATTCCTCGTACGGGTTGATCGTGTCTACTATCGTTGGCATCCTCAGAAACCGTTCTTCGTTCTTAGCTTCGCGATCCTTGAGCCCCAGGATTTCGCCTCCCGCAAAATCTCCGGTCGCCTCTACGCCACCACCAAGGCCCTGTGGCGATTGAACTGGTTCCTCCGGGATTTTGGTTATGACCGGGATTTGCTCGGCAGGGACGAAGTAGATGAAAAGGCCCTGCTCGGTCTCATCGGAGTCTTGCGAACCACCAGGAAAGTGTTTGCTGGTCGCACCTATCTGGATCTCGCAGGATTTGCACCCTCCAGCGAATGGGAATTGGTCTCCAAGGATGCTCGGGAGGGCGTAATCGCAGGAGGCTCCAGTGATATACAGCTACACGCAGATTAGCCAGTACCTTCGTTGCCCCCGCAGCTATCGCTACCGCTATCTGGATGGTTGGCAAGAAAAGGAAACGCGCGCTGCCATGGCCTTTGGCCGCTGCTTCGAACGGGCTCTGGCGGCTTACTTCTGCCGGGAAGACTGCACCTCTGTGCTATTCAAGGAATGGGGAGCGTTCCGAGACACCCCATTTGAATATAAGAAGGGAGAGTCCTGGGATCGCCTCATTCATCGGGGAGTCCATCTGCTCGAGAGATTCGCCCAGGATAATCGTGTCCAGGTTCGCCGCCCGGAGCAGGAACTGCAGTTAAGAATGATCCGCCGCCTCCCGGACGGAAACGAATTCGTCGCTTATATCGATGCCCTCGGTGAACTCGATGGAACTCCGTGTCTGATTGACTGGAAAACGACGACCAGCCGTTACCCGGAAGGGCCAGAGGGGTTGTTGTCGCTTGACCCGCAGATGGTCTGCTATTCCTGGATTAGTGGAATTCGGGATGTGGCGCTCGTCGTCTTCATTCGAAAAAGCCTTCCTGAGATTCAGTATCTGAAGACATCCATCACCGAAGAGCGGTGGCGTGAATACGGTCGTCTGGTCGAAGGAACAGTCCACCAGATCGAATCCGGCCAGTTCCCTCCGCACGGTGGCATTCGTTTCCCCAACAACGGCTGCGTAGGATGTCCTCATCTGGGGCTCTGCTTAGGAGATCCGCAGATGGTGGATTCTCGGCTCATTCGGCGACCAGGAGCAACCGATCTTGATTGGCTGGACGCATTTGACGACTAACGGGCGCGTTCTCGAGGAACCGAAGCTGAATCGGCGTCGTGGCTTGTTCGTTCTGGATAAGGTCGACGAGATTTTGTCCTGGGAACGCACCGCGGAGCAGGAAAAGGACTCGCGCTTTGTGGAACTTGGTCGCTACCTCTGTGAGGTGCGAGCCGGCCAGTATTGGAAGATTGAAAATCTCACTTCGTTCGATGACTTCCTCACCAAACGCTTTCCAGAATCCAGACGCAAAGCGTACTACCTCATGGCCATTCATGAGCAGCTTCCTCGTAGAATCCATCCGGAGCTGCGGCAGGTGGGTTGGTCGAAAGCGGCTGAGCTGGTAAAGGTAGCGCGTCGGGACGGCGAAGAGTTTGATTGTGCAACCTGGTTGCACAAGGCTTCCGAGTTACCAAAAGAAGTGTTCAAACGCGAAGTTGAAAAGCATTTGAACGGACAGGAAACAGAACCCTGGGAAATTATTTATTTCAAACTGTACAAGAGCCAGCTGCCGGTCATTGAGCAGGCACTCGAAACCGCAGCACTGATGTTGGGCTCGTCACGATCCCGTGGTTATTGTCTGGAGATGATTGCGGCCGATTTCGTTGCCGGAGCACAGCTCGAAAGCGCGAATCCCACATCCTGGCTCTCCGCGCTCGGACGACTCTATGGGCTGCTTCCAGACCAACAAAGAAGGGAATTTGTCCAACAAATCGGAGACCTCGATGAAATCACTTCAAGCGGGGCGACGTCTACTCCGGCTTAATCCCGCAGCTTATCGTCGACTTTGCGCTGCAGTACTCGAGCGCGATGGTTGGAGATGCCAGTATTGTGGCAGCTCGCAGCGTCTCCAAGTCCACCATCTTTGCTTTCGCAGCCGGCTTGGCTGCGATACCGAGAAGAATCTGATTACCCTCTGCGCTGATTGCCATCACGAGGTTCATCGACCTTCCTGAAAGTCGAAAGTGACGTGGATCGCTGATCTGAGGAAGCATTCGAATTGAAGGATAGAAGAGCGGCTGGCCTTAGAGAAACGATTTCGGAACTCTTGAGACTAGCCTTGGCGTTATAGAACTTCCCTAGTCCAATCAATTATTGGCTCCATGATAAACATTTAACAATAATAATAGTGAATAACAGTTGACATATTACTGAAAGAGATATATACACAAACCGACATACGTGCGGGTGAGGTGATATGGACCGATTCCGCAAATACCTGGAGGTCGGTTCGAACGTCGCCATCCTCCTAGTTTGCGCATTGATAGCTTATGTTGCGATTACCCGTTTCATCCTACCGAAACCACACGACAAGTCGATCTCCGGGCCGACGGTTGGCAGTAAGTTGAACATGCCCGAATTCGATCTGGGGGAAAAGAACCAGGGCATAGTTCTCGCAATTAGTACCCAGTGTCGCTTCTGCAGTGAGAGTATGTCGTTTTACTCACAACTTGTTGCCACAGCCCAAGCACGCGGAATTCCCGTTGTTGCCGTCCTGCCGCAAGGAATCGACGAGAGCCATGTCTACCTGCAGGCTCATGGCCTAAACATTCAAAATATCAAGCAGATGCAACTCGACAGAATCGGCGTTTTGGCAACCCCAACCATCTTGTTCATACACGGCGCGGGGTTAATCGAAGGAGTTTGGGTTGGCGAGCTTTCCTCGACATCCCAAGCAGAGGTCCTTGCCCGGATTCACTAGCTAGATGTTCAGACCCCAGTAGTATTTTTTTCCAAAGGAGGACACCATGATAGCAAGAAAGTTGGTTGTACTCGGTTTTCTGGTCGGCGGACTATTTGGCCTATCGATGATTCCCCAGCCCGCGAGTGCTCACGTGACATTGACGTGTCAACAGCAATGCGAAGCAACCTATCAGTCCTGCGTGAACTTTTGCCATGGTAACCAGGAGTGCGAACTAGGTTGTCAGAATAACGTCGAACGTTGTCTTGCGGAATGCGATTAGAATAACAGATCCAATCTGCGACACAAGCGACTTAACCGGGCGCAATGTGCCTCGCTTTTTGCGCAACCGGCAGAGTGTGCGGGGGGGAAGAGTGTCACACCCTCCCGCATTGCCTCGATGTTCGCATTGGATTTTCCGGGTGCCGCGTCCCTCTGGTTTTTCAAGGGGTGTGTTTTAGAGACTCCGCAACCGACCAGAACAGCGGACTACAACCCCCAAATCATCCCCCAGTAACTGCTAAACCTGTCCCTCGCCTGTAGCGTCATGGTCGTGGCTAGCGGATCGCATTATGGAGTTCGACGCCGCAAACAGTTCTTCCACAGCCAGCAAATCCAAGCCGTTCCTCGTCCAAGGACGAGGCCAGGAAATCCCGGAGGTTAAAACACACCGGGTACAAAAAAAGAGGCGGCCTTTTCAGGCCGCCTCTCTTCGATACTAAGTTGCGGTTTTGCTTAGAACGTGAACTTAGCCATTACCTGGAGAATACGGGCACTGGCCAAGGAACCCGCGAACGCGCCATACGGCGTGGTCGGTGGGCTGGTCGTCTGAACGATCTGTCCAAACACCCCTGGATTGCCAGTAGAGTTGTACGGGTTTTGGAAGTTCGGGTGGTTCAGCACGTTGTACGCATTGGCTCCGAGCTGAAGTCCCACACGCTCTGTTACACGGAAATTCTTCCGTAGGCTGAAGTCGGTGTTGAAGTAATTCGGCCCACGGTAGCTGTTCCGCACTGCGTTTCCGTATCCAGTCGGTGCTGGGTTCAAGCAAGGGTTGCAAGGACCTGTGAGCGCCGGATTCGGCTGGCCCGCGAATTGAGCCAGTGAGTAGCACTGCACACCGGGACTCTGGCAAGAGTTCTGCACAGGTGTAATCGGCTGAGCCAACAACGTTCCTCCGGCTCCGTTAAACCCGGCCAATTGCCCATTGAAGTCACCAGCATCGACCAAGCTGAACGGGAATCCGGAATGGAAATATATCGTTCCGGACATGGTCCAGCCGCCAAGCGCTGCATCCACCAGCCGATTTTCACTGTGGAACGGCATTTGGTAGAGGTAGTTTGCTGTGATGTTGTGGCGCAGGTCATAGTCTGAGTTTGAATAATTGTTGCATCGCAGGCACTGTGGGTTGATTTGGCTCTCGATGCTGGTTTGAGAGGCTGTGATTTGGTATGGCAGCACGCCTCCGTTGGACACCAGGTCTAGAGCATGGCTGTAGCTGTAATTAAATCGTCCCATGAACCCGTGCCACATGTTTTCCTGCACTGACAACGTGATGCCGTTGTAGTTTGAGTAACCGTCGTTGGTCAGGGTTTTGACGTTCGCCACGCGCTGATCCAGTTGGGTCGTCGGGAGTCCCGCGAAACCCGATGGATTGTATGCGTTCGTATAAGGATCGAAAAGCAGACCATCATATCCGCGATTGCCTACATAATTAGCGGATACCACGGTGCGCGACCCGATCGTGCGCTGAACTTCTACGTTCCATTCAGTGTACTTCGGGTTCAGCAATTTGCCGACGTTATTCAACCCTGGAACCTGTCCCGTACAGCCCGGAGTCGCGTTGAAATCCGCCAGGTTTCCGCCGGCGTGGTAGGCTGATTGGAAAGCTCCATTACAGGCTATAACTCCATTGGCTGCGGAGTTCATATCGGTAAATGCAAAGCCGCTTCCCGGTAGATTGTAGTTGAACGATGTAACCTGCGGGAAGTTGGTGGTGTACGAGTCCAAGATTGTCCCGGGATACAGGTCGGAGAATTGGCCTATACCGGCGCGAATGACCGTTTTGTCGCCAATCGGCGTCCAAGCAAGTCCAAAACGTGGCTCGAACACAACCTTTTCAACTCCCTGCAGAATGCTGTGTGAGCCGGGGTTGGTGATCGTGTCAAACGGAAGCGCGGCGTTGTGGCTCTGGTCTTCGAACGGAATCGGTGGCGCGGACCCGCAGTCTGATTGGCAAACTCCACCAGAGTTGCGATCTGCGCGGAGAGCTAACGTCAGTTTCAACCTTGAACTGACGCGATACTCATCCTGGAAGTACATTCCGACGCTGTAGATGGCGATCGGCTGGCGCCCGCTAACGGCAAATGCTTGGCCCAGGTTATCGCCAACTAAGCCATTGGGGTTTAGCTGGTCGATAGCGAAGTCCGCGGCGTTGATACTCACGGCAGGTATTAACCCTTCGCTCGCGGTATAGTCGCTCACATCATCGCGTCGGAAGTTCACGCCCATCTTGAAGCTGTGATTTCCGCGTGTGATTGACAAGTCATCCACCACTCCCCACTGGGTGACGTTGCGTCCCTGTGGAAAGAGCGAAAAAAACGGATCGAAGCCCGATCCCTCGCCGATTGGCGCTATGCCGATGTCGGTAAGGGAGAACAGTCCCGGGAAAGCCGCTGTCGCTGCTCCCAAGTCTGGACTTTGGAAAATCGCCGAATACCACAGCACCGATCCGACGATGTTGTTAACCACGTTGGGGCTGAACACGTGTGTATAGTTCATTTGGCCCTCATCCTGTGGCTGAATGCTATGGATGTTAAATACTGGGTCGATGGGGTCGGTATAGGTCGGTTGCGTTCCACGGTCGAATTTCGTGCGGCCGAAGATCTTGTTATTCGCGTCAATGTCGAAGTCAACGCGTCCGGAAAGTAGCCATTCCTTATTTCCGTTCGGGCTGGTTTGGAAAACGTTCCCTTGGCAAGCGTCTGCCACTCCACCTTGCGTGATGCCAACTCCATTAAGGGTTCCGCAACTGCCCGGTATGGGATTGGCATTTGCCGCGGCAAAGTGTGGTGAGCTGTTATACAAATTAAACAGGCTCGTATAGAACCCGGCTGAAGTTGGAGCCACGGACTGAATGCTATTCATCACATAGGTCTGAAATGCAGTGGTCGGATAGCCTGTATCTCCGCCAGCGCCCAGTGAATAACGCAGCCCTTCCGTGTTGGCGTAGAAGAATATCTTGTCCTTGATGATCGGGCCGCCCATTCCGGCTGCCCACTGGTGGTTATGTTCAGGTGTATAGCCGTTAAAGTAGTCGGTGCCGTTCATGCCGCCCGCGTTGTAGTAATACACACCGTCGCCATGGAACGCGTTACCGCCCGACTTAGTGGCATAGTCAATCTGCGCACCTGCCTGCCGTCCGTACTGGCCGGTGTAGGCGTTGCTGATCACCGCAACTTCCTGAATTTCGTTCGAGCCCAGCAGCAAGTTGCTGGCGCCCGAGTTGTTCAGGTTCAGGAAAGGATCGTTGTAATCATTTCCGTTAATCGTGAAGAGGTTCGC
Source organism: uncultured Acidobacteriota bacterium (assembly GCA_963731535.1). Classification (GTDB taxonomy): domain Bacteria; phylum Acidobacteriota; class Terriglobia; order Acidiferrales; family UBA7541; genus Palsa-295. Next base: position 333,145 of record CAVSWI010000015.1, on the reverse strand, counting down.
GGTTCCCGGCAATCCGAACGCGCTGAAGTTTCCATATCCGCTACCGGCCGTGTTCATCGTGACGCCCGGAGCGGTCTGCGCGATATTGCTCAGGTCGCCGCCAGGATTCGGAAGGTTTTCGATCTCGGCGGTTTCGATGCTGGTCGAAATGTTCGCGTTTTCGGTCTGCAGCAGAGCGCCCTGACCGGTCACCTCGACCGTGATCGAGCCGCTGCCCAGTTCCAATCTCGCATTGAACACTAGCGTATTGCCAAGGTCGACTTGCACGGATTCAGTGGTCGTTTTGAACCCGCTTTTTGAGATAGCTAATGTGTAGGTCCCCGGCTTCACTAGCCCGAAGTTGTAGCCGCCGCTCGCGGTCGTTTCAGCGGTCAGCGACTCGCCGGTAGCTGTGCTCGTCAATGTGACGGTAGCAGCCGCAATCACCGCGCCTGAAGGATCCGTCACCGTGCCATTGATGGCGCCGGTAACAATGCTCTGCGCCATAACCACGCTCGGCAGCAGAAGCAACGCCGCAAACATTGCGACGAGAAAACGCTTCCAGTTCATACACCCTCCTAGAGTTTTAACCAAGAATATCGACGGAAACTTTATAGACACTCGATGCCCCATGCGAAGATACCCCGCGCTTGTAGACCTATCGCACGTTAAAGTCCATGTGCAATGCAAAATAAGTGTCTTACAATCATACTGTTACAACAATCCAAAAATACATAATGTATTGTAACTACGATTTTTCATATTCATCAATATGAAACAGGATGTTTTTTGGTATTACCGACTACCATACTTCCTCCTCGGCTCGGAGTCCATTCTGAGGTGCAATTCCCTGGTAGTAGGCAACGGAACTCTCCTGATTCCCCCCGGCGAATGCAGGAGCGAGTATTAGCTCTCTCGATCAAACGCTCTCCCCAGTTCCCCTTGTTGTCTCTGCAAAAACTTCGTCCGCAGTGCGTCTTTCTGGCGAGAAATTGACCCAATTTCGTCAGTGGTTTAGACCACTTCTAACGGTTCTGCCTCACAAACAGAATTCCACGTAACTCTCTCAAAACAAACGACGGATAAATTTCTAACCGAGGCCAGAACAGCGATTAGAGATTTCAACTTCTGCAGATTTCTCTCCCTAGTTTCCGAACCGAAACTTTGAAAGCTTCAGGTCGTTGAGATCTCATCAACCTGATGCCTTATCCCGCTTGATTTTTTTTGAGCCTAAATTTTCTTCGATTATTTTCTTAGATTAAATCTTAGATAAATCTTAGATAAATGCTTGACTCTGAAATCGTGTTTGAGTAGTATCGGGGTTCGTCTGTAGTCCTTCCAGCTGGCCTGGGAGTACCTGCTCTTTGACAATCGGATGATACATGCCAGAACCCGTTTGGTTACGGCTCTGTGTTCCGGGTGTACCGGAGCAAGGACGAATTTGAGATAAACCGAGCGATTTAAACAGTTCGTTCCCGATCGTGGCATTCCGATGCAAATCGGCGATGCACGGTCGGAAACACCAGATTTCAAACGAGAGTTTGATCCTGGCTCAGAGCGAACGCTGGCGGCGTGCTTAACACATGCAAGTCGAACGCGCAGCATTCTGTAGCAATACAGGGTGTGGGCGCGTGGCGAACGGGTGCGTAACACGTGGATAACCTTCCTTCAGGTGGGGAATAACCCAGTGAAAATTGGGCTAATACCGCATAACATGACGATGGCACATGCTGTTGTCTTCAAAGGCGCAAGTCGCCAGAAGAGGGATCCGCGGCCGATTAGCTTGTTGGCGAGGTAATGGCTCACCAAGGCATTGATCGGTAGCCGGACTGAGAGGTTGGCCGGCCACACTGGAACTGAGACACGGTCCAGACTCCTACGGGAGGCAGCAGTGGGGAATCTTGCACAATGGACGAAAGTCTGATGCAGCAACGCCGCGTGGGGGATGAAGCTTCTCGGAGTGTAAACCCCTTTCGACCCGGAAGAATGCCCGCAAGGGTTTGACGGTACGGGTATAAGAAGCCCCGGCTAACTACGTGCCAGCAGCCGCGGTAATACGTAGGGGGCCAGCGTTGCTCGGAATTACTGGGCGTAAAGGGTCCGTAGGCGGTGTGGCAAGTCGGGAGTGAAATCTCTGGGCTTAACCCAGAGGCTGCTACCGAAACTGCCGTGCTAGAGTGTGAGAGAGGCGAGTGGAATTACGGGTGTAGCGGTGAAATGCGTAGATATCCGTAGGAACATCCGAGGCGAAAGCGGCTCGCTGGATCACAACTGACGCTGAGGGACGAAAGCTAGGGGAGCAAACAGGATTAGATACCCTGGTAGTCCTAGCCCTAAACCATCAGGACTTGGGGTTTGCCCTGTACGGGGCAAGTCCCGTAGCTAACGCGTTAAGTCCTGCGCCTGGGGAGTACGGTCGCAAGGCTGAAACTCAAAGGAATTGACGGGGGCCCGCACAAGCGGTGGAACATGTGGTTCAATTCGACGCAACGCGAAGAACCTTACCTGGGCTTGAACCGCACAGGACCAGCTTTAGAAACAGAGCCTTCCCGCAAGGGACCTGTGTAGAGGTGCTGCATGGCTGTCGTCAGCTCGTGCCGTGAGGTGTTGGGTTAAGTCCCGCAACGAGCGCAACCCTTACTCATAGTTGCTACCCGCAAGGGAGAACTCTATGAGGACTGCTCCGGATAACGGAGAGGAAGGTGGGGATGAGGTCAAGTCAGCATGGCCTTTATGTCCAGGGCTACACACGTGTTACAATGCGCGCCACAAAGCGTCGCGAACCCGCGAGGGGGAGCTAATCGCAAAAAAGCGCGCTCAGTTCGGATTGCAGTCTGCAACTCGACTGCATGAAGCCGGAATCGCTAGTAATGGCGCATCAGAACGGCGCCGTGAATACGTTCCCGGGCCTTGTACACACCGCCCGTCACATCACGAAAGTGGGCTGTACTAGAAATCGCCGAGCCAACCGCAAGGAGGCAGGCGCTCAAGGTATGACTCATGATTGGGGTGAAGTCGTAACAAGGTAGCCGTAGGAGAACCTGCGGCTGGATCACCTCCTTTCTAAAAGAAAAGGGAGTACGACCTGCTTCGGTAGCAGGTACGGCTCTTCATCCCGGATCTTACGATCTCGGGAGCTCGGTCCGCTTCTCTCTCGACTTGTCGAGTGGAGAAGTACTCAATGGGCCGGACGGGTTCTGGTAAGTCTCATCCGAAGTCAAAGAGTCTGCAGACAAACGCAAGCCCCGGTTCAATGAAAATTGAGCCGGGGCTTTTTGTTTTGCATCCACCACTCATTTTTCCGCATCTGAAAACCGCTGCTCATCTAATCCATTGCATTGAAATCTAAGACTGAAAGGTGAAAGCCAAAAAGCACTCTGCCACCAACGTTCCCAGCTTCCCGCATGTGCGAGAGAGCTTTGTTCGCCAGGGGCTTATGAAACATCTCGGCGCAGAAATGACAGTTCTCGCTCTCGCCGAATGTGAAATCCGCGTGCGGCATCGCGCGAGAGCTTACGCAGCAGCACGGATACTTTCATGGCGGCGTGACCGCCGCCATCGCAGACAGCGCTTCGGGATATGCGGCGTACACCATGATGCCGGCAGATTCCAGCGTGCTCGCCGTGGAATACAAAATCAACTTTGTCGCGCCGGCCGAGGGAGATCTGTTGATCGCTCGAGGCCGCGTTTTACGCTCCGGCAGAACTTTGAAGATTTGCGCCGCGGATGTTTTTGTGGTGAACGGCAAGCAGGAGATTTTGTGCGCGACTTCCCTTTCGACCGTTATGGCATTGCCTGGCCAGTCGGATTCTTCTCGAACGCGCAATCGTCCCGCAAAATAATTTCCGAATCGGTTCTTGTATGGCTGCTGACCTAGCGCCCCAAAATGACAGAAACTATGGGTTTGAGACTTTCAGTTCGATGCCAGTGAGGTCACAGATGAAGTCTTTTCGACCGTTAGCGATGTGGTTGGCTGCGGCTGTCGTCCTAGTGGGCTTTTCGTCCAACAGCTGGAGTTCGGTGGGAGCTGCAAGTGCGTTCATTCTGGCTCCGCGGGCGCAAGATTCGCAGACACCACGAACTTTTCTTGGTCCTGACGAGCGCTACAAGGCCGACATTCTCGTTGTGGTGGCCCACCCTGACGACGAAGCCGCAGTCACACCATATCTCGCAAGGGCCATTGATGAAGGTAAACGCGTCGCTGTGGTTTATGGCACGCGCGGGGGAAGCGGAGCGAACCAAACTGGAGCGGAGCGCGCTGCAGCTCTGGCGGACATTCGCGAGATTGAAGCGCGCAGAGCCTGCGCTTCACTTGGGATCGTAAATGTATGGTTTCTCGGCGGGAAAGATACCGCAAGTCAAAACGTCTTACAATCGCTGACAACTTGGGGCCATGGGGCGACGCTCGAAGAGATGGTGCGGCTGGTTCGGCTAACCCGCCCCGAGGTAATACTGACGTTTTTTCCCGGCGTATTCATCGGTGAAAACCATGGCGATCATCAAGCCTCCGGTGTGCTCGCGACCGAAGCCTTCGATTTGGCAGGCGATGCCGCCGTATTCGCGTCCCAAGTGGCTGGCCCAACGCGCCGCCTAGAACCTTATCTCGAAAATCTGCGGCCCTGGCAGCCCAAAAAGATCTATTACTTCGGAACTGGGACTGAAAAATTTAAAGATTCGGGGCCCTCCTACTCAGTCACGGGAATTTCAAAGTCGCGCCATATGCCTTATTGGCGTGTTGCCCTCGAATCGTTTAAGGCGCACCAGACCCAAGAAAGAAAATACATCGATTCCCTCGGAGAGATGAGCGAACAAGAGTTGGAAAAGCAGGCCACCGATCCGCAAGGCGGCTGGGGCTCTGAGCAAACGTTTGTTCTGGGGAAATCATTGGTGGGAGGAAGCGTCACAGGAGATATCTTTGAAAACGTCTCCCCCTCGCCAGTAATCTCAGCTCCGCGGATATTCCCGCCGGCGCCTCTGCCTACGCAGGTTTCGATTGAACTGGGTGGTCCGTGGAGCTTCTACCGCGATTTCCGCTCGGCCCACGGCTTGGAGCGATCGCCTAAGCTAGATGTTCCTGAAATTGCGATCGCCGCCGGCGGCACGCTTGAAATTCCTGTATGGCTGAATAATCCAACGAACGCGGCGCAAGAAATCAAGCTCAGTGCCACGGTACCGAATGGCTGGACCGTGAACAACGGAGCGGATCTCTATTCGGTAAGACCCGGTGAAAACGACGCAGCGACAATTGAGATCGCTGTGCCGCAGCTTCCAGCGTCTGAAACCAAATCGAAAGAGATCAGCGAGGTGTCGGTTACCGGGGAGTCAAAAGGCCAGAACATCGGCACGATTAAGCTACGAGTCCAGTTGCGTTCACACGCTCTTCCGCAGTAGGGCTCTTCGCCAGATAGTGACAAGTTTTTTGCTTTTGGATCTGATGGCAGGCCACGGACATCTGACCGGTGCACGAAGGGACGATAAAAGTTGTAAGCCTGAATTATTAAAGTCCGAACTCTTTACTTTGTCGACGACACTGATTGGCCCGACTGAACGTCGTTGAATTTACCATCTTTGGCGAACGCGAAGATCAAGCGTACGGTTCCGATCTGCGCACAGGCATGACAACCATCGCGGAGAATGTAGTCCACTTCAAATGATTGTTGCCCGGATTCCGAATGTTGCACCAACGGATTGTTTGTGTGAAAGCGATCGCCTGGCCATATGCTGATTTCTGGATACTTCTTCGCTAACGCGGAATAGGTTGGATTTTTGGAGAAGTTTTCTCGCGCTACGAATTTCTGGCTATCGACGTCTATGATTGAAGGGTCGCCGTTCACCAGAAGGACTCCGTCCAATTCGTTGGCGCGGAACGGATAGTCGATATAGGCAATATCCACAACACCAGCTTTGCGAAAGGCGCGGACGAAGATCAAGCCTTTGTCGGAATTCGATTTTGCAAACTCTACGGCTTGCAAAGATGCGCCGGCAGCCCGCATCTGGTCGAGAAAACAATCATTCAAATCGGCAGGATCACCTTTAGCGCATTTTTCGCGGATTGCGGAAAGAATTTGCGGAGAAGGATCCCAGACCACTTCGGACCCTAGCCGTGGAGTCGGAGCCTGCGCTGAATCGGCTGAGTTTTGCGCTGCGAAAAGAGCGCAGCATCCGACAAACAAAACCACCGCGAACCAGCTTGTGCGCTTCATATTCGCTGCAAAGACAATCGCGTCGGGGCCAGCCAATGCTTGCTATGGACCAGGAACTAAGACTTTATCAGCCGCCGAGATTTCTACTCCGCGCTGTTCAGTTCGCACCTTAAACCCTCGGAGCTCGCCTTTGGGCTTCTTCGCACGCTCGGTAGCCCAGCTCAACCAATATTGATTTTTCAGGACCATGTCGAGCTGTTGGAGGAACGGAGCGTATGACACGGGGGTGAAAAATCCTTGGAAGAAAGCCTCGCCGCCAGTCGCGTCCGCCATCTTAGCGAGATTGCTCTGGCCCAGATTCAGGTGCCACGAGTTTCGAGTGGCACGACCCACGCCGGTGGCGAAGAGCGTATGAATCATGATCCCGGCTCTTTGCGCGTTGATGATGGTGGAGTCTACATCCGGGCTGATCGGGTAGTCGCCGCGGAAACGATCGATGCCGTCTGCAATTAACAGGATTTCGCGACGAGCACCGGCGGTTACCGTCCATCCCTTTATGAGACCCATCACCGAAAGGTAGATACTGGAATACGCGCCAGTGTATCCGAGCGGGATGCGCACAGATTTGGCAACCGCTTCGTGGTCGGTGCTGAATTGAGACGCCGCCTGAACCGTGCCATTACTGGCATAAAACACCCCCACGGCAGTGCTAGGCGGCTGAGAATTAATGAAGTTTTTCAAATCGCTTAGTTGGATGGCAAGGTCTTGGCTGTCTGCGTCATCAATAACGATGGCAAGCTGAAGTGTGGCCTTATCTCCCTGCGCGGGAATCCAGTTGGTGACCTCGCGTTTTTGTTTTCCTTCCGTCACATTTATGTCTTGTTTTCCAAGAGCAGGCGGAGCGGTGTATTTGGGCCCCAGCGCGGTTACCACGGTCGTTACCTGGACATTAGCGGATGACGCTTGATCCTGGGCGTGAGCGGGGAATAGGCTCGCGAGTACAACTGCAGCAACCAAAAGGGCCAAGGAAATGTAAATCGACTTGCGCATTTCTACCTCCTGCAAAGATAGCTTTTGGCAGCTCTTCCTAATCTGGGAGAAATACACCTAGGATAGAATCCCTTGAGGGCGTAACTGTATTAAGGGAAACGCCTTCCTGTCAAGTCAGAGGATACCGACTATCAGTAAACCAATGTGAGCTGTTTTCTGCGCTCGACCCATTCCTGGGTTGCGAAAATTCTAGGAGTAAGTTCGATCAGCCGCGGGAGCATGTTAAAGACGGCGACCGGTCCCCATTCCATTCCCTTTCGAGTGCGGAATCCTTTTTTGTTAAGTTCTTCTGCAACCTTCGTCAAAGAAATGTCTTGAATGATTAATTCCATCATGGACAGAAGAAATTGCATCTCGGTGGGATTTTCCTCGAGGTGTTCGCAATCTCCTGCTACGCGTGTTCCGAAGGGAGCGTCTTCCACCGCCGTGCGCGGGGCTTCCGTCTCAACGGCTTTTTCACGTTCCCATTCAATGCCCACCATACGCCAACCCGCCTGCTGACGCTGTTTTAAGTAATCGGGGTCCAGACTACCTTCCAGCGCTTCCCTAATGCGTTCCAGTTTTGCCATATGGCCTCCTTTGTCTCGAAGAGATACGTTTGAACCGCACCTCGATTTCCGGCTACGGCAATACGCCGCTCAGTTCTCCTTTGCTTCTTTCGCCGCCACGGACGGCTCGTGTTGTCGCAGCCAGGATTGCAGAACAGGCTGCTGGTGCGTGCGAACATCGGTACAGCCATTGATTTGCTCGAGGGTCAATTTCAGTTCGCGTTCGGCGGCAGGAATTTTGTGCTCGGAAAAGAACCGTTGCACTTCGTCACGCTTATTCGTATCGCAAAAGACGCTGGCAGCCTGTACCAGCGTAGCTTCGGAGTAATTACTGAGTTTCGTTTCGATCTCGGGCCAATGTTGTCGCATGAATTCCCAAGTCAGCTGTCGCCCAGCAGGATTGGCCATGACTGCGCGAATTACTTGCGGCGCGTCCTGTGCGCGCATAGCCGGCGAAATTGCAAAATTCAGTGTGCGAGTGAGCAGAGCTGGGTCGCTAAACAAGCAAAACGCCTGGCCAAAAACGATGAACTCCTCCTGAGTTCTGATTTGCGCGAAATGAGCCAGGATACGGTTGTACAACGTAGCATCGCCGTCTCGAACAGCTATACCCACCGCCGCAAAAAGCAACGTTTGATCAACCGGTTGGCCATTGAGCGCTTTATTAAATAGATCTCGCGACATTTGTATGACCTTGGGGTCGCGACCCACGGCACCGAGTATGGTTAAGAGACTCGCGCGCAGCGAACGCGTTTCATCCGAATCGTTGGGAGCTGAAACCCATCCGAGTTTCTCGGCCACCGGGCCATAGGTATTGCGAACCCAAGCCTGGTACTGAGCGCGATCCGTATCGGTGACCAGGTAATCGTCTGCGAACGTGAGTTGATTCGACACATAATTCATTACAGCGGCGGAGTTATCGTCCTTCATATCTTGCGCGAGCGCCAGAACGTCTCCAACAGTCAAGCGATTCAAACTAACCTGCGCGATGACGTCGTTCATGAGCAGATAACGTTCGCCCGGAGAAAGCGTACGCTCAGCGGAGGAAGAAATAAGTTTCAAGTTTTCCGAATCGTACCCCGCGCGGTAATAGCCGCGAGCGCCTGCATTACCGAAGACTGCGGTTCCGCATCCTGGAAGTACCACCTCCTGCTCTTGGGAGGCCAAGAGTTGGCACTTCTCATCTTTCCCGGTCTTCAAGCAAACGGGAATCTGCCATTGTTCTTTTGAACCCGCTTCGAATATGGTGCGATCGGAAAAATAACGCTGTTGCGATAGCGTGACCTTTGTCTTGCCAGCGTTACAAGCGGTCTTCAAAGTGACGAGCGGCACGCCTGGCTGCTTCACGAAGCTTTCCATGATTTTATCCACAGGTTGGTGCGACACTTGGGTAATCTCATTCCAGAAATCTTCCGAAGTAGCGTTCGAGTAGGAGTACTTCGCCAAGTAAGAATTCACTGCTTGGCGAAAGATGTCTCGGCCGACGTCGCCTTCAACCATGGAGAGCACGGCGGCGGCTTTATTGTAGGTGATGCTGTCGAATAGTTCCTGTATTTGCGCCGGGGTCTCAGCGTGGGCTTCAATCGCGCGAGTGGAACTGAGCGAGTCCGTATCCATGGCGCCCGTGCTGGAACTGACCGCGTCGGTTTGCAAATTCCACTCGGGTTTCCACGCATCCATGGGCTTGAAAGACATCCAGGTGGCGAAGCCTTCGTTTAGCCAAATGTCGTCCCACCACTTCATCGTCACTAAGTCGCCAAACCACTGGTGCGCTATTTCATGAGCGACGAGGTCCTGGGCGACTATCTTCCTGAGAAAATAGGAGGATTGTTTAGGGTCTACAAAAATTAAGTCCCGAGAAATGATGCAAGCCGTATTCTCCATCGCACCCGCGGAAAAATCCGCGACACCCAAAATATCCAGCTTGCCGTAGGGATATTTGATTCCGAAGTATTTGTTATAGAACTTCATGGTGAATTCGGCAGCTTCGAGCGCAAAACCTGAGTATTGCTTCTTTCCGGGAACTCCGCAGACGCGGATGGGGATATCGTCGGCGCTGCCTTCCAGACATTCCCAATCACCGATGGCAAGCGCTACAAGATAAGACGACATCTTGGGCGTGGTGGAAAACTTCAAAGTATGTTTGCCGTCGCCGGGTCCCGGCGTGTCAGACACAATCTTGCCATTCGAAATGGCGGTATCGCCTTTGTCGATGATGGTGGTGATGTCGAAGGTAGCTTTGTAGGAAGGCTCGTCAAAGGAAGGATACATTCGTCGCGCGTCAGTATTTTCGAGTTGCGTAATTGCGTATTTGCGATTGTTGGCCTTGCTCAAATAGAGACCTCGAAGCTGGCCGTTCAGAATGCCGGTGTAGCGAATGTGGATTTCGGCTGCTCCGGCTGCAAGAGACTCAGGCACCGTGAAAGTGGCCATTTCGTTTTTTTCGTCGCTGGTTACTTGGGCGGTTTGAGTCTTGCCGCTGGAGGCAAGGGTGACTTCTGCGAATTTAATCTCGGCTGCGTTTAACGTGATCGACGAAGATGGCTTCAAGAGTCGGATTTGGATCGTCTCGTCACCGGCGAAGTTTTCATTGACAAAATCCGGTGTGATCGTCAACTGATAGTGAGCGGGGGTGGCGAGGTCTGGGATGCGTTGCCCAAATGCGGCCGGGGCAATCAGCGCGAGCTGCAAAATGAGAACAGGGAAGCTAAGCTTCTTCATACCACCCCTTTTGTTTTCCGTTTTTCGGATATTAAATGAGCTGCCATAGCAAGTGACAGAAGCTTGGCACACGATTTAACCGACAATTCGCAGATTTGCGCCTCAAATGCAGAGCAAACACCGTACCCTGGCATCGATCTCTAAGACTATGCCGCCAAACCTTTTAGTCCTTCGACACTAAGCATGCGGCCGAGATCCTGCCCGATTATGGGATAGGTTGTCGCTAATTCGGACATTGAAAATAAAGCCCAAAGCTGATACGCGTGCTCACTGAATTATTTCGAACTTAGTATAACAATCCGAGCTGTTGCGGACCGTAGAGGTTCTGGCTCGACTGCGGTTCCTGAGCTGTGCAAAATGAGGTTAGGTTTTCTAAATTGTTGGTCCTACAATTGACGCTCCGGCCTTCGTCTGCGACGTTCACTAAAATCCACTATTTTCTGAATGGAGCATTTATGAAGATCGCGCATATTGTCATAATTTTGACTGTTTTTCTTGACGGTGGCGGCGATAGCCAGTGCAGACTCGGTAACGCTCCGCAATGGCGATCACTTGACCGGGACGATAATCACCTCCGACGGCAAAGATCTCACTCTGAAGACAGATTTCGCGGGCGAAATAAAAATAAAATGGGACGCGGTGAAAGAAATATCTTCCGACAAAGCACTTTACGTTGTTACATCGGAGAAAAAAACTGTAAATGGCACGATCACCTCGGATGGTACGAACCTGATCGTACACACTTCCAGCTCGGGTGAGGTGCGGGTTCCACTCGCGCAAGTTACGATTGTACGTTCCGCAGATCAGCAAGTGGCTTACGAAAAAAGCTTGCATCCGAGCCTGGTGGAAGGATGGAAAGGCGGAGTGAATATAGGATTCGCGCTCGCACGCGGAAATAGCGACACCACCAATTTGAACACGGGTGTTACCGCCGACCGCAAAACGCTGACCGATGAGCTGACCATTTATGAGTCGTCGATTTACTCCACGAACGGCGGAGTGAATAGCGGCGTCACCGCTAATGAGATCTTGGGCGGAATAAAATACGATCGAAACTTCACGAAGAAACTCTTCGGATTTGTCAGTGGAGACTTCACCCATGATGAATTGCAAGGACTGAATCTCCGGTCTATTTACAGCGGCGGGCTGGGCTGGCACTGGATCAGTAATCCGAACACGACACTCGATTTGCTAGGAGGCATCAATTACACGCGTGAGACGTATAGCAGTGGAGCAACCGCAACTACACCAGCGATGAGCGTAGATCGCAATTTGCCGGGTATCACTGCCGGAGAAATTTTCATGCACAAATTCGGAGCTTCAACGGTGGTCACACAGGATTTCTATTTCTATCCGGACTTGAGTGATATCAGCCAATATCGTTTCTCTGTCGATGCAGGCTCGGTCACGAAAATCAACAAATGGCTGGGCTGGCAGCTGAGCTTCAGCGATCGTTACGTCACAGACCCGCCGATCGTAGGCACAAAAACCAATGACGTAATCCTATCCACTGGATTAAATGTAAGCTTCAGCCATTAACGCATTAACGGAATTATTTGCGATTAGAAATGGTGGGCCTGGGTAGACTTGAACTACCGACCTCGCCCTTATCAGGGGCGCGCTCTAGCCACCTGAGCTACAGGCCCAACTTACTGGTGAGTAATATCTTACGCGATTCACTGCTTTCGTCAAATAACAGCTCAACGTCCGTTTCACGTCCGGTGTGGACCAAAAATCAGCGAACACCAGCGAAATCCAGACGCTTAACGGCCTCGATTTTAGCATCAGCGTCCGAATGAGCATAGCGCGACGTCATCGTTATGTTGCTGTGCCCTAGCAGATGTTGAACCGTGACAATATCGACTCCCGAGCGCACGAGACGAGTTGCAAGCGTATGCCGCAGATCGTGGAACCGAATATGCGGTATTGCTGCCAGTCGAACGGCTTTCATAAACCCTACTTTGGGATCGAGAAGCCGCTCGCCGATTCGACATACGCGTCCCTATGGAATCAGCGGACGACAAGGTCCTGTACTTCCCGTGGAGAAATGGCGACGCAAATATCGTGATGCTTGCGCTTGACCACCCCGGTGCAACGCCCCAGAAAGTTTCCGGTATGCCGAAGATCATGGAAGGAGTTGAGAAGTACTCCACTCTCTGGAAATTCGATTGTTTGCCCCGAATTCTTCGGCATAGTAAATTGTTAGAAGGGGGAAGCACTAGCCTGGCAGGCCTGGCGCTAGAAAACGCATCACTTCGGCCTTCGGCATGGGGAGCGATGGAGTTATTTCTAAACATGATGTGGGTTGCGATGGCGCTCGCCGCTTTACGCTCGCATCGTACGGCCGCGCTCCGCCTTCGCTGATCCTATAAATCCCGCTTGTTTCTTTAGCGATGATTTCATCGTAGACCTGGTATCTAAAACATCATTTGCAGTTTTCTTGGGAAGCAAAGTAGCAACGGAGTCTTTTGGATGAAGTCAGCAATTTCATTTTTGGGGCTCGTTCTCGCTGTTGGCATTGCGAGCTGCGGCCGTTCGGAAAGTGGCCCGGCGCAGGCCCAGGGTGCTCCTTCCGCCGGCTCCTCTGCGTCCGATTTCGTTGCTTCCGACGCGAAGGGAATTCAAACCCTCACGGTGAAGTCGTCCGACGTCCCCGACTATCTGGTGCTTCCCGCGCATATCGAGCCCGATCCCACGCGCGTTGTTCATGTGTACCCCCCCGCAGGTGGCCGGATCGTGGAGATGAAGGTTCGCCCGTCGGATCGCGTCGAGAAAGGCCAGTTGCTCGCTTTGCTTGAAAGCAATGACCTGTCCCGCGCGGTCGCGGATTATCACAAAGCTCGTGTGGACAATGAAATAAAACAGAAAGCGCTCGCCCGCGCGGAAGACCTTCTCGCCCACAATGCCATCGCCCAAAAGGACTACCAGCAGGCCCAGGGCGACGCTCAAATGGCGCAGGCCGAAATGGAAGCCACTGCGCAGCAGATCCGCGTTTTCGGAATGGATCCGGATCATGCTTCCACGGAGTTACGCGTCGTCGCGCCCCGTTCGGGTGTGGTTCTCGATATTGGCGCAGCTCTCGGCGAATATTCGAAGTCTCTCGACGCGCCCCAGCCGCTCTGCACCATCGCAGACATTACCTCTGTCTGGGCCTTGGGCGACATCTATGAAAAAGATTTGACCGGCGCGAAAATTGGCGAAGAGGCCCAGGTCACCCTCGATGCGTATCCCGGGCAAAACATGGGTTGGACGCGTCGCTGTTGTCTCCGATGTCGTTGACCCCGCCACGCGCACGCTCCACGTCCGTGTAGTGCTTGCCGAACCCGGACGGCCGCATCAAGCCTGCCATGTTCGGTTCGATACGCGTGTTGCGTTCGACCTCAAACGGAATACTCGTTCCCGCCTCGGCCGTAATTCGTGAAGCTGCCAATTCCTACGTCTTCGTCGGGAAGGGAAACGGTCACTTCGAGCGGCGCGCCGTCAGACTCGGTCGCACGGTGGACGGCTCGCTCGAAATTCTCTCTGGCATAAATCCCGGCGACACGATCGTCTCCCAGGGAGCGCTTCTCCTGCGCGCCGCCCAGGATTAGTCCGCAATGCGCAACCTGATCGCCTCCCTCCTTCGCTACCGTCCGCTCATGATCGTAGCGCTGCTCGCCTGGATTGGTCGCCGGTTTTGTCCTTTTCCTCCGCTTGGACATCGAAGCCTATCCCGATCCTTCGCCTCCGCTCGTCGAAGTGATCACGCAAAATCCCTCCTGGTCCGCCGAAGAAATGGAGCGTCAGGTCACCGTCCCCATCGAAACCGTTCTCTTCGGAGTTCCGCGCCTTCAGTATGTTCGCTCCATCACGATTTTCGGCCTGAGCGACGTAAAGCTCTATTTCAACTACGACAGCGACTATTACTGGGACCGCCAGGAAGTCCTGAACCGCCTGCAACTCGTTACTTTGCCGGCGAATCTCTCGCCGCAGCTTTCGCCCTGGTCGCCCATCGGCGAGATTTATCGCTATCGTCTCGTCGGTGACGGCTACAGCCTGAACGAAATAAAAGCCACGCAAGACTGGTTCGTCGGCCGCCAGATCAAGCAAGTTTCCGGCATCATTGACGTCACTCATTCGGCGGCAGCACGCGCCAGTACATCGCGGAAATCGATCCGCGCAAGCTGCTGCAATACAACGTCACGCTCCCGCAAGTGCTCGCCGCCGTTGGGTCGAGCAACGCCAACGTCGGCGGCAACTACCTCACCATGGGCGATCAAAGCGTGAACGTCCGCGGCCTTGGCCTCCTCCGCTCGATTCCCGAAATGCAGAGCGTCCTGATCACCGAACGCAACGGCGTACCCGTGTACTTGCGCGATGTCGCTGACGTGCACGAAGGCTCGCAGCCGCGGCTCGGCCAGGTCGGCGTGAATCATGACGACGACGCGGTCGAAGGCATCGTGCTTCTCCAGCGCGGCGAAAAATCCCTGCCTGCCCTTCGCGCGCTGGGCCTAAAGCTGAAAGACCTGAACGGTGGCCTTCTTCCGCACGGCATGAAGCTCGTCACGCTCTATAACCGCACCGATCTGATTCACATGACCACGAGCACCGTGCGCCACGTCGTGATCATGGGCCTGACACTCGTCACCGTGATTCTCATCATTTTTCTCGGCGATATTCCCATCTCTTTGATTGCCGCGCTCACCATTCCGTGTTCGCTTCTTTTTGCTTTCGCCATCATGGTGCTCAGTGGAGGCTCGGCCAACCTGATCTCGATCGGCGCAATCGACTTCGGAATTCTCGTAGACGCTTCCGTCATCGTCCTTGAGAACATCTACCGCCGTTTCCAGGCGGCTACGGCGGAGGATTCCGCAAAGGAATTGGTTGCCGACGCCACGGCTGAGGCCGTTCGTCCCGTGCTGTTTTCAGTTCTCGTCATCATCGTGGCGCTTGATTCCGCTTTTCACCATGCAAGGCGTGCCCGGCAAAATTTTCGCGCCCATGTCGGAAACCTACGGCTTCGCGCTGACCGGCGCGCTGATCTTCGCCGTCTTTTTCGCACCCGTGCTCGCTTCGTGGATGCGTCCGGAAAAAGTTCGCGGCCACCACACCTGGCTCGTGAACTGGTTGACCAAGCACTATTGCGTCGTCTTTGCGCTGGGCTATCGCACACGGAAAGACGACGATCGGCATCGCGGGCGTCTTCCTCGCCGCCACTCTCGTGCTCGGCTCGTTCCTCGGCGGCGAATTCATGCCCAAGCTCGAAGAGGGCAACCTCTGGGTCCGCGCCACGCTCCCGCAGGACGTCTCCTACGAATCCGCCACGAAAATGGCTCACGACATTCGCGAAATCCTGCTCAGCTTTCCTGTAGTCACGCAGGTCGTCTCGCAAACGGGACGCCCCGACGACGGTACGGACGTCACCACGTTCAACAACATCGAATTCATGGTCTCACTGAAAAAGCCCGGAGACTGGCCCGGCGGCCTCACCAAGGACGAGCTCATCCGTCGCATGGATTCGCAACTCGAAAAGTATCCCGGCGTCGATTTCAATTTCTCGCAGAATATTCAGGACAACGTCGAAGAAGCCATGTCCGGCGTGAAGGGCGAAAACTCCCTGAAGCTCTTCGGCGACGATATCGACGTCCTCGTCGAAAAGGCCGGCGAGATTCGCGACCTCATGGCCAAGGTTCCGGGCGTTGCCGACCTCGGCGTCTTCCAGGAGACCGGCCAGCCCGAACTGGTTGTCTCCATCGACCGCGCCGCCAGCGCCCGCTACGGCCTGATGGCTGCCGACGTCAACGCCGCCGTGCAAGCCGCCATCGGCGGCATGGCGCCCACGCAGATTCTCGAAGGCGACCGCCGTTTCGATTTCGTCGTTCGCTACCAGCCCGAATTTCGACGCACTCCCGAAGCGATTCGCAACATCCTGCTGTCCCACGCCCGAAGGCAACCGCGTCCCTCTCGGCCAGGTTGCCGACGTCTCGCTGCACGAAGGCGCCTTTACCATCTACCGCGAAAATGGCCAGCGCTACATTCCCGGTGAAAGTTCAGCGTTCGCGGCCGCGATCTCGCCGGCACGATTCAGGATGTGCAGAGCCGTCTCGACAAGCAGGTTCATCTTGCCGAGGGGTATCACATCGAGTGGGCCGGCGAGTACGACAGCCTGAAGAAAGAGCAGCGCCGCCTGGCTGTGATTATTCCCGTCAGCTTGCTCGTGATTCTCGCGCTCCTCTTCACCGCCTTCAATTCACTGCGTCACGCGCTCTTAGTGCTGGCCATGCTGCCGTTCGGTCTCACCGGCGGAGTGCTCTCGCTGCTCGTCACGCGCACGCCCTTCAGCATTTCCGCTGCGGTCGGATTCGCGTCCGTGATCGGAGTCTGCACGCTGGGCGGCGTTGTGTTCATCTCCGGAATTCGCCGCAAGGAAAGAGGAGCGCTCTCCATGCTCGCCGCCATCGAGCGCGGCGGCCTCGCGGAAATGCGCCCCGTGATAATGGCTTGCGCGGCAGCCGGCCTGGGACTTCTCCCCGCCGCCCTCTCCTCCGGCATCGGAGTGCAAGCGCAGCAGCCGCTCGCGCGCGTCGTCGTCGGCGGCATGGTCACGTCGCCGCTCGCCATCCTCTTCGTGATACCGGTCCTCGCCAGCTACTGGCTACCCTCAATCTCGCCGACAGCCCCCGAGCCCGCTAAGCAAGTAAGCTAAGAACGGCTATCGCTGCTCGGCCATTGCCCGTTCAATGTCTTTTGGAGAGTAAGGTAGCGCGGGATTTGAGATTTCCAGAATGGAATCGATGCGAACTCGGAGTCCAGCATACGTTGGTTCGATTGACCTTCAACGCCAAGCTAACTCCTTCCATCCCGATATACTTCACGCTATCCATATATAGGGCGCTCCTTTTTGTTGTGGGTTCGAGCCCAACACTCAAAATCCTACTCCAAAAGGGGCGCCCTTTTATATCGTGTCGGATAACCGGACAGCTCAAATTTCTACTTGTCCGGTCGCGTTAATCAGGCAAGTCGAGTAACTCGGGAGGCGGCGTCACTCCGAAACAATCGCATAGCGGCAAGGCGGACCGAAAGAGACCGTCATGACTGTCAAGTTTGACAGTAGCGGTTCCTTCCCAATTCGCGTAGGTTGGGCGCAGTGATTCCTGTCCTTGACACCCTACGAGCATGCCAACAGAGGTTCCGTGATCTCGCCCATCTTGCGATTGCTGCTGGGCGCCGCTTGCGCCGTCATCGTCATGGGAGGCATCAGGGCGGCATCCCCCATCCTCGGACCGCTGCTGCTTGGGCTGCTGCTGCCCTACGCTGTAGTCCCATTTCCCAAGTGGATCCGACGTTGTTATGCAATCATTTGAAGTAGAGCTTAACTTTTCCGGTAGGCGGGGGTTAATCAGGCGTGGACTCTCGCTCGATGCTGCTAGTAATCCATTGGCGACCCAACTGTATTAACATGGGCTCGGACTTGCTGTTCCCAGTGGTTCTTTGTGCCAATGCGACACAGGTAAGGAGAAAGATTATGAAACGCAAAATAACGGGAGCGGTGGGATTGGCTGCGGCGTTTGTTGCGGGCATGGTGGTGCCGACCGCGTTAGGCGGGGGAATGACTGCTGGGGAGGCGAAGACCCCAGGGGCAGCGGTGCAGGAGCAGCAATTTACCGTGCAGAGGGTCATCAGCCCAACGGTGACGGACGAGGACATTGCTTTGCTGCGCCAAGATATACGGGCTATGAAAATGCAGGTGATCGGGCAGAATATGTCGCTTTCGGATACGGAAGCGGAGAAGTTCTGGCCGATCTACAACCATTACACGAAGGACTTGGTAGAAGTAAATAACCAGAAGTATGCGCTATTGAAGCAATACGCGGAGATGTGGGCAACAATGACAGATCAAGATGCATTGATTTATGTGCGGCACTGGCTGGAGGCCGATGGGGAGGCGCAGGCGCTGCGCTTGAAGTATGTGCCGGTCGTAAGCCAGGTGTTACCGGGAAGGAAGGCGGCGACGTTTTTTCAGTTGGACCGGCGGCTGAATATGATCATCGATCTGCAATTGTTTTCGCAGATTCCGTTGGCGCATGTGAAGGAGTAGGCGGGAAGAAATAAATCCGAGTACACAGTTATTTGCGTAACCGAACATGTTCCGCATTAGTACTTGTCCGGTTTATGCTGCGTTAACCAGGCAGGACCCTCTCCACTCTTGACAATATCTATTGACACGTATAGATATAGAATGATATAGATATTGACATGACTAAGATCGATCCTACAGAAGTTCATTCCACTCAAGACCCATTGGTTTCACATCATGCTGTCGCTTGCGGGCGGAGAGCAGCACGGTTACGGAATCATGCAAGATGTCCTGAATCGCACGACCGGGAAAGTGCGGTTGTGGCCGGCGACGCTGTATGGATCGATCAAGCGGCTCATCGAGGCGGACCTGATCGAGGAATCCGACGAGCGCCCTGCCCCGGAATTGGACGACGCGCGACGCCGCTACTACCGGCTGACGGCTCTGGGCAAACGCGTGCTGGACGCGGAATGCGAGCGTTTGCAGGAATTGGTTCGCAGCATTCGAGTGAACCGAGGCATGGTGACGGAATGAGTTTCGCATGGCGTATCTACCGGCGGCTGGCGCAGGCGTTTCCGCACGAATTCAAATTGGCATACGGCGCGGAGGTGACGCAACTCGGGGAGGACGTCGTGGAAGAGATTGCCAAGAGAGAAGGAATGGCAGGGCTGACCCGGCTAATCGCGGATATTGCGATTCGCGTGCCGCTCGAATACCTGAGCGAAATGCGTGGAGATATGAGGTACGGGTTTCGAGCGCTGATCAAGTCGCCAGGGTTTGCGATGGTGGGCATTATTTCGATGGCGCTTGGAATCGGGCTGACTACAAATGTGTACAGTGCGAAATGGAAGTTGCTATTTCGTGATCTGCCGGCAGCGGCGAACGCCAAACACTTGGTGATGGTTCAAGAGTCGGCGGATGGTGATCTCGCCCGTGTGTCGTATTACTACATTGAGCAGTATCGAGAGCAAAAGAGCCTGTTCGCCGGGGTCGCTGCATTTCAGAGCGGTGTCCCGTTCAATACCACCTTCCAAGGCGATCTGAATGCGAAACCTGAGCGCGTGTTCGGGCAACTTGTATCAGCCGATTATTTTTCCGTGCTCGGCGTGCAACCCCAACGTGGGCGAGTGCTCAGTCCCGAACTTGACAAGCCCGGCGACGCGCCCGCTGTGGTGATTAGCGACCGTTTCTGGCGCAATCGCCTCAACTCCTCTCCCAACGCCCTGGGGCAAACACTTCGGCTGAATGGACAACTTGCCACTATCGTGGGAATTACGCCGAAAGATTTCAATGGCGCCCTGGGCATCAATCCCGCTGAGCTGTTTGTCCCGATTACCGCGGCCGCGCTCGCTCCGGAGCTCGCGAACGACGTTTTGCACCAACGCAATGCCAAAGAGTTCCTGGCAATCATGTGCCTGGCACCCGGGGTCACGATTGAATCCGCGGAAGCGGGTCTCGACGCGATCACACGTAATCTCGACGAGCAGGATCCTTCCTCGCTAGTGCGCACGGACAAAGGCCGACGCGTAACGTTACTTCCAGCAGGCACCAACATACCGATGCCCCGGAAATTGAAGCCGGTGTTGGCTGGTTTTTTCATAGCGCTGATGGGACTGGTGATTGCGCTTGCGTGCATGAATCTGGCGAACATGCTGATCGCGCGCGGCGCGAATCGCCGAAAAGAGTTGGCTATTCGGCTGGCGATCGGAGCGAGTCGTTTTCGTTTGATACGGCAGATGATGTCGGAAGGTATTTTGCTTTCGCTGCTGGGCGGCGTGGCGGGATTTGCGTTAGCGTATGGCCTCTCGATGTTGAACTCTCACTTCACTCCCCCGATGACGGTGCCGCTCGAATCCGATTTCAGCCTGGACTGGCGCGCGGGCGTTTTTGCGTTTGGGCTAGCTCTGGTGTGCGGCATCGGATTCAGCCTGGCGCCTGCACTGCAAGCGACGAAAGCGGATCTGACTCCGGCACTGAAAGAAGGTTCGGCGCTGCGTTTGCCGGGTTACCGCCGTTTTAGCCTTCGCAACCTATTGATGGTGGCGCAGGTTGCTGCGTCGCTCATGCTCCTGCTGATAACAGGGTTTCTGGTGATAGGCATCAGCAAGACGAGCAGCATTCAAACCACATTCGATCCGGGCACGATGTATCTCTTGTCCATCGATCCGGTGCGCGACGGCTACGCTCCCGAAAAATCGCAAGCTCTGTTCGAGAAACTTACCGAACGCTTGAAGGCTTCCGGCCCGGTGCGCAGCATAGCATTGGCCGCGGATGAGCCCTTCTCGGCCAAAGATGATGATGAAGGCAGCCCGCTCATTGTGGAAGACCCGGGGAAAACGTCGCCGCTGCAACAGTACGTGATCGAAGAAACCGTGGGCGCGGGCTATTTTGCCACGCTCAGCGAGCCGATGCTGTCCGGGCGAGAATTCGAGGAACGTGATCAACGGAGCCAGTCGGACGGGTCCAAGGATTTTTCTTTGCCCGCAGTGCTAAACGAATCTGCGGAACACAGGCTTTTCGGAAATGAGAATGCGATCGGAAAGCGCGTCAGAGACGGGAAGCAGTCCTATGAAGTAGTGGGCGTGGTTCGCGACTTGAAGACTGGAATCGGGATCAGCCAATCGGTGGTTTATTTGCCCCTGACGCCACGCGATTTTGCGCGGCCGCCCGCCGGCGGGATCACTATTATGGTGCGGTCGGACGCGGGACCCGACGCGCTGAGCGGCATTCGGAACGAGATTGCATTCACCGACCCCAATCTGAATATCTTCAACGTGCAAACGCTGAGCGGATATCTGGAGCGCAGCCGGGCTTCCACGCAGTTCTCGGTTCAAACCTACGGCGGGATTGGAGTGTTTGGGCTGGTGTTGGCTGCAATCGGACTGGCGGGGATCACGGCTTATTCGGTGGCGCAAAGGCGCAAGGAGATTGCAATTCGCATGGCATTGGGTGCAAGCAGGTCGCAAGTGCTGCGGCTGGTGCTACGCGAAGGCACGGCGCTGGTGGCCGTGGGAACGGTTCTGGGATTTTTGGGCGCCACAGCGCTGGTGAAAATACTTTCGTCGCTGACGAGCATTTTTGTGGAAGGGTTTAGAATTGGCACGAACGATCCGCGCTTGCTCGTCGGCGCACCATTGCTGTTGGCAGCGGTGGCGATGCTGGCCTGTTACATACCGGCGCGCAGGTCGGCTCAGATCGATCCGCTCAAGGCGCTGCGCGAGGAGTAGAGCGCATACCGTTCATCTCCGGCGATGCACTCGTTGCACCAGCGGTCTCGGTCCAGTGCCCGGTAATGCGCTGTGGAAGTGGCCTGCCTTGGCATCTCGACTCGAGCTGCCACGCAAGATATCTCCCGGATTTTATCGGTCACTCAGAGCTTATTGTTGAACCACGCGGCTAACTCCCGGTAAGTCGGACAAATAAACTACTACTTGAACTTTGTTAGCCGGTTCCAGGAGGATTGCCTAGTTCGTTAGCAACTTGCGCACTGAGTATTCGGAATGCCCCGAAGGGTAGTAAGCGACAACTTCCGGTTCACGAGGCTTTCGCGCCGCGCACTTACATTCCATACTTTTCGTAAAACTTGTTCGTGAACAGCCCGATCGGGTCGTACTTCTTCTTCGTCGCGAAGAACTCGTCGAATTCCGGATATGATTTTTGCAATTGGCCATGTGTGTAGAACGGTTGATACGGCAGGTAATATGTGCCCTGGGCCTTTCGCACAACATCGATCAGTTCCGACGTCGTCTTCTCGAGGATCTCGTTGTCTGCATCGTTGAATTTGACGTTGAAATACAGGACAAAGCCGAACATGTCTTGTTTGGCATAGGGCAGGGCGCTGATTGTGTCCTTGTGCACCGTACGGATTGTCACGTTGAGCAGATTAGCATGATTCCTTTTCACCACAGCCCTCAGGCCGTCCACGAACTCCGGCATTCGCTCGTAAGCAACGAAATACTCTTGAAGGATGTCTGTGTCCCTCAGTCTGTTCTCGAGGTATGCCATGTCGTCGTACATTTCCTCGTTCCGCGAAACCAGGCACACTTCTTTCTGGTTCATCGCCTGATTGCGTGCCACACATTCGTGAAGATGCGGCTCGGCGTACTTCTCAAGGGTCCATCTCATCCACCGGTCCCCAGGCTCCCAGTTTTCGAACAGTTGATGATGAATCGGTCGAGTGTGTCGTGCTGCGCGGGCTTCAACGCTGGCAGCGAACCTTCGAACGACGTTTTCTCGTAGGTAATTCGATTTTGCTGTGCGGAGATTGAATTTTGTAGAACTTCCGCGCGTTAATGCAACGCCGCGCAAAATCGCGCTGCGTTAGTTTAATTTTGTATTTTTCCCGCCGTCTTTCCTTATATCGGGGAGCGCGCACGCGTAATCTTAGGGAGAAATGCCATTCGCCAGCTCAATTCCGAGCACGGGAACAACACCATATCGATCTCCCTTGGCTTATAGTGAGCCCAAAGGGAATCGTTTCGGCAAGCCCAAATCGAAGACGCCTGACCGTCCCGAAGCGCGAGCTCGCTCCAAGTGCGCAGACGTGGCGCAAAGAGATGAGCGGCTTAGTACGTCCCGCCGCTAGGGCCTCCGCCGGCGGCCACCTTCTGTCCCTCTTCCTGGATATCGGCCACCAGGGCTTCGGTGGTGAGCATCAGTGCAGCAATGGAAGCGGCGTTCTGCAGCGCCAAGCGAGTCACCTTCGCCGGATCAATCACCCCAGCTTTTATCATATCGCCGAACTCCCCGGTCTCTGCGTTGAAGCCAAAGCTCTCGTCCTTCGATTCGCGGATGCGGCCTACAACGACGGCGCCTTCATTGCCGGCGTTGTGAACGATTTGCCGCATGGGTTCTTCGAGGGCGCGCTTTACAATGTTCACCCCGATGGCTTCGTCGCCGTGGAGCTTGAGCTTTTCAAGTGCTGGGATGCATCGAAGTAGGGCCACGCCCCCGCCGGCAACAATGCCTTCCTCGACAGCAGCGCGCGTTGCGTGCATGGCGTCCTCAACACGAGCCTTCTTCTCCTTCAGCTCGGTCTCGGTTGCAGCGCCGACTTTAATCACCGCTACGCCGCCCACCACCTTCGCGAGCCGCTCCTGCAGCTTTTCCTTGTCGTAGTCCGAAGTGGACTCTTCGACCTGCGAGCGGAGCTGCTTGATACGGCCCTCGATCTCGCCGGAGCTGCCGGCGCCCTCGATAATGGTTGTGTTGTCCTTGTCGATGGTCACCTTCTTGGCGCGGCCGAGATCCTCCACCTTCACATTCTCGAGCTTGATGCCGAGGTCTTCCGTGATGGACTTGCCGCCGGTGAGGATTGCAATATCTTCCAGGATGGCCTTGCGGCGGTCACCGAACCCGGGAGCCTTAACCGCAGCGCACTGCAACGTGCCGCGGAGCTTGTTCACCACCAGAGTCGCGAGCGCTTCGCCCTCGACGTCTTCTGCGATGATTAATAGAGGCTTGCCCATCTTGGCGATCTGCTCGAGCAGGGGAAGCAAGTCCTTCATCGAGCTGATTTTCTTTTCGTGGATTAGGATGCGGACATCTTCGAGAACGCATTCCATTCTTTCGGGGTCGGTGACGAAGTAAGGCGAGAGGTAGCCACGATCGAACTGCATTCCTTCGACCACTTCCAGCGTCGTTTCCATCGTCTTGGATTCTTCAACGGTGATGACGCCGTCCTTACCGACTTTCTTCATGGCTTCGGCAATGATGCCGCCGATGTGCTTGTCGTTGTTGGCGCTGATCGTGCCGACTTGCGCGATCATGTCGCCCTTCACGTCCTTGTGGAGTCTCTTAATCTCCTCGACCGCTACTTCGACGGCCTTCTCGATGCCGCGCTTTAGCGCCATCGGGCTCGCGCCAGCTGCTACCGTCCGTACACCTTCGCGGAAGATAGCTTGAGCCAGTACGGTCGCAGTGGTCGTGCCGTCGCCTGCAACGTCGGAGGTCTTCGAAGCGACCTCGCGAACCATCTGCGCACCCATATTCTCGAGCGGATCCGGCAACTCGATTTCCTTCGCGACGGTTACGCCATCCTTGGTAATGATCGGCGCACCGAATTTCTTTTCGATCACCGCATTGCGCCCCTTCGGGCCCAGGGTGATCTTTACCGCATCTGCCAGAATATTGACGCCGCGCAGAATTGCCTGCCGTGAATTCTCACCAGTAACAATTTGTTTTGCCATTAGATTTCACCCTCCTGGGTGATTGCGAATTTCTCGCCCCGTCCAAAACCTTCGGATCGAGGAATTTACTTCCTGCTGGATGCCGCTTTGGCCATCCCGCTGATCTTCGCCAGGATTTCCTCCTCGCGGAGGATCATGTACTCCTGGTGGTCGATCGTGATGTCATTGCCGGTGTATTTGCCGAACAGGATCCGGTCGCCCACCTTCACGTCGAGCGGAATGCGCTTGCCCTTCTCGATCTTGCCGGCTCCGACGGCCATCACTTCCCCCTCTTGAGGTTTCTCTTTAGCCGTGTCAGGGATGATGATGCCGCCCTTCGCAGTTTCTTTCTCTTCCAACCTCCTCACCAGGACCCGGTCGTGCAGGGGCGTCACATTCAGTGCCATTTTCCTAACCTCCGTTTGATCCGTTCTGAGATTCAATAAAATCGCTTGATGGCTGAGAACCGGCATCAAGGCCGAAACGCCTTTAAATTGGCCTGACGCGTAGTTGCGAGGCCCTCGGCCTCTTTTGTCACGCGCGCGATTTCCTTCCGCGAAGCCTCTTCATTCTCCAGCCTCACAGATTCGATAATGGCAGCTTCCGCCTGTGCATCCAGTCGTTTTGAAGATATGGCGAGCCGGAAAGAGGTTGGGTTGCTGGAACGAAGAAGACTTACCGCGTTCTGGGAATCCTCCCATCGAGCAATTACCCCGTCTGCCAAGCGATAGGGTTCACTTGTTGGGAAGAAAGAGATGACCTTGTCCGTTGAGCTATCGAGGTAATTCGTTGGGAAGAAGTTGATCTCGGTAGCAGCCTTGGTTGCCGTTCCGTACCGCACCGACATGGCTCGGACCATGTCGTCCTCAGTTAGTCCCGCTGTGGCGTCTTGCTCATAAGTCACCACAATCCTGTACAGCTCTCCATTGTAGAAACTGAACAAAATTTGCGAAAACGGGTCCACTCGGCCTGAAGAAGAGTTAAACGTCCAAAACGTCAACTCTTGAATGACTGCTGGGTGCTGTTGAATTAGAGTCGTCGTGTGCGAGTATGGGCCGACCTGCTTCGAGAGTTCGGCTAAACTCGTTCCGAGCGAGAATGTTCGATACTTGGACAGATCCTGACCGGAAATCAACGGAGCTGAAAGCAGGATCATGGAAAGGGAAATAACTATATTGCGCATCATTTTCATTTGAATATCTCCTTGAATCGACGATTCAAGATCGGTGCCACGTTGGCTTGTATCATTGTTACTTTCAGCATCCCCTTGCTGCCCGCGAGCTCCGTGATTTGGTTCAGGAACAACATTAAAAAATGGGGCTACCCAGCAGGTGTAGCCTCCCTATTCTGAAGTATCTTGTTGCATCGACCAGGATTGTACGGGGGAAGGTCGAGCTTGCGGACGATATTCGTGTTCGAGATGGCCAGCGTTTTCTCGAGCTCTTGCCCTTGACCCACTCGGTGCTGGCCTCCGTTTCCTCGATGACTTGCGTTTCGGAATCGATCTCGATCTGCGGCTTCATTACGTCGCCGCACTCGGGCGCGCCGAGGAGGCCGGTGCCCCTATTCGCGTCATCCTTCGGTAGGCCGCCTACGTCGCACGGGTTATCATGGTGATCAATCACTTTGTCCAAATGAGCCATGCTCCCTGCGCTCGTGTCCTTGTTTCCCCATGCCTGTCGCGATTCTCTAATGATTTCACCAGCCATGTAGAAAGGGGTCCAGGGCTCGCTTTCGAATTGCAACGATTCCGGCATGAGTTTGCCTTCCTCGATCAGGATGGTCGCCGTTTTGATTCTGTCTGCCATTGACGTCTCGCGGCGGTTACGGTGGCGTTCAGGTCACCTAGCCTTACAGTGATTTGCTCCCCTAGGTCTGATCTGTGATTGGCGCTGTAGGAAGGCCCGACCTTTGTGCTTTTAGAAATAAAGTCAGGACAACCATGAAGGCGCCCGCGCAGAGCAAAAAGTCCACCCATAGGTGGTGACTTGCGGAGGAGCGCAATAACACCAACAGGAGCAACGCCGTGATGGAAACCCACGCCACGCTTCTCGTGACCATTGGGAACCTCACTTCTCGTCCAGCTTGCCCTTCCCAGGAAAAGTTAGGGGGGCGGGCTTTTATCGCCCCCCAACCAAATAGTTGTCGGTCAAGTCGAGGGGATTATTTTCCTGCTTGGGCGGCCCTCGTTTTCGCCGGCCCCGACGGGTTCGTCTCTAAACTCTTTTTCGAATCTAATCCAGCCCTCGACAACTTTTCCCCGTTGCCATTTGCTGAGATGCTGATCTTTATCTGCTTTGGCTTCGACTCCGCAAGCTTCGCCATGTGCAGGGTCAAGACCCCATTGCTATAGTCGGCCCGAATGTTCTCGGAACTGACCGTGTTCGGCAGATGGAAGCTCCGCATGAACGAACCATAGGCGCGTTCAACTCGGAGGTAATGGTCCTCGTTGACGTCCTTCTCAAACTTCCGCTCTCCGCGGATGGTCAACGTATTGTTTTCGACGCGTACGTCAATGTCCTTGTCTAGAAGATCCGGCAGGTCGGCCTTTACGACCAATTCATTCTCGGTTTCGTATATGTCCACCAATGGCGCCCAGGTTGCGAGGTCGGCAGGTCCCGAGCGGTCGCGAGCAAAGCTGTCTTCGAACAAACTATTGACCTGATCTTGCAGGGATGTCAAACCGCGTACCTGGTCCCAACGTGTAATTGTGTTCACGGCAACCTCCTTGGTTGTCTTGGCCAAGGGGCGATTCTAGATAACCAACTTTAGTTTAGATTACCTTATGAATCCCTCAGTCACTTAACTACGCTAGTTCACTTAACTTTACTTGTCAAGCTAAATCATAGATAATCTAGCAGAGTTAAGCTGCCTAGTTAAATCGAACGGAGGGCTTCCTGTGGACGTTTGTCTAGTGATCAAGCAGCGGCTGGAAGAAATGGGGGTGGAGCAGAGAGAGCTGGCAGCTGCCGCTGAAGTTACGGAGTCTTACATCTCTCAGCTCCTGACTCGCAAGAAATTACCCCCTGCGCCCGATCGGACAGATATCTATGAAAAGATAGGAAAATTCCTGAGGCTCCCGAGCGGTAAGCTCTCGAAGCTGGCGGACCTCCAGCGTAAGGGAGAATTGCAGAGAAACTGGGGGGAACTGCCCACGCCGTTGTTTAAAGAAGTTCGAGAGTTCATTCTTGGCAAATGCACGCCCGATGAGGAGAAACAAATACGGGCGATTTTTGAAAAGCAGCCCTTCGGCGAACTCGAACGCCTAGTCACGCAAAAGCTTTTGGACGTGGCCAAGAGAGTCGCCAAAGAAGAATTGGGAAATGAAGAATGGGTCCACCTGGTGGCTCGACTTAGCGACCGGAGCTATGAAGAGATGCGGGTCATCATCCTCGAGTTTTTGGACACGGATGTCTTCAATGTGTCGATTGAAAACTGCGTCTCCTTTTTGGCTCCGCTGATTGAATCTTGGGACATCAACCTCACGACCTTTAGCATGGAAATTGTCCTAAACCGGACCTTGGCCCCCGGGCACCCGAAGAAATTTGAGTTCGTCGAACGGGAATCTCACCAACCTGAGGAAGAGCCCGGGCTCACAGAATTCCTTAAGGATAGTTCCCTCTGCCGAACTGCCACCGAAGAAGAAATTGAGTTTCTGAAGAAGCTGAGGTTCAAGGGGAAACAGCCCACTCCGCTCTATTATTACCGGCAATTACAAGACCTCAGAGACCCGCTCCATTTTCGACCGCTCATGACCCAGACCCCCCAAACACAAATACAGGGCCAGTCCCAGCCGGAAGGGTCAGGCGCTCCGATGCACACATATCGGGAGGCTAATGACATTGAGAGACAACTGCAGCTTGACGGCAGGAAGAAGGCATTACGGCGCTGGGCAGGGAACAAAGGCAGCCGAGGCAAGAAACAAAAAGCAAAGTCATAACAAGTTCTCCGCTGACCCCTCGGTGACGATGAGGTGAATGACTTCCTGGACCGAAACCATGTGGTTTCCGCCAGCGTCAAATCCGCAAACCTGCCCGCTGAAATCAACAACTTGTAAGTGGCGTTCCTGGACCCTTTTCGGCACAGTACGCGGACAAGCAGCCTCCCAGAGCTAAATTTCAGGCGGAGTTATCTTCTCGAAGTACGCAGCGACAAAACTAGAGGTGTTGGTGTAGGCCAGCTCTGCATCCTTCTTGGAGAATCTGTAGCCGGGAATTGCCCGAGGATGAGCTCAAGAGCGCGCCGTGGATGTCCAGGTTGCAATGCACCAGTGCCTGCTCGTCCAGATTCAGCTTGCGAATGGTAAGCCCCGTGTGGGGGACCGTTCCCACAAGGCTATGCCAAAAGCGGAGGCGATCAGAAAGGTTCCATCCAGATTCTTGCATCAATGCTGACAAATTTATGTCAATCGGGGATGACTTCGGGTCCAGCCTGAAAACCTGAGTTGCCCGCATCTTCTCGTGGACGTAGTCGGACGGCGCAACTGCCTTCGGCATTGTGTCTTCGATCGAAGTATACAGCCGCTACTGTGAGGGAGATAGCCGAAACGAAGGTAACGGAAGTCGCGTTCCTAAGTTGTTGTTACAGAGCGGGAGATGCATAGTGCATCGCGCGGTACAGAACCACATGGTTTCGGCCCAGAGATAGCGGGTTAATCGGGACTTAGGGAAGTGTTCTGGAGTGGCACCATGTCGGGACCGCCCTTCAAAGGCGACAGTTGTTGTTTATGTAGCTATTTCACGCAGGAAAGCGTACGGTCGAGCTGTCTCACTAGCATCCTGCCGTAAGCATTCCTTCTACCTACGGCTCCCTGCGAAATCTGACAACAGCACTCGCCGCTGTGCACCGGACCCACAGCCTTATGGCAGTACCAAGAGTCTCTCGTTGTGTCACAGAATTTAGTCGAGGTGCGATATGAAGCAAACCGAATGGACGAGAATATATAGAGCTGCTCTTCTGGAATGCGATTCCGCAAAACTTCCTACGCGAATTCGCGAAGCGGAAACTGCAATCTTCACGCGAATCCGGGACCTTACTGAAGATCCCAATTCCTGTCGCGAGCGGGAGTTGATCTCAGATGCGCTATTCGGCCTGCGCACATTGCAAAAGCCGTTGCTACGTTCCTCCGGAGCCGTCCCAGCAGAGCGTTCAAATTATATTCTTTCAAGTTCGAGAACACCCGGCACTTAATTGGGCCGAGGAGTGAAAATGGCAGAGACAATCAAAACAGGAACGGTCTTGATTAAGGATGGAACGCTCTTGCCAGGCGGACTGGAACTCGAAAGCGAGCCTTGTGCCAAGGGTTGGAGGTTGGTGAAGAACTTCGACGGGGCCGGTTTAGGCCGAAGAGTCCATGAAGCTGGATGGAACTTTTTTTGCTTGGCGGGCGAGATCAAAAGAACAGTCTTCGGCTTTGGTCGAAAAGACAATGTGCGCAGAACGGTGAAGCGAATCCTGATGAATCTAAGATTAGAGAATTTCAACAGCCTGGAAATTATGCATGTTGAGAAGAAAAGATTTCTAGGATTTCCTTATGCGACCGTAAGCGCACATTCCCGTCATATTCAAGAAGACGCGTTCCTTTTCGGCACCAAGGACGTCGCCATTAATCGAAGCAGAGGATAACAAGAAAAAGAATCTTTAGGGATCTTAAACGGAGGTCGAGGAAATGACAGTGACTGACCCAGGAACTCCCATTCTGGTGGAGCATGTGAAGGTTGAAGAACCGAGTGCATCGCGCATAAAGATCGACGATGAGGGTAATCTAATCATCAGCGAAGAGGAACACCTCGCAACACTGTCCGGGACCGCCAGCGTGGCGGCCGGCAATAAACCAGTTCGCCAATTCAAAGTTTCTCAACCAGAGGGTGTATTCCGCTGGCAAGACAAACTGTAATTTTGGAACTCGTGAAGGAGCTTACGAGGCATGGCTGACAATCATTGGCGGACTTTGTACCAGGCTGCTGTTTTTGAGGTCGATCCAGAGAAAATTGAGGCTCGTGCTAAAGCAGCGGAACTCGCAATCAATGCGCACGTCTTTTCCGATTACCAACATATTTCCGGGGCCGAGCGCTCGGATATGCAAGACGCGCTGTCAGCTTTGGACGTGTTGAAGCTGAAAGGCGAGGCGGTCGGTGAACCCGAGCGTGACCGGAAGAGTTAGCCAGACACCGGAACTTTACTTCCTGGCTGGACAGGTTCTCGTTAAACCGCGCACGTTGCAGAGGCAAAGTAGCATGGCATCGTACTATCTTAGCTTTAGATGTGACCTGTGCGAAGAACTTGCAGTCGTTGCGATACTTGGCCTGGACACGCATAGGCAGGAAGAGATCTTCGCTCCGAAAACAACCTATCCAGCTAGCTGCGAGAATGGGCATCGCTCTACCTATTTCCTGAGTCAGCTACTGACGGTTCACCGGAAACTTTCGCCAATCGAGCGGCAGAGCGAACCTGGACTTCTCGGAGACCGGAGATTCGTAGACATGTAGTGAGTCCGCACGCGGCACAGCATAGGCTGGGTTGAATTCAGGAGAAACGAAAATGGACGAGAAAATCGAACGACCGTGCCCTAGGTGTGGAAGCGGGGACGTGTGCAGGTCGCGTCGCCACGGAATCGTTGAACGCTTGTCAAAATTCCTGACCATAGTTCCATTTCGATGTGAGGATTGCAGCGTGCGATTCTTTCGATGGGCGACAACGTGAAATCAACTCTACTGATCGGTACCTGTTTCAATGAGACTGACGATACCGTGCCAGCAACTGGAGGAGCAAATGTCGAGTGAAATAAAAACCGCACCGCCGAAGAATGGCGAGCGTGTGGGGAGTACTCAGCAGGAAGGCGTTTTTGAAGTGGGTTTTGTCAACGCATTGATGCAGAGGCGAACATTCAATTGGTAGATGGAACGGCGCAGGTGGTGCCCAATGTGCCGTGGGCTGTATTGAGAGCTGTGGACAAGAACTGAATTACGGTGTTAATCCGTTGAGCCAAAATTTTAAAACAGAGGAAACCGAACATGGAATACAGTAACCGCGACAAAGTAGAGCGTAAATCGGGCCGAGCCGGATTTGTGGATGCTCGACTCGAAGATCTTCGGCGTCGATGGGAAAATGCCACAGACGAACACGAGAAGAGTGAGCTGTCCGACCAGATTCGCGAGTGGCAATCGTTTAGGCCAGAACGATCCGCACCCTCCCGCAGCGGACGTTGAAGACGCTGGGTACTCCATAGACCTGGACTACCTGGGTTTTGCTGAAAACGGCGCATCATGCGCCCAGCGAAACTCTTACGTAAACTTATCTTCGTAGAAGTCCAAGGGGACGAAATCAATCAGTTATAGTATCTCTGACCAGAATGTACTAACAGTGATCCGATTTGAATCCTTAGGAGGACTTACATCAATTGGGACGAAATCGCAGGCAAATGGAAGCAGTCGTTAGGGCAAGTAAAGAGAAATGGGGAAAACTGACTGACGATGTTTGACCTTGATCAGTGGAAAAAAAGATCAACTTGTGGGGAAGATCCAGGAACGGTACGGCATAGCAAAGGATGTGGCCGAAAAGCAGGTGGACGAATTTACGCGGTCGTATAGAAAGGCCGCCAGAAAGCCGTAGTGTTGACCGGCTGGGCCACCGAACTCGAGGGCGATCCATCTTGGCAGCGACAACTAACTCCTAGTTAGTCGAATGAGCGGACGAGTCAAAAATCACTTGCCAAGACACCGAACCTGCGCCATTCGAGCCGGGTCGTCACCGAAGGTGCGACCTGCCATTCCGTCTGTACCGTGGGACGTTGACAATCTTCTTCGAAAAGCTCAAACCATAGAATCTCTGGTGGGTGGTCGATGAATCAATCGAACCGCGCGGAGAACTATGACAAACTCCCATTCCTCATCGTGGAAAGAATCCTATATTGTCGCGCTGAACGAACCCGACAAAGAAAAGCTAACCGAGTTGGTCTACGCCACGGAGCTGGCAATGGTTTTTCGATTGCAGGAACCAGCAGACTCTGCGGACGGTCACAAAGAGCGAGTCGAGATTGCAGCAGCCAGTGAGAATTTGCTAGCTCTGAAGACTCTCATACTTAGCTGGCCCTCGCCCCCAACCCGAGTGGTCCCCAGCAGTGAGTTAGCCGTGGCAATGAAGGGCAAGTATCGCCGAAGCACCACGTCTCTTTACTTGATCGAGAGCCGCGAAGCCGAGAAAAAGCTGGCTGAGGCGAGAAAGAAAAAGAAGGCGCTCGCAAGAAAACCCGCGAAGGTCCGCTGACGGACATCTGATTACCCATTAAATTTCTTGAGTGGAAGTTCACGGTTGCAGATATGTTCGTCGAAACGCCGTTGAACCTGGGACGCCTCGTGTTCTTGGATAACCCGACAAGTCAAACTGAAAGGCTTTCTTTTCGAACTGCCTCATCGGATTCGAAACGAAGTTCAGCGCTTCTAGTCACTCAGTGTGTGCTGTAAAGCCTTCAAGAAGGATTTTGGTACAGCCTCCGAAATGCGCCACGGAACAGCGCACAAAATGTGGTTGAGTACAACTTAGGTACAAGAGCGGCGTTTCCGAAGGGCCTAGTTTGGGCCTAAGCAACGCCGAATCAACAACAGACTCGTAGGCTACAGGCACCCACGGCAGGCTATTTGCCCGCTTTGGATTTGATAATTCTAACAGGGCCAAGCGAGGAGCGCTTTAGGCCAAGTGCGCACAAATCAAAATTGCTCAATATGCATTAGCTTCGCGGAGTGCCACTAAAGTTTGTTCAGACCGTCTAGCGCGGCTACTTTGTAGGCTTCGGCGAGCGTGGGGTAGTTAAAAACTGTATCGCGGAAATAGTCTACCTTACCGCCGTAATACAGGACGGCTTGGCCGATGTGAATAATTTCCGTGGCGCGTTGGCCGATTACATGAACCCCTAGGAGTTTTAGCGTATTGCGATCGAAAAGAACTTTAAGCATTCCGGTTTCGTCGCCCAACATCATACTCTTCGCTAGTTCGGCATACTTGGCGATGCCCACTTCGTATGGAACTTTCGCAGCTGTTAGTTGTTCCTCGTTCTGGCCAACCATGGAAATTTCCGGGATGGTGTAAATTCCGTACGGAAACAATTCGGTTATGTGTTCCGAAGGCGCCCCGAACATATGGCAGCTCGCGAGACGGCCTTGTTCCATGGAAGTGCTGGCGAGGGCGGGAAATCCGATAATATCGCCGGCCGCGTAAATATGCGGGACATCGGTCTGATAATGTTCGTTCACTTTAATCTTGCCGCGCGCCTCAGGTTCTAAGCCGGCCGCTGCCAGGTTTATGCGATCGCCATTCGCTTGACGACCGACCGCATAGATTAGTGCGTCGCCTTGGACTTTTTTTCCGCTTTCGAGTTCCGCAAAAACCCGATCACGTTGGGGATCGATTCCCACGCGCGTTACCTTTTCGCCCAAGCGGAAAGTCGTCCCCATTTGGCGCAGGTGATACGCCAGAGCCTCAATGATTTCACGATCCACGAAATCCAAAAGCGTCGGCCGCTGGTCTATCAATGTGACTTCCATCCCTAAAGCCGCGAGGAACGACGCGTACTCAAGGCCCACAACCCCCGCACCCACGACGATGATTTCCCTGGGCAAACCTTCCATAGAAGAAAGGCTGTCAGTATCGAGAATGCGTTTATCGTCAAATGGAATTTGCGAATTTCGCGCGGGCCGAGTTCCGCAAGCGATCAGAATATGATCCGCTTGGACGGTCGTTTTTTCGGTGCCTCCTTGCACTTCGATAGTATGAGGATCGGCGAACTGTGCGGCACCCTGCAATACGGCGACACCGTTTCGCTTGAGCTGTGCGCGAATCACTTCTGTCTCTCGCACCACGATCGCTTTCACTCGAAAAGAAAGATCGTGAACTGTAATGTCATTTTTCCCACGGTAGCTTTCGCCGTAAAACGCCCTTACCGCGTTTCCAGTAAGTTGAAAAATGGCCTCGCGCACGGTTTTACTCGGAATTGTGCCGGTATGAACGCAGACGCCGCCTATCATTTGCGTGTGATCGATCACGGCGACCCGCTTGCGCATTTTTGCGGCGCAGATGGCGCCCTTTTGTCCTGCCGGACCGCTTCCGATCACCACTAAATCAAACTGCGAATTAGCCATGGAACCGCCTGAAATGAGTGTCTTTTAACGGCCCGAACGCGAGTTCTTGTGAGCAAGAAGGAGATGAGAACACCGCAAGCTTAAAGCAATCCCTTTTTCTATAATGTGAACGTTTCTAGGATACTGAAAAAAACGGTGCCGTGCCATCCACCGCCAAATCAAGAGCGAATCGGTTAACTGAATCCTTTCTCGAAGCAGAAACTGCATAATCTTGTTTCGCGACCTCGGACGTTATGCCAGAGCGATCACATCTATTTCGACGCGGAAGTCCCGCGGAAGTCTCGCTACTTCCACCGTGGAGCGAGCCGGCGGATTTGACGGGAAGTAGCGGCCGTACACCTCGTTCATCGCTGTAAAATCGTTCATGTCTTTCAGAAATACGCCAACTTTGACAACTCGATCGAGAGAGGACCCCGCAGCTTCGAGGATTGCCTTCAGATTCTCGAACGTGCGCTGCGTTTGTAGCGCAGTGTCGCCTTCTAGGGGCTTGCCCGTCGCGGGGTCGAACGCAGTTTGACCGGAAACAAAAATAAACCCGTTCGCTTTGATCGCCTGGGAGTAGGGACCAATGGCTTTGGGCCCTTTTTCCGTGGAAATAATTTTCCGCATCCTGCCTCCTCACATGACGGCTTTTCTAATTCTTGCCGGCTTCTGCATTTTCGTACTTTTGCGTGAATTCCGCCGAAATGCCTGCTTTGTAAACCCACGCGCGGAACATGGGCGCGAGATCCTTATTCGTTACACCCTCGAGTGCCGCCCGGATGTCTGAGTAACTGACCTCTTGACCGCGCAGCAGGCTCCTAATTTGTGTCAAGGATCGACGGACAGGCTCTTCTCCATAAACATCTTCCAGCGCAATGAAAAATAAGGGCGCCTTTGCCAGAGCGATGCGGCGCTGTTCGATGGGATCCTGCGGCGTGGTCGAGATGAGCGGCTTTTCGACTGCTTCTTTGCAGGCCTCGCTGTACTCCTTAAGAAACTTCAGTACAAGCTGGCGCCGCATAGCTTGGCCTTCAAGGGCTTCGCCAACCACAATATCGGCATACTCCGGCAGGCCTTCGCCTATACCGATAGGAGAATCCGGCAAGGGATTCATATCAGCGAACCAGCTTCGCGCTAATCCGCTTGCTACCAATTTCGAGAAATTTGGGTTGTTGATTCCAAGTGCGATAGCTTGTGAATTGACTAAAACACCGGCGGGAAAAGGAGTAGCTGTAAGCTCGTTTGAACCTGCGGCAGATTGCCTTGACCATTCGACACTGTACACAACAAGATCACTTTTTCCCAGAGGGCCAAAATTCTTTTGAAGGATATTTGCCACCGAAGCAATTTGCTGCTCGGCGACCTCCGGATCTTCCTTAAGCGGATCGAAGGTCCATAAGATAGCGCCACCTCTGCGCTGCTTCGAAGATGTGGTCACATATCGCCCCGCCACTATGTAAGGCTCTGGGTCGCCTTTGCGCAATTCAAACCGATATTCCACCATTCTTTGATTTTTCTTTCGACCTCGCGGCTTTCCCGATGACAGCACCAGGAAATCCGAAGGAATTTGAACGGAATAAGTCGAGCGACCCGCTTCTGCAGGAAGCGAAGACAACGCATGATTAGGCGCTTGAAGCGCAGGAAGCCAGCCCGGCGAAATCAGATAAAAGGACGCTACAGCAACTCCGACGCGAGTCTCCGATGCTTCTGGAGCGCTAAAGGTATATTCGATGACCAGGTCGCGGCGTTGTTTCGGATTCCAACCCGGATCAAATGGAATGCGAAATTTTGTCGCCTGCCCTTCTTGAGATTCTTCTGAAACTGATGCGCCATTAACCGTGCGGCCGTCTACTTTAATTAGCTGATTTTTTATGCCGTAACGCGCCGCGTTCGGTAACGCCACGTCTATGAACGGCAAGACGTTGGTGCCGTAATTCTCGAGAGTGTAGCTGGCGGTTAATTGAAGTTCGGGTGTCTGACCGGAAAGGAACTCTATCTTATTGGATTGCTTGGTAACTCGATAAGCAGGCGTTAGCGAAACTACGCAACCCGATGAGCATAAAATAACGGAAATTGCGAATATAAGATTCAGCAATGGAAACGGAGTAGCGTGTTTCGCCACAGGAATCGGCCGATTCAAGGTGGGAAGATTCTATCGAGCAATCTCCAGGGGGAAAAGGCAGAAATAGTTTAATTGGCTGAATACTGGTGGACTTGTGAGCAACCTACGCGGCTGGGTACCGGCGAAGAAGATCGGAATCTTTCGCACCATGACGATGCAGCGCAATAATCACGGGAGCTTCAGAATCGGGGACGCCACGCCGAACAAGTTCCAACAGTATGGATTCGTGCATACCTGCATTTTTCATGGTGGAGAGCGAAGCCCCGGATAAAACGTGTTTGCCTGCTGCCTCCTGGCGGGCCACTTCCAGGACCACCGCATCCGAAAAACCAGCCAGTCGTATCAACTGTAGTTCACCAACGTTCACGTCAAACGCGTTGAGCTCAGCTAATTCGAGAATGGTGTTCTGACTCAGACCAGAGCGAAGCAGACCGGCAACAGTGTCACCAGCGTTAAAGGGGAGGTTACGCCCGTGGTACAACTGAACTATCTCAATACACTTCTCGTCAGAAAATCCTGCGTTACGAACTTTGGCAACCTCATCAAGCTCCGTCCTGCTGATATCCAGCGCTACTAATTGCTTTATAGTTGGGTAACTCATTCCCGCGCTATCGAGAGGCTTCGTATCGAGCGGCATCATGCGCTTACAGCCAGCGGCTAAAACCACCAACGCCAGGAAGAAAATTGGGAAAAGAGGGAAAAATCCACTGGGACGGCGACCATAAAAAGGCCGCACACATTGATGTATGACGGCGTTTGACATCAGTCTAATTCTACCGAGAGTCACCCGACACACACCGAGGACCATAGGAAGTTGTCGCGCACTGATTAACTGTTTCTCGCCGAACCGCCGGCTGAATTAGGCGGGGAAGGAAGGTCTTCAGACGTTGTAAACCCGCTCGATGTCAAATACTCCGGGAATTCGCTTTACACCACTCAAGATGCGCTCGAGCTGCTTACGATCGTGAACGTCGAGCGCCACTTCAATGCGGGCGCGAAGGTCCTGTCCCCCGCTTTCGAACGTGCGGATATTAGCGCCGGTATCGCTAATCACGGCAGTGATGCCAGCTAATATTCCGGGGCGGTCTTCGGAAAAAATGCGCAAACGCACCGGAAACGTTGCTTTGGTTTCTCCGGCCCATTCGACCGGTATCCGCCGCTCGGCTTCATAAAGAAGATTCTGAACATTTGGGCAATTCTTGCTGTGAACTGCGATGCCGCGCCCGCGTGTAACGTACCCAACGATGTCATCACCCGGAATCGGATTGCAGCACTTTGAACGAAAGACCATTAACCCATCATTTCCGTGGACTAGGATGGCCGAATCGTCCATTCCGAGCATGCGCTTAACGGTGGATACGATCTTCGGCTGCTTTTCTTCTCCTGGTTCAGCAAGGGGCTGCCCCGTCGCTTTCGCCAGCACTTGCCGCGCTGACCATTTTCCGTAACCGAGCTCGGCGTACAGATCCTCGATACGGCCGCAGCCATAATCGGAAGCGACCCGCGTCCAATCCTCGTCTGAAATTTTCTTCACAGTGATTCCGGCTTGGCGCGCCTCTTTCTCAAGCAAGCGGCGGCCGACGTCCGTAGCTTCTTCGCGCTCGTGAAGATTGATCCACTGACGAATCTTGCTACGCGCTCGCGATGTTTGGATCGAGGATAGCCAGTCGCGAGATGGCTCGTGGCCTTTCTGCGTGATAATTTCAACGACGTCACCATTGGCGAGCGCGTGGCGTAGTGGAACAATTGCGCCATTCACCCTGGCGCCGACGCATTGATGTCCCACTTCCGTATGAATAGCGTAAGCGAAATCAATCGGAGTGGCTCCGCGCGGAAGCACCACCACGCGGCCCTTTGGCGAGAACGTGTAAACCTCTTCGGGATAAAGGTCCACACGCAGCGTTGAGAGAAACTCACTGGGCTCTTGCATTTCCTGCACCCACTCGATCAATTGTCGCATCCATACGATGCGCTGGTCATCTGACTGCGACACTTCCCGGCCGTCTTTGTATTTCCAATGCGCCGCAACGCCCTGTTCGGCAATGCGATGCATATCCTGCGTGCGCAGTTGAACCTCGAAAGGTTGGCCGCCGTGGATAACCGTGGTGTGCAGAGATTGATAAAGGTTTGGCCGCGGCATAGCAATGTAATCCTTGAAGCGTCCGGGAACGGGCGGCCATATCTGATGAATCACGCCGAGAGCCGCATAACAATTCTTTACCGTGTCGGTTATTACGCGCACGGCTAAAAGGTCGAAAACCTGATCCAAGGTGCGTTGCTGCTTTTGGATTTTCAGATTTAACGAGTAAAACCTTTTCACGCGCGCCTGAACTTCGGCGGGAATTCCGTTCTCGACAAGCCGGTCGCGAATCGAACCTTGAACTTCCTGAAGAAATTTATCGAAAACTTTCTGTTTCGAAGCTAACTTTTTCTGCAACTCGAAATACGCTTCCGGCTCTAAGTAACGAAACGCCAGGTCTTCGAGCTCGCCACGAATCAACCCCATACCAAGCCGATTGGCAACCGGCGCGTAAATATCCAAAGTTTCGCGAGCGATCCGTTGCTGGCGTTCCGAATCGAGATACTCGAGCGTGCGCATGTTGTGCAGGCGATCGGCCAGCTTTATCACCACGACGCGGACATCGTTCACCATGGCCAAAAGCATCTTCCGAACGTTCTCTGCCTGGCGGGCCTCCGGCGCGAGCAAATCCAGGCGGCTGATTTTCGTGGCGCCCTCCACGAGTTGCGCCACGTCGGGTCCAAAATGGGCAGATATCTGGTCGAGGGGAATTTTGGTGTCTTCCACAACGTCATGAAGGAGAGCGGCGCACAGGGAGGTCACATCGAGTTTCATTCCTGCAAGAGTGTGGGCGACTTCGACGGGATGGGAAAGAAACGGCTCGCCAGAAAGACGCGTCTGCGTCTTGTGCTGCTCGGCGGCAAAGTCGTAGGCTCGGCGGAGAAGCTCTAAGTCATCGCCGGGACGATTGCGGCGCACCTTGTCCATCAATTCGACAAAGCGCAAATCCACGGCGCGTCTGGCTGCCTGCGTAATCGCGGGTTTTCCGGCTGGTTCCATGGAAACGCCTATTCTAGCTCTTACCCTTACTTCAGCGCGAGTTCGGTGACGGCGTTGTTGACACTCGTTGAACCACTGAAGTACGGTGGCTCAGTGCTGTGAGTTTGGCTGGTGAAGGCGGCTATCGGTAAGCCGAATACAATCGATGACTGAATCCTCTTCTTCGCGCTCCAAATTTTGGTCCGTGGACCAACGGCTGACATTTTTTCTGGCATCTCTTATTCTTATTATTTTCGTCATTTTGCCATTGGCCGGGTTAGGAATGCTCGGCAAGTTCATGGTGGATATTGTTCTGAGCATGCTGATGATTGCCGGCGTGATCGCAACACAGCGAAGTCTGGCTCTGAAAATCTTCGTCGGCTCATTGACGATCGGCGGCTTAATTTTTCATTGGACCAACGTGTACGTGCTTTCTCAGAGGCACCCCGAACTCGACGCGCTCCTGCTTTTGTTCTGCCTATTCGCATTTGTGGTGATTACCTTGCTGCAATTGTTTCGCCCCGGGCCAATAAACTTGCAACGTGTTCTCGGAGCCATTGCCGCGTATCTGCTGATCGGCTTGATGTGGAGTTATGCCTATCGTTTAACGGACTTGAAGATTCCAGGATCGTTGCGATTCGTCGGTTCGTTCGCGGATGGTGAAGCGCCCATGGCTCGCTACGTTTACTTCAGCTTTACCACACTGACCACCATCGGTTACGGAGACGTCTTGCCTGCTCATCCGCTATCACGCATGCTGGCTGTATCAGAAGCTTTAATCGGTCAACTATATCCTGCAGTGCTGATAGGCGGTTTATTGGGTATGGCTTTGCAATCGCGCGGCCAGAAACCTGAACACGAATAGCCGGCCGACTGAGCTCACAACCTAAAGGCCAAAAAAAACGGCGAGCCGCGGTTGGCTCGCCGTCTCAAAATAATCAGCACGCTAAGAAGACGGCTCGGGATTCTCCATCTTCTTCTGCTTGATAGCTTTGACCTTGTCCACCAACTCATCGGCTTGCTTGATGTCCGCTTCGCGCGCCTCAGGAGTGGCCTCCATATCGGCCTTTTGACGAAGAAGCAGGTTTAGGTAAGCCATGGCATCATCGTAATCCGGACGCAGTTCCATGGCTTTCTGAAGGTCTGCGATGCCTTCATCCACAACGGCGCCATATTGCTCCTTGAACTTAGCGGCGAGCGCGGGCGGCATGGGATCCGTGTCCTTAATAGTCTTTTTCGCGGTCTTGTTAAACTCCTCGCGCAGGTCCTTATTACCGCGGAAGGCGATAGACCAATCGATCACGCCGATCCAATAATACGGTTCGGGATCCGTCGGCTTAATTTGAATGTGCTTTTCGTGGTAGGCCTTCGATTCTTCCATCTTTTTGGGATCGAAAGGGGTGCTGGCCATGTTGTAAAGAATCGAGCCGATACCATCAATGGCATTCAGATTACTTGGATCTTTGCTTAGGACTTCTTGCCACTCCTGCATGGCCTGGTTGCCCATACGGACATTATCGTCGGACGGCGCCCCCGGAA
Source organism: uncultured Acidobacteriota bacterium (assembly GCA_963731535.1). GTDB lineage: Bacteria > Acidobacteriota > Terriglobia > Acidiferrales > UBA7541 > Palsa-295. The sequence continues at coordinate 291,647 of CAVSWI010000015.1, read as the reverse complement.
TGTATTGGCTGGCATAGGCGGTGGCAAGATAGAGTTGCGCATTCGTCAATGAAGGATCAAATGCTTTGGCTTGTTTGAAATCTTCGATGGCCAGATCCGTCTGGTTCGCCTTGTAGGCTTGTACACCTTTGTTGAGCTTATCGCGTGCGCGAAGCTTGTCGCATCCGGCTCCGGCCGCAGCCGAAACAAGTGCGACTGCTAAAACCAAATATGTGTGGGGCTTACGCTGCATCCCGTACTCTCCTTGATGAAGGCCGCCCTGGCCCTTTCCCCTTCGCCCAGGACGGCGAGGCTGGCAGATCTTGCAGTGGACGCTGTTACTGACCCGCTTCGACCTTTGCGGTAATCAATCCCACGCTGTCGATACCGGCGCCCCGCATGATGTCAATCGCTCGAGCAACTTGCCCGAAATCAACAGCGTCGTCGCCTTTCACGAACGCCACTTTTTCTGCACGCAACTTGAAAATATCATCCAAACGAGGTCCCAATTCGTCCCAGCTGGTTTCATCCTGATTGATCATTACTTTTCCGTTGGCCAGGACCTGAACCACGATTGTCTTGGCCAGAACATCCGGATTTTCTTTCTGCGTTAGGCGGTGATGGCTGCGGAACCAGCGTGTCCAGCCCTTGCGGGACCGTTGGCGTAATGACCATAAAGATGATGATGAGGACGAGCAGCACATCGATAAGCGGAACAATGTTAGGTTCCGACATCGAACCTTTACTTCCTCCAACTGCCATTCCCATGGAAAAACTCCTTTATTCTTAACGATTCTTCAGTCGCCGCTGGCGCCAGCAGCAGGTGGTGACGGAGGCGCAGGAGCACCCGTCTTCGACCTGTTCTTTTCAGTGAGCAGGCCGATCTTATCAACGCCAGCAGATCGCACTTCGTCGACCGCCTTGACCACGTCGCCATATTTCGCGCGTTGATCCGAACGCACGAACACGGTTTTATCCAGGCGGTTTGCCAGAAGGTCTTTCACCTTGGTCGTTATATCGCTCAGGCCCACCTGTGTACTTCCCAGGTACAAATGTCCATCTCGCGTGACTGCCACGATGATCGCGTCATCTTTGTCCGCATCCTGCATGTCTTGAGCGTTATTTACCTTGGCCATATCCACGGACACGCCTTTTTGCAACATCGGCGTCACGACCATGAAAATAATCAACAAGACGAGCATGATGTCGGCCATGGGAATTACGTTTGGCGCGGCCATCACTGGTGGTGCTTTGGGTTTGTATCCCATGACTTACTTCTTTCCGCCCCGGCGAGTGATGAAGTAATTGATCAACTCCATCGAGGAGTTGTCCATCTCGACGTCGAAAGCTTCCACTTTATTTGTGAAATAGTTGTAGGTCCACACTGCCGGCACTGCGACGAGAAGACCAAGCGCCGTGGTCACCAAGGCTTCCGCGATACCGCCGGCGACGGCGGAAAGTCCGGTTGCTTTGGAGGCCGAAATACCTTTGAACGCGTTGATGATGCCCATGACGGTGCCGAACAATCCTACGAAGGGAGCCGTGGAGCCGATGGTGGCGAGTCCCGAAAGACCGCGTTTCATTTCCGCGTGGACGATGGCCACCGAGCGCTCGAGTCCGCGCTTGGCTGCTTCGATCACTTCCTCGTCACCAACCTGCGCGGAGGCGGCTTGGAATTCGGAAAGGCCCGTCGCCACTACCTTGGCAATGTGGCTTTTCTTATTCCGCTCGGCGATCGAAATTGCTTCGTCAAGTTTGTTGTCCTTCAACGCGCCGGCCACCTGCTGCACGAACACGCGGGATTGCTTCCGCGCTGCGCTATACATCAGCGCCCGGTCAATCATAATGCCCACCGACCAAGCAGACATGATGAAGAGAATGAAGACGACCGTTTTCGCCGGGTAGCCCATGTTGTGCCACATCGTGAGCAAATCCCAGCCTACTTCTTGCTGCTGCAACAACACCACACTCGCCAAGAGTAAATTCGAAAACATAGAGTTTGCTCCTCCATTCGTGGAAAACGATCACGGCAGCAATATTTTGCCGGTCGCCATTAACTTCAAATCAGCCCAGACCCCCAAGAGGACGCCCGAACCGTGTGCTTCTTAACCGCCCAAAGTAAACACAACAGAAATTGTGGTATCAACGTCCACGGGCTCGCCGTTTAGCAGCGTCGGTTTATAGCGCCATTGGCGAACTGCGTCCATGGCGCTCTTCATCAGCAGCGGCGGACCGGAAATGTATTGGAGATCCTGAACGGTTCCGTCCTTTCCGATAATCGCGTGAAGCAATACGGTTCCGGAAATATGCGCGGTTTTAGCGATCGGCGGATAGACCGGGGTCACTTGGCGAATTAGATTCGCTTGGGCAACGTTACCGCCTACGCGGATCGACTTAGGAGTCACCTTCGGAGGAGGCGGCAATCCCGCACCCGTGCCACCGATAATTCCACCGAGAACTCCACCAGCCTGCCCCCCAGGGACGCCGCCAGGAACTCCGCCGGTTACACCGACAGCACCCACGTCGGGCGGCAATTCCTCTTCCTTAATCATGGAGACTTTTTTCGGAATCACGGTCGGAGCCGTCATTTGTCCGTTATGAATCAAGCGCGCTACGGGCTTCACGATTCTTTGAACAGCCGCAGCCGGAGGCGGCGGAGGCGGAGGTGGCGGCGGCGCAACAAGGAAGGTGGTAAGCAGCTGCTTGGGCAGCGCTTCTGTGTAGATCAGCGGGATCAAAATCATTACGATCACAATCCCGAACTGGATCAGAAACGACAGCGCCACCGTCCAAGGCTTATTCGTCTTTTGCGGATTCGCGCTAGAAACCACCAGATCGTCAAACATAGTTACCTCCTTGCAGCTGCCGCCACGCGCTTATCGGCCGCGGATCCGGCGCGAACGGCAGTTCCTTGTCCTCGATACTTGTTCCACAGCACCACGATGGGCGCCGCAATTCCAAAACTGGAGTACGTACCTACCACAACTCCAACCACCATAGCAAAAGAGAACGCTCGAAGGACTTCGCCACCCATCAGAAACAAAACTAGAACAGTCAAAAACGTCAGCCCGCTGGTCAGAATCGTCCGCGACAGCGTCTGATTGATGGCTTTGTTCACTACCTCAGGAAATGGTTCGCGCCGCATCAGCCTGAGGTCTTCTCGGACTCGATCGAAAATTACAATCGTGTCGTTCATCGAGTAACCGACTAGAGTCAAAAGTGCCGCAATGACTGTGAGCGAAATCTCGAAATGGAAAATTGAAAACAGGCCCAGAGTGATAAGCACGTCATGAAAAACGGCTATCACCGCCGCTGCCCCATACACCCACTCAAACCGGAAGGCAATATATAACAACATGCCTGCTAGAGCATAGAGGGTAGCAAGAATAGCTTGGCGCCGCAGTTGGGCGCCTACTTTCGGCCCCACGATCTCAACGTTCCGAATCGTAAAATTGCTCAGCGTAAAACCGCTGTTCAGAGAAACCAATACCGCAGGCGTTACGCCATCCACGTTTTTCAACTCATCGAAATTAGTGACGATGCCGCCATGCTCCTTGTCGCGAGCGTCAGTCAAGCGCTGAGCGAGTTGGTTGTAACGCTCTCCGGCATTTGTACCCAGGGCCAGTGGATCTTTCTGCGTGAGATAAGCCGCCAAGCCAGACGCGGTGATGGAGTTGAAATCTTGTTTCGCGGCGGCGTTGGCGGTTCCAAAAGTCTTGTGCAGCACATCCAAAATTGCTTGCTTACCGGCGTCGAGCGCCTCGTCTCCCTGGCCCGTTTTCTCGATTCCGATAACCACGTCGTTTTGCGATCCACTATTCAAAACACTGTCACTGATCGTTTGAATCGAACTATTCGCCAGTCCTGCGTCTTGAAGCCCCTTACGAATCTGATTTACCGGAGCGGGCCCTGAGAATCGCACATACACCAGCGTGCCGCCGCGAAAATCAATGCCGTAACGTAATCCGCCGTTGCGCAGTATCGAAATCCAACCAACGGCCAACAGGATCAGCGAAAGTGAAACGAAGTACTTCGCCTTTCCCATCCAATCGACATTTACGTTGTGAAAGAATTCCATCGAGTCCTATCCGCCATTATTTGACACCGCGAGTTCCCGATTTGTTCCCGGTCCTAGATGCTAAGCTCCGCCTGCCGCCCCCTACGTGAAAGATGCCAATCGAAGATAGCCCGTGACACATAAATCGACGTAAACACATTAGCCAGCAAACCAATCACCAAGGTAACGGCAAATCCGCGCACGGGCCCGGTACCGAACAGAAATAGGAAAATTGCTGAAACAATGGTAGTTACGTGCGTATCGATGATCGTCAGGAAGGCCCGATCAAATCCTAGCGCTACCGCCGAGGCCGGAGCTTTTCCACTCCGTAGCTCCTCTCTAATACGCTCGAATACTAGTACGTTGGAATCCACGCCCATACCGATTGTTAGGATTACGCCTGCTATTCCCGGCAGAGTAAGCACAGCCCCTGCATACGCCATAAAAGCGAGCAAGATGATCAGGTTGAGCGCTAGGGCCACAACCGCGTTGACACCGCTCGACCGATAATAGATCACCAGGAAAATCATCACCACGATGATGCTGCCGATAGAAGCGCGAAGACCCTGACGAATGGAATCAGCTCCTAAGGACGGCCCTACCGTGCGCTCTTCCAGATACTTGATGGATGCGGGCAACGCTCCAGCTCTCAGTACGAGCGCTAGGTCTTGCGCCGATTCCTGACTGAAATTGCCCTCAATAATCCCCGAATCTTCAATTCGGCCGTTGATCACCGGAGCTGTGTAAACCCTACGGTCAAGAACGATGGCCATCTTATGGCCAATATTTGACTCCGTGAACGGTCCGAACCTCTGTGCCGCCGCGGTGGAAAGTTGGAAGCGAACTTCATATTGTCCAGGGTTATTTGCACTAGGCGCGGGGCTGGCACCCCGTAAGTCCTGGCCCGTAATAATCGGAGCGCGCTCGAGGATGTAGAAACCTTGCTGGGGCGGCTGTCCAGATTGCGTACTTTCAGCCCTACCCGGCACAATTTCAGTCCCGGGCGGCAACACTCCACCGTGAGCTCCCAAGGCTGCTACCTCGGAAGGGTAGATTTGATCGTCGGCGACAAGTTTGAGCTCAAGTTGGCCGCCGGCCTGAATTACGGATTTTGCCCGAGTGGGGTCGCCTTCGCCGGGAAGCTGGACGAGAATCTCATTGTCACCCCGGCCGGTGAAGGCGATGGTTGGCTCGGTAAGTCCGAGCGCGTTGATGCGTCGCGTGATTGTTTCAAGTGATTGATCCATCGTGTCGCGGCGTAGATCGGCGACGATCGAAGGCTTCATGGTCAGCAAGTAACCATTCTGCTCGCCGGCTGCTGGAGCCAAGGCCCAGTCAGTAAACTGGCTGCTGACCAGATCGCGGAAGGCGCCGGATGAATTGGGGTCCACATTGCGTACCAAAATGTGCGTGTCGTCCACGCGGCTAATTTCACCGGTCGTAATATTTTTTTCGTGAATCTGTTTGGTTATCTGATCGACCGCTTGATCGCAGCGCTGGCCGATGGCTTCATCCACTTGGACCTGCAAAACCAAGTGGCTGCCTCCCTTCAAATCCAAGCCAAGCTTGATGCGATCCGCGAGATTCTGCTTAACCTGGGCCCATGACGTTGGAAATGTGGGCACGCAAACAAGGCCATAAATGCAAAAAAGAATGACCGCAGCGATAAAAATAAACTTCCACCTGAGCTGGGAATTCATTCGGGCTTTCTAACTCTCCTTGGGAGGTTCTGCCTGGAGCCCTGCGATCGCGCTGCGGGCCACTTTCATCTTCACTTGCTCAGCGACGCGCAACTGTACAGCCTCGTCTTCCAAACCAACTATCGTTCCGTAGATGCCGCCGCTGGTAATCACCTTGTCGCCGGTTTTCAACGCCTTCAGCATCTGGGTAACTTTCTTCTGGCGCCGTTGCGCGGGCAGGATCATCAGGAAATAAAAGATGACCATGATGAGAATCAGAGGAAGAAAAAGCGCGATCCCGCTCGGCTGCGCCTGAATCAGCGCCGCCGAGATCGTCCGCGGAACACTTATAGCCAGCATCAAGTTATTTGCGCCTTTCCCTCTTGAGTGGACACGCCAACCGAGGCGAATCAAGAACCCTTCGCCGAAGAATCCCCTCCGCCTATTACGGCGCCCAACACCTGCTTAGGTTTGCCTATTTGAGGCGGGCCTGAAGGTCAGAGCGGAATCTTTCGAGCTTCCCAAAACGAATAGCCTCGCGAATTTCGCGCATTATGTCAAGGTAAAAGTAGATGTTGTGGTGGGTGTTTAGGATGGCTGAGAGAGTTTCTCCGGCCAGATACAAGTGCCTCAGATAAGCGCGCGAGTAGCGGCGGCACACGGCACAAGCGCATTTCTCGTCAAGGGGCCTCGGGTCGTTGGAATACCGAGCGTTCTTGATGAGCAAGCGTCCTTCTGAGGTGAAGAGACATCCGTGGCGTGCGCTGCGGGTGGGTAAGACGCAATCCATCATGTCCACGCCCAGCGCGACGTAGTCAGGCAATTGTTCGGGATAGCCTACTCCCATCAGGTAGCGAGGCCGGTCGTTGGGCAGACGCGAAGCTGCCACTTGCGTCATCTCGCAGGTGACCGCGTGCGATTCACCGACAGCGAGTCCTCCGATTGCGTAGCCTGGAAAATTCATTTCCACCAGCGCCTCGGCATTTTCGCGCCTGACTTGCGGCGACGTTCCGCCTTGGACGATTCCAAAAAGCATCTGCTTCGCAGGGTCGCCTTGCTGCTGAAAATAATTCTGCGAGCGACGCGCCCAATCGAGCGTGCGAGCGGCAGCTGCTCTCGCGCGCTGTTCGGTGGAAGGCGTCTCGATGCATTCATCGAGCACCATGAGGATGTCCGCTCCGAGCGCGATTTCGATTTCCAGCGCTTTTTCCGGCGAAAGAAAATGCGCGGAGCCATCCAGGTGAGAACGAAAAGTTATGCCTTCATCCGTCACCTTTCGGAGCTCGCTCAGACTGAATACCTGATAGCCGCCGGAATCGGTAAGGATCGCTCTGGGCCAGGACATAAAGGAATGCAACCCGCCCATATCGCGAATGAGCTCATGGCCGGGACGAAGAAACAAATGGTAAGTGTTGGAGAGAAGAATCTGAACGCCTAGCGATTCGAGGTCTGCTTGGGTTTGGGCTTTCACCGTTGCTGCCGTCCCTACCGGCATGAACGCTGGTGTTTCGATGACGCCGTGCGGCGTGGTCAATCGGCCTAACCGCGCGCCTGTTGGCTCGGTTGCAAGCACTTCAAACTTAAATTCCATCTAAGCGAGTCTATCAGGAGAACGCGGCGGTGAATCCCACCTTCACAATCACGTAGAGGAGCCAAACAACGACAATAGTGCCAAAAGCCTTGCCGAACGAAATTTTCTTCGGGTCTGTGGCGCTGTAGCCGATCGCCATAAGTATCATGGACCAGAAGATGAAAAGATCGAACGAAGTCAGGAGAGTCTCCTGCCATTTTGGCGCGTCGTCCGGGAGAAATGCCCCGGCATTGGCGGCCACAAGATGTTGAATATCAACTGTGGATGGATCTTTGAGGAATATGATCAGGATTCCTAATATTCCTCCGATAATACCTGGCACCCAGGAGTGCGCGACAATAGCGAGAGAGGTCTTGAAGTTGATTTTCGCGCCACCTATCAGGTTGAAAGCGGCCAGAAGCACAGCGGCAACGACTATTGCGGAAACGAAAATACCTAAGACCACGCCGACATATCCGAAAATGGCCGCATATTTCGTCTGCGTTTCAAGCATCTGCTCTCGTTGATCCGGGGTCATACTTTCCATCTGTTTCTGCAAGCGCGAATTTGTTTGGTTTTGGCGTTCCATGAACCCGCGCCAGCCGACCCGCTGGCCAAATATGAATACGACGACAACTGAGACCAGAATGATCAAAACTAACGGCAAAACCCATGTAGGGCGCTCGACGATAGACGCCAACGTAACCTTAGGGCTGAAAATAACGCCGAAAATTCGGCCCATGGAACTCACGGGCTTTGCGGGTTCCGGCGACGGGATCGCAGGGCTAGCCATATGTCTCCTCCACAATCGAAAAAAGTAAAGGTTCGATTCCTAGATTCACTACGTTTGCGATCGGCGGTAAATTACCGCGGCGAGAGTGTACCGCGATTCCTGCGGATTCAGAACGTGTAGTGAGAGCGTACTTCCGAGTGCAGGAACAAAAATTCCTATTTACATCAAACGGGAATCTGCGGCACGGCGGCGATAAGTGCTTTTGTGTATGGATGTTGGGGAGCGCCGAGCACTTGATCGGCTGAACCGACTTCTACGATTTGTCCTTTCTGCATTACGGCAACCCGTGTGGCGAGTTGCGCGACTACAGGAAGGCTGTGGGAAATAAGAATTAATGTCAGTGAGAATTCGCGCTGAAGGCGAGCCAGCAGTTCGAGAATCTGCGCGCCGACCGAAACATCCAGGGCCGAAACCGGCTCATCCCCGATTACGAGCTCGGGCCCTAGAATCAAGGCTCGCGCGATTCCAATCCTCTGGCGTTGGCCACCGGAGAATTCGTGCGGATAGCGGTCAAGGGATTCAATGCTGAGACCAACTAATTCAAGAATTTCCGTCACGCGTTTGCGACGGTCCTTGCGCGGAAGATTCGGCTCGTGTACAGCTAGCGGCTCACCAACGATTGCGCCGACTTTCATCCGGGGATTAAGCGACGCGACCGGATCCTGGAAAATCATTTGCATTCTGCGGCGCAGTGCACGGAGATCGGAACCGTGTGCGCCGAGCCAATTCTGGTTGCGGAATAGAATTTCACCGGAGTCCGGCTCAATCAACCCCAGGATCATTCGCGCGAGCGTCGTTTTGCCGCAACCTGATTCGCCCACAATTCCCAATGTTTCCCCGCGTTCCAGCGCGAAACTAACGTTGTCCACTGCGACAGTTCGGCGATTGGACTTCGTAAACACACCCGTAGAAATGGAGTAAGACTTCCTGAGATTGCGGACGTCGAGAAGCTTTTCGCTCTGCACGCTAGATTTTCTCGGCAGCGATATAAATTCCAGTATTGATCATGTATATGTCCGGTTCTTCACCAGGCTTTACGACTTCGGCGGGTTCAAACCTAGGATGAAAATTGGCGCCGTCATCAGCCATCGAAGATTCCATCAGCTGCCGGGCCTCGATATATTGAGGGTCCGTGCGCTTCCATCCGGCCACGTGCATCCAATGATCCAATGTGCGGGGATGGCCTCGCACTTCGGTAGCAATAATGCGTAGACCTGCCTCGCTAAAAATTCGGTCGAAGTCACTTCGAGCGAGAGAGCGCGCGTGCGAGTTGTCGCGTATTCGCTCGATTCGATGATTCAACTCGCGAACCTTTGGGTCTTCGGGTACAAGTATGTCGAGCACGCCCACACGGCCTCCGGCTTTTACTACACGCGCCATTTCCCGCAGTACGCTCGCTGGATCTGAAATGTGGTGCAAGCTAAAACTTGTAACAGCCAGATCGAGCGAACTATCCCCCAATGGCAGCGCTTGGGCATCACCGAGAACACAAACAAGATTGGAAAGTCCTTCCCTCAACGCATTCCGGCGCGCCAATTCGAGGATTGCAGGAGTGAAATCGAGGCCGCAAATCCATTTCACATGTCGGGCAAATCTTAGCGCCAACGTGCCGGGCCCACAGGCAAGATCGACCGCCCGATCTGTTGGAGCCGCAGACACAAGGCGCGCGAGCAATTCCGCGTCCGTAACACGATGCGCGACCGCATAATCACCAAAAACCTCCGCGGTGCTCGTGAATCGTTTCCGTACGAGATCCTTCAGTTCATTGTCGTTGGCTGCGGCCATGGGACGAGAATACACCTCGCACGATGATTTGGACCCGCCGGTCGGATATCCGGGACTACGGCATCGCATTCCGTTAGGTGGTAAGAACACCGCGGCGCGAATGCGCAGCCCGGTGGGAGCGCGTTTAACGCCGGAACGGTGCCCGGAATCGGAACCAACTTCTCACGCTCGAGGCGAGGAGCCGCCCGGAGCAAGCCTTCCGTATAGGGGTGGCGCGGATGGCGCAGAACCTCCATGGTTGGACCTTCTTCCACGATTCGGCCTGCATACATCACGATAATTCGATCGGCGACTTGGGCCACGACCCCGAGGTCATGCGTAATAAAAAGCAACGAAAGACGAAGCTCTTCGCGCAGCCTCGCCAATAATTCAAGAATTTGCTTTTGCACCGTGACGTCGAGCGCAGTGGAGGGTTCGTCTGCGATTAGTACTCCCGGTCCGGCGGCCAGCGCCATGGCGATCATTACACGTTGACGCAAACCACCGGAAAGCTGATGGGGGTATTGCCGCGCGCGCAGCTCTGCATCGAGTAAAGCGGCTCGTTCGAGCGATTGGATTGCGCGGGAGTGAATCTCGTTTTGATTCGAACGATTTTCGTGGACGCGGATGGCTTCTTCAATCTGCACGCCTACGCGCATTACGGGATTAAGCGCCGTCATTGGCTCCTGGAAAATCATGGCGATTTCCCGGCCGCGCAACGCACGCATTTCACTGGACGAAGCCGCAAGAACATTTATTCCGCGTAAATCCGATGTGCTATCCCGCTGGCAGAGCCATGCCTCGCCTTTTCGTCGCGCTCCCGGCGGTTCCAAGCCCATCAGCGCTAGTGAGAGCATGGTTTTGCCCGAGCCCGATTCGCCGACGATGCCGAGGGTTTCGCCTTCGCCAAGCGCGAAGGAGACTTCGTTTACAGGCCGCACCCAGCCGCTCGGCGTTGGCAATTCTACCGTGAGATTGCGGACGTCCAGCCGTGTGCCCATATGAACATAATAAGACGCTGCCGGATGCGCCGATGCCGGAATTTGCATTCGTGGTGCTCATACCGATGTGAGTTGCTGCGCACCGGATTCAGGATGCTGCACTCGCGGACACTTTCCGCAAAAGATCGCATTAGCGTTTCGCGAGAGGAATAACCAAGCGCAGGGCTGTATGCGTTGCGGAGAAGCGCACTACTTTGTTGTCCGTGAGTCCCGCGGATTTGCCCGCGTTGATTACATCGATTTCACGAATGTGGGTTTGTCCCTTGGGATAAACGACCCAAATTCCGCCCGATTTGCAAATCGAACCTGAGAGAGACTTCAATTTCGACAGATCCGCCTTCGATTCGGCAGAAAAGAAAATCATATCCGCATCACTCACGCGAGTGCCTCGCGAATAGTCCGGAACGATGGCTTCCAGATCTCGTTGGAATTCCGCTTCTTGCAGACCCAGAACAGCGATGCGTTGACCCGGCTTTATCCCGAGTTTCTCTGCAAGAGTTCGGTGCGAGTAATCTCGTTCGGGTGCGCGCGTCTTCAACGGATTCTTTTGCGGCATAGCTTGGTACTCTGCGTTTAAGCCTGCTTCCATCTAATTTCGATGGGTCTCGGAATTGCGGCGAATGATACACCTATTTACTAGCTCCAGGCGCTGACACATAATGCGCTTTCATACGGGTGTTTAAGGAGACCATTTCGTGCTTCCTGGCCTCAAAGCGGCGCTGAACTACCATCCGATTTTTGTACATTTCCCAATTGTTCTATGGTTTGCCGCGTTGTTTTTCGAGTTGCTGGCACTTTGGCGAACCAGTGACGAAATGCAGCGAACAGCTTCGCGGATGCTCTACTTGGGGACTCTCGCTGCGATTGTGACGGCGCTGACGGGACTTGTTGCGGAGAAATCCGTTCCTCCGGGAATCGCTCAGCGCGTGGTGGGAATTCATCAGGCGTTGATGCTGGTATCTACGAGTCTGGCGGGAGCTCTTTGTATTTTTGCTTTTTCGGTACGGCGGAATTTTACCACTCAATTACGGAAAGTAATGTTGCTGGGTCTCTGCGTTCTTGCCGTATTGGTCATTTTTGGCGCGGACCGCGGCGCGCAGCTCGTCTATGAATATGGCTCGGCCGTAAATTGGTCCACGGCGGAGCAACAGAAATAGCTTTCACGTCGGGAGACTGAACTATGAAGAAACCCAGAGAAACAAAGCGGATGAGCGACGAAGCGGTGAAAGAAAGAACGGGCAAAACGTGGGCTGAGTGGTTCAAAATCTTGGACAAGGCCGGCGCGGAGAAATTGCAGCATAAGGAAATTTCCGCTTATCTCGGCGAAAAGCAAAAAGTAGGGCCTTGGTGGGGCCAGATGGTTGCGGTCGCATACGAGCACGAACGCGGCATTCGCGAGAAGTATCAAAAGTGCGACGGGGAATTTTCGGCATCAGGCAGCCGAACGCTAAACGTGCCGCTTTCGATGGCTTATGAGGCGTGGGTGAATGAGAAATCACGGCGGGGCTGGCTTGGCGATTCGGAATTGGAAATTACCACAGCCACGCCGTCGAAATCCATTCGCGGAAAGTGGAAGGGTGGCACCAGCAGGCTAAGCGTCAATTTTTACGGCAAGGGCGCGACGAAGTGTCAGGTGGCGGTGGATCACATGAAGCTGGAGAGCAGCAAAGAGTGCGCAAAGATGAAAACTTTCTGGTTTGACGCGTTAAATCGGCTGCAAAGCAGATTGGAAGGATAGATTTAGTAGTCGTTCGCGGAGCCTTCCAGAAAGGCGCGCAGCTTGCGCGAGCGCGATGGGTGGCGCAACTTGCGCAGAGCTTTCGCTTCGATTTGGCGAATGCGCTCGCGAGTGACGGCAAAAGATTGTCCCACTTCTTCGAGCGTGTGCTCGCTGCCGTCATCAAGTCCGAAACGCATCTTGATAACTTTTTCTTCGCGCGGAGTGAGGGTTTTCAGCACCGAGGACGTCTGTTCCTTCAGGCTCAGATTGATTACGGCGTCAGAGGGCGAAACGACGGCTTTGTCCTCGATGAAATCGCCCAGGTGCGAATCTTCCTCTTCGCCAATCGGAGTTTCGAGCGAAATTGGCTCTTGAGCAATCTTCAAAATCTTGCGCACTTTCGCGACAGGAATATCCATGCGCTTCGCGATTTCTTCTGAGGTAGGTTCGCGTCCGAGTTCTTGTACTAACTGCCGTTGTGTGCGGACCAGCTTATTGATCGTTTCGATCATATGCACCGGAATGCGGATGGTGCGAGCCTGGTCGGCGATGGCGCGAGTGATGGCTTGGCGAATCCACCAAGTCGCGTAGGTGGAAAATTTGTAGCCCCGGCGCCATTCGAACTTATCCACGGCCTTCATCAGACCGATGTTACCTTCCTGAATCAGGTCCAGAAATTGCAAGCCGCGGTTCGTATATTTCTTGGCGATGGATACGACCAAGCGCAGGTTGGCTTCGATTAATTCTTTTTTCGCTTGCTCGGCTTCCGCTTCGCCCCGAAGAATCACCTGGAGAGCGCGCTTCAACTCGGTGGGACTCACTTCGCTGGCGAGTTCGATCTCACTCAGTTCCTGGCGGCGATTTTTCAGATCTTTGCGCGCTTCGGCCTGGACATCGCCTTTGGAAGCTTCCACTCGGCGTTCGAGTTTGACGGTATCGCGCTCAAGGAAATGAACGCGTTCAACCGTTTGCCGAATTTTTTCGATCAAGCGCTTCTTTTCCAGTGGATTGAAATCCAACTCGCGAAAGCGGTTGGACATCTCCACACGAGTACGCGCCAATGTGTAGCGTGCCCGAAGATAGGGACGCTTTTTCGATCGAGGAATTTTCTGCAACTTGGCAGCCTGCTTCATCGCCAGCAGATAAAGCTTCGCCACCTTATCAATCTGCTTCAGAGTTTCTTTAGTCTTCTGTTCGATCTTTTCTTCGGTCAGCTCTTCATCGTCGAATTGGACGATCTCTTTGATCGAGCGCGAACCGTTGCGAACGTCTTCGCCGACCTGAAGAAGCTCTTTCAAGATGAGCGGGGCGCGCGTAATCGTTTTGAGAACGAGCAACTGTCCCCGTTCAATGCGCTTCGCGATGGCGACTTCGCCCTCGCGTGTAAGCAAGGGCACAGTTCCCATTTCGCGCAAGTACATGCGAACGGGATCGTTTGTCTTTTCCAGAGTTCCCGGAGTCAGATCCAGATCGCCATCCTCAGACGCGGACGAGGCCGGTTCATCTTTGACGTCTATTGCATCAGTGGAATCCGCTGCTGCCAGCGCGGCCTTCGCGCTCGAAAGGTCTTCATACACATCAATGCCATAGCGTTCGAAAGTTGAAAGAAGATCGTCGATTTCTTCTGAGGAATGCACCTCAGGCGGCAGGATATCGTTCACTTCATCATAGAGTAGATACCCGCGTTCCTTGCCCATAGCGATGAGCTGTCGTACCTGATCGTATTTTTCTTCAAGAGCTACCGTCACACTGCCTCCCTCTTATTAAAGCCGGCCGCACGCTCAATTACCCAAGCAAAAATGGCCGGTACTAGACACCCCGGCACACCCTCGCGCATGTTGTGATAAACGCTTATTTTTCAGACGATTCTTCGTTGGTGCCTGCGCCCGTGCTGCTGAAGCCCACACCGCTTCTCCCACAACAACCATATGATGCTTGACGGGGGCTTAACGTTTCATCCAAAACCTTACGAATATATAACATACGGGAGGTTGGGTCAATCGAATGCCGTAACTTATTGTCCCGCCAACAGTTTCTGCAATTCCAACCGACGAGCGATTATGCGTCGAAGTTCCGCAGTAGGAGGCTTCGATTCAAGTTGCTTCTGTAATTCTGCAAGTTCTTGCTCCACGCGACGGCTGCGCAGCACACCCAGACAGCTTTCCGCCTCCTCCCAAGTATGCTCGGAGAAAGACTCGAAGAAAATCTCGAACAGCACGCGCCTGTCGCGTTCGTCCAGTGCTTCGGCAAAAGTAGATGGATCTGAGGGCTGCCCTGACCTGGCAATGAGAAGGTCGAATATCTTTTCGGTTTGAAGACCGCGGTGCAGTCCGGAGGAAACAATTTCCTGAGCGAGTTTTTCACGGAATCCGTTGGCTTCCGCCAGCATGTGGATTAGACGGCGCTCAGCGCCCTTCACGGTCGGCCCCAAGAGCTCAGCTTTGGGCTTTACTTCGCTGCGACGTTCGGTGGCAGCTCGGCGGAGCGCTTCGCGCAAGACTGGCTCGTCCACGTGTAACTCAGAGGCGATTCGCGTGGCCCATTCTGAACGCAGCAGCCTGTTTGGTAAGCGCTGTACGTATGGCATCAGGAAATTGAGGGCCATCACTCGCCCGTTTGCAGTCGTGCGATCCATCAGTTTCGCGCGGCCAATTAGATAATCCAAGTACGGAGGAGCTTGCATCAATAGCTTCTTATAGGCTTCGGCGCCTTGTTCTTTTAGAAATTTATCGGGATCCGAGCCGCGCGGAAGAGCGAGAACGCGAACATCGAACTCTTTCTCAAGCAATAGAGTCAGAGAGCGTTCGGTTGCGGCTTGGCCGGCGATGTCTGGATCGTAGTTCACGATGACTCGCCGGGTGAATCGGCCTAGCAATTTTATCTGTGGATCGGCAAGGCTGGTACCGCAACTTGCTATTACGTTCACGATTCCCGCACGCGCGACGGCGATCGCGTCCATGTAACCTTCCACTAAGATTCCGAAATCATTTTGCCGCAGAGCTTCTTTAGCTCGGTCGAGATGATAGAGGACGCTGCTCTTCGAATAGATGGTCGTTTCGGGAGAATTCAGGTACTTGGGCATGTCATCGCCCATAGCGCGGCCGCCGAACGCTATCACTTTCGCACTCTCATTGGCGATAGGGAACATGATGCGCCGGCGGAAACGATCGAAGAAGCGTCCGCTTTGCTCGCGTGATAGAAGACCTGAAACTTCCAGCAACTTTTCCGGATATTTCTGTTTGAGAAAACGGAGCAGGGCGTCTCCCGATGACGGCGCAAATCCTAATCCGAATTTAATCATTGCCTCGCGATTCAGTCCGCGATCTTCGAGATACGCGTAGGCGACCTTTCCTTCGGGAGTTTCGTGTAATTGGCGCGCAAAAAATGCCGCAGCTTCGCGATGCATCTCCACAAGGGCGCTTCGTTGCTGATTCTCGCGGCGTTCTTCCGGTGAACGTTCGCGCGGTTTGGGAATCGCGATTCCGCATTTCTCCGCGACCGTGCGAATCGCTTCAGGAAAAGTACATTTCTCGAGTTCCATGACGAATTTGAAGACATCACCACCCACGCCACAGCCAAAGCAGTGATAAATCTGTTTCACCGGATGCACGTTGAAAGATGGAGTTTTCTCTTGATGGAAGGGACAGAGTCCGGCGAAGTTTTGGCCACTCTTCTTCAGGCGAACGTACTCGCCGATCACGCGGACGATGTCCGCTTGCTGCTTTACCCTTTCGGCAAATGATCCGGCTTCAGCCATGTCTTCTGAGTTGTCCCGAAAATTTTGGCGCTAGTCCGTTCGCCACCCTTAATTTCGCAACTCGGCGATTGTGATTGCGGTCCCGCCGCGGTCTTCGGCTTCATGACGAACTTTATCAACAAGCGGGTGAGTTGACAAAAATTCAGCCAAACCTCGACGTAACGCGCCCGTACCGTGTCCATGGATGATTCGAACACTCGGCAGACTGACCAACGCGGCCTCATCGAGAAACTTATCCACACGGCGAGTTGCTTCCTCAACCGTGCAGCCGATGACATTTATTTCTTCGTTGGCAGGTTCGTCGCTCTGCTCTGTGTGCACTGTTACATCCGATGGGCGTGCGGATGCCAGTAGATCTGCTTTTGCGGATTTTCTGCCAGTGTCGATCCCGATCACGTCAGAAAGAGGAACACGCATCCTCAGAACTCCGGCCTCTACTTCTGCCTTCGTGCCATCTAATCGGCGGAATATTAGAGGCTGCTTAAATCCCTTCACGATAATGCGCAAGCCAGAGGTAAGTTGCTCGGGCGACACAGGCTTTGGGGGAATCTCCGTCCCGATTCCAAGATCAGCCTGCGATGACGAGAGCGTATCCACCACCGCCGCGTCCGTCTCCGCGCGCGCGTCGGAAGCAATTTTCGACATTCGCTTCCCAGATTGTTTTTCTAGTTGTGCTCGCAACGCCCGGTCGTGAATTTCCGAGGTAACCCGAGCCATCTCGCTTTCGAGTCGTTTGGTTGCTTCTTGAAAGCTCTTTTCCAGTTCAGCGATGCGCTTTTTCTGGCGGCCAACCCATTCAGTTTGAAGAGCGCGTCTTTCAGTTTCAATTTGCGCGAGCTCCTCGCGCGCTTGCGCTTTCATTTCTTCCATTTCATCGCGACTGCGATGGAGGTACGCGATCAGATCACGTGCCTCACGTGATTCAGGAGTAAGACTTGCTTGGGCATGTTCTACCACTCGCGTCGGAAGACCGAGCCTTCGCGCAATTTCGATTCCGCTCGACGTTCCGGGCACACCGACTAGCAGGCGATACGTGGGGCGTAAGTTTACTTCATCAAACTCCATTGCTGCGTTGACCATCCCTGGCGTAGTGGACGCATAAGACTTCAGACGATCATGATGTGTGGTTGCGATGGTGAGAGCATGCCGCGTCCGAAATTCTTCGAGCAGCGCGACGGCCAACGCCGCGCCCTCTTCCGGAGCTGTGCCAGTGCCCATTTCGTCCACCAGAATCAACGAGCGCTCGGTGGCCACCTCCAGCATGGATTTCAAATTCAGCATATGCGCGGAAAATGTTGAAAGATCGCTTGTGATGGATTGTTCATCGCCGATGTCCGCGAGCACATGATCAAAAATCGGCATTTCGGCTCGTTCAGCAGCCACGGGAATTCCAGATTGCGCAGACAGCGCCGCCAGTCCTACGCTTTTGAGCGCTACCGTTTTTCCACCCGTGTTAGGTCCGCTGATAACCATAACCGTTTCGTCTCCTCCGAGATCGAGCGACATGGCAACCGCTTTGCGTCCCTGCGGTTTCAGTGTGGCTTCAAGCACAGGGTTTCGCACATTGTAAAGGCGCAACAAATTCCCTGGCGTAAATGTTGGCATGGCGCAATCGAACTCGCGAGCGAAACGGGCGCGAGCGAAAATTGTATCCAAGTGAGCCAATCGCGCAGCAGCGGATTCAAGCGATCCGCGTTCCAGGCGCACCCGTTCAGTCAGCTCCTCCAGAATTCTGTTGATTTCTGTAAGCTCATCTTCGCTTAGTTGAACCAGGCGATTGTTCAAATCGATGGCTTCGAGCGGCTCGACGAAAACGGTCTGTCCCGTTGCACTCGCGCCGTGCACTACTCCGGGAACGTTTCGGCGTTCTCCGGCGCGAACTGGAATCACGAAGCGTTCGTTACGGAGCGTGATGTAGTCTTCCCCGGCAGGCTCGCCCCGGGAACGAAGAATTCCTTCCAGGGACTTGTGGATTTTTTCGCGCGCACTCGCCATGCTTTCGCGAATGCGTTTCAGCTGCGGTGATGCGTCCTCGCTGATCTCTCCGTTGGGCAGAACCGCGCGCCGGATTGCTGTCGAAAGATGCCGAAAATCCACGAGCGCAGCGGCTCTTTCAGTCAACCTCGGATATTTCGTTGCCTCCTCTTTAAAGATCTGCCGCACGGCATGCGCCGCGTCCATCAGCGATGCAACGTCGAGGAGGTCTGCAGTGACAAGAATCGAACCCGGAATGATCAAGCGAGCCAGCCATGGTTCGGGATCAGCGAGTGACCCGAAGCCCAATTCAGAACCATCGCGCAAATACGCGACAGCTTCGCGCATCAAGGTGAACTCTGAGTCGAGCCCTGCGGCATCTTGGCAAATCTCGAGAGCGAGCGTCGTCCTACGGCCAGGCGCGCAGGTGGTGTAGCGGCTGACGATCTCTTTCAGTCGATCGAATTCCAGGAGTTGTTCTGCGGAACGAGACACGGCAACCTCATATCGAATTGTAGCCCTGTTGCTGTGGGAAATCAGCGTGCGTGCGATTTGAAATAGGCGGCGAGCATATCGGCGGCCTCAAAAGGTGACCCTGCAAACTGAATGAAAGGAGTTTGTTTCTCGATCCAGGCAGATTCTGGGCCACTCTCGCCTTGACGAACACGATCGATCACCGGCTTCCAAAATTCTCCAAGAACCACCACAGGTTTTTTGGGCATCACTCGTTTGTTCATCGTTTCCCAAACTACGGCCAGTTCCACGAGCGTGCCGGTCCCGCCGGCGCACACCACGTAGCCGTCACCGTGATCGATCAGGTCAAAAAGACGATCTTGCCAAGTCTTCACTCGTACTTCCTTGTCCAGCCAATTATTTGCAGTCGCCTTGAAAAATCGCGTCGTAACACCTATTGATCGACCGCCGGCATCGTGCGCTCCTCTTGAAACTGCTTCCATCACGCCGCCATATCCGCCAGTACAGACGGAAAAGCCTTTCTTGGCCAGTTCAGCGCCCAGTTGTCGCACTACGGTGTACTCATTGTCTGATTCACGAGGGCGCGAACTTCCAAAAACTGTGATGGTTCTAACGCGCTGCTTCATTTCACTTTTTGGTCGGACGGGAAGTTCCGAGTGTTTCTACCATCGCCACTGCAATTGCATCCATTGCGATCGTGGCATCGTGGCCGTGCGCATTGTTATTGCCGAAAATCGTGAATATGAGATGCTCGCCCCGGACGGTTGTCGCGTAGCCGGACATTGCTCGCACATGTTCGAGTGAGCCGGTCTTGGCCAGAATGCGGCCAGACCCGGCCGTGTCCTTCATTCGATTCTCAAGCGTGCCATCAACACCCGCTATGGGAAGTGTCGCGATGTAATCCGCAGCCCATGGCTGCTGTGAGATGTATCGCAAAAGTTGAACGACGGCGCGAGGCGTCACTAGATCATCTCGCGAAAGTCCGGAGCCGTCTGAGAGAACAACATCCCCCTCTGCGATTCCGATTGTCTTCAGAAAATTCTGTTCTACCCAAATTCCTGCCTCGGCTGAACCGATGCCTGCCTTTTCGCGCGCCACGGTGCGAAGGAATAATTCAGCATGGAGGTTTTGGCTCACTTTGTTAGTAATGCTAATGCTTTCAAGAAGAGTCGGCGAAATATGGTCGGCAAGTACGAGTTTACTTGTAGCTGGCGAGCTATCGGCGTTCAAAGAGCCGGGCATCGTCATAGCGCCAGACGGAACAACCATGGAATCAAAAGGACGCGGCGGTTCAGAATGTCTTACGCGGACGCCACCCGTAACTTTAATGCCGCGCGATTCGAGGGTCCGCTTCAACGCCAATGCTGCCACCTCGCCCGGATCGCTCATTGCGAAATCGAGTTTGATGGGCGCATGGCCCGCAGGAATTGACCCGCGCAACCGGATAGGGTTTTGTCCCGGTTGGCGAACTACGGAAAAATCGGGTTTCCCGTTGCTCGGACCAGTATTCACCTGGTATGCAAAGCTGCCGTTTGCAGCAGCTGGCTCTACCAGTAATATAGCGGGTTCACCTTCACGGCTAGCGGGACTGACTTCGATTGAAAGAGAGTTATCGTTGAACGCGAGCGCACTTACAGGCGCGCCGAAAGTGAAAAATAAATCGCCCACACTCCAGCCTGCCGGATACGGATCGTAAGGGAAATAACTATCGTCTGCGACGATATCTCCATCCACTTCTTTTAGTCCCTTGGCAACTGCCGCTTCGACCAATGCGGCTAAGGGCGCTTCCGCAGTACCTTCCCGTTCCCCCTTCCCCGCGTAGGGAAATTTCCGATTGGAAAGATCGGGGTCACCGTGGCCAACGAGAACTAGGTCGCCGACGAGTCGGCCATCCGGGCCAAGTAACCCCGTTGTCTCCAAAGTTGTATGAAATCTGAAATCGGGGCCGAGCGTAGAGAGTGCCAGCGCCGTAGTAAAAATCTTTGCATTAGAGGCCGGAGTAACGAATCGATCAGCATTCAATTCGTAGAGAGTCTCTCCATTATCGCGATCCGCTATCAATATTCCCCAGAAGGCCTTTTGTGTCTGACCCTCGGCAAGTGCGGCATCCAGGCGAGCCCGGAATCTTTTTACGTCTGGCCGGGTGACACCCGCTTTTCTATTTGCGGAGACTTCCTTTGAACCAATCGTGGCGTTTTGCGCTTCCGCAAAACGCGAACAAATACCAAACGCTGTCAGAACTATGAGAGCAGTAGAAAAATAGCGACGTAGGACGCTTGAAATGTATTCGTTCACGTGATTGTTCCCCATTGAAACGACGCTGATTATATTAGAACGCGCTGCCCGCCGGTTCCCTGCAGAAAGGTTGCGATTCTAACTCGAAACCCATATCATGAGTGCACTGCACAGGAGGAAAGCGTATGAAGAGTATTCTATCGGCTCTGCTGGTAGCAACACTGGTAGCCGCTCCGGCGGTATTCACTCCTACCGTGCGGGCTGATGACACCACGAAAGACGAAGACCGCATTGTGAATGCGGGTCGGGTAGTAAAGGAAATTATGGATATTCCCGACAATATTCCGCAGAGTCTTATCGACAAAGCGGACTGCGTGATAGTGTTTCCTTCGGTGCTCAAGGCGGCGTTCATCGTCGGCGCCAGCTACGGTCGCGGCCTCATGACCTGCCGTCGGGGTGACGACTTTAATGGCCCTTGGGGCGCGCCATCGATGATGGCCCTGGAAGGCGCCAGTTTCGGCTTTCAGGCGGGCGGACAAGCAACCGATTTCGTTTTGCTGGTTATGAACGATCAAGGCGCTAACGCCATCCTTGCTAGCAAGGTGAAAATTGGCGCGGATGCATCCGCGGCAATCGGTCCGGTCGGGCGCGCCGCCGCGGCGGAGTCGGACGTCACTTTGCGGGCGCAGATTCTAACCTACTCGCGATCACGCGGTCTTTTCGCGGGGGTCTCGCTCGAAGGTTCCACCGTACGTCCGGACAACGACGCGAACGAACGGGTCTATGGAAAGAAAATTCCGGCAAAGGATATCGTTGTTCATAACGCCGTTCCGCCGCCGCCGTCGGCTAAATTGCTTCTTTCAACTTTGAGAAAACATTCACCGAAACACCGGTCCTAACCGTAACGCACCCAAACTCGAACCGGCTCTATGCGCCTTGCCCTAGAACGCGAACAAGGCGGAATCATGTAGAATGGGGCCGCTTCCAAACAAGATAGAAATCGGGCCTAGCAAGACGATTCGAGCGTCAGCTCTGAATCCATCCTCGTTAAGAAAGGTTGAACCGTGAAAAAGAAAATGATGGTGTTTGCGCTTTGTTTGGCAGTTGCTTCTCCCATATTCGCTCAGAAGAAAGAAGCCGAGCGACTGGATAATTCGGCCACCGTACTTCGGGCACTTCTCGTCGGGAGTAGCGGACTGCCCACGAGTATTCTCGACCAAGCAGACTGCGTAGTGATATTTCCCAGCGTTAAGAAGGTAGCCGTCGGAATCGGTGGAAGCTACGGCCGCGGCGTATTAGTTTGCCGCAATGGAGCAGAAATGAACGGAGATTGGGGCGCTCCGGCAATGTACAAGCTTGACCAGGGAAGCATCGGAGTACAACTAGGCTCGACGGCCACTGATTTCGTTCTAGTCGTAATGAACAAAACGGGCGCCGAGCAAATCCTGAACGGGAAGACCAAGCTCGGTGCAAATGCCGCCGCCGCCGCCGGCCCCACGGGCGCTCAGGCTACCGGCTACAATGCCGCTTCGATGCATGTGGACGTTTTGACGTATTCGCGATCCAAGGGACTTTTTGCTGGCGTATCTCTAGAAGGCGCCACGATGGATTCCGATGATGATGCTAACAAAGCACTATATGGCAAATCGATCGGCGCGAAGGACATCGTCGAAGGTGGCCAAGCCGTTGTTCCGGCAGCCAAACCGCTAATTGACGAGCTTGATAAGGCTTCCGGCGCGCGCAAGTAGTCGCCTGTGAAGTGAATCCGGGAGATTCTTGAAGCAAGCCTGGATATCTTCAAACACGTTCGCTTGGATACGCCGGGGATAAAATCCCCGGCGTATTAAGCTCCTGCCAACCCCTCCGAATAGCCGCACGATATTGACTGCTTATAGAATATGACTTATAGTCGTAATCGTCTATTAGTCATCATCAGGAGACCGGCAAATGAAGTCCCCGATCGCTGTTCGTTCCACTCACCGCGTCAGGAATTTTTCTCCTTCGAATCGCCGTGAGCGTCGTCGCGTCGAGACTCGCGAGCGCATCTACCGTGCCGCACTGAGAATTTTTGCGCAACGTGGATATCTCGATACCACGGTGGAAGACATCACCGAGGCCGCCGACGTCGGCAAAGGAACATTCTTCAATTATTTCCCCACTAAAGAACATGTTCTGGCTACCTACGGCGACGAGCGTCTCGCTGCGATTGAACGCGCTTTGAAAAAAGCCCGTGCGCCAAATCAATCGGTACGACCCGTACTTAAAGAGCTCGCCACCGATCTAGCAGGACAGTCGTCGGAAAGCCCGGATTTGCTGCGCTCGATCTTCGCGGCGCACCTATCGTGCGCGCCCGTGCGTGCGGAATTGCAAAACCGGCTGCAAAAAGGCCGCCGGCTCTTGTCCGAAATCCTGGCAATAGGTCAGGAAAGAGGCGAGATTCGTCGCGATTATTCTTCAGCAGATCTTGCGCGACTAACTCAGCTCATTCTCATGGGCATCACCATAGGTTGGTCGCTGAATCCGGATTCCGTGTTACGAAAATCGGCGGAACAAGTATGGGAGCTATTCTTCCCCTGCATTTTTGCCGATACAAGGAAGAAGCGCAAGGCTACCAAGAAACTAACTGCCTGATTTATCGATAGTTGGACGCGAGCGCTATACGATTTTCTGAATCTCGCCGCAGCTAATTTCATCTTACTTCTAAGAGAATTGGAGAAGACTCCGTGAAACGTAGATTGGCCCTCATTTCCTTCATCCTCACGATTGTCTGGACTGCGCATGAAAAGCCACTTTGGGCTCAACTACCGGCTGGCCCAGTCACAGGGCAGACGGGAAGTCCATCTTCAAATTCCAGCACTAGTACAACCTCGTCGATTTACTCGCAACCTGCGGCTCCGCAAAGCCAAAGTTCTTTTACTGGCAGCGTTCCATCAAAATTAGTTCCCGGCGTTCTACCAATATCGCTTGAGGACGCCATCAATCGCGGGCTCAAACAAAACCTAGGTTTGCTGCTGTCAAGCGAGGACGTTGGTTCCGCACGCGGAGCGCGTTGGCAGCAGTTAAGCGCGTTGTTGCCGAACCTAACGACTACAAGCTATGTAGACACGTCGCAAATCAGTCTGGCTGAGTTTGGGTTCAACTTTAAGATCCCTGGGCAAGCCATTCCTTCGATCGTAGGTCCTTTTACTTATTACGATAGTCGCGCGTACGCTACCCAATCTGTCTTGGACTTAAAAGCTATCAATAACACGCATGCCGCGACGGAAAGTCTGAAAGCGGCACAACACACGTTTAAAGATGCTCGTGATCTGGTTGTCTTGGCGGTTGGCTATAATTACCTTCTGGCCATTGCCGACGAAGCCCGTATAGAAACAGCCGAAGCCCAAGTAAACACAGGCCAGGCGCTCTACAATCAAGCTTCCGATCAGCTGAGGGCCGGAACCTCGCCCGCTATCGATGCACTTCGTGCCCAAGTAGAATTGCAAACACGCCAGCAACAATTGATTCAGTCCAAAAATGATTTAGCAATTCAGAAATTGACCCTCGCGCGAGTGATCGGGTTGGCCCCCGGACAAGAATATGATTTAACTGACAAATCTCCATACGAACCTCTCGAAGGCCTCACCGTGGATGAGGCATTGAAGCGAGCGTACGCTTCACGTTCGGATTATCAAGCTGCGTTGGCCACCGTGAGCTCTGCGGAATACTCGCGCCGCGCGGCCCAGGCAGGTTATTACCCTTCACTTGCAACCAGCGGCGACTACGGCCTCGCTGGAACGTATTCAAACTTATTTACTCACGGAGTATTCGACGTGCGAGCGACACTGACCATTCCGATTTTCCAGGGTAACAAAGTCCATGGAGATGTATTGCAAGCCGACGCGCAACTCCAGAAAAGCCGCGATCAGCTTGACAACCTGCGCGGACAGATTGATGCGGATGTTCGTACTGCCCTCCTAAATCTGGAATCCTCGGCGCAGCAGGTAGCCGTAGCCACGAGCAATGTTGGTTTGGCAGATGAGAGCTTGACGCAATCTCGAGATCGCTTTGCGGCTGGTGTCACCAACACGGTAGAAGTGGTGCAAGCGCAGGAAGCTGTAGCTAGTGCGCACGAAAATTACATCTCGGCTCTTTACAATTACAACTACGCGAAAATTTCTCTGGCGCGAGCGATGGGTTTCGCTGAAGAAGGCGTGAAGCAATACTTTAAAGGAAAATAATACATGCCACAGAACACGGAAGTGGAAGCACCTAAGAATCCAGCGGACCAAAGCGTCGCGCCTTCGAAAACGTCTGCTGCGACCGGTACAACTTTGCCTTCGGAAACTCACTCTGCGTCGGAACCTCCTCCTTCGCGAGGAAGCAGATTCAAGCCGAATCCGCGCGCCCATTTTTATGTGATCGGTATAGTTCTCGTGCTCATCGTAGCCGGCATTTTCGCTTGGCGCTATTTTCAAAGCTACGAGTCTACTGACGACGCGGAAGTGGACGGCCATCTGATGCCTCTCAGCGCTCGCGTTTCGGGCTACGTTACAAAAGTAAACGTAGATGACAACCAATACGTCACCGCCGGCACAGTGCTAGTTGAAATCGATCCTCGTGACTACCAGGTTGCCGTCGATCAGGCCAAAGCTGCGCTGGAAGATGCCAGAGCTACAGCGCTGGCTTCCAATTTGAACGTCCCGATTACGAATATAAATACTTCAAGTCAGCTTTCCTCGTCGGAAGCGGATATCGAAAACGCAAAAGCCGGGATCGCAGCCGCTCAGCAGCAATATGACGCTGCTCAAGCGCAACTTGCCGAAGCTCAGGCAAATAGCACGAAAGCTCAGCTAGACCTCGGCCGCTACAAACAGCTTGTCGATAAACAGGAAATTTCGCAGCAGACGTACGACCAAGCAGACGCAGCTGCAAAAGCTGACGCGGCTGCGGTTGTAGCAGCGCGCTCCTCTGCCGCAGCAGCGGCTCAACAAGTAACGCAAGCCCGCAGCAAGCTCGTTAACGCCGAAGCTGGGCTACGCGAATCACAAACCGCACCGCGACAAGTGGCTACGTCGGAAGCGCGCGCCCTCTCCGCCGATGCTACCGTAAGACAAAAGCAGGCACTTCTCGATCAAGCCGAATTAAATCTTCAATACACCAAAATCATTGCGCCAGTGAACGGTGTGGTCACGAAAAACGTAGAGGTCGGAATGAATGTACAGCCCGGTCAACAACTGATTTCCATCGTTCCGCTTGAAGACGTGTGGGTCACAGCAAATTTTAAAGAGACACAGTTGAAAAACATGCGCGTGGGACAACGCGCCAAAATATCAGTGGACTCTAACGGCCGAACCTACAACGGACACGTCGATAGCTTTGCCAATTCCAGTGGCGCGCGCTTGAGCTTGCTGCCTCCCGAAAATGCCACTGGCAACTACGTTAAGGTTGTTCAGCGCATACCGGTAAAAATCGTCCTGGAGCCGGGACAGAACAAAGATCTTTCGCTGCGTTTGGGTATGTCTGTGGAAGCCAAAGTTTACGTGAAGTGATCTCAGCCAAACCATGGCCTCTGAGACATATCAACGTCCGCCAGTAAATCCCTGGATTATCGCGCTCACCGTTACGCTAGCGACATTCATGGAAGTGCTGGACACCAGTGTCGCGAACGTCGCGCTTCCTCATATTGCCGGCAGTCTTTCCGCCGGCCAAGATGAGAGCACTTGGATTCTAACGTCCTATCTGGTTTCCAACGCGATTGTTCTGCCAATGAGCGGTTGGTTTTCCCAAATGATCGGCCGCAAGCGCTTTTACATGTCTTGCGTGGCGATTTTTACGATCAGCTCGTTTTTATGTGGACTGGCGCCCAGCCTCGGCGCACTGATTTTTTTTCGAGTCTTACAGGGCGCAGGTGGTGGAGGCCTGCAACCAAGCGAACAGGCCATTCTTGCTGACACATTTCCGCCCGCCAAGCGCGGGATGGCATTCGCGGTTTACGGCATGGCGGTTGTGCTTGCTCCAGCGATTGGCCCCACTTTGGGCGGATGGATCACCGACAATTTCGATTGGCGTTGGATTTTCTTCATCAACATACCGGTAGGAATTATTTCTCTTCTTCTGACAAACCGATTAATTTCCGACCCACCGTATATGAAGGAGGGAATGCGTACCGGTTTCAAGATCGACTATATCGGATTGGGATTGCTGGCTCTGGGTCTCGGAACCTTGCAGGTTGTGCTGGACAAAGGCCAACGGGATGACTGGTTCGGATCGCATTTCATTGTAATCATGACGACGATCAGCGTAACGGCCTTGTTAGGCGTTTTGATCTGGGAGTGGTATCACAAGGATCCCATCATTGACCTTCATCTCTTTAAAGACCGCTCATTTGCCATAGGAAATTTGTTGATGTTCATGGTCGGCTTCGCGCTGATGTCCAGCACCGTATTGTTACCCCTATTTATGCAGACGATTATGGGCTATACGGCGGAAAAAGCCGGTCTGGCATTAATGCCCGGTGGATTCGCCATCCTGATCGCAATGCCCGTAGTGGGTTTTCTTCTCGGTCGTTATGACGCTCGAAGGCTTCTGCTATTCGGAATGTGCATGCTTTCTTTCGCCCTGTTTCACATGACGCGGTTCGACACCGCGATAGATTTCCGAACTCTGGCTACCGCGCGTGTATTCCAAGCGATCGGCCTCGCGTTTCTATTCGTTCCGATCAACACTGCGGCGTACGCATTTATTCCGAGAAATAAATCGAATGCGGCCTCAGGTCTGATCAATCTTGCAAGGAATATAGGGGGCAGCATTGGAATTTCGCTTGTAACCACCATGCTTGCGCGCCGCGCTCAGTTCCACCAAGCCAGCCTCGCCAATAACATTCACAAAGGTAATCCGAGTTTACAAGCCATGATCTCTGCCACGACCCACATGCTGATGTCGCGCGGTTCGAGTGCTTATCAGGCCTCTCACCAGGCCTACGCGCTCGTGGCAAATACGCTCGAGCAACAAGCGACCATGCTCGCTTATATTGATAACTTCTGGCTCCTCGCCGTCGCAGTGCTGGTCATGATTCCCTTCGTGTTCCTGATGAAGAAAGTTAAGCCCGGAGGCCCAATCGCAGTACACTAGGCTTTCCGGAGGTACCGTGCAGGTCCGAACTGTCACCGTCGAACGCGAGTACGGCAGCGGCGGCGCGCTGATTGCTCGCCGGCTCGCTGAACACTTGGGTTGGAAACTGTGGGATGAAGAACTTACCGCGGAAATCGCGCGTCTTGCCAAGGTGGACCAGAAAACTGCCAGGCTGTGCGACGAACGCGTGGACCCTTTGATTTACCGGCTGTTTAGGGTTTTCGCACGAGGGAGCTACGAGAGGGCGCTTCCTCTAGAGGATGTTTCTTCCAGATTCGACGCGGATCAGATGGTCGCCATGTTGCAGCGGGTGATCGAGGATGTCGCATCGCGCGGAAACTGCGTCATTGTCGGTCGCGGCGCGCCTTACATATTGCGCGCACATCCGGACGCTTTTCACGTTTTCATCTATGCGCCGCGAGATGAAAAAATCCGCCGCATCAGAACACTCGGGAAGAGCGAGAAAGAGGCCGCTCAACTGGTTTCTGAGGTGGACGCCGAGCGCGCTTCGTTCATTCGTCACTATTTCGCCGCGGAGTGGCCCTGTCGAGCGCTCTACAACGCAATGATCAACTCGAAATTCGGAGACGAGTACGTGATTGAGATGATCCTGCAACATATTGCTGCGCTTGAAAAATTCCAGACTCCGCAGGTTGCCGGCGTCTAACTTTTTGCTCCTGCTGCGGATTCCCCGCGGGTACTGCGTCCACGCGGCCGATTAAGAAGGCGCACAGACATAGCACCGAAAGAAGCATGGTGAATGCGGATACATGCTTTAGCTTTACGCCTCGCACAGGTTTTGGCTCCGCAAGCAAAAGAGCAAGTTGAAACTCTGGCAGCAGCGGATGCTTCCTTCCACTACGGCTTTGCCTTTTCGCTTTCATACGTATCATTGCGCGACTCCCCCTTGCCAGAGGAGTTGCATTTGCGGCGATTTCCAAGCCCGCGATGTATCTGTGCGTGTGCGCACACCGAGCTCATATTTACGGCGCACTTTTTCCAGGCGCGCGGCGATTTCCTTCCGGTAAGTTTCAGGGATATTTTCATATCTCCCGTACCATTTGCGATATTGCTTCGATAGCTTTGGAAACTTCTCATCGAGAAAAGGCATGAACTGTTTCAGCGAGGCGGGCATTAGGAATAGCACGCGTCCAGCGAGCCATTGCGCACCTGCCTCTCGCGCACCGCGCGAGAGGGTGTCTAGGTCTTGTTCAGAGTCCGTGATACCGGGCAGAATCGGCATAGCCAACACACCCGCCGAAATCCCCGCCTCGCGAAGCTTACGGACAGCCTGAAGACGAAGATCCGGCCGCGGAGCGCGTGGCTCCAGCATTCGTGCGAGGCGCACGCGTAGCGTCGTAATACTCATATTCACCGTGATTGAAGACCGTTCCGCTATACGCCGAAGCAAATCAATGTCGCGAACCACCTGATCCGATTTCGTCGTAATCGAAAGACTCAGCCCTTCTCGTTGCACCATTTTTTCCAGTATGGCGCGCGTGCCTCCAAATTCGCGCTCCGCCGGTTGGTAGGGATCGGTGGCCGTTCCGATTGCGATATGTTCTCCCCAGATTTTTTCGCTAGACAGATCACGATCCACCAGTGCGCCTGCGTCCTTCTTTACATAAATCTTGGTCTCGAACTCGCCGCCATCAATATCCATGTATTCGTGTGTGTAGCGCGCGTAACAATACTTGCAGCCGAATTCGCAACCGCGGTAAGGATTTACCGTCCAGCGGAACGGCACGTTCTCTGAATCGCAGTGGTTCAGGATTGATTTGACGGGAAGAAGGAAATATTCCGTTCCACGCTTGGCTTCAGCGCGTAAAGAGGAAGCGGCGAGGCGTGCAATGCCGACCAGTTCCGTAGCGGGCTTCGTTCGGAGCGGTGATTCCGACTCTGTCGGAACCGGCTCCGGGGGCGCGGAAGCGTCACTCGGTTGCTCACAGGTGCCGTGGCGAGCGGCTGTGGGGAAAAGGGTGAGACTGGTCTGTTCCGGACCTTGCCTTCGACGCCGGAGCGTCGCTGGAGTAGATCGGAAAATGGGAGAAGTGGCCATTGGAGCCTCGCCGTCACGAGCTTCATTCTATTCGCCTTTTGTTCGCTGTGTCAAGAACTATTATTCGCTTTATTTTCGCCTGTACGCAGAGCCAAGGCCGCTATGGAAACGCGGGCGCCCGAGGCAAATTCATCAAGTATTCCCCTCCACTATACTGAAATCGCAGCCCGGAGTGCACCATGGCAGAAGTGGGAATTCTGATAATCGATGACGATGTGGTAAGCCAGCGCGCGCTTAAAAACGTTCTGGATTCCGAGGGCTGGCGCGTTCGAATTGCACCGCTTGCTTCGCATGCGATGGCCGAGTTGGCCAGCGGCCAATGGAATCTCGTTATTGTGAATATTGCGCTCACCGACGTGCGCGGTCAGCTTTTCTCCATACTGAAGGAACTCGCGCAGACGGAGTCTTTTCCCGCACCGCAATCCGAAAATCAGGCTCCTCCAAAGCGTATCCGAGTGCTTTTTCTAGTTCCGTTGCTTGCTGCAAAACATGCGCAGCCCATCCTTGAGCAGGAGGGACTTCCCTATTCGCTGAAGCCGTATCACCTGCACGATTTCCTCGAAAAGGTAAGCGAACTGCTTGTGGAATCCGGGGCTCTGGCTGAGCCGATTCGTAGCATGGGAGATTTTTCGGCCGCCAAGAAGCGCCAGCGCAAGAGCTACAATTCGCACGATAGCCGCAGAGGTACCATGTTCGCATCACGCGAGGATTATCAAATGTCGGAGGAAGAGTTGGCCGAGTTCGAGAAACAGGAAGAAGAAGACCGTAAAAAGCGGGAGAAAGAATTGCACGATCGCCAGCATCTCGGATAGAGGCGCGTGTTACAGCGCAGGTAGCATTTTATTTCTTCGATTCGCCCTGGTACGGACAAACCTCACTTCGGTCGGGGCTCTGTGCAAGCATTTCCGCAATCGTCTTGTTGAAAACAGGGTGCCGAGCTTCTGGAGCGATCTCGGCAAACGGAACAAGCACGAATCGCCTTTCCGCCATGCGCGGATGAGGAATCTCGAGACGATCCGTGCTCGCCACCCGGTCGTCATACAATAAAATGTCCATATCGATCACGCGAGGCCCTCGCGGCACCCGCCTTCGACGTCCCAGTGAACGCTCAATGTCCAATAGCGTGTGCATTAACTGCGGGGGAAGCAACTTCGTCTCTGCTTCTATTACACAATTCAAAAACCAGCTCTTTGAACTTGTTCCAACCGGTTCGGTCTCATAAAGGGACGATTGCTGAACAATTTTCACGCCATGCTCGGCGAGCGCCGCAGTAGCACGAGCGATGTACTGCGCCCGGTCTCCTTTATTTGAACCCAGTGATAGATAGATTGTCGCCATAGCCGCGACTAATCATAAGCCGCGAACGCACGAAATACAGAGTTTGTGTTTAGCTGAATAGTCCAGGTTGGCGGCGAGGTTCATCTAGACCGAAGTGTTTATAGGCGAGAGCGGTGGCCACACGGCCTCGTTGGGTGCGGTCAAGCAGTCCTAGCTGCATCAGGTAGGGTTCGTAGATTTCCTCGATAGCATCTTCTTCTTCGCTTAGCGAAGCCGCGATCGTATTCAATCCGACCGGGCCGCCGGAATATTTCTGAATGATCGTAAGCATTAAATTGCGATCCACTTCGTCGAGTCCATGCTCATCGATTCCCAGCATAGCGAGCGCGTCGCGGGCCACCGCGTCATTGATGTGTCCTTTCGCTCGGACCTCGGCGAAATCGCGAACTCTGCGCAGCAAACGGTTTGCAACACGCGGTGTGCCGCGACTGCGGCGCGCAATTTCCCGCGCTCCTTCTTCATCCATTTTGATACCCAGAATTTTTGCCGAGCGCTGAACGATCTGCAGGATATCTTCGGGGGAATAAAATTCCAGCCGATGCACAATCCCGAAACGCGAACGCAACGGCGCCATGATTAATCCAGCGCGCGTGGTCGCCCCAATTAACGTGAACTTATTCAACTGATAAGGATGCACTCGCGCGCCGGGCCCCTGACCGATGATCAGATCCACGCGAAAGTCTTCCATCGCCGGATACAGTATCTCCTCAAGAGCGGGCTGTAGCCTGTGAATCTCGTCCAGGAAAAAGAAATCGCGCGGATCAAGTGAAGTGAGCACCGCCGTGACATCACCTTTTTTCTCCAGGAGCGGGCCCGACGTGATTTTGATGGCTGAACCCATTTCATTGGCGAGTATCTGAGCGAGCGTCGTTTTTCCCAATCCTGGCGGGCCGTAAAGCAGAACGTGATCGAGCGCCTCTCCGCGGTTTCGCGCCGCATCAACAGCAATCTTCAAATTTTCCTTCACGCGCGACTGCCCGATAAAATCTTCCATGCGCTTAGGGCGCACGCTGGCGTCAATACGGGCGTCTTCATCTAGCGCTTTCCCCGAAATAATGCGATTTCGTCCGTCCGTTATTTTCTCTGTCAAAGAAACCTCGTAGTTATTACAAATGCAGCGTGCGCTCTTGCGCGAGAAATTTCAATCATTCCTCTCGGCCAGCCCGGACAGCCTTTTTCATAGATGTACCGCCTAGGACTTGAAGCGCGGCGCGCAAAACCTCCTCAAAATCGCTAGTGGACTTTATTCCGGCCTTTTCAATGGCGCTGTCCACCGACCGCGTGTCATATCCAAGGTTCACCAGCGCCGAGGCAACATCCGATTCGATTTGCGAACGTGTTGCGGGCTTTCCGGGTTGCGGCACATCTACGACTGCCAGCTTATCTCGCAATTCCACAACAATGCGTTCCGCCGTCTTGCGTCCCACGCCGGGAATGCGAACCAGTTGCGCTAAGTCGCCTTTGCGAACGGCTGGAATTAGTTCTTCAAGACTCATGCCTGAAAGAATTTTCAAGGCGAGCGATGGTCCCACACCGGAAGCGGAAATCAGCAGCTCGAAGCATTGTTTTTCACGGGCAGTAGAAAAGCCGTAAAGCGCGAGTTGGTCTTCTCGGACGTGCGTGTGAATCAGCAGTGTCGATTCGCTATGAAGAGCGCCTAAGCTGGAAAAAGTGGAAAGGGGAATAATCACTTCGTAGCCCACTCCTGCCACATCAATCAGCACCACATTGGGACGCTTTTCAATCAGCTTTCCGCGCAGTGATCCAATCATATCGAGCGATTATTGATTAGCCTCGCTAGAGTGTCAACGCAACTCCATTCCGGACCCAGGCAGCGAGATGGCAATTTGTAATGAAGCTAAACGTGATTCGCCTGACTTTCGGGAACGAATGGCCGCATTCGCCCGTACCTGTATTCAGCTATCGGCCCACCTTGGCGCGCGGGTGTCTATTCGCACCCATATTTGCGTGTCCTCACCGAATCGGGCTCTCACGATAAATCTCAGACTGAAACAGTTGCGTAACCTCATCGCATACGAATATTCATAAGAACTTGTTTTTTCAAAAAATATTCGCGCTAAATTGTTCGATATAGGGATGAACACTGTTCGTTTTCGCGCGACATTGGAATTAGAAAACATAAATAAAAATAGTTATGAATTTTTTGGTCGCCATTGCTTTCGACGCGATTACCACTACGTCTAAGTGCGTGCAAGGGGCGAGTGAGATTCAAAGTCGGATTTAAGGAGGAACTATAATGTCGCGTCGCAAAATGAATTGTGTGCTAACCGTACTTGCGGCTCTAGTGCTCGTGTTGTCAATCGCAACTCACACAACCCCGGCGAAAGACGCCAAATCGACCGTCACTTCAATCGTCAAGTCGGATGTAAAACTGCTGAAGCCGGCCACGCTGGCTGGCACAGAGCTTAAGGCCGGAGATTATTCCGTCACCGCTGACGACACGCACGCCAAGTTTTCAAAAGGTGGAAAAGTGGTAGCGGAAGTTCCTATCCAATGGAAAGACGAAAGCAGCAAAGCAAAATTCACCACCGTCGTCGTCGATGGAAATCAGATAAAGGAAATCCACTTCGGCGGAAAGATGAAGTACGTGGAGGTTGCTCAATAACGAAAAGCGAAGATCCGTGAGCGGGCAGCAGCCACAGCGGCGTCTGCCCGCCTTCTCTCAGATTCGGAAGACTTGAAAGACCGGGGGGAGAACAGACTACCGACGCGAACGATCCTTCCTCACCGCCTCATCCACCAGAGATTCCAGTTCGCGTCTGGTCAAATTGATGCGCTCTGTTTCCACAGTTTCGGAAGTAACCGGCGATTCCGGACCCAAATTGGAAGCCGTCTGCAAACCGTAACGGGCGCGCGCCGCAAATAATTTTTCCACGTCGCATCCTGACAAAAGCACTTGTTTACCCAACATCTGTGTGACGAGCGCGACCCGCGCGAAATGCTCAGTAGTTTCCATCCGGAAGAAAGCCTTCAACAGATCCGGGCCGTAGGTCACCACCCCGTGGTTCGCCATCAGGATAGCGTCGTAGCCTTCCACCAAAGGCTCGATCGCTTCTATCAATTCTGATGTTCCCGGTGTGCCGTAGCGAGCCACCGGAACACATCCCAGCGAAAGCACCAATTCGCACAACAAGGCTTTATTTAGAGGAATGCCCGCGGCGGCATATCCGGTCGCAACCGGAGGATGCGCGTGGCATACCGCGTTTATGTCCGGACGCCGCCGATAAACCAAAAGATGCATACCCAACTCGGATGAAGGGTTCCGCCGGCCATTCACCTTTTTCCCTTCAAGATCAGTCACCACTAGATCGTCCGGGGTCATCATGCCTTTGCAAATTCCCGTGGGTGACGTCAGGACGTGATGAGGGTCGAGACGAAGGGAAATATTTCCATCCGTGGAAGCTACATACCCTCGATCGTGAATCCATCGCCCAACAGCACAAATGTCTCGGCGGTGTTCGTCTTCCGTCTTCAAAGCGCCCGGGGAAATGGAATCAGGATACATCGCTGCCTCCCTGCCAAAGATCGTCTGATTTGTCCTTAAGCGTAAATCCCACGGAGCCTTAGTGCTCGTGCTACACGGTCAATCGCCAGAATATAAGCAGCGATTCGATTATTCACGCGGTGCGTTTCGGCGAAGCGTACCACTTGTTCGAAACTATGGTCCATCACATCTTGCAGGCGTTCATTCACTTCATTTTCGCGCCAGAAAAACCCCTGGCGATCCTGCACCCATTCGAAATAGCTGACCGTAACTCCGCCTGCGTTGCCGAGAATGTCCGGAACGATAAAAATCCCCTTATCCTCGATGATCGAGTCTGCGTGCGACGTCGTCGGTCCATTCGCTCCTTCGCAAAGAATCTTGCAATCTACACGACCGGCATTTTGCGTGGTAATCTGATTTTCGGTAGCGGCTGGCACCAAAATGTCGCAGGGATGAAACAAAACTTCTTGTGCCGTCATTTTAGCTCCCCCGCCGGGGAATTCTGGCAGAGGTTTGCGCTGGACGTAAACCCAGTCAATTACTTTTGGAATATCGAACCCTTTTTCGTTGTAGAGTCCCCCGTGAATGTCCGCGATACCGATAATTTTGTACCCTGCTTCATGCATCAATATCGCGGCTTGGGAGCCAACATTGCCGAAACCTTGAATGGTCACGCGGCAGCCTTCGCGTTTCATT
This sequence comes from uncultured Acidobacteriota bacterium, assembly GCA_963731535.1. Classification (GTDB taxonomy): domain Bacteria; phylum Acidobacteriota; class Terriglobia; order Acidiferrales; family UBA7541; genus Palsa-295. The sequence goes on along the minus strand of CAVSWI010000015.1, from coordinate 255,933 downwards.
TTCAGTTTTGCGAGCGCGTTGTTGCAGCAAATCATTAACCCGCGCCCAGTCGCTTCTTTGCGGCCCTGCGAGCCACCCAGTTCGAGCGGTTTGCCAGTGACAACCGCCGTGGTCGCTTGGCGCACATGCATGGCGTACGTATCCATCACCCACGCCATGGTCTGTTCATTCGTGCCGATATCCGGCGCCGGAACGTCGCGTTCGGGGCCAAACCATTCGCTTAATTCGGCCGTGTAACGGCGGGTGATACGTTCAAGCTCGGTCTTCGAAAGTTTGCCGGGATCGCAAATTACTCCACCCTTCGCGCCGCCGAAGGGAATATTTACCACAGCGCATTTCCAAGTCATCCACGCGGCTAGCGCGCGAACTTCATCGAGAGAAACGTCAGGGGCGAACCGTATGCCGCCCTTCCCAGGCCCACGAATCGTCGAGTGCAGAACTCGATAGCCGATGAAAACTTCTAGTCGCCCGGTGTCAAGCGGCACCGGAATGTAAACTGTGATTTCTTTACTGGGATACTTCAGATAACGATAAAGCCCCTCTTCCAACCCTAGCTTCTGCGCAGCAATTTCAAAGCGCGCTTCGGCAGATTTGTAAACGTTCAGTTCGTCCTGCGAAACCGCTGACATGACAACCTCCAGAATTGCTCGACCGTTATGAATTTAATTTACGAGAGGCGTTGGCTTCCCTCGCGACTTTACAGGCTTGTGCAGCACCTGGAACAGCGGCGGTCAGTATACGAACACGGACAAATCCGCGCAAGAAAAGCATTTTTGGTTTAGGTTGGCGCGCAGATCACAAATCTCTAACGTCGCGGCTGACGTTTTACAAACTGCTCAAGCAGAAGCCGCGCTAGCCGCCGTTGATCGTGCCGCACAACTCCGCGGTGATGTAGCAGGTCGCCGGTAACGTAGCGAAGTTTCATGCGGTCCAGTTCATCAAATGATGGATCCACCGGCTCGGCGTCCTGCGCGCGGTAACGACGCAACAGGCTCGAGGGAACACGCGAGCGGTTGATTACCACAAAATCGAAGAGAGCTTTGCCCGTGTGATCGTAAATTGCGCGGATATGGTCGGCAACCGAATAGTGCTGTGTCTCTCCGGGTTGCGTCATCAGATTGGCAATGTAAACGCAAGTTGCGCGCGAGCGTTTGATGGCTTGGACAACTTTCTCGATCAAGAGATTCGGAATGATACTGGTGTAAAGAGAACCCGGCCCCACAAGAATCAAATCGGCAGAGCCTATGGCTTCCAAAGCCTCGGGGAGCGCCCGGACCCGTCGGGGCACCAAACGTAGCTTGCGAATGGATTTCCGCGAGCGGGAGATGTTCGTTTCACCGTGAACGATTTTTCCGTCCTCGAGTTCCGCCTCCAACGTCACATTTTGCGCGGTGGAAGGGAAAATTCGCCCGCGAATGGCCAACACTTGCGCAGAGACCCTTACTGCCTCAGGAAAATCCCCCGTGACGTTTGTCAGTGCCGTGAGAAAAAGATTGCCGAAACTGTGCCCGGCCAAGCCTCTTCCCGCAGGAAAACGATACTGAAACAATCTTCCGAGAAGATGTTCGTCTTTCGAGAGCGCGACCATACAGTTGCGAATGTCGCCAGGAGGAAGCACACGATACTCTCGGCGTAGGCGCCCAGAGCTGCCGCCATCATCAGTTACAGTTACAATAGCCGCGAGATCCGAGATTGGCCGACTGGCTTTGTCCCTTTTAGATGAAGCTACAAATTCTTTTAGCCCACGAAGCACCATGGAAAGGCCGGTGCCTCCCCCTAGAGCGACAGCGCGGACGGGCTGAACAGGCTGGTTCACAGAATTTCCACGGGTAACCGAAGATTAGTTTGCGGATCCGTCTCGTTCCGGGTAAAGCAGCTCGGTGAAGCGCGGGTCTTCCTGCAGAAAGGAAAAATCCTCGTCGTTGCGAGCGTGGTAGCGATTCTCGGGACGCAATTGAATTGCAACCTTTAGATTTTGCATGGCGGATTCCGCCTCGCCGGTCAGACAATCAAGGGCGGCCATGGCGTAAACGATGTGATCCGCTTTGGGCGCAGCTTTTCGGGCGCGGTCCAAATGCTCTCGCGCCTCATCCCAACGGCCAAGATTCATCAGCGCGACTCCCTGCGTATAGTGCTCCTCGGCCGACTTAAGCGGAGGGATCGGCGGGCGGGTGATTCGCTGCTCGCAAATTCGCATATGAACCTGAGCCCGGTCACCCAATTCTTTGCTGGGACCTTCCAGGACGCGTTCAAGAGACTGTTTGGCGCGCTGGAACTTTTGCTGCTGAAAATGCTTCAAACCTTCCTCGTAGAACCTCAATTGGGCTTGTTTGGCTGGCGCGTCGGGGTCCGGTGGGACAACAATCTTTTTCTTGGATGCCTTCATCGCCTTCTTTTTCAATAACTTATGGCTCCCCTGCGCATTCGCTGAGGTGCGTACGGTGCGACGCTTCACTGGCACCCTCCCGGAAGAAATCATAGGCGAACATAGCAAAGTCGCCGAGGCGCGTCAATGCAAGGAAAATGTGCCAGGAAACAGCCTCCGCTTACAAAATAACGTAAACAACGTCTAGTTTTGCGTTTTTAGAGCCGCAATTCCCCGGCATCTATAACAGGGTGAACATATATAATGCTTACAGGGCGCGTGGAGGAAACATTCATGAAGCAAATGCACCGCATGATCTCGGCTGGTCTTCTCATTGGCTTGTTTATCGGAATTCTGGCTCTGCGCGCGGAGGACCCCAAAACGGAAATGGTCAAATTTCCGAGCGGCAAGGACACCGTCGACGGTTTTCTGGCCGTCCCGGAAAAGCCCGGTCGCTACCCTGGTGTGATTGTTATCCACGAATGGTGGGGATTGAACGATTGGGTAAAGGAGCAAACGCAAAAAATCGCGGAGCAGGGCTACGTGGCTCTGGCAGTAGACCTTTACCGGGGAAAAACTGCGACCGACCCGAACGAAGCGCATGAATTGATGAGAGGACTGCCTCAGGATCGCGCCGTGCGTGACATGCAGGCCGCCTACGATTATCTTACCGCAAGAAAGGATGTCACCGGACGCATCGCCTCAGTCGGATGGTGCATGGGGGGCGGTTATTCTCTGCAACTTGCGATACATCAGCCGCATCTGGCAGCTTGCGTGGTTAATTACGGAGCGCTACCCACGGATCCCAACGACCTCCAACAAATTGCTGCGCCGATTCTCGGGAATTTTGGGGCACAAGATCACGGAATAACTCCGGCAGACGTCAAAGCTTTCCAGAAAAGTATGACAAGCATAGGCCGTTACGTAGACATTAAAATTTATGACGATGCAGGTCACGCCTTCGAAAACCCAAATAACCAGACCGGCTATCGACCCGAAGATGCTGCTGATGCCTGGGCCCGCACCGTTACATTCCTCAAGAAAGCCCTAAGATAAAAACAGGTGCAACTCATTGCAGAGTTTCCTGACGATAGAGTTCCGCTGTGTGCCTCACCGTCGCGACTACAGCCATTAGGCCCATAACGGTTATCGCAATTACCCCGGCGAAATCGAGGAATCTCCAGGACACTCGGGGCACTCCCATATTCGGACGAAACCACAAAACAAAGTTACCAAGCGCTAGCAAAACTCGGATTTCCGTTGGCCCGAACTTGGCGAAAGAAAGCCGAAAAATTCCTAGCGTGTAGGACGCCAAGTAAGTCTCAATTGAAAGAAGAAGGAAAGCGACGAGCATACACATAGCGATCCTGCAATCGACATAGCCGGAGAGTCCGAGACCAGTCATTAAAAACAGAGCGCCAAACGAGTCAACGATGTGATCAACGTAAAAACCGTAGCGGGGACGCTGTCGGTTTCTTATGCGCGCCAAAGTCCCATCAAGGCTATCTCCAAGCCAGTTGACTCCTAAACAAACCGTCGCTAGCAGCAGTCCGATGGGATGCCAGCGTGCTAACAAGTAACTACAGCCCGCCAGAAACATGGCTGCGAATCCGAGAAGAGTCAGTTGGTCAGAGGTAACCCACGAAGGCATGCGGCACGCCATCCAAAGCAATGCTCTGCGTTCCAATTCTGATGTCACGCTCTCTTGAATACGCGTTGCATTAACAAACCTCTTTGTACTCTCCTCTGTTGTGTCTGTAATTGGGATCTGAGCAGGCTTTTCGCGGCTAAGTCCACTTTCGATAGCTGTTTCTGTTAGCTTCATTATGTTTTTCCTTTGAGTACGACCGACGTAAGCGCCACTATGCGTCGCTGCCAGACACAAACTCAATGCCCTGGATCTCAATTCAGATAACTAAGACCTCATTTTGTAAGACACTTAAAATCAGCTGTTTAATGAGCAACCTCCATTAGAATGAGGTCGCGGAGAGACTTGCATTGACTGAGCCTAAGCGCGAATCACAAAGAAGATTCGTTTCGGTGTGTTTGAGTTCGACACTGCCAGCGGCGAGTTGTTTAAGGATGGAAAAGCGCAACTTCGGATTCGAGATCAAGCGCTTCAGATATTGCTAATGCTTTTGGAACGCCCAAGAGACCTTGTCACGAGAGAGGAACTGCGCGATCGTCTTTGGTCGTCTGACACCTTCGTCGATTTTGATCACGGTTTGAATACTGCGATAAATCAGTTGCGGAGCGCTCTAGGCGATTCAGCGGCGAATCCTCGCTTTATCCAAACGTTGCCTCGCCGCGGATACCGTTTTATTGCTCCGGTTGAAATCATGCCGAAGTTGAGCCCGCGAATTTCGGCGCATGATGCGATGGCTGGTGCCATCGGCGGTTCGGATCAATCAGAGGGAACTGCGTCGCGGGATTCTCGCCTATCAATATTAAGCGATGCTCGTGAACTACCTTCTGTCTCGAGAAGGTTAGTGCTGGTTCTGTTTTCCTTGATCCAAATAATGTATCTCACCTTGTACATCGATGCATTGACCCGACTGTCTCAAGTGGAGTCAATCCTTTCGCATCCACAAATTCCATCTCTCCCGATCCTGATTGCGCTAATTGTTACGGCGGCTATCGGCATACCGATTCGACTTTATTTACTCGCGGCAACCGCGTTCCACTATGGCGGGCTGAACACTAAATTCAAGAAACTCTTTCCGTTTGTGCTTCCACTCGATGAACTCTGGGCTCTCGCTCCCTTTTTAATTATTCACCGCATAGGTTTCGGCTTGGCATTAGGTGCGACTGCCGCACTTCTGTATTTGCCATTCTCGCAGCGGTCTCTGCTGCTCATGGGTTTCTCAGTCAAAAAACCATTGATCGAGCAGTGAGCATCGACGACACTATTCGCTGTGTTAGAATACGGATAAGTCAGTAGGCCCGTAGCTCAGTTGGCTAGGGCGCCACCTTGACACCGTAGCGCTGTGGGCCTTGCGAGTGATTAGTATTCTGGGGTCTAATCGCTTTAGTTGGAAATGTCACCCCAGTCGGTATAGGCCCGTAGCTCAGCTGGTTAGAGCGCCTCCCTGACACGGAGGAGGTCGATGGTTCGAGTCCATTCGGGCCTACCATTTCAAGTCGCAGCTGCATTTTCTACCTGTGATTTCCTACCTGTGTTGCTGTTAGTGTTGTGCCCAACCCCGCATAAATGTAGTGGTCGCCGAAAGCCTTTTTAAGCGCTGTGAACGCTGGCTCTCCGGTGCAGTGACCGGGGGCAACGTATTCGACTCTGAACCGATCATGCAGTGCGGTGACAGTCCTCTCGATGTCAGGATCGCATACGGCAACCCTACTCAAGTCCGCCCCGACCGCGGTCCATAAGGACAGCGCGAATGCAGATGCCGGACTAACATGCCTAACAACTCTTGGGAAGTTCACTGGCGGTTCACTGCTGTTTCCACAGTTTGGATTGGAGCTTCCCGTTCAGCCGGGCGACCTGATTATTGCTGCGACGCACCGCCATTGGCATTGCAATGTCCGTAAGCGGGTCGGCACTCGCTACTCCCTTATCTCGGGACAAGTTGGCGAAGGGGTTAAGTTCATAGCCGTGCTGCAGGACGAGTGGGTTGACACTACCTGCGATCCCTACCTGTGATTCTTACGTGCATTTGGGGTAAAACAGCCCGAAAGACGGTCCTCTATGCGCCGTAAGTTGTTATCTTTCCTATCGGTGGTAGGTTGACACTGTGGAGATGCACTCGGCAGGCCTACATTGTTTCAGAGCGCTTCCTCTCTCGCAGAGACGGACTCTCTCTTTTTCTGGTGGAAAGCACTGGGGCAGCGGATATCGTTCCGAAGACGGCTCTCTCGTCCTGCTCGCGACCATTTCTCGTGGCGTCCGCGAGAGTTTGACCACGCATGTCGATTAGGTTTGTCACTATGCGTGGGTCTAATCGGGCTTGATGTTCTGGTTGAGGCGCAGGACATTGTTGGGGTCATACTTCTTCTTGATCTCCACGAGCCGAGCATAGTTCGGCCCGTAGGCCGTGCGGACAAGCTGGTCACTCGTATCGCCCAGCTGGTTGACGTACACTCCATGCGCAAAGGGTTGCAATCTGTTGCGCGTAGCCTCGACCCAACGCACTGCATCGGCCTTCTCTGCGGGAGCGCTCCAGACAGTCGCGATGTCCACCTCATAACCGGGCTGCCGTAGAGCGAATGCCGTATCTTTCAAACTTACACGGCTCACAGACCCACGCAAAGTCACAATGACCAGCTTGCGCTTTGGTGGAGCATTCTCAACTGCCGTGGTGATCGCCGCAATTGCAGCCTCGCTGAGTTCGGGAAGGAACAGGTCGGTTTGGAAGTGCGCAACCGGCGTTATAAGAAATCCACCTGCCGCCTGAGCTTCCAGATAAGACATGATCTTGACGGTTTCATTCTGCGGCTTGAGCGCACGCAGCGGTCTGACCAAGTCATTCCCGATTCGTGGATCGCCGCAATAGCAGACATCGATTTTGAGTCTTGGCCCCTGTTCGGACGGCAACAACTGGGCGAACGCACCCATTTCATCCGGAGCCCCAGCGATGAACCTGACGAAAGCCTGCAGGAGCTCTGGAATGCGTCCCACCGGATAGGTCAGTGCTCCTGACAGAACCTGTCCTACAGGATGGAGTTGGTACTCCAGTGCAGTCAGCACACCGAAGTTACCGCCGCCACCGCGAATGGCCCAGAAAAGATCGGGATTCGAGTTTTCGCTGACCTCGATTTGCCTTCCGTCCACTGTCACTAATTGCGCTGACAGCAGGTTGTCGCAGGCGAGGCCGTACTTCGAGTCCAACCGGCCTTCTCCTCCGCCGAGTGTCAAGCCGGCAATTCCCACTGTTGGACAGCCGCCTGACGTTGTCGCAAGCCCAAAGCGCTGCGTCGCTTCGTCCAGATCGCGTACGAGCGCGCCTGCCTCCACGCGGGCCGCGCGCTTGCTGGCGTCCACCTCCACTCGTTTCATTCCGGAGAGGTCGATCACCACGCCGCCATCGCACATCCCGTAGCCGAGTCGGCTATGGCCTCCACCATGTACCGCAAGCGGCAGGTTCCGGCTCTGGGCGAAATCGAGAGCCCGCGCGATGTCGGACGAGGAAGCACAGTGCACAATCAGCGCGGGGCGCAGGTCGAAGGCGCGGTTGAAGACCATACGCGACGATTCATAGTCGGACGCCTGCGGTGTGATTACGTGACCAGTCATCTGAGAAGCGAGCTTGCGGATCGTCGCCTCATCAAGCGATGCCGCCTTCTGTCCGCGTGCTTCAAAGAACCGCGACCCTCCACGAAGCGTCTTGATTGGGCATCCGTAAAGCCCGGCTGCCGCAAACGCCGTTTGCTGCACGAACTGTCTTCGAGTAGTGAGTGCCATATTCAACTCCATCGACTCTCAGCTGATAGTCTTACCAGTGAGCTTCGCAAGCAAGATTGCAGTCTAGAGTCTGCGTTTGTAACACGCCTGATGTCCTGCACCTTGAGCAATGGTCTGTAGCGGTGTTCGGGGTAAGCCTACGCAGTCCGATTTCGGCCGTCAATGTCATCTCGCCCGTGCGGATACCTGTGATTCCTACCTGTGATCTCTACCTGTGAAACTGGTGGAGGACGTGTAGAGAGGACGTTCGATACGATCTGAGTTGTTATCTTTCCGCACGGTGGTACGTTGCCACTGGGGAGATGTGCTAGGCGGGCCTGCATTGCTTCAGAACGCTTCCTCCTGCCGGAGACGGACTCTTTTGCATTTTGCAAAAGACGAACGGGCCTACCTTGCTTCAAAACGCTTCCTCCTCCACGGAGAGGGACTCTCTGTTTTTTCTGGTGGTAAGGGCTAGGGCAGCCCATATCGTGCTGGAGGCGGCTCTCTTGTTCGCCTAGCGCCCATTTCGTTTCCGGGTGCTGACGAGTTGACTTTCTTAACGTACTGATCGAGAAACTTGAATACGTCGTCTTCCCACGCAGGGATGTCTTCATACAGCATGTTGTGTCCGTCATCTGAGGTCAGGCCAACTGTCGGATAGATTTTCAAAAGGTACGGTTTGTGGAGGCGTACAAGCTCTTCCGCTAGGGCATGGCCCGGAGCCGTACTGTAGTCGTTCTCGGCGTAGGTCAGCATTATCGCGGCATTCGTCTTACGGATAGCATGGAACAAAAGCTGGCGCAGCTCAGGCGAGTTTTCCCACGAACCGGCGGCTCCAGCGAAGGTGACCGCCGCACGTATTGTGCTGTCACGTTCCGCCGCGAGCAGAGTGAGCTGCCCGCCAAAGGAATGGCCGGCAACCGCGATGCGGTGAGAATCGACACCCGGCATCGTTTTCAGGAATGCCAAGGCAGCCATCACATCGTCGAGCTGATCGGTAGTCAGCAGGATGAACTGTAAGTGTTGGCGAGCTTCTCTTCCCTTGACTTCTTCTTCATGACGCAGCACATCTTGCATAAAGGGTGCTTGGTCCGCCGAAGGACCGTGACCACGGCGAAAGGGATAGAGGAACGCATATCCATGATTGACAAAGAAAGGCGCAAGGATTTCGGCTGCCTCTGTGATCTGCATTCCTGCCGTATGGTCAGCATCGTTACCGCCTGAACCATGACTAAACAATACGGCAGGAAAGGGGCCGGGACCGGCTGGTTTCCAGAGGTACGCTTTGAGACGTAGCTTTCCACTGGGAAACTCGACCGTTTGTGGAAGCATTGGTTGCGTGGTCTGGCTGAGAGCCCAGACCGAAACGAGCAGGAAACACGCAGGCAGATATCGGTATCTCATGTCTTCGGATGGCTTGGATTTTAGCCTTGACCTGAGTGTGTGTCACTGGAGTTGCAGCCGACCTGTGATTCCTACCTGTGATCTCTACCTGTGAAACAGGTGTAACGAATGTGGAGAGGTCGTTCGAAAGGCTCTAATTTGTTATCTTTCCTATCGGTGGTAGGTTGACACTGTGGAGATGCACTCGGCAGGCTTACATTGTTTCAGAGCGCTTCCTCTCTCGCGGAGACGGACTCTCTTCTTTTCCCTGGTGGCAAGGCCGGGGGCAACGCGTATCGTCCTGGAGACGGCGCTCTCGTCCCTGTCCCAGCGATGAGAGACTTCCATGGTGAGCCATCCGAGCGCTTGAAAGGGCAATTGGAAAAGTTTGGTTACCGAAATGCTGCTGCGCAACACCACCACGGGCAAGTTGACATTGATGAAAGCTCGATGTAGAACCCTTGCCGAGGTGTGAACGTCTCCCACCTGGAGGTCAACTCATGAAACGGTTCCTTCCAGCTACGCTGCTCGTGTCTCTTCTACTCTTCTCACAAGCATGGGTTCCCAGTTTCGCTCAAGAAGCGTCGCAACAGAGTTCTCCACCACCCACCTGGCAAACATTGTTGTCGGACCATGCGTGGAAAACCGATTTGGGCGGTGACCAACCGGAAGTCTTGATTCTAAAGATGTCGAACGATGAGTTTGAGAAGTTTCACGCGAGCAAAAAAGCTGCGAAAGCCTATCTCGACGGGACCGGCTTCTTCAAAAGGAAACTGATCAAAGTAGTTTTTTGCGATATCGTGCCGCACAAAGACGGTAAGGAATGGTACTTAATTATCCCTCACACTACCCACAGCACGGCAGCAGTCGTCGCATGGCAGATTCCGAAATAGAGCAGGAACCACTTTTCGCGGCCGGAAAGCAACACGCATTGGTACTCAATCCGTGAAGCCGACACGGCGCAACAATTGCTGAAAGCGCGTGTCGTCCCGCACACGATCGACGGCGCTATCCACCTTTAGCCAAACCAGATAGACGTCGCGCTCGCGGTAAGCGTTTTCGAGCCAACCAAGCGCTTGTTCGCGTTGGCCCAAAGCTGCATAGATCGTCGCGAAAAAGTAGGGCGGGACGTAGGCCTGCGTAGAGAGCTGGCGTAGTTGTTCGAGAATCCTTAAGGCATCGGATTTCCTGTCCGCGAGGGCGTAGGCCCTTCCCAACCCTACCAAGCGCTGCGGATCATTATTCCAAAGATTACTGGCCTTCTCAGACGCCACGATGGCTTCTTCGTACTTGCCTTCGGCGAGATAACTTGCGCCCAAGCAGTCGTAAGCTCCCGCTGAGTTTGCATCCAAGGCCAGCGCCTTCCGACATTGTTCGATCGATTTGTCGAAGTCGCGCGCGTAATAGAGAACGAATCCCGCTGTCACTTGAGTCGAGACGGAAAGAGGATCTAGGTCTTGCGCTTTTCGACTTTCAGCTAGCGCCTCGTTCCAGCGTCCGAGAGCCGCCAAGAAAAAGGAGTAATAACGGTGGCTATCCGCGTCGCTCGCGTTCAATTCGAGCGCGCGCCGGAATTCTTTCTCGGCGCCAGTCCAATCCCAGTCACCGAAGAAGCGAATCGCCGCCAACTCCGTATGAGCTAGGCCCAGATCGGGATCGAGCTCGAGCGCTTTGAGCGCGTTTTGTTTCGCCATCGGCATGCTCTCGCGCGGACGAAGATCAAGGGTTGACCAGTAGTAGTCGGCCAGCCCGGCGTAGGCGGGCCCATAATTTGGGTCGATCCGGATCGCCTCCTCGAAGTACTCTTTCGCTTTGCGCTGCTGGGCCCCAGTACCTTTGTTCAAATAGCTTGCCTTGAGATACGCCTCATGAGCAGCCGGATTTACGGGCCTGGACATCGAGAGTCGAGTCTCTTCCTGGGGGGTGAGCCGGACCTTCACTTCATTCGCGATAGCGTGAGCGACTTCCTGCTGCAAACCGAGCACATCTCGCGCGTCTCCTTCGTAACTCTTGGCCCACAAATGTTTATCCGTTGAAGCCTGAATGAGCTGCGCCGTAATTCGTACTTTGTCGCCTGATCGCATCACCGATCCTTCCACGACGGCGTCCACGCCGAGTTCTTTTGCGATCTGGGGCAAAGACTTCTTTGAATCTTTGTACTGCATCACGGACGTGCGCGAAATCACGCGCAGCGCGCTGATCTGGGCTAGTTGGGTCGTCAGTTCCTCCGTCATGCCGTCAGCGAAGTATTCCTCACCTGGATCGCGCGATACGTTATCGAGTGGCAGCACGGCGATGGAGTAGGTCGGTACTATGCCGCTACCCCCAAGTTTCCACTTTTGAGACGCAAACCTCCACCCTGCGATCAGCAACAGAAGTGCACCGAACGCTCCGCCCAGCATGATGAGTCGTCTGCGGTCGCGTAATCGTGGGGGCACAACTAGTGTCGACGCTCCCGGAGTGGGAGTCTGGATCATGACGCTCCCCAATGCCGCACTCACTTCACTGGCGTGTTGATAGCGTTCGGTTGGCGATTTCGTCAGGCACTTCTCGATGACCGCGCGGAGCGCTGGCGTGACAGTTGCCGGCATTTCCTTGGCCTGATCGTGCAGGATGTGCGAGCTCAATTCGTAAGCGGTCCTTCCATCAAACGGGCGTCGCCCGGCCGTCATTTCGTATAGCACAACGCCGAGCGACCAAATATCGCTTCGGGCATCTGTTAGCTCGCCCCTGAATACCTCTGGCGCCGTGTAGTGCATGGTCCCAGCTCCAGTTCCTTCGTCCGGATACGAATCCTCCGAACGCGTTTGCTCGGTCACCCGTTCGATTGAGTGGCGCCTTGCCAATCCGAAATCGAGCACCTTCGCGCGTCCTTCGGGCGTGATCATGATGTTTGATGTCTTCAGGTCGCGATGGATCACGCCGTGCTCGTGGGCGTGCGCTAAGCCGTCACAGATCTGCGCCCCGTACCAGATCAATTTCTCTTTTGCTAGCCCTCCTTCCCGAATTAGCTCCGAGAGCGGGCGGCCTTCCACGTACTCCATCACGATGTAGTTTTGGCCGGCGGCGTCACCCACATCGTGGATCGTGCATATATTGGGGTGGTTCAGTGCTGAAGCAGTGCGAGCTTCGCGAATTAGGAGTTTGCGGGCGGAATCGTCGGTGACCAGCTGTGCGGGGAGCACCTTCAGCGCGACGTCGCGGCGCAGTTGCACGTCGTGAGCACGATACACTTCGCCCATTCCACCAGCGCCAATCTTTTCAAGGATGCGATAGTGGTGGAGCGTTTGTCCAACGTGAATCGAGCCATTTCGTTTTCCCTCCGAAATGCTCATAGGGGAGGAACCGCCTCTGTACGGTCATGTTAAGGCCTCGTCTCATGACAAGTCAACGTAACGAGCGCGTAACGAGGCGCTAAATAGGCCGTCTGCGGATGGGATTACGCACTAATTTAGCGACGGTTGCGCTTCAGTGAGAATTACGCGAACCTCTCTAATCCGAGTAGTGCGAACCGTGTTGCCGAACTCCAGGTGAAGCCCGCGAGCCGCGAGAATGTCCTGCTTGATTGCGCTGCCGCCCCAGGTGCAACCGTTAATGGCCATCCTCTGAGGCGCTATGCATTGGAGGTCGAACCACCCACCAGAGACCCGATACACACCCTCATCCAGCACCCAGATTTTGTAAAGGGAGTTTCTCGTTGTGACCAGCAGACGGTCGCCAGCGTGAAGATCTTTCTTTCGTACTTCATCAAGCGTTTGCGCGATGGCGGTCAATTCGGCTCCTCAGAGAGATATTGCGCCGTCCCCGTCCGCAGGTCAACTTCCGGCTGCGCGCTGTGCCCAATTTTTTGCCCACCACGCGATTCAATGTCTTCGGGGAATCGTGTCGTGCTTTGTGTCGTAACCCAGCCATCCTTACCGGTATCGGAGGGCACCACTCGATATCATTCTGTCACAGGCGAGACGCGTGAAGGATCCGCGTAACCCCCATAAACATTGTCTGTTTTTGTTATTCGGACTTGTTCGGTGTCGCGCCGCCTCGGGCGGAATTGAGATTTGACACGGTGGAGGTCTGCGGTTCGAGCCCGCACGGGCCTACCATCCATCTCACAGATTCTACTCAGCAGCAGTCCGTACCTCGCCGTCCGATTGGTGTAACTCGTCACCATTGGTCACCAATTGCGAAAGGTTTTCGACCGCCAACCGTAGATGAGCTGGAATGGGTGGGATGTAGACCTCCAAAGTTGTGGACATCTTGCTGTGGCCGAGTTGTGATTGTGCATCTTTCAGAGAACCCCCACTGGCTTGCAGAAGCGTAGTGTGGGTCCGTCTGAAAGTGTGCCAACTCAGAAGAAAGCCCGGCGGTGATGGCGTTTCGCAAGAAGCAGCACGCTGGTTTGAATCGAAATGCCGAAGGCGGTTATTTCCATGACTGTCGCGCTATGGGCCTATTCCGATAAATTCATTCGCCGCAGCAGCTTCGGGAAACGCGGATCGGAGCGCAACGAATCGAATCGCGGATCAACCTTGAGAACAGTGATGAAAGGCGCGCGGAGCTCAATCGCCTTCTCCAGGGAGTGGAAAGCCTCGTCCTTATCTCCCAGGCCGGTGTGTACCAGGGCGGCGCCGAAGGTCCTCCACGGAACATACTCCACTCGGTCTAGAACCTGCAGTGCCTCCTCTCGTTTACCCGCCACGGCCAGCGCGTTGGCCAGTTCCGCGGCGGTATGCTCATACATCGTAGAGGTCTTAAGCGCCTCGCGAAGTTCCGTGACCGCTTCTTCTTCCCTGCCCATTTGTACGTACGCGGCCCCCAGACAGTGATGATAAATCCATCCCAGGTTCGGGTTTCGTACCAGCCACTGTCGGCTGCGCTGGATGAATTCGTCGTAGCGGCGCGCATAATAAAGAAACGCGGTCGCGGCTCCGAATATTTCCAGGGACACGGGGTTCAATTCTTCGGCTCGCTGGAGTTCTGCCTCTGCTTCGGTCATCCGGCCTTGGAAAATTAGAAGGTCTGCATGCCACCAGTGCGCGGAGGCATTGCTGGGATTGACCTCGATCGCCCGTAGGTATCCGGCTTCGGCCCCAGACCAATCCCATTCAGAGAGACGATTGACGGCGAGGGTGTAGTGCGCCGCACTCAGGCTGTCGTCCAATTCCAGAGCCGCGAGCGATGCGGTCCGGGCCTTCGCGAATAGTTCTGTTTGATGCGTTGGATCGTACAATACGAGCGAGAGGTATACCTCCGAAAGGCTCGCGTACGCGGGCGCAAACGTGGGGTCCAGCTCAACGGCCTGCTGGAAATCGGCTAGGGCTTTGTCGAGATTTTCCTTCGTCCGTCGGTCCAGGAAAAAGCGGCCTCGGAAGTAGGCTTCGTTGGCGGCGGGATTAAGCGCGCGAACGCCGGCCAGACGTGTCTCCTCCTGTGGCGTCAAAATTACCTTGATCTCCTTGGCGACCGTTCGGGCCATCTCGCCGTGCAGAGCCAAAACGTCGCGCACTTGCCGGTCGTAACTATTGGCCCACAGATGGCCTTCAGGGGTTGCCTCGATCAACTGCGCGGAGACGCGCACGCGGTCACCAACACGCAGGACGGAGCCCTCCACAAGAGCATCAACCATCAATTCGCGCGCAATTTGCGGCACTGTTTTTTTCGTGCCCTTGTATTGCATCGTTGATTGGCGCGAAATTACGCGCAACGCGCTGATCTTCCCCAGCTCGGTGATCAGGGCGTCGGTCGTCCCGTCTGCAAAATAATCCTGTTCCGGATCGCTGGATAAGTTTTCGAAAGGCAAAACTGCGAGCGATCGGAAGCCCCTGTCTGTCTGCCGTTCGGAGATGTTTTCGTCAACTGTGCGCGCGGCACGAGCAGCTCCAATCTCAAGGGGCGCGATAAAGCGATAGCCGCGGCGCGGAAGAGTCTCCACGTACCGGGGCTTTTCGGCATTGTCTCCCAGCGTGGCACGAATTTGATTTACGCAGAAATTGATTCCGCGCTCGAAGTCCACAAAGGTGTTGTCGCCCCAGAGGCAATGTTGGATTTCCTCACGCGTTACCGCTCGGCCGGGATGTTCTGCAAGCAGCAACAGGACTCGCAGGGGCTGCGGATGGATCTTTAGCGAGATCCCGGCTTTGCGCAGCTCTCCGTTAGCCGCGTCCAGTTCGAACGCGCCGAAGCGAATCACCGGGGAATTTTGGGCCGGTGAACTCATGGGACTCCAGCAGGACTTTGGCGAATTGTACCACCAGTTCGAGTACACGCGTTGTCGATGACCTCCCGATCCCAACCACTCGTAACGACTGAATCCTCAGATGGATGGGCTCTAATAGCTCTATAAGAAAAATCTGACACCCCTGTCATTTTCATTCCCGAATCCCGCGGTTAAATTTACGCTACTCGCGGTTGATCTGAGGCTGGTGCGCAATCGGTCCGTGGTAGGCACGGGTCGAGAGGCAAGGGAGGCGCTATGAGTCGCATTTATGTGTTCATCGCCATTGCGTTTCTAGCCGGGCTCGGTATCGGCGTGTTCGCGCGAAGCGCTCGTACGGCTGCGCAAGAGCGAAGCGACGCCCACGGCGCGGACTTGGCGGCGATCGCAAAACTCAACCAACAAGACATTGAAGTTACGCTATCCCAAGACTCGCAAGGATTGATAGACATCTGGTCGGACGATGGAGTGCGCATCCACGAGGGAAGCCCGCCCGTGGTCGGCAAGCAAGCGATCGGGGCTGAAAATGAGAAAGTCCACGCCCAGTACCCGGAGTTCAAGGTGTTGAAATACACGACCGAAATTACAAACGTGCAGATCGCGGATGGCTGGGCGATCGAGGTTGGAAATGTTGAAGCCATATACAGGATGTCTGCGAAGGACCAGCCGGTCAATTTGAAGGACACAGGCATGCGCTTGCTGAAGCGGCAGAGCGATGGTTCATGGAAGTTTGCCTTGGTTGGCCTGAAATAACGGAAGGGATAGCAAGCAAACACGGTGCCCAGGAGAACCCTATGGAAACTGCAATTGGTGTGTTCGCTTCGCGTGAGCGCGCGGAAGAAACCGTAAAGGAATTGCTCGAAAAGCAAGTCCCACAAGACGCGATTGCGTTTCTGACTCGTTCCGAGAGCGAGGCGATGACCCTCGGCAAGAGTCTTGGCAAGTTTGCCGGGGGTTTTGTCGGCGGAGCGGCCGGCGTGACGGCGGGATTGGTGGCTGCAACGCTGTTTGCGATCCCGGGAATCGGCCAAGTATTCGCCCTGGGAGTTGGTGCAACAGCTGCACTCGGGCTTGCCGGCGCGGAGTTGGGCAAGCGATTGTCGGCCAAGCCGAATTTATCATTAGAAGCCGCGATGGAAACTCCTCAACCGACTCCCGACGAAAAGTCTTCCAAAGATTTGGCATCCCTCGGGAAGGTGTTGCAAGAAGGGCGCTCGCTCATCGTGGTGCGCACGGATTTGCAGGAAATTGCCAAAGTAGCAGCCGAAATCCTTGATCGCATGGGCATCAGCGAGCAATGGAGCATGAGCGGAAAAATGCAAACCGCGTCGCGGCAGATCGGCGGAATCACGGTGGTGGATATCAAAGGGAGAATCACAGTCGGCGAAGGCAACATAATGCTGCGCGAGGTTGTCACGACCCTGCTGGAGAAGGGAAACATAACTATCCTTTTGAACTTGCGCGGAGTGTCGTACGTTGACAGTGCTGGACTCGGCGAGCTGGTGAGGACGCATGCAAACCTTCAGCGGCAGGGCGGCCAGCTGAAGATGGCCAGCCTCAATAAAAAAGTGCAGGATCTGCTCAAGGCCACCAGCTTGCACAAGGTCTTCGACGTTTACGAGGACGAGGCTAGCGCACTTCGGTCATTTGGCCCGTTGGCGTCGACAGCAAAAGGTTAGCCGGCGATTCGCGCGGAAATCGAACACCGCTTTTCGGAACGCCGTTTAGGGGGTTTTTGCCTCCCCTTCCGGCAACAGGAGATGCGGCCGATCTTGAGCGGAGCGTCGCGCGGTCCGAGGCAAGAGCATGCGCTAGGCCGCAAGGCTCGAGCGTGCCGTCGAGTCCGAGATCTCTACGCTGAAAAAAGCCAACGTTGAATACGAGAAGCCGCGATAGTTGCTTGCGAGCCTGTGCGCGCAAAGCGATCCTTACCGTATCGTTGCGGGCCACGATGTTGCCGGTAAGCGCCTCCACGATCTTCTTTATGGCCCCTCCTCAGGACCTTACACACGACGACAGCCACTACCGGAAAAGCCAATTTTCCCGCGCGTACAGGAAATTCGAGTGCCCACTTTGATTCTCGTAGGTTCCGGCGACATCGCAGACAATCAGGCCATTGCGGGCGCTCTAGTCATGGCAATCCCCGGAGTTGCCCGCGTGGTTGTACCCGGTGCAGGACACTTGATGTACCTTGAAAAACCAGAAATGTTTGTCGGGCAGGTAAGCGTGTTTCTAACAGTCCATGGCTTCTGAAGCGCTGTTGGCGTTGCGAGGGGCTAACTAAGTCCTAGTAGTCAGCGTTAATCGGGACTTAGGAAGAAAGTGCCGACACTGGTCGGTTAGAGGCTCTCATTGGCGCTGAAGCGGAGGCGGACGTAGTCGGCCGTCCACTTGCCCTCGGCGTCGCAGAGTTCCGGGCGCAAGGCTTCTCGGACTTCAGCGATATAGGAGGGCCTTTCGGCGGGCGGCAAGGTTGAAGTGAAACTCTCGGCGAAGGTTTCCAGCCAGCCGGTGACATCACCGGGGAGCGGAGTTGGGCGAGGTATCAGGGCGATATAGCTCACGACGAATCCGCCGCGCGTCAGTTGCTGTGAATAGTCTTCGACGGTGGGAAAATACCAAGGGTTTGCGGCTTCGCCATTGATGCCGCGGCGATTAAGGGCGTCGACTAACGCCTTCCTGATCTTGGCCACGCAACCGTGACCGCCGAATTCAGCGACGAAACGTCCGTGCGGCTTGAGTGCACGACGCACTCCCGCGATGACCTTGGCGGGATTGCTCATCCAGTGCAGCGCCGCGTTGCTGAACACGGCGTCGAATTCACTATCGAAATCGAGAGCTTCCGCGTTCATCACACGGACCTCCAGGCCGAGCTTTCGTGCGGCGTCGATTTGGGGTGCGCTGGCATCGACACCGATGACCTGGCATCCCATCGAGGCAAGCTTCGCGGTAAGCACGCCGTCGCCGCAGCCAAGGTCCAAGATGCGCTCGCCAGCGCGTGGCGCGAGCAGCTCAACCACGGGCGCGCCAAGTTCGGCGACGAAGCGGGCGTTGCGAGCGTAGCGTTCAGGATCCCAGGTTTGCGGGCGTTCCATTTTGGAGTGCCTCGCCGTGCCGCAAAAGCTTATCAGCCTTTCTTGTTTTCGGCGTTTGGTAATTCGGCCTTCTCGAGCGTAACTCCCGATAAGTAAGCGGTGAAAGTGCGCTTTGGCCGCAAACGCCTCGGCCCATTGCCTTGTGGGATGCCCGCCAGCCTAGTGCAAAACCCTGCAGACAAGTTTTGGCAAAAAGTCTGTCAGTACAAGTTGTCACATCTAACAGACGCTGCTTAATACCAAGACAAAACTCGTCACCAAAACTAGGCCGTTTTACACGCTTTTGGTACCATGCGAAGACGGAAAAGCAAGACAGGCAAAGGGGTTTAAGTGTTGTACCTCCAAATTGACACGGTGGAGGTCTGCGGTTCGAGCTCGCACGGGCCTACCAAAATTCTCAATGTTTGTGCGGGTTTTGGCGGATTCCTTCGGTCCAGCACGACGATCGAAATGAAACACTTGAAAAGCAGAATATAACTCTTGCTTCTCAGTGAAATTCAAAACTATTGCTTAATTACGTCGCCGCCCTTCATCACGAATCGGACGTTCTCTAAAACGTGCACGTCTGCGACAGGATCCCCGTCCACGGCAATGATGTCCGCAAACTTTCCGGCCTCAAGCGTGCCGATGCGATCGGTCCAGCCAAGTAAGTCGGCAGCATTCACGGTCGCAGCTTGAATGGATTGCAACGGCGAAAGACCGAGCTTAACCATTACGGCGAATTCTCGCGCGTTGAAGCCATGAGGATAGACTGCTGCATCTGTGCCGAAAGCTACCTTCACGCCGGACTTGAAAGCTATTGCAATGTTCTGACGCGCGATCGGTAAAACGATCTTTGCTTTTTCAATCATATTCGGCGTAAGCCCAAGTGTCGAAAGATTCTCCATCAGCCAGTCGCCGAGGTAAAGCGTAGGAACTAGATACGTTCCATGCTGTTTCATCAGCTGAAGGTCTTCTTCATTCATGTAGCTGCCATGCTCTATGGAATCTACGCCTGCCAGCACCGCGTTCTTGATTCCCAATGCACCGTGAGCATGAGCCGCCACTTTGCGTCCCAGCCCGTGCGCCGTATCCACAATCGCTTTCATTTCCTCTGGACTATATTGTTCCAGCGCCGGATTGTCTCCTTCGGACAGCACCCCACCAGTGGCCATAAATTTGATCACGTCCGCGCCGTATTTTATGTTCTCGCGTACTTTGGCGGTCACCCCATCGACGCCGTCGGCTACTCCGTCGCTGGAAAAATTGAATTGCGGTGCGAGAAAATTCTCGTCGGCATGACCTCCCGTGATGCTGAGCGCTGGACCAGAGGCAATTATCCGCGGGCCAATCACTTCTCCCGCCTTAATAGAATCGCGCAGGGCCATATCTGAATATCCGTTCGCTCCCACATTTCGCACAGTCGTAAAACCTGCTTCCAGAGTCACACGCGCGTTGTGCGCGCCAATCAGCGCCTGCCGTGGGTAGGAAATATGCAAGCCTGCCGGACCCGCCATATAAGGCGTGTAGGTGAGGTGAGTATGGCAATCGATTAGCCCTGGAAGGATCGTCGAGTTTGAGAGATCGATCGTTTTTGCGCCCGCCGGAACTTGGCCCGAAATATCCGCAGCTTTTCCGATTGCTTTAATCCGATCGCCCTCGATCCATATGATTTGGTCGGTAAGATAATTTCCCGTGCGAACATCCAACACTTTCCCCGCATGGATTACGATTTCCGCTGGCGCTGTGGTCTTAGGTGTTTGCGCACCGCACGAACTCGCCAACAAGAAGCACAGCGCCAACAATGAGCCAAGACGCTTCATCTAGCCCTCCTGAATAAAGGCAAAAGTCTACAAAATCCCGTGCACAGGCTAATCCTCACTTACCACACCAACTTCGCGGAGGGATTGTAACGCGCTGGCTAGAATTGCCTCACACTTTTTGATTTCATCCCTCGGAATTCTAGAACAAGAGCCGGTCATTAGGCGTTGCTGTCTCTCCGGCGACACGCAGCCTCACATTCCTTGCCGTCCGTGTTGACACCCGCGTTTGGATGATGTATTATTATACAGTGTGATGAATAATCAAGCATAAGGTTGTTATGGGTGCGCATAAAAGGTTTCGACAGGGGCAAATTTTGAAACTACTCGCAGGCTCACCGGTAGCCAGCCAGGACGAGCTGCGGCGTCGACTGGTGCACCTCGGCGTGCGCGTGACCCAAGCCACCCTCTCGCGTGACATTCGTGAACTCCGCCTGGTGAAAACTGCCAATGGCTATCGTCCGCTCGCTGCCACCGGAGCCGAAGAAACATCTCCAGTTGCAGCCCTGGCACGTGCCGTAAAGGAATTCCTGCTCGACGTGCGCCCCGCTCAAAACATGCTCGTACTCAAAACTCCGCCTGGTGGCGCTCAGCCGATCGCCGCAGCCCTCGACGCTGAACGCTGGAAAGAAGTTGCCGGCACTCTGGCAGGTGATGACACCGTTCTGATCGTCACTCCTTCGCGCACAGCATGTGCTGCGGTCCAGAAACGCATCGAGGGAATGCTGCAATGAGTGACAAGGCAAAAGTCGCAGTTGTAGGTGCAACCGGATATGCGGGCTTTGAACTCGCTCGCCTGCTCCTGCGCCATCCTCAAATTGAAAAGCCGGTATTTTTCGTTCGTGGCGAGTCCGCGAATGTTCGTTGCCTTACGGAAATCTTTCCTCAGCTTCGTGGTTGGGGAGAAGCCCGTTGCATGCCTCTTTCTGCTGAAGCCATCGCGAAAAGCGGTGCGCAAATGGTATTTCTCTCCACGCCCCATGAAGCTTCACTGGAAATAATTCCTGAGCTCCTCGCGGTGAATCCCAAACTGCGCATCGTCGACTTAAGCGGCGCACTCCGCTTTCGGGATCCGCAAACTTTCGCCAGTTGGTACAAGTTCTCACCGGCTAATTCGGAAACGCTTTCGGAGGCGGCATACGGCTTGCCCGAACTTTATGCCAACGCTTTGCCGAAAGCTCGCTTGGTGGCTAATCCAGGCTGCTATGCAACCTCTGTAATCCTGGGCTTGCGGCCTCTTATAGAAGCTGGGTGGCTCAATGCCTCCCGCGGTGTCGTATGCGATTGCAAATCCGGCGTGAGCGGTGCGGGCAAAGAGCCCAAGCGCGAAACTCATTTCGTTGAAGTGAATGAGAATTTCCGCGCTTACGGCGTATTCACTCATCGTCACACACCGGAAATCGCCGAGCATGCCGGTCTCGCCCTCGATGATTTTATTTTCACTACGCACTTGCTACCGGTGGAACGCGGGATTCTTTCCACCTTGCACGTCTGGTTGGCGCAACCGCGCACCGCGGACGAAATTCAGTCCCTTTATCGTTCGTTTTACACAGAACGCCCAATGGTTCGGGTTTTGCCGATGGGCCGTTTGCCCGAGCTTCAGCACGTAACACATACGAATTTCTGCGATATCGGATTCGCTTTGGATTCTTACGGCGAGCGGCTCGTCATCGTTTCTTGCCTCGATAATTTGGGCAAAGGCGCGGCCGGCCAAGCGGTTCAAAACATGAACGAGATGTTCGGTTATCCAGAAACAGCGGGGTTGCTATGAGACTGGTTATAAAAATTGCGGGCGCGCTCCTGGAGAGCCCGGAAACAGTGCAAAAAATCGCGCGTCAAATTGGCGAACTCGCGCGCGTTGGAAATGAAATGCTCGTAACTCATGGCGGCGGGAAAATTTTCACCGGCACGCTAGAGCGCATGGGAATTTCCAGCCACTTCGTCAACGGGCTGCGCGTCACCGATCGCGAAACGCGCGACGCCGCAGTGATGGTCTTCGCCGGCCTGCTGAATAAACGGCTCGCTGGTGCTATTTCGCTCGCGGGCCAAACCGCCGTGGGCATCAGCGCTTCGGATGGCGCGTGCTTTCTAGCCGAACCCATGCAGGTCGGCGAATGTGAGGGCAGTCTCGGATTCGTCGGCTACCTCACCGAAGTGAACGTTGATTTTCTCCGTTCGCTTTGGCGCGCGAAGATCGTTCCAGTCGCTTCTTGCCTCGGCCTCGGCTCCGATGGCGAGCTCTATAACATCAATGCCGATCACCTGGCTGCAGCGGCTGCCGAATTCATCCAGGCCGACCGTTTGATTTTTCTCACCGACGTAGCAGGCGTCCTCGATGGCGAGAAAGTACTTCGTGCGGTGCGAAGCAGCGAAATAGAAGACCTCATTCGCAGGCATAAAGTATCCGGCGGAATGATTTTGAAGCTTGAAGCAGCGAAGCGTGCCCTGACCGGCGGTGTTGGCGAAGTACACATCGTCGGCGGAACGATTCCGCATTCCCTGTTCACCGCAGCGAATGGTTCGCGCCGCCTCGGCACTCGCGTCCTTCCCACCCTTCATGCCGCTCCGAGAATCGCTCAGGGAGCAGCCCGCTAGAAATGGCCAAGAAGAAAATCTCGTCGAGAAGATCCGTGTCCGCCGCCCACATCCGCGCGCAAGAAGCGCGCCATTTGATGAACACATATAAACGACCGCCCGTCGTGTTCACGCGCGGACGCGGTTGCCGGCTCTACGATTCGCAGGGACGAGAGCATCTCGATTTCCTGGGAGGAATTGCCGTTAACGCCTTGGGACACGCTCATCCGCGTCTCGTTCGTGTAATTCGGCGCGAGGCTGGCCGCGCCATTCATCTTTCCAATCTGTTTCACAACGCGTACCAGGGCCCGCTCGCTACGAAACTTGCCGATTGGTCCGGGCTTGATCGTGTTTTTTTCACCAACAGTGGTACGGAGGCGATCGATGGCGCTCTGAAGCTTGCGCGGGCATATGCGCACGCCAAACAAAATGGCGGCGCAGTATCTGGCCCAAGAAAAACGCGAATTCTCGCTCTTGAGAATTCCTTTCATGGCAGAACCTTTGGCGCTCTTTCGATTACCTACCCGCAGAAATATCGTCAACCATTCGAACCCCTGCTGCCCGGCGTCGAATTCGTGCGCTTCAACGACGTTGCGGATCTCGAAGCCAAATTCGACAACTCGGTTTGCGCTTTTGTACTTGAGACGATCCAAGGGGAAGGCGGCATTTTCGCCGTAAGTGAACCTTTTTGGAATCGTGCGCGTGCGCTGGCTAGTCGGCACGACGCCGCTCTTATTGCCGATGAAATACAGTGTGGTTTGGGTCGCACCGGACGCTATTTCGCCTTTCAGAAATTTGATTCGTTGCCGGACATCGCCGTTGTCGCTAAACCCCTTGCTGCTGGACTTCCTCTCGGCGCTATTATCGGCAACGAGAAATTTGCTTCCGCGTTCGCTCCCGGAACCCATGGAACCACTTTTGGCGGCGGTCCGCTGGTCTGCGCCGCCGCGCTAGAATTTCTCACCACGGTAGAAGAGGAAGACTTGCTGGCGAAGGTGCGTGAACGTGGTTCTGAATTGCGTGCTGGACTGCAAAAATTAGCGGCCCGCTTTGATTTCATCCGTGAAGTCCGCGGTGAAGGCTTAATCGTAGGCATCGATCTGACCTGCGACGGCGCTCCTATTATTCAGGAAGCGCTACGTCGCGGCCTGATTATCAACTGCACGCACGACCACATCCTGCGACTCCTTCCACCTTTCATTATCAGCAAGCGGGACATCACAGAATTCCTGAAGAAATTTGGAGCAGTTCTATCCGCGGTCTCAAAGAAAATGCCGGCTCGCCCATCCAACAAAGCACCCAAGTTAGACATTTCAATTCAACAGCAGTCAGGTCTTGCGGCTGCTTCGAGGCAACTATGAACGCTGCAGTGGCTCCTCTGACGTTCTCCAACGATCTCTTAACCGGGATGGAATGGAATCCCGCGCAGGTACGTGAGCTCCTTCATCTTGCGGCAGACGTAAAAGCTCACCCCGACCGTTATCGCGGAGCACTCGCCGGCCGTTTTCTCGCTCTAATTTTCGAAAAGCCTTCATTGCGTACGCGTGTGACATTCGAAGTCGGAATTTCCAGTCTCGGTGGCGCTTCGGTTTTTCTCGACCACACGGCAACAAAGCTCGGCCAGCGCGAATCCATTCCCGACGTGGCGAAAAATCTCGAGCGCTGGGTCCAGGGAATCGTTGCGCGAACCTTCACGCAGGAGTCGATTGATGCTCTCGCTGAAAATGCGTCTATTCCCGTGATCAACGCGCTCTCCGATCGTTACCACCCCTGCCAAGCTCTGTCCGATTTCTTCACGCTGCAAGAGCGTTTCGGCGGACTTCGGGGACTAAAGCTCGCCTACGTCGGTGACGGCAATAATGTCTGCCATTCGCTGCTAAGCATCGCCGCTCGCGCGGGAGCCCATCTCCGCATCGCGACCCCCGTAGGCTACGATCCTGAACCCGCAGTGGTATCAGAGGCCAAACGTACCGCGCGCGAAACTCGCGGGAAAATTGAACTATGCAGTTGTCCTGAGGAAGCGGTAGCAGACGCCCAAGCAATCTACACAGACGTGTGGACCAGCATGGGTCAAGAGGAAGAATCGGCGGCGCGCGAAGCTACGTTCGCAGGCTACCAGGTGAATAACGAACTCTTTGCGCACGCAGCGTCCGACGCCGCGTTCATGCACTGCCTGCCAGCTCACCGCGGTTCCGAAGTCACTGCGGAGGTCATCGACTCTCCGCGTTCGATCGTTTTTGACCAGGCGGAAAATCGCCTGCACGTGCAGAAAGCGATTCTGCTTACGCTGTTGAACTAATTACCAAGGAGAACGAATTGCCGAAGAAAGTTGTCCTTGCGTATTCAGGAGGTCTGGACACCTCCATCATTATTCCGTGGCTCAAAGAAAATTATGCCTGCGAAGTGATTGCGATGATTGGCGACCTCGGCCAGCAGGAGGACCTGGAAGCAGTCCGCAAAAAAGCTCTTGCCACCGGCGCAAGTGCCGCCTTTGTGGAAGACCTCCGCGACGAATTCATCAGCGGTTACATTTGGCCCACCTTGCGCGCCGGCGCCGTTTACGAACACAAATATCTGCTTGGCACTTCCTTCGCGCGCCCTTTGCTGGCCAAACGCCAGATTGAAATTGCAAAAAAAGTTGGTGCGGATGCGGTCGCCCATGGTTGCACTGGCAAAGGCAACGATCAGGTGCGCTTCGAGCTGGCCGTCAAAGCGCTCGCTCCTGAGTTGCAAATCATCGCACCGTGGCGCGAATGGAACATAGCCTCGCGCGAAGAAGCCATCGCCTATGCCCGCGAACACAACATACCGGTCGAGCAAACAACCAAAAACATTTATAGCCGCGACCGCAACATTTGGCATTTGAGCCATGAAGGCGGCGTCTTGGAAGATCCTGCCAACGCGCCGGATGAAAATATGTGGCAATGGGTAGTTTCGCCGGCAGCAGCGCCCGAGAAACCAGCCACAGTCCAGATCGGATTCGAGGCCGGGACTCCCGTATCTGTAAATAGCAAAAAACTTGACGCCATCGCACTCCTAACGCTATTGAACGAAATCGCCGCGGCCAATGGTGTGGGACGAACGGACATCGTTGAAAACCGCTTGGTCGGCATCAAATCGCGCGGCGCCTACGAAACGCCCGGTGGCACGTTGCTCGTTACCGCGCACCGTGAACTTGAATCTGTGGCACTCGACCGCGAGACCGCGCACTACCAGCAGATCCTTTCGTTGCGCTATGCGGAGATGGTTTATTACGGTATGTGGTTCACCCCGCTGCGTGAAGCGCTCGACGCATTTTTCGCCAGTTCGCAGCGCCGCGTTACAGGCTCGATTTCGCTCACGCTCTGCAGAGGCAATGTCTCCATAGCATCGCGCCAATCGCCGTATTCGCTCTATCGCACGAATCTCGCCAGTTTCACTATGACCGGCTACAACCCAAAAGACGCCGAAGGATTTATCAACCTTTTCGCCTTGCCAATCACAGTTCCGCAGGAAGAAACGCAAACGAAGGCCCAAGCTGCGCATCATGAGGCCAAAGCTCGATGAGCGATGCTCCCAGCCAGCGGAAAATGTGGGGCGCTCGCTTCGACCGCGACCCCGACGCTTCCTTCTACGAATTCGAGCGCTCCTGGAAATTCGACCGCCGGCTGTTACCTCAGGAACTTGCGCTCGACCGTGCCTGGGCGCGAGCCATCGCACGAGCTGGAATTCTCACAGGCGAGGATAGTGACCAGATTGTCGCCGCGCTGGACGCTCTCGAGGCACGTTCGAAATCTGACGCAGCGTGGCTCGACAGCTCAAAAGCGGAAGACGTTCATCATTTCGTCGAAACCGCGCTAATTGAAAAACTTGGCGCCATCGGCGCGAAGTTGCACACCGGACGTAGCCGCAACGACATGGTCGCCACCGAATTTCGCATGTATGTAAAGGACGCTGCTCGCCAAATCCGCAGTGCCGTCGCATCGCTGGAACATGCCATTGCAGAGCAAGCCGAGCGTAATTTGAAAGTGCCGATGCCGGGCACCACTCATATGCAACACGCTCAACCGCTGCTTCTTTCGCATTGGCTCCTCGCGCATGGTGAATCGTTTCATCGCGATGCCCAACGCGTCGCAGCTGCCGCCGTTCGCGCCGATGTTTGCCCGCTCGGTTCCGGAGCTCTTTCAGGCTGCGCTTTTCCTCTGGATCGCAAGGCCCTGGCGCACGATCTCGGTTTTTCCAGCATCTCCGCGAATAGCCTTGACGCAGTCAGCGATCGCGACTTCGCCCTTGAGTATCTTTTCGCACTTTCCACTTTGGCGATGCATCTCTCGCGACTCGCAGAAGATTTCGTGCTATTCGCGTCCCCCGAGTTTGGATTTGTGGAACTGCCCGATGAGTTCTCCACTGGCAGCAGCCTGATGCCGCAAAAGAAAAACCCTGATGCCTGGGAGTTGATCCGCGGCAAAACCGGCCGTATTTATGGCAGCCTGATGGCACTATTCGTAACCATGAAAGGTTTGCCCTCCAGCTATCAGCGCGACTTGCAGGAAGACAAAGAAAGTCTTTTCCAAGCACACGATCAAGCCCTCGCCATGGTTCACATAGCGGCAGCCACGCTAGCCGCCTCCAAATTCCGCGAGGACCGTTTGCGAGCGGCAGCACAAGACCCAGCCTTAGTCGCTACAGAAATCGCGGATTACCTGGTCACCTTTGGAGTCCCCTTCCGTGAAGCGCACGAAATTGTTGGCAAAGTTTTGCGCGCCGCCGAGCAGGAAGGAAAATCAATTCGCGAAATGCCGGTCCAGCGCCTGAAAGAATTCTCGCCGGTATTCGACGGAAATCTGGCTACCGCGTTGACCTTGGAGTCGGCCCTGGCCCGCCGCTCGCTGCCTGGCGGAACCGCTCCCGGCGCGGTTCAATCAGCGTTGCAAGAATTCAAGCGTCGCCTCGCCGAGTTGGAGAGCAATTTATGACAGCGCGTCGCGCAAAACTACCCGATGCCCCGGCTATCTATGCGCTGATTGCACATTACGCCGGACAGGCCTTGTTGCTGTCTCGCACTGAGCAGGAAATACGCCGTAATATCGGCCACTTCCTCGTGCAATTGAATTCCAATCGTATCGTCGGCTGTTTGTCTCTCGAAAAATATAATGCTGACCTCGCCGAGATCCGCTCGGTTGCAGTCGATCCCGAGATTCGCGGATGCGGAATCGGTGCAAGGTTACTTTCTTTTGCTCTGCAGGAAGCACGCAGGAGGAATATCGCGCGCGTTTTCGCAGTCACGCACGCTCCGGAATTTTTTGAGCGTCAAGGATTTATCACCTCCTCCAGAAATCTATTGACGGAAAAGATTGAGCGGGATTGCTACACTTGTGCCAAACGCAAATCGTGCAAACTCGTCGCGGTGACTGCCACACTCTTGCCTGAGCGTGTTATTCTGCCAGTCCTCGGCGACCCCGCCACCCGCATGTCCGGCGCATGAAGTCACATCTTTTGACCACTGATGTACCTCGTGGCTTCACTTTTTCCGCCACCGCTTGCGGACTTAAGAAGAAGGGCCTCGATCTCGGTCTTCTAACTAGCAGCGCAACAGCCACCGCTGCGACCGTTTTCACTACAAATCATGTACAAGCCGCTCCAGTTCGCATCTCACGTGAACACCTCCGAAAATCAGGTCATAAAGTCCGCGGCGTCGTAGTAAATTCCGGAAATGCGAATTGCTGCACCGGCCCGTCCGGGCTTGCCGCTTCCCGCAAAACAGCGGCAACACTTTCGCGATTGCTCGGTTGCGAACCGCACCAAATTTTAGTGTGTTCCACAGGAGTCATCGGAGTTCCCCTGCGCGTAGAGAAAATTCTTAGCGCAGCGCCAGCTCTTGTGCAGTCCCGCAGTTCGGATCCAGCAGCGTTCGATCAATTCAAGCGCGCCATCATGACCACCGACACCCACCCGAAATGGGCGGCCGCACAATTTCGCATCGGAGGAAAACGGATTCGCCTTCTCGGATGCGCCAAAGGTTCCGGCATGATCGCTCCGCATATGGCCACCCTGCTTGGATTCGTCGCCACCGACGCCGACATTTCGCCGTCGCTGCTTTCAAGGGCGCTCAGCTCAGTCACAGCTCGCACATTTAACGCGATCACCGTGGATGGAGACACGTCCACGAACGACACCGTCCTCCTGCTGGCCAACGGTCAAAGCAACGCAGGAAAAATTACAAGTAAGAATGGCAATTACCGGAGGTTTCTGGCCGCTCTCGAAGACGTCTGCAAATCTCTCGCGCTCGCTATCGTTTCAGACGGCGAAGGTGCTCAACGCGTGCTCGAAATCGAAGTCCGCGGAGCACGCTCGGATGCCGCCGCAGATAAAATTGCCCGAACCATCGCGAATTCGCCTCTGGTAAAAACCGCGTTTGCCGGCGCTGACCCCAATTGGGGCCGCATCCTTGCCGCCGCAGGACGCGCCGGAGTTCCATTCGACCCCAGCAAAGTTGCTATAGAGCTAGCCGGCATCCGCGTGTGCCAACATGGCCGAGAGCATGCTTTCAGTGAGCGCCTAGCGCATCACAAAATATTAGCGGAGTATGTTCCCGTCGTCGTGGACCTTCATGCTGGACGTGGTTTCGCCCGCGTCTGGACTTGCGATTTCACCGCAGAATATGTGCGCATCAACGCAAGCTACCGCACCTGAAGTCTTCCATGGAGATAGGCACCGCGGGAATGAAGGCGTTCAGCCCACTATGAATCCCAGTTCCAATTCGCGTACTGCTCTCGCAATTTCGTCTTAAGAAATTTACCTACCGATGTTCGCGGAATTTCCGTCGTAAACACAAACGCATCCGGTAATTGCCACTTTGCAAATTTCTTAGCCAGAAACTCGCGCAATTCTTCCGCCTGTACAGACGCGCCTTCTTTCAACACAATCACCGCCAGCGGCCTCTCTTGCCACTTGGGGTGCGGAACACCAATCACCGCCGCCTCCCGCACGCTCGGATGCCCCATCAGAGCATTTTCCAAATCCACGGAACTAATCCATTCGCCGCCCGATTTCACCAG
This sequence comes from uncultured Acidobacteriota bacterium, assembly GCA_963731535.1. Lineage (GTDB taxonomy): Bacteria > Acidobacteriota > Terriglobia > Acidiferrales > UBA7541 > Palsa-295. Next base: position 226,071 of record CAVSWI010000015.1, on the reverse strand, counting down.
GTCCTTGCTGCGGTCAAGAATTTGAACGTAGCCCTCTTCATCCATCGTCGCTACATCCCCCGTGCGGAACCATCCATCGCGCGTCCAACGATCGGCCGTCTCCGGCGACTCAAAATAGCTTGCTGCGATCCACGGGCCGCGCACCTCGAGCTCTCCTGGGGTTACACCGTCCCACGGCGCTTCACCCTTCGCACCCATCACGCGTAATTCCACAAAGGGCGCGGCAATTCCTTGCTTCGCGCGAATTCTATATTTCTCATCCGCCGAACGATTCATCAGCGAGGACTTGATCGGAGCCGTCGTCCCCATCGGCGCAGTTTCGGTCATGCCCCAAAGATGAGTTATATGGAAGTTAAAACGATCGAGCCCGCGCAACAGTGACTCGGGAACCGCTGCTCCTCCGCAAATAATTCGCACCGGCTTCGAGATTTTCCAGCGTCCCAGCTCTCTCTCAAGCGCATCCAACACTCCCAGCCACACCGTCGGTACCGCAAACGCCAGCGTCACTTTTTCTTTTTCTATCAGGTCCAACAAACTCGCCGCATCCACACACGGACCGGGCAAAACCAATTTCGCGCCCACCAAAGTTGCCGTGAACGGTACTCCCCAGCCATTCGCGTGAAACATCGAAGACGCCGGCAAAAGAACATCATGATGCCCTACATTAAAACTGTCAGTAAGCCCTTGAGCCAAGCTGTGCAAGACCAAAGCTCGATGGGAATACACCACCCCTTTCGGTTTCCCGGTGGTCCCGGAGGTGAAGCACATAATTGCTGCGTCGTTTTCTTCCAGGCGTGGATACACAAAATCATCATCTGCAGCTGAAAGAAAATCTTCATAACTTTCGTGCGAGCGCGCAGTCTTCTCTCCGCTGAACGGCACCACAAACACCCGTTCGAAATGAACTTTGGCACGAATGGATTCGTATACAGGCAGCAGAATGTCGTCAATGATCAAATAACGATCGCGCGCATGATTCACGATGTAAACCAGCTCATCGGCATGCAGCCGCAGATTCAGAGTGTGCAAAACTCCGCCGGCCACCGGCACGCCTAGGTAAGCCTCCAGATGTGTTGAATGGTTCCACATCAATGTGGCTACGCGATCGCCCGGCGCCATTCCGGCAAGCTCAAGCCCGCGCGCCAGTCTCCGCGCACGCTGGTACACCTCGCCATACTTCGTGCGTCTCAATGAGCGGTCCGGCAAGCACGACAAAATTTCTACAGTCGGAAATAATTTCCCGGCGCGTTCCAGAATTGGTTGAATCGTAAGCGGAAAATCCATCATCGTTCCGCGCATGTTGTCTCCGCACGCACGTCTTCTTCTTCGAAATTCTGCCGAATCCTACCACTTTTCTCGACACCAAGCGCTCTGCGCCCGAAGCAGCCTTCGCCGCCTAGCCGGTTGGACATTCTCATTTTGCGGCGACACCGCCTAGCCGGTTGTTGACTGCCGGGGTCACTTGCCGCAAGATGCTCGTGAGCTGCTGGAGCGCTCGCTTCAGCTGGGAGTGGCTGAACCATAGCTGGCCGTCCGAGCCGGGATCCTGTCTCTTCAGCTTCGCATTTGAACCCTGGTAATCGCCAGGGAAGAAGGAGACGACCGTGAAGAAATTGTATGTCGGAAACTTGTCGTTCAAGGCTACGGAAGAACAGGTGGCGGCGCTGTTTTCCGAAATTGGAGTACAACCTGATTCACTCACTCTGCTGCGCGATCGTTTCACGGGTCAGCCTCGCGGATTCGGCTTTGCGGAAATTGGTAACGATGCGGAAGCCGAAAAGGCAATCGCAGCCCTCAACGGCAAAGATTTTCTGGGTCGCGCGCTGGTAGTAAACGAAGCGCGCCCGCAACGTGAAGGCGGCGGCTCTGGCGGCGGAGGCGCGCGCGGTGGACATGGCGGAGGCGGCGGTGGTGGGCGCGGCGGATATGGAGGAGGTGGCGGTGGGCGCGGCGGCGGTGGAGGTCGCGGCGGTGATCGCGGCGACCGCGGAGGATATGGCGGTGGACGCGATCGTTAACTGAATCTTCGCTTCAATTTCTTGAACACGTGCATAAGGGCGCTGAATGATCCAGCGCCCTTTCTATTTTCAGCGCGCTTCGTCTAGGCCGTGGCAGTGCTAGGCGATGCGCGATATTGCAGCTCCGGAAAAACTTCGCTTTTGATCTCTGCGCCCTTGTAATGAAATTGCTCCAGCGTTGTGCTGCGCAATCCCTGCGTAACCAGTGCCCGCACGTCCAGCTTCGACTCCGCTTGGTCAAGCTCCTCTGCGGAAGCATACAAAGCAGGCATCCGCGGCAAAAAAATAGGACAGCAATCGTGAAACGGTTCCGAAGAAATGTCATACGTCCCGATTTTTCGTGCCGTGGCCAGTATTTCCATTTTGTCAGTTCCAATCAACGGTCGGAAAACAACCATGCGCGCCGCGGCATCCACCGCCACCAAATTGCGCAGAGTTTGCGACGCTACCTGACCCAAGCTATCGCCCGTAATAAGGGCGAGCGCGCGGTCCCGTTTTGCCAACACTTCCGCAATTCGCAGCATCATTCGCCGATAAAGCAGCACGCGATAATTCTCTGGAGCGTAGCGCACGATTTCGCGTTGTATCGGTTCAAACGGAACGCGGTAAAGTTTCGCGTGAAATTGATAAGGAACAAGCTGCCGCGCCAGCGCGCTAGCCACATGCAAGGAAGATTCCCCCGGCTGGGCGCCTGAACCATAAAAATGCGCAAAACTCAAATGCGCACCGCGCTTCATCATATGGTACGCAGCCACCGCCGAATCGTATCCACCCGATAGCAGGCACATCATCCGGCCGGCTGTATTCGCTGGTAAACCGCCGGCGCCCGGGATTTTTCTCGCGTACACCAACGCGGGTCCCGAAGTAATCTCCACGTAGCAAGTCACCTCCGGATCTTTCAATCGAACTTTCACTGTGCGCCCCGCCGCCTTGAGTTTTTCTAAAAGATATCTTCCGACAACGGATTCAATCTCCATACTCGATTGCAGGAAAGATTTGTTGCTTCGTTTCGCCCTCACCGCAAAACTCTCGAAACGAAGAGGCTCGATTTCTTCCCAGGCTGCCTGGCAAATTGCTTCCATGCTGCGTTCTACCGTGCGCGCCAGCGCGTAAAACGCAATTCCGAATACCCGCTCCACGCGCGCCAGCGCTTCTTGTTGTGACGCGCCGTCATCCAGTGTGACCACGAATCGGTCGCCCGGCTTTTCGATTCGAACCACAGGAACTCCCTGCAGCGCCTGACGCAGTGCGGCGGATAGTTTGCCTAGAAAAAATCGCCGGTTGCGGCCTTTCAGCCACACCTCGTGGTAATGCACCACGATGACCGGATTGCTCATACGATTTTCATTTAGCTTGCGCGAACCCTTAACGTCCTAAAAGTATAACCCACTCGCGCCTGTGTGTCGGCGTTGTCCGTAGCCGTCCTTCATCCAGGACTCTAGATTGTCGACGATCACCAAAAAGCAAAAATGTACAAGTCGTAGCCCTTGTGATACACACAGGGCGCCATGATGCCGCGTTCCAATCATGCGATAACTCAAAGGATACAACGCGGTTTCATTCGCGACTTTCCACTACATCGGGGGTTATTATCTGCTGCACTCCAGTCCAACAGGCTGCGAGACCGGCGAAAAAAAATAAGCGACCGGAAACGATTGTGAAGCATCCAAGGTTGTACCCGGAACAACGGGAGGGGTTATGTGGAATAGGCGAGACTGGGACGATTTCTTCAACATCGTAAGAAAACCGTGGAATGCGCGCCGGCCGCCGCGCCCTGTGGATTTGTCGCGTCGCAACCGCTTGGTGCCCACCGAAGGTTACAGCCTTGCTGAACTTGACGACGCTGGCCTCAGCATCGAGAAGGCGGAATATCTCGGCCTGCCCGTGGATGCCGGCCGTGTCGGTTCCTACGGACCCAACGTAACTGCGCTTCGCGAATTCATTCGCTCGACTCGCTCGCGCATCTGAATCGCGCGTAAAGAATTTTTCTCGCGCCACACCGCGCGTCTACGCCCGCTCCGGCCAAAAACGCCCGGCAAGTAATGCAAATATTCCTCCTGCAATCGCACCACTGATCGAAACCGCATCCCAAGCCAGCCCGGACGCGACCGCCAGCACCGCCGTTGCGCCGAACGGAACCAGCAACGCTGCCAGCGCAGCTTCGCGCACTCCGATACCTGCTTGTGTAACCGGCACCGCCGCTGCCAGTTTTGCCAACGGCCACGCAAACAGCCATATGCGAAACCGAAGGTGCAATCCGCAAGCGTCAGCAAGCACCACGTTCAGAACGATAAAAATTATCTGAACCGCCACGCTCATGCTCAACGCTCTAAGCATTGCCCCCGGCTGCTTCATCGTCGAGTGCACCGCTCTGCGCAAACGAACAAACCTCCGCTTCACGCGAAACGAAAATCGCCGCACCGGTAACATCGCAATCACTGCCGCTATTATCGCAATAGCTAGAATCGCGATCCCGCCCACCAGCTCGAATATTTTTCGGCTCCGCGGATCGAGCGACCCGGGCACGAAAGCCGCCCCGATCACGGCGAGTAGCGCCAGCGCGGCAAAATCCGAAATGCGATCGACCAAACTCCCCAGCACAACTCCAGCCCTGCTCTTCGCCACGCGCAGAGCCATGGCCAGTCGCAAAACGTCCCCACCAATCACCGAAGGCAGAAACAGCGAGCCAAATAACCCGGCGAAATAACACCGCACTGCCTGGCGCAAGCTAATGCCGGCACCGCCGATGTTCAATATCAGTCGATATTTCGCCGCTCCGATGCAATGCGCGGCCAGGTATCCGAGCAGAACCAACAACCACAGCCGCGCTGGCAAAAGTCCGAGCGCTTGCCAAACTTGGCGACCGGGCAATAGTCGGAATAGAAAGTAAAGAACGAGCGCGCTCCCGCCATACTGCAGAAGCACCTGCGCCATTCTGCGCGGCCAATTTCCCTTGGAGGATTGCCTTTCAGACTGCGATGTTGTCACGGGATCGTCGGCACATTATGCGGCTCTCCGCTTCACCCCACAAGGCCCGCGAATCCGGTTGAAGTCCCACGCAGAAAACTTTAAGGTATTGGCTCTTCAAAAATTGCGGGAGGAGCAAGTGAGGAAAAAGATTCGCGCTGTACAGTTTGGCGTCGGGCCTATCGGTGCGTCGATCGCGCGACTGATGCGGCAGAAAGCAACGATTGAAATCGTCGGCGCGATAGATAAAGACCCGGCCAAAGTAGGGCGCGACCTTGGCGAAGTTGTAGGCGCGCCGGACGCGCCATGGGGAGCGGTCATTTCCGCAGAGTCGGGGCCCGCGCTGGAAAAACCAGTGGATATCGTCGTTCATTCCACATCCTCCTATCTCACAAGTGTGATGGATCAATTGATGGAATGCATTGCGGCGGGATCCTGTATCGTATCCACGTGCGAGGAGCTCGCCTATCCCTGGAGAAAACATCCCGAGCTATCGAAGCAGCTCGATGCCGCGGCAAAGGAAGAAGGCGTCGCTTTGCTGGGTACCGGAGTGAATCCAGGTTTTGTAATGGACAAGCTAGTCCTGACGCTCTCAGCTGTTTCGCAGCGCGTGGACTGGGCCAGCTCTGTGCGCATAGTGGACGCCTCGAAGCGCCGCCTGCCGTTACAAAAGAAGATTGGTGCGGGCATGACGCATGAAGAATTTCGTGCGCAGATAGCTGCTGGCGTAATCAAACATCATGGTTTGCCGGAGTCCATAGCTATGGTTGCTGACGGTCTCGGCTTCGCGTTGGATGATATTTCCGAAACGATCGATCCGGTAATCGCGGAAGAAGATGTGGAAACCGAATTCCTGCAAGTCGTGCGCGGCCAGGTTGCCGGAGTCCATCAGGTCGCTCGCGGAACAGTTGCCGGCAAAGAGAAAATTTTTATGGAGCTCAAAATGTACGTCGGAGCGAAGGACCCTTCCGACACAATCGAATTGAAAGGCGAGCCAAATCTCTCGCTTGTCATTCCGGGCGGCACGCACGGAGATGTGGCTACTGCTGCCGTCGTCGTCAACTCCATTCCGGCTATTCTCGCTGCTCCGGCCGGCTTGCGCTCGGGGCGCGATCTTCCCTTCAGTTTTTTTTCCGCCGACACGAACACATAAAACTTAAGCTAGGATTTTTTCCAGAACCTTGCCACCGCGGCGTAGTCCGGGTCATCCTTCGATGATTTCTTCACCGCGTCATAGGTTGAATACGACGCCGACGCTGCGGGAAGCGTCAGGCCATGCTGTTTTGCAAGTTCCAGAGCGAGCCGAATGTCCTTGTGCATCAAACGCAACGGAAAACTCGGTGGAAATTTGTTTTTCAACATTAGCGGCGCCTTCACATCCAGCACTCCCGCGCGCGCCATGCTTGATTGCAGCACTTCCACCAGCCGCTCACCCGGTATGCCTTCGGCGCTAACCAGCGCGAGCGCTTCGGCAAGTGCTTCCACCTGCAGAGCCAAAATCAAATTCATCGCGAGTTTCACCATTTGGCCCGCGCCGTTTGGCCCCAAAAGAAAAATGCGTTTCCCCAAAGTCTCCAGCACTGGCTTCGCGCACTCCAGAACTTCTTTTTCCCCGCCAACCATGAAAACCAGTTCCCCTTTTTCCGCTCCCCAGGTTCCGCCGGTCACGGGTGCGTCGAGAAAGCCAACTCCTCGTTCCTTGCATGTCTTTCCTATTTTGCGAACCAGGCCAGGAGAGACCGTGCTGGAATCAATATAAGTACCCCCGCGGCGCAGACCTTCTAATGCGCCGTCCTGACCCCACAAAACTTCTTCCAATGCCGGGGGATCGCTAACGATCGTAATGAGAAAGTCTGCCTTCTCCGCCGTCTCGCGCGGACTCCCTCCGACTTTCACATCGGAGCCGGCGCTCTCGCTAACGAGCTCCTCCGCCTTTTCGTGCGTGCGGTTCCACACCACCAGAGGAAATCCGGCCTTGGCCAGATTTTTCGCCATCGGTCTGCCCATTAATCCAAGCCCTATGAATCCAACCTTCGGTTTCATTCCATCCTCCAGAGATAAAATCCAAATATACGCGCGCGTCCATGTAATTCTGCCCAAAATTACCACTGGATCGCTTCGAAAATTCAGCAAATAAATAGATGCTGGCGGATAACCAGCGAAGGCACCGCTCTAACCTCAGATTTTCCTACGGTAACTGCTAGGCTGTATTTCGGGATTTCTTTTTGGACTGGGTGGAAGGAACTTGCTTGGTTGATTGGGGCTCGCGAATTTCATTGACCCGAATCACAAATTGATAAGGGATTTCGACGCGGATGGTTTTTTCTTTTTCGCCCTGGGTAATGTGGTCTTCCAAGACGATGGAGGTCCCGGAGTCGGAGACAAGCGTGCCGTTCGCCGACAAATGAACGTCGGCGGCGCGGTATTGCACTTGCACTTGCTTGCCAACGAGCGACGAGTAAATTCCCATGACGCTCCAGTTTTAATTTCGGACAGAAAAGCGTCAATGGTACCACCGGATATACGGTTTAGTTACGGTAAGTACTAAAATAATGAATGATGATGAGACGGAGACGCAGTGGTCGTTCCGTATTGAACATCGACAGCGTCCAGAGGCTTCAGCTTTAGATCGGCGGTGAAAATCAGAGCAAGTGGGGCCACCACACTGAACGCGAGGTAGCTGTAAAGCATCGGAAGAACCCAGGACAGCGCCCCGCTCTGTTTGGAATAGTGGGCGTTCGCAACCCACCACACGGTCGCGCCGGCGATCAAGCCCGCGAACGCCGATAGATAAACGCTGACTGCGGCGATTTCCAGCGGATGCTGGCAGGAGGGACAAACCAGATCGTATGAATAGGCAACGATTTGTCCCGCGGGAACGAAGGCCATGCAGTTGGGGCATTGCCGTGCTGACATCATTCACCTCCACGAACATTTGAGTTAAATTGTACGCGAGCGACTCGCGATAATGATTTTGTGCAGTTAAACTGGCGCGAACTCGACGCGGTGGTGGAACGGATCAATGCGCTCCGCGCGAACCTTGATGCGATCGCCCAGATGAAAAGACATCTGCGTGCTTTTGCCACGCGACCCGCGAGAGCCACGATGTGGTTCACATACGATCGAGTGATCGCGCTCGCGATAAACACATCGCTGGGCGGTAAATTCTTCCAGGCGGTCCACGCTGACGAGACCCTCTACGAAAATATCCACTAGCTCGACGAAAAATCCGAACTTTTGCACCGAAATAATCAGGGCATCGTACTCTTCGCCGAGATGACTTTCCATAAACTGGGCGGTCTTCCACTCCATGAGCTCGCGTTCAGCTGCATCGGCGCGGCGCTCGGCTTCGGAGGATTCCGCGGCGATTTCCTTTAACTCGACGCGCCGGTACGGGCCCAGCATGGCCACTGTTTCTGGTTTTCCAGGGCGCGCATCTTCCACCGGGGCTCGCACCGGAGCGACGTCCGGATGTTCCAGCGCCCATTTCAGACAGCGATGGACGATAAGGTCGGGATAACGGCGAATCGGCGAAGTGAAATGCGTGTATTCCTTTGTGGCCAGCGCGAAATGGCCCAAAGGGTCCGCTGCGTAGCGCGCCTGCTTCAAAGAGCGCAGCATTAAATAAGAAAGGATGCGCTCTTCGGGCTTGCCCGCGATTTTCTGGGTGAGGCGCTGATAGTGTTGCGGACGGATGTCCACTTCGTCGGCGGCCGGCAAGGTTACCGTCATGGGACGCTCGCGTCCTCGCTTTCCGCGTCCGCGTCGCGCTTCCTGACGCACTGAGCCATGGCGAACGGCCACGCGTCGCTCCGCTAAATCTTCCACTCCCAACGAGTATCCGAAAGCCTTGGCGAGTTCCTCGAACTCGAGAACCTTTTTCGGATCCGGCTTTTCGTGGACGCGATGAAGTGACGCGACGCCACGTTTTTCCAGATACTGCGCGACGGCCTCATTCGCCGCGAGCATAAATTCTTCGATCAGCCGGTGGGCGATGTTGCGCTCGCTGCGGACGATGCTGAGCATGCGTCCTTCGGGATCGAATTCGATGACCGGCTCGGGGAGATCGAAATCGATGGAGCCGCGAGCAACGCGGCGTCGGTTCAGTAAGAGCGCGAGTTCCTTCATACGGCGGAAATCATCGACAAGAGGCGCATACCGGGCGGTCATTTCTGGATCGCCTTCGATCACCTTGTTGACGTTGGTGTAGGTCATGCGCTCGGCGGAACGAATCACACCTGGGAAAAATTCGGAATGGATCATCTTGCCGGCGGCGTCCATTTCCATCATTACGCTCATTACCAGGCGGTCCACCTTGGGATTTAGAGAGCAAATACCGTTGGACAATTCTTCCGGCAGCATGGCGACTGCGCGATTTGGAAAATAAACTGATGTGCCGCGCAGGTGGGCTTCGCGATCGAGTGCAGAGTTGCGCGCGACGTAATGAGCGACGTCGGCGATGTGCACTTGAAGCTCGAAATGGCCGTTGGGTAGAGACGCTACGCGGACGGCGTCGTCGAAGTCTCGCGCGGTTTCACCGTCGATGGTGACGATGGCGAGATCACGAAAATCGCGACGGCCGGCGAGTTCCGATTTTTCTACCTGCTGTTTCTCGTTGCGCGCTTCGGCCAAGACTTCGTCGGGGAAAATATGTGGTAAATGATGCTTGCGAATAATGATTTCAACGTCCACGCCGATGTCGCCGGAACGGCCAAGAATTTCCAAGACGCGTCCGACAGGGGCGAGGCCACCTTTGGGATAGCGTTTGATTTCGATGTTTACAACCGCGCCATCCAGTTCCGGTAGGCGCACGCGCCGGCTGGCGAGAGATTCTTTTTCTCCAGTGGTGCTGAGCTTCGCGCGCAACTCGGGAGTTAATTCGTCACCCGGAGGAATCAAGACCTCGTGCAGGATGCGCGTGTCGTAGGGAAGGACGACGTTGCCATGCGGGCCATAACGAAATAATCCGACGAGAGTGGGATGCTCGCGTTCGATGATTTGAACGACGCGGCCTTCTGCGCGTCCGTCAGGGCGGCGGCGCACGATGCGGGCCAGGACGCGGTCGCCATGCATCGCGTCACCCAAATTGTCGCGGCCGATGAAGAGGTCGCCTTCCACTCCGGGGATTGGAGAATCGGGGACAAGGAAGGCGTAGCCATCTCGATGCGCAACGATTCTTCCAACGATGAGATTCGGATCCTGAGCACGTTTCGGCGTCCCAGCGGGAACTGGTTGCTTGTTTTCTGGCCGGCTCTGCGCGGGGATTTTCTCGGCTGCTGATTCGCGATTCTTGCGCTTGGTCTCAGCTTTCTGCGTTTCTTTTGCGCCAGGCAATTTGTAACGCCCACCGCGAGTTTCTTCTATGTCGCCACTTTTCTTCAGTCGATGCAGGACGCGTGGGAGGAAGCGGCGGCCGTGATGCTTTAACTCCATGCCGTGGGCGATCTCGCGGATGCTGGCGGGTTGCGATAGCGTCGCGAGGTGAGCGAGTACGAGCTCCGGGCTAAGTCCGGACGGCGCGGACTCTATTTGGGGACCTTGGGGGTGGCGTTGGTTAGGAGCGCCCATAGGTTCTCGATACTTTCGAGGATTGGGAGGGGGCGCGAGGCGCCTTCCGGTGGGATCGCAACTTGTTGTAGAGAAAGGCCGCGGAGATCTGAAAATTGCTAGTTGATCCTGTTTCTCTGCATGCGGTTGTGACCCCGGGTAGAAAAGGTTTAATCATTTGTTTTCTGTAACGTCTACTTTTCGACCAGAACCGGGTAGAAGTGGTACAACCAGTTTGCAGAAACTCGTTTTTTAGCGTCGGGCGGGCCGCGTCTCGAAATTTAGTTCTAGCGAAATCTCGCGCCGACAAGAAACTGGTGGACTTAGAAATTGGGCGCGGGCGTTTCTGGTTTTTTTGGCGATTTGAGCAAGTCTCTGTTGTTTGTTTTCTGTATGTTACATGGTGTTCTAATTCTGGAATTTGGCGATTTAATTTCAAGAGTTTGCAACCAGATGAAGATCGAACAATAAGAGGAAGTTCCGAACCACGAAAGTCCCGGGGGTACACCTTCGCTGCGTTTTGGTGAAGCGCTCGATGCTGTTCTATTTGAATCACGCGGAACGGTAGCACTTTGTTTTGGGGAATTCAAGGAGTGGTGTGTGGACGGTCTAGCTAGTACTCGGGCACGCGCGACGGTCGACTAAGGAATTGGGCTTGCACGGGTCGCTAGTCGATGCGCAGGCGCGATTTCATGAGCACGACAACGTAGGGATTCCATGTGGATAGCACGTAGTAGATGGTTAGCTCGGGACCTTGGACTTTTATCCATCGCTCCACGACATACGGCGCATACGCGCCACCATGAACGGCCTGCGGATTTGCCTGACCCTTTCCGATCACGGGTCCTGCAAGCCCGTCGCCTGGAGTTGCCTGCGGATTGTGAATGAATCTACCAAGGGCGCCATCGCGCATCGCGTTGAAAATAATTTGCGGCTCGCTCCAAGGTCCCCACGGCGTGCGGGAATACGAGAACAAGATGCCACGCGGCGCGGGGTCTCGACTATCGTAAGTCATCAGCCACAAGCCAAGATCCTTGCACCATGTTACGGAAAGATCTCCCATCGTGCCGTTTTGGACGATGGCCTTGGCTTCCGATTCTTTCTCGCTCCATACCGGAGCATTCCGCACGTCTAATCCCGCGAAATACCGGGTTCCTTTGCCACTTTCAAATTGTGCCGCAGGCCCGATGGACAGATATGCGTCGCTCTTACGGTATGCGCCCGTGCCCCAGAGAAAGATGAACGGTCCGCCAGGAGGAAGGCCAGCGATGGTCCCGGGTTCGATGTGCAACGAGAACTTTACGAAGTGGCCGTCGGGAAGCTGAGAGATCGTCCGCAATGGTTGGAAATTCGCAGGGGGCGTGAATTTTGTGAGCACGGAACGATCCGTGGAGCGATCCTCGGAGTGGTTGGTCGAGACCGCTACATACATTTGGCCGCCGAGGCTAATGCCTCCTACCGGCACTTCGAACGCTCCCATGCTGATGCCTGGTGGCTGGATGGTCAAATAATCACTGCCGGACTTGAGGAAATCCAAACGAACGCCGCGTTCAGGATCCACCACATCGGTTATCGCGATGGTGTCGAGCGCGTGGCGCAGACGGCCCACGGTGTCACCGAAGAGAAAGTAAACGCGGCCGGCGTGCTCGAAGGAATTGCCCAAGTCAGTGCCTTCGATCCCGTAACGGGTGAAGGTTCTGCTGAGCGTCGGTTGATGCAATTGTTTGTCTTCTTCACCGAGGAGCTGTTGAAGCTTGATAGTCGAGCCCGCGACGTAGCGCAATTGCGGATCGGTAGCCGATGGCACAGCAGTTAATGGGGGCTTCGCATTCAATGTCCGCGGAAGGGAAACGACTGAGGAAAGTTGAATTCGCGCGCAGACCGTCCAAACGCCCAGCAAGAGGCTCAATGCGATTGCCAAGAGGGATTTCATCGCGTCGCCTCCACATTTTCTCGAGCTATGGGAGACACCAGCAAGACGAAGGCAGCTTCTTTTTCAGCCAGAAATTTATCTTGAATTCCATTGCGCCACAAGCTCAACGAAAAGACTTCACCACTGCCTTGTCCTTCGCGCCCGCTGGATGCGCGTTACGCTGGAAGGCCTTCCACGATGGAACTGGAGGCGGCTGTTTGGATGATGCGGGTTAGCTGCCAGCCGGAGGCGGCAAACAAGTCGCGAAATTGTTTCTGGGTGCGTTCGCATCCGCTGGGGAAAATCAGCATTTGCAGATCGAGGAACTTGCCGGAGGAAAAGTCGTTGCCGGGCTGGATTACATTGTCGATTACGAGGAGTTTGCCGCCGGAGTTCACGTTTTTTCGACAGGCTTTGAGGATCTGGACGCAGCGATCGTCGGGCCAGTCGTGCATGATGTGCTTCATAATGTAAGCGTCGGCGCCTGCCGGAACGGACGAAAACATATCACCGGATGCCAGGGTGCAGCGATCCATCACGGGCCTCAGCGGTCCGTTCTTGGCACCTTCGAGAACGTGGGGCATCTCGTAGAGCGTGCCTTTCAATTGCGGATTCCTCTTCAGGATGGTGGCGAGGAGAAGGCCGTGGCCGCCGGCGATGTCCACGATGGAATGAATGCCATCAAAATTGTAGGCGTCGGCGACGGCGGGACCATCGATCATGGATATCTGGGTCATGGCGTCGTTGAAAATCTGCCCTTCCGCGGGATTTTGTTTTAGATATTCGAAGATGTGAGCGCCGTAGATTTTTTCCAGCGCTTGTTTGCCGGTGCGGACGCAATAATCCAGGTGGGACCAACCGCGCCCGTGCCACTCTCTGCCGGTCATGATGGCAAAGGCTCGCAGGCTGGGAGTGGCGTCGCTGCGCAGAATCGCGGACATCGGCGTTTGCGAAAATTTTCCGTCGGGGCCTTCCGATAACACTCCAACGCAGGCAGTGGCGCGCATCAGCCGGTAGAGCGCTTGCGGGTCGGCATCGATGTGAGTTGCCAGCTCTTCAGCTGACTTGGGAGCAGCGTCGATTAGGTCGGGGATTCCAAGTTGGGCGAGGCAGGAGACAGCGCCGGCGACGTGAAAGCCATTCATCAGTTGAAATATGCCGGTATGCGCGGGGGAAGCTGGGCGGTCTGCGATCATTTGTGGTCCACCTAGATTTTGAGATTGGAGTGCAGGGCGCGGAAGTATACATCGGATTTTCGTTCACGATTCAATGTGTGTTGTTTGTGGCGCTGAGGGAAACAAAAGCAGGTCCCTCGTCGGCCAAAGGCGACCTCTGTCGAGATGACAAATTTAGAATCCAAGGCCACGACCCCAAAAGCCTCAGGTCTAAAGACCTGAGCTACGTTAGAGGCGAGAAAATTCGAAACCATTAACAAAGCTTAAGGTTCCGGGGATTCTACTGTGGGGATCTCGAGGATGGCGATTTTGCCGTCGGGCTGGCGCTGGAGAGCGGGGGCGTATTCGCCGAGGAGTTCGCGGCGCCACCAATTGCCGTTTACTTTTTTGGTACGGAGATCGGTGAACCAGTATTGGTAGATCACGGCGCGAACTTCTCGGGGCGGCGCGTTGGTGAAAGGATTTTTGGCGAAGAGTTCGAGGACGTCTGCATCATTTTTGATCAGGCGCTCCTCGGTCCACACGACGAAACGCGAATCCTGCCAGGGGCCGAGCGAGGCGAACCAGAGATTCCAATCGAAGCGCGGCTGATAGGGCGCGTAAATTCCCGGGGCTTCGTGGATGTCCTGCGGCTTGTAGCGGAAGGGATAGGCGGTCCAGGTTTTTCCGTCCTGCGAGCCTTGGAATTCAATTTCGTAGCGGCCGTGGGTCATCACGGCAAAAAGGCCATAACGATTAGCGATGCGGAAAGGCTCCAAGGCACGCACGGGCGATTGCGGAAGGGGGAAACTGGGAGCGAACATCCAGATGAGTTGCGCGGTGGCGGCGTAAAAAACGAAACCGAGGCATACGAGGACAATTGATCTGCGGAAGAGAGTGAGGCGCTCGCGCCAAGTCACCTGCGAACGTTTACTCAGTTTCGTGTCGCCTGCTTCACTGGGCACGGGCGTTTTGAGAAATGACCAGGAAGTGATTGCTTCCACGCGGGTGCAGACGCCAGGAGGCACGATCCATTCAATCAAGCGGTCGTCGAGCAACAGGAAACCCAGCAGGAAAACCAAATAATTCAAGAAAGTGTAATTGGCGGTGAGGATGATGGAAATTTCGAATGGCGTAACGATGCAGAAGCAGAGAATGCGGAATCGCCGCGGGAGAAAAAGCATCCAGACAATGGCAAGCTCGGTGATGAGAGTGTAAACGACGGCGGAAGCGTGAAACCAGTGGGGTAGTTGCTGGACGTACCAGCCGAGCCATGTGGGGAGCGGGCCGTTCTGGTAATAGTCGTCCATGGCGGTGAGTTTGCGCCAGGCGACGTCGCCACTGGCGATCTTGGCGACGCCGGACTCGAAATAGATGCGAAACCATTCCCACTGCAAGAGAAAGAGGCTGGCGCGAGAGGGCGGATTGGCGCGTCCGAGGCCGGGAAGAAATCCGGGAGGCGCGAAGAAGAGCGCGATGAAGCCGGCTTCGAGGAGCATACCGTCAGATTGATAGTTGGAAAAATCCTGGGCAGCGGAGACGAAAGAAAGAAAGCAAATAAAACAAACGAGCAGCGAGGTGCGGGGCCAAATGTTCAAGACAACCAGGAGCGAGGCGATTATTCCTAGCCAGCAAACGGCTATAAGCGCGGGGTCACTTGAGCCGAGCCAGAACAAAGTAGGCGCGTACCAATATTTCATGGCCGGGAAGGCAGAAGCGACGGCTTTCAGGTAGTCAGTGGCGGGGAGGATTCCGTCGGGACCGATGAGCCCCTTGATTTGGAACAGCAGAGAATAGAAGGCCGAGAAGTAAATCAGACCCAGACAGCGAAGAAAAATCCAGCGAGGCCAGAGATGGCCGGGATGTTTCTGGTCGATGGGCTCAGGACCCAAGAGCCATTGGAACGCGGAGGCGAGGTCTAGTTCCATGGCCGAATTATAACGGCTTCGAAGGGGAGCGCTACCGGGTTAGATATGGAGTGGCCCAGGTCAAGGTTAGTCTTTTCACAATACCGTACCTTTGACTCCTTGTTGGAAACAGGGAAGTTGTTATAATCGTCTCCTCGGATCGTCCCTCCGCGTAACGCCGCAGTGTGTGTAAGCACCCAACGTGCGGCCGTAATATCCGAAGCTTACTTCTTTTAAGGGGAATGCAGATGGTGGGTTCGCAACACTGGACTCTTCGAGGAAGTACCATTGTCGCCTTGTTGTGTGCCATTGTTTTGATGTCAAGCTGCTCATTTTCACCATCTTCGAACCATCCTACCTTGGTTTCGATCGCGGTAACGGCGCCAAATCTATCGATGGCGAAGGGGACTTCGGAGCAGTTCTCTGCGACGGGCGCTTATTCGGATAAATCCACGCAAAATTTGACGAATTCGGTGACCTGGAGTTCGCAGAATACGGGCGTGGCTACGGTCACTGCGGCTGGGTCGGTGACAGCTGCGGGCGCGGGTACCAGCGCGATTCAGGCTGTCTCAGGAACGGTGGCGGGTTCGGCGAAACTCACGGTGACTTCTGCGACGTTGGTATCGATTGCGGTGACGGCTTCGAGTCTTTCGATTGCGAAAGGGACGACTGCGCAGCTTACGGCGACAGGAACTTTCTCTGACAATTCGACGCAGAACCTGACGAACTCGGTGACCTGGAGTTCGCAGAGCATGAACGTAGCGATGATCACTGCGGGCGGATTGGCGATGGGATTAACGCCGGGGACGAGCAAGATTCAGGCTACTTCGGGAAATGTTAGCGGGTCGGCGACTTTGACGGTGACTGCGGCGACGCTGGTTTCGATTGCGGTGACGGCGTCGAATCTTTCGATTGCGAAAGGCACATCCGAGCAGTTCACGGCTACTGGGACGTTTTCGGATAACTCGACGCAGAACCTGACTGGCTCGGTGACTTGGAGTTCACTGAATACCGGGATGGTCACCATCACAGCGGGCGGATTGGCTACGGCGGTGGCGACTGGGACTAGCAAGATTCAGGCGGTTTCGGGAGCGGTTAGTGGATCAGCAACTTTGACGGTAACGGCTGCTACGCTGGTTTCGATTGCCGTTACAGCGCCGAGTTTGTCAATCGCAAAGGGAACTTCCGAACAGTTCACCGCAACGGGAACGTTTTCGGATCACTCCACGCAGAACATTACTAGCTCGGTGACTTGGAGTTCACTGACTACGAGTGTGGCGACGATTACCGCGGGCGGGATGGTTACTGCGGTAGGAACTGGGATGAGCAAGATTCAGGCGGTTTCGGGAGCGATCAGTGGGTCGGCAACTTTGACGGTGACTGCGGCGACGCTGGTTTCGATTGCCGTTACAGCGCCGAGTTTGTCGATCGCAAAAGGCACTTCCGAGCAATTCACCGCGACTGGCACCTACTCGGATCACTCCACGCAGAACATTACTAGCTCGGTGACTTGGAGTTCACTGACTACGAGTGTGGCGACGATTACGGCGGGCGGGATGGTTACTGCGGTAGGAACTGGGATGAGCAAGATTCAGGCGGTTTCGGGAGCGATCAGTGGGTCGGCAACTTTGACGGTGACTGCCGCGACGCTGGTTTCGATCGCCGTTACGGCGCCGAGTTTGTCGATCGCAAAGGGCACTTCCGAGCAATTCACCGCGACTGGCACCTACTCGGATCACTCCACGCAGAACATTACTAGCTCGGTGACTTGGAGTTCACTGACCACGAGTGTGGCGACGATTACGGCGGGCGGGATGGTTACTGCGGTAGGAACTGGGATGAGCAAGATTCAGGCGGTTTCGGGAGCGATCAGTGGGTCGGCAACTTTGACGGTGACTGCCGCGACGCTGGTTTCGATCGCCGTTACGGCGCCGAGTTTGTCGATCGCAAAAGGCACTTCCGAGCAATTCACCGCGACTGGCACCTACTCGGATCACTCCACGCAGAACATTACTAGCTCGGTGACTTGGAGTTCACTGACTACGAGTGTGGCGACGATTACGGCGGGCGGGATGGTTACTGCGGTAGGAACCGGGATGAGCAAGATTCAGGCGGTTTCGGGAGCGGTTAGCGGGTCGGCAACTTTGACTGTCACGGCGGCGACGCTGGTTTCGATTGCGGTGACGCCGGCGAACCCAACTATCCAGAATACGGGGACGGAGCAGTTCAAGGCCACCGGAACTTATACAGACAACAGCACGCAGAATCTGACGACTACGGTTACCTGGACCTCTACCGATACCGGCGTCGCAACGATCAGCAACACGGCCGGCTCGAACGGTTTAGCGACTGCGGTGTCAGGAGCGTCCGGCTCTACCACGATCCAGGCGGCCCTTGGGTCAATAAAGGGCACCACCACTCTGACTGTGATTTCCGGCAGCGCCACGCTTCAAGTGATCGTGGTGAGCCCGCAGAATCCTTCGATTGCTGATAACGGGGCGACCCAGGCGTTTACTGCTACCGGCCATTACAGCGATGGGACTACGCAAGATCTGACGGCTGCCGCGGCATGGACGTCTTCGAATACTAGCGCGGCGTCGATAAACGCGTCGGGTGTGGCGACCAGCGCGACGCTGGCAAGCGGAACAAACGCGGCTTTCACGTTGATACAAGCGACAGTGGGATCGACGGCCGGCGTCTCGATTTTGAGTGTGACGAATCACACGAGCAACAGCATCGGGTTTGCGGGCGTGTTCACACAACACAATGATATTGGACGGACGGGACAGAATTTGAACGAAAGCATTCTGACTCCGACGAATGTGAATACGGCGAGTTTTGGAAAGCTGTTTTCGCAAGCGGTGGACGGATTTATTTATGCACAGCCGCTGTACGTGCCGAACGTGTCAATCGCGGGAGGCACGCACAATGTGATTTATGTGGCGACGGAAGGTGACAGCGTTTACGCGTTTGACGCGGACAGCAATAGCGGAACGAATGGAGGATTGCTGTGGCATGCCAGCATGATCGACACGGCTCACGGTGCGGCACCCGGCGCGACGACTGTGAACATTCAGGCCGATCTCCTCGAGAGCTGTAATGACTTGGTACCCCAGGTAGGTATTACAAGCACGCCGGTAATCGATCCCAGCAGCGGGACGATGTATGTGGAAGCCAAGTCGAAGGAGAACGGAAATTATATTCACCGGCTACACGCGATCGATATCACGACCGGCGCGGAGAAACCGCCGGGGCCGGTTGCAATCACAGCGACGGTATCGGGGAATGGGGACGGCGGTTCTACAGTAAGCCTGGACGGACTCCATCATCTGAATCGCGTGGGTTTACTCTTGTTAAATGGGACCATTTACATTGGATATGCGTCGCATTGCGACACCCCACCGTGGCACGGCTGGCTGTTGGCGTACGATGCCGGAACGTTCGCACAAACTTCTCTGATAGTTACCACTCCTAACGGAGGCGACGGCGGGTTTTGGATGTCCGGTGCCGGCGTCGCTGCAGATTCCAACGCGAACATTTTTATTGCTTCTGGAAATGGAGACTTCGATACGGTGAATGTGCCGGCGCAAGAATTGGGCGACACAATCATGAAGCTATTTAATACAAACAGCTCGACACTGTCGCTGGTGGATTATTTCACTCCCTATGATCAAGGCACGCTCGACGACGGCGATATCGACCTGGGATCAGGTGGCGTTCTCTTACTTCCAGATCAACCAGGGGGCGTGACACATGAGCTGGTGGAGTCTGGAAAAGAGGGGTCAATTTATTTGATCAATCGGGATCAGATGACCGCCGGGAATATGCACTACTGCCAAACCACCTGCGGGAGCTATCCCACGGGGATGGACACGCAGATTACCCAGGAGATCAACGGGCAGATTCAGGGGTTAGGGTTACGGAGCACGCCAGCTTACTTCAATAGCACGGTATATTTCTGCGGCGCAGGAGACAATCTCAAGGCGTTTCCTTTGAACAACGGATTGCTGGCGACCTCGCCAAGCGAAGTTTCCGGGCATATATTCCAATTCCCGGGATGCACTCCAGCACCTTCGGCGAACGGAAACACAAACGGAATTATATGGGCGGTGGACACGTCAACGTACGGTGTTGAGGCCTCTTCCCTAGGACCGGCGGTGCTATACGCCTACCAAGCGGGAACTCTCAGTTCATTATGGAATAGCAGCCAGAACGGGACTGACACGGCAGGGGATGCTGTGAAGTTCGCGGTCCCGACCGTCGCGAATGGCAAAGTGTATCTCGGCACCCAGACGGAACTCGACGTTTACGGGCCGAAGTAAGAGTTCTTTTAATTAGGCCTGCACTGTTAGACCGATGCGCGTGGAGTTTTTGTGGCTTTGGGAACTGCGGGGAGTTTCAGGTAGCTGGGTAACACCGGACAGCCTTGCTCGTTTTCGCCAGATTCGGTGAAGCCGATCAAAAACTCCTGTGCGTTGAAACGGAATCCATTGCGCGAGGCGGAGAACTGACCCGCTTTGTGTCCGCGAACGTAATCTCCGCTGGGAAGCAAGACTCGCGTTTTTTCCGTGTCCGCTAAATAAGGCGCGATAACCTGGGTGAAAACCTGGCTGCAAAGAACAGGGTCTTTCAGGCGGAACATCACTTCCACGCGTTCGTAAATATTTCTCTGCATCCAATCCGCGCTGCCCAGATAGATTTCGGAGTGACCTCCATTACCGAACGCAAAAACCCGGCTGTGTTCCAGGAAACGTCCCACCACGCTTCTGACTCGAATGCGGCTGCTGATTCCGCGAACCCCCGGACGTAAAGCGCAAGCGCCACGCACGATTAATTCAATCTGCACGCCAGCCTGCGAAGCGCGGTAAAGAGCCTGAATGATTTTTTCGTCGAGCAGCGCGTTTACTTTGGCGAGAATGAATGCGGGACGTCCGGCGCGGGCGTGAGCCGTTTCGCGGTCAATCAAATCCAGGCAGCTTCTTCCCAAATTCAGCGGCGCCACAAACAAGGGCAAGTATTGCGGGCGTTCGGAGTAGGCCGTCAAATAATTAAAGACGTGTTGCACGGAAGAGGTTATACGCGGATCGCAGGTGAGCAGGCTCAGGTCAGTATAGTAACGGGAGGTGGCAGGATTGTAATTACCGGTGCCGAGATGCGCGTACTGGCGGATTTTGCCGCCTTGTTCGCGTCGCGCGATGAGGGCGAGCTTGCAATGTGTTTTCAGGCCGACCACGCCGTGGAAGACCTGCACACCGGCTTCCTGCAGATTGCGCGCCCAGCGGATGTTGGAAGCTTCGTCGAAACGAGCTTTGAGCTCCACGACGACAGCGACTTCCTTTTTGGAGGCGGCTTCGATCAGAGCACGAACGATGGGAGAATTTTCACTGGTGCGATACAGCGTTTGTTTAATGGAGAGAACGTCGGGATCGGTGGCCGCGCTTTCGATGAAGCGGACTACGGACGAATAAGAGTCGTAGGGATGATGCAGCAAAACGTCGCGCTTTCGAATTAAGTCGAAGAGCGCGCCGGGTTCAGATTTCAGCGCCAGTTCCCGCGGGATGAATGGGCGATATTTCAGGTCGGGACGAGGAATCGCGTCGTACAGATAGGCGATGCGCGAAAGATTGGGCGGGCCATCCACGCGGAAAATTTGCCAGGGCGCCAGACGGAAATTTGCTACCAGGCTGTCGATAATTTCCTGATTGGCGCTGGCTTCAATTTCAAGGCGAACGGCTTCACCTTTTCTGCGGCGGTGAAGCTGGGCGTCCACGGAATCCATGATGCTGCGCGATTCTTCGGCTTCGAGATAAAGATTGCTGTTGCGAGTGACGCGAAAAGCGGCGGCAGACAGCACTTCGTATCCGTGATAGAGACGTTCGGCGAAGGCGTGAATTACGTCGGAAAGAAAAACGTATTCGATGGAACCGTTGGTAGAGGGCAACTGCACCAAGCGCGGGAGAGCGCGCGGCACAGTGACAACCCCAAGATACGGCTGCTGTGAGCCACGCTTCTTGCGACGCAGTAAAAATGCCAGACAAATCGCTTTATTGATCACGTGCGGAAATGGATGGGCGGGATCGACGGTAACGGGCGTGAGCAGCGGTTCGGCGGTTTTGGAGTAAAAGCTTTCGACGTGCGCGCGGGCGGACGGACGCAGAGAGCGCGTGGTGATGATCTTTATCGACTCAGAGAGAAGAGAAGGAACTAGCTCTTCGCGCCAACAATCATACTGAGCTTTTACAAATTTGTGCGTGCGAGCGGCGAGCTCGGCGAGCACTTCGCGCGGCGTGCGGCCATCGGGACCGGGGTCTTGAATACCATGTTCCACCTGCTGCAAAAGACCAGCGACGCGGACCTCTACGAATTCGTCGAGATTGCTCGCTGTGATGGCCAGGAATTTCACGCGCTCGAGGAGCGGATTCTTTGCGTCGCGCGCTTCTTCCAGGACGCGTTCGTTGAATTGCAGCCAGGAAAAATGGCGATTCAAAAATAGACCAGGGTCCGCAAGCTTTTTACGCACCATATTCTCCTCAGCGATAGATTATCAGGATATAGGGGGAATATTACTGGGCGGTTACGGCAGGAGAATCGGGGCTGGGTTTCGGTAGAGGAAGCTTTTCGATCGAAGCGCTGAACGAGAATTTATTCGTCCAGCGCTAGGTTTACGGGTTCAATTGTTCACGTACTCAACGATCACACCTTTTTGTTGCGAATAAATCAAATATTCTCCGGGGGCTACAGCGCCCAGGCGGTTCACGCGCACGCGAGCCTCTTCAATTCCCGGTACGGAGGTAATCCATAGAGGCTTGCCATTTCGAAGCCGTTTGAAAATGTCAAAAGTGGTGTCCATAAGGCCTCCCAGTTGTTTTCTCTCTTGCGTTCCCGCTGTTCAAAGGGCATCTAGCTTGCCAGGTCTTACGCTAAATTAGGTCTTTAGAATGAGGAAGTTGATGGCGGCCTACAGCATTCTGCTTAGAAAATTATTCGTGCTGCAAGCCGTACGGGAGTAGCGCGGAAACTAAGCCTGGGATACGAATTTGAAGACGATTTCGCCGGTTAGTGTAACCACTCCATTCTTAACGTCATATTTCACATCAGTAGTGTCCCAACATCGTGCCTCTTGGCTTCCGTAAATTATTGATGAGAAACGCATAAGCGGCAAATTCTTTTGGTCTCGATTTGAACTCGGTTCTGCGACCCTGCGGAGCATAACTTCGTGGGGGGCATCGATGAACCGAGGCAAGCTGGCGTTTGCGCAACTGATGCAACATCTTCCGTTGACCACCTTTCGTCGTTGCGTCACCCGCTATCGAGGCGCGTTCAAAGTGAAGTCCTTCTCGTGCCTGGATCAATTCCTGTGCATGGCGTTCGCTCAGTTGACCTTTCGGGAGAGCCTTCGAGATATCGAAGTATGTCTCCGCGCGCAAAGTTCCAAGCTCTATCATCTCGGGATTCGTTCGGCGGTGGCTCGTAATACGCTGGCCAATGCCAACGCTGTGCGTGACTGGCGCATCTATGCTGATTTTGCGCAGAGCCTGATCGGCATCGCCCGGCCGTTGTATGCGCAAGAGTCCTTCGGGGTCCATCTGCAAGAAACCGTCTACGCGCTTGACACCACGACAATCGATCTGTGTCTGTCGGTATTTCCGTGGGCGGTATTCCGCACGGCCAAGGCAGCCATCAAGCTGCATACACTGCTCGATCTGCGCGGCAACATCCCCACCTTCATTCACATCAGTGAGGGCAAGGTGCACGAGGTCAACATCCTCGACCAACTGCTGCCCGAGCCCGGCGCCTTCTACATCATGGATACTTGCACAAACGATCAGCGACGAAATTCAACCGGTTTCCGATAACCAATTGATTTTGTTCGCATAACGTTGGGACACTACTGATTTCACATTATTTCACATCTTTATTAAGTCTGTTTTGGATCAAAGCAGCGTCTAAATTTTTCTCGATGCCCTTGTCGAGGTCGGAGTTTACGGTCTTGACATCGCTAGACCCAGGACCTGCTGGAATCACAGCGATTTCGTCGGCGACTTGGGAGCCAGCGATTGATTTGGTGATGGATCCGGCCTGAGCTTTATCGCTGTCAGCGGCCACTCGTCCGGTCAAGGTGACTGCACCTTTGTCGCGATCCTGACTGACTTTTACATCGTGGAGATTAGCTTGATCGAGCGCTTTGCGGACGGCGTCCGTTACGTCAGGGGATTTGGTAACTCCGCCGGAGCATCCGATGAGAGATGTGACGGCGGCGAGAGTGAGCAGTCGCAAGAGCGAGCTTGATTTCATTTTATCTCCTCGGACGTTGACTGATCCAATCCCGAGGGCATTCACCGGGAAGGAACAACGCAAGGTCGCGCGAGATACAACGAACCTAGCCGCAGCAAGGAACCATCCAGAACATACCCTAAAGATGGATATGCATTTAGCTATGGCGCGGCACGCAAATGGAATTATTGTAAAGAGTGGAGCCGCCGAGATGCGACCGGGACGGAGAAGCAAAAGGAGCGAGTTGTTTACACCCGCTCCCTTTGCAACATTAACGCCTGGATTTTTTACGAGCGGGGCGCTTGCGGCCCGCGGATTTGGCGGCGCGTTTTGCGGGCTTAGGGCTGCGTTTCGAGCGCTTGGCCGGACGCACCTTTTTTCTGGCCTTTGCGCGAGGGCGCTTGCGCGCTTCCGCGCTCGCGACCTTGGAGAATTCGTTTACCTTCGCGGCGACAGTACCAAGGGCGGAACCGATGGTGGTGGCAACGTTGGTGAGCAATTCCTCTGCGCCGGAGGGCTTTTGTTCGTCAGTCATTTGAGTCTCCTAGGAAACTATTCGCACTGCTTATTACTTGGGGCCGATTTCAGGAGTTGTGCGGAACTTCCTGACCTAGAGCAGTGGCCAGAGCGATCTGGTGATCCTGTTCGTCTATGAGGATCTCGCGAATGTGCTCGGCCATCGAGAATTCGCCGAGGGTTTCGCACTGCCGCACGCGATCGCGATAATTGCGAATGGTTTCCGTCTCGTTCTCGAGATCGAATTTCAGCATGTCCCTGGCTCTTTCGGATGTACGGACGGGCTTAGGCTGAGTGGTGGGCATGCCGCCGAGATAGTCGATCTGATTAGAAATAATCAATGCGTGGCTGAGCTCTTCACCGGCGTGTTTTTCCAGCTCTCCGGCGATGTTCATATACTCGGCGCCTTTCAACACTTGCGAATAAATGACGTACGAAATAATGGCTTGGTATTCGCGGGCTAGATCTTCATTTAAGGCAGCGATGAGTTCTTTTCGCGTCAAAGCTTTCCCGCTCGAAGATTGCGGTGCTTCTTTCATTTCACTCTCCTTCTATGGAAATGCGATGCCAGTAAATCCAGCACAATTATGCTGGATGGCACTGAATACTCTACTGGCCCGGTTCTCGAACGTCAAATCTTTGCGCAATGGATATAGATTATAGGCAGGCGGGCTACGACAAGGGAGAACGGTGGATGTCCGTTCCCCCTTTCGCCGGAGCAAGCAGTTGTTTGTTAATTTACGCGAATTACGCGGAGGCGCTTTTGGCTGCGTCTTTTACGTAGCCGGTGGCTTCGTCAATATTCTTCTTTGCGCGGTTGGCCCACTTCTGGCCCGTGCTTACGGCTTCGTCGAGTGTGTCCTGGGCCGCCCCAACGAGATAATCACGCGTTTCTTCACCCGCTTGTGGTGCGAACAAAATGCCGATTGCCGCCCCCACACCGATGCCGACTATAAACGCCGAAATAGCTTCCGGCCATCCCATCCTCTTCATAAGTCCTCCATTTTTGTTTTTCAAGGTGTGCTGCGAATGTTCACCGCAAATTCGAACTCTAGGTCGACCGAATCAGCCGACATTATAATCTCATGATAGACGTTAGCGTCGGCAAACAATCGAAGCCATACATTGAATGACGTAGATTGACCGCCGACATGCAGTAGAGTGAATACGTCTAAGTACGCCGGACGACCAGACAGGTGATGTCGTCGTGCTGCGGTGCTCCGCCTACGAATTCATCGAGCTTTCGCATGATAGTGGAGAGCGTCATAGCGGCGCGATCCTCAAGGGGTTGACCAGCTAGTGCGAGCAAGCGGGATTCCCCAAATTCTTTTCCGTCTTCGTCGCGGGCCTCGGTGACGCCGTCGGTGTAGATAATCAGAACATCGCCGCGTCCAAGAACGGTGCGGCCGGTCTCATACTTCTCGTTTATCTCGATGCCTAGAGGAATGCTTTCGGACTTCAGGCGTTCAATGGTGCCGTCCTGGTGCTTCAACATCGGAGGATTGTGGCCTGCGCAAAGGTAATTCAGAGTTCCGGTAACGGGATCTAGTTCAGCCAGGAAAGCCGTAGTGAAGCGGCGTCCGTTCATATTGTTCGAGCAAGCTTGGCGGTTCAGTCCGGCGACGAGATCGGAAAGCGAGCCTTGCGAGCCAGCCAGCGCGCGAAGACTGGCTTGGAAGGTGGCCATCAACATGGCCGCCGGAACGCTTTTGCCGGCAACGTCGGCAACGGCGACCAACAAGGGACCGTCCCCGGCGCGGCGGAATGCGTCGTAATAATCACCCGCGACCATCTTCGCCGGCCTAGTGGCGAAGGCCATGTCCACTCCAGCGACTTCGGGTGGCACACGCGGGACCAGCCAGCGCTGGATTTCGCGCGCGATCTCGATGTCGCGCTTCATGGAAATGTGATCGCCGAGGACCATCACCAGCAAGAGCAACAGACCTAGGAATGCCAAAAGGAGTTCCACTTCTCTGGTAAAAAATAGAAACTCAAGTCCAACGATGGAAAAAACCGCGAGAATGATGGTTAGAAGCAGGAAAACGCGGCGCGGCGGCGAAAGCTTTTTTAGAATGCTGAAGGAGATTGTTGCAAATACCTTGAAAGGATGTGTCCACGACTTATCTTTCTCTGCCTGTCGATCTACTTCCTGTTTGAAGGGACGCGCACTGGCTTCGGCTTCGGATTTGAATTGGCTCCAAAGATCGTCAAGCTCCATGCCGGCGGTAACGCGGCGCCAGCCATCTTGGGAACGCCAGACGGCGCGCCTAACCGCCAGCTTTGCTTGGTGAGCGGACTGCTTAAGCTTTGCTAATTTAGGATCGACGAAGATGCGCCAATCACTGCGTAGTTCGCTGGGTGAAGTGTTCACGTCTCAGGGTACGTTATAATGGTGGATTGGGGGATACGGTATTCTTCGTATTGTTCGTGCTGAAAGAATTTAGCTCCAAAATGGAACAATCCTAAGTGGCTCTCGACTGTCGAGTACATCGAGTAGAAGCTTCTAAAACAAAGCAAAAAATCGATGGTAGCGGGTCTATCAGGTATACGTAACTATCTACTGCATAAAGGCTTACAGCCAAAATAACTTGGCCCGTGAAATGCACATGAAGCGTGTTGCTCGCGAAGATTCAATGCAGCGCTGTATGGGCGGCGGGAAAGGCGAGCGATAGACTTAAAGTGTCGGAAGATGTAGCTGGATGTTTGAACTTGGAGAAGCGCACAGATGGCAGCAGCAAGCACAACGATAAAAGTAGCACCGCTACCGAACTGGAGCGAACGAATCAGAGCGCTGAAGAACATTCCACCGGTATTGCGATTTGTGTGGGATGCGGCGCCGGGGATTGTTGTTTCGAACCTTAGTTTTCGTGTGGCTGCCGCGCTGATTCCGCTTTCGATTTTGGCGGTGACGCGCTTTATCGTCGATTCAGTTACAAACCATCAGATGAGGCATGTGCCGCTCTTGCATATGTTCTGGTGGATGGTGCTGCTGGAATTCGTTCTCGCGGGTGTGGCGA
Source organism: uncultured Acidobacteriota bacterium (assembly GCA_963731535.1). Taxonomy (GTDB): domain Bacteria; phylum Acidobacteriota; class Terriglobia; order Acidiferrales; family UBA7541; genus Palsa-295. Next base: position 198,759 of record CAVSWI010000015.1, on the reverse strand, counting down.
CGTTTATGGCGCGCATTATCGAGTTCTGCGACACTACTTTGGCGGATCGGTTCACGCGACATATCAGCCTGAAGTTGATGACGCACGCGGCGAAGCTGGATTTGATGTCGTATGAGGATCCGGTTTTCTACGACAAGCTGGAACGCGCGCGAGCACAAGGTGTAGATCGCGTTCAAATGCTGCAGGTGGGCGGCAGGTTGATTCAGGAAGTGATTACTACAATGAGCTTGGCGGCAGCCATTTTCCTTTTCTCGAAATTACTTCTTCTCGGATTGATCATCTGTGTGGTCCCCGCGTTTCTGGGCGAAACTCATTTTGGTTTTATGAATTATTCCTTGAGTTATAGACAGACCGCCGGGCGGCGCGAGTTGGATTATTTGCGCGTGTTGGGAGGGGCTAAAGAAAGCGCTAAGGAATTAAAACTATTTGGATTGGCTCCGTTTCTTATGGGGCGCTATTCGGAGCTGGCTGACGGGCTGTATCACCAGACGAAGGATTTATCGAAGCGCAGGCTGACTTTTGGGTCCCTGCTAGCACTACTGGGGCTGGTTGGATACTACGGAAGCTATGCTTACGTTATATATGGCGCGGTGATCGGCACCATAAGCGTGGGTGTGATGGTTTATCTTTCCGGAGCAATTGCCGCTGCGAGCGCAAACATTCAGGCTGTGTTCACGAGCTTTTCCGGGATTACGAACCAAGCGCTGTTTATGACCGACCTGTTGGACTTTTTTGCGGTGAAGCCGAAGATTTCTTCCAAAGCCTCCGCATGGCCTGCGCCCAAGCCGATTCGGACCGGGTTTGAGTTTAAGAATGTTTCTTTTAAATACCCGGGCAGCTCGCGAATGATTTTGAAGAACGTCAATTTCAAACTTGGGCCGACCGAGAGGATTGCGATTGTCGGCGAGAACGGACAGGGCAAGACCACGCTGGTGAAGCTGCTCACGCGCTTGTACGACCCAACGGAAGGGCAGATCTTGCTGGATGGAAAAGACCTGCGTGACTATGACCTGGAAAGTCTGTGGAAGGAAATTGGCGTCATCTTTCAGGACTTCATGCGTTACGAGATGACTGCGGCGGAAAATATAGCGGTGGGCCGAATTGAAGATCTGGATAATCAATTTCGCATTCGCGCGGCTGCGAACAAGAGTCTGGCGGAACACACGATACGCCGGCTGCCGAACGGATTTGACCAAGTGCTGGGCTGCCGTTTTGAAGGCGGCGTAGATCTCTCGGGCGGCGAGTGGCAGAAAATCGCGCTGGCGCGCGCGTACCTGCGAGACGCGCAGCTTTTGATTCTGGACGAGCCGACTGCGGCGCTGGACGCGCGTTCGGAACACTTCGTGTTCCAACGATTCGCGGAACTGACCAAAGGCAAGATGTCTTTGCTGATTTCCCACCGATTTTCTACCGTGCGAATGGCGGACCGCGTTCTGGTGCTGGCTGACGGCAAAATTGCTGAAGAGGGCAAGCACGATCAGTTGATGAAGAGCGGCGGCCAGTATGCGGAGATGTTTGAACTACAGGCAGCGAACTACCGGTAGAGCGCCGGCTTTCCGGTGGACTGAAGTTCGTTAACGGCCGGCGTGGTTATGCATCTCCACTAGTTCCTGTGGCGATGCAGGCTTGTAGGATTTGAATCCCGCGCGTTCCATACCTCGTTGCGCTTCCGGATTTTTCATAAAGGTGTCCCACACGAAAGCGGTGCGCGCGTTTTCTGCCATTACCATACTGATTCCAGCATCGATTCCCACGATGTCGCTGTCGTACCAGTTGGTCAGCGGGTTGAACGCGTCCACAAAGCCATAGCGGCTCCAGGTGCCCGCTCCGTAACGGTATTGAATGGTGCGCAGGACGCGCATCACGGGGCCTGGTAAGAATGGTAGCGAGCCCGCCGACGCGCATGGCACTACCGTTCCATCGATCGGGCCTGTTGCCGGGGGACCGCCCCAAACTTCATAACCATGTTCGGAATCTGACGCGGTGATACCCCAAAGATTTTCGCTGTAATCCGGAAGTTTCTTGGACAAGCTCAAGCAGAAACGTCGATGAACATCGGTGGCAAGAATTGAGTTCTGAAAATAATCGACGTACTTGTCGCGCTTGCCGCGGAAATCAAACCAAGCCTGCGAATATTGGTGAATGAACAGCGGAGCGTAAGAGCCGATGTAGCGAATGCCGTCGAATTCAAAAACCGTGCGGTTCCAAGCGTCCCAGGCTTGCGGCGATAGGACATGAGAAGAGGAACCAAGACCCAGCAGGTACATCATCATCATTTCGCTGTAGCTGTCCCAGCGATACTGCAGGAATCCTCCTTCCGGAGTCCAACCGTGCGGAAGGATACGAGTGTCTTCAGAAAGCCAGTTCCAATCGACGCGGTTGAAAATTTCGTGCGCGAGCTGGCTAATTTCGGAATGTTCGAAATACTGCCGGCACATAAGGATCCCGCAAAGAAGGATGGAAGTGTCCACCGAGGAAATTTCAGACTGCCACAATCTTTCGCCGGTGGCAATGTTGGCCCAGTGATAATAAAAGCCGCGCTCCTGCGGCATTTTCTTCCAAAGGAAACGCAAAGTGGCGAGGGCGCGATCGCGGGCCTGGGAATAAGAAACATACCCGCGCTTTTCGCCGATGCAAAGGGCGGTAAGTCCAAAGCCGGTCGCAGCGATACTGCCTAAAATGCTGGTGTCCGAGCCACGGACGTTGCATCTGTCTTTTACCATTCCGGTCTTCGGGTTGCACTGTTCCCAAAAGAATTGAAAGATGGCGTTTTCCAACTGTTCGAGAAAGGTGTCATCTCCCGGAGAGAGATAGGTAGCAGGAGGAAGCGGGCTCAATTGGATCAATGTGTCCGCAGCCGGCTTTTGCACTGGGGTCTGATCTGCCCGAGCATGCCCCCCGACGAGGACCGGGACGCACGCCGCCGTGCCCACGAGCTGGCGGAGCAGCTCTCGACGCGAAAGGCCCCTCCGGCTGCGGAATGTAGGGTCCACAGTTCGATTTTAGGCGAAAGTGAAGGTTGAAGAAAACCCGGCCGACGAATGCTATTTCCATCCGGTGAGTCAGACGGAACTTCGCCGGCCGGATTCCAATTGAGTTATGCTCGAGCGCTCTTCGCCTTGCCTTCTGAGAATAGAGAAATCATCTCGCGATCGAAGGCGGGGATATCGGTAGGCTGGCGACTGGAGACCCAGTTTCGGTCGCGTATCACTTCCTCATCTTTCCAGTTGCCGCCGGCGTTTCTGATGTCGTCCTGAATTGTGTAGTAGCTGGTCATCGTGCGGCCCTTAACCAAGCCGGCCGAAACCAGAAGCCAGGGCGCGTGGCAGATTACGGCGATCGGTTTTTTCGCTTGGTCGATGCTCCGTACGAATTCCTGGGCTTTCTTTTCGGCGCGTAGGAAGTCCGCGTTTAGCGCTCCCCCCGGAAGGAGGATGGCGTCGAAGTCTTCAGGGTTGGCTTTGTCGAGAGTCATATCGACAGCGACTTTGTCGCCTTTTTCGTCATGATTGAAACCCTGAATTTTTCCGGACTTGGGAGCAATGACCACGGTCTTGGCTCCGGCTTCTTCGAGAGCCTTGCGCGGCTTTTCCAATTCGGCTTGTTCGAAGCCATCGCTGGCCAGGATGGCTACTCGCATTTGTGACAATTTTTTTTCGGACATAATAATCTCCTTACGTTTGTGTCGATCAATTGTTGGATCGTCCCGATTCTGGCTGGGCCTCCGGCTAACGCAGGGTTAGCGAACTGCTTGTGCCGGAATATCTTCGGGCCGGTGGGGACTATCCGGCCCCGGCTGATCGTGGCGCCGCGGATCCGGCGGGTCGATAAGTTCAGGAACCTTATCGCCCGGTGTTCTGCCGGGTTCGCGGACAGGGTCGCGGGTCGGGTTGGGATCGCTGCTGCGTTCGTACATAGACATTGTGCTCTCCCTCGGTCTCACATCTTGCGGCTGATAGCGTTAAAGTCAAATTATGGCAAAGGCAAGCAAAGTCCTCTATCCCCGACATGCTGTATGCTTTACAGGAATTCTCTGTAGTTATCGTCTACCGGAAAGCGGAAGGGAGGAGAGGGGCCACTCTCAATTTCAGGGGGAGACTATGGAATGGCCCCTTCAGGGGAGAGATCTGAAGAATTGCCGAGTTTGAGATTACAGAGCATCGAGCTTGGTGCCTAAGTTATACGGGTTCAAGAACACTTTCTATCGGCTAGGAATTGTAATTAAAGACCGGAAGTCACTGTAGGGCATTAGGGGGCCTGAACGAGTAAAACAGAGAGGGCGACATGCTGGTTAGAGCATTTCGTCCTGTTCTTGTCAAAGAGGAATAGTCGCGACTTTCTACCCACGTCCGACACGCCGGGCGCGTTCGGTCTCATAGGCACTCGTCTCGTCAGGCAATGATTTCATGGATTTTATAAACTCGTCTGCCTGGCGCTCTGCCTCTTGCCTGGTCATGCCGTATCGTTCCTGTATCTTTCCTACAAGCTGTTGGCGGCGGCCGTCGATGACGTCCAGGTCGTCGTCGGTTAACTTGCCCCACTTCTCCTTCTGTCCTTTAAGCTCCTTCCACTTGCCTTCTGCCTGATCCCAGTTCATAGATTACCTCCGGGCTCCTACCCAGGATATTTTGAAGTTCGACGGAACGGAGAAAGTAGTGAGAGTTCTTCCGCCAGGAACAGAAGACCACATGCCTGGGGCAATCAAAATACGGGATACCCCTTAGCGGGACGCGCAAAGATGGGGTAGGAGCTTTGGCGCGAAGCGTAGAGCGCGCGGCTCGCTGATGCTGCTATGTCTAAGATCCTAAAAGGTCTAACTTGAGCCAAACTCTAGAGCTTACAGCAAAGGAAGCGTGCTATTACGATGATGCATGTATGGTGGTTTGTGGGCATAGCGCGTATAAGAGTACGGTTGAGCGGCCTTCCTTGGCCCCAACTCAAAATTTAGGAGGCTTTATGTTGCGTTGGGCACTCGCTTTTTTCGTCGTGGCACTGATCGCTGCGATATTTGGATTTCTTGGGATCGCAAGCGCTGCGGCAGGTATCGCGAAGATTCTGTTCTTCATTTTCCTGGTTCTATTCCTGGTTTCTCTTGTGGGTGGGCTAGTCCGGCGAGCTTAAACTACCTCTGTAGTCGCGGTGCCGGCTACGTTCCCAGCAGCCTAGGACAAACATGAAAACTTTGCCGTTGATTGGGATTATCTTGATCGTTCTTGGAATCCTTGTTTTCGTGTTTCAAGGAATCACTTACACAACGCACAAGAAAATTGTGGATATTGGCCCTCTCCAGGCGAGCACTAGCGAGCATAAGACGGTTCCTTTGCCTCCTATATTCGGAGGGCTCGCACTGGTGGGAGGAATCGTTCTGCTGGTAGCGGGAAGAAAAGAAGCCTAGTCCGTTCGCGTACGCTTAACCGGCCTCTCCCGTGCGCAAACCCTTCGACAGTTTTTTGCGTTAACCCAACACCACACGAATTGTGTGGACGGCTCCGTCGTCCGCGAGAGGGATTGTGGGAGCGCCGGGCAGAAGTTTGCCGTCCATTTCGGTAAGAGCTACTCCGCGCGATACATTGGAGGGGTTTTCCACTTTGATTTTATATAGCGCGGAGTGGTAGCGGAAATCGATGGAGTAGCCCGGCCAATTGCGCGGAATGCACGGGTCGATATTGAGGATCATACCTCGCACGCGAAAGCCGAGTATCCATTCCAATCCTGTGCGATAGAGCCAGCCTGCCGAACCTGTGTACCAAGTCCAACCGCCGCGGCCAACGTGCGGAGGTTCCGCGTAAATGTCACCCGCCACGACGTAGGGTTCCACTTTATAACGCTGCACGTTGGCTCGTGAACCGGAGCGGTTAATCGGATTCATGAAGCGGAAAAGTTCAGTGGCCTTGTCTCCATTGCCAAGTTCGGCGAAGGCGATGGCGGTCCATGTGGAGGCGTGCGTGTACTGGCCGCCGTTTTCGCGAATGCCCGGAACATAACCTTTTATGTAGCCGGGATCGTGGGTCGTCTTATCGAATGGCGGAGTTAAGAGCAGGATCAAGCCATCGGCGGGACGGATGAGTTGACGATCGACGGCAGCTATGGCGCGCGCTCCGCGACCGGGTTCCGCAGCACCGCTGATGATGCCCCAGGATTGAGCGATGGAGTCGATGCGGCATTCTTCATTCTGGGCGGAGCCAAGCGGGGTGCCGTCGTCAAAGTAAGCGCGGCGATACCATTCGCCGTCCCAGCCTTCGCGTTCGAGCGCCGCCTTTAAGAGGCTTACGTGGACGCGCCACTTTTCTGCGCGCTGGCGTTCGCCGCGCGCGTCGGCAACTTTCGCAAACTCCCAAAGAACGGTGTGCAAGAACCAGCCTAGCCAGATGCTTTCTCCTTTTCCCAAGTGGCCGACACGATTCATGCCATCGTTCCAGTCGCCGGTACCCATCAGCGGAAGACCGTGAGCGCCCACCGAGAGGCCATGATCGAGTGCGCGCGCGCAGTGTTCAAAGATCGTTGCGCGATTCTGCGAGACGCGTGGCAGGAAGTAAGATTCGTTTTGACCTTCCGCCAGGAGATCACCTTCCACGAAGGGGACCAGCTCTTCCAGCACAGTCATGTCGCCGGTAGCTTCGATGAAATGAATCACGGCATAAGGCAGCCAGAGAAGATCGTCTGACATTCTGGTGCGGATGCCGCGTCCGGAAGGCGGATGCCACCAATGCTGAACGTCACCTTCGGGGAATTGATGTGCAGCGGCGCGCAGCAACTGTTCGCGAGTGACCGCTCTTTTAGAGACGGTGAGGGCCATCACGTCTTGCAGTTGATCGCGGAAGCCGTAAGCGCCGCTCAGCTGATAGAAAGCGGCGCGGGCCCAAACGCGACTGGAGAGAGTTTGATAAAGCAGCCAGCGATTCAAGATTACATCCATGCTTTGGTCGGGAGTGTTTACTTGTACTGCGTTGAGCGTGTCGTCCCATTGGCGAAGAACATCGCGGAAAACCTGGTTGAGATCTGCGGCGCGGTAACGATTGAGGAGGTCGCGGGCTTTTTCTTTGGATTCCGTTTGTCCCAGGAAGAAAACTATTTCCACGCGAGCGCCGGGGCGCATCTCGATGACCGTCTGCAGGGCGGCGCAGGGATCCAAAGCTGCGCCTGTTTTACGGCCAAGTGGACGACTGGTCTCCAGCGCCGCAGGACGCTCCGGCCCTCCATTGCGTCCGAAAAATTCCGTACGATCGGCGGTGAAGGAGGATTGGCGTCCGGCCAGATCGGCAAAAGCGATACGGCCGCCGAAATCTCCGTTCCATGCGCTGCGGGCGAAGAGCGCACCGGATGCCGAATCCATTTCGGTGATGAGGTAGGGCGCAGCGGAGGAACGTGAGCTTCCCAAGATCCATTCGGCGTAGGCAGTGACCGAGAGGCGCCTCAGACGTCCCGAATCATTCTGAATTGCGAGGCGCGAAATTTTTATGGGGTCTTCAACCGGCACGAACTGAATCAGGTCGAGTTGAATGCCGTGAGAACCGTGCTGAAAGCGGGTGTAACCCTGGCCGTGGCGGCACAAATAGCTGGCTGCCTCGTCTCGAATGGGCAGCGCGGTGGGGCTCCAGACTTCACCAGTAGCTTCGTCACGAATGTAGAGCGCTTCGCCGGGTGTATCGAAGACGTGATCGTTAGACCAAGGCGTAAGCTGGTTTTCATGACTGTTGAGCGACCAAGTAAACCCCGAGCCTGACTCCGAAACCAGAAAGCCGAACGATGGGTTCGCAATCACATTGACCCAAGGCTCCGGCGTGCGCAGGCCTTCGTTCAACACGGTGACATATTCGCGGCCATTTTCGGCGAAACCCCCGATGCCGTTGAAAAACTGTAAAGCAGGCTGGGGCAATTGAACGTCCTGACGTTTGCTCGGGCGAGTTTCGCGGCGCAGCGGAGGAAAGAGCGGGTCTCTGTACTGCGATCGGGTAATTTGTTCTGCCAGCGTGCCGCGACGGCTAAGCAGAACTGCTCTTGCGATCATTTGAAGCTGCGTGCGCGTTTGCTGCGAAACCAAATCTCCGCGCAAGAGGAAAATTTTGCCGCTCACTCCACTGGTGTCAGGAGAAAGCCTGAGCTGGCTGCCGCGTACCAGGGATTCCAAAGACGTGTGCAATTCCTGGACGTAGGACGGGGCTTTCTCGTTAATGATCACCACATCGGCGGACAATTGCTTCATGCGCCAGTACTCGTGGGCGCGCAAGAGTTGACGGATGATGTCCACGTCATCGGCGTCGTCGATGCGCGCGAGAACGATAGGCAAATCGCCGGAAATTCCCTGGGCCCATAGCGTGCCGATATCGAGAGAAGTAGTGCTCAGGATGTCCGAGGACGGGCGCAGAGAAGCGTCGGAGTAAAGGACTGCGTTTGCCAGTCGTTGAAAGAGGTGAGCTTCTTCGGCGCTGATGCTTAAGTGATGGAGTTGCACCTGCGCTTGGGTCCAAGCGAGAGTGATGGTGCGCTCGAACGTTCGAGTATCGCGGTATTTATCGGCCAAATCCAGGAGCTCTTCGCGCGTGGGCGCGACAATGGTGGAAAAAATTAGATGAGCGGTGGTGCCGGGTGGAATGTGCACTGTACGGCGCAGGCTGATAATGGGGTCAAGCACAGAGCCGACCGAGTTCGAAAGCGGACGGCCATCGAGGATGGAAACGGCATTGCGCAAGTTACGAGCGCGGCCGACAAATTTTGCACGGTCTGTCTCAAACTGCAGATCGCCGACTGTTTCGCCGTCCACCACCAAAACCTGTGCGGCCCACACGGAAGTTTCTTCTGGGGAGCGCTTACGGCGTGTTGCCACCACGGCGCCAAGGTCGGCAACAAATTCAGTCTCGACGAATAGGTTAGAGAAAGCGGGCGCTGCGACGTCGGATGCTTGCGAGGCAAGGCACACTTCCGCGTAAGAGGTAACCTGCACATCTCGGGCGCGCACACCTAAATTCGTAATGGTTACGCGGCGAACTTCCGCGTCATCTTCTGATGACACGACCACCTCAAGAGTGGTGGTTAGGGAGCGGTCGCGCCGAATAATTTCAGCGTGATCTTCATAAAAAATCGCTTCGTAGGAATCGGGCTCGACACCGGTAGGCTGGTGGCCTGCAGACCACACATTTCCAGTCTGATCATCACGCAGGAAAATAAAACTTCCCCAACAATCGCGCGTGGTGTCTTCACGCCAACGAGTGACAGCGATGTCGCGCCAGCGGCTGTAGCCGGAGCCTGCTGCGGTGAGCATGACGCCATAACGTCCATTGGAAAGCAATTGCGTGCGTGGAGTAGCGTCGTAGGGCGTGGTGAAGCGGCGGACCACTGGCGGAACAAGTTCACGCACTTTCGCCGAGGCCGAAACTTCTTCCGCGCGCGGGCGCGCAACCAAAACGTCCCGAGGCGTGCGTTCCTGCAAAAGCAATTCGGTAGCTCGCACGATCGGTTCAGTATGGAAACGCGTTTGCATCACACCGTCATGCAGTACGTTCGCGGCGGACAACAAAGTCATACCCTGGTGATGCGCCATGTAGGCGCGCACTATGGCAACGTTTTTCCCTTCGGGTAATCGTGATCCGGTGTAATCGAGCGCTTCATAAAAACCATAAAATCCTTTGCCGCCCGCCTGGGCCAGCCGCTCGAAATTGTGAACCGCAGCGGACGGTTCGATCATGGCGGCTAGAGCTGTCGCGTACGGCGCGATTACCAAATCCTCGCTGAGCCCGCGTTTGAGACCGAGGCCCGGCACGCCGAAACTGGAATATTGATAAGTAAAATCCATATCGCGCGCGTTGTAAGCAGACTCGGAGATTCCCCACGGCACGCCGCGCTCTTCGCCGTATTCGATTTGCCGTGCAACTACTTGTTCATAGGTTTGGCTTAGCAAACTGCCGGACGGGGAGCGCAGCACCAGCGCAGGCATCAGATATTCAAACATCGAGCCCGACCAGGAAATCAACGCGGAGCCGCGACCCACGGGTGTGAGCGCCCGACCGAGCCGGAACCAGTGCGAAGATGGAACGTCTCCTTTAGCAATAGCGATGAAACTGGTGAGTCTTGCTTCAGAAGCCAGCAAGTCGTAGCAATTTGGATCCAGATTCCCGTCCGTGCCTCGATACCCGATGGAGAAAAGTTTGCGCGAATGATCGAACAGGAAAGTGAAATCCATGGCTTCGAATAATTTGCCGGCCGTTTGCGCAATGGCAGTGACACGGTGAATCAGCGCAGCAGCCTCCGCGATCGAATCTTTCATCGCTTCGATCAGCTCTTCAATCCGGGCAAGCAAATCGCGATTTTCCAGCGGCTGGTGCACTAAACTTGCGCCCAATGTACTGAGCTCGCGAATGGCTGCTTCCAATCGCTCAGGCGCGTCCGCCAAGGTGGGAACACTGCGGAAAAAAGGTTCAATGGCAACCCATTCGCGAGCCTGGGCCGCAGGCCGTTCGGCCATCTCTGCGATGACTTCTGAATCCAAACGCAGCCAGGGAATCAGGATTCTTGCGTCTTGAAGGTTTGATTCCACGCAAGCCCTGGCGCCTTCGGCGTAGTACCGCAATTCAGAATTAGGAGCATTTCCAAGCTCTTGATCGAGCGTTTGTGCAATGTCTGCGACGGTTTGAACGCGATCTTTTAATGCAACGAAGCGGACGGCCCAGTCTGCAGTGTCAGTGGGAGGTAACACGCATAAGGTGGCAGCAGCATCTATTGCGTTAGAGAGTTGCTTGCGCGTGACAGTGTGGGTACGCCGGGTGTCCGCAACCCGAGCAAGCGCTTCACGTAACAATAGCAATGCGTCTTCGATTCCAGCCAACAGCGATGTTTCAACGGACGATTTTTGAATCAATTCCCTGCAACCGTTGCCCAATGCCAACAGATGACCAGCGATGTTTCCACTATCCACGGAGGACACATATTTAGGATCGAGAGGATGGAGATCTCGCGTGTCATACCAGTTATAAAAATGACCGCGAAACTGCTCCAACTTATTCAAAGTCTGGAAGGTGGCTTCGAGACGTTCGACCACGCCTGTGGTTCCAATCCAGCCAAAATCGCGAGCAGCGAGGTTGGTGAGTAAATAGAGTCCTATGTTCGTGGGCGAAGTGCGGTGGGCCACGACGGGTTTAGGATCTTCCTGAAAATTATCCGGAGGAAGAAAATTCTCCTCGGGAGTGACAAATTCTTCGAAGAATCGCCAGGTGGAACGCGAAGTCAATCGCAGAGTCTTCGCGTCTTTGGACGAGAGTGTTTCTATTTCCGGGAGGCTGGGGGGAAGGCTAATCCAGCGAGCGACGGCGGGTGCCGCAACCCACAAAGCAACAAAAGGTATCGCGGCGGGCAATGCGGTGTGCCTAACAAATAGAACGATGAGCAGCGCCCCCAAAGCCAGGGCGACACTGGCGAACATTCTTTTGTAAACGCCGAAAATATCCAGATCCACCGCGGACTTGGCCTGGGCCGCGGTAATCCATTGCAGCAAATTTTTTCGCGTTACAAAAATGCGGGCCAGCGTGCGCAGGATTGCGTCAGACATCAACCATGCCTGATAGGCGAGCAAAATAACCGTTAGGGCAATCTGTTCCAGTCCCAGCGTCAGATCCGAAAGCACGCCGCGGATGTGGCTGCGTTTCGAAATTCCGCCAATGCGCGGGCTCAATCCGGTGAGGAAAGGGATCAACGAAGGAATTGCCAGTGTCGCCAGGATAAATCTGGTCCACATCCACGGAGAGATCCCGGGAACTAACCAGCCAACGAACAACGTAAGGAACATGCAGGGCGCGGAAAGAGTGCGGCGCAAATTGTCGAGCATCTTCCAGCGGCTGATCGCCGGAATCTTCATCCTTTTGCTTTCTTCTTTGGACAAACCGTCGTGCCCGAAAATCCATGGAAGAAGCTGCCAATCTCCGCGCGCCCAGCGACTCTGACGGAGAGCGGCGGCTTCGTAGTGCGAAGGAAATTCATCGAACAGCTCGATGTCCGTAGCCAGAGCTGTGCGGGCGAAGATGCCTTCGAAAAGATCGTGGCTGAGAAGGGTATTTTCTTTTACTTTGCCTGCCAGCGCAGTCTCGAATACATCGAGATCGTAGATTCCTTTGCCGGTGTAGGAACCTTCGCGAAACAGGTCCTGATACACGTCTGAAACGGCAGAGGCGTAGGGATCGATGCCGCTGGGACCGGCAAAGATTTTCTGGAAGAGCGAACCTTCGCGATCGGTTGTGAGCGAAGGAGTGATTCTGGGTTGCACGATGGCGTAGCCGTCCACAACGCGGCTCACTTCGGGATCGAATTTCGGACGATTGAGCGGATGCGCCATGGTGCCCACCAGGCGGGCGGCGGTGCCGCGAGGCAGGCGGGTGTCCGCGTCGAGCGTGATGACATAACGCACTCCGGGAATCATTTCCGGCGGGCGACCGCCGAGCGGCAGGAAGGTAGTGTTCGATGAGCCGCGAAGAAGCTGGTTGAATTCGTGGAGTTTTCCACGCTTGCGCTCCCATCCCATCCATTTTTGTTCCGACTCATTCCACACGCGCTTGCGGTGTAACAAGAAGAAGCGATCACCTCCGCCCGGCGGCGGGCCATGACTGGCGTTCAAATTTGCGATGGCATCGACGGCGACCGCTAACAGTTGATCATCACCCGGCAGACTTTCGGTGGGAGCGTCCACCCAGTCGGAAAGCAAGGCGAAGCGCAGATCGCCATCGGGATTCGCCAGGTAATGAACTTCGAGGTGCTCGACTTGCTCTTTGATTCCTTGTTCGGAAGTAAGCAAGGTGGGAACAGCTACAACAGTGCGCAGTTCGGTGGGAACCCCTTCTTTGAATTCTAGACGAGCCAGGGTGCGCGGTCCTAGCAAATCGGTTACCGCGCGGTTGACGAGTGCGATGGCCAAATCCGATGCGGGAATAGATGCGAGCAAGCCCAACAACACGAGATAGTCGGTAGGTAACCCGAGACGGTGGGCGTGATGCAGCGGAAAAGTCAAAATGACGGCCGTGAGTAATGCTATGGTCCCCAAATAACCGGGTACTGCCGCGCGAACGTACAGACGAAGAAGGCCGCGGCGCCACGGAACGTGAAAATCCAGCTCGCGTTCAAATTCCCAGCGTCCTCGCGATATCAGATAGTAGCCAGGGTCGGAGCGACGATCGTCGGCAGGCTGGCCGTCGATTTTCTCTGCTCGGCCGCGCTTCGCTTGGCGAACGGCGCGCTCGGCAACTTCAATTTCGGAGTATTTCGATCCACGCGAGAGGTCTTCAATTGCGTGGCGATAATAATCACGGGTGGTGAAATCCATTTCCGCAAAATTGCTTCCGGCTCGCAAAGCCTGATCCACAAGGCTGACGCTTTCAAAAAAAAACTGCCAGTCAAATTCGGAGGTGAGCCGCATGCTGGTGATGATGTTGCGGACGGTGACGGTCATCGCGGCTTGCTCTTGGTGCTCGGCGCGGACAATCTCGTCCGCAGTGGTGCCCTGTGCGGCGAGACGCTCGTCGAGCCAGACAAGGATGGGGCCTACTTTCGGGTCCAAGTCGCGCAAGCGCTGCACCAGTTGAACTGCGAAAGCCCGTTCGAGAGGTTTTTTTTCAAAATCGCGTAAAACAGTGGCAGGAGAGATGGTGGCTTGGCCGCCTGTTCCGAGCAGACTGTCGGCGAGCAAGTCGGCTTCTTCGCGGGCACGGCGACTTAGAACCAAGCGCTCCGCGATCCTGCGCAAGTTTTCTACCAGAACGATACGCAGGGTAATGGCTACGGCCCAGAGTTCACCAATGGTGAGAGGTTGCACGCGTTGATAGGCGGTGACGAAGGCGCGCAATACTTCAGGATCGAAGCGGCTGTCAGTATGCGCCACGTAGGCCCACGCCACACCGAAGACACGCGGATAACCTTCCAAGTGTCCGGAGGCCAGTTTTGGCAATTTTTTATAAAAGCCGATCGGGAGGTCATCACGAATTTCGCGGAGTTGCTCTTCAACAATATAAAAGTTATCGACCAGCCATTCCGCGGCGGGGGTGATGGTGAGTTCCTGCTGAACAGCCTTGGCAGTGGCGCGGTAATATTCCAGCAACACACGGCCGTTTTCCGCCACGCGCGGGATCAGCGGGCGCCCGCTATCGGAATCCGTGGTGACCGTTTGAGCGGCGGCCAGACTTCCCGCGTGCTGCTCCAAACGCTCTACGCTGAAAAGCTCCGCACGAATCGGCTCGTGGACTTCCGCGACGATGGTTTGAGTTTGTGGGGCGCTGGCCATTGTTTACCTAGAGAGCTGACGAAAGAGCGACTCAACGGTGCGACGTTAACGCACTAGAATACAACGCAAGATGTGAGCGCGGGAACGAGAATACGACACAAGCAAAATATTTTGAAACCAAACACCGGCGAACCGATGAGAGACAGATCAACTAGCTTTTCGTAATCCGGCAGCTCCCGGCACCACCAGGGGAGGGACAGGCGAGGGGGGTCTTAACGGAACACCTGCGGCAGAGTGCAGGATTTTTTCCATATCCGACATTCTGTACGGATGGCAAATAAAATCGAATGCGCTGATATTCAATGCGGCCAGGTAATCTCTGTAATCGTTCGGACAGGATGGAGCACAAACGATAACCGCAGGAATCTCCGCGCGTTGCAACCGCAAAAACCTCACGACATCGCGGTAAGTACCGTCCAGAAGCCAGAAACCGCAGAGGCAAAGGCTGACGTTCTCTCGAGACCAAGCCTTCTTTACTTCCTCAATGCCCCGGGCCCATAAAATCTTCACAGGAAAAGATTCTAGAAGCTCGCACATGTCTCTGCTGATATCTGCATCGTTGGTCGCAAGCAGCACGGTGGCGTCAAGCTTGTAAAGTTCAGCAGCTTTCGGTTGCGTGATATCTGCAATTCTTTCGTCCATGCCCGGTGCCTTCATATTCGCGATCCTTTCCTCAATGGCGGCTCCTAACCGCATGATCCACAACAATTTAGCGAACTAATAATCGGCGAAATATGTCGTTCGATCAATACAGACAAGTCGTTAGGCAGCTACGGAATTTGCTGTAGGAGGCCTGCGGAATCGGGTGTTCGCGCGAGATACGTGAAAACCGCGCGTCGTAGAGCAGATCTTGAAGAACTAGGGCTCGATAATTTGGTTTCTAACGGCGTAGCGGACCAATTCGCTGACGGTATGCAGTTGAAGTTTGCGCATAATGTTGGCTCGATGAGTTTCAGCGGTTTTCACGCTGATGTTTAGAGAAGAGGCGACTTCCTTGCTGCTCTTACCTTCGGCCAATAGTTGGACAATTTCCCGCTCGCGAGAGGTTAGTCGGTCGCGCATGGTCTCGGGGAGATCGGCTTTCGTTTTCCCCTCGTTAAAATTCGTAAGCATTACCTCGGTCGCGCGCGGGGTGAAGAAAGGCTTGTGATTTGCGAGAGTTTCCACTGCAATGATCAGATCGCGGTCTGAGTCAGACTTCACGATGTAACCGCGGACACCGGCTTCCAGGATGTCCCGAATAAGCTGGTCCGAATAATGTACGGACAGAATAAGGACCTCGGTATCCGGTGAAGCTTTTCGAATTCTCTTGGCAGCGTCGACACCGTTGAGATCGGGCATGCTGATGTCGAGAATCACAACGTCCGGCTTCAGCTCTTCTGCTTTTGAGACGGCCTCGCGGCCCGTGTGCGCCTCGCCGACGATTTCCCAACCGGCGTGAGATTGAAGCAGGGCCTTTACGCCACGTCGCATAAGATCGTGGTCATCTGCGATCAAAATACGAAGTGTCTTCATGTTGGTCTCCGGCCGTCCTGGATTTAAACGATATCAAAGGGCCCGTGCACCCAAAAAATTTGCTACCTTCGCTGCTCCATCCCTTGGCATTTAATTCCGTAATCGGCGCACAGTCAAGTACCGAGGGGCCTGCGAAAAATGGTACAGACACGGGAGTTAATTGGCCTCGCATCGCGCACAAGAAGAACAAGATCCAGCCACACGCCACGGGACGCGCCATCAAAAGCGTGCGGGGAGCACTGCTGGCTGACTTCATCTTGTGTTAGAGAATTGCAGGGTTAGCTTCCCCTTCGGGGAGGTTGTGCCGGGACGAACGCACAACCTTGCTTCTTCTAACATCGCTGCACCAGTCATCTGCGACCACCCGAGTAGTGAAAGATTGAATGGGCTCAGCGAATAAAGTGTCCGTGGACCGGAACCCGCGGAGACACTCAAACTCGCTGCCGACGCGGGTAAATACGGAATATTCCGGCGCGTTACCATGATGCGCATTTGATTTGGCAGAGATGGCGTGAGTACACATAAATTTTGTCCTTCGAAATCGAGCTAATGACTATCGTTTACATCCGCTGTGCCAGGCATTCCCGCAGTTGCTGGCGCGCACGGGAAAACCTGGTCTTCACCGCGGATTGAGACAGTTTCAAAACTGAGGCGGCCTCTTTTGCTTGCCACTCCTGCATGCCTAAGAGCCACACGACGACGCGCGAACCGCTTCCCAGCCCGTTGATTGCTTCGCGGAGAGCGCGGTGATCTTCCGCTTTTGAGTACAGCTTCTCAGGATGGTAGGCGTCGCCTGCACTCAACATCTGCACCGGATTCGGCTCATCCCCGCTGCTATTCTCATAGGTAAGGTAGTGATCCTCGGATCGGCGCTTGCGTACTTTTATCAACGCTTCGTTCATGGCGATGCGCATAAGCCAACTTGAGAACCGAGACTGCCCGCGGAATTGATGAATGTGAGCGTAAGCATTGAGCAGGCTCTGTTGCGATGCGTCTTCCGCATCTTCTCGATTGCGCGTGATTTTCAACGCAACGTGATAGGCCTTGCGAACATAAGGCTGGATCAAACTGGCGAAAGCGTTCTTATCACCCGACTGCGCGCGCTTCACCAGATGAAGTTCCTCATCGAAATATTGAGAGTTTGCATCTTCCGACTTCGAAGGCAACTGAGCCTTGCTGACTTCTCTAGTATGGCCCTGCACGAATCACCTCAATTTAGTATTTAAATGATTGAATATAAGTAGCTTAATCGATCCTTTAAGCAGCAAATCCCCGAAGGACAATTCCCGAATGCCCGTACAAAATAATCAAATTCAAGCGGGGGGTCTATCGGCGGCATCCTGTACTTCAAAGCGGGTGTTCCTGTAGCTTCTTTCGATTCAAGGATTAGACAAATCCTGGCAACCGATGGAGTCAGCGCGCGTTTTTGTTCTTGGCGCACACAAAAGTACGGGGCATAAGCGGGAATTTGAAGTTGGAATTCGGTGAGGATTAAACCGAAACTTTTTTGAACGACGAAGACTCCGGAACCGCTTGTATGGATTGAACGTGAATTGTTTTTGTGGCGCCATCGTAGGTGCCGATAACGGTCACCTTCTGGCCCGCATAATCGACGGGCTTCTCTTGATCGTCGAGCTGGTAGGTAGTTTTGTTCAAACCAAAAAGGACAAATTGCCCTCCGGCCTTAACGCAGCCTAGCGCGCAATCTTTCGCAGTTTTGAATCCTTCTTTCTGCATCATATCGGTATGAGACCCTGCGGCAGCGCACTCGTTATCCATGATTTCGCCGGTGAAAGACATGGGTGTGTTGTTGGGTTGCTGGCCAACGGCTCGAACGGAGAGAACTTCTAGTAACAAAATCGGTAAACTCCAAACAGCTGCCTTCCTCATCGTTCCTCCAGATCGTGCTGAGATACTAAAGCTTCCTACTCTGAAAGAAGGGCTTGTGCTGGCTTATGGCGTCCACCGCCGCGGCCAGCCAATGAGCTTGGGACTTCAACAGATAACCGCTGGCGCCGGCTTTTTGCGCTTCCAAGACGATTTGTTTGGAATCATGCTGGGTGAAGATCAACACCTCGGTTGACGGACTTTCTCTTTTGATTTCAGGCGTGGCTTGCAGGCCGTTCATTTCGGGCATGGTGACGTCCATGATTACGACATCGGGCTTCAAATCCCGGGCCTTTGATACGGCGTCGCGACCATCCGTGGCTTCTCCCACAACGTTCCATTCCGAGGGGGTACTGAGCAGTCTTTGGAGCGCAGAGCGCACCATCTTCTCGTCATCAACAAGCAAAATTGTAAGTCGCATTCAGAATTCCCGGCGCTTCAAAGCCTGCCCATGAGAAACAGAATTAAAAGAATAAGCAGGATTAGGCTTATGCCACCGCTGGGGTAATACCCCCAATTTCTACTGTGCGGCCAGCTGGGCAGGCTTCCGAAAAGAGCCAGTAGGAGCACAACGGCTAACTAAGATCATCAGCAACAAATAGGTTTCCCCTCCGTGCGAATTTTTACCGTACTTCCTTCAACGGATTTGTAGGCTTCGCCACCGGCAACGCGAGCGTTGACTAGCAAGACTAAGCCGTACGGCGGGTGAGCACCATCAAGGTAACCCTGTAGGAACGGGGAGTACTTCCGGTAGCGTGTGGATTTAGCTACTGCCTCGACGCATCGCCGACTTGAGGCTCTTTTCGAGACGCTCGACTGCGGGCTCGAGCTTTTGTCTCGATTTCCAAAACTTGGACCAGAGATCGCCCTTTCCGTCGATTCGATGACGTATGGTGGATAAATTCCACGTCTCCGGACGAAGTTTTGGGGTCAACTCGGAGGCTAGAATCGGGGTTGATAGTGGTGCGTGGGGAAAAGCGCGGACGGAATAGACCGAAGCCAGCGACTGCGCTTCGGAATTCTGATGCGCATCAATATAGATGCTGCCTTTCGGGCGACGACCGACGGTTCGGTCCAAAGTAATCATACCGGGGTATTGCTGCATCGTGAGCGATGCGATTGTCGAAACGAACTGCCGGACCTGCTCGTAAGTGTAGACACGTTCGATGGGAAGAAAAATGTGAAGCCCGGTGGCGCCGGAAGTTTTCAAGAAGACTTTCATGCCTATCTCTTCCAGCTTCGCGGCTAATATTTTGGCGAGCTTGACCACCGTGGTGAAGGGAGTTCCCTCGGTGGGATCCAGATCAAAAAAAATATAGTCCGGGTGCTCGGGATCATCGAAGCGGGATGACCACGGATTGTGGTCGATGCATCCGAGATTCGTCAGATACAGCAGACTGGCTCGATCGTTGGCCAGAAAGTATAGAATGGGCTTCGATTTACTTTCTGACTGAATGGTGGCGGTCTTAATCCATTCCGGCGCGTCTTTGCCCGCATCCTTTTGAAAAAAGGCCTGGCCCTCGATTCCGTTCGGATAACGCCGCAAAACTAATGGCCGGTCTTTGAGAAAAGGTAGAATAAAAGGCGAAATGAAAAAATAATATGCCAACAATTTTCGCTTGGTGTAACCGTCAGAAGGAAAATAGACCTTGTTAAGGTTGGTGAGACGAAGTGAAACTCCGTCGATTTCGACGAAAACTCCTGTATGCGAGCCTCGATCAAGTTCGTCAGCGAGCTCTTTATCTGTTTTCAGAGTGACCCTTTCAGCGGGAGAGCCTGTTGAAACTATTTTTTTCGGTGTGGGGCTTTTCCCAATTTTTGGGACCTCACCAGAATCTGGCTCTTTCTTTGCTCGGCTGACTTTGACCTCTTTCGTTTCCTTCTCGAAAGTGCAATCCTTTGGGTCGTGGTCTTCCTGAAATCCGAGGAAGGTTGGTTGGCGCAGGTGCCCGCCTTCGGTCCATCCGCCATATTTCACTCGTGCGACTAGCTCTGGCTTTACCCAATGAGCTTTCTCGCGAGTAACCGGTTTGGTTGCGAACGGACATTTCTCGACCTGCAAGGCCTCCAATTGGGCTGCAACCTGTTCTTGAAGAGCGCCGGAAAAGCCGCTTCCGGCACCACAAATAAATTCAAGTTTTTTGCCGTCATACAGTCCTAGGAGAAGCGCGCCGAAATGCTCGCGGGTGCCTCGCGGTTCGGTCCATCCGCCTACGACCGCGTCCAGTTCGCGAATTACCTTGAATTTCAGCCATGAAGTAGTACGCCCTTCTGGATAGATACTGTCGATTCTCTTTGCTAAAATGCCTTCGAGTTGTTTCTCGAGAGCCAAATCGTACAGTTCTTTGCCTTTCTCTATTTCATGGTCTGAGAAGCGCACCAGGGAGTCTTGCTCGAGAATCTGCTTCAGCAGGGTTTTGCGCTCCAGAAGAGGGACTCCACGCAGATCGTAGCCATCACAATAGAGCATGTCGAAGCAGTAATAGACGACTGGGATTTGGCGCATCAGTTCAGCGCTCGGCTTAATGATGGAAAATCGTTGTTGAAGAGTTTGAAAATCGCTGCGACCCTCTTTATCCAACGCCACGATCTCGCCATCCAGCCAAACGTCATGCCCACCTGCAGCGCTTGGCACCCCCGCGGAGATTTCCGGATATTCGTCGGTAATCTCGCGCTGAGAGCGGGACCAAAGACGCGCTTTTCCGTTTTGGACTCGAGCGAGAGTCCGCGCACCATCCCATTTAATTTCGAAAAGCCATGCAGGATCGGAAAATGGTCGATCGGCTATGGATGCGAGGGCGGGCTGTATCCAGTCCGGCATCGCTGCGCGCTTGGCGGCCGACGGAAAATCCAAATCGGCCTTCTTCACAACTTTCGACTTCTGGTTGCTTGCCGGGCGATTTGAAATCCATTTCTTCTTTGGGCCTTTCGTTTCCGGGAGCACCGAGCCGGCATGCTCTGCGATATTCCAGGTGTCGCTGGCGGATGAATCGCGATGCTTGATCAGCAGCCATTCTTGTTTTCCCGGCTCGCGGCTGCGGATTTTGACCAACACAAAACTTCCGGTCAGCTTCTTGCCGTGCAAAATAAACTTCAGCTCGCCGCGATCGAGTTGCTGTTGGGCCGAGAGATTTCCTTCCACTTCGAACGTGCCGTTGTCCCATATGATCACGTCGCCGGCGCCATAATTGCCCTGCGGTATTTCGCCCTGAAACTTAGCGTATTCGAGTGGATGATCTTCGGTTTGAATTGCGAGGCGCTTGTCACCCGGGTTCATGGAAGGACCTTTCGGCACCGCCCACGATTTCATCACGCCATTCACTTCCAGGCGGAAATCGTAGTGGAGGCGGCGTGCGTGATGCTCTTGAACAACAAAATCAGAGCCGCGATGTGACGGGCCTCGGCCCGCAGGCTCGGGTGTGGAATCAAAGCGCCGTTTGCGTTTGTATTCCTTGAGCGACATCGGGCCCGATTATAGGCTGGGAGTCAGCAGCAAAAACTTGAATTGTTAGGTACAACGTATTCTACTGATGGCTACAGGCTTCGCCCTATTGGCCTTCCCCCGCGAATTCTGTATACGAATAAATTGCACGGGAGGGCTGAAAACCAATGGCCTCGTCCGCTTGGAAAGGTTTCATTACCTTCGGATTGATTTCGATTCCTGTCAAACTGTACCCGGCGGCGCGCAGCTCCCGCGTGGGGCTCCACCTGTTGCATAAAGTTTGCAAGACCAGGCTGCGCCAACCTCTTTTCTGCCCCACGTGTAACCGAATCGTGGAACGTTCGGAAGTGGTGAAGGGTTACGAATACGAAGATGGGAAGTATGTGGTGATCGATCCGGAAGAAATCAAGAAGATCACTCCGGAATCCGCGCGCTCGATGGAAATTCTGGCGTTTGTGAACGAGTCGGAGATCGATCCCCTATTTTTTGACTCATCCTACTTTGTGGTCCCGGAGGGCGAAGGCAAAAAAGCATATGCGTTGCTGTTGAAGACCATGGAAGACAAGGGCCGTGTGGCCATCGCCAAGATCACCATGCATCAGCGCGAGTACACCGTGTTCCTGCGGCCTTACGATCATGGGATAGCGCTTCACACCATGTACTTTGCGAACGAAATACGGAAAGCGCCGGGATACGGCAGTATCGAAAACGTGAAGCTCTCGTCACAGGAAATAAAGCTAGCGGAACAACTAGTCGACAATCTGTCTGAACATTTTAATCTGAAGAAATATCACGATGAATTTGAAACCAGGCTCAAAGCTCTTGTCGAGGCAAAACAAAAAGGCCGAGAAATTGCTGCCGCTCCGCGTGCGGAACGTGCGCCAGTAATTGACATGATGGCCGCACTGAAGAAAAGTCTGGAAAAAACTGTGGAAGGCCGGAAAGCTCCTCTGCGTGTGACTCGAGAAACTTCGGCTCACGAAAAACGAACTCGGCGTAAAGCAAGTTGAGTTCTTGATTCTCTTACGCAGGCGGTTCTAGTATTCGAGGCCTCGTCAGGATTCTGTTTGGTCGATAGAAACGCCCCACTTCAATGAATATTTTTAAAGCGACCACGAGCTTCGAAGGCTGGCTTCGAGCCAGGATTCCCGTGGTGGAAGCAGACCTGCATCAAAAACACGAATTAATGGCTGAAGATGAATTCCGATTTTTTCGCGGAACGTTCTATCGCTGGGCGCAATTGTGGCCGAAGCACTGCAAAGAACTGGCTTCCGCGCCGTCCGTGCTGGCTGTGGGAGATTTGCATGTAAACAGCTTTGGGACTTGGCGAGACAAGTTCGGCCGGCTCGTTTGGGGAATCGACGACTTCGATGAAGCTTATTTTCTTCCGTACACGAACGACTTGGTTCGGCTAGCAACCAGCGCGCGGTTGGCTTATTCCCTGGATCATCTTCAGACCAATACGAAAAATGCATGTGACGCAATCCTGGAAGGGTATAGGGACTCTTTGAAGGAAGACGGCACTCCGGTAGTTTTGGAGGATCGAAACGCTTGGTTTGCGCCGGTGGCACTGAGCCGATTGGATAATCCGCCCTCTTTCTGGAAGAAGTTGGAGAGCAATCCTGTGCTGCGACATCCCCTGCCCTCAACGCCCAGAAAAATGTGGAAGGAGTTGTTCCCTGCACACAATCTTCCCTATCGCGTACTGAAGCGGACCGCGGGGACCGGCAGCTTGGGACATCCGCGCATGGTAGCTGTCGCCGATTGGGAGGGTGGGAGAATAGCGTTGGAAGCTAAGATTTTGGTCGCGTCAGCTTGCGTGTGGGCAAATCAGGGAAAAAATCAAAATACTATTTACTACCCACGAATAATGGAAAATTCTGTTCGATGCCAAGATCCGTATGTGCGGGCGCAACAGAACTGGCGCGTCAGCAGGTTATCGCCGGACTCATCTCCCGTAGAAATTGAAACGCTGCCCAAGAAACGGGATGAACACCGCATGCTGAATAAAATGGGCTGGGAAGCGGCGAATGTTCACCTAGGAGCGAAACGCTCAGTGAAGCTGATCCAAAACGATCTGAGAAAGCGACGCGCGAATTGGCTAAGAGTGGCCGCTAAGGAAATGGCGCGAATGGTATCCAAAGATTGAAACGAATGGCGAGCGGAGAAAATGTAGTTTTTGATTTCTAATTGCGGTTCAATTTTATGGCCAGCAGAACAACCCGGGATCCGTCAAGTTTTCCTCCGTTTGTGACGGCAGTAATATGTGTGGCCGCGCTTTATTTTGCCAGATCAGTCTTGGTTCCTATCGCGCTGGCCGTTCTGCTCGCTTTCCTTCTGGCGCCGCTCGTGAATCTTCTTGAAAAAGCTCGTCTCGGCAGAACCGGGCCGGTAATCGTGGTTGTGTTACTCGTCGCCGCACTCTTGGGCGGTCTGGGCTACCTGGTGTTCAACCAAGCAATCAGTTTGGCCACTCAAATCCCGAATTACAAAAGTACGATCTCGCGGAAAATCGAGAGCTTTCGCGGAGTGAAAGACCATGGAATCGGTAAGGCCGAGGCTACCGTGAAGGAACTGGGAAAGGAATTATCGTCGACGATCGAGACACCCGCGCCGGACGAAGAAGCCGACCAAAATCCGCGAAGCAAGCGTTCGTTACTCCCCGGCGGAAGTATTGCCCACCCTGTTCCGGTAGAAGTCGTTCAACAAAACAGCCCGATCGCTTCGGCTCGCGCTTTGCTGGGGCCATTTCTTGGCCCGGCGGCGACGCTGGGAATTGTGATGGTGTTTACCGCTTTTATCCTGCTGCGCAGAGACGATCTTCGGAACCGGCTGTTTGCCCTGGCTGGGCTTAGTAGACTTCACGTCACCACACAGGCGTTTGATGAAGCCACCAAGCGAGTGGGGCGTTATTTATTCCTTCAATTCCTGATGAATCTTGGTTACGGCGCGCTCTTCGGAACGGCTCTTTATTTCATTGGCGTCCCTAACGCGCTTCTATGGGGCGTGCTTGCCGGGCTTCTAAGATTCGTGCCGTATGTGGGAACTCTGGTTGGTGCGGCGATGCCGATTCTGTTATCGCTTGCCGTTTTTGACGGATGGCTGAAGCCGCTGCTGGCATTTGGAACATTCGTGGTGGTTGATATCCTCACGTCTTACGTGATCGAACCGCTGCTGTATGCGGCTCAGACGGGTGTCTCGTCCCTGGCGATCTTAGTGGCCGCGATTTTCTGGGCAGCTCTGTGGGGCCCGGTTGGATTGTTGCTTTCGACGCCCCTTACAGTGTGCATCGTGGTCATTGGTCGTTACATACCGCAGTGGGAATTCCTCAGCGTGCTGCTGGGGGACCAACGCGTTCTTGGAACAGAGATACGGCTCTATCAACGGCTGCGTCGCGCGGATGCTGAAGGAGCTCGCCAGGCTGTTGACGACTTTCTAAAGGAAGGCTCCATCGAAAAACTATATGAATCTGTTATCACGCCGGTATTGATATTTATCGAGAAGGATCGAGCAGAGGTGGGGTTGGGTGACGCGCGCGAGCAATTCGTATTTCAAACATTGAAAGAAATTGTCGAGGAGCTCACGCTTAAACCAGTGGGTGAAACAGAGTCCCAAGAAATTGTGGAAGAGATAGGGGATCCCAGGCTCCCGGTTGGTAAGGCGAAGAAGACGAACGGAAACGCTTGCGCGATTACTTGTATTCCGGCTCGCGATGAGGGAGATGAAATTATGGGCATGATGCTCGGCCACCTGTCTAACCGGGCGGGATACAACGCGCAAGTGATTGTCCCTGCATCAGTGGAAGACATGATGGAAGAAGCCTCTGAACCGCATTGCGAAGTGATTTACGTTTCTGCTCTACCGCCTTACAGTGTTTACACTACGCGACGGCTCTATAAGAAACTCCGCGTGCGATTTCCGAAATCGAGAATTGGTATTGGATTGTGGGGATTTGCGGGGAATCTAGAGGTAATGCGAGCGCGTTTGGGAATCGTTGAGGCAGATATGATCGTCAGTAGCCTTTCGGAAGCTATTAAACAAGTACCTTCGCTGGCCGAAGCAGTTCCTCAGTAATTCCTTTCAGCTGATTTTCCCTACGAAGCTTGGTTTTTGTAAGCACAGCGTTTGCCGGATAGACCGCAACTTTAACTTCTTCAATACTGTGCCTTCGAGCGATCGCTTCTCGAGGTCGGCGGAAGCACTTGTTGAGCGGAGTTCAAAATGAATATTCTCACTACGTATAATTCGGCTCTACAAGTTGCTGCCGCATTTTTGATTTTCGTCGTTGGATATCTCACTCTTTTATTCGCGATTGTGGTTTGCCTATTGATTGCCGAGGGTCTTCATCAGACTTTTATCCGCGCTCGAATGTCGCTCTTGAAATCCGCTTCGAGCAGTGTGGAACTGCCACTGACGCCGGCCCCAGCGATTGTCCGGGATTCGGCGGTGTTTGGGTGGACACATCGTTTGACGGTAAGCCTAACGGGCCTTAAGGATCGATATTTCCATTCATTATCATAAGGCTGAACCTTTCCAGCTTTATAGGGCGTATTTATCTAAACACAGCCGGATAACTGGTTTTACTTTGCATTCCACGCATTTCTTCTGCGATTGCGCGGGGCTCTGTCAGCAGCTGGTTGGGAAGTTTGCGCCGGTGTAGTGAACGGCAAAGACGCTGTTGCAAAAGTCAAGGAAATGAAACCTGATTTGATCATCCTGGACATTAGTATGCCAGTGATGGGTGGACTCGATGCCGCTCGATTGATTCGCGCGGCGGATCCGGGCGCCAAGATCGTTATTTTTACCATGCATGAGTCGCAGCAAATGAAGGATGAGATGGCGCGGATTGGAGTTCAGGCGCATGCTGTAAAGTCGGCGCCTATGAAAAATCTGTTGGATACCATCAAAACGGTTCTGGGCATGGAGGAACCTCGGGTAAACTAGTTTTTTCTATTTTTTGTCCGGGCTCAGTGAAAATCGTGCGAAGTTGTTTCGGCCCGCGTGACGCGCAACGGTTCAATTCTTTCCGCTTTCACTGAAATTACTCCGTCCTGGTTTTGCAGTTCTCCTTCAATCATTAAAAATTGCTGATGAACTATCACCACATGATTCTTCTCGAAGAGTTGCGGTGTGACGATTGCATTTGAGATTCCTGTTTCATCTTCCAGGCTAATAAACACAAAGCCTTTCGCTGTTCCAGGACGCTGGCGGGTGATCACTCCTCCGGCAATTCGAACGTGCATGCCGTTCGGAAGATTTAGAAGGTCCATGGCTGACCGAACTCCCCTTTTCTTCATTTCCGCGCGATGGTGGCCCATGGGGTGAAGCCCCACGGTCAAGCCTGTGCCGCGAAAATCTGCAACTAATCTTTCTTCCCCGGTCATCGCCGCCAGAGGAGATAGCACTTCCGAAGAAATCGGAGGAGCTTCCGGTTCTACAGTGTCACCTTTTATTTCCACTTCCTTCTCTTCCGCATTTTCCAGCAAAGGGCCCGGCCGTCTAGAGGCACGTTCGATTTGCCACAAGGCATCACGGCGATGGACTTTCTTTGCGCCAATAAAATTCAGGGCGCCAATTTCGGCCAGGGTTGCAAGTTCCGTTTTCTGAATCATGGGGACGCGAAGCTTTAAATCGTCGATGGAAGAAAAGGGGCGAATGGCGCGCTCGCTTACAATTTTCATAGCTACATCGCTTCGCAAGCCTTTGACGAATTGCATCCCGAGACGCACGCAGAAAGTCTGGCCACTTTTTTCAAGCTGGCAAAGCCAATCCGAGCAGGTCACATCAATAGGTTTTACTTTCAGGCCATGGCGCTGCGCGTCGCGTACCAGCGTGTCGGGCTGGTAGAAGCCCATGGGCTGATTATTCAAAATGGCCGCGGTGAAAGCAGCGAGGTAACGGCATTTCAAAAAAGCACTGGCGTAAGCAAGCAGCGCGAAACTTGCGGCGTGGGACTCAGGAAATCCATATAAAGCAAAAGAAGTGATAGCCAAAATAATCTTTTCTTGCGCCTCGGACGAGATTTCATTCCTATCCATTCCGGAGCGAAGTTTTTTCTCTATCTCTTTCATTCGCTTTTCGGAGCGCTTGAAGCCGAGTGCGCGACGCAATTCCTCTGCTTCCCCTCCACTGAATCCGGCAGCGATCATGGCCATGCGCAATAGTTGTTCTTGAAATAAAGGCACGCCTAAAGTGCGTTCGAGGATCGGTTTAAGCGAAGGATGAAGATAATCGACCGCCTCGCGGCCCTGGCGACGTTTCAAGAAAGGATTAACCATTTTCCCGACGATTGGTCCCGGCCGGATAATGGCTACCTGCACGACGATATCGTAAAAACATTCGGGCCGCAGGCGAGGCAAACAAGACATTTGCGCATGGCTTTCCACCTGGAACATCCCGATGGTGTCTGCTTTTTGTAGCGCGTCGTAAACTATTGGATCGTTTGCAGGCAACTTTCCTAAATCTATTTCTTGGCCGTAATCTTTCTGGATGATTTGAAGACAATCTTCCAGGACGGCCATCATTCCCAGACCCAGAAGGTCCACTTTCACAATTTTCATGTCGGCACAATCATCTTTGTCCCACTGCACGACGACGCGGCCGGGCATGGTGGCCGGTTCCAGAGGAACGATCGAATCCAGCTGATCCTGGCACACCACCAGGCCTCCAGAATGCTGGCCGAGATGGCGCGGCAAATCTTGAAACTGCAGGCAAAGCTCGAAGAATTTACGGATTTGCGGGTGCTGCATGTCGAATCCGGCGTCGCGAAATTGCCGCGCGAGAGTGTCATTCGCATCTTTGTATTCCCACGCACTTACCAGGCTGGTCAAACGGTTCAACGTTTCAGGATTAAAAGATAGCGCCTTGCCAATTTCACGTGCGGCCGAGCGGCCACGATAAGTGATCACGTTGGCGGTCATGGCTGCGCCCAACTTTCCATAGCGTTCATATACATATTGAATCGCTCGTTCGCGCTGGTCTCCGCTGGGAAGATCGAGATCGATGTCCGGCCACTCTCCGCGCTCTTCGGAAAGAAAGCGTTCGAAGAGAAGGTCCATTCTTACGGGATCGACGGCGGTGATGCCCAGCGCGTAACAGACCGCGCTGTTCGCCGCGGATCCACGTCCCTGCACAAGAATATTTTGTTCGCGGCAAAAACGAACGATATCCCACACGATCAGGAAGTAGCCTGCCAGATCCAGCTTTTCGATCAGGTCAAGCTCGCGCCCGATTTGCGCTTGCGCTCGTTCATTATCCAATCCATAGCGCCAGACCATGCCGTCGTGCGCTCGTTGCCGCAGAAAATGGATTTCCGGTTTGCCATCGGGAACCGGATATTTCGGAAATCGATAACCTAGATCTTTCAAAGTGAATTGCAGGCGTGAAGAAAGCACTTCCGTATTCGCGATTGCTTCGGGGAGATCTGAAAATAGCTGCGCCATTTCCGCAGGCGTTTTCATATGCAGCTCGGAATTGCGCGCCAGCAGGCGGCCCGCCGTAGCGAGAGTGCGGTGATTCCGAATGCAGGTGAAGACGTCCAACACTTCGCGCCGTTCCGGCACGGCATGGCGCACCCCATTCGTTGCAAGCAGCGGAAGGCCTAATTTCTCCGCCATTTCGATAGCGGCATGATTTCGCGCTTCTTCTTCGCGCAGAAAATGCCGTTGTAATTCGACATAAACATTTTGTTTTCCGAATAGTTCGCATAGCTGCTGAACGCATTTCATTCCACTTTCAATTCCACCGTTTGCCAAAGCATGGGCCAGAGGGCCTTCGTCGCCTCCGGTGAGGCATACAAGTCCGCGGGCGTATTGGGCTACTTCCGCACTTGAAACATCTCCTTTGCCTTTCGGCGCGCGCAATTTCATTTTTGTGATCAAGCGACAAAGATTTTGATAGCCTTCGCGCGATTCCACGAGCAAGGGGTAACGCCAGCCGGCGGCGGAAGTGACTTCAGCGCCAATGTGCGCGCGAATTTGGCTTTTATCTGCGGCCAGATAAAAACGAGGAGCGCCATACACTCCATCTCGATCGAGCAATGCCATCGACTGCATTCCATATTCGGCGCAGACCGCTGCCAGTTCTTCAGGCAAAGATGCGCCTTCGAGAAAACTAAAAGCGGAACGAGCGTGAAGTTCTGTGTACATCAGTCGTAGCGGCCGCGGACGAACCAGGCGGTGCGAAGCGAGTCGTAATAGATGCGATAAATTCCGTCTTGCGTGCGCGGGCTGGAGATTTTCTGGCTTTGCCCGCCCACGGAATCAAAGCGTACTTCCACGTCCCATTCATCCTGCTGCCAGGTGTCTTCGCGCCACCAATCTCCGGAAGTCCGCCACGGCCCGGAAGCTGCAATGACATTTCCTCGCATGCCGCGAAAATAAATACGCGTGGGATAGTTTTGTTGCAGCTCAACATTTGCCTGTATTTCCGGCCTGAAAAAACGGAATGCAGTTAGTGGAGTTTCTTTAGAGCCCTGGGCGACAGCAGTTGCATTCTCTTGCGGGATTGTCGATTCGCCGCTTGCCGGGGAGAACCGGGACATTCGAAAATCGCCGGGACGATGCGTGTCGATCAATTCGGGCGAGCCAACGTTCGTAGGACCTACCAGTTTCGCCAATCGTCCGATGGTCAGCTCTAATTTTTCCGGATCCGGGGAGCTGGGAAGAAATAGTCCGCCTTGTGCAGCGCGCGGGCGAGCCGGCTCGGCAGAGAGAACAATTTTTACGATAGCTGAATGGGGAGGATCCGCTTGCAATTGCAGCCGCAGCAGTTTTAGAAGCATTTTCGAATTTCGTGTAGGCACGGGCAAACTCAGAGCCTTTTCATAAGTCTTTGGAGCAAGCTTGGGAGAAGCATTCTCGCTGAGGACTTGGAAATCCTTTTCGAAGGAATCCTCTAAATCAAAATGCGTGCGAATCGCACAGGCCGCCAGTGCACGCGCTTCCAGCCGCGCGCACAATTGATCGAGCAAACGGCCCAGCAGAAACGCGAGCGGTTCAAGTTCTGCAATGGCGAAGTCGAGCGCCATTTCTTCTTCGAAGCGCACTCCCGGCTGTGCCAGCACAAGCGAACGTTCACACGCGCCGCGCGCCAACTCGAGAAGACGAACTCCTTCCTGCCCCAGCCGTTCCGACAACTGCAGCACCGGAAGTGCCGCCAGAGCGGCGCAGTCGCGCACGCCCCAACGCTCCAGAGTTTCCAGAATTTCAGCAGAGGGTAAAAGCGCGCGCACAGACAGTTTGCCCAGGCATTTCGCTTCTTCACCCGTAGGAATCACAGTAATGCCGGAAAAACCGCGCGCGGCGTGAAGGGAAACTTCCAGGTTGGAAGAAACGGCAACGTGCACGATCAAACCCAGAGTGGATGCACGCTGGACCAATTGCGCGGAAATATTTTCATCGCTTCCCAATAAAGAAGTGAGGCCGGAAATATCCAGAGTAATCGTGTCCGGCGCAGTGTCTTCCATGCGCGGAGAAACAGAGGCTCCGAGATCGAGCAAAGCTGCATGAGCAGATTTTTCCTGTACGCGAGAACGGTTGCGAATTTCCACGGCGTGAAATTGTGCTGCTTGTGATTTCGACATACCTAATTCGATGCCAGCCAGCAAGGCTGCTTCGTTGGCCGCGACTACGTTCCGGATGGGAGGAGTTCCGTCTACAAGCGCGACGGCCTGATTGCGTAAGCTGGGTTCCGCTCGAACCACGGCTTGCACTGGGAAATTGGGAACGTGAATGGAAGCGAATGCCATAAAATTTAGGTTTTTAGCAGCAGCAACAATTCCTCTGCAATTCTTGCTTTCACTTTGGCGCTGGGTCCATTCGAGCAACACTGAGATAACTTCGCAGGACGTTTGTTTCGAAGAGTTCTGAGCGGCCCGCTGAAGCGAAAGGTTTTTGAAAACTGTTTGCAGCAATCGGCTGCATGCGTGAACGAAGCAATTCCGCGCGAATGCCCAAGCCTTCCAACAACCAGGAAGGCGGATGCCTGAAAAAATCCTGGGCGTGAGTTTCCAACGTCGTGGACCATCGCGCCGGCTCCGCTTCCATGCGCAAGACCAGCGAGGCGCACGTTTTGGCATTGGACTCCGGTTCCAGAACCATCAGGATGGTCTGCGTATCCTCCACCGCACGCCGAAAACGAAACCAGGATTCCAGCGGAACGTGACGTAGCACGTCCGCGCGCATGTCACCCAGATCGAGCGCGATGAATCCGAATCCACCGCCCTGCAAAAGCAAATCTGTAGCGCGCAGAGTTTGTTCAATATTCCGGCAGCGCACCCACAGCAGTTGTTTTAGTTCTACACCGGCGGCGACGGCGGAGTGGGGATCGAAAGCGTCGCATCCATCGATCAGCGCACAGGCTTCTGCATGAGCGGTTCTTGCGGCCAAAGCGGAAAGCAACAAAGTTGTCCGTCCGGAACAGGCTGAGCCAAAAATTTCGGTCAGCGCTCCGCGCGGCAAACCTCCCGCCAATGAATCAATTTCGGCGATCCCGGTGGCAACGGTTTCAACGGCATGGCGGTCGCGATACGAAAATGGAGCAGCGACACGCCCAGCCAGGGCAAGTTCGACGTTGGAGCGCAAAGTAGCGAGATTTACAGCCATAACGGGCCCGGGGAGAGAAAGAGAAGAGCCATTATCTTCGCTTTTTCTTCGCCTAGACGAAATTCTCTACGAATTCCCTTCCCTTGTCAACGGCGGCTAGCATCCAGCGAAATTCGCTATGTGTCGGTGAGAATTCATCTTGCATCTAAGGAACATGGCAAAACGCGTTCCAGATGATTCAGAGAAAACTTTGTTTCCCTTGCATGCATCTTTGGACGAATTGCGCGAAGCTTCCAAAACCTGCAAGGCCTGCGATCTGTGGAAGCTCGGCACGCAGACCGTATTCGGCGAAGGAATGCCAACTGCGAAAATCATGCTGGTGGGCGAGCAGCCAGGCAATCAAGAAGACCTCGAAGGCAAACCATTTGTCGGACCGGCCGGAAAGCTGTTGGACGCTGCCCTGGAAGAAGCTGGGATCGATCGAAAAAAAGTTTAGGTGACGAATGCTGTGAAACATTTTAAATGGGAACTGCGCGGGAAGCGTCGCATTCACAAAAAACCGAATGCCGCGGAAATTGCAGCGTGCCGGCCCTGGCTCAATGCTGAAATCGCAGCGCTGCGTCCAAAAATAATTGTTTGTCTGGGAGCTACTGCGGCGCAGGCACTGCTGGGCCGTGATTTTCGCGTCACGCAACATCGCGGCGAGTTGGTAAAATCCACTCTTGCTCCGCACCTGATGGCCACAGTTCATCCATCATCGATCTTGCGCGCGCCCGATGAAGCTACGCGAGAGGACGAAATGAAAAAATTCATCGCAGATTTGAAGAAGATCACGCAGGTTCACTAGCGTGAAAATAAGCCGGGAAGCAGCGACAATTGAAAAATAGCGTCTTTCAGCGATTTTGCATGTGAGCAGGTTTTCGGGCACAATATATATGTACTCAGTTTAACGACCCTTCTCTTTTCCCAGGTATATCGTGAGTCAGACCGCTTGCACTTTTTCACCTCCGACCGGCCTTGCATGGGCGCACCCATTGGTTCAGGAGTGGTTCGCCAACAAGTTCGGCACTCCCACGGAACCGCAGGAGCAAGGTTGGCCGCATATTCTCGGCGATAAAACCACGCTGATTTGCGCTCCCACTGGTTCGGGAAAAACATTGGCGGCCTTCCTGGCTTGCATCGACCGGCTTGTGCGCAAAGCGCTGGCGGGCGAATTGGAAGATAAGACGGAAGTCTTGTACGTCTCTCCGCTGAAAGCACTGGGCAACGATATTCAGAAAAATCTGGATACGCCGCTCGGCTGAAATTCTGCAACTTGCGCAACAACGCGGCTTTTTGATGCCGGAAATTCGCACGGCAGTGAGAACCGGCGACACGCTGATGCACGAACGCCGCGCGATGCAGAAGCGTCCGCCGCACATTCTGGTGACAACTCCGGAATCGCTTTACATTCTGCTCACGGCCGCGAAGAGTCGGGAAATCCTTCGCACGGTAAGAACTGTGATCGTGGACGAAATCCACGCCATCGCTGACGACAAGCGCGGATCTCATCTTTCGCTGTCGCTCGAACGCCTCGACGCTCTCACCGGAAACCGCTCCACGCGTATCGGCCTTTCTGCCACGCAGAAACCGATCGAGCTGATTGCAAATTTCCTGGCGGGGAACGACGGAATTGATCCCGCAATTGTCCAAATCTCGCAGCGTCGCCATCTGGATTTGGCTATCGAAGTGCCGGCCAGCGAGCTCGGGCCGGTTGCCTCAAACGAAATGTGGGAGGAAATTTACAAGCGCATCGCTGATTTGGTGCTGGCGAATCGTTCGACGTTGATTTTTGTCAACACCCGGCGTCTCGCGGAACGTGTTGGACATCATCTGGCGGCCATCCTTGGACAAGATGCAGTCGCTTCGCATCATGGCAGCCTTTCGCGTGCTCGGCGGCTATCCGTGGAAGGGAAATTAAAATCCGGCGAAATTCGCGCGTTAGTCGCCACGGCCTCTCTTGAACTGGGTATCGATATTGGAACAGTGGATCTCGTGTGCCAGATTGGTTCGCCTCGCTCGATCGCAGTCGCGTTGCAGCGCATCGGACGCGCAGGCCACTGGCGCGGCGCCGTGCCAAAGGGCCGATTGTTCGCGACTACGCGCGACGAACTAATTGAATGCGCCGCACTGGTTCGCGCAATCAATCGCCTGGAGCTGGATCGCATCATGATTCCGGAATGCCCGCTCGACATTCTAGCCCAGCAGATCGTGGCGGCTTGTGCGGCAGAGGATTGGTTAGAAGACGATTTATTCGCGCTCGTTCGCCGCGCCTATCCGTATTGCAATCTTGCGCGAAAAGACTTCGATGAAATCATCGAGATGCTTTCAAACGGAATCGCGGCACGACGTGGCCGTTACGGCGCATATCTGCATCGCGATCAAGTGAACAACCGCCTGCACGGACGCCGCGGCGCCAGGCTTGCAGCCATCACCAGCGGCGGTGCAATTCCAGATAATTCGTTGTACACCGTAATCGCGGAGCCGGAACACATCGTAGTTGGAACCGTTGATGAAGACTTCGCCGTGGAAAGTTTGCGCGGCGACATTATTTTGCTTGGGAACACTTCGTGGCGTATTCGCCGCGTGCAATCCGGCTCGGTCTCCGTGGAAGACGCCAAAGGAGCTGCTCCCAGCATTCCTTTCTGGCTCGGCGAGGCTCCCTCGCGCACGATGGAACTCTCTGAGGAAATTGCCACAGTGCGAGAGAAAATTAGTTCGCTAACCGAAGGCGTTGCGCCGGGCTACGTTCGCGGGACTCTTCCTGAGGCGGCCGCTGCCGTGGATTGGCTAAGGCAGGACTGCGGACTCGACCAATCCGGCGCCGAGCAAGCTGTGGAATATATCGTAACCGGTCGCGCGGTATTGCGCGCCGTTCCCACGCAGGACACCGTGATCGCAGAGCGCTTTTTTGACGAGGGCGGAGGAATGCAACTCGTCATTCACGCGCCATTTGGGGGCCGCATTAACAAAGCATGGGGACTGGCGCTGCGAAAACGATTCTGCCGTTCGTTCAATTTCGAGCTGCAAGCAGCCGCAACCGACAACGGCCTGAACATTTCTCTAAGCGACCAGCACAGCTTCCCTCTGGATGATGTTTTTCACTTTCTACAATCCGCCAGCGTGGAACATTTGCTGGAACAAGCCGTATTGGCATCGCCAATTTTCAATACCCGCTGGCGCTGGGTAGCGGGACGTGCGCTTGCACTTCTGAGATTTATGGGTGGGAAAAAAGTCCCGCCGCAAATTCAGCGAATGCGTTCTGAAGATTTGCTGGCGGCGGTGTTTCCGGAAGCTCTTGCATGCCAAGAAAATATTGAGAGCGAAATTAAGATTCCGGACCATCCATTGGCTCGCGAGACAATGAAAGATGCTCTGACGGAAGCCATGGATATCGAAGGCCTGAAGAATGTTTTGGATCGCATAGCTTCGGGCAGTATTCGCTGCATTGCGGTGGAAACTCCGGTTCCGTCGCAGTTTTCGCACGAAATTCTAAATGCAAATCCGTATGCATATCTAGATGATGCGCCACTCGAAGAACGCCGCGCCCGCGCTGTGGAGATGCGCCGTATGTTGCCTGAAGCGGTGCTTTCTGAAATTGGCCGACTCGACCCGGCAGCAATTTCCCAAGTTCATGAAGAAGCTTGGCCTGATGTGCGCGACGCCGACGAACTCCATGACGTACTGCAGACATTGATCGCGTTTCCGTTGCCGCAAAATTCGGGTCGCGACTCCTTGGAACTAAATGCAGTAAGCGTCGCGCCGGAACTGCAGCAACGTGCGCTCAATTCCGTTGAACAGTGGGCGGAATACTTTGCGCAGTTGCGCCACGGTCGCAGAGCGGCCTTCGCGACCGTCGGCGATCAGGGCTATTGGGTCGCGGCAGAGAAAGCGGCAACTTTTTCTGCCGCGTTTCCCGAAGCGCGTTTTGATTCTGCGCTCCCTGAAATCGAAGCTCCTGTTGCATCGCGGGAAGATGCAATGTTTGCGTGCATCACTGGATGGATGGGGCACGTTGGGCCGGTTTCGGCTGCAATGCTAAGCGACTTCCTGGGACTCGCCGCCAGCGATGTGGACAAAACATTCCTGCGTTTGGAAGCGAGCGGGGCCATTTTGCGTGGCTACTTCACCGGTGGCTCAAGCGAAGAAACAGAATGGTGCGAACGCCGCCTGCTCGCGCGCATCCATCGCATGACGCTGGGTACTTTGCGCAGCCAGATTCAGCCCGCTACCGCGGCTCACTTCATGCGTTGGTTGCTGCGCTGGCAGCACGTGGCGCCCAGCAGCCAAGTGCTCGGCGAGCGCGGCACATTGGAAGTACTCCAACAATTGCAAGGCTACGAAGCGCCTGCGAATGCGTGGGAGCGTCAAATTCTCAGCAGGCGAATCGCGGATTACCATCCGCAAGTGCTCGATCGGCTTTGCCTCACTGGCGCGGTCGGCTGGGGCCGACTTTCGCCGCACCCAGCAACTTACGAAGATCAAAATAGCATTGGCCGCCGAGTGATTCCCACCAGCGTGGCGCCCGTCGCGTTTTTCGTGCGCGAAGATTCTGACTGGATGATTTCGCAGCATGCAGATGGGGATACGCAGGATCCACGCGGCCTCAGTCAGAATGCTCGCGATGCGCTTAGCTACCTGCGCCAGCGAGGCGCCTCTTTCTTCGCAGATCTCGTGCGCGGCACGGGCAAGCTGAAATCGGAAATGGAAACCGCGCTGTGGGAGCTTGTTACCGCGGGAATGATTACCGCCGACGGTTTCGACAATATTCGCGCGTTGATCGATCCGAAGCGGCGCTCCGGGCAGGGACGTGGCCACAGCTCGCGTCCGCGCCACAGTGTTGGGCGATGGTCATTGCTCTACGCGCACGAAACTCCCGATCGCGCTCGGATCGCTGATGCCACATGCTGGATGTTGCTGAAACGGTATGGCATCGTCTTCCGCGAAGTGATCGCGCGCGAGACGATTGTTCCGCGCTGGCGTGAACTGCTCATCGCATTTCGTCGCCTGGAAGATCGAGGCGAAGTGCGCGGCGGCCGTTTCGTAAGCGGATTTATGGGAGAACAGTTCTCGCTGCCTATGGCCGTCGAATCGCTGCGCGCAATGCGTAAGATTGAGCCGAGCGGCGAAACTGTAACAATTTCGGCGGCTGATCCTTTGAATCTGGTCGGCATTCTATTGCCGGGCGATCGGGTTTCTGCAGTCTCTGGAAAAACTGTTACGTTCCGGGATGGAGTGCCGCTGGAAGCGGATGTTTCCGCCACGCCTTTTACCGATTCGATTGCAGTGTAAACCAGGCTAGCGACTTTCAACGTAGACGCGACCAAATGAACAAGAAACCAGCAGACGCGACTCCCGCAGGTAAGGTGCGCATCGGAATTTCGGGCTGGAGATACATTCCGTGGCGCGGCGTTTTCTATCCCGAGAAATTGTCGCAGAAAAAAGAACTGGCCTACGCCTCCAGTATTTTCCGATCGATTGAAATTAACGGCACTTTCTATTCGTTGCAGCGCCCGGAATACTTTGAGGCTTGGGCCAGCGAGACGCCGGACGATTTCGTTTTTTCCGTAAAAGCGCCGCGCTTCATAACCCACATAAGACGTTTGCGGGATGCCAAGACGCCGTTGGCAAATTTTCTGGCGTCGGGGCTTTTTTGTCTGGGACCGAAGCTGGGTCCGATTCTGTGGCAGCTGCCGCCCAATTTTAAGTACGATCCAGCGAGGCTCGAAGAGTTTCTGAAACTCCTTCCTCACGATACTGAATCGGCTGCCGCTCTCGCGAAGAAGCACGACAAATGGATGAAGGGTCGAGCTGCGATGAAGCCGGACGCGGTTCGTCCTTTGCAGCATGCGATTGAGATTCGGCATACAAGTTTTGCCACGCCGGAATTCGTCGAAATGTTGCGCAACTATAATGTTGCGCTCGTTTGCGCTGATACGGTGGAGTGGCCCAGGCTGATGGATGTGACTTCCGACTTTATGTACTGCCGTCTGCACGGCTCGGAAATTCTTTATGCCAGCGGCTACGACAATGCGGCGCTGGATCAATGGACCGGTCGCGTTTGCTCTTGGGCGCGAGGGACCGAGCCGGAGGACGCTGACCGGGTGATTAAGAAATGTGGTGCGAAGCTTCCAGCCCGGGATGTGTTCGTTTATTTCGATAATGATGTGAAAGTGCGCGCCCCCTTCGACGCAAAAAGCCTGACTGAACGCGTTGATAAAATGCTGCAGCGCTAGAGTCCGGCTGGCCACCCAAACATTGTGTTGCTCGTTTTCACCAGGGTGTTGCGCGAGATTTTTCTGCGCGGACTCTACATGGCCAGAGCTGGTTGTGGCCGCGGGTAGAAATTTCATGGCGCAGGCGGGATAGTACCACAATGATAGTTCACTACTAAGGTGCTCCCATATTCGAAAAGAGTATCTGCGGCAACAGGCGAAAATAGAACTTTTAACCTATAGCTGCTGCGCGGGCCTCGAGTGAATGACAACAAGTGCCGGCGTGGGAGGGTGGCGCAGAAGGAGCCGCTACTTGCCAGCTGTCAGCATCCCAGGACTAGCTTCAACTCAACTCAAAAAGCAGCCAAGCGAAAACCGCAAAGCGGGTGAAGCGGCGCAAAAGGAAGGCGCTGCGCGCCGGTCGTTAATGTCAGGACTGGCAGCCCTGACCCACAAAGCTTGCCTCGGTGGCTAACGCGGAGTTATTGCGCTAGGTATGCGCGATGGAGTTCGCCTAGCGTTACCTTTTATTTTTGCGGGGCGATACTGTTCCCTTCGCTTTTCGCGTGGCGTTAGTTAGCTTTCTTTTTTTGCATCATGCCACCATTCCTTCGTTCTAGCACGGCGTCACCTTTGCTTCGTTTTGGCAGGGCGATACTGTTCCTTCGTTTTTGCATTGTGTCGCGTTACCGCTCCCACCTACCTTTCTCTCGCAGAAGGACTTTGTTGGAAGGGGACGTTCATTTCGCGGATGGGGCGGTCGATTTCTCCGGGCTGGGAAGGGGCTTCGAGGCCGTCGGTGAGCAAGTCGGACTGGAGGGCCACTGAGTTCGCCGCGAAAGCTTCCAGCGAATTCAGATAGGCGATCTGAAGCTCCATGAGGGTGCGCTGCGCGATGAGGACCTGGGGATAGGCGGCGGCCATCTCGCGATATTTTTTGGCGTACATCTCATAGGCTCTCTGAGCGCGGGGGATCATTTGAGTTTTGTAACGCGTGGCGGCAGTTTGTGAATAGGCGTAGTTCCGGACTACGGTGGCGGCTCGTTCCCGGAGAGCAAGTTTCACGCGTTCGACCTCGCGCTCGGCGCGCTCCAGGTCTGCTTTTGAAGTAGCGATGCCGCCCTGGTTGCGATTGAAGATGGGAATCTGCACTCCTACGTCGGCGAAGCCTTGCAGGCCGACAGAGCGGCCGGTGGCGTCGAGCAATTCGCGGTTCTGCTCCATCCCGGCGCGCAATTGCAAGTCGGGGATGGTTTCGCGTTTCGCGCGCGCGAGAGAGGCTTCGGCTTTCTTTACCCCGAGCTCGGCGATTTTGACGGCGGGACTTTCGTTGACGATTTTTTCGACCAGAGCGTCGGCGTCGATTGCGGGCGTGTCTTCGAGGTTTCCGTCCAAACGCATTAAATGAAGGCTGGGATTGCCGACGACGGTGGCGAGCTCTTTCCACGCGCGCTGCTGATTCTGCTGAGCCATGATGACGGCGAGGTCGGCTTGCTGCGCTTCGACTTCCGCTTCCAAAACATCGGGAGCGTCGGCCTGACCGACGTTGGCTAGCTGGCGGGAGGTTTCCAGCGCGTCATCTGCGAGCTTGCCGAGATTTTGGCGGAGTTCGAGTGTTTGCTGCGCGGCCAGCGCTTGAATGAAGAACATTTTGACGTTGGTGACGACGCGCAATTTTTGCTCGTCGGCTTCTGTTTCAGCCTGCTTCTTCTCCTGCTCGAAAATATTTTGATTCAGGCCAAGTTTTCCGGCGAGCACGATGTTTTGCTGGACGAAGAAGCCTTGCTCGCCTCCTCGGAAAGAACCACCGCGGATTTGTTCGCCTTGATAGCCGACGGTGGGATTGGGATACAGGCCGGATTGTTGTTTGCGTCCTTCGGCGGCGCGAATGTTGGCGGCTGCTTGCGCGAAGGTGGGATTGAGTTGCAAGGCCATTTGTTGCAAGTCTTCGAGGGTGATTGTTTTTTGTTCGGGGTCTACTGCTGGCGCTGGCGTTTGGGTTTGAGCCTGGGCGGGAGCAAAGGTGAAGAGCACTAAGCTGCAGACTGCGAGAAAGAGTCGTGAGTTATTCATGGTTGTGCTCCATTGCGGGCATCTGCTGAGACGGTTTGTCGGCGTTCTGTTTTTGGCGAAGCTGCATGATGTGGTCGTACTTGTCGGGAGGAAGGACGCGGAGGAAAGTCATCATGCCGCCCATAAAACCGCTCCAGCCTGGGCGCAGGCCGTAGTTTTCCGGCTTGTCGACCATTTGATCCATGGCCATCATGGGCCCTTCCATGAAAGCGTCTTGAGGGAAGCCTGGAACGGAGTTGGCGTTCTTGCTGACCTCAGGAGCGGCCATTTGCGACCCCGGCGTGTGCTGGTGCTGCATGGGGCTCGCAGAATTGAGCGGAGAATTTGACGTGGCGCGTTCGGCTGTGGAGCCGCCGCCCATTCCGCGGCCCAGACTTGGGCCGTTTTCTTGCGAGGTGGCGCTTCCGCCACGCAGCATGCCCATGCCTTGCTCCATGCCTTCGCCGGCCGGCATCATTGCGCGGCGCGACATGGGGCCGACGTTAGAGGACATCTGGTTCATCATGTGGTGAGGGAGATGGCAATGCAGCATCCAATCGCCGGGATTACTGGCGACGAACTCCACGTCGCGTGATTGCGCGACGCCGACGAGAACGGTATTGCCGGGGCCCCAGGTGGATTCGGGCTGGCGGCCACCTTCGGTGCCGGTGACGACAAACTGGTGACCGTGAAGGTGGATCGGATGGTGATCCATTCCGAGATTGATCAGGCGGATGCGGACGCGTTCGCCATGGCGCACAATGAGAGGGGTGGTAGCGGGGCCGGATTTTCCGTTGAAGGTAAGCCAGTTGAACTCCATATTCATGGAATTTGGAACGTTGCTATTTGGGAGGATGGCGTACTCTTGCATGACGACGGCGAAATCCTGATCCACGCGAGGGCTGTAGGCTTCTTTGGGATGCATGATGAAGGCGCCGATCATTCCCAACATTTCCTGCATGGCCATGTGCGAGTGATAAAAGTAAGTTCCTTGCTGGTTCAGGGTGAACTCGTAAACGAAACGGCCGCCTGGAGCGATGGGATCTTGGCTTGCCCCGGGCGAACCGTCCATGTCGTAGGGCACCTCGAAACCGTGCCAGTGCATTGCGGTTGGTTCGGGTAGGTGGTTGTCAACGATGATGCGGACGCGATCGCCTTGAGTGATCTGGATGGTGGGGCCGGGAGCGCTGCCGTTGTAACCCCAAAGATCGACGACTTGGCCGGGGACGATTTCCTGTTTCACCGGCTCGGCGATGAGATGGAACTCTTTGACCTTTCCGTCCATGCGGAAGGGGAGATCGCGGATGTCGGGGGTTTGGACCGTGATTGGAATTGCGTGGGCGTGCTGAGGCGACTGGTTTTCGTTTCTTTTCTGGCGTATTCCTCTCGTCTGCGGCTCCTGGGCAGAGAGCACTTTGGTGGAAGCGAATAGCCCGGCCCCTGCGAGAAAATCTTGCAAAAATCCGCGTCTGCTGCTCATGTTTTTCTCCCTTCAAAACGAAACCTTAATTTCGAAAAAATGAATGGTTGTTGCATATCGCCAAGTTGGCGATATTTACGTACGCTGCCTCACGGACGCACGTTGGCGTTCGGTACTTGGCAAAAGGAAACGTCCGTTGGAATTGTGGAAGTTTCTAAATGCGGAGAGAAAGTATCAGAGGCGCGGAAATGCTGCTTTGTCTCGGAGCAAGCGGATTATTAAATGCTGGGCTTGCTTGGCTAGCGCGAGACGGGGATTTGCTCGCGGCGTAAAGACCGACTGCTTGCGAGGTCGAGCTCGAAAGAGTCAGGCGGTAGGGAGGTTTGTCGAGCAGGCGAGCTTGGTCTATGTGATGGCAGCTCGCATCACTCATCGAGAACCGGACTCCGTGATTCGTGCAATCTTGGCAGTTCGCCATATCCTGATGCGTCTGGTGACGATGACCCGACATATCAGAGTGCGAGTGGCTTTGGGAAGCGGTGTTGCAATATAGCTCGCACATCGAGCCAAGGCTGGCGGTCGCGCA
This sequence comes from uncultured Acidobacteriota bacterium, assembly GCA_963731535.1. GTDB lineage: Bacteria > Acidobacteriota > Terriglobia > Acidiferrales > UBA7541 > Palsa-295. Next base: position 156,805 of record CAVSWI010000015.1, on the reverse strand, counting down.
GAACAGTACGCCTGCGAGAATCAGACCGATCATTCTGCGAATGAACATTAAGGGAACGATACGCCTAAGCTTATTCCGCACACAAGTCCTTGTTGAATTCACAATTCCACCGTCACGCTGATCCTACGTACGCCATAGCGCGCGGGAACCCGGAACGGGACAAGGCCCATGGGGCCCAGTCCAGAACCACCGAATAAGCAGGCCCGCCAGCAGACAGGCTCTGGACTTTCCCAACGAAGGCGCTTGACTACTTCATCTGTATTATTGTATTAATACAATATGCTAGTGCACGTCAACACGTCTACTGGAATACCTCTTTATCTCCAGATCGAATTCCAATTGAAACATGCGATATCAGCCGGAGCGCTCAAGAGCGGCGAGGCGCTGCCGCCGGTTCGCAAACTGGCGGCAGCGCTGCGCATCAATCCAAACACAGTCGCTCGGGCTTATCAAAATCTCGAACGCGACGGCGTGATTCGCACGGTACCCGGAGGCGGAACATACATAGCGGATAACGTGCCTGGTTTGCTGAAGTCAGAAAAGTTGAAGCGCCTTCGTCCTTTCGCAATGCAGGCTGCCGTCGAAGGTACACAACTCAGGCTTACACGCGATGACATATTGAGAATGGTCGGCGACGCACTGGACGAATTGGGAGGCAAAACATGGGCGACATAGCGATTTCGGCCGATTCTTTGACAAAAGATTACGGCGCCATCCGCGCGCTCGGTGGCGTGAAACTGTCGGTGCCGAGAGGATCAATCTATGGATTTCTTGGGCGGAATGGCGCCGGCAAGACGACCACCATCCGCATTCTCATGGGGCTCGCACGCCCGACGGGCGGAAATGCGAGCGTCTTGGATATGAAGTGGCCAGATCAAGGCCTTAACATTCTGCGGCGGACGGCTTACGTCGGCGAAAGCAAGTGTCTTCTCGATTCCATGACTGGGGCAGAACTGGTTCGTTTCAATCGCCCTTTCTTCGCAACCTGGTCCGAGACCCTAGCGACAAAGTGCATTCGTCGGCTCGAAATTCCGATGCAGCGGCTCTTCAAAAAACTGTCTCTGGGCAACCGAACCAAGATTTGCTTGTTACTGGCACTGGCGCAAGGTGCGGAACTGCTGATATTGGACGAGCCCACCTCGGGGCTCGATCCCGTAATGATTGACCAACTATGGCAACTCATCATCGAGGACTATGCCGGCGAAGGTCGGACCGTTTTTCTTGCGTCTCATCAGCTAGCGGATGTCGAACGTGTGGCAGATTGGATCGGAATTATCAACCAGGGACGAATTCTGTTGGAAGCCCGCCTTGATGACATCCGTACAGAATATCGTCACGTCATTGCTTCCGGCGTTGCTTTGCCGACATCACACAATAATCAGGTTATCTCGGCCGTACCCACCGCTGCACATTGCGAGTACATCGTCACACGAGACGCCGACCGTTTCGTCGCTGAGCTTCGGAATCAAGGAGCGATCATCGTGGACGTTGCTCCGCTCAATCTGAGCGAAGTGTTTCTGCACCTAGTCCACAAGGAGGACCCATGTATCTCTGGAAATGTTGGCGCGACACGCGTCTCAGCTTCTTCATCTATCTGACGCTCTCGGTGGCGGCGGCGCTGTTGTGGCTCGTTGGAGCGAATCCACATACACATAAAATCGCGATGAAAGCATCGCCGAGTGAAACTCTTTGGCTCCTCTTCGTAGTCGGGGCCGTGATATTCGGCGCAATTTTCGCAGGGGCAATTGGCATCACGCTCGGCAGCCGCAACATAGGTGCGGACCTGGCCACCGGGAGTGCGGAGTTCCTTCTCACGCGGCCGCGTTCGCGCCAGTACTTCGTTTGGGCAGGTTGGACAGTCGGCGTCGTGGAGATCTTGACCTTGCTAGGAGTAACCGCGCTGGTTGCGCTCGCTGCGCTATATTTTCAAGGTGGCCCGGTTTGGCATCAAATTCCGGCTGGCATCGGTGCGGAGCCACTGGACCGAACGTCGGCCGCACCAGACCTGGGACGATTGTTGTTCAGCGTTGTGAGATTTCCGCTACTGATTGCCTCTGCCGTTCTCACTACCATGGTGATGTATGGCTTGACCTATTTACTAACGGTGCTTACTCGTTCGGGTCAGCGCGCAATCGCCTACACCTTCGCAATCGTGTTGTCCTATTCGATGATTGGATCCGTTCTGGCACGTTGGATCGGTGTCTCGCTGCCCGTGTTGACCTTCTACCTTGTGGATCCACACGCGCGGCAGTCTTGGCATTTGAGCCCGATGTTTCAACTAGTCTTGTGGTCGATTTGCGCGATCGCGTTTCCGCTTGCCGCTCAATTCGTGCTGGAGAAAGCGGAAATGTAGCGGGTGAGAGGAGAACCCGACGGACACCCGGGAGAGTACAATGCGGGCCTTGTCCTGACATACTTAGCAACATTACTGAAATTTTGGCAACGATGAGCGGTAGGAGTGTCGAAAGGAACCTGCAACGGTGTGGGACGGAAGATTAGGATCAGCTCTTTGTGAATAGGAGAGTCTCACTTTGAAAGCAAATCTTGTATCTGGACTAGATTCCAATAGTCAGGAAAAGTTTCGCTTCATTGCACGAGATAAGCGCGCGAGGGCAACGAGTTAAACAAAATTCGGACCAAGAGGGGGGACCATGGATGTTCGCGTGAATGAGAACATGATTACGACAGCGTTTGAGCTGCCGGGATACCGGGTGACGCGGTCGATGGGGTTGGTGCGGGGAATTACGGTGCGGTCGCGGAGCATATTGGGGACCATTGGCGCGTCACTGGAGACGCTGGTGGGCGGGAACATCACGCTGTTTGAGGAAATGTGCGAGACCACACGGGAGCAAGCGCTGGAGTTGATGATGCAACATGCGGTGGCCCGCGGCGCAAATGCGGTGATCGGCGTGCGATACGACTCGAATGAATTGATGCAAGGCGTAACGGAAGTGCTGGTCTACGGGACGGCCGTGCAGGTGGAGAAGGCCGGCTAGATCGAACGAATTGAAATCGTTCTACGGGAGGAATGATTCCCTTCCGTACGTTGGACGGCGGTTGTCTTGCGACCAGTAGTGCCGCTTTGGCTATTCCCTCCTACAAATTCACGGTGTCGAAGCAGGTTGTGCTTCTGTTGCTCGGCAGAAGCTTGGGCATTAGTATTGTTAAGGGACCATTCCTCTTCTTCATGGAATCCCGTGAAACGCGATGAAACGATCTGGATTTGCGGACCTGCCACTTCACGGCGGGCGTGTGCCTCCCTGGCTTGCGGAGCGCATGACCAAGCTGGCAACCGCGATCTGCGAAAATGTTCTACATCACTACGAGACTTCCGCGCTGCTCTCGCGGCTGAGCGATCCATTCTGGTTTCAGGCGCTGGGCTGCGTGATGGGAATGGATTGGCACTCGTCCGGGATCACCACCTCGGTGATGGGAGCGCTGAAGCGGGGGCTGAATCCACGCGCGCGCGAGCTGGGAATTTATGTTTGCGGAGGCCGCGGCAAGCATTCGCGGAAAACTCCAGAGGAATTGCGGACGTTTGCTGAGTCGGCGAATCTTGGCGGCGAGGCGTTGGTTCGCAGCAGCCGGCTTGCCGCCCGCGTGGATAACAACGCTATTGCGGACGGTTTCCAACTTTATCTGCATACATTTATTGTGGCGACGTCGGGGGAATGGGCGATCGTACAGCAGGGGATGAACGAAACGAGCGCGCTGGCGCGGCGTTATCACTGGCATTCGGCGGCGGTTCGGGATTTCACGTCCGAGCCGCACAGCGGAATTGTGGGCGAGCACCAAGGCACCATCATGAATCTGGTGGACGCACAGGCCAAAGCTGCCCAGGAAGCCATGCTGGAGATTGCGCGCGAAAAACCAGAGAGCACGTTGCGCGAAGTTCGCAAGCTGGAACTTCCCGCGCATCACGACGTGCGCGCGGAAAATGTGGACTTGAAGCGGTTGGGAGCGGTGCTGGCGGTTGCCTATGAAAAAGATTTGCGGGATTTCGCTGAATTACTCTTGCTCGAAAATCTGGGGCCGCGAACGCTGCAATCTTTAGGGCTGATTGCTGAAGTAGTTCACGGCGCGCCGAGCCGATTTTCTGATCCTGCGCGATTTTCGTTTGCGCTGGGCGGCAAGGACCGACATCCCTTCCCGGTGCCGCTAAAAACTTATGATGAGTCGCTCTCGGTGCTGCGTCGCGCGCTGGACTCTGCGAAGCTGGGGAACAGCGACAAGATGGATGGATTTAAGAGACTGGACCGCTTTGTACGCGCGGTAGAAGAAAATTGCGAGCCTGCCGTGCATCTGCCGGAACTTGTGGCTCACGAAAATGCAATTTCGAAATCGCTGGATGGCAGAAGCGTGTTTGACGACCGTATAGAGAAACCGCCGGTGACCGCGAAGAGGCAACTTTCCCTTTTTTGATCGCCCAGAAAATCTATCCACTAAAAAACTATTCAGATTTTGGCGGGGAGCTCAAGGCTTCATGCGTAGCGACCATTTCTTCCCCTTGATATTGGCGACGAGGCCAGAAGAAGCCGCGGAGGCCGTCTTTGCGTTTTCGCGGAACGATGTGGACGTGAAGGTGCGGAACGCTCTGGCTGACGACGTTGTTGATTGCGACGAAGCTGCCTTCCGCTTTCATGGCGTCTTGCACTTTGCGGGCGAGATTTTGAGTATTGGTGAAGAATGGACCCACCAGATCGGCAGGGAGATCGAGCAACGTCGGATAGTGGGCTTTGGGAATCAGCAGGACGTGACCGGGAAAAAGCGGGTGCATGTCGAGAAAGGCCATGGAGATGTCGTCTTCGAAAATAATTTTGGCTTCGATTTCGCGGGCGACGATTTTGCAGAATGGGCAGGATTCGTCTCTGGGCGCGTCTTGCTCGTGCGGCTCGGTATCGGGGCGCGATTTTTTCATATGGATAAGATTAATCTTACCGAGCGGAGTTGCGTATAAAAAATTCACAACGCGAAAAAATGCGGAGATAAATCTAATTCATGGCTTGAACGGGTTCGGAGACTTCGCGTGAGCCGAAGCGCGTAACCACGGAAGCGCCAATCGATACGATCAGACCGAGCGTAAAAACGACCATGCCGACAAGCGGTATCAGTTCCAACAGAGACAGCGCCAAAATGCCGCCAATGCAAGCCCCTATGCCTCTGGTTTGCGGAAATGCGAGACGCGCGATCCAATCGCCGAGTCCGGTGGCTCCGGTTGCGGCAACAGCCGCCAACAGCACTAACAAAACAATGACCGCGAAGATTTCAGCGCTGCCGAGATAACGCGTCAGCCAATCCAGACCATAAACCAAGGCAAGGCAAACGAAACCAGTGAAAACGACGGAACCAGGTTGGCGATCGATGGCGAGCGAAGCAGTTTCGGCGCGCTTGTCGCGGACGACTAAATAACCCAGGGCCACAAAAAAAACGTTCACGATGGCAAGCGCGAGGCTGCCGAAGAAGGTTGGGCGATACTGGCCGGGGATAAGCAGGTAGGGCAGCGATTCCGCATTGCCTCCAATTAAAGAATTGGGCTGGAGGCTGATATATCCGCCGAGCGCGACGGCTTCGCCGGAAATTCTGCTGTTTGAATTTACTTCAATACGGCCGCCGACGGCGATCACGTCACCGTCCACTTTGCCGTCGATAAAAATGCCGCCGCCGAGTGTGACGATGTCGCCGGTGACATGACCGTGAACGTGCACGCTGCACATGAAGCACTGGACGTCAGCGGCGGTTTCTCCGCTTTCGACGATGACGTCGCGCAAAACTTTCAGGCGATTCTGGCGGGGATCGGGTTGGGCAAAAGCCGTGGAGCTGAACGCTGCGATGAAAACAAGAAGGGCGAGTCCGCGAGTCATTGCTTTAGCGTGGCCTCTTTGTCCGCTGATTGAAGCGCGAGAACTTGCGAGGTCTGGCCCTTGAGACGCGACGTGCCGGTTGCGTTGGCGGTTTCCATTTTTAGTCTTTGACGAAAGGACACGAGCTTAGAGGCTCTCCGCGACGCCGTGTAGCATGCAGCGGACGCCGCGGAGAACCTAATCCAAGGAATCAGCGGATTGCAACTTTACTTCTTGGCGTGGGCGTAGTTTTCAGCAACCTGCGCCCAGTTAATTACGTTCCACCAAGCCTCGATATACTCCGGCCTGCGGTTCTGATATTTCAGGTAGTAGGCGTGTTCCCAAACGTCCAAACCAAAAAAGGCCTTCCCGCCGTCCATGATCGGGTTGTCCTGATTGGCGCTGGATTCGATGGTAAGTTTGCCGTCGCGGAAGAGAAGCCAAGCCCAGCCTGATCCAAAGCGCTTGGTGGCTGCGTCGTTAAGCTTGGTTTTGAAATCGGCGAAACTACCGAACGAGGACTTAATGGCGCCGGCGAGATCACCGCTGGGTTCCCCTCCGCCACCCTTCTTCATAATTTTCCAGAACATAGAGTGGTTCATATGGCCGCCGCCATTGTTGCGAACAGCGGTGCGAATGTTCTCCGGCACTTTGTTAATCTGCCCCAACAATTCTTCAACAGAAAGCTTTTGAAGATCCGGTTGCCCTTCGAGAGCTTTGTTAAGGTTGGTGACGTAAGTGCCGTGGTGCTTGTCGTGGTGAATCTCCATCGTTTTCGCATCAATGTAAGGTTCGAGTGCGTCGAAAGCGTAAGGCAATGGTGGCAATGTAAAAGTCATCTGGGGAGCAGCTCCTTGTCCAGAAGATTGGGTCATTATGTACCTCCCTATTTTCAGTTCCTGCCCCATAATTATACGCGCCTGGCAGCGAACAGCGAACAGACTGTCGAAATTTAGATGTTTGGAAGGAGCCGAAGATGCCATCCGTAGAGCATGTGGAAAAACACTTCACCGCGACGGCGGCCGTGCGGGACATTGTCATTGGCATGGCGGATGGCCTCACGGTGCCGTTCGCGCTGGCCGCAGGGCTAACCGGGGCGATCGCGTCCACCGGCATCGTGGTGACGGCGGGATTCGCGGAAATTGCGGCGGGGTCTATTGCGATGGGGCTGGGCGGGTATCTCGCCGCGAAAACGGACACGGAGCATTATGCGTCGGAGCTCGATCGCGAATATCGAGAGACTGTAGAGCTACCGGAAATTGAAACAGAGGAAGTGGCCAAGGTGTTTCGCGATTACGGGCTAACCCAGGAACAAATGAACCCGATTGTATCGGCGATTACCGCAGACCAGAAAAAGTGGGTGGATTTCATGATGCGTTTTGAACTTGGTCTGGAAACGCCCGATCCGGGGCGCGCGGGGCGCAGTGCGGCGACGATTGCGGCGTCGTATATCGTAGGGGGTTTGGTGCCGCTGGCGCCGTATATATTAATGAAGAATATTTTGGAGGCGCTGTGGGTTTCGGTGGGCGTGACGCTGCTAGCGCTTTTCGTTTTTGGCGCAATTAAAGGGCATTACACCGGAGTGAGACCATTGCGGGGCGGGTTCCAGACTGTGTTGGTGGGGGGACTGGCTGCTGCGGCGGCGTTCAGCATCGCGCGACTGATTAGCAAATAGGTTAAATCTAAATGTGTCCGCAGCGCCCCTACAAAAACAAGATTATTGCAGAAGTTGAAACGCCCGACTGTTGGCTCTACTGCTGGGCGCTGCCTAGATTTCCGAATGGCCACAAACCGAAGAGTTTCAGGATTACATCCTGGTGTTTATCTACGAGCATCTGCGCGGTCTTCGCTTGCGGCCACGGACTGGCCAGGCGATCAGAGCGATCAGCGATCCAAAAAGCTGTTAGCGCCATTATGGTAGCGTCGCGGTCGAGAATGTCGGCTTGCACTTTGTCGAAAGTGTCCACCGCGGAATGGTGCGTGTACTTATATTCCGGTGAGTCCTGGTCGAGGTTGATGCCGGGTAACCCGGCAATGATGAATGGACCGGTATCGGTGCCGAACTCCACTTCGTCATCGACCTTCAGTTTGCCGAAAGCTCCCATCGAATTGGCAAATTTCTGAACGGCGGGGATAAGGTCCGCGCGTCCGCCGAGCTGAAAGCCGATGACAGGGCCTTGGCCGTTATCGAGGATGATGGCGGCGATGTGATTGGGCATTTCGTCGTGATGAGTTTTGACGTAAGCGATGGAACCGAGCAAGCCTTCTTCTTCTCCGGTAAAGAGCACGAAGCGGATTGTTCTGCGCGGTTTTTGTCCGGATTTTATGATGGCTTCCGCGGCTCCTAATGTTGCGGTCGCGCCGAAACCGTTGTCCGTGGCGCCGGACGCCAAGTCCCAAGAGTCGAGGTGGCCTCCGACTACAATGATTTGTTCCGTGCGATCCGTGCCGCGGATATCGCCGACGACATTCGCAGATTCGACCGGCCCATTGGTGACACGATTCTGCACGTCCATTTTCAAACGCACAGTTGTGCCGCGATCCAGATAACGTTCGAGCTGTTCCTGATCCTCGGTAGCCATGCTGACCACAGGGATCTCGTAATATGTATCGAAACCCAGCACGCCGGTGTGGGTGAGATGCATGCCTTGAGCGACACTGCCTCCCTGGCCGCCGATGACGGCTATCGCTCCGGCCTGATGCGCGGCCTTCAGGAAATTTCCAAATTTGCCAAAAGCGGCCATACGATCGGCGGGCGCTTCACCATTGTGGACGACGAGCAGAATTTTTCCGTTCCATCGCGAAGGATTTTTCATTTCATCATCGAGTTGGTAGGCGTTCACGGGAACGACTTCAGCTTCCGCGCCGCCCGTGGGCGTTGAGCCAACCCAGCCAAGGGAATCGATCATTAGAGGACGGTGAATGGGCGCAACGAGTTCAGCGTGGGCGGAAATGCGCGTCCAACCATGCGAGAGCTGCCAGGTTTCGGCATGGACGTTTTCGAGGCCGGCACTCTTCATTTTCTGTAGCCCCCAGGCAATCGCTTTGGCGGCTTCGGGGGAGCCGGTGACGCGAGCGCCGATGTCGTCGCTAAGCTCGCGAAGATTTTCATATGAGTTGGTTTCCATCATTCCGGCGCCAGCGACCGCACCCAGGGATTTAAGAGTGGCAGGGTCTAAAGGAGCGGAAGCGTCGGTGTCGGATCGGCCAGGCGCGGAAGCCGCGGGCCGAACTAGCGCAAAGAGAAAAGCTGCGGCACAAGCGCATACAAGTATTTTTCGCGTCATGGTCATAAATCCCCTTTCAAAATTAGATCGGACCCAACAGTGGAGAATAGCAAGCGAAACCCGATTCAAGATAAATTGTTAGACGCCTCACAATTCCGTTGGTCGCTATGGTCTGGGACACTAAAATGGAACGAGAGTACAGGGAGCATATCGCACAAAATATAGGATGGACCCTATAGAAATCTGACGCGTGACCTCAAGTATAATTACTGCATCTATATAGCTTGGGGGTATCGCGCTGGATTTCGCCCGGGAGCGCGAAAGACCAATATCTGCGAGATACGTCCAATATGATATAACTCGCGGATCGCGGTTCACGCGCCAGACGAGATAAGATCACAGGAGAGAGACAGTCATGGAAAGCAGAGTATTAAAAATTCGCCGCTGGGTCGCCACAGTTGTGGTGCTGGTGGCGCTTGCGGGAGGCGCCCTACTCTCGCAAGGTGTTAGAAACTGGACGGACCACACGGTTTTCGGCGCGCCGGGAACTCCGATTGCGATCACGCAGAATGCGTTGCCAGTAAGTTTGGGCGACTTCGCAAACGGATTTTCCGCGGTTTTGAAACCGGCGCTTCCGGCGGTGGTCAATATCAGTTCTTCAAAAGTAGTGAAGCCGGGGCGCAATCAGATGTCCCCGATGTTTAACGATCCATTTTTCCGCCAATTTTTTGGGGATCAAGGACAAGGCGAGGCGCGTCCCCAGCGTGAGCAGAGCTTGGGATCGGGCGTTATCGTCAGCTCCGATGGAACGATTCTGACCAACAACCACGTAGTCGATGGGGCCACCGACATCAAAGTGTTCCTCAGCGACAAGCGTGAGTTTCAAGCCAAGCTGATCGGAACAGATGCAAACACGGACATTGCAGTGCTGAAGATCGATGCTTCGAATTTGCCGACTCTTCCGCTTGGTGATTCCAATCAGCTGCAGGTTGGCGACCTCATATTTGCAATCGGCGATCCGTTTGGAGTTGGTGAAACGGCGACGATGGGAATTGTGAGTGCCACCGGACGCGGCGGCTTTGGCATCGAGCGCTACGAAAACTTTATTCAGACGGATGCGGCCATCAATCCGGGCAATTCCGGCGGAGCGATGATCGACATCCACGGAAACCTGGTGGGCATTAACACTGCGATTCTTTCTCATGGATCGATGAACGGTGAAGGCGCTAACGAAGGAGTAGGATTCGCCATTCCGGTAAGTATGGCCAAGCCGGTGATGGATCAGATTCTGGCTCACGGTAAAGTGGTGCGCGGCTATCTCGGCGTGCACATTCAGGATTTGACGCCTGAACTCGCGCGGGCTTTCGGACTCAAAGACGGCAGCGGCGTGCTAATTGGCGATGTTTCCTCGGATAGTCCGGCATCTCGAGCAGGTCTGAAGAAAGGCGACGTCATTCTTAAGGTTAACGGCGAGCCTGTCGGCGCCATGAATCAATTGCACGTTCAGATCGCGCAGTTCGCTCCAGGCACTCAGATTAAACTGCAAGTCTGGCGCAACGGCTCGACACAAGATGTTTCGGTGAAGCTCGACGAATTCAAGGATCAAGACGAAAAGGTAGCTTCGGCGGAAGTGACGGGCGCGGCTCTTGAAGGAGTGCAAGTCCAAGATCTGAGCTCGGACATCATCCAACAGCTGAATCTGCCTGCGGGAACTCACGGTGTAGTGGTGACCTCCGTCGATCCGTCCAGTGCGGCGGCGACGGCACCGCTGACTCGCGGGGACCTGATTCAGGAGATTAACCACAAACCAATCAACAATACGTCTGATTATCAGCAAGCACTTTCAGGCGCAGGCAAGCAGTCAGTTCTGCTGCTTGTAAATCGCGGTGGTGTTACAACCTACGTTGTGGTTGAGCCGCGCTAGTTGATTAAAGAGTAGCAGAAGGACAGAAGGAAAGCATAGAAGGCACGCCGGTTTCGCGCCGGCGTGTCTTCGTTTTCAAAACTGAATTTCAGAAATTCTGCAACTAACTCCCCCAGCCGGGTTAGATTAAAATAGGTGGGGCGAACTGTGGGAAAACTGCCGATAATTCCGAATCAACCCCTAGCTTACTATGTCGTAACAGCTACCCCGCAGGTTATCGCTTTCAACACGACTGGGGATAGAATAGTACTTCAGTCCTATTCACGGCACCCCTCCCGGCCTAGTACTAAGTACTGTCAGCTGCAATTCTGTCTCGACGCATCTTAAATTAGTAACAAGGATATTTGGTGAAAGCTATGGCGCGGAATACAAGTAGAGCGGTCTTCAACGGATCGCTGCTCCCGGAGGCGCAGCCTCGCTGGGATTTGTTCAGTGCAGGATTCGGACTGCAATGTCTGGCAGTCGCAGCGTTGGTCATTATTCCAATGTTAATGCCGCAAAGAATGGACCTCTTTCATCGCTATTCGGTAATGCCAGTGGAAGCGCCACCGATCGTTGCTTGGAAGCCTCAACCAGTTCAACCAGTAAAGCCTGTTCCGGTGAAACATGAGACGGTGAAACCGCCGCCAGACCCTCCAAAAGTGGCAGAAGTGGTGCTGCCCAAGCCAAAAATTTATTCGCCAGTCGTGACGGCGCCGATAGCAAAGCCAGCGACCGCGCGTAAGAACACTCCCACACCGGATGTGCCGGTGGTGGCAAAGGCCTTCCCGGATCAGAACCCGCCTGCCTCCATGGGAAGTTCTGCGATACCGACATTAAGGAAGCCGCGAGAGGCAGTTCAAACGGGTGGCTTCGGCGACCCTGATGGCGTGGCCGCGAACGGCAAGACCAATCGTGCGGCAAACATTGCGGTAGCGGGTAGTTTCGACCTGCCTCCTGGGCCGGGCGTAGGAAATGGGACCGGCGGAGCTAAAGGCGCGAAGGGAGTAGTTGCGAGCACCGGATTTGGCAACGGTGTTGCGGTTGGCAGCCCGGGTGGGTCAGCACACGGGAACGTGCAACAGGGTGTGTTTGCGGATGAGCATGCTGTGGCAGCCGGACCGAAGGCGAAGCAGACCACGGTCGCGTCAAGGACCACACCTGTTGAAATTCTTTTCAAGCCGAAACCGGCTTACACCGACGAGGCTCGCGCGAAAAAGATCGAGGGTGAAGTTTCGTTGAAAGTTACTTTCACAGCTTCGGGGGATGTGCAAGTTCAGAGCGTGGTGAAGGGGTTGGGTTATGGCCTGGATGGATCAGCGCAGGCCGCCGCGCGGCAAATCCGTTTTCGTCCGGCTCAGCAAGATGGCCAGGCAGTGGATTCAACCGCCATTGTTCACATCGTATTCGAACTGGCATATTGATAGGGGGGAAAGGCAATGAGTACGTTGAAGAATATTTTTCTGACGGTGCTGTTGGCCGGAAGCCTTGCAAGCATCGCTTCGGCACAAAATACGCAGACCGCCGATCAGACCCAGCCGCAGGCCGGCGCCACCGCCGCACCCGTAACCACGGTTGATCAAGCCATCGACCGGGTGATTGCGCGCGAACACGAAGAAGTGGCCACCATACGGCGCTTCAATCCAGTTATCGAAACCTACATTCAAGATATGAAGCCCGACAAAGATATGGGCACCGTCCCAGTGCGTGACCACTATTTCCTGGGGCAAGCAGACCTTTCCAAGGGCGTCGTGGATCACTCGATGCTCAACGGAAAGAAAGGCAAGCTGGACGCGATCAACCCGATTTCGCACCTGAGCGGGATGTTTAGTTCGTCCTACATTCCCGAAGGCTTTTTGCAGATGATTTATATCGATACGAACGGATTCGACCGCCAGCACTACCAGTTCGATTACGTTCGACGCGAGTTTCTGGGCGAAGTTCGCTGCGTGGTGTTTGATATCACGCCGCTACCTAAATCCGGAAAGGGACGTTTCAAGGGCCGCATTTGGGCCGAGGATCAGAATTACGCCATCGTTCGTTTTAATGGCGTGTACACCCCGGTAGCCGGAATCAACGGATTTAATTTGCACTTTGATAGCTGGCGTTTGAATGTGCAGCCCGGCTTGTGGCTACCTGCGTATATTTTCAGCCAGGAATCAGATCTGAAGGATTTTCTGGGCAATCATGTGCGCTTCAAATCGCAAACCCGACTGTGGGGCTACAACTTGAAGAATATTGGCCGCCAGGAAGAGTTCAGCGAGCTGACGATTGAATCTCCCGACGCCATTCAGGACCAGGCCGCGCCGCAGGATCGTTCGCCAATCGAAGCACAGCGCGAATGGCAACACCAAGCTGAAATTAACGTGGTTGACCGCTTGCAGCGGACGGGACTAATAGCGCCTCCGGGAGAAGTGGACAAAGTTTTGGAAACCGTGGTGAACAACCTGGAGGTCACGAATAATCTAGACGTTGAACCTGACGTTCACTGCCGCGTGATGCTTACCGGTACGCTGGAGATGTTCTCCATCGGGCATACCATCGTTCTAAGCCGCGGATTGATTGACGTGCTGCCCGACGAAGCCAGCCTGGCCACCATGCTGGCGCAGGAATTGGCAGACATCATCATGACCAAGCCATCCACCGACCAGTGGGGATTCAACGACACCACTACCGTTACGGCCACCGAAGCTCTGAGCCATTTCAGCTTCAAAGATACGCCCGAACAGATTCATCAGGACAGCGTGAAGGCTGTGGAGCTGCTGAAGAATTCGCCTTACAAAGACAAGCTGTCGAGCGCAGGTCTTTTCCTGAAACAGCTCGACGCGGATTCGAAGACGCTTCCGGTTTTAATCAATCCGCACTTGGGCAATCGCATCTATCTGGCAGATCAGTTGATCAGCTCTGCTCCGAACCTGCAGCCCGCAAAGCTGGACCAGATCGCGGCTCTCCCTATCGGTGCGCGGTTGAAACTGGACCCCTGGAGCGATCACGTTTACCTGCTAAAGGCCAAACCGTTGCCGCTGCTTTCGGCGCGCGAGAAAATGCCGTTTGAAATCACACCGTTCATGCCTTACTTGACGCGATATCAAAAGCCCGGAAGCGGGCAGTCGGCAGATCCGCAAAAAGCGGATTTAGCCAAGAAGGATTTGCAACAGCAACCACAACAACAGCAATAAGAATTCGTTTTCAACTTAAACGGCGGCTGGAAATCATCCAGCCGCCGAGTTTTTTGGCGCGGCACCCTATGCGCCGGATTGTTCGGCGATTGGAATAAGGGAAAAGGAAAGGGTGAGTCTAATTATTGAGCGGCAGGCGCAGACGCGCTTCGCAACCGCGATGCGACTCCCGATTTTCAAGAGTAAGCGAGCCGCCGTGAGCTTCCGCAATTTGCCGGCTTAGAACCAGGCCGATTCCGGAGCCGCCCTGCTTGGTGGTGAAAAACGGCACGAAAAGGTTGGCAGCGTTTGGAATGCCGGGACCTTCATCTTGCACCCACACCCGGACGGACCCGTTCTCTCGCTCCCAGCCCACGTGCACACCGCCGCCGGTTTCCAGCGCGGCATCGACAGCATTGCGCAAAAGATTGATGAGCAACTGTTCGAGTTGGTCGGGATCGGCTTGAATTTTGGTTTCCGGACCGGCGTCGATTTTCACCTGAAGCCGCGGCTCCAGACCCACCACGCGGCGAATCCAAACGCCGACATCCACGGGTTGAAAAACGGGGGGCGGAGCTTGGCCAGACGCGCGTAAGCGCTCATGAACCGCGCAAGGCCATCGGTGCGCGCCGCAATGATGTTCAGCCCGCTGCGCATGTCTTCCTGCCAGTCGGGCGCGCGATCTTTGCGATGAAGCATGCTGCCCAGATTTTCGGCGACCGATTTGATGGGAGCGAGGGAATTATTCAGTTCATGGCCGAGCACGCGAATCAAGCGCTGCCAGGCTTGGCGCTCTTCTTCGCGCAAGGCACGGCTTAAATCCGTGATCACAAGCAGTTGATGCGCGAGGCCGGCTTCGCGAAAACTTCCGCGATGAATCTCCCAGCGACCGGATTTTCCGGGGAAGGCAATCTGCTCGATTTTCGGCGTTTCTCCTTCCAGACATTCCGCTAGACCTAGGTCGTCGGCAGTCAGCCCGAGGAGGCGCTCTTCGGGTTGACTCACAATTCGCTCACCCGCGCGGTTTACCAGCCGCAAACGGCCGGCACCATCGAAGGCAAAAACGGCGACATCGATTTCTTCCATCACCTTGCGAAGGAGCGCGGTAGCTTCCAGCGCACCCAGGCGCTGCTGCCGCAGCGTTTCTCCCAAAGCGTTTACTTCGCGAAGAACCTCACCCAGGGCGTCTTCGCTGTTAGCGCCGCGCGCTCGAATGGAGAAATCACCTTCGCGTAGTGCGGCGAGGAGGTTCGAGAGCGTGCGCAGCGGGAAAACCACACGGCTTTGCGCGGAAAAAGCAAAGCTGAGCCAGGCGATCACTAGGATTACGGTGAGGGTCCACTGAAGTTTGGAAGAATAGGCCCCGGTCCAAAGCAAAATTAAAGCAACGATGGTGCTGCCCAGCCCTGCGGCCAGGGCTAGAAGCAAAATGCGGCGTTCATACAGGAGGGGTTTCAAAGGCTATATTTTTGCAGGCGCCGATAAAGCGCGCTGCGGCTCAGGCCCAAAGCCTTACTGGCGTGGCTCACGTTGCCGCCAAAGCGCGCGAGAGCTTTTTGGATCAGCACACGCTCGACATCTTCGATGCTCATTTCATCCAAGCGCAGGGATGCCTCGCGCGCGGGACGAAGGCCCAGGTCTCCGGCTCGCACTTGCGGGCCTTCGGCCAGCAGCACGGCGCGCTCGATGGAGTGGTCCAGCTCGCGAATATTCCCGGGCCACGGATGATCGAGCAGAACCTGTAGCGCAACGGGCTCAAAACCCTCCAACTGCTTGCGATAGCGCTGCGCAGACTGCCGGAGGAAGTGGTGCGCGAGAATTGAGATGTCTTCCTTGCGTTCGTGCAGCGGGGGCAAATGAATTTCGATGGTGTTCAAGCGGAAAAGCAAATCTTCGCGGAAACGGCCGGCGGCTACTTCGCTTTGCACGTCGGCATTCGTAGCGGAAATAATGCGTACATCCACGCGCCGCGTGGTCGAAGACCCTACCCGTTCGAGCTCCCCGGTCTCCAGGGCACGCAGCAGCTTGGCTTGAAGATTCATGGGCACGTTGGCGATTTCGTCGAGGAAAAGTGTGCCGCCATCGGCGAGTTCGAAGCGGCCGACGCGGTCTGATTTCGCATCCGTAAAAGCGCCTTTCACATGACCGAACAGTTCGCTCTCGAAAACACCTTCCGGTAATCCACCGGCATTTACGGTGACCAGAGGACGTCCCGAGCGCGGAGAAAGGGCGTAGAGAGTGCGCGCGACGACTTCCTTGCCGGTACCATGATCGCCCGTGATCAGCACGTTTGCATCAGAGGGGCCAACGCGCGCAATCAAATCCATTACCGGGCGCATGGCTGCGGATTCCGCAATCATCACCGGTCGCCCGTCCGCGCGTAGGAGCCGGTTCTCAGCTTCCAACCGCTGGCTCTTGCGCAACGCTTGCGAAAGCTCGATCTGCGTCCTTAATATTGCCAGCAAGCGAGCGTTCTCCCAGGGCTTCTGCATGAAGTCTTTGGCGCCGCGGCGCATGGCTTCCACGGCGAGTTCGAGACTTCCCCAGGCGGTCATCACGATGATGGGAAGCGTGCTGTCTTTTGCGCGAATATTCGACAGCAGATCGAGTCCTTCGTGTCCTGAAGTGGTATCGCGCGCGTAATTCAAATCCATCAGAAGCGCGTCGAATTCGCGAGCTTCCAGCGCAGCGAGCACAGCAGCGGGCGAGGCCACTGTCTCGGTCTCGAATCCTTCACCTTTAAGCAATAGTCGCAAAGCTTCGCGAATGTCGGGCTGGTCGTCCGCGACAAGTATTCGCGTCCTGGGTGTATGTGTGGGCATCATTTTGCGAAAAGCATCTCCCTGAATTTTGCCGCTCTCTTCACTCTTTCCGGCATGCGGCTGAGAGTTCACTTTATTTTTTTACTCATGACGCAGAGCCTCCAAAGGATCCACCCTGGTTGCGCGGCGCGCCGGGAAATAACACGCAGAAATGGCGATGAGCGCCAACCCGACAGACACGCAAATAACCGTGATGGGATCCTTGGTTTTCACTCCAACAAGCTGGCTGGCCAGGTAATGCACGGCGGCATACGACGCGGCGATGCCGATTACGAGGCCGATTCCAGCAAGCTTCATTCCGTCGTTGACGACCATGCGCAACACATCCGCGGGTTCCGCGCCCAAGGCCATGCGGATACCAATCTCATGAGAGCGCTGCGTTACGGCGTAAGCCATCACTCCGTAGATACCGACAGCGGCGAGCACGGTGGCCACTCCGGCAAATAGAACCAGCAAAAGCATGCTCAGGCGACGACGCGAAACGGAGGCGGCGAGATATTCATCCATGGACCGCACTTCGGTGACGGGCTGATTGGGGTCCACACGATTCACCACGCTGCGCACGGCGGAGGCAAGTTGCGTTGGATCCCCTTCAGAACGCACGACCAAATGCATGATGCGGGAAGCGTTCTGCGTGTAAGGCAGATAAATCTGGCCAACTTTTTGTTCACCCCACTCCCAATCGCGAACGTCGCTCACGATTCCGACAATGGTCAACCAACCTTGGCGCGGTTCCGGATCCCAGGGCATGCGTGTGTCAGGAAATTTCAGACGAATTTGCTGGCCGACAGGGTCTTGATAGGGCCAGTAGCGACGCGCTAGCGCTTCGTTGATCAGGGCCACGCTTTGAGTATTTGCTCCGTCGGAGGCAACGAGGTCGCGTCCTTCCTTTACGGAGATGCCCATGGTTTGCAGATAACGCCAATCGGCGACGCGGTATTGTCCGGTGAAATGCTCGCCGGAAGGAGGATTGGCGCGTCCAACAATATCGAAATCGCAAAAAGCTCCCCAGCCGGTGAGGGGAAGAAAGTTGGCCGCACTGGCTGACTTCACGCCAGGGAGCGCGCCTATGCCTTCGATCACCTGCTGATAAAAATTGTTCACCTGGGGGCCCTTCGGATAGTGCGAGCTCGATAGGAAAATCTGCATGGTCAAAACATTCGCGGGATCAAATCCCAGGCTATCCGACATGATCAGGAAAAAACTGCGAATCAATACTCCGGCGCCGACGAGCAGCATCAATGAAAGCGCAACTTCAGAAACGACCAGTGAAGACTGTATGAAGTGACTACGGCGGCCTCCCGTGGATCCGCGGCTTCCTTCCTTCAACGATTCGAATAATTCCGAACGCGATATTTGGACGGCAGGAGCGAGGCCAAAGATAATCCCGGTCAGTAACGAAACAAACAGGGTAAAGGCCAGAACGGAGCCGTCAATACCAATCCATTCCGCGTGAGGAATCTGGCCACGACCGCCGGGGGGCGGAAGCGCTCCACGCAGCAGATGAATACCGCCGTAGGCCACAGCGATACCGAGCACGCCGCCAACGACGGCCATGAGCGCGCTTTCGGTAAGAAGTTGGCGAAGAATGCGTTTGCGTCCGGCGCCCAAGGTGGCGCGGACAGCGATTTCGCGTTCTCGCGTGGCAGCGCGGGCAAGCATCAAGTTCGCGACATTGGCGCACGCAATCAGCAGCACAAATCCAACCGCCACCAGCAGGATGACGATGGAAGGCCGAAGACTTTTGGTGAGCTCATCGTGGAACCCGGAGACGCGCAGGCCATTTTCTTGGTCAATTCCCGGATATTGTTTTTTCAACTGGGCCATGATCGTTTCCATCTCGGCCTGCGCTTGAGGAATCGCGACACCGGGACGCAATCGGCCAAAGATGACGAGTTCATGGTCTTCGCGGTTGAGTTGAGCGCGATTGAAAGCAAAGGGAACCCAGACATCGAGCTCGGGCGCGATGCCGTACAGAGAAAACGAGCGCGGGAGAACTCCAATGATGGTATACGGTTTCTCGTCCAGCAAGATGGATTTGCCCAGGATGCCTGAATCTCCGCCGTAATGCCTTTGCCACAGGGCATAGCTCAGGATGGCCACCTGTTCGTGGCCCGGCTGCTGGTCCTCCTTCGAAAAATCGCGGCCGATGGCGGGGCCTACGCCCAGCATCCTGAAAAAATTGCCAGACACTTGTGAACCGTGAACCTGTTCGGCGTCGCCGCTTCCGGTGATAGTAAACAGCAGGGAGCGCCAGCCGGAAAGTTCGGCAAACGAATGATTCATGTCCTGCCAATCGAGATATTCCGCCGGCGAGGTAGTTCCGCGCACTACGTTGCGATTAGGGTCCGTCTCCCAAATAGTGACGATGCGGCTGGAGTCGGGAAACGGCAGCGACCGCAACAAGACGCCATTCACGATGCTGAAGATTGCGGCATTCGCACCGATTCCAATGGCCAGAGTAAGCAGCGCGACAGCCGCGAAACCGGGGCTTCGCCGCATCACGCGCCAGCCATACCGAAGATCATTCCAAAGCGTTTCCATGATTTTTGCTCCCGAGAGAATTAGGCTGGACGGTTATTCTACTGTGTATTGACCGTCTGTCCACCTCTACGGGACCTTAGTACCAATTTCCACAAGTTAAATTAATTCTTCATTCCTTCAGCTTCGGATTCTTTACGCCGGTTTCGAGCTTGTTGCGAACCTCGCGAAGCACCAAGGATGGCAGCGTGGCTTCGCGATCCTTCAGGTAATGGCGGACAGCTCGTGGGTCGCGTTTGGCGAGTTCGCGTAAGGCCCAGGAAAGCGCCTTAGCCACCATGGGATCGCGATCACTATCGACCAGACGGCAAACTTGCAGCGTGCGGTGGGCATCACCAGCGCCGCCCTGCGTCTTACTGTTGAGCGGCACGGTGGCGACCAGAGCCGCGCGGCGCCACCAACGGTCGATGGATTTCGCCCAGCCATGGATGAGGCTGTTGGGCACCCGCCTTTCGCGCCACACCGGGCCTGCAAGATAAACAGCAAAACAATCCACAGCACTCCAGCTTGCCATTCCACGACCGAGTTGCTCCAACTGCCATGCGTTCAAATGCCAAAGCGCGCCCGGATGATGGTGAATCAGCTCGTAGGCGATGAAGCGGTATTCCATGCCTGGCACTTCGAGCAGAAGCGAGGCCAGCTCAATCACTACGTAGGGCGCGGCATCCTTCAAGCGCTTTGAAAATTCGCGACGCAACTGGCGCAAATCCGCGGTTGCAGCATGGGGCATGGCCGACAGCCGTTCGTCAATTTCCTGCGCCAGGGCTGAAACGCCCGCCAGGCTAGCTTCTTCCATACATTGTGCGACCATTCCGATTTGAACCGCCCCGCAGTTCAAGCTGCTTCCATCATTCGTATCGCAAGGCCACGAGTGGATCCACGTTCATCGCCCGGCGTGCCGGGAAATAACACGCAGCAAGCGCCACGGCGACAAGCAGTAGCGCGACGCTCAAAAATGTTACCGGGTCCGTGGATTGCACACCAAACAGCAAACTTGAAAGGAATCTCGACAAAGTGAATGCTCCGGCCGTTCCGATCGCAACGCCGGCAAGCGCGAGTTTCGTTCCGCGGCCCAGCACCAAACCCAAAACATCGCGCGGCTGCGCACCGAGAGCCATGCGAATGCCCATCTCGTTTGTACGCAGGCTTACCACGTAACTCATGACTCCGTAAATTCCGAGCGCAGCCAACAAGAGCGCGAGAACGGCGAAGACTGCCAGTAGAACGGTTGAAAAGCGGCGCGGCGAAACGGTGACGGATAGGATGTCGTCCAACGTCATTACATTTGTGATTGGTAGAGCGGGACTGATTTTGTGCACGGCTTCCACCGCGGCATGAGCTACGACAGAAGGATCGCCGGAAGTACGAATCAATAGATAAGGGGTCCATCCGCCGGCGGTGTACACATCAAAGGTCTGAGGCGTATCGAGTCCATATTGGTGGACGTTACCAACGACTCCGATTACCGGACTCCAGCAAGGTTGTGGATCGAGCGAGCACAGGTTGATGTGTTTACCTATCGGATCTTCGCCGGGCCAGAATCTCTGAGCCAAGGTGGAATTTATAACGACGTTGGAGCTGGTCCAATCTTTCTGGGTGAACAAACGTCCGCGAACAAGCGGAACACCTATGGTGGCGAAATAGCCGAGACTGGCGGTGCGAAGTTCAGCCACGGGGCGAGCGCCGGCAGCGGGAACGGTCTCGCCTTCCACAAGAAACCGGGTGGCCGCAACGGTGGTGAGGCCCAGCGGAAGCACGTCAATTCCACCGACGCGCGTGACGCCCGGAATGCTTTCGATGCGTTCGGCCATCTGCTCAAATTCCAGCGATTGATGAATGCCCAACTGATTTTGCTGAACTGGCGTTAGTTTGTTTAAGTCCGCGGCTGAGAGTTGTGGCTGCGAGACTTGCATGGTCAAAACATGATCGGGGCGAAAACCGGGATCGACTTCGAGCAGATGATGAAAACTTCGGAGCAGGAGGCCGGCGCCAATCAAAGGAATCAGCGCCAGTGCAATTTCAGAAACGACGAGAAAGCTGCGCATCTTCTCTCCGTCGGAGGAGTCCAGACCTTTGCCACCTTTCTTCAAAGCGGCATTCAAATCTGTTTTCAACGATTGAAAAGCCGGAATCAAGCCGCACACAATTCCGGCCAGCACACAAACGGCAATCGTAAAGGCTAGTACGCCGCCGTTTAGCGCCGCTACCTTCACACTCGCCAGATCCTCCGGAGCGAAGACCTGCAAAACATGCAAACCTGCATTCGCCAGCAAAATGCCGAAAGCGCCGCCGAGCAATGAAAGCAGCACGCTTTCGGTCAGCAATTGGCGTATCAGCCTGGTTTTACCGGCGCCCAAGGCAATTCGGAGCGCGATTTCTTTTTGACGAGCTGCGTTGCGCGCGAGAAGTAAATTGACGAAGTTGGCACAAGCGATCAGCAATACTAAGGTGACCGCGCCGAAGAGAATCAGCAGCGCCACGCGAAGTTTGGCGGCGGAGAGATCTTCCATTCGCTGCACGAGCACTCCCCAGCCTCTGTGCGTATCTGAAAAGGTAAGTTCTTCGCGGAGGTTTAGCGTGGCGAGCTCGGTCTGAGCCTGCGCAAATGTAACGCCAGGCTTCAGTCGAGCAATCACGCTGTACGGATGGTGCAGGCGGCCGGTCAAATCATCCTGATATTGGCCGACGGGCATCCAGACATCAGTTTGGAGGGATAAACGGAATCCGGCAGGCAAAACTCCGGCCAGCGTGTACCCTTTACCATCCAGCGTGACGGAGCGACCAACTACGGAAGGGTCGGAACCGAATTTGTTTTGCCACAAGCGATAGCTCAGCAAAATTACAGGAGCGCTGGCGGGCTTATCTTCGTCGAAAGTGAACACGCGCCCGATGATTGGATGAACGCCGAGCATTGGAAACAGGTTGGAAGTTGCAAAAGCGGCTTTGATGCGCTCGGGTTCGCCCTCACCGGTCAGGTTGAAGCCCTGAGAGATGTCTACATATGCAGCCATATCGGAAAAATCCTGGGTTTGTTGCCGCCAATCCTGAAAATCTCCAGGGGACAAACCAAGCTGCGGCCATGCGGGCAAATACGTGTTCCATACTTGGACCAGACTCTCGGGATTTTGGTAGGGCAGCCGCTGCAGAAGAACCGCGTTCACAACGGAAAAAATTGCGGTGTTCGCGCCGATGCCCAGCGCGAGAGTTAGCACGGCGACGATCGTGAAGCCGGGGTTCTTCGCGAGCGTCCGAATGCCGTAACGAATGTCTTGAAGCAGTGAGCCCATATTTTCCTAGACCGACGAGACTATTCGTATCGAAGCGCAACCATAGTATCCACACGCATTGCGCGGCGCGCGGGAACGTAACACGCTACAAGCGCAATGAAGGCGAGCACCGCTGACGTAAAGAAAAAGGTCAGCCCGTCCGTTGGCTTCAGTCCATACAACAGGCTAGCTACCACGCGCGACAAAGCCAATGCTCCGGCGAGTCCAATAGCCATGCCTGCGATAACGATCCGCATCCAGTAGGCCGACATCATTTTCAGCACGTTGCCGGGCTGCGCTCCGAGCGCCATGCGCACACCGATTTCATGGGTGCGCTGCGCAACTGAAAAAGCCATCACGCCGTAAATGCCGAGACCAGCGAGTAACAACGCCAGCGCGGAAAAAGCTCCGAGCAAGACCGAGCTGACGCGCCTGAGCGCAAGCGATTCGTTCGCGAGTTGATCCAAGCCGACGATTTTGTAAATGGGCTGGTCTTTGTCCACCGACCAAATCGCCTGTTTCACGGACGATGTGAGACTGGACGGAGGTCCGGAGGTGCGTACTACAAAAGCGACCACTGTGACAGGGTCCTGCGCGAATGGCCGGAAGAGCGTGCCGCGAACTTTCTCCTCCAAACCAAAGGCGTGAACATCGCCCACAACGCCGACTATTTGCCACAAGTCAGGCTTCTTGGAATCTCCCAAATTCAAGCGTTCGCCGATAGGATCGCGGCTTCCAAATACTTGATGGGCGAGCGTTTCGTTGATGATGACAACCTGCGGCGCGTCCTTTCGATCCTGTTCGCTGAAAGCGCGGCCCTTCAGCAGCGGAATCCCCATGGTTCGAAAGTATTCCGGCGTGACTCTTTCTGATTTCGCGCTTGATCGCTGGCCGGGCGCGGGCCCGGGCTGACCCTGGACGGTGAAATCGGCAGCGTTCCAGAATCCGCTTAGGGGCATAAAGTCGGCGGCGGCCGCGTATTCGACGCCCGGTTGTCGTCTGATTTGTCCGAGCACTTCATTCGCGAATTCGAACGGTTTCTGCGGTTGGGCGGGCGGATACTTGTTTTGGGAAAGAATCAACTGCGCCGAAATAATGTGGTCGGCGTCGAACCCCAGATTTCCTTGCAGCAGATTGCGAAAACTTCCTATCAACAATCCGGCGCCAACCAGCAGCACGAGCGCTAGCGCAAATTCACTGACGACAAGCGCGCTGCGCAATCGAAGTTCGCCTGAGCCGGCGCTCATACTCCGGCTGGATCCTCTCAATCCTTCCGCGGAAGCGTCCACTTTTAGACCCAGTACCGGTGCCAGCCCGAATAGCAGTCCGGTGAGCACAGCCGCGAGCAGGGTGAAAGCGAATACGCGAACGTCCATCGGAAGGGTGGTCACTTGCGGGATGTTCAGATTCGCAATGTTGTTTGGAAAAATGGAGGGTAAAAAGCTGACGACGCCAGACGCGATCCCTAACCCCAGAATTCCTCCCATCAGCGACAACGCCAAGCCCTCGGTTAAAAATTGTTGAATCAGACGCCCCCGACTAGCGCCGAGCGCAACCCGAATGGCTATTTCTTTGCGCCGCGCTGCGGCGCGCGCGAGCATCAAGCTGGCGATATTGGCACATGCTATCAGCAGAACGAAACCGACTGCGCCGAGCAAAACCAGGAGTGGCATTTTTACATCGCCTGCGATTTCCTCGCGAAGGGGGACGAGGGTCACGCTGTTGCCGGTGTCGGTTTGCGGATGCTCCCGCGCGATTCGCTGCTCGATTGAATCCATCTGCGCTTGAGCCTGCTTCAGGGTCACGCCTGGTTTCAGACGCGCCATGATGCGGAGGGGCGTGTCGTCGTAGTTGGTAAGAAATGATGTGGGAAGCGCCAATGGCGTCCAGAGTTCGACCGTTGACGGATATTTGAAATTGGGCGGCATCACGCCAACCACGGTGAATGGTTTTCCGGTCAGCGTGATTGATTTGCCCGCGATATGGGGATCGGCTGAGAATGCGCGTCTCCATATCGCATCGCTTAGAACGACCACATCGGGGCCGCCGGGCCGGTCTTCTTCGTCGAGAAAAGTGCGGCCTAATTCCGGCCGAGCGCCCAAAAGGCGAAAATAATCGGCGGAGAATTGATAGCCGATCACATTCTGAGGTTCGCCTGCATCGGTGAGAGTAAAAATCTCGTCGCTGGAAGCAGCCATGCCTGAAAAAACGTTGTTTCCCGATTTCCACTCAGCGAAATCACCGCCAGAGACTGGAACTATTTTGTCGCCTTTGGGGACGTTGGAAATCCAGACCATCACGAGCTGGTTAGGCTGACTGTAGGGAAGGGGCGCGAGGAGCACCGCGTTCACAACGGAGAAAATGGCGGTATTCGCTCCGATGCCGAGAGCGAGCGTCAAGATCACAATGGCCGTGAAACCAGGGCTCTTCGCCAGTGTGCGAATCGCGTATCGAATATCCTGGAGGAACGTCGCCATATTTTCTCCTGTGACGTTGAACGCCTGGTCAGAAACTCGGCTTCATTCGCATCTCAAAGCCACGATCGGATCCACTGCCATCGCGCGCCTTGCCGGGACATAGCACGCGACGAAAGCAATAAACGCGAGAAGAATCGCCACTACTAGAAGAGTGAGCGGATCCGTGGGACTCACGCTAAAAAGCAGACCCTTCAAAAATCTGGTGAGTGCGAGCGAAGCTGCCAGGCCGATTCCGAGGCCAATCAATCCCAAGGACATTCCATGTTTCAGTACCAGCCTAAGAACGCTGGAGTTTTGCGCTCCCAATGCCATGCGGATGCCGATTTCACGGGTTCGCTGGCCGACGTTGTAGGCAATTACGCCGTAAATCCCAACCGCCGCCAGCAACAAGGCAAGCCCTGCAAAAATACCCAGCAGCAATGACGCGAGGCGCGGCTGCGCGAGGGACTGCGCGAGAACTGAGTCCATGGGGAGAATTCCGGTCACTGGCATGTCGGGATCGACGGAATGAATCGCGTCAACGATCGGTTTCGAGAGCGTGGCGGGCGCGACTGATGTGCGAACGACCATGCTAATGGCCGATAACGGCATGAACTGCGCTAAATCGTTGTTGGTCATTACGCTCATAGAAAAATATGCGGAGGGCCGAGGAATATCATCGAGGCCGAACTGATGCACTTCCGGCGCGATGCCAATTATTTCCAGCCAAACTGGCTTACTGTCCTTTTCATTGCCATCGGTCCACAACGAAATGCGTTTGCCTATGGGATTTTCACCTGGGAAATAGCGGTCGGCAGCGGTGCGATCAATGATAACAACCCTCGCTCTGGTTGCGTCGTCCTGCTCAGTTAAATCGCGGCCGCGAAGCAAAGGCATGCCCATGGAAGCGAAGAATTGCGGGCTGATGATCCGAAATTCCACATATTGCTCCTGTTCGGCTTTGGGAGCTGGACGTCCCTCGATCGTGACATCGCCATTTATGTTATTTCCCGAGAACGGTGGATCGATGATGGTGGCGACAAAACGTACGCCGGGCACATTTCTCATGGCCGCTAGCATCGCCCGCACTGAAGCGAGGCGTGCCGGTACAGCTTCAGGAGTCTGGCTGGAAATATAAAAATTCATGGTCAACAGGTCGTGAGGCTCGAATCCTGGAGAAACGCGGACAAGAGATCCAAACGAGCGGATCAAGAGTCCTCCGCCGACTAGCAAAAGCATCGCAAGAGAAACTTCCAGAACTACCAGCGAGTTTTTGAAACGCGAACCGCCGCCCGCAGATCCCGAGCGTTCGCCTGCATCACGAAGCGCTTGGTTTAAATCGATTCGCATGGCTTGAATGGCGGGCGCTAACCCGAAAAACAAACCGCTGATCAATGAAAGGCCCAGGGTGAAAAGGAAAACGTTGCGATCGAGTGTCACTGGTCCCATTTGGCGGACAAGTCCCGCAGGAGCTGTGGACAAAAGCGCGCTGGTTCCAATCTCGGCGGCGAAAAGACCAAGCCCGGCGCCAACTAGAGCCAGCAAAATGTTTTCACTCAAAAGCTGGCGGAGCACGCGGCCGGGTCCGGCCCCCAAAGTTGCGCGGACGGCCATCTCCTTTCGCCTGCTCTCGCTCCGCGCTAGCAAAAGATTGGCAACGTTCACGCAGGCTATCAACAATACAAAACCAACAGAAAATTGAAGGACTAAGAGAGCCAGCCGCATGCTCGAGACGCGCCGTTCTTGCAGCGAAACGATTACAATTCCGCGAGAGTCATTGCTGTCTGGATACTGCTGCCGCAAACGAGCCGCGATGGTGTCCATGTCCGCGCGCGCGGAGGCGAGCGGTACGCCGGACTTAAGGCGTCCAAAAACCTGCAGCCAGTGCGAGCCACGAGAACGAGTGAGCAGAGGATTATCGGCTTGAAGCGGAGTCCATAGCTCTTCGTTTGCCGGAGATTGGAAGGCTGCGGGAAGAACGCCGACTACGGTGAAGGATTGCCCACTCAGCGTGACTGGCTTTCCAAGCATGCCGGGATCACCGCCGAAGACGCGCCGCCACAGACCGTCGCTGATAATCACAACGTTGTTGCCGCCCGCTTTAAATTCATCGGGAAGAAACAGCCGGCCCATCGCCGGCGTGACGCCAAAAACATTAAAAAAATCCGGGGTAATATAAGCGGACGAGATGCGTTGCGCTTCTCCCGTTCCGGTCAGATTGAATCCATTGGTGTAGTAGGCAGCCAGAGCGGAAAAGGATTGGCTTTGGGCGTGCCAATCGACAAAATTGGGACCGGAAACGGAACCTTCCCACTTCTTGCCGAGGATGGTTTCGTTCAGGGTGACGATCTGCTGCGAGTGAGGATATGGCAGAGGTCGCAGCAGAACCGCATTCACCACGGAAAAAATTGCAGTGTTTGCGCCGATGCCCAGCGTTAGCGTCAAGACGGCGATTAGAGTGAATCCGGGATTCTTCACCAACATCCGCGCGCCAAAGCGAATGTCTTGCAGCAGTGTTTCCATTCCGTCCTCTTTCGCCCCCTAATTCCTGATCGCAAGTCGACCGGCAGTTATGCTGCGCCGGCCTTTTGACCGTCCACGATCCAGCCATCGGCCAATTGAATGATGCGGTTACCGTAGGCAGCCCATGCGTCGTTGTGCGTCACTTGGATAATGGTGGTGCCGTCTTCGTTCAATTTCTTGAGCAAATCCATGATCATTTTTCCCTGGCTTGAATGCAGGCTGCCGGTAGGCTCGTCCGCCAGAATCAATTTAGGCTTGCCGATTACCGCGCGCGCCACAGCCACGAGCTGTTGCTGGCCGCCGGAGAGCTGATTGGGAAACAGAGATTTTTTGCCGACGATCTGGAAACGGTCGAGGATGTCCGCCACCATTCCTTCGCGCTCGGTCTTCTTGATATCTCGATAGGAAAGCGGCAGGTCTAGATTTTCGGCAACGGTAAGGTTGTCGAGCAAATGATATTGCTGGAAAACGAAGCCGATATATTTCTTGTGCAGCTCAACGCGGCGGCGATTGTCCAGTTTATGGACAGCATTATCGAGCAGGTGGTACTCGCCTTTCCATGCGCCGTCGAGCATTCCGACGATGCCCATCAAGCGTGGATTTCCCGGCGCCGGACGGACCCATGATGGTGATGAAGTCGCCTTCGGCGATGTCCAGATTGATACGGCGCAGCACCCACGTTTTCCCCGCGCCTGATTCGTAAACTTTTTCAACGTCTCTAAGTTTGATCACTATGTCTCACTCCTTGTGAGGCCACGCGATGATTAGGCTCTCGGTCTAATGCAATTTCGCGGTGCAAAATTATTAGTCATGGCGTAAAGCCGCGATCGGATCCACGCGCATCGCTCGCCGCGCAGGAATATAAGCCGCAAGTGCCGCGGCCAAAGTCACAACGCACAAGACCACGACGAACGTCATCGGATCCGTTGCGCTTATTCCAAACAGCAGGCTGCTCATTCCGCGCCTGGCCAGTATCGAAACTCAGCGGCACCCAGCGCAGCACCGAAAACTGCCAGCCGTAAGTCCGTGCCCGACTACCAAACGCAAAACGTCTTTTGTTTGCGCGCCCAGCGCGATGCGAATTCCAATTTCGCGGATGCGCTGGTTGACGCTGTAAGAGAGCACGCCATAAATTCCGATTGCTGCCAGCAGCATTCCTACCGCTCCGAGCACGCTCGCCAGAGTCGCCGCGATTCGGTTTGCGAAGAGTGACACGTGCAGCAATCCTTCCAGGTCGTCGGTCTCAATCGGCTGCACTTTAGTATCGAGTGACTTTGCCGCGGCGCGGACGTCGCTGATTACGGCGGCGGTGGGGATCGCAGCGCGCACCAGAATGTTGGCTTCTGTTCCGTTCGCTTGCAATTGGGGCAAATAGATGAAAGATCGAGGATCTTCGTTCATGCGGTGATACTTGATATCGTGCGCGACACCCACCACGGTGCGCCACTCGTCCCAAACGTAAACCTGGTGGCCCACCGCGTTGGCACCCGGCCAGAAACGATTGGCCATGGTCTGATTCACGATCACAACTTTTGGAGCATCCGCGCGATCCTGCTCCGCAAAATCACGTCCATTCAAGAGTGGAATTTGTAGGGTATGGAAATAATCGGGACCGATTACGTTGTAATCGATACCCATGTCTTCGTTAGGATCAGGTGTGTAGCCCTGAATCTTCACACTCGAATAGCCGCGTCCCGTAAACCAAAGCGGCACCCACCGTTCTGAGCTAACCGACTGCACTCCCGGATACGCGCGAATTCGTTCGATCAAATGGTCAAAATAAAGGGCAGCCTTGCGGACCGGTATAATCCGTAGCCCGCAAATCAAAGGCGGCGACGGTGACATGATTCGAATTGAAGCCGGGACCTTTGCTTTCCGCATTGTGCAAGCTTCGGAGCAGAAGACCGGCGCCCATCAATAGAACCGTCGCAAGCACCATTTCTGAAACGACCAGAAGATCGCGGAGGCGATGACTTCCGCTTCCTGCGCCGGATGCGCGGCTGCCTTCTTTGAGCGACTGGTTTAATTCCGTGCGCGAGCCGCGCCAAGCCGGGGCCAGCCCGAACACAATGCCGGTACCGAGCGACAGGATCACTGTGAACGCCAGCACGGCGCGATCGACGCCAAGAGGAAGACCAACCGGCAGATGCAACGGCGGCAGGAAAAATGTAAGTAGATTCGCTCCCCAGAGCGCGAGCAGTACACCGCCGATGCCGCCTGCGGTTGCAAGCAACAAACTCTCGATGAGCAATTGGCGCATCAGACGTTTGCGGCTGGCTCCCAGCGCGGCGCGTATGGCAATTTCTCTTTCGCGAGAAGTCGCGCGGGCCAGCAACAAGTTCGCCACATTTACGCAGCCGATCAGCAGCACAAACAAAGCAACGACCATCAGGAATCCCAGTACGCTGCGAAGGAAATCCTGCACGCCGTAGTGCGCGCCCCATACCGGCGTTAAGAAAACTCCCACACCCTTTTCCGCGTTTGGATATTCCTTCTGGAAATCGGCGGCCAGTGTGGCCATCTCCGCTGAGCCTGCGTCATGGTTACGCCGGGCTTTAAGCGGCCCATGATGTGCACGAACGTAGGCCAGCGTTCTTCGATGTCCTCGCCCGGCAAAATCTGCGGCTGCATCATCATGGGAACGAAATATTCGGCATTGATGCCCACGATAGTTCCGTAGAAATTCTGCGGAGCTACACCGATAACCGTAAACGGATGGCCGTTGAGGTGAACGGTGCGGCCCAGCACTTTAGGGTCGGAACCAAAACGGCGCGCCCACAATCCATGGCCTAAAACTACATAAGGATCCGAATTCAAGCCCTGATTGGGCACTGGATGAAACGTGTGTCCCATAGCTGCTTGAACGCCAAGCACATCAAAATAATTTTCCGTTGCGATGATTCCCCACACGCGTTCCGGCGGAGCATCGTTGCGCAGGCTCATGTCCACGCCTGCCATTTCAAATCCAATCAGGCCGGAAAAAACATCGTTGCGGTCGCGATAGTCTTTGTAATCCGGGTAAGAGCTGGTGTGATATTCACCGCTGGGCATCACGCTTTCGACGGCAATGAATTGGTCCGCGTGAGCTATTCCCGGCAATGGATTCAGCAGAACCGTACGAATCCAGCTGAAAACAGTAGCATTCCCGCCGATGCCGAGAGCCAGCGTGAGCACTGCAACGGCCGCAAATCCCGGCGCCTTTGCCAGCATTCGCAAGCCGTAGCGCATGTCTTGAAGCAAGGTATCCATTCCGGGTCTCCGTCCAAATCTATCGAGCAAGGCCATCATTCATAGCGCAACGCCACCATGGGATCCACGCGCATCGCCCGTCGAGCAGGAACGTAACAAGCGAGCAGCGCCACAACAGACAGCAGAAGTGCCACGGCTGCAAACGTAACGGCGTCGGTGGCACCAACACCAAAAAGTATGTTGCGCATAAAACGCGTTAGAGCGAAGGACACGAGCAGGCCGAGCACAAGTCCAGTAACGATCATTCGCAAGCCTTGACCCAGCACTAGACCGAACACGTCACTTTGCTGCGCTCCTAGCGCCATACGGATCCCGATTTCGTGCGACCGTTGGCGCGTGGTGTAGGAGATCACTCCGTAAATCCCCACAGCCGCCAAGACCAGCGCAAGCAAACCAAAGGCTCCCACAAACGTGCCGGCGATACGCTGCCCGGTGCTGGCAACCTGCACGCGCGACTTTAAAGTGGACTCATCGTAAACGGGCAAATCGGCGTCCAAGCTATGAATCGCTTTCTCCACGGCCGCGGTGTAGGCAAGCGGGTTCCCAGAAACGCGCGCATGAATAACCGGCGAAGGGTCGTAGTCCTGAAATGTTGGAAGATATAAGAACGGTTGCGGCGCCTCGTTCAGCGAATTGTAGTTCGCGTTATGCGCTACCCCAATGACCGTGAACCACACACCATCGGCGAAGAGACGTTTGCCGAGCGCATTCTGTTGAGGCCAATATCGCTCAGCAAACTTCTGATTCACAATGGCCACGGGTTGCGACCTATCGGTATCCTTCGAAGTGAACTCGCGCCCTGCGACCAAAGGAATCTCCATGGTTCGTAAGTAACTTGGTCCTACTGTGGCTGAAGCGATCTCCATTGATTCGTGCGGCTGCGGCACGTAGCCCTCGGGCGAAGCCGGCATGGAGCTGTTTGTGTAGCCTAGCGGGACCCAACTGGATAGCGAGACTGATTCCACTCCCGGCAGCGCTTCCAACTTTGCCAAGAACTGCCGATGAAATTCCAGGCCGCGAGCCTGGTTATATCCCGACGGAAGCAGGCTGTAGGAAGCGAGCAAAACATGGTCGGGGTTGAAACCTGCATTAAACTGCTGCGCCTGCCGGAAGCTTCTGATGAAGAGCCCTGCACTGACGAGCAAAAAAAGTGAAAGCGAAATTTGCGCGACAACCAGAACGCTTGATAACCGCGCTCTATGAAGCCCAACTGAAGCGTTGCCCGCCTCTTCTTTCAGCACCGCAACCGGCGACATATCAGAAGCGCGCAGAGCCGGAAGAATGCCGAAAATAATCCCTGTTAGAACCGAGATAGCGAATGTAACGAAAAATACCGCGCGGTCGATGGGTATGTTGAGCGCCACTGGAATATCTGTGGGCGGGATGATTTGCGCAAGCGTCCCGGTAGTCCAGGCGGTTAGAAACATGGCCAGGATGCCACCAGCCAAAGACAGGACCAAGCTCTCCACCAGTAGTTGCCGGACGAGGCGCGACCTGCTGGCTCCAATCGAAAGGCGAATCGCAATTTCGCGCCGGCGAGAAACCGACTTCACCAACATCAGGTTCGCCACGTTGGCGCAAGCGAGCAACAAAACCACGCTCGCAATGGCCATCAGCGTGGGTAGTAGGATGTACATGTAAGCGTTTGCGCCGAAGGGCGCACGCCAGAGCGGATACAACGTCACAGCGTTATTGCCCAAATGCGAAGTGGGAAATTGCTCGACGATGTGGGTCATGAGCAGATCCATCTCCGCCTGCGCTTGCGCGCGAGAAACTCCCGGAGAAAGACGGCCCATCAGCATTAACCAGGTTTCGCTGCGCGTCTGCAGCTTGTCACGGTTGGAATCGAGCCCGGGCTGCATCATCAATGGGACCCAGAGCTCCGCGCGCAGACCGGTTTGAACCCCTTGGAAGACCGCCGGTGCCACGCCGACGATGGTGTAGGGATGCTCGTTGATCCTTAACGTCTTGCCGATCACGGAAGGATTTCCGGCAAAACGAATCTGCCAGAGCCGATAGCTGATGACTACGACCGGAGCACCGCCCGGTTTCTGGTCTTCTACCGGTAGAAAGCCGCGGCCCAGAATTGGATGGACGTTGAGCACGTCAAAATAATTTGCCGACGCCAGCGTGCCCCAAACGCGCTCGGGCTTGCCGTTGCCAGTGAGATTCATGGGACGAATGTGGTAAGCGATCATTCCAGAAAAACTTCGACTACGGTTGTACAGGTCCATGTAGTCGAGATAGGAAAATGGGATAGGAGCTCGTGCGGTTCCACCCTCAGTCATGGTAAGAAGATCGGAGGTATGCGTGACGCCCGGTATGGGATTGAGCAGAGTGGAATTGATCCAACTGAAAATCGTGGAGTTGGCGCCGATGCCAAGCGCAAGCGTAACTATTGCGATGGCTGCAAAGCCGGGAGATTTTTTCAATATTCTCAGGCTGTACCGGAAGTCAGCCAGCAAGGCGCCCATCTCGCTCCTCTCCCAATGCGCTACTGCACTGCGATCGCAATCAAAGTTGCATCATCGTGCCAGTTGCCGCCGCAGAACGTTCCGACGGTATCAAGAATTTTTCCCTGCAATTGCTCTGCGCTTGCGTCGCAATTTTCCCGGAGCAACTGAATCAGGCGCGCATCTCCAAATTCTTCGCCTTCCGGAAGGCTGGCTTCCGCCACACCGTCGGTGAAGAGCAGCACGCGATCACCCGGCTGAAGGGTGCAGGTAGCCATGACAAAAGTTTGGGATTGGAAAATTCCCAGCACGCTGCCGCCTTCATCCAAGCGATCGTGCGTGCCGTCGCGATGCACAACGATGGGAGCATTGTGTCCGGCATTGGAGTAGCGCAGTTGCCGGGACGCACCATCAAGTTGGGCGTAGAAGAATGTGATAAAGCGATCACTCGCGATGTTGCGGTAAATCAGCGTATTCAAACGTTCGCACAAAATTTCGGGAGACAGGGCTGGCGAAGCAAGACCGCGCACGGCAGCCTGCAAATTGGACATCAGCAGCGCTGCAGGCATTCCCTTTCCGGCAACATCGGCAATGCACAGACCCAGCGTATCTTCTCCAAATGCCAGAACGTCGTAATAATCACCGCCGACAACGCGCGCAGGCTGCCAAGCGCCCGCAATTTCATATCCGGGAATTTGCGGAATTTCTTTAGGTAGGAATCCTAGCTGGATGGCTCGGGCCTCTTCAATTTCGCGTCCTTGGCGTTGAAGCTGGGAGGCGATTTCGTTTTGCGAACGATTATTCTCGATTGCGCTGCGGCGGGCGTTACGGCGTTCGCGCCCTATGTCAATTTGCTTTTGTAGGACTTCCAGAAGCCGAGTGTTGACCCAGGGCTTTTCGACGAAATCACCAACGCCGCGCTGCATGGCCTCCACAGCGAGCCCAACTGTAGCCCAACCGGTCATCACGACAATTGGTGGCGCGTCTCCAGAGTCTTTCAGTTGAGTGAGGATATCCAGGCCTTCGCGGCCCGAGGTAGTATCGCGCGCGTAATTCAGGTCCATCAGAACCAGATCAAATTCGGATCGTCCGAGGGCCTCCAGTAGGCTTGCCGGAGAGGTCACGGTTTCGGTCACATAACCATGACCTTTCAAAAGTAAGCGCAGGGCCTCCAGGACGTCTGGCTGGTCATCGGCTATGATTATGCGCGCCTGAGTCGGTCCCGCTTGATTCATCAGTTCAACCGCCATGGTATCCATCTCGGTAGGCTCGTCTGCGCGTATCCAGCGGAAACGCGATTGGGAGCCTCCCATATATGGGCAGTTCGGATTCCAGCAGAGCCTGCCTCTAAATACCGTGGCAGGAATACATTGCGGGAACTAGACGCACAACCCACGGTTGGACATGACCAGTTACGGGAATGTTTGTCGCGATTCCGGACAGTGCTGCGCGGCGAGCTTACTCGTACCGCAAGGCAACCATTGGATCCACGGCAGCAGCTCTCCGCGCGGGAAGCCACCCAGCTAGAAATGCAACGGCTGAGAGCAGCACAGCCGCGGCTAAAAACACCAATGGATTGCTCGCCTTAACTCCAAATAACTGGGACTCGATTAATTTGCCGATTGCAAAGGCCGCGACAAGTCCTATGCCGAGACCTGCAGCTGATATGCGCACATTTTCGCGCAGCACTAGCCACGCGACATTCTGTTGCGTCGCGCCCAGCGCCATGCGTATTCCAATTTCGCGAGTTCGCCGCGAAACCATATACGCCATTACGCCGTAGAGTCCGATGGCGGCCAGCAACGCGGCGAGCACACCCAGGCACACCGAGAAAAACGTCAGCAGCCGCTCGGAGAAAGCAATCTCATCCAATTCCTGGTCCAGTGTTTTCAAATCGAATACAGGCAGGTTTGCGTCGACGTTCTGTACGGTTTTGCGCAGCGTGGAAGCCATTGCTGTGGGTTCAACATTTGTGCGCACATAAAACGTTGCGTTCCCCTGGTGAGTGTCTTGCGCGTAAGGAATATAGACGAGCGGCCGGATCTCTTGCCGCAGGTCGGTATTCTTGCTGTCTTTCACTAGGCCGACTATTTCGATATCGGGGTGCACACCATTGCCGGAGCCAAACGCAAAATGGCGGCTAATCGGATTTTGTCCGTTGAAGAACTTTCGTGCCATTCTTTCGCTCACGATTGCTACTTTGGGCGCAGAGGAAACATCGCGATTGTCGAACTCGCGTCCAGCGATGAGCGGAATTCCCAAGGTTGAAAAGAAATTCGGACCAACCCAATTTTGTTGGACGTCCGTATTGGTGTCTTCCGACATCGGAAATCCTTCCGGAGTAATATTTGCGTAAGAATCGCTGTTGGCGAGCAATGCCATTTCCGAGGCGCTCACGGACCGAACACCGGGCAAAGCGCCTATGCTTTCTCGCAGCCGATCGACAAACGCGACGGTTTGTACCGGCGTGTAACGATTCAACTCGGGCGAAACAGAAAATTGCATAACATGGTCCGTGCGCACTCCGAGATCCTGACCTTTCAGATTCATCAGGCTGCGCACAAAAAACCCGGCCGATGCCAGCAAAACCACGGTCAAGGCCACCTGCGAAACCAACAACACCTTGCGTAATCGCACATTCGATTTGCCGCCAAAAACATTTGCTCCCTGTTCTCGTAAGGTGGTCTGCAAGTCTGCGCGCGTAGAGCGCAGCGCCGGCAAAAATCCGAACAGAATTCCAGTCAATACGGAAAGTCCAAGAGCAAAAGCCAGCACACGATAATCGAACCTTCCTTGCAGACCTGACGCGCCAATATTGTCAGGTACCGAGCTAACCAGCGCGCCAAGTGTCCAGGACCCGACGACTAATCCCGCAGATCCACCCGCCAGCGAAATCAGCAAACTCTCCGTCAGAAGTTGCCTGATCAGCCGCCAGCGGCCCGCGCCCATGGCCATCCTCACCGCTATCTCTCGCTGCCTGGCTTCGCCGCGCGCCACCAAAAGACTGGCGAGGTTTGCACACGCGATCAACAGCACTAATCCCACCATAGACAGCAAAATCAGCAGCGGCTGCCCCGAATCGTGCTGGAGGATCGGACGTCCATGCGATCCCGGATTCAACAGTATTTTTTTGGCCAGAAAATCCTTCTTGGTTTGCGGCGAGGATTTCATTGCCAAAACCTCAGACCGGAGGATCGCGCTATATTCGGGTTGGAGTCCGGCTTCAGCCTTCGTTGCGCTGATTCCCGGTTTTAATCTCCCCAGAATCGCAAGCCAATGATCCTGACGGTCTGCCAACCCATCCCAGTTTGGCGTCATCTGGGCCTTCATCGTCATGGGGACGAAAATATCGGGCGTCTGTCCCACTTGTACGCCAAAGAATCCGGGATGCACGACTCCCACGACGGTCATGGAAATTCCGTTCACGACCAGTTGCTTGTTCAAAATTCCGGGATCGCGCCCGAATCGTCGCTGCCAGTATCCATAGCTCAACACTGCTACCGGATTCGCACCTGGCGCGGTTTCATCTTGCGAATTGAAAACGCGTCCGAGTGCCGGACGCACGCCAAGGACATCAAAATAATTTCCGCTTACAAGTTCCGCATTAGCGAGTTCGGTTTGGCCTTGACCGAAAACGCTCGCTTGCGTGGCGAACCTCGCTAGCAGGCCGGAGA
The DNA here is from genome assembly GCA_963731535.1 of uncultured Acidobacteriota bacterium. GTDB lineage: Bacteria > Acidobacteriota > Terriglobia > Acidiferrales > UBA7541 > Palsa-295. The sequence continues at coordinate 119,693 of CAVSWI010000015.1, read as the reverse complement.
AAACTTGGTTACGGTCGTGCAAATCTTTGTACATGGGATAGGACCAGGCCATGGCCACATCGCCATCGCTCCAATTTCTACCTGTGTGGGGGCCGGGGGAGCGCAGTACCACAAGTTCTTCCGGCCTCTGCACCGGCAGAAGCCGCAATAGAACCTGATCGGTAAGGGAAAATATCGCGGCGTTCGCGCCGATGCCCAGCGCAAGCGTCAGTATGGCAACCAGCGTAAATCCCGGACTCTTCGCCAGCATCCGCAGTGCATAGCGTAGATCTTGCAGCAAGGCTCCCATCTTTTCTCTCTTTCTTAGCTCTACACAGAAAAGCGGCGCTAAGACAATCCGAATTTTCTAATCACAGAAAACTTTTCCACAGGTTTCCGTTTGTAGCCAAAGGCTTCCCAAATCACGATCACTCGTAGCGCAGCGCAATGATCGGGTCTACGCGCATCGCTCTCCGGGCCGGAATGTAACAGGCTGCCAGCGCGACTCCGGATAGAACAATGGCCACTCCGGCAAACGTCACAGGATCGGTTGCACTAACTCCAAAAAGCATCTTGACCATCAAGTGGGTGAGCCCGAGAGCCGCGCATATACCGATTCCCACTCCGACAATCGCCATCTTCATTCCTTGGCCTAGCATCAAGCGCAAAACATCGCGGCGTTGTGCGCCCAACGCCATACGAATGCCAATTTCATGCGTACGCTGTCCGACCACATAGGAAATCACTCCATAAATCCCGATGCTGGATAGCAGAAGCGCGATTCCCGCAAAAACACTGAGCAGGGCCATCGAGAATTGCCTGTCGGCAAGCGATTCCGCGATGATTGCGTCCATCGTTCTGGTTTCAAACATCACGTTTTCGCTATTTAGCTTCGTAATAGTCTCGCGCACTGCCCCGGCAATAGCGGCCGGCGGTCCACTCGAGCGCAGCACAACTTGCGCCTGCGGACTCCCGCTCCAGAATTTATCTGGGATTTGCATTAGAGGCATGTAAGTCTCAGCTTGGATCTTTTGCCGATCTGCCTCGGAATCCAGACCCCAGTGCTTTACGTGCTGAACCACGCCCACAATCTCGGGCGCGGTATCCAGAATAGCGATATGAATTCGCTTGCCGATGGGATCTTCGCCGGGGAAATACTTCTTCGCGAAGTCTTCATCGACCACAACGACTGGCGAAGAGTGCTCGTTATCGTTCGCGGTGAAAAAACGGCCTCGCTGTAGTCGAAGTCCCATGGCGTCCAGATATCCCGCTTCCACCATATAAAACAATGTTTGGTCCATCTCAGCTTGGTTGGCGGGTTTCGGCTTGCCATCGGGCCAGAACGGCATCTCGTCATCGCCGGTCATAGGAAGCGCTCCGCCTGTGGAGGATACAGCCTGAACTCCGGGCACTTCTCGCAGTTTTTCGCCGAATTCGCGGAGAGCCGACCGGATCGTTGATGCATTTGCACCCAAAGTCGGTGAAAGTGAAACGTCAAATACCAAAATGTTATGTGGATTGAAACCTGGATTCACGTTCCAGAGGGCGGCGAGGCTGCGAATCATCAGGCCTGCGCCGGTTAGAAGCACGAGCGCCATGGCCATCTCCACTACGACAAACATTCCCAGCGCGCGATGCTTCGCGCCACTGGCGCCGCGTCCACTTTCTTTCAGCGTGTCCTGAAGATTAGGCCGGGAGGTTTTGAGTGCCGGCGCCAATCCAAAAACGATGCCCGCCAAAATGGATACTGCCAGCGTGAACATCAGAACGTGCGCGTCTAAGCGGACTCCCTCTGCGCGCGGCAATGTATTGGGCAGCACTCGAATCGCCGCCCGCGTTCCCCACGCGGCCAAACAAGCGCCGATTCCACCGCCGGCCAGCCCAATCAGAATGCTTTCGGTGAGCAACTGCCGGATTACACGCCCCCGGCTCGCGCCAAGCGCAGCGCGAATGGCAAATTCGCGTGCCCGGACAGCGGATCGAGCGAGCTGCAGGTTTGCAACGTTCACGCAGGCAATCAACAATACAAATCCGACAGCGCCCAATAATACCCACAGAAACAGTTGAACATCGCGGACCATATCTTGTTTCAGCGGAACGATGGTCACGCCCGCGTTCTTGTCATCGTTGGGATAGGCCGCGGCAAGATTTCGCGCGATTTGATCCATGTCTGCGCGCGCTGCTGCCACCGACGTGCCAGGTTTCAACCTGCCGATCGCGTCCATGCCTTCATGAACGCCGCGGTCTTGAAATAAAGGATCACGAAACTGTCCCAGCGGGATATAGACATCTTTCGCGGTATCAAAGTTATTCACCTGAAGATGAAAGCTGGGAGGGATGACGCCAATCACGGTGTAATCGTTGCCATTCATATCCATGCGCTTGCCAACAACGTCCGGCGTGGAGCCGAATTTGCGCTGCCACAAACCGTAACTGATGAGCGTGACCGGAGCGGCGCTACGGCGATCGTCGTCCGGGCCAAACAAACGACCCAGTAAAGGCTTGACGCCTAAGATCGGAAAAAAATCAACGGAAACCATGCCCACTCGTACGCGCTCGGTCTCGCCGCTCCCGGTGACACTGAAGTCATCACTTCGATAACCTGCGATTTCTGCAAAAGTGGAATTGCTTCGCTGCCAATCTTGGAGATTCGGGTAGGAGATCGACGATTTTTCAAATGCCGGGCTGTTTTCGTAAAGCATCACGAGCTGGTCCGGCTGCGGAAAGGGTAGCGGATTTAGAATCACGCCGTTCACTACGGAAAAGAGAGCGGTGTTTGCAGCAATGCCTAAAGCCAGCGTGAGCACGGCAATCAGCGTGTAGCCTGGATTTTTTACCAGCATGCGAATCCCATAGCGAATGTCTTGCAGCAAAGTCCCCATTGTTTTTCCTTCTACTCGTAACGAAGTGCGACCATGGGATCCACACGCATGGCTCTTCGCGCCGGAATGTAACAAGCCAGCAGCACCACGGCGAAAAGCATGGCTACCACGGCAGCGAACGACACCGGATCGGTGGAACTAACGCCGAAAAGAAGGCTCGAGAGAAATCGCGTCAATCCGAGTGCCGCAACCAAGCCAACCCCTACCCCGAATAGTGCGAGCCGCATTCCCTGGCCTACCACTAGACGCATCATGTCGCCAGGTTGCGCGCCCAGTGCCATGCGTATGCCAATCTCATGCGTGCGCTGCGCCACCGTGTAGGAAATCACGCCGTATAAGCCGACGGCTGTTAAAACCATTGCGAGCGCTGCAAAGATCGCCAAAAGAAAAGTGTTGAAGCGCGGTACAGCGATGGTGCCGTCTAAATACTGCTCTACTGTTTTGGGCGCATATGTTGGCAAATCTTTATCGAGCGATTGCACCGCTGACGCAATCGGCTTCGCCAAGCCCTCGGGATCTTTCGACGAGCGCACCACGATTGCTATGGAGCCAAATTGAAGTTGTCCGTAGGGAATGTAAGATTCCGGACTGAACTCGGTAGTCAAATCTTCAAACTTTACGTTTCCTACTACGCCGATGATTTCTCGCATGGGCGGCTCTCCGGCATTGGCGATGCCGGCCAGTATGCGTTTGCCAATCGGATTTTCCCCCGGGAAGAATTGCTGCGCGAAAGCCTGGTTCACAATCAGAACCTTCGTCGCGCTGGCATCATCGCGCTCGGTGAATTCTCTTCCTTGCAACAAAGGGATTCGCATAGTGGCGAAGTAATTGGGTGTGACCGCACGAATGGAAGTATGCGACTCGTCACTCTTGGCTACCGGCCGCCCCTCGATCTGAAAGCTTGTGCGAATTTCGTCGCCACTCATGGGCAAAGGGTACACCGCAGCGGCTGATTGCACGCCCGGTATTGCTTGCAGGCGGGGAATCAACTCGCGGAAAAATTCAGCCTTCTTCGGATCGGAATATTTTGCATCCGGAAGATCCAAGCTCGCGGTCATCACGTTGTGCGGGTCGAATCCCGGATTCACTTCTTGCAGCCGAATCAGGCTGCGAATCAACAGTCCTGCGCTGACCAGCAAAATCAGAGCCAGCGCCATTTCCACAATTACAAGCGAGCTGCGCAAACCATGGCGGCTGCGTCCGGCAGTCATACTCAGCGAGCCTTCCTTCAGCGCTTCCACGATATTGGAGTGCGTAGATTGAAGTGCGGGTGCTAGACCGAACAAAATGCCGGTCAGCAGCGAAAGGCCCGCTGTGAACGCGAGTGCCCAACCATCGATATGAATTTCGCCGACGCGTGGAAGATTCTCAGGACTCCAGCGCACCAGAACGTCGCTGCCCCAAACCGCGAGGGCTGCTCCCAAGACGCCCGCAACAATTGCGAGCAACAAGCTTTCCGTCAGAAGTTGTCTTACGACGCGAATCCTTCCCGCGCCCATCGCGGTACGAATGGCGATCTCGCGTCCGCGAGTGGTGGCGCGTGCCAGCAAGAGATTCGCTACGTTCACGCAGGCGATCAGCAATACCAATCCCACAGCGATCATCATCACGAGCAAAGCCGGACGAATCGAGCCAGTCAAGCGGTCCTGTAGGGAGCTCAGATGCACGTTCATATATTTGTTGGTGTCGGGATATTGTTTGCTCAGCGAACTTGCAATCACGTCCATGGCTGCTTGCGCTTGCGCCAGTGTGACGCCGGGTTTTAATCTCGCGATGCAGGTCAGGAAATGCGCACCGCGATGCTGGACCATGGGCGGAGAGTTGTCAGTAGTCTCATTTAGCGGCGAAAGCGTTGACCAAATTGCTTCCGGCTCGCGCTGGAGCGGGTAGCGGAAATTTGCGGGCATGACGCCGACAACAGTGTATCCATCGTTGTCGATCGTAATGGAGCGGCCGATAATTCCAGGATCGCCGCCAAATTGTTGCTTCCAAAGATGGTCGCTAATGACGACGACGTGATGGTTCGGTTCGTCCTCGCCCGGCTGAAAGGTTCGTCCCAGCTCAGGCGAAACACCGAGTAAATCGAATATGTCTGACGAAACGCTGGCACCTTCCAAATGCGCCGGATTTACCTGGCCGGTCAGCGTGAAAGTGGCTCCCGTATAAGCGGCCATATTCTCGAAGACCTGATTCTGCGAGCGCCAATCCATGAAATCGGGATACGAAGTGGAACCATTCGAGGAGTGCATGCGCGAATTGGCGGTGGCAACGCTCACCAGGCTACCCGAATCGCGGAACGGCAGCGGACGAAGCAGTTCCGCGTTAACCACGGAAAAAATAGCTGTGTTCGCTCCGATTCCAAGAGCCAGTGTTAGCACCGCGATGAACGCGAAGCCGGGATTTTTCGACAGCATGCGGATTGCGTAGCGCATGTCTTGCATGAGTGTTCCCATTTTTTCTCCTCGTTACTCGTACCGCAGCGCTATCATGGGGTCCACGCGCATCGCGCGCTGCGCCGGCAGAAATCCAGCTAACGCGGCTACCGCTGCCAGCGCCATCGTGGAAACCACAATCGCCACAGGATCCACAAGGCCCAAGCCGAACAACATGCTTTTCAGCAAATGCGTACCTGCGAATGCCAGGGGTAAACCTACTACCACTCCGATCAGAACGAGCAGCAACGTCTCGCGCAGAACCAGCCAGAGGACTCCGCCCGGCTGCGCGCCCAGCGCCATGCGAATCCCAATGTCTCGCGTGCGACGCGCCACGGTGTAAGTCATGATGCCGTAAAGCCCGATGCTGGCTAGCAGCATGGCCAGAAAACCAAATACGCCGGCCAAACGGGCGATGAACCGGTCGGTGTGTAGTGAATCGTCCACCAGCGCTGGCATTGTTTTTATTTCAATGGGCGGAATCGCGGAGTTCGTCTGCTGCACGATTTTGCGCAACGAAGCGCTCACGCTTGCAGGGTCCGCCTGTGTGCGGATTTCGAAGAAAGCGTAGGAATGTTCCCACATGGGGTTGAAATACGGCGCGTAAATGCGCGTGGGAGTTTTCTCTCGCAAACTGTTGTATTTTGCATCGGCGGCGACGCCCACAATTTCCATCTCCTGCGGATTTCCGGGATAGACGTCGAGTACTTTCTTGCCGATCGGATTCGTGTTTCCAAAAAAGTGCCGGGCGAATTCCTGATTAATGACCGCGGCCCGCGGGCCGTTGCCACTGTCTTGCGGCTCAATCTCCCGGCCGATCAGGATGGGAATCCCGACAGTGGAAAAATATTGCGGACCGACATGGTCCATGCGGGTGTTCGGACTTTCGCCGGATTTCTCCGTGTATCCCTCTACCCTGACCGGATCGCCCGACTCTGAATGACTGAACAGTCCATTGCTGGAAAGCGTTGCCGCGCGCACGCCGGGGACATTAGAAAATTTTCCCAGCAATTCCTTCTGAAAACGAAGGTTTGCAGGGCCTTTGTAACCGCCTGAGGCGCCGTCCACTTGAAACAAAATCAGGTTCTCAGGCTGGTAACCCAGGTTCACCTGGCTCAATTTTGAAAGGCTGCGAACGAATAACCCGGCCGCTACCAGAAGGATCAGCGAGATCGCCACCTGCGCAATTACGAGCACTTTGCCGGCAGACAGACGGCGGTTACCGGCTTCGCCAGTCGTTCCGCCCGCGCTCGATTTCAGAATCGGTGACAGATCGACGCGAGTCACTCGCAACGCCGGGATCAACCCAAACAATATTGCGCTCAGAACAGTTACAGCCAGTGTGAAAGCCAGCACACGCGCGTCAGGCCGCAAGTCAATTTGGATGGCCTCATGCTGCGCTGATACTCGCGAAACCATCTGCACTAGCAGCGTATCGCACCATTGAGCCAGCAGAATTCCGGCAGCCGCTCCGGCGAACGCGAGCACAAAACTTTCAGACAAGAGTTGCCGTATCAAACGGCGCCGGCCCGCGCCGATTGCAAGACGCACCGCAAATTCCTTTTGCCTGGCCGCGCCGCGGGCGAGCAGCAGGTTGGCAACGTTGGCGCAAGCAATGAGCAGCACGAACCCAACCAAAGCCATCAGGACCTTGAGCGGTTGCCCGTACGCCTCCTGAAGTGTGGAAGGGCCGCGCGCGCCGCCTTGAAGGTTGATACGCTGAGACAAAAATTCTTTGCGCTCTTCCGCATTCGCAGTTGAACCTATATTGGATTCAATCATCCGCTGGAAGACCACGTTGATGCTTGCCTTAGCTTGTTCCAGCGCAATGCCCGGTTTTAAGCGCGCGATCACTTGCAGCCAAATGTGTTTGTTTACCTCACCCTGCGATGGACTCAAGAGATCGCGGCCCGGATAGATCGCGTCTTGCATCGTGATGGGTATCCAAACGTCCGCCGCTTCTCCCGTGGTTTCGCCGAAAAATCCCGGCGGAGCAACGCCGATGATTTCGAACGATGTCTGGTGAATCTGGATGGTCTTCCCGAGGATTGCAGGATCGAGATTGAAGCGCTGCTTCCAGAAGGCGAAACTCACCACCGCAAAGGGCGCGCCACCGCGAACTTGGTCCATTTCCGGAGTAAACATGCGGCCCATAGCGGGCCTCACTTGCAACGTGGAAAAATAATCTCCGCTGGCTAGCCGGATACGAACCGTTTCTTCCCCGCTCGCTGAGCCGCTCGATGAACGACCGATCGTTGCGGGCCTTTTCGCAAGTTCACTGTCGGAAGCAAAAATCGAAGAAAAAACTTCATTGTGGTCGCGCAGATATTGAAATTCCGAAAAGGCTAGCAGCGAACGGTCTCCCCCCTCACTACCGAACGACGAACCATGGGAGTCCGGATCGGTCAGCAGCACCAGTTGTTCGGGATGTGCCACCGGGAGTGTCCGCAGCAGAACGGAATCAAGCACACTGAATATCGCCGTATTCGCGCCGATGCCGAGCGCCAGCGTGAGCACAGCGATAATCGTGAATCCTGGATTCTTCACCAGCATTCGGATGCCGTAGCGAATATCTTGCAGTAGCGTTCCCATTTTTCTCCTCGTTACTCGTACCGCAGCGCGATCATGGGATCCACGCGCATCGCCCGACGCGCCGGCAAATATCCCGCTAGAGCTGTGACTGCTAACACCAGCACAGTAGCTGCGGCAAGTATCAAAGGATCGGTAGGCTTCAAGCCGAATAGCAGACTCGAAATCAAGCGAGAGCTCACCAGAGCCAAAGGAACGCCGATCGCAAGACCAATCGCTACCAGCGCGACAACTTCCTTCATGACCATGCCCAGCACGTCGGATTGGCTGGCGCCCAAAGCCATGCGGATTCCGATTTCGTTCGTGCGTCGATTCACTGAGAACGACATCAGTCCGTAAATTCCATTACATGCCAGAAAAACGGCGAGGAACCCAAAGAAACCGGAAAGCTGCGCGACCATTTGGCGAGAACGGAAAGAATCGTCAACTCTCTTTGCTAAAGTTTGAACATCCTCAGTTGGAACGTTCGGACTGATTTCGGCAATCGATTGTCGAACGGCAGGAATTACTGCGCGTGAGTCGCCCACGAATCGCACTTGAAAGTTGTTGAGGTAAAGCCCGGTGCCCCAATCCGGAACGTATTGCGTGTGAGGATAGTACACGATGGCCCGAGGTTCTTCGTCGAGGCTGAAGTACTTGGAATCCGCAACCACGCCAACTACTTCAACATCCTTGCTGTGCGCTTCGCTGTTCACACCGAATCTTTTTCCGACTGCCGAACTTCCGGGAAAAAACCGCCGCGCCATGGTTTGGTCGATTACCGCAACCTTGGGCGATGACGCCGCATCTTGTTGCCCAAGGTTTCGGCCATCAAGGATCGGTAAACCCATCACCGCGAAATAACCGGGGCCCACGGCGTTGAACCACACTGTCCGGATTGAAGGAGGGACGCCTGAGTCGCCCTCCGCCCAAACTTCTTCGTTCCAGGCCCCTTGGTTGAAAGCAAAAATAGAGAAACTCGAAGCTTTAACGCCTGGAATTGCGTTCGTGCGCTGCTCGACTTGGCGATAGAAATTCGATAAGTGCGATTCATCCGAGAAGCCTGTGGCCTGAGGATCGAGGCTGAAAGAAAGGACATTCTGTTTCTGAAATCCCGTCTCCACGTGCGCCAGGTTAATAAGACTCCGCACAAACAAGCCTGCGCCAATCACTAGAACCAAAGACAGAGACACTTGGCTAACGATGAGTGCTTTTCCCAACAGGCTGCGTCTTTGGCCGGCAGCCGCGCTTCGGCCACTTGCGAGCGAAACGCTGGGCGCCACTTGAGCCGCTTGCACTGCGGGAACGATGCCAAAAAGTGCCAGAGTGAACACCGAAACCAAGGTTGCGAACGCAAGCACCCTCACGTCGGGAGAAACATTCAGTGGAATGGTCTCGGATCCCGCCGAGGCCATTACCAAAAGGACTTCACTCGCCCAGGACGCAAACAGAATTCCCAGCCCCCCGCCAATTCCCGCAAGCACAAGGCTTTCCGTCAGCAACTGGCGGATCAATCTCGGGCGTCCTGCACCCAGAGCCATTCGAACGGCAATTTCCCTTTGCCGCATCGCTCCTCTCGCTAACAACAAATTGGCAATGTTGGCACACGCGATCAGCAGTACCAGCCCCACGATTGCCATCAGCATCCACAACGGTTTGCTGAACTGATCGCGCAACAAAGACTTTCCCGATGACGCCGGCGTAAGTTCGATGCGCGCCTTCTGTATGTCCAGCAAATGCTCTTGCGATGGTTGTGGGCCCGCATACTCCTGCAGGATCTCTCGTAGAATCACATTGACGTTCGCGTTCGCCGCCTTCACGCTCACCCCAGGCTTGAGTCGCGCAATCAAATCCAGGTGCCGGTAAAATTTGTCGTTCAGCTTGTGCGGCCCTCGAGAAATCTCGTCCGACATTTGCAGCGGAATCCACATGTCCTGCGATTCGCCCACTGTGGTACCAAAGAATTCGCGGGGAGCAACGCCGACGATCGTGTATATCGTGTCGCCAATCTTGAAGGTTTTTCCGACAATTCCAGGATCCCGAGAAAAACGCTCCGTCCACCATCCGTAACTGATCACCGCTATGGGATGGCCACCCAGGATTTGATCATCGGCTTCTGTGAAGGTGCGCCCCAAAACCGGATTCACGCCAAGTACGTGGAAATACGTCCCGGAAACAAGCTGAATACCTAGCGGCTCCAACGCACTTCCATTTCCCACTACTCCATGGGTGCTGTAACTCCAGCTGCTTAGCGCCGCCACACCGCCGAACACTTGGTTCTTCTGTGACATCTCGCGATAAATGGGATATGAAAAAAGGCTCATGCTATCGTCAGGAAATCCGTCGCTATTTCCGGACGCATCTGCGGGACCGAAGAAGACAAGGGCACTCGGATCTTGGACCGGCAACATCTTTAGCAGCAGGGCGCTTACAACACTGAAGATCGCGGCGTTTGCCCCAATACCGAGCGCCAGTGAAAGCACTGCCACGGCGGTGACTCCGGGACTCCTCACCATGAAGCGGAGACCGTAGCGAATGTCTTGCAACAGCGTTCCCAATTTCGCCTCCGGGAGGATTCCCGCTAACTAACTCAGTGGCGCTTGATTCTTGCGCTCCATTTCGGCCTCGAAAGTTCTATAAGCACACCCGTACAACGGCAGCCGAATGGTTTTCGGATTTGGCGAAACCGGTTAAACGGACGCGGTGTGCGTGCCGACAGTTTCCTCGACGATGCGGCCGTCGAAAAGATGGATGGTGCGGTCGGCCACGCTGGCGTAACGCGGATCGTGCGTGACCATGCAGATCGTCGCGCCCTCGCGGTGCAGTTGCCGCAGCAAATCCACCACCGCTTCGCTGTTCTTCGAGTCCAAGTTTCCAGTCGGCTCGTCCGCCAGCAGAATGGAAGGTGAACCGACCAGCGCTCGCGCCACGGCCACGCGCTGCTGTTGGCCGCCGGAAAGCTGGGAAGGATAGTGTTTCATGCGATGAGCCATTCCCACGCGCTCGAGCACTTCCTGGACGCGCTTCTTGCGCTCTGCGGAAGCCATGCTGCGATAGGTGAGCGGCAATTCAACGTTTTCAAAAACGGTCAGGTCGCCGATCAAATTAAATGCCTGGAAGATGAACCCGATTTCGCGATTGCGAATGCGCGTGCGATCGGAAAGAGAAAGGTTGGCCACCGGCTGCGTATTGATCCAGTAATTGCCGTCCGTCGGCGAATCGAGCAAGCCGAGGATGGAAAGCAGCGTGGATTTGCCGCAACCCGAAGGCCCGGCGATGGAAAGGAACTCGCCGTTCTTTATATCCAAATGCACGCCGCCGAGCGCGTGCGTCTCCACTTCATCGGTGTAAAAAACTTTCGTCACGCCTTCCAGACGAATCATTGATTTCGGCGCTGTATCCATGTTGGCTCCTTCAGCTCTTGCTAACGAATCTCTTACCCAAGTTAGTTACGTTCCCAGGGCCCGAAAATGTTCCGTTCATTATTTCAATTGCACGCGGTCGTAATTGTCCCACGCCGACATGTCGGACAAAATTACTTTGTCGCCGATTTGCAGGCCTTTGACGATTTCCACAGTGTTGACCGACGTGCGGCCGAGTTGCACCTGCACGCGAACGGCCGCTCCACCGTCATCGACCACTTTGAACAAACCCACCGTGCTGTTCGCTTCGCCATGCACGGGGCGTCCTACGTACAACACATCGGCCAATCGCTCGAGCTCGATCGTGCCTTCGACGCTGAGGTCCGGCCGCGCGCCTTGTGGCAACTCGCCATCCAGCGCGACGTCCACCGTAACTGTTCCGTTTACTACCGCTGGGTCGATGCGCATCACATGTCCGGCGATTATGCCATTGTGCGTGTCAACGGATGCCTTTTGCCCGATGGTAATGTCTTTCGCCTGAGTCTCGGCAATTTTTAGCTGCGCTTTCAAATGCGTGGGTTGAGCGACTCGCGCCAGCACGGTTCCCTGCGTGACTTTTTGCCCGACCTCCACGTCCAACTCTTGCAGCACGCCATCAATACCGGGACGGATTTTCAGTTGATCCAATTGCGATTTTTTCAGTTCGTACATGGCGTGCTTTTCATCCACCGTGGCCTGTTGCACGGCAATTTGCGCTGCAATCGAGTTCGAAAAAGTCTCAACTTCCTTTTGCGCCAGATCGTCTTGCTTGGCAAGCTCCTCGGCCACTACTTGCGATTTCTTGTAAATCAAATCCGATACCAGGCCGTTGTCAGCGAGCTGCTTATTCGTATCTCTGTCCAGCAGCGCAGTGTGGTATGCGGAACTCAGGGCAGCAGCTTGCGTGCGCTTGTCCATCAACTGATTCTGTAGCAGCGCTTTGGTCTGTTCGAGATTTGCTTCGGCGCCCTTCATTTGATATTCGGCATCGAGCGCGGCTTGCTGCAATTCAGGATTGCTCATTTCCAAAATTACGGTGTCGGCTTTCAGCGGAGTGCCGGGCAGCAAATTGCGCTGCACCACCTGGCCGTCGGTGGCGGCGGGGATCAGGCGAATTGTTTCGGGGACCAGGGTACCCAGGCCGCGAACCTCACGCAGCATGGGGCCGCGCTTCACTGTGTCAGTCCAAACCGTGGCGCTGTCCACCGTCGGCGCTGCGGGCTTGAGCTTCGAGAGCGCGTAAGTTACGAGGGGAATCAGGACTACCGCTGCGGCGATATAAATCGTCCGGCGTATCTTTTTCTTCCGCTTAGCTTCGGGGCGAGCTATGTCCACAGATACCAACCTCGACTATATACATCGCAAATTGAATTCCGGTACGATGGCAATCGTAAGTTCTGTATAGTCCGTTATTTACGGGGAATCTACAAGTACGAAAGGAGCCACTTTGCCCGCTCATGGGAATCCTCCATCCCGCTAGCGAACACTCGAACAATGCTAGAACTGCCAAATCCGTCTAGCACTAAATGCCGCTTCGGCTAGCCCGAGGCGGACTCGACGCTGGCGCGGATTTCCTGCCAGCGCTTGGGGCGCTTCTTCGCGTCCAATACTTTCTTGCGCAGGCGTATGGATTTCGGGGTGACTTCGACGAATTCGTCATCGGAGATAAATTCGATGGCTTTTTCGAGGGTCAATTCGCGGGGCGGCACCAGGCGTATGGCTTCATCAGCGCTGGACGAGCGCATGTTCGTTTGCTTCTTTTCTTTGGTGATATTGACGTTCATGTCGTCTTCGCGCGCGTTTTCGCCGACGATCATTCCTTCATACACTTCCAGACCCGGGCCCACGAACATTTCGCCGCGCTCCTGAATGCCCCAGACGGCGTAAGCGGTAGAAACTCCAGCGCGATCGCTCACTAAAGCGCCGGTCAGGCGCGAAGCCATGTCTCCGGCGTATTCGGTCCAGCCTTCCAGCATGGAGTGAATCAGCGAGGTACCGCGCGTGTCGGTGAGCAGTTGCCCGCGAAGACCGATCAGCCCGCGCGAGGGGATGCGGAACTCCATGCGCACGCGGCCGGAATGGTGGTTGACCATTTTCGCTAGTTCGCCGCGGCGATGTCCTAACGTTTCCATCACAATGCCGATAAAAGATTCCGGGCAATCCACGATCAGGACTTCGAGAGGTTCTAGGCGCTTACCATTTTCGGTTTTCACCACGATTTCAGGCTTGCCGACCATCAGCTCGTAACCTTCGCGGCGCATGGTTTCGATCAGGATGGCGAGCTGAAGTTCGCCGCGAGCGAGGACGCGGAAAGAATCGGTGGCGCCCATATCTTCGATGCGAAGAGAAACGTTGGTGAGCAGTTCGAGGTCGAGGCGCGCGCGAAGATCGCGCGAGGTGACGTATTGTCCTTCGCGGCCGGCGAACGGCGAGGTGTTCACGGTGAAAACCATGGTCAACGTGGGCTCGTCGATTAGCAGCGGCTCAAGCGGCGCGGGATTTAAGAGATCAGTGATGCTTTCGCCAATTTGAATTCCTTCGACTCCGGCGATGGCTACGATGTCGCCGGCGGAAACTTCTTCGGCTTCGTCGCGTTCGAGGCCGCGAAACGTAAATAACTTGGTGATCTTGGTGGCCTGAATCACGCCGGAAAGTTTTGCGATGCCGACTTCGGTGCCGCGCTTCAGCGTGCCCTGGAAAACACGGGCGATGGCGAGACGTCCGAGATATTCGCTGTAATCAAGATTGGTGACTTGAATCTGCAGCACGGCTTCGGGATCTCCCGAGGGCGGCGGGATCGAGGCGACGATGGTTTCAAAGAGCGGCTGAAGATTTGTGGACGCGTCACCCACGGTACGATGCGCCACGCCGGTGCGGGCGTTGGTGTAAAGCACCGGGAAATCGAGCTGGTCTTCGGTGGCATCGAGATCGATGAAGAGGTCGTAGATTTCATCGAGGACGGCGGCAGGGCGCGCGTCGGCGCGATCGATTTTATTCAGGACGATGATGGGAGGCAGCTTGGCGGCCAGCGCTTTTTGCAAAACGTAACGCGTTTGAGGAAGCGGGCCTTCGCTGGCGTCAACTAACAGGAGAACGCCGTCCACCATGCGGAGGGCGCGTTCGACTTCACCGCCGAAATCGCTATGGCCGGGCGTGTCCACGATATTAATTTTCGTGTCGTGATAAGTGACCGCGGTATTTTTTGCCAGGATGGTGATGCCGCGTTCGCGTTCCAGGTCGTTGGAATCCATCACGCGCTCGACTAAGTGGGCGTGCTGGCTGAAGATTCCGCTTTGGCGGAGCATGGCGTCGACGAGGGTGGTCTTGCCGTGGTCGACGTGCGCGATGATGGCGATGTTACGAATATTCTTTGTCATCTTTGTGCCGGTACGGTTAGACGGACAGAACGGCAATCGCGATCTTGCAACCCGATAAAATTGCGGGGAGACAGAAGCAACGAATGCTTGTTTATTTTAGCACGCTGCGGGGAAATTTGGAGCGGTTTTCCGGAGTTGGGATGCTGCAGTTTCGTGTAACGGCTGGGTGCGGTTGTGGCCCCGGGTAGAAATTTTTCCGATGATTGTTTTCTGGGAGTTACATCGAATTCTCGGGCCTTTCAGATTGGGAATTGATGGATTGTAGAGAGTCCAAAGTCCGCGATTGGAAAGCGGGTTTGTAAGGGAGGCTCCGCGCCAAATCACGGAGAAGTGGAGAGCGTCGCCTTTTCGCTCCGACTGCGCGTCGCAAGACTTTTCAATAATAGTCACGAAAAAACGTAGCACGCGGTTTGGAGGAATTCAAGGACCTGTGTGCTGTGGACGGCCTAGCACCCGGAAAGAGCGCATGTCCACGAATTCCAACTCGTTCGACTACACAGAACTGCGCTTCAGTCAACGGAGGCGGCCCGCGGCAAATAAGGCGGCGCGTTCTCCGCAAATTCATAGTAGCAATTCTTATTTGGCAATCGTTCATCGCGGGGTGAAATATGTGTGACGCGGTGGCGGGCATATTGTGGGCCACGCACGGCGCGAAAATTCTGGTAGGCTGAAACGGAGCGGAACACGGAAATGCGATGAGCGAGATTCGATACCTGTACTGCGACGGGTTAGTGGGGAGAATGCTGCTCGTGGCGAATGAACGCGGGCTGCGGTCGATCAATTTTCTGAGTAGCAGGAGGGCAGAACGGTTGCAACCTAGCTGGCGCGAGGATAGCGCGGGCTTTGCGGAGGCGATTCGGCAGTTGCGCGCTTACTTCGCGGGCGAGTTGACAGATTTTGATTTGCCGCTGGCGTTGGAAGGGACTGAATTTCAATTGCGCGTGTGGCAAAGTTTGCGCGGGATTCCTTATGGAGAAACAATTTCGTATGGACAATTGGCAACGCATCTGGGAAATTCGAAGGCATCGCGCGCCGTGGGTCTAGCAAACGGATCGAATCCGATTCCTATTATTGTTCCTTGTCATCGGGTGATTGGGAGCAATGGAAGTTTGGTGGGATATGGCGGCGGGCTCAAAAATAAAAAAGCGTTGCTCGCTCTGGAAAGCCGACAGCGGTCTCTGATCAGCACTCCGTAGGACAAATAACAGCTTACTTTCTGAGGCTCCGCTTTTGGACCTGTTTGTGAGGTCCTACCGCTCTTCCGCTCCGTACATCCGGCCCAATCGCTCGCGGAAATATTGCTTCCAGCTTTCCGGCAAGGCTTGGACCTGCAAGGCTTTCTTTAGTGAGACGACGTCCGCGCCACTGAATCTTTTCGCGATGTAGAGACGGGTTATTTCGGAGACGGGGACAGCGTTCGGATCGCTAGCGAGCGGTCTCATTTCGTCGCCGGCGCCGACTTCTCCTTCGCGGGTGACGGCGAGGTAGAAACCGGTGCGGGCGCTGGCCAGGAAGCGTTTCACCATGTCGTCGGCTTGAAAGCGGATACCGAGTTTGTAGCAAGGGAGGCGAGGCTGGGTGACTATGACTTGGGCGGAGCCGACGGCGAACCGGTCGCCCAGATGGATTGAGTCTTCAACAAAATTGTCGATAGTGAAGTTCTCTCCAAAGACAGCCAAGGGCAAATCTTTGCCGGGGAGCTGAGCTCTCCAGTAGTCGTAATGAAGGAGCGGATAGCAGTAAACGGCTTTGAATTCGCCGCCGTGAACGGTGAGGTCGGCTTGACGGTCGCCGTCTAGATTCAGTTTGCGCAAGGCGACGCGGCCTTTTACCGGCTCTTTGAAGATACTGGTGGAGACGGTCATACCGTGCCAGGTAACTTCGCGCGGGAGGCCGGTGTTTAGCGAGACTATCTTCATGTTTTACTCGTGGTTCCGCGTTACGGGATAATTTACTATGCGGCTAAGAGTGGGGGTTCGTCCAGCACGTCCGGCGAGACTCTTTGAACATTCCAGCGGGCGAGACATTAAAATCTAGCAATCTTCAAGCGGGTGCTGGAACTGGAAGTTTTGCTGCTGATGGGTTGGGTGCCGTTCTGCGGAGTGCCGCGCTGAAGACCGCGGCGCTACATTCAACCTTGAAACCTTGTAAATGGGGTGTGGCGGCGTGGTGCTCATTCGTGGCGCGACGGAGTCGCGGAGTTGTCAGTTGCGAAGCAGAAGCGAAGGGGGCGCGTTGGAGTGTCGCAGAGGCTGTGCTATAAGTAACGGGCTGGTAATCCGAGGAGATAGTGCCATTTATTAATTTTCCCGCGAGGGAAATAAATTGCAAGCTGGTGTATTACGGTCCCGGTCTTGGCGGGAAGACCGCCAACCTGCAGTGGATTTACGACCACACCGGAACGAATCAAAAGGGAAAGATGGTTTCGCTGGCGACCGAAACAGATCGCACGCTTTTCTTCGATTTCCTTCCGCTGGATTTGGGGACGGTACGCGGATTTCGCACGCGCTTTCATCTTTACACCGTTCCGGGCCAGGTTTTTTATGAGGCGAGCCGGCGGTTAATTTTGAAAGGCGCCGACGGAGTAGTGTTTGTGGCGGATTCGCAGGAAGAGCGGCTGGACGCGAATCTGGAAACGCTAGATAACCTGCGCGAACATCTGAAAGATCACAATCTTAATTTCGATACGATTCCTTACGTGCTTCAGCTTAACAAGCGCGACCTGCCGAATATTCTGCCAGTAGAAGAGTTGAAGAAGCAGCTCTCGGTGAAAGGCGAACCGACGCTGGAAGCTGTAGCGGTTACGGGGCAAGGCGTGTTTGATACGCTGAAGGAAGTTGCCAAGCTGGTGCTTGCTGAGCTGAAAAAGAATGCCTGAAGTATCTCCTCAGTAAAGATGGAACCATACCTCGATTGTTGTACGGACTGCGACAGGCTTGCCGTCTGAATCTGTAGCGGGCTTTAATCTCCATTCCTTGACAGATTCGATGGCTTGCGTGTTTAGGCCGCAGAGAAGCCTCGCGCATCACGGAGATCCTCGCCCGATGACCTGTCGCATCAATTACTGTGCTGACTATCACCATTCCCTGGAGCTTGGCTTTAACTGCCGCTACGGAGTACCGCGCGGTTGGGCAGTAAATGCACGCGGGATTACCGATATCCTTCGTTCCAGCAGATTGTATTGTGGCTGGGTCTGCCGTAGCTAGTGGATCACTGGGATCCGCCCAGGTAATTTCCGGCGCTGCGGGAAAAAGTTAGAGGAGCCACCGGCTGTGTTAGGTTAGCGCGAAACTCGGCTATAAGCGGTAGCGAGACCTCGCCGGTGAAAACAGTTTTCCAGTCGCTGAGTCGCTCGACTTCTACGTCGAGTTGGAGGGTATCGGTGCCAGCATCAATGGTTCCTTGCACTACGAAGTCAGCGCCGAGTTGGTGGCAGTAGCATTTTGCTGAAAGCTCTTAGGCCCGGGCTTCCGGCGTGAGGAGGTCCTCCTCAGCTGCGCGAATGTAATCAGTACGATCGAGAACGACAAGACCTTGGGTATTTTTGCGCAAGGCGTCTGCGAATCTGTCAGCCAGGACAACGACTAGTTCGTTTGCCTTTGAGTGGGCGATGCCGAAGTCAACCACAAGAATTTTCTTGCCACGGATTCCACCGATTTGTGAATTTGAGTCGCAGCTTCAGAGGCCAACGCGTCGAGATTTGGTTGTTGCTGGGCATGCGCAAAAGAAGGAGCAATCAACGGCGGAATTATAACCAAAGACCGAGAGAGAGCTCGTAGCGCGAGGGATCTCATCAGGACTTTCATCCCATGCACGAGATGGCGCTAGGCGTGGGCTACGCCGCCGCGGAAGGCGGCTATGGCTTTTGCTTCGTCGGTGAAGGCGGGGATGGAGTTGATCAGGCGCGTCAGTTCGAGGACTTCTTTGACGTGGCCGGTGGGATTGAGGATTTTCAGGCCGCCGCCTTGGCGTTCGAGACTGACGAAGGAGCGCACGAGCGTGCTGATGCCGGAGCTGTCGATTTGCGTGACGCCAGCGAGATTAACGATGACCTCGGATGGGCCGGCTTCGGCAATTTTGCGGAGCTCGACGCCGAGTGAATCATTGCTGGAGCCGATGATGATGCGACCGTGCAGATCGAGAATGGTAACGTTACCGGATTTTCGCGACGTGATTTGCAGGCCCATGACAGCCTCCTCGCCGCGCGAGAATGCGCCGCCGCATAAAATGAATGCTGGGCGTCAGGATTACCTGAGGCAATAAACTGGGCGCATTATAACCCCAATTCTTCATTGGGAAAACGAAAGAGCAGATTCGTCTTTGTTCGTCCGCGCGTTCGAGTCTGAGTCGCAACCGTAGCTCCTCTCCCTCAGCGTCTAAAGCCGTCCTGATTTTGGGTCATTGACGAAAACCGGAGGTTTGACGAATACTCGTTCGTCCAGAATGCGGACGAACGAGAAATTCATCGGGACGCTTCGCTCGAGCGAGCGGTGGATTCCACGCGCCCGTTGTCTACTTCCGAAAGTCACGCGGACAGGGAGATTCGAGAATCCGGCTAGTTATCGGATGGCTGGGCTTGGGGCTGCTCGACCGGGTGGCTAGCGAAATACTCGCTGATGCCGGCGGTGATTTGTTGCAGCCCGGCGCGGACGTTTTTATCCATGGCTACGACGACATCGTTTACAGTTTTGCCCTGGGCCGGCTCGTCATGCTCGTATCGATGGGACCAGACGGTGGTGCGCGTGTTGGGATCGAACAATTCGACTTCGAAAGAGAAGCGCGCCATCAGTTCCGGTTTATCGACTTCGGAAATGTCCCACAGGTGGCCACGGACAATATAGTCTCCGCGTACGTTGCTGCCGAGGACGGAAACTGCCCGATATTGGCCGGTAGAACGCAAAGTGGAAACGAGCAAATCCTGAATCATATCGGCGGGCGGTTGGGCCCAGCGATCGTAAGAAAACGTTCCGAGCTGTACGGGGCCGGAGCCATAGACGAGACGATCGTCGCGAAAAAGATGCGAGGCGGTGACGCGGCCAACCAAGAGAGTTACCTGGTAGGTGGGCGCTCCTTGCGGCGCCGGCACGGGACCGGGATCGAGGACGTAGTATTTCATGGGGCGCGATGCAACGCAGCCCGAGAGGCAGATCAGCGAGAAAATGACTGCAGCAAGTTGAGTTCGTGACCTAAACACTCCGTGCTCCTTTTCGCCTACTTCGGCGGATCCTGACCCGGCTCGTGGTTCTTGGGTTCCGAAGAACGAATCAATAGGTAAGGCCGCTCTCGGATCGTCTCGGTAAAGGCAGTCATGTTTTCAGTGATGCGCCGGAGATTGTCGATAATCTCGTCGAGGTTCTCCGAGTTGTTGGCGACGGTGGTATCGAGTTGCGACAAAATTGAATTAGCTTTAGCCAGTGACGCTCGCAAATTCCGTACCGCCGAGCGAACATCGGGGCGGTTTTCCTTAATCATGGAATCGATGTGATTCAGAGTTTCGTTAGCTTGCTCGGAGGTTTTCTTGAAGTCGTCGATTAGCGGACCGAGCTTGGCCGAGGCAGTATTCACGTGATCCAAAGTGGAATGAACCAGAGGGCGATCTTCCTGGAGCATGCCGCGGACGTTGGCAAGACTCTCGGCGATGTTTTCCCGATTTCTATCGTTGAGAAGATCATTGACGCGATTGAGTGTTTCTTTTAATTCGACGACGCGATCGTTCAAATTAACCAGCAGTTCGTTGGCGGTGGGCGCCAAGGCGTTAATTTTGTCGGCGAGGTCGGCAAAGCTCACAAACTCTTTTGACTTGAGCGTATATCCCGCGGGAGCGCGCGGAGCGGCATTGGTCCCCTGGATGATTCCCAGAAAATTTTCGCCTAAAGGGCTATTGCTTGTAATCTGGGCCAAGCTATCCGTTTTTACCGGAATATTGGGATGAACGGCAAAATCAACTTTCATGCGCGTGACGTCTTGCGCGTCAACTTGGACTTTGGAAACTCGCCCTATGGGCGGACCGCCGGCGTAGCGGACCTCGGAACCGGGCTGCAAGCCGCCGGCATTCTTGAAATAGGTGTGGAAGGTCGTATCACCAGTGGTGAAAGCACCGGAGAGGAGGATCAGCGTGACGATGAGCAGACCTCCTGCCACCAAAACAAATAGTCCGACGAGAGCCTGTTCGCGCTTTGCTTCCATCTGTTTCCTCGATTGATCCCCGCCTGGCGACCCTCGGCGCTTTCAAGCGCGGGAGTATATCACGGCAGGCGATATAAACCTGTTTCATTGCCGAATGGGTGGAATGTCTCCCGTCAACATTTGCAAATAGTCAAACTCTCCGGTTAATTCCGGTTCCGGAACACGATCAAGAAATTGCCGGACGCGCGGCTGCGTGCTGACTTGCAATTCTTTCACCGTGTCATTGGCGACGATGACGCCCTTATCAAGCAGGATCATACGATCGGCGATTAAGAAGGCGCTGGCCAGTTCGTGTGTGACAACAACGATGGACATGCGAAAGGCCTTCTTCAGTTTCAGAATCAGCTCGTCAATTCCCGCGGCGATGATGGGATCCAGGCCGGCGGAAGGCTCGTCAAAAAACAAGATTTCAGGATCCATGGCCAGAGCGCGGGCAATGGCAGCGCGTTTTTTCATACCGCCGCTCAATTGCGCAGGCATGTAATTCTCGAAACCTGAAAGGCCGACCTGATCGAGTTTCAGACGAACCATGATTTCGATGGTGGAGTCGTCGAGTTGAGTGTGTTCACGCAGTGGAAGAGAGACATTTTCCCCGACGGTCATGGAGCCGAAGAGCGCGCCGCCCTGAAACGACATGCCCATTTTCTTGCGCAGCTCGTCGCGATCCTTTTCAGACATAGCGGCAAAGTTCTTTCCACGCATCCAGATTTCGCCGGCGCTGGGCATTTCCAACCCCACCAGCGTGCGCAAAAGCGTGCTCTTGCCCGAACCGGAGCCACCGAGAATCACCATGGTCTCGCCGGCGGGAACCTCGAAAGCTGACGCCGTGAAGGATTTCGCGTTCGCCGTACTTCACCCGCAGGTTGCGCACGGCGATAGCGGGGCGGTCGGTGACACGCGCCTTTTCGTCTTTCAAATTACTTTTCGTGGCCATCGATTTCGAATAGTTACACGACCGCCTCTCTGCTAACGAGGCGCGGTCAAATAAAAAATTGCAGTGAAGATCAGATCCACGCACACAACCATGAAGATAGATTTAACAACCGCGGAGGTTGTGGAACGGCCGACCTGCTCGGAACCCAGTCCGGTAGAAAAGCCTTCCTGGCAGCCGACAGCGGTGATGGTGAGTCCGAACATGGCGGCTTTGATCAAACCGGTGATGATGTCGCGAGACTGCAAAGCATCGAGAGTGGCGCGAATGTAGCTTCCCCAGGTAAATCCGGCGGCAGAGACGCCAAAAAGTCCGCCTCCGAGCACACCCATAAAATCGGCCCAGGTTGTAAGGCAAGGAACCATGAGCAGCATGGCCAGAAATTTCGGTGCGACCAGGAAATGAACGGGTTCGAGGGCCATGGTTTCCATGGCATCGATTTCTTCGTTCACCTTCATGGTGCCGATTTCCGCGGCGAACGCGGAGCCGGAGCGGCCAATCACAACGACGGCGGTCATGAGCGGTCCCAGCTCGCGAGTCATGGAAATAGCCACGGCGCTGGCAACTACTTGCAAAGCGCCAAACTTGCGAAGTTCATAGGCGGCGTTCAAAGCCAGGATGGTGCCGACGAAAAAGGAAATAAGAGAGACAACCGGGAGAGCTTCGACGCCAACGGCCATGGCCGAGTGAACCGCGCGGCTGATGTGGAATTTCTTTCCGTGAAACGGCTCAACGAAAATCGCGCGAAGGGATCCCCCGGCTAAACGCGCCAAGCCGCCTATATAGGCCACCCCGTTGATCGTGGCTGAGCCGATCGTTTCAGTAAGTGACATCGTTAAATCCGGACGGGCTAGAATTCCCAGGAAATCGCGCGGCCGGCCCGGAATTTACCTAACAGGAGCAACGTTGGTGTTGGCGCTGCCACCCCGCAAGGCATCCTCTTCAGTTTTGTAGATTTCAAAGACTTTTACGAGTCGTGTGAGCTCGAATACTTCCTGGGCAGTCTTGCTCAGACCATACAGAGCAAAAGTGCTTTTCATATCGCGCGAAACTTTCAAGCCTTCGACCAGGGAAGCCACGCCCGCGCTGTCAATGTATCGCACTTTTTCCATATTCACTATGACGCGAGGCGCCTTTTTTTCTTTTAGAAGGGTAAGCAAGACTTTGCGAACATCGGGGGAATTATAGAGAGTAATGTCACCGACTACATCAACGATAGTAGCTGTTCCAGATTGGCGCGTTGAAATGTCCATATTAGAGTGTAGCCCCCGGGGGACGTCAGAGTGTTTTGCCAGAGATTGCGTCCAGATGCAATCAATTTCGGCGGTAACCAGGACGGCTAAGGGCGTGGACAAATGAGGCTGAAGCTTCAGTTACCGGCAAAACCGCGGCTAACTCCGGCGATCCAAAGGCGTATAGCTCCGGAGTGGATACCCCAGGTAAACCTGGCGAGGCCGTGCAATTTTCTGCTCAGGGTCGAGCAGCATTTCTTCCCATTGAGAGATCCAGCCGGAGGTGCGCGGTATGGCAAAAAGCACCGGGAACATGGTGACCGGGAAGCCCATGGATTGATAGATGAGTCCGGTGTAGAAATCGACGTTGGGGTACAGCTTGCGCGACACGAAATAATCGTCTTCGAGGGCAATACGCTCGCACTCCAGCGCGATTTCAATCAACGGATTTTTTCCCATCACATCGAAAACTTCATAGGCAATGTGCTTCACGATACGGGCGCGGGGATCGTAGTTCTTGTAAACGCGATGGCCGAAACCCATGAGCAGCTTTTCGCCCGATTTCACGCGCTTGATATAGGCCGGGACATTATTCACCGAGCCAATCTCGACAAGCATGCGAAGAACGGCTTCGTTGGCGCCGCCGTGAAGCGGGCCATACAGCGCAGCGGTGGCTGCGGCGGTGGCGCAATACGGGTCGACATGTGAGCTGCCCACGCAGCGCATAGCGGTGGAGGAACAATTCTGCTCGTGGTCAGCATGCAGAATAAAAAGAATGTCGAGAGCGCGTTCGAGCGTGGGGTTCGGGCGATATTTCAATTCTGTGGTGCGGAAAAGCATGTTCAAGAAATTTCCGCAGTAGGACAAATCATTGTCGGGATAGACATAGGGCATTCCCAGGCTGTGGCGATAGGCGAAAGCTGCCAGCGTGGGCATCTTGCCGATCAATCGGTAGGTCTGCTTGCGGCGTGAATCCAGATTAAAAATGTCTTTGGCATCCGGATAAAAAGTGGAGAGCGCGGCGACAGTGGAAATCAACATGCCCATGGGGTGGGCGTCGTAGTGAAAACCGTCGAGGAATTTTTTGATGCTTTCGTGAATGAAGGTGTGATGCGTAATGTTATAGGACCAGTCGGCTAACTGCGATTTGTCGGGAAGCTCGCCGTAAAGAATCAGGTAGGCTGTTTCAATGTAGGTGCTTTTCTCGGCCAGCTCTTCGATGGAGTAGCCGCGGTAGCGCAGGATGCCTTTATCGCCGTCAATAAAAGTGATCTTGCTCGAACAGGAAGCCGTGTTGGTGAACGCGGGGTCGTAACCCATCATGCCGAAGTCGTCGGTGTTCACTTTAATGGGGCGCAGATCGAGAGCACGGATGGTGTCGTACTTAATGGGAAGTTCGTATTGGCGTCCGGTGCGATTGTCGGTGACGCTTAAGGTGTCCCGACGTGTGCCGGAGGGAGTTTCGTTGCTGACGACGGATTCGGGCTTGGTCGAGCTCATAGCTTGACCCTCTCAGGACTCAGCAAATGAATTGAGCGCTGAATCGCTAACTAACAATGTACACCAAAGGCCGCTGCACAAGAAATTGGTTTCAACAGGAATCTACGGTGAGGCAGTATGGTGCTCCATACGGTAGCGTATGGAACCGGCGGATTGTATGGAGTGGGGACAAGTTAACAGCGTTAGGAGCGTGTCTTCGGATTTGGAGAGGGGCGCAGGGCATCGGCTGTCACGCGATGGCGATATTTGAAAAGGCGAGCAAGTTTGCGTTGGACAAACCAGCCGGCTAGGAAATTTCCAACCATTCCCAGCGGCAGCTCATAACAAATACTGTCGGTAAGGATGCAGGCGCTGGGACCTTGCGGGTCCATTTTATGTGTGTGTTCCCAACGGCGGAACGGGCCGGAAATTTGTAGGTCGCGGAACTGGCGTCCTTCTATGTAGTCGCGATGTTCGAAGGACCAGCGAACTTTAAAAAGGCCCATGTGTACCCGCAATACACCACGGTCGCCGTCCCGAATTCCCGGCGCTCGCTGCAAGATTTCAACAGGCTCCCAGGGAGGGGAGAGGCGTTCGAGGGCCTCGGGTTGCGCGTGCCAGCGAAAAACTTCTTCGGCGGGCGCTTCGATTCGCGATTGTGCGACGAAATGAAGCTGGTGAGGCATACGTATGAATTGCAGTCTCTCATGCGAGAGCTTCATCGAAACGTTGAAAATCGAAAGCCTGCGTGAAAACTGCAAAATCGGAACTTCAGCGGCTGAAGCCGCATTGATTTACTTGCTTTTATGCCGTGGCTAAAAGCCACAGCCCCAAAGATTATTGGGTTGCCCCGCAGACTCTATAGAGGGCCGGACTTGGCCGGAACGATTTCAGGAGTAGCTGACTGTGTTGACATCCTCGTCACGACAATCAAAGGAACCATTGCCGCGCGGACCTGGCGCGAGCGTTCGCGACGCGACACATCTAAAATAACGCCGCGATTGGAAATTCCAGCGAGAGAGTCGTGCGTGGCGCGAAACAGAAGTTCTGCGCCAGCGACCATGAGGCCATCCTGCAATTGCAAAATGCGCTGGCCGACGTGAAGGCGGGCACGAAGTTCTTGGGCGTCGAAAGGCTTGGTCAAATAATCGTCAGCCCCGGATTCCAAGCCGCGGAGCAAACGTCTTTACTTTCCAGTGCGTCTTGCCGCGGCGGGCGTATGGGAAAGGGGCAGACGGGAGGCCAAAGTGAGCGACGCCAGGATGAAGCAAGGCATATAGAATCAACCTATTACGGAGGGCTAGTAGTGACTCTGCACCGAAAATGCGCCGAAGGAAATGTTTCAGGTAGGACGCCCTGCACCGTTGTGACACGATATTAACGCTGTGTTAAAAAAAAGGCCGACAATCCGGCGCAGCTTGCTTCCGAGGTATGATTCCCCTATTGTGTGCACATTCCTCGTTAAAGAGAGCCGATGAAACGTGTACTGGTAATTGAAGATGATAAGGACATAGTGGAACTGGTGCGTTACAACCTGGAAAAAGATGGCTACCAGGTGACGGCGAGCGCGGATGGCTCGACCGGGTTAGCGCAGATTCGGAAGGCGGCGCCTGATTTGCTGATCCTGGATCTGATGTTGCCGAAACTTTCCGGCTTGGAAATTTGCAAAGAGATTCGCAAGGATGTCACGCTGAATCGTCTGCCGATTCTAATTCTTACGGCCAAAGGCGAAGAAGCGGATCGCGTGGTGGGACTGGAACTTGGCGCGGACGATTACGTAACGAAACCGTTCAGTCCGCGAGAACTTGCCGCGCGCGTGAAGGCGCTGCTTCGGCGCGCAGAACCCGGCGCCCCGTCGGAGAAACCGCTGGAGATTGGCGCGTTGAAGATTGATCCGGCAGCGTACCGCGTGACGCGCGCGGGAAAACCGGTGCAGATGAGCACGCTGGAGTTCCGGCTGCTATACTTTCTGGCGGCGCGTCCGAACCGCGTGTTCACTCGCGATCAGTTGCTCGACGCGGTTTGGGGAACGGAGAGATTTGTGACTCCACGCAGCGTGGACGTGTATGTGCGGCGATTGCGGGAAAAAATCGAGACCGATCCTCAACATCCGGGGTTCATGAAAACAATTCGCGGAGCAGGCTACCTCTTCGAAACAGGCCGTGCGAGCTAAGTTTTTTTGGAGGCTGGGGCTCGCGTACTTGATGCTCCTGGCCGGCGTCTTACTCAGCGTTGACCTCTATTCTGCGCGAGTTGTTCGCAGCCACGCCATTCGATCTGCAAACGATCAGCTCACTTCGCTAATGAATCTGGCAGTAGCGAATCCTCCGGATTTATCACACCCAAAGGAACTGCAGGAGTGGACTGCGTGGATGGCGAAAAGCGGAGCGCGCGTCACCATTTTTGACGCAAGCGGGCGGGTGCTGGCTGATTCATCAAGCGCCGCGGACGCATCTGAAAAACCGGCCAACGGGCCCGAGGTGCAAGAAGCTTTGGCGAAAGGCGCCGGGCAATCGGTGGATAGAGAGCGCGAAGTGGTGAGTCGAGCTCAGCGCTTGCAGCCTGCGTCCGGATCACCTGTCGTTACTCGCCTGGAGCTACCCTTAAGCCAAATTGATTTGTCGCTGAAAGAGCTGCGCGAGCGACTGCTGGTTGCTGCTTTGATTACGTTGCTGGCGGGAATCGCGCTATCGCTGATCTTCGCGGGTTCCTTTCGCGCGCGTGTGGCACGTCTGAAGGATTTCTCGGCGCGAATAGCAGGCGGTGATTTTCGCCCCGAGCCGGCCGAGGGACCGAGTGACGAACTTTCTGAGCTGGCGGATTCTCTGAATCAAACGGCGGCGCATCTGGAACGCGAGATCCGCTTGTTGAGCAGCGAGCGCAATCGGGCCAGCGCAATCCTTCGAAGCATGGTGGAGGGCGTGGCGGTGGTGGATGCGCAGGAGCGCTTGGTGTTTTGCAACCGCGCGTTTTCAGAAATTTTGAATTTGCAGTCGTCCACGAGCGAAGGCAGCCCGTTGATTGAAGTGGTGCGAAATTCGGATTTGCTGGGCCTAATTCGCAGGGCGCTGCAAGGCGAAGAAGGACTACAGAGCGATATCGCCATGGGAATCGTGCAACCTCAAAACTTTTCGGTGTCGGCAGCGCCGGTGAAAGCTTTGGAATCGGATCGCTCGGGGCCGGCGGACAAGCCGTCAGGAGCGGTGGTTGTGTTGCACGATGTGACAGAGTTGCGGCGGCTGGAACGCGTGCGACAGGATTTCGTTGCGAATGTGTCGCATGAACTCAAGACCCCGCTGACCGCGATTCAGGGCTTTGCTGAAACTTTACTGGCCGGCGCATTGGATGATCCTAAGAACAATCGGCGCTTTTTGGAGATTATTCGCGAGCATGCCGCTCGATTGGCCCGGGTGACGGATGATTTGCTGAAACTAGCGCGCATCGAAGCGGGCAAACTTGAATTGGAATTCTTTCCCGTCGGGTTGCACGAACTGATTGAAAGCTGCACGGAGACGACTTTATTGAAGGCGAGCCGGAAGAAAATCTCATTTGAGGTGGAGGCACCCGACGGACTTCCGCCGATACGCGGAGACGCCAGCTTGTTACATGACGTGCTACAAAATTTGCTCGATAACGCGATTCAGTACACGCATGCCGGGGGGCGGATCAAATTGGAAGCATCCGTGGGGACAAACGACGCGACTGTAACGATAGCGGATTCGGGCATTGGAATACCGCTGGCGGACCAAGAGAGGATTTTCGAACGGTTTTACAGGGTTGACGCGGCGCGCTCGCGGGAGGCGGGGGGTACCGGCCTGGGTCTTTCCATCGCGAAACACATCGTGGAAGCGCACGGCGGACGTCTGTGGGTTGAGAGCGCTGTAGGCCGTGGATCGAAGTTTTCTTTCTCTATTCCTCTGGCTTCCTAAAGCCAGGGTTGTCTTAAAGCATTCACCTTCTGTTAATCCTGTTGCAGCTTTTCCCTTCCATCGTGTACGCGTAGATATTTAATCAGGTGCTGACGGCTAGCCTGGAGGAAAAGGGGATGGCGGCTACAAAAACGAGCACGGAAGGAATCTATCAAAGCGTTTTGGTGAATTATCTGATATCGCAAGCGCGAACGGTGGAAGCGTCTGTGAATCGAGCATTGTGGGCGCTGCTGGAACGCAATGAGAAATTGGCGAGCGAAGTTTTTCTGAATGAACCGCGCATCAACGAAATGGAAATTACGATCGATGAACATGCCATTCGCATGTTGCGTCAGGGCAACTTGCTGGACACGGACGTGCGCCTGATTGTGGCGACACTGAAGATCAATAACGATCTGGAGCGTATGGGCGACCTGGCGGTGAACCTGAGCGAACGGGCCATTTCATTGGCTTCTATGGGCCAGGTGCAAATTCCGCCGGAACTGGAACCTATGGCCACGGCTGTGCGCGCGATGGTGTCGAGATGCCTGGGAGGCTTGATTTACCAAAATACTGACTTAGCTACGCTGGTTCTGGAAAGTGACGACGTAGTGGACCAGTATCGCGATCATTTGTTTGAATCCTTGCTGGCCGGAATGAAGCAAGATCCTTCTTTAGCTGCGCCGAACTTGCATTACCTGCTGGCCTCGCGCCATCTGGAACGGATTGCAGATCACGCCACGAATATCGCGGAAGATATCCTTTTCTGGATTCCAGGGCTTGAAGTCCGCCACGGGCGCGCGAAACAGATGGAGCTTCCAGCCGAGCAGACAATCAGCTCAGAGTAACTTCTTTTCGGTAGCAACGAGTTGGCTAGTACTTTGCATTACGGCGAAATTGATACTAGCGCAAAACTGTTAAGCCCTTTGTTATCAATGAACAGCGAACCTACTTTGGGAAGCATTCACAACTCATTCTTTCCGACGTAACACGTCTGTAACAAAACGAGCCAAAAATAAGGAGGGAGAACTTAAGACTATGAGAAGGAGCCTGTTAATCGTGTCGCTCGCGCTGAGCTTGTCCGCACTCGCTCTAGCGCAAGGTGGAACCGTCCTGTTGAATGCTGCGGGGGCTACTTTTCCGTATCCAATTTATTCCAAGTGGTTTGACGTTTATCATAACGCGCAGCCCAACGTACAAATTAACTACCAATCTATCGGGTCGGGTGGCGGGATACGTCAGCTCTTAGCGGGGACCGTGGATTTCGGCGCATCGGACGGTCCGATGTCTGACGAGCAGCTCAGCCAAGCGAAGTTCAAGATTTTGCATTTCCCGACGGTGCTCGGCGCGGTGGTGCCTACGTATAACATCGCAGACGTTTCAGGAGAATTGAATTTCACCCAGAAAGCATTGGCTGGAATTTATCTGGGAACTATTACGAAGTGGAACGATCCGGAAATCGCCAAGGCAAATTCGGGTGTGAATCTTCCGAACGCGGACATCGTTGTGGTTCATCGCTCGGACGGTAGCGGAACCACGTACATCTGGACGGATTTCCTAGGAAAAGTAAGCGAGGAGTGGAAGAAGAAGGTTGGCAATGCCTCTACTTCGGTCAACTGGCCGGTAGGGTTAGGTGGCAAGGGCAATGAAGGCGTGACCGGATTGGTGAAGCAAACTCCGAACGCGATCGGATACATCGAATTGATTTACGCGGTGCAGAACAACATTCCTTACGGAAAAGTGCAGAACGCGGCGGGCAATTTTGTGAAGGCGGACCTGGCGGGAGTGACTGCCGCGGCAGCCGCGGATGCGAAGAATATTCCGGCAGACTTCCGAGTTTCGATTACCAATCCTCCGGGTCCGAAGGTGTATCCCATTTCCAGTTTCACCTGGCTGCTGATTCCCGAACAAATTCAAGATGCCACGAAGCGTGAGGCGATCAAGGATTTTCTGAAATGGATGCTGACGGAAGGTCAAAAATACAATGAGGGTTTGAGTTACGCGCAACTACCCAAAGAAGTAATCGCGAGGGAGACCCAGGCGATTTCACTCATTAAGTAAATGTCTGCTACGGCCACTACCATCGTGAACGAGGCCCCACCACAGGCGGGGCCTCGCGCATTTCTTCGCCGACTACGCGGTGGGGACGAAATTGCGCACCTGATTACTATTATTTTCGCCGCGGGAATCATCCTGCTCACCTCGATGCTGGTGTACGAGCTGTGGGTGAATTCGCATCTTTCACGGGCGAAATTTGGCTGGATGTTTTTCTTTACCAAGGTATGGGACCCGAACTTCGACAATTTTGGAGCGGCGCCTTTTATATACGGCACGTTGGTCACCTCGGCCGTAGCGCTGGTGATAGCGGTGCCGCTGGGCCTGGCGAGTGCGATTTTTCTCTCGGAGCTCGCACCGCGAAAAGTAAGCGACGTTATTTCATTTTTGATCGATCTGTTGGCGGCCGTCCCCAGCGTGATTTATGGATTGCTGGGAATTTTCATTGTTGTGCCGGTGATGCGCACCACCATTGGTCCGGCGCTGATTAATACTGTCGGCAATGTTCCTTACATGGGAGCGCTATTTCGCGGGCCTAATTACGGAGTTGGATTTCTGACCGCGGGAATTGTTCTGGCCATTATGGTGGTGCCGTTCATTATTTCTGTATCGCGGGAAGTTTTGCTGACGGTGCCGCGAGAACAACGCGAAGCGGCCATGGCGTTAGGCGCGACTCGCTGGGAATCAACCTGGAAAGTTGTGGTGCCCTGGGCTCGCACGGGCATCATGGGCTCGGTGTTTCTCGCGTTAGCGCGCGCATTGGGAGAGACGATGGCGGTAACCATGGTCATCGGCAACGCACCAACCATCGCCGCATCGCTGCTGGCACCCGGTGACACCATAGCTTCCACCATCGCCAGCCAATTTACGGAAGCGACCGGTGATTTATATTTGAGTTCGCTGATCGAGCTGGGCCTGGTGCTTTTCTTGATCACATTTATTCTGAACGGCCTGGCACGGCTCTTGATTGTAGCCACTGAACGCGGGGGAGGACGTCCCGCATGAGTAGGCTCCGTATTATTTGGCGCAAAGGGTTGAATTACGTGATGCTGACTTTGACGGGAATCGCTGCGCTCGGTGTGGTTTCGGTTTTATTTTTCATTCTCGGATATCTGATCTGGAATGGCGGCAAATCGTTAAGTTTGAATTTTTTTACGCAACTTCCCAAGCCGGTAGGTGAACCAGGCGGCGGAATGGCCAATGCGATTGTAGGGAGCTTGAAGTTGCTGATGCTGGCGGCGCTAATGGGCTTGCCGGTGGGGTTACTCACTGGCGTTTATCTGGCGGAATTTGGCGGCAAGACATTTTCGTTTGTCGTTCGATACACCACGGATTTGCTGAATGGCGTACCGTCGATCGTGATCGGAATTTTTGCTTACTCACTGGTGGTGCTGCCGGTGAAACACTTTTCCGCGCTTGCAGGCGGCGTGGCGTTGGGAATGATGGTCATCCCGGTTACAGTTCGAAGCACGGAGGAATTTCTAAAGGCGGTGCCTGGAAGCCTGCGAGAAGGCGCCATGGCGCTGGGAGCCAGTAAGTGGAAGACAATCGTTACGGTAGTGCTCCCTGCCGCAAAAGCAGGAATATTAACCGGAATGCTGCTGGCTCTTGCGCGCGTGGCCGGCGAAACTGCGCCGCTGCTCTTTACGGCATTTGGCAATCGGTACTGGAGCCCGGGATTCGAACAGCCAACGGCTTCGCTTCCAGTGATGATATATACATATGCGATTGCGCCGTATGATGATTGGCACCGGCAGGCGTGGGCTGCAGGGTTGGTTCTGTTGGGATTAGTGCTGGTGGCAAATTTGAGTGCGCGTCTTTTGTTGAACCGTGGTGGCGCGGTCAGGAGTGTCTGATATGTGGTCTGTTTCTGAAGGCAGCCATGCCACAGCTGCGAAACTTGCGCCGAAAGTAGCGATGAACGAGACCCGCTCGATGGCTTCGGAAAAGGAGACGCCGGTGCGCTTTCAGATCTCCGACCTGAATTTCTTTTACGGTCCGAAACAGGCCATTTTCGGGCTGAACCTGAATATCCCGGTGAACAAGGTGACCGCGTTAATCGGGCCTTCCGGATGCGGAAAATCGACGTTCCTGCGTACGTTGAATCGCATGAATGAAATCATCCGCAACACGCACGTGGAAGGAAATATATTGCTGGACGGACAGGAAATTCACAGTATGGATGTGGTTAATTTAAGGCGCCGAGTGGGAATGGTTTTCCAACGGCCCAATCCATTTCCGAAATCCATTTACGAAAATGTGGCTTACGGTCTTCGAATCAATGGCTATAAAGGGCGGCTTGACGATCTAGTGGAGAGCAGCTTGCATCGCGCGGCACTCTGGGACGAAGTAAAAGACTATCTGCATAAGTCGGCGTTCGCGCTCTCCGGCGGACAGCAGCAGCGGTTGTGCATTGCGCGCGCATTGGCGGTGAATCCCGAAGTGCTATTGCTTGACGAACCATGCTCGGCTCTGGATCCGGTTACCACGGCGAAGATTGAAGAGCTGATGTTCCATCTGAGAGATAGCTGTACCATGGCGATCGTTACGCACAATATGCAGCAAGCAGCGCGCGCCAGCGATTTCACGGCGTTCATGCTCGACGGCAAAGTAATCGAGCACAGTGAGACATCAAAATTGTTCACCACCCCGAAGGATCCTCGCACAGAGGCGTACATTACCGGCCGCTTTGGATGAGCTGAGTTCGTCGAGATTTATTGGCTGGGAGTTTCGGCAGGAGCAGTCGGAAGGGACTGAAGAAAATGGAACGACATTTTGAACGGGATCTCGAAGAACTGAAACAGCGGCTGCTGTGGATGGGAAGCCTCGCCGAACGAGCGGTCCACCAGGCCATTCATGCCGTGCTGGACGCCGAAGAAAATCTCGCCGAGACGGTTCTGACCGAGGAAGACGCAATCAACGAAATTCAGATTGAGATCGATGAGCGCGTACAGCGCCTCTTGGCTTTACAGCAACCTATGGCTGCCGATCTTCGGTTTTTGCTGGCGGTTTCGCGGATTAACGGAGATCTCGAGCGTATCGGAGATCAGGCTGTGAACATCGCGCAGTCAGCGATGCGCATTCTGCGCCATCCACAAGTGAAACCGTACGTGGATCTGCCGCGCATGAGCGAACTGGCTGAAGGCATGGTTCGCGACAGCTTAAACGCGTTGGTGCGCGCAGATATCGAACTCGCGCACAGCGTGCTGCAGCGTGACGATCAAGTGGATCGCTTGCGCGATCAACTTTTCCGCGAGCTGCTTACCTACATGATGGAAAATTCGGCAGTAGTCTTCACCGCATTTGAGTTGGTTCTAGTGGCGAAAAACATCGAACGTATCGGAGATCACGCCACCAACATTGCCGAAGACGTTATTTATTTTGTCGCGGGCCGCGACGTCCGGCATCCCGCGCTCGACCGCCGCTGAGTTGATTCTCTGGATTGCTGGAGTTGGGCGTACCACTTCCTCTGAAGTTGTCTTCGAAAATCGTTAAAGGAACGCGAAACCTATATACGCGTGAGCGCTGTAGCTTCGTCTGGGGAGATATCTAAAACGGTGTCAAGCCTGACCATTTTTAACAGCATGACCACGCGCTTGTTGGGAGAAAAGTAGCTGCACTTGCCTCCGGCGCGCTTCAGGGTAGTGAACGCGCGGACCAACGCCCCAATTCCAGAGCTATCGAGTTCCGTAACACCTGCAAGGTTTACAGCCACGTGAGTGGAGCCTGCGTCTATGAGCTTCTGGATTTGATTGCGAAAGGATTCTTCGGCCTCGCCGAGTTTTAACGGCCCGTCCAGGTCGAGAATGGTGGCTTGGCCAGCCTTACGTATACCAATATTCACAGGTGCCTCGCTGCGCTTTGCAAAGCTATCTGAATTATGTCCTGCAATCAAGGGGCTGGCAGAAAGTTCTAGCAATCTCGCGGACTGCCAGAAAAAGCAGCCGGATCTGAAATTGTGCGCCCGGTCCGGTGTGCTTACAGAATCTTAACAAGTCTGCAGTTGACAATGAGTTTCAACTGAAATAACCTATCCCAGTTGTAAATGAGTTACAACTGGAAAAGCCTGCACGACGCTCACTCTCTCGCTGAGAAACCACTCTTGTGGCGTCAGAGTTGGCATCTTCCGCCTAAGGCTTCAGCGAATAGGACAGAGTGATATTTCTGTGAAAAAATATTCCGCCCCATTTTTTCCTGACACGAGAGTTTCTGTCCGAGGAATTCCTACCAAGATCCTTGGCTGTGCATTCCTATTTACGTTTCTGCTGTGCGGCACGTTTGTGGCCCGCGCCGGCGTGGGAGGAAGTATCTCGGGAACGGTGACTGACTCTACGGGAGCGGTGATCGCGAAGGCTTCCGTTACGGTCACGAATGTGGACACGGGAGTTCAACAGACAGTTAGCAGCGACGAGAAGGGCCTGTATTCATTCTTAAATCTACCGATCGGGCATTACACCCTGGCGGTCTCGGTGCCAGGCTTTCGACCTTACACGCGCGCAAATATAGCCATCGACGTAAACAGCGCGTTGCTGATTGATCCCGTGCTGGAAGTGGGAGAGAAAAAAGAAAGCGTGGAGATCAACGATACCTCTGCGCAGGTAGAGACGGCCAGCAGCCAGCTGGGAGAAGTAATCACCGGTACGCAGATGACCGCGGTCCCGTTGAATGGCCGCAGTTATACGGATCTGCTGGCTCTGCAACCGGGTGTGGCGCCGGTGACTTCCATCACGTCCGAGACGGTGCAAGACGTCGGTGCCAGCGCGCTGAATCCCTCCGGCGATTTGAATCCGGGGACTGTCTCCATCAACGGGCAACGCGAATTCGCCAACGCGTTCATCGTGAATGGGAGCGACGTAGAGGAAGACGTCAACATGGGCGCGGCCATCGTTCCAAACCTGGATTCCATCGCAGAGTTTCGGATTCTGACCAGCAATTTCGACGCTGAATATGGGGAATTCAGCGGAGGGCAGATCAATGTAGTGACGAAATCCGGAACGAACGCATTTCACGGAGACGTATTCGAGTTCCTGCGCAATACCAATCTGGATGCCCGAAACTATTTTTCACCTACGCGGGGAAAATTTGATCAGAACCAGTTCGGTGGAACGTTTGGCGGACCAATTCGAAAGAACAAGATATTTTTCTTCGGAGATTACCAAGGCACTCGTTCGACTCAGGGAGTTAATACCGGGCAGATTCCCGTCCCGTCTTTACAGGATCGCACGACAGGCAACTTTTCGGATTTACCGGTTAATTCCAGCGGCTTCAACCCGCTGGGTTTTTGTGGTGTAACGCAAAATCTCGAGATCCCTTGCACTGTAAGCGGGCCGAACGTTGCGACTATTCTTTCCGACAAATTGGGCTACTCAGTTCAAAACCGAGAGCCATATTATTTCAGTGGGCCGACACAACAGAATCCCACGGGCGGTCCCTGTGTTAGCAACAACCCGGTAGGAGGGTGTGTCTTTCCGAACGCTACAGTTCCTACGAGAGCTTGGGTGGCGCCTGGCACGAACTTGCTGAGTTACATTCCGAAACCAAATATAGGGTCCCACGTCTTTTCTACCTCGGCTTTCGACCAAACACTGCGCGACGATAAGGGCTCTTACCGGATGGATGCCAATACGAACTGGGGATTGTTGTCCGCGTACTATTTCCTGGACGATTGGCAGCAAAACAGTCCTTACCCTGTGGCGCAAGGCGGTGCAAATGTCCCCGGCTTTAACGCGCTGTACTCGGGGCGTGCGCAGCTACTCAGCCTGGGCGATACGAAAACATTAAGCTCCACTTCGGTGAATGAATTTCGTTTTAGTTATTTGCGCGACGCAAACGATCTGGGCAAGCCGCAAGGAGGCGTGGGTGTGAGCTTGGCGTCGCAGGGTTTCGTAGTGGGACCGGGAACTCCGGGCATCGTACCACTCTCGCCGAAGACGGAAGGAGTAGAGAGTGTAGGGTTCAATAGCTTTACGCTTGGAACGAATACAAATGAGCTGAAACAGTTCAACAACACTTATCAGTGGCTCGACAACTTTTCGAAGGTGGTAGGCACACACACTATTAAAGTAGGCGGAGAGTTCCACATAGATCAGGTGAACGTGAATCCGAACGCCCAGTTCAACGGCAGCTTTCTTTTCTTTGGAACCGAGACGGGCTTGGATTTTGCGGACTTTCTGCTGGGATATCCGAGCCAGTACAACCAAAGCCAGCTTCAGCCTTTTTATGGTCGCAACAAATATCTGGGTCTTTACGCACAGGATAGCTGGCGTATAAAGCCGAACCTGACGTTCAATTACGGTCTGCGTTGGGACCGCATCGAACCCTGGTATGAGAAATACAATCAGATTGCAACTTTTGAGCCGGGCAAGCAATCCATCGTTTTCCCTGGCGCTCCGGCCGGAATTTTGTATCCAACCGATCCTGGAGTTCCGCGAACTTTAGCTCCTGCTGGAAACCTGGATTTTGCTCCGCGCATCGGACTCGCCTATTCGCCAAACGCTTCCGGGGATGGTGTATTCGCGAAAATTCTGGGGGGTCCTGGCAAAACGAGCGTGCGCGCCAGCTTTGGCATGTTTTACACGGCGATTGAAGCGCTGACGTTGGGTGTGATGAGTGCCAACGCGCCTTATGGCATCACCTACACAAGCCCGGCGCCGCCGCTTTTCGCCACGCCATTTATCACGGCGTCCAAGGGCCAAAATGTTGGTCAGGTTTTCCCGGTGACGCTGGCGCCGCTGAACACGTCGGCCAAGCATCCTGACCCGAATGTCGATTGGTCGCAATTCGAACCGATCACCGGGCTTCCAAACTATCTGACCACGAA
Organism: uncultured Acidobacteriota bacterium; assembly: GCA_963731535.1. Lineage (GTDB taxonomy): Bacteria > Acidobacteriota > Terriglobia > Acidiferrales > UBA7541 > Palsa-295. The sequence goes on along the minus strand of CAVSWI010000015.1, from coordinate 82,443 downwards.
TCGCATTCCCTACACGGAGGAATACATGCTTTCACTACAGCGCGGGTTTGGAGCCGATACCGTGCTCAGCGCGAATTACGTGGGCACACAAGCGCATCGGCTTCTGGTACTGGAAGAGGCCAATCCTGGGGATCCGGCACTATGTTTATTTCTGAGCAATCCGGCCAATCTCGCACCGGGTCAAACTACGTGCGGGCCTTTTGGCGAGGACACTACCTACACGACTTCCACCGGCCAGGTGTACCACGGCACGCGAGGTCCGCTGGGGTCGAACTTCGGCAGCAACGCCAACCAAGCGACGATTGGCAATTCCAATTACAACGCGCTGCAGGTGATTCTGAACCATACCAACAGACGATTAAATATTCTGGCCGGATATACTTTCAGCAAATCTCAGGACCAGTCTTCCAACCTGGGCGAAGAGGTGAATCCGATCGATCCAGCGCTGAGCAAAGCGCTATCCGCCTTCGATGTGAAACACAATTTTGTGGTGAGTTATAACTACAAGATTCCGCTCGAACATTTGTTCCGAGTGACAAATCGATGGACGGAAGGCTGGGAGGTTTCCGGGATTACGCGTTTCAGCAGCGGCCTTCCCGTGACGCTGGTGAATCTTGGCGACAATTCGCTGTTGGGCTCTGAACCGAATGGCGTGAATAATTTTGGCGTTGATGAACCGGATCTTACGCCGGGCCCTTTGAACCTAAACGAGAATCCCAGGAATGGAGTCAAGTATTTCAACACCGCCTTGTTCAGCGAAAATGCTTTGGGAACACCTGGCAATGCCAAGAGGCGATTTTTCTATGGCCCTGGCGCGGATAACTACGACTTAGCGTTGCTAAAAAACGTGCGCCTTACGGAATCGAAATCTCTGCAGTTCCGGCTGGAGGCCTTCAACGTGTTCAACCACGCGCAATTCTTCGGGCCTCAGGCGGTTGACGGAAATATTTCCAGTTCAACTTTTGGCCAGGTGATTAACGCAGCTCCGCCCAGACTCGTACAGTTGGGCGCGAAGTTCTTTTTCTAGAGAGGCACTCATGAGCTTAACAAGAGGAGGAAACCTATGTCGGACCCAAAGACGATACTAGCCTCGCGCGATCAACTCGGTTGCGTCTACGAGTGCGCCTGCGGAACAATTCACGTTTTGCCGTAGGCCCGGTAGATTTGAAGTTCACCCGGGAGAGTCTTCGCGAAACCTTTGAGATGCTCCGCGACGCCGTTGAGCAATTGAAGCCTGGTTCGGCGGAGGATCCGTCATCGGAACACGTGGTTATTGATAGTTCGGGACTGCATTTCAATTAAACCGATGGAAAGCGGGAGTTCGAAAATGAGAGGCCAGGCGTTAGCGCAAGTTCTGTTGTCGCTGTCTGCCGAAACGTGGTCTTGCGGCATCGCGCTCGCCCAGAGCCAGGGTCAGCTACCCTCGGCACGCTCATCTGAGACCGGCATCCTTTTGATGGCACGCACGGCGGCGATCGTCGTTGGGTCCGTGTGCTACGAGATGAACACATCGCGAGCAGGATCTCTTGAAATTGCAGCGGCGCGATCGGAGAGAATCTCAGCCACGATCGGATGTCGGTCGAGCGCCGGCGACATCCGCAGCGGAACTGAACACTTTACCGGCTGAGGCAGAGTTTCCTTCGCGCCGGAATCCGCGGTCTGGTGACCATTCAGATTCGGCATGTCGTGGTCCATCGCCGGAGCCACGCATCGCGAAATGGGTGCTGGAGAGCGCGCGCCAGAACTCGACGTTGGATAACCGACATTGCTTTCTGAGTTCGGGCGTTCTCCGCAAGTACGCCCTCCCGGAATTGTTGGGTCCGAGTTTCCTGATACAATCTGGTTTGGAGTAGGCCTGCGACGCACGTGTCGCGCGAAAGCCTATTTGAACCAACACTGGATCCCAGGGAGTCCGCGTCGTCCTGCCCTTGTGCCGTCCATTGGCTTCGGCCCGCTGGATAGCCTGAAAGCAGGCGCAGGGCACCCACCTATTCGTGGGGTTCAGGGCCTAGCTCGCACGACGGAGTGGACCGCTCCTTCTAAATTCGTTCTCTAAGCGCCAATTTTATTCTTCCGCTCGCAGTGAAGAATCTGGACGCCTAAGAATCGCGAGGAAAATTGAAAATACTTTTCATCGGCGACATCGTAGGCTCGCCCGGCCGCAAGATCGTGCACGACCGGCTTGCGGATATTCTGGTGCAGCGGAAAATCGATCTATGTATCGCCAACGGAGAAAATTCGGCCTCCGGCTTCGGCATCACACCACGCCTGGCCGAAGAATTATTCTCGTCGGGAGTCGAAGTCATCACCGGCGGAAATCATGTGTGGGACCGCCGGGAGATTCTCGATTTTTTTCCGCACGAGCCGCGTCTGCTGCGTCCGGCGAATTTTCCAGAAGGTTCGCCAGGGAAGGGTTCTTACCTGGGACGCACCAAGGCTGGCCTGGGGTACGCGGTAATGAATCTGCAAGGACGCACTTTTATGATCGCGTTGGACGACCCATTTCGTGTCGCTGAGCGCGAGCTCGCGAAACTTCCTTCTGACATCAAAGTGATTATTGTGGACATGCACGCAGAGGCCACTTCTGAAAAACAGGCCATGGGCTGGTATCTCGCCGGGAAAGTTTCGGCCGTCTTGGGAACCCATACGCACGTGGCTACGGCCGATCAGCGCGTTCTGCCCGGAGGCACGGCTTACATCACCGACGTCGGTATGACTGGTCCTCACGATTCCGTAATCGGGATGGACAAACAAGGCGTGTTGCAGCGGTTCCTGGACCAAATGCCGGCGAAGTTCGCGGTGGCCGAAGGCGATATACAGATGAATGCAGTTCAGATAGAAGTCGATGAAACCACGGGCCGGGCAGTTTCCATCGAACGGGCCGCTTTCCGCATCGACTAAAGCGACCAAACCGAAGGCGGGTCGAACAGGCACGAAATCATTTCAAAATATGTAAGCGTTCCGCTGGCGATGCCGCGATTAGAAAGTACGATCGCTTTGGTTACTCGGCATACGAAATTTCTCTTGCTCATCCGCACGAGCAGTCGGCCTCTTTTTCGCGGGCTTCAAGGGTCGATGTTTTAGCGCTCGCTCGACGCAATCAAGGTGTCGCACAAAACCCGTAATTAACGCATTTGCCGTAGACCCCGTATCACAGGATGTGTGGATGGCGACCGGAGATCTGTTGTCGCACTTCGATAAACACGGTGCTTTCGACGTGTCGTACCGCACCGCCACTGCGAACGGCATGCGGGTCGAGCCCAACGCGATTCTGATCGAGCCCGAGCGAATTCTTATTGCCGCAGACCGGCGTGTATGCGTTCTCGCGACCGAGACAAACAGAGCTCTGATTCGACCGGGCGGCGTTGACAAGTTTTTGGGATCCTACTGCGGTGAAGAAAGGTGCCTTGAGATTTTTTCTGGAATCAACTAAAAAATCGCCTGTGGAAAAGCTGTGAATGATTTGTGAAATCTGCGTGAAGGGTTCGTACAATTTTCTCTTGCTACCTGCGTTGCGATTAGGCAAAATCCCCGCTCGCTTCTCCCCCGTGCAATTCATGCGTGCACTCATGAGATGCCGTGACGCGGGGTGCGTCGCGTGACATCAGACCTATCCGACATAAAGAAAGTATCCCGCCGGTGGCGCGGGAGATTTCCACAACATTTCCACGTCGGTGGAAATTGTGGCAAAGGGTAAATTTGCTCGATGAACCTCTGGGATAAGATTCTGTTGCACTCCGAACGCCGCGTAAATCCTCACAGTTTCGCCACATGGTTTCGGCCCACACGTCTGGAACGTGCGGAGGAAGACCGTTTGATCATCCGCGTTCCCACGCGCCTGTTTAAGAAGCGCCTGACTGAAACTTACGGCCAGCTTATTCAGGCCGTGCTCACCGAGCTAGGGCGTCCGCAGCTGCAGCTTGAATATCTTTGCGCGGAGACCCAGCCGGTACCTGCGAACGTAGCGCCGCCTCCCCAAGCGAAGCTTGATTTTGACGCGGTGGCTCATCAACTGAACCCGCGCTATACGTTTGAATCGTTTATCGTGGGGGCTTCGAACCAATTTGCCCACGCGGCAGCCATGGCGGTGGCGGATCAACCTTCAAAATCTTACAACCCGCTCTTTTTGTATGGTGGTGTAGGACTGGGCAAGACGCATCTGATGCAAGCGATTGGGCACACGCTGAAACGGCGCAACCCTTCGCTGCGGCTCACCTATATCAGCGCAGAAAAGTTTACGAACGAAGTAATTGCTTCCATACGGCTCGAGCGCATGCCTGCCTTTCGCGACCGTTTTCGCAATATGGATGTTTTGATGGTTGACGACATTCAGTTCATCGCCACTCGGGAACGCACGCAGGAAGAATTCTTCCACACGTTCAATGCGCTGTACGATCAGCAAAAGCAGATCGTTATTTCTTCCGATTGCCCGCCCAAAGAGATTTCTTCGATTGAAGAGCGCTTGCGTTCGCGTTTTGAATGGGGACTGATCGCGGACATCCAGCCGCCCGACCTCGAGACCAAAATCGCCATTCTGCAGAAGAAGGCTGAAAGCGAACGCGTGCAGGTGCCCGATGACGTGGCCGAATATATCGCGCGCGCGATCAAATCGAATATTCGCGAGCTGGAAGGCGCGCTGATACGGTTGATGGCCTATGCTTCGCTCACCGGCGCGGTGATTAACTTGCCCACGGCGCAGCAAGTTTTGAAAAACATTATAGAGACGCAGGACAAGAAGGTGACCATCGAGCAGATTCAGAAGCGAGTCGGCGAGCACTTCGGACTGCGCGCGCAGGATTTGAAGGTGCGCAGCAACTCGAAGCAGATCGCTTTTCCTCGCCAAGTGGCGATGTTCCTGGTCAAACAGCTCACCTCAGCTTCGCTTCCGGAAATCGGCAGACAGTTTGGCGGAAAGCATCACACCACCGTTCTGCATTCGATCAACAAGATTGAGATGCTGCGACAGTCCGACAAAGATTTGAACAAGACGATCAACAGGCTACTCGACGCTTTCGGTTAGAGATAGCAGCGAACTGCGGTTCGCGCTGTGATGCCGCCTGTGCACGCGCTGTGGAAATAGCTTGACGCAAAGTCTCCGCGGTGGTTTTCACCTGTGCCGCGCGGATTTCCACCGGACGCCGCCCAGCATAAAGTGCTCGGATGATACGAGTTAAAACGTTTTCCGCAGAATCCACACATGCGGCGACGGCGACGGTTTTCTTATATACTTAATTCATAAATAAACCTGTAAAGTAGCCGCAGCAGCACAAAAGAACGGCGAACAACGCGAGGGCTGCCCGAGATGGAATTCAGCGTAAAAAGATCGGACCTGCTCGACGAACTGAACCTCACGCAGGGCGTGGTCGAGCGTAAGTCGACGATTCCAATTCTGTCGAATCTGCTGGTGGAAGCGAAAGGTGGCCGCCTGACCATCACGGCGACCGATCTTGAACTCAGCATCCACACTTCCTGCGAAGCAAAAGTAAAAAAAGAAGGCGCCGGCACGATTCCTGCGAAGAAACTGTTCGAATTAATGCGCTTGCTGCCGGAAGGAGAAGTAAAGTTTAAACTCCTTGAAAATCATTGGGTGCAAGTAACTGCCGACAGGAAGAACTACAAACTTGTAGGCATGTCGAAAGATAATTTCCCGGCTCTGCCGTCTTTTCCACACGCGTTGGTAAAGATTCCCGCGGCATTGCTTGCCGAAGTAATAGCCAAGACGACCTTTGCAATTTCGCTGGAAGAATCACGGTACACGCTGAATGGGGCCTTGTTGGTCCTGAAGCCAAATTCAATCACCATGGTAGCGACGGACGGACACCGGCTCGCGATGGTGGAGAAAGATCACAAATTTGAAGGCTTCTCCACCGACACACGCGTTCTGGTTCCCAAGAAGGCCATGACCGAGTTGCAGCGGCTTGCTGCGGAATCGGGGGATGGAGCGAGTGTTGAATTTGCGCAGGACGAAAGCCACCTTTTCTTCCAGTTTGGCGGGCGTTTGCTGACTTCCCGAAAGCTCACCGGACAATTTCCGAACTACGAAGCGGTGCTTCCGCGGGATGCGAACAAGACCGTGGCTCTCGATCGCGGCGAGTTGCAGGATGCTCTCCGTCGTGTCTCGCAGCTCGCTGACCAGCGTTCGCACGCCGTAAGATTCATGCTATCGAAGGAAGGCCTGGAGATTTCGGCATCGAGTCCGGAATACGGCGAGGCCAAGGAAGTAATCGAGAAAGAATTCAAAGGCGAGACCATCGCAATTGGTTTCAACGCGCAATATCTTCTCGATTTTCTGAACGCCGCGGCCGATGGCCCGATAAGTTTCGAATTGAAGGATGAACAGTCCGCCGGCCAGTTGCGTCCGCTTGCTGACGAGGCTACGCGTTACCGCTACGTCGTAATGCCCATGCGTATTTGAAGTTGTGCCGCAGCGAAGTGGATCTTTTTAGGCTTCATTTTCCCTCTACAAAGATCTTAATAACTTAATGCTTACGATCTCGCTGGGCTTTATTGCCTACGTTGTTTTGCACTCAAAATTCTGACCAAAACTGCCCATATATTATTGAATTGTTTGGACTTATTGTTTACTCCCGACTCACAATCGACTTGTAAAGACACCACTTTTCCGTTACAATTTTATTGTTCTGGATTCCTCCTGAACGGCACTGTCTGACCCGAAATAGCTCTAGTTTTCTTGCTCGCGCCAGGGCAAGTGAGCGACACGTGTTGGACGAAATAAAACTTCGCCGCGTCTCCCCGGAAATTTTCGGAACGGGACGGGATGAAGTTGCAACCCCTTCGAGTCTGGCAAGCGCAAAAGCGCCCTGGAAAATATCCAGGCCGGAAGTTTTCGGATGTCAGGCCAATGGGCAAGGCAAGCCCGCCAAAGTGGGCAAGTGTCGAGCCTCCGCGCGACCGCCTTCCCGTGTATCACCAAGATTTCTAAAAGAGATTCTTAGAATTTGCATTCATGCGAGCTAACGGTCTGAGGAGACGCACGATCCATGGCTGAAAAAGAAAGTTCGGGCGCCAAAGGTCATAAGTACGACGCTACATCCATCAAAGTGCTGGGCGGAATCGAAGCGGTTCGCAAACGCCCGGCGATGTACATCGGGTCCACTGGGGAGCTAGGTCTGCATCACCTTGTGTGGGAAGTTGTGGACAACTCGGTGGACGAAGCCATGGCCGGCTTCTGCGATGAGATTAATGTGTCGGTACATGATGACAACAGCGTAACCGTGATCGACAATGGCCGCGGCATTCCCGTGGACATGCACGCGACCGAGAAGAAACCGGCTGCGGAAGTTGTTATGACCGTGCTGCACGCTGGGGGCAAATTCGATAGCGACACTTATAAAGTATCCGGCGGACTGCATGGCGTGGGCGTGTCGGTGGTGAATGCGCTTTCCGATTGGCTCGATCTGGAGATCTGGCGCGACGGCGAAGTGTGGGAGCAGTCCTACGAAAAGGGCGTGCCCGCATCCAAGCTCAAGGCTTCCGGTAAGACTCGAAAGACGGGGACGAAAATCACGTTTCATGCTGACCCTGAAATTTTCGCGAACACGGTGTACAGCTTCGACACGCTTTCGCAACGCCTCCGCGAACTCGCATTCCTTAACAAAGGCCTGAAAATTACGCTGGAAGATGAGCGTACCAATAAGAAAGCTGAATTCCGTTTTACCGGCGGCATTGCTGAATTTGTGAAACACCTGAATCGCGGCAAGCAGACTCTCCACGATTCACCGATTTATATGGAAGGCAAGCGCGAGCAGGTGGAAATTGAAATCGCGCTGCAATATAACGATAGCTACGCCGAAAACATTTTTTCCTTCGCGAACACGATCAACACGGTTGACGGCGGGTCGCATCTTTCGGGTTTCCGCTCCGCGCTGACACGCACGATCAACTATTACGCAAATTCTGCGGGCATGTTGAAGGAACAGAAAGACGAAGTCTCGATCAATGGCGATGATGTGCGCGAGGGCCTGGTTGCCGTAGTTTCCGTGAAACTTCCGCAACCGCAGTTCGAAGGGCAAACTAAAGGAAAGCTCAATAGCGACATCAAGGGGTTGGTCGAATCACTGGTCAACGAGCGGCTCGGCGAATATTTCGACAAGCATTCCTCTATCGCGCGAAAAATTATTGGCAAGTGTATTGACGCAGCTCGCGCCCGCGAAGCTGCGCGCAAAGCTCGCGAACTTACGCGTCGCAAATCGGCGCTCGACTCTAGCGGATTGCCCGGCAAACTCTCGGATTGCCAGGAACGAGATCCTGCACGCTGCGAACTTTTCCTCGTGGAGGGTGAATCGGCCGGCGGTTCGGCCAAGGGCGGACGCGATCGGCGTTATCAGGCCATCCTGCCGCTCAAGGGCAAAATCTTAAACGTGGAAAAAGCGCGTTACGACAAAATGCTGGGGCACGAAGAAATCCGCTGCATCATCACGGCTCTCGGCACCGGCATCGGCAAGGACGATTTCGACGCTAACAAGCTGCGCTACCACAAAGTGATCCTGATGACCGACGCGGACGTGGACGGCAGCCACATTCGCACGCTGTTGCTCACGTTTTTCTTCCGGCACATGCGCGAGTTAATCGACCGCGGCCACATTTACATTGCGCAGCCGCCGCTCTATCGCGTGAAGCGTGGAAAGATGGACCGTTACATCCGCGACGAACGCGAATTCGCTCACGAATTGATGAAGCGGGCCACCGAAGAGCACGAAGTGAAATCGAAAGGCGGGAAATCGCTGGAAGGCGGCGATCTCACCCAATTCCTCCTAAACATTCAGGAATACGATCAAGTGGCGGCAAAGCTGGGCCGGCGTTTGCGCGAGCCGAAACTCGTGGAATTGCTGGCCAACAGCGAACTCGAAAAGAAGACCGATTTTGCCGACAGGAAAAAACTTCAGGAGCTGATGAAGGCTATCGAGAAGGCCAAGCTGGAACTGGAGGCGAAGTTCTTTTTCGACGAAGAGCACAGTTTGCACGAGCTGGTTCTGAAAAATGGCGGAGAGCGTCGAGTGAATTGGGCCCTGGCGGCCACGCCTGAATACAAACGAATGCGCTCGCTGCACCAGCAGATTGCGGTGCACGATCGCCCGCCGTTCACCGTGGGCCATAACGGCGACAAAGTCGTTAAAGACGATGCGACCGGGCTACTGAATTACGTCCTGGAGGACGCAAAGAAACAGTTCACCATTACGCGTTTCAAGGGTCTGGGCGAAATGAATCCCGAGCAGTTGTGGGAAACCACCATGAATGCCGAGACGCGCACGCTTTTGAAAGTGCGCCTCGAAGATGCCGTCGCAGCCGAGGACATTTTCTCCACACTGATGGGCGAAAACGTCGAGCAGCGCCGCAAATTTATCGAGGACAACGCCCTCGACGTCGTGAACCTCGACATTTAAGAATGATTTATCAATTGAGCTGGAAGATTTTGCCGGGACTGCGGGGGATGAGCTGTTCTGAATTCAGTGCCACGGCGACGACTTCGCCGAACAACGAGCAAGGCGTGGCTTTTGAATGTTCGACCGAAGCGGGACGCGACTCTCTTTTGCACGAGTTGGAAGCACACTTCGCGCCGCAACGCTTTTCGAACAACGCCACCGCATTCGAAACCGTGAAGAGCTACGTAATAGAACGCGCGGCGAGAAAAACACAATCTTAAGCTGAGCAATTACAGATACGGAGAGACAAGTGGCCGACGAAATCGATAAGTCAATAACCACGCCGGTTGATATCGAATCGGAGATGAAGAAGTCCTACCTCGATTACGCCATGAGCGTGATCATCGGGCGCGCGCTTCCGGATGTGCGCGACGGACTGAAGCCGGTTCACCGAAGAATACTTTTTGGCATGTACGAGCTGGGGCTCACGTCCACGAAGGCTTATCGCAAGTGCGCAAAAATCGTCGGCGAAGTGCTGGGCAAGTTCCATCCACACGGTGACACGCCGGTGTACGACGCGCTGGTGCGGCTGGCGCAGGATTTCAACATGCGCTATCCGCTTGTGGATGGTCAGGGAAACTTCGGCTCGGTGGACGGCGATCCTCCGGCGGCGATGCGATACACCGAGGCGCGCCTTTCGAAGGTCGCGGAAGAAATGCTCGCGGACATCGAGAAGGAAACCGTCGATTTCGTTCCGAACTTCGATGAGAGCGAACACGAGCCGGTCGTACTTCCCACCAGAATTCCAAACTTGCTGGTCAATGGATCCAGCGGCATTGCGGTCGGCATGGCGACGAATATTCCGCCGCACAACCTGAAAGAAACAATCGAAGCCGCCATCCTTTTGATCGAAGAGCCCGAAAGCAACCTGAAGAAAGTAATGAAGCTGATCCCCGGGCCCGATTTTCCGACCGGCGGCTACATTTACGGGCGCGAGGGAATCGAGCAAGCTTACAAAACCGGCCGCGGCTCGTTCCAGGTACGCGCGAAGGTCGCCATCGAGCAGCGCGGCAAGGATCGCCAGGACATCGTCATCACCGAGCTTCCTTATCAGGTGAACAAAGCCCGCCTGATCGGACACATTGCCGACTTAATTCAGAACAAAAAACTCGAAGGCATTGCCGACATTCGCGACGAAAGCGACCGCGACGGCATGCGCATCGTGGTTGAAATCAAGCGCGACGAAGAGCCGCAAATTATTCTGGCCCACCTGTTCAAGCACACGCAGATGCAGGAATCGTTCGGCATGATTCTGCTGGCAATCGTCGGCGGGCAGCCGCGCGAACTTGGCTTGGTCGAGCTGCTCCAACTATTCATCGCGCACCGCGTCGACGTGGTTCGCCGCCGCACGCAATACGAACTACGCAAAGCCGAAGAGCGCGAGCATATTTTGCTCGGTTACCAGATCGCCTTGGATTATCTGGACGAAGTGATACGGGTGATTCGCGGTTCTTCCAGCCGCGCGAATGCCCGCGAAAATATCTTCAATTTCTTCGCCAACAAATCGATTTCTATTTCGGAAGGCGGGAAAGCCAAGAGTATTGCCGGCGTAAAGCTGAGCAACAAAAAATACGGCTTGGCCACCGAAGTTGTCGGCCTTAGTTACCCGCAAATCGACGCCATCCTCGAATTGCAGTTGCATCGCCTTACGAAGCTTTCGATTGACGATATTCTGAACGAGCTGAAGCAAATTCGCGAGCAGATCGCGGAGTTGCGTGAAATTCTAGCCAGCGAAAAGAAACTGAAAGCGGTAATCGTTGCCGAGCTGCGCGAAATCGCGAAATCCTACGGCGATGAACGGCGCACGCAGATCGTTGACCGCGTCGAAGAAATCAAGCTCGAAGACCTGATCAAAGACGAGGAGATGGCCATTACGGTGAGCCATGCGGGTTACATCAAACGCACTTCGGTTGATGTGTATCGCCACCAATCACGCGGCGGCAAGGGGCGCATCGGCGCGAAAACGCGTGAAGACGACTTTGTCGAGCACTTTTTCGTGGCTTCGGCGCACAGTTACATTCTGCTGTTCACGTCGAAAGGCCGAATTTACTGGCTGAAGGTTTACGAAATTCCGGAAGCCGCGGCCGCCACGCGCGGAAAGGCGATCGGCACTCTCGTACGCCTGCAGGAAAACGAAAAGCTTACGGCTGTGGTTCCCGTGCGAAATCTGGAAGAAGCGGACCGCTACGTTTTCCTGGCAACGCGCAACGGCACAGTGAAGAAAACTGCCATTGCCGAATTTTCGAACCCGCGCCCGTCCGGGATTATTGCCATCAACCTAGACGCCGGTGACGAACTGATCGGCGCGAAACTTACCGACGGCAAGCAAATGATTTTTCTCGCTAGCCATGATGGACAAGCAATTCTCTTCCGCGAAACCGAGGTACGCTCGATGGGACGAGCGGCCGGCGGCGTGAACGGCATGGACCTGGCTAAAGGCGATTTCGTGGTCAGCATGGATGCGGCGCAGCCGGATTTCGTCATCATTCAAAAGGAATACAAGAAGACCACGCAGAATCTGGACGAGCTGGAAAGCGACCAGATTCGCGAATCGCTTACCTCGTTGATGCTCACCGTTTCCGAAAAAGGTTACGGCAAGCGCACTCCGCTCGCCGAGTACCGAGTTACATCGCGCGGCGGCAAAGGTGTGATCAACTTAAAATCCACGGATCGTAACGGCCCGGTAGTAGCGGCGTTGCAAGTGCGCGAAGATTCCGACGTAATGATCATCACGGGACAAGGAAAAGTGATTCGCGTTCATTCCGGCGAGATTCGCGAAGCGGGACGTTCGACCCAGGGCGTACGCTTGCTGCGCTTGGAAGAAGGCGACCGCATCGCTGCTGCCGCTTCGATTCTGGAAGAGGAAGAAGGCACTGCGCCGGAACCCGAGAAAAAGTAGGCGAAGCAATTCGCTCTTACGACGGCGGGGCGATGTAGTAGCCAGGACGGGTGCGAACATCGACACCGGGGCGGTCAACCGTAACTTTAATTTCGTGGTAGCCGGTAGGCTCATCACCCGGGGGACGGTAACCCAGTGTATATTGCGCGTGGAGTTCGCCGCCGATTTCGTCCATGGCTTTTTGGATCGACCGGTCTTTCATCGTATTGACGTGTAACCCGCCCGTAGCTTTGCTGGCAATCTCAAGTGAGTTTGGGCCGATGGCGTTCTTCCCGGTTTTCACCAACCAGACGGCGAGTGCCAGCAGATCTATGTTTCCTTGCCCTTGAGCTGCGGCTTCATTGTCCGGCGTTTGCGCCATGCCCGGCGGCACGGGAACCGGAAAAGTTCCGGGCGCCCCCAACTGCGGGCCTTGATATGGATTCGGCTTGGCGCGCAAATCAGCCATGCTCGTACTCAGACCGATCGTGTAAATCGTCACGTTAGCGAGCTGCGCCTGGCGCAACACTTCGCCAAGTTTGCTTTCGCTGCCGGAATCCTGCGCCTCGGAAATCACCACCAGAATTCTTCTTCGAACGGCGGGCCGCTCCTCGAGCAGGGAGATACTGCGTGACATTGCGTCGTAAAGCCGGGATTGATCGACGCCGATGCGCAAGTGATTGATCGTGTTTTGCACACCGTCGGTATCGGTGGTGAATTTATTGAGGAGCTCGATATCGCTGTCGAAGCTGATTACGGCGGCTTCGGCTGTTTGTCCCATTACCGTTTGGCTGAAAATGATTCCTGTTTGGCGAATGGCCGGAAGCATGGGTTCGATATGCGAGCTGGTTTCAATGGCCAGGACAATGGAAAGCGGATCGCCGCCCAGATCGAAGTGGTCGATCTTTTGTGGAACGCCATTGTCAAAAACGCGGAAATTTTCCTTGGAAAGATCGAGCAGCATTTCGCCGGAGTGATTGGTCACCGTCACCGGCGCAATCACTTCATTTACGCGAACGCGGATCGCATTTTTCTGCTGTTCGGCGGTGGGTATCTTTTCCGGGGTTACTCCCGGCTTCTGCTGGAGTGGACCCGGCGGGGCTTGGCACCACGCTGGACTGGACGCCGCCAGCCACGCTAGCGCCAGACAAATAACTACCAACCAGCGGAGTTGCCGGAGCATTCGCGTAGCCATATTTTGACCACGTCGCATTGATTTCAGTCTATCTGATTCGCGGGAAGCGGGTGGCGTTGCTTGCAGTGTAATAGCGCTTGCGCACGGTGACTGGCTTTTCGCCGAGGTTCTCCTAAAATGAATATTCGTGTTGTGAGGGAGAGAACATGCGCCGCCGTAGTCCCGGGCCCCAGCCAAAGCTGGCCTACGAAGATCCGAAATTCATGGAAAGCTTGGCGGCCCGGCCGCTTCGCATTCTGGCCGAATACCTCGACCCGTTGGATCGGCTGCGCCGCGCAAACATAAGCGATACGATTGTCATGTTCGGTTCGGCGCGCATCCAGGCCCGCGATCGCGCTCTCGTGCACCTGCAAGCAGTGCAACGCAACGCTCATGGACGAGGCACCCCTGAATGGCGCCAGAAAGTCAGCGCTGCACGATCTTTGCTTTCCATGTCACGGTATTACGAAGAGGCGCGCGAGCTTTCTCGACGACTGACGCTGTGGTCCATGACCCTAGGCGACAAGCCGCGACGGTTTGTTATTTGCTCCGGTGGAGGGCCGGGAATCATGGAAGCGGCTAATCGCGGCGCATACGAAGCCGGTGGTCCTTCGATTGGGCTTAGCATACAGCTTCCGCACGAACAGGAGTCGAATCGGTATATCACTCCAGAACTGAATTTCCTGTTTCACTATTTTTTTATGCGCAAACTGTGGTTCGCGCAAATGGCCAAGGCGCTGATAATTTTTCCAGGTGGATTTGGAACCATGGATGAGCTGGGGGAAATGCTCACACTTTTACAAACCAATAAACTCTCGTCGCATCATCTGATTCTGATCTACGGAAGGAAATATTGGGACAAAGTCATCAACTGGCGGCACATGGTTCGCACCGGCACGATAAACGAGCGTGAATTCAGGCTGCTGCAGTTTGCCGATAACGTGGACGAAGCATTCGATCACATCCGTAAGGATTTGGAAGCCCATCATCTTCAATTGGAATCGGATTCATACACCGAACCCACGCGCCGGATGTAGCATGTGAGGGCGTTCTTCGAACAAATTGCGATAGAAAGAAAAATGGGGAAAAAGCCCCCAGGGACTTCCTCCCCATCTTCCGTGCGCAAGAACTTGGCAAATTCGATAGACGATTAGTTATTCGAGTACGGTTCGGTTGCGAAGACCGCTTGGAAGCGCCGCTTCTCGTCCTGATCGTGAAGCATTACAACCGGCACTACGCGCAAGGAATGCTTGCAACTCCGGCAGGTGGTCGCTTCTCCCTGTAGATCCTGAATGAAGCCGTCGGTGAAATGGTACGCTGCGCGAGGACGCCTCGCTGCTTTGGTGCCCTGCGTGCCGCACTGCGGACAAGTAAACTCCACGCGGTCTTCCAGAGGATCGCGATTCAACGCAGCCCAACCGGTATATCGAACGCCAATGGTTTCTTTCTGTTCTTTCTCCATAATGGCCCTCCCCTATAAAAGCGTTACGATACTTAGACGCACGGCGCTACAAAACCGATTCAAGCCCGTACCAATTTTTGTAAGTGCCTAAAACTATTGTTTTTAGGGCCTTTGAAAGCCGACTCGAGACTCGGTTGGAACCAAAGCCCTTTGGTGGTGTCTATCTTTACAAGAGACTCGCGCGAAACTCCCGAGGGTTTGACGGTAGGAACTTTAGGCAGGAGTGGGCCATGAGAGAGCGCGAAGATTTCTCGCAATGCCTGGTAGACGGCGACAAGCAATCGCTTGTTAGGTCGAGATGGATTCGCCGAGAGGCTTTGTTGGTCTCGATTATTTTGGAAGCTGCGCTGGTGGCCGTGATGTTCTTACTACCTCTGGTTACGCCGGGACTGCCGCCGCAGCAATTTTTGATCACCCCAGCCCCGCCCTATCATGGCGACTCAAGCCCGGCGGCGGCAGGACCGCAGTCCGCTCCACACCATAGGTCAACTGACACTTTCCCTAATCCGTTCGATCTAATGTCGCTTCACACTGCGCATATTCAGAACCACCAGCCGGCGGTTTCATCCGAAGACGCCCCTTTAATTGGTTCTGGTTTTGGGCCCGGTGGCTCGCTGGGTTCGGGCCCTGGCGGCGAAGCCATCACTGGTGGAACAGATATCGGCGGCCGGCCGATTGCGGAGCCGCCCAAACCAAAAGCTGAAAAGCCGCGCCCGCGACAAATGAGCGAAGGTGTGTTGGAAGCGGCCCTACTCAACAAAGTTCAACCTCAATATCCTCCGGCGGCGCGATTGATGCACATAGCGGGGACGGTTCGCCTGCAGGCAATCATCGGAAAAGACGGGCACGTGCGGGATGTGCAAGTTCTCAGCGGCCACCCGCTTCTAGCACAAGCGGCTTTGGCTGCCGTGCGCGAATGGCGCTATCGGCCCACGGAGCTGAATCACGAAATCGTGGAAGTTGAGACGGAGATCACCGTGAATTTCGTTCTGGAGTGAGACCGCCAAGCTGCAAAGGCGCCTTGATTGTCCAAGGCGCCCCACAGGTTGAAAATACTTTAGATATTAAAACTTGATGACGATACCGGTGGAAACGCGACCGTTATCCTGCCGGCCGCTGAAGAAAAACGTCGGTACATAGTCGACTTGGAAAATTCTCCAGTGAACTCCGTGGAAAATCCTGGCATCGATGCCGCCGCCCGCGGCAAGAGAGAAGGAGGTATCCGTCAGGGTTCCGCTATTGGCGCTGAAATGCGCTGCGCCGATTAGAACGTGCGCGAAAGGCGAAACTCGAGAGTTCAACGATATCTGCGGTCCGAACAGAAATGTATGAACCGACGCACCGGCGCCATACTCGCCGCCAAACTCTGCAACTCCGCCTAGCCAACTGGTTGGTTTATATTCGCCGGACAACAACCATCCATTCATGTTCGTGATGGGGGAACTATCGAAGCGCATGTATGAATAGCCGCCGTAGAGTTCCACTTTGTCTGAATCCTGCGCGTGCGCAGTGAGAGAAATTAGAAAAATCAATCCGCATAACAATGAGAGCTTTCTGAACATACGAATCCCTCCTCAGGGTTATTAAACTTAGGATTATCGTGGGCAGTAAGTCTCGCCACGATCCGCGCCGTACCGTCCCGACTTCAACTGCTGGCCCGGTTACATTGACGAGCCGCAGCGATGGGCTGCAAGCAGTAAGATGCCTCCTAATTGGAAGAGGTTACCCTCCACTCAGGAATTCTTATTGCTGCTGTATCAGGTATTTACTGTAGAGACTTCCTGCTACAGGAGTGGTTCGCCAGAATTTTTCGCGATCAATTCACGAGCGGTATCTCGCAGGCGAACAATTTCCTGCCAGTCGTTCCCGGCAGCCCGATCCGGAATTACAAGGGGGCCGAAGGTAACGGTAACGCGTCCAGGCCGCGGCAACTTTGTTTTGTCACGCAGAATTCGTCGCGCGCCATGTACCGATACAGGGCAGATAGGACGCTGCGTATCGACGGCCGATTTGAAAGCGCCTAATTGGAACGGACGAATACCTGTTACCGCAGTGAAGGTTCCCTCCGGATAAATCGCCACTGACTCTCCGCTCTGGAGCGCGGCGTTCACTTGTTCCGCTTGGCGGATGCGCGCCTGTGGATCGCTGCGATTGAAAGAAAATTGGCCGCTGCGAAGAGCCATGGTGCTGAAAAACGGCATGTCGCGGACTTCACCCTTAGCTACGAAGCGAACATCTGGTGGAAGAAACGCGAGGTTAATTAGAATATCGAGATAGCTCGCGTGGTTGGGAGCAAAAATCCAAGGACCCGATGTTTTGCGCTGATTCAGAATTTCCTGGCCGTCCACTCGCACCGGAACGAACGCCATTCTGAGCATCAGTCGGGCGCCTTTGTGTATGAGCCAAGCAGCGCGCTTTTGATTTCGAGTGATCGCCACAAGCGCCCATAAGGGAAACAAGAGAATCGTAAAAATCGACATCGCGTATAGGCCGTAAAGAAATTCGAACGTGGCCGTTGCTGCTCGCTTTGTCCAGTTCCATACGCGCGGCCCGGAACCGCGCGCCGCGAGGCCGGCGACCTGCAACCAAGTGGGTTGCTGGCGCCTGCCTAGTTCTCCTTCGGTGAAAAGCCGCTGCGTCTCTCGACGTCGCAATTTGCCGCTGGAAGTCTTCGGAATAGATTGAGGCGGCAGCAGCACGACCAGGTCCGGAGGTATCCCGAGCGCGTCGGTGACCGCATGTGCAATCTCGTCTTCGATGCGCTTGGCGCTTGTCATGTCGCGAACTTCCGCCGTTACAACAAGCCTTTCGCTCCCGGTGCGCTCATCGTTTGCGCCGAACGCCACGACGCAGCCCGTTCGCACACCTTGAACGCGTCCGGCGATTTCTTCCACTTCGTGCGGATATAAATTGCGTCCAGCCTTGATGATGATGTCTTTCGCGCGGCCGGTAATGTAAATTTCGCCGTCGGCCCAGTAGGCCAGATCGCCGGAATCGAGCCAGTCGCCATCGCGCATTAATTCTTTGGTCGCGGTGGGATTGTGGAAGTAACCGCTGGTCGCCGAATCACCGCGAAACCAGAGACAGCCCTCTTTCCGTTCGCCGAGATTTTGACCGTCGGCATCCACAATGCGCACTTGCACTCCGGGCACCGGCTTTCCAGCATTCACAAACTCAAGCGCAGTGGGATCGCCCGGCTTGGCGGGCTGAGCCTGGCCGCCCGATTCAAAGGCGGCGCGTTCGATGCGGTCCACTTTGTAACCGGCGCCAAGTTTTGGCACGGAAACGGCGAGAGTCGCCTCGGCAAGTCCGTAAACCGGGAGAAGCGCTTCGCGGTGAAAGCCGTAAGGCGCAAAATGAGTCGCGAATCTTTCGAGCGTCTCGGCGCGGACCGGCTCGGCGCCGTTGGTTGCAGCACGCCAACAACTCAGGTCCAGACCATGCAAGTCCTTATCCGGAATCTTTCGCACGCAAAGCTCGTAGGCAAAATTGGGAGCGGGGCTGATCGTCCCGCGATGCTTGTGAATGGCCCGCAGCCAACGTTCCGGTCGGCTCAAAAAAGCGAGCGGTGACATTACGACCAAAGGGATCCCGGTGAACAGAGGAACGAACCACGCACCGATCAGTCCCATATCGTGATACAGGGGGAGCCAGCTCACCGCCACGTCGTCTGGTTTTATGTCAATGCCGGAAATGATTGATTTAATATTCGCAAGCAGATTGGCATGCGTAAGGACGACGCCCTTGGGATCGCCCGTGGATCCAGAGGTGTATTGCAGAAAAGCAATTTGGTCGGCGCGCGCGTGGTACGTAAGATTCTCGACCGGCCGCCAGTGTGCTGGCGAAGAATTGGGTTTCGCAGCCGGTTTAATTGCCGGCCTGGCGAGCTCTCCGGCGTCGAGCACTTCTCGTAGGGTTGGTACTCCCGGCTTGAGCAGCCGAGCTAACCCTTCGGCTTGCCGCCAGGTAATCAGAAATTGCGCTTCCGCATTGCGCAGGATAGCGGATTGTCGCGTGGCGTATTCAGCGATGCGGTCAGCGCGGAAAGGTGGATAAATTGGCACCGGAATTCCGCCCGCAAGCAGGATGCCCGCAAAGGTCCAAAAGAACTCCGCGCAGGTGGGAAGCATGATCGAAACGGTCTGGCCGGGCCCCAGACCGTGCCGTATCAATTCGGCGGCTACCCTTGAGGCGCTTTCAAAAAGCTCGCCGAATGTGATTGTTCGCGGCTCATCGTTCTCCTCGTACAGATAAATATGCGCTCGCGCCGGTTCGCCGCGCCCCCTCAAGCGGAAAATTTCAGTTAAAGTTTCGGCGTTGCGTATTTGCTCTCCGATATCAGCGTGGATGGCGACTGAACGTACCGGCGTTGCGGCTATGGCCGCGCCCGCAGCGGTCGTTGGAATCGCACTGCCCGCCGCAGATCCCGCAACGGACTCCTCGCGCTGCACGGCATCAACCAGGTCTTGTACTGTATCAGCCTCAGCAACCACGCGGTCAGGCAGACGTACGCCGCAAGCGTCACCCAGGCGCAGCATAAGCTCTACTCGCTCGAGGCTTCCGAGACCAAGTTCGCGTTCCAGGTGTGCCGCAGTGCCGCGCGAGGTTAGCTCGGCCAAACCACGTTGCCCGCCTAACTCCGCCAGGAGCTGACGCAATACATAGAGCGTCTGAGAGGTAACGGCTGCTGCGCCATCAATTCTTGTGCCAGTAGCGCCCATAGGGGAAGTTCACAACCAGTTGCTTTGCTAGAGCGTATCACCGCGCACTACGCAGGGCAATGCAGGCGACGAAGCGAACAGCACACGAAGCGCATTTAAGGTACGAAGGTACTGGGACTAATTGAACCCTTCGCACTATCGACGCTCGCGGCCGCTAGGGCCAGAATGGTGATGAGTTCGAGGCCGCACAAAGCGCTTCGAATGTCTACACCTCCATCACCCCATGCCCACGAGCGGCCGGCACCCCCACCGGCCGCTCCCCTTTTGTGCTGACTTCAAGTCATTCAAGCCAACCACTTCGCGAGCCATAAATATGGAATGTTCCTTGACTCCAGCGCGCACGCTTCTATAGAGTGCGGGCATCAAGGGGTTTGTAGGCTAGAGGCAACCGGCTGCGATCTGAATAACGTTCAGCCTATGTTTTTGTTCCTCCGACGTGGTTCCAGCCACTCCACGGCCTGCATGTCCTCAGCGCGAGTTCTCACTAAATGGGGGTGGATGTGAGATTACTTCGAGCTATTTTTATTCTCGTCATCGCGCTGGCCAGCGCTTCAATTCTTAGCAGGATAGCCTCGGGCCAGACTAACGCTTCGCTACGCGGTACGGTAAGCGACCAATCCGGTGGTGTGGTTGTCGGAGCGAAAGTCACCCTCACGAATACCGGTACGGGAATCGCGCGCTCAACGACTACCGGCAGCGACGGCTCCTATTTATTCGACCTGGTACAAGTGGGCAAATACAAGCTCAACTGTAGAGAAGGGTGGTTTCACCACGTTCATTCAAGACGGAATCGTTCTGGAACTAAACCAGAACGGACGCGCCGACGTTTCCCTGAAAGTGGGACAAGCAGCTCAGACCGTGGAAGTGACCGCGAACGTCGCGCAAGTCGATACCACCAGCGCGGTCCTCGGCAAGGTGGAAAACGAACGCGCTATCCGAGACTTGCCTCTGCTCGACCGCGACACATTGCAGCTTGGCTTGCTTCAGGCCGGCGTTTTTCCCCCGGACCAGGATGATTCCTCCGGCAACCCGTTTTCGGTCAGCGGACAACGCTCGGAATCGCTTACGTTTCTGCTGGATGGAGCGAATAACACCGATTTTCTTGGCAACAACATCGTGGTAAGCCCGAACCCCGACGCCGTGGAAGAATTCAAGATTATGACGAATAACTACGACGCAGAATATGGGCGCACCTCGGGCGGCATCGTCAACCAGATTACAAAATCCGGAACCAATGATTTTCACGGCGACGTTTTCGAATTCATGCGCAATGATGTTTTGAACGCTACGGATTACCTGGCCGATGGAATCAAGTCTGCCTACAGACGAAACGTATTTGGTGGCACCCTGGGAGGGCCGGTTAAAAAGGACAAATCATTTTTCTTCGTGGCCTATCAAGGGACTCGGCGAGGTGAAGGAATGACGCCGAGCCCAGTGGGGGTGCTAACTGTTCCAGAACGCACGGGAGATTTCAGCGCAGACCCTTTTCCGCTTATCAATCCCATTACGGGCTCTCCGTATCCCAATAACCAAGTTACCGTGAACCCCATCATCGCCAATTACATCGCCAAGTACATGCCAATGCCCAACAATGGATCGACCAACACCTTTACGGCGTCTCCGTTGGCTGGAATCAATGACGATCAAGGAATCACGCACTGGGACTATAACGTCACGTCAAAAGATACGATTAATTTTGCATATTTGATCGATGACACACGCGCTCTTTTCCCGGAAGAGGGTGGCACGATTTCCTCACTTACGGGCCTTCAACCTATAGGATCGGGCGGCGACGTTCCGGTCGGGTCAGCAGGATTGGAGAGCCAGCGCAACCAGATAGGCACGTTTACCTGGACACACACTTTTTCGGCTAGCAAAATAAACGAATTCCGTTTCGCTGCGAGCCGGTTCGCCTCGAGTCAGGGGGTTCCACTCGATCACACGCCGCCCAGCGCGTTGGGGTTCACGAACGTTACACCGGCCGATCCTAAGGCTCCGGCGCCGCCTACAATTTTTGGTCCGTCGTTTGTATTAGGACCTTCCACACAAGGACCTACTACGTTGCACCGTGCTACATTCGAGTGGTCGGACAACTTCACTTGGACGCGCGGCAAACACGAGATAAAATTTGGAGTCGATTTCACTCGCGTTCGAAATAATTTCTATTACGACTATTACAACAATGGCAGCGAAGATTTTACTTTTGGAGATTTTACCGGAGACGAATACGCGGATTTCGTGGCCGGATTCTCCGATGAGTATTATCAGTCTTCTCCGGCTACTTACGGAATTCGGACCGGCTCGGCCGCGGGGTATATCCAGGACACCTGGAAGATTTTGCCGCGTCTCACTTTGAACTACGGTTTGCGCTACGAGTATTACGTCCCGCAGCACGACATTCACGATAATATTCTGGGGTGGTTCCCAGGCAAGCAATCCACTGTTTTTCCTGACGCGCCTCCCAATATTCTTTATCCGGGAGATCCCGGCACACCGAATGATGCTTTGGTTTACCCGGACTACAACAACTTTGCTCCGAGGTTCGGATTTGCCTGGGATATGTTGGGCAATGCAAAGCTGGTCATGCGTGGCGGATTCGGCATCTTCTACGACATCGAAGATGGCGCGCTGAACCTGCAATTCGGCGGTCAACCGCCCTTTGGATACATCGCGAATATTTTTCCTTCCTATGGAGTGGGCTCGCCTTCGGATTGCCCCGGCCCCATTCCTTGCGGCGCGATTGCGGATCCCTGGGCGCCGAACACAAATCCATACAATCCGTTCGTTCCCGGCTTTCGACAGCCAAGTCCGATTCCGTTCGCATATCTCACCTATCCCCACTTCCGCACGCCTTATTCCGAGAATTTCAACTATGGCTTTCAGTGGCAGGCCACCAAGAACATTATGGTGGAAGCCGTTTATGTGGGCAGTCTTGGCCGGAAGCTGATTAGTTCTGGAGAACTGAATTTTCCGCAACCTTCGATTTTGCAGAATCAGCTAAACACCTACTTGCCTGCGTACGAAGCTGGTCTGATTTCTTCGCCGGTAAATCCGGAATGTGCTCGGTTACTTTCCGCCTGCCAAGGCGGTTTGTTTCCATCCGATCCCTACGATCCCACCGGTACTCCAACGGGCCCGCAACAATTGTTGACAAATTTCAGCAACGGACTTTCCGATAGCGATCAGTTTCAGTTGACGGTGGACAAGCGTTTCAGCCACGGGCTGATGCTCCGAGCCGCTTACACCGTTGCGAAAACGATCGATTTGACCTCCGGTTTTCGGTCCCGTTCCTCCGAGTACACCGATCCTCTCGATCCTCGCTTCGATCGAGCACTCGCGGATTTCGACGTGCCACAGCGGCTGGTAATCAGTGGACTTTACGAATTACCGTTTGCGCAAGCCGTTCACAGCGACGGAATTCTGAAGAAGGTGGCCCAAGGGTGGCAAGCGAACATGATTGCTTCCTTCCAGAAAGGAAACCCAATCACGTTCTATTCCAATAGCAACGCGAGCGAACAGGATCAAGCTCCGGATCTAACGCGCGTGAATGCAATCGGTCCGATACAGCATACGAATCCCAAGAACACGGCCAATTCGTTCCCCAGCCAATGTAACGGCGACAATACTTCCACCGGTAATTTTTGGCTCAATCCAACCAACATGGTTTGTAACCCTTGTCCGTTCACAGATCCGACTTGTGCGCTCGCAGCGGATCAACCGGGGATCCCACTGTTCACCTACGGCGACCTTCCCCGCAATGCCATCCGCGGACCGGGCATCAACAACTTTGATATTTCACTGGTTAAGAAAACTCCAATCAAAGAATCCAAATCGCTGGAATTTCGCGCGGAATTCTTCAATGCCTTTAACCACACGCAATTTTTCAGGGTGGATAACTCGGGCCTTAGTTCCACGTTCGGACAGGTTCTATCAGACCGCGGACCACGTCTCATTCAGTTAGCTTTGAAGTTTTATTTCTAAAGGCGAGGCTTGGACCCGCGGAACAAGATCTGAATTAAAGCAGTTCTCTTTGGCTGTTCGTTGAAGATATATCAGCGGCGGCCCAGGGGGCGGTATTTCATCATCGGACGCGAGCGCGCCCTGAAACGCGGTGGCAACGGGGGCGAGACTTTGTGCAGTGGCGCTCCGCAACTGGTGCAACAATTCTGCGGCACATCTTGCACGCGAAGCCAGCGTCCGCGCGCGGCGCATTCCGGATTCAAACATTGAACAGTCCAGCCTGGAAGTTGCAACATTTCCTCTCAACGCGCTAAGTTCGGGCAGCCGCTCTCGTTCATAACTGGGCCCGAAAAAAAAATCAGCGCTCCCGCAAAACTTGGCCGGATTGTGCGCCGATCACTCTGGTGTGTCAAGAATAAATGTATGCAATTAGTTGTGGCTGTCTTTCGTGGAGAGGATCAGGAAATTCTAGAGCGGATCACGCCGTCAACTATTGAAGATATTGGAAGCCTGGAACTGCAGTTCTACTCCTCGAATATTTATTTGGTATCAATTGGAAGCCGGGGCCGGAGCGGAGGCCGCGAATTTCGCCTGAAGCTCATCCACTTTCTTCTGCTCCTCAACTATTTCCGCTTGTAACGCCGCGACTTTGTCTTGTTCGCTCT
Source organism: uncultured Acidobacteriota bacterium (assembly GCA_963731535.1). Classification (GTDB taxonomy): domain Bacteria; phylum Acidobacteriota; class Terriglobia; order Acidiferrales; family UBA7541; genus Palsa-295. Next base: position 58,140 of record CAVSWI010000015.1, on the reverse strand, counting down.
TCAGTGCTGCGGCTGCCTCTTTGTCATTTTCGTATTCCGGCTTGCTCAGGTACATCTGTTCGTCGAGGGCGGACTTCCGTTGAAGAATGTCGAGGTCAGTCTGAAGGCTTTTCAGGTGCTCTTTAGCCGCGTTTAGCTCTGCAGCGACGTCTGTGAGATTTTCGGGAACTGGAGCTGGGGCGGCACCGGGATTGTTTCCGTCTGCGGGGGCGCTTGTACCTTCGGGCGCTGGTGTTTGTCCGACCACACTGACTCCATCGGTCTTTGGGACGTTGTCGTCAGTCCATACGCGAACTGCCTTGGGCTGCTCTTTCTTCTGTTCGCGTGTGCGCCGAGCTGCATCCACCAAAGAGCTGCTTGACGGTTGCTGCGTGGATGGCTGGTCCCCCTGTTGGCCTGCAGAAAGTCCGAAAGGCAGAATTAGAAGTAACCCGATTGACCAGCGCGCGATTTTCATAGTCCGTCTCCCCAGGAGCGAATTGGTATGAATTTATCCTAATCGCTCTGGGCTTTTGCTGCTCGTTTGCGTTGGCCGGCGCACCCAAAGAAGCAACCTGTCCTTTTTGCCAGCAGCCGCTCCCAGGTTGCCCCCACCTCAAGTTTGCAATTGGCGTTTGCGGCCAAGAAAAGCCACTGCTGTCATCGCCATCCCTAATACAAAATAAAAGGCAGGTATGAGGGTGGATGACGTCCCCGGCGCAGAGCCCATAAAATCGAGTTGCAGCGTCGAATGCATAGGCCCGATGTACCACAGCAATGTGTAGATGATCTCGAAGAGCTTGCTTGAGCCGCTCCACACTCCCAGGGTCAGAGCCAAAGTCGGAATAAACAGCGCGCCAACTAGCCATGCAAGAAGCCCACGCCAATCTCCCGCCAAGCACGAGCCGGCCGCCGAAACCACTACCGGTGATTAGCGCGAGAAACACGCCCGCGAGCCACACTGCGGGGAGCTGCCGCGCAAGCGGATGTGGAGCAGAAAAGATGAGCTGGCTGGTTTGATCGCGAATTTCGCGTACGCCCATCTTAGACCAAATCAAGATCGGCCAGAACCACGCGCAGGCCAAGCAGCATTCCGCGCGCCGACGCGTCCGGTGCCGAGGCGCAGCCGACAATCAAACCCACGGCCACTGCGTACCACCACCATTTTTGCCCTTTCAACATCAGCCGCAATTCTGCCAGAAGCATAGCCCCAAATCTGAAATGGCTCTCTCTTGTAGGTAACGGGCGTAAGAGAAAGGTTGCGTATGCCGGCTTAAGCCGCGGTCCCGTTTCTGCGGGGTCAGGATGAATTAGGGCGGGAGCTGGAGACTGCGCCGCAAGCGGCCCTTCGCCGGATCGAATCGATCGAATAATAGCGCTGCTAAAAAAGTGAGCGCTATCGCGACGCAGGAACCAGGAAAGCCTGGCTAAGACCAGACCAGCAGTCCACGGAATTCCGTTCCATAAGGAACGTACGGCAGAGTGTGTTTGAGAGGCGGATTCGATAGACAAAGAGAAACTGGAATGAGTGCTGCGGCAGCGTTCGCTGCGGAGCGCATGCTACCCCAGATTACGGATAATCCTGACCAATCGAACAAATAGCGCTCCGCTCTTCTCCGCGGCAGAGACCGGTAGGGCCAGCGCCACGGACCACACAAAGAAATACAGCACGTTGCCGAACCCGCCCCGCAGCCCCGGAATGGTTTCGAACAACACGGCTACGCCGGCGACCACAGCCATGGCCGGCAACGCGATCAGCAGAAATGGCGCCAGCAACTTCCACAGGTCCACGTGCGGATCTTCCGCGCGCCAGAATTGCATGATGATTCCAGAAATCGCCAGAATTCCGCACCATGCACGCCAACACCACGAAATTGCTGATCGCCTTGCCCATCACATAAAGCGTTTTCGACATCGGTGTGGATGCGAGAATCTCGCCCACTCGCGTTAAACGGTCGCGCTCAATCGTGTTCTTCACAACGTAAAATCCCGCGAGTGAAAGAAACGTGGTGGCGACGAGCGCCATCAGCCCGCCAATCCACGCGGAATTGAAAACACCGCGCGAATCGTTGACACGCATAGCCAACTGGCCGGTGGCCGCCGCATATCCCAGGTAGATGGAAATCCCCATAGTGAGAAGGAAACTGTAGCGGCGGACGCGCTCCAAAAAATCCGCGCGCGCCAGGTGATAAAAAATTCTCGCGCTGTTTGCAGCGTTGCTCATGCGGCCGCACTCGCTCGCTGGCTGGAAATGCAGTGCAGATAAGCATCCTCCAGCGTGGGGGCGGCAAGCACAGCGCCAGAACCGGGCCGCTCCGTGGCGACAATTCGAATGTGCACCCCATCGGTCCGTCGCACGCTCGAAGAAATCAGAAATTTTTGCTTCGCCGCGGGTATCTCCGCGCTCGGAATCACCCACTCCCATACTTTGCCTTCTACAGCGCGTAGCAAATCTTCCGGCGCGGCATGTGCCAGCAGTCGTCCGCCGCCGAGTATGGCAATGTCCGTCGCGATGGCTTCAATGTCCGAAACGATGTGAGTGGAGAAAATTACGATGCGTTCACCGGACAATTCAGAGAGCAAATTTCGAAAGCGTGCGCGTTCTTCGGGATCGAGGCCGGCCGTGGGCTCGTCCACGATCAGCATTTGCGGATCATTCAGAAGCGCCTGAGCGATTCCCACACGCTGTTTCATTCCGCCTGAAAATCCGCCGAGCGCCCGTCGCGCGCTTCCGCCAGATTCACTACCGCCAGCAGTTCATCAATTCGCTGCCGTGCCGAATTGGCGTCCAGTCCCTTCACCGCCGCCATGTACTCCAGAAATTCGAGCGCTGTCAGATGCGGGTAAACGCCAAAATCCTGCGGCAAGTATCCCAGCACGGCGCGCAAGGCGTCTGGAGATTGCGCAATGTCGCTGTCGTTCCAAAGCACGCGCCCTTCACTGGCGCGCGTGACCGTGGCGAGAATGCGCATCAGCGTGGATTTTCCGGCGCCGTTAGGGCCCAGCAATCCCACCACTCCCGGACCTAGCTCGAGCCGCAGACCGCGCAAGCCCCACAGCTTTCCCGAATATTGTTTGCCCACTCCATCGATTACGAGCTTCATGCAACCGGTGTCTCCTTCGGCGCTGCGCAACCGCGTGCGAGTGAGAATCTATCAGGACTAACGTCACAGGCATGAAAATAGTTTCAATTGCTCCGAAGATCGATGCTAAGCGCTTCGTCTTCCTTGCGCGACTGTCCTTGCCGCCATACTTGCTGGCCTCCCTGTCATTAATTTTGAATAGAGGAGCCTTGGTGAGCGATCTTCTGAAAACGATTGTGGTCCTTGTCGCGATCTTGACTGTTTCGCTTTTCTCCGGTGCAAATCTGCGCGCGCGCTGCGTTCAAGCACAAACGCAGCAGCCGTCGGATATAACGCGAGCCTTCCGTCCCGTCCGCCAAACCGCAGCCGGACGACCGAAAAGTAACTGCGTACACGCTTCCTCCTGAAACCTATAAGAAAGCGCGCGAGCTCAGCCAAATTCATTTCCGTATGGCTCTGATCGGTTTCGTTTACGGGCTTTTCGTTTTATGGTTGGTCCTGCAACTCAGGCTGGCGCCCAAGTATCGCGACTGGGCGGAACGATTCTCCCGAAGCGTTTCGTGCAAGCTCTGATATTTGGCCCGCTACTTTTTATAACGCTCGACGTCTTAAGCTTGCCAATCGACATTTACGAGCATCAGGTCTCGAGGAGATTTGGAATTTCCGTTCAGGATTGGAGTTCGTGGATATGGGATTGGGCCAAGGGCCAGTTCCTTGGAATCATCCTGGGCATCGTGCTGATTGCAATTCTGTACGCCGTAATTCGAAGCAGTCCACGCCGCTGGTGGTTTTATTTCTGGCTGGTCTCTCTGCCAATTGTCGTTCTGCTGGTTTTCCTTCAGCCGCTTGTGGTGGATCCGATATTCCACAAATTCGAGCCGCTTTCGCAAAAAGATCCCGCTCTTACCGCGAGCCTGGAACAAATGGTTCAGCGCGCCGGACAAACGATTCCGCCGGAGCGTATGTTCTGGATGGGAGCCGGCGAAAAAACCACCGAGCTCAACGCGTACGTCACCGGACTCGGCGCCTCCAAACGAATCGTAGTCTGGGATAACACCATCGCCAAGATGACTACGCCGCAAATCGTTTTCGTGGCCGGGCATGAGATGGGTCACTACGTCCTGGAACACATCTGGAAAGGCCTGGCGTTCGCCGCACTGATACTTTTTGTTCTGTTCTATCTCGGGTATCGCACCGTTGGATGGGTGCTCGCGCGCTGGGGCGGTCGCTGGGGAATCCGCGCGCTTGGATGATTGGGCTTCACTGCCCGTGCTTTTGCTTCTGTTATCGATTTTTGCCTTCGTCGCAAATCCAATCAATAGCGCCTTCAGCCGTCACATCGAACATCAAGCGGACCAGTACGGCCTGGAAGTTACTCACGGCTTGACGCCGGATTCAGCGCAAACGGCGGCGCAGTCGTTTCAGGTTCTGGGTGAAGTGGACCTTTCCGATCCCGAGCCAAATCCGGTCGACGTATTTCTGTTTTATTCTCATCCACCCATTCCCGACCGCATTCAGTTCGCGCTTACGTACAATCCTTGGGCGAACGGCGGGTCCGGCGAGTTTGTAAAATAGTGCAGCAGATCTGAACGCGCTGTTCCTACTGCAGCGCTATCGCCGCGCGTCGATTCGCATGGGAATTCCGTTACGCGGTCGAAGCGTTACGAGCGGGTCCGGAACGATCTTTCGCGCGGTTGCCAAACGGAATTGAAATTTCTGCGCGATCGTCGCCATCACCAGCACCACTTCCATCAACGCAAAATTCTGCCCGATGCAACGCCGGGGCCCGTCGCCAAATGGGAAATACGCGCCCGCAGGCAAGCGATCCTCGAGGCCATCAAGCCAGCGCTCCGGCAGAAACGCATCCGGGTCGGGGAAAAAACGCGAGTCGTGATGCGTTACCCATTGAGAAAGAACGATGGTCGATCCAGCAGGCAAATCGTATCCGCCGATGGTGCACGGTGCGATCGAAGTGCGCGCCAGAATGTAGGCAGGCGGATACAGACGCAGAACTTCGTTCACCACCGCCACGCAAATAGGGCAGACGCCCCAAGTCCGCGATGCTAGGCGGACGCCCGGCGAGTACGTCAGTGAAGTTCTTCGTGCAGCCGCGTTTCGGCGGCAGGGTTCTTGCTGAGCAAATACCATGCCCACGAAAGTGTAAGCGCGGTAGTTTCGTGACCGGCCATAAACAAGGTCATGATTTCATCGCGAAGCTGCTTCGGCGTCATTTGGCTTCCGTCTTCGTCCATGGCCGCCATCAGAAATGAAAGCAGGTCGTTGTGCTCGTTCGTGTTCCCGAGCTTTTTGCGTTCGTCGATAATCCGGTACACCAGCGAATCCAGAAATTGGATTTCGCGCTCCGCCCGGCGATTCGAGGGTGTAGGCCATTTTTCCGGCAATTTGAACGGTGAGCGCGCTCTGCGCAGTGAATAGCGCATCAGAAATTCCAGACGAGTGGCCCACTTGCCGGGCTTCGACCGGGCAGCGTGGTGCCGAAAAGCGTCCGCACGGCAATCTCCAGCGTGAGCGCCATCATTTCCTGCGCCATGTCGCGCTCCTCACCGTCCTGCCATTTCCGCGAGTGAGCCTCGGCGCTTTCCACCATGGTCGTCGCGTATTCGTTGATTCGATTGCGCTGGAAGGCAGGCTGAGCCAGCCTGCGCTGGCGCCGCCAGAAATCTCCTTCGCTGATCAGTAGTCCTTCGCCCAGCAAACGTCCGGTCACATCCTTGGTGAGCTTACTTTTATGAAATTTGCTTTGCTGAATCACCGTTACTTGCTCGATGTAGTCCGGATGATTCAGCAGGATGCGGGTGTCGGATACGATCGGAATGGTGACGATATCACCATACTCGCGCGCGATGCGCTGCAAGGTGCCCAGCGGATCGCGCAGCACCTGCAACGCCATTCCTAGCAGCGGCAATCCGCGTGGTCCTGGTGGAACCCGATTTCCGTTAGCAGACATTATTCTCTGGCAGGCGGATCATCCGAGCATCCGCGAACCGTTCTCCTCTTGGTGACAGGCTTCACTTTACTTTACTCCATAAAAACGTTGCAGCGTTGCCGCCCTCAAGGGAATCAGATGAAGGAAGGCAGCTTCATTCGGTTTAACGAAGTGCGCGTTGGTGGTTTGGTCGCGTTTAGGTAACATACACCTGCAAAGGAGGAATCCTGTGGACATCGAGCAGCCGGAATGGCTGGACCAAATCGAAGGCATTCTCGAGACGCTGAATGAAGGCGTGATTATTGCGGACGATTGCCCCCAAATCATTTTCGCCAATGCGAATTTTGAAGAAATGACAGGCATCCCGCGCTCCGAATTCCTCGGGTTCGAACTTTGACAAATTTTTCACTGCGGAAGAAGCCGACGAGCTCACGCAGCATAGAGATAGGGGTTTGCGCGCCGGCCATAACCGGTTCGAATTTGTTTTGCCGCGGCACGACGGCAGCCGCCTTCCCGTGATCGTTAGCGCGCGGTCCATTGAAGATCCGGACGGCCGCCGGTTTGCAATCATCACCTTTACCGATATTTCCGATCAGAAATCTGCCGAAGACAAACTTCGCACGGCAAATAAGCTGCTCGAGGAACGCCAAAAAGAAATCGAAGAGGATTTAACGCTCGCGGCGCGCGTGCAACAAAGCCTTGCGCCCAAGTCGATCGTCTGGGGAAATGTGCACGTGGAAACCTATTACCATCCGGTGCGAACGATTGGCGGCGATTTCGGTCTCGTGAACGCGCTCGACAACGATCGCCTGAATTTGCTGGTGTGCGACGTTTCCGGCCACGGCATTGGTTCCGCTCTGGTGGCCAACCGAATCTACGCCGAAACTATGACTCAGCTTCGCAACGGAGCGCCGCTCGACACCATGCTTCGCAGTTGAATTATTTCGTGATGCACAACATCGGCAGTTCTGTTTTCTTTTTTACCATCGCGGCCGCTCAACTGGATCGCGGCGGCCGCCGATTGCTTTTTGCCGGAGCGGGCCACCCGCCGGGCATGATCGTTCGCGATGGCGAAGAACCGCGCCTGCTTGAATCGCGCAGCATGGTGTTGGGTGCGCTTCCTGATGCGGTGGGACCGGAAGCTACGCTCGATGTGGATCTCGAAGTAGGCGATCGCATCGTGCTCTACACCGATGGCATTACCGACGTCTTCAATTCCGACGGTGAAATGCTCGGCGTGGAGGGCGTTCAGAAAATTGTGCGGGAAACTTCGTCGCTCCCGTTCAAGGAAATGAAGCGCGGCATTCTCGACCGCGTGTCCGCGTGGCGGGAAGGGCCGACCACCGATGACGTTTCGCTGGTCCTTGTTGAGGTCCAATAGACCGCTGACTCTGAGATAACCTCTCGCTCTATGGCCAATCTTCGAGTTCGTTCGTAATTTCGCGGTTCTGCCCAAAGAGATATTCGTTTTCTTCGTTCCGCAGCGTATGCCGCTATGGTATGGCGTGGAAATGAATAGCTGCTTGGAAGTCCAGGGTGGGGCGCCGGACTTTGCGGTGGGCCAAAAGGTGCGCATCACCGGGAAGCTCGCTGAACGCGAAGTCACATTGACCACTGTGGTCACGGCTTACGAATGGGAGCGAGTTTTCGAATGGCAATTCCAGGATTCTTACGGGGTGCGGGGGAAACAGCGTTGGGAGCTTCAACAGACAGGCAGCGGCACGAAGCTAACCATGCGCGATCAGTACGAAATGCCGGGACGCGTCGGCAAAATAGTCGATCGAATTTTTACCCGCTTTGGAGTCGCAGCGCGCGATCGCTCCTGGCTCGACCGATTGCAGCGCCTGGTCGAACATCGCTAATTTTTAAACCCCTATAACGCGCAGGAATCGTTTCTTACCAACTCGCAGGGCCAGCAAATCGCCAGGATTCAAAACGATGGTACGTTTCACATCTTTTTCGACCTCACCGTTCACTTCTACAGCGCCCTGTTTGATCAGCCGCTCGGCTTCGCTTCTGGAACTTGCCAATTGCGTCTCGGTGAGAACGCCAAACAGCGGGCGCGTGCCCCACGCTAACTTCATTTCCGGCAAGTCTGTAGGCGCTTTTTTGTCGCGATAGACCAAGCGAAATTCGTCGGCAGCTTCTTTAGCGGCTTCTTCGCTGTGAAAGCCGGCCACGATGCTACGCGCGAGCTGCATCTTTGCGTCCATGGGATGCAGCACACCCATGTTCACTTCCTCTTGCAGCCGCACGATAACTGGCGGCGTGAAATCAGTGAGCAGCTCGTAATATGACCACATCAGCTTGTCAGAGATTGACATCAGCTTTCCGAACATCTGATCCGGCGGTTCAGTAATGCCGATATAATTTCCCAGGCTCTTCGACATCTTGCGCTCGCCATCGAGTCCCACCAAGATAGGCATGGTAAGCACGACCTCTCCGGGCAGACCGTATTCGCGCTGGATGTCCCGGTGCACTAACAGATTGAATTTCTGCTCGGTGGCGCCCAGCTCCACGTCGGCTTGAAGCGCCACTGCATCGTAAGCAGTCAACAGCGGGTAGAGCAGCTCGTGGACGGAAATCGGCATGCTTTTTTCCAGGCGCGAGCGAAAATCTTCCCTCTCCAGCATGCGAGCGAGGCGATACTTTCCGCAGAGTTGAACCACCTCGGAACTCGAAAGCTTGCCGAGCCACTCGCTGTTGTAGCGAACTTCCGTCTTCTTGCGGTCGAGGATCTTAAACACCTGTTCGAGATAGGTTTTTGCGTTTGCGTCTACTTGGTCGCGAGCGAGTGGAGGGCGGGTCTCTGACTGGCCCGTGGGGTCGCCGATCATGGCCGAAAAATCGCCGATCAGGAAAATTGCGGTATGGCCCATATCCTGAAACTGTTTGAGTTTTCGAAGAACAACGGTGTGGCCCAAGTGTATGTCCGGCGCCGTTGGATCGACGCCGAGGTACACGCGCAGAGGTTTCGCCTCTTTCGCGGACTTCTCAAGCTTGGCTTTCAGTTCGTCGGCGCGGATGATTTCAGCCGCACCTTTTTGAAGGTAGGAGAATTGCTCTTCGACCGGCTTGAATTGTGGAGCCACTATTTTTTCTCCGGCGGGCTCTGGGGAGTATTTAGCACGCGACGGCCCTCGATGCGAAATTTTCCTTCCAAAACGATTCGCACGGCTTGGGCATAGATCCGGTGTTCTTCTCGCAGAATGCGCTCAGAGAGGGTCTCCGGTGTGTCGCTGTCTTCGACCGGCACGCATGCTTGCAGCACGATCGGGCCGGCATCGAGATTTTCATCCACAAAATGCACCGTGCACCCGGAAAATTTAACCCCGTGTTCCAGCGCCTGGCGCTGGGCTTCCAACCCCGGAAACGCAGGCAACAGCGACGGATGAATGTTGAGGATGCGATTGTGGAAAGCGGCCACAAATTGCGGCGAAAGGAGCCGCATGTAACCCGCCAGGCAAACCAAGTCCACGCGCTTTTCCTGCAAGGCTGCAACGACAAGCTTATCGTAAGCCTCGCGCTCTAGCCCCTTCGAAGAAATCACGCGTAAGTCGATTCCTAACGCACGAGCTTTCTCGATTCCTTGTGCGTCTTCGCGATTGCTCAGGGCCATGGCGATTTCGGCGTTAGGGATACGCCCGGAAGCGACACTCGACGCCAGCGCTTCGAAATTCGATCCACGCCCTGAAAGTAGAACTCCAATGCGTTTTTTCATGCAGGCCGAAATTAGCACAGTTACGCTGGCACACCAAAAGACGAAACAACCTTTCCACCTGGGAAAATTCAGCCCTATGGCATAGGTGCGCGCAACTCAGGGGATGAAAAGACTGACAGCGCGCTACAGCGCCAGGGTTCCGGTGTAGGTTACTTTCGGTTTACTGCGATTGGCACGCTCGATGCGGCCAATCATATAGAATTTTTCGCGGCGGCGCCTTAATTCCGTTTCTACACGGGAGATATGCTTCGGCGGCACTACCAGGAGCATGCCCACGCCCAGATTGAAAGTTTGCAAGAGCTCGTCGCGGTCGATTTTTCCCAAGCGCGCGAGATAGCGAAATATGGGAAGCACGGGCCATTGATCGAGCTCGACGACCGCCTGAACATTTGCCGGAAGAGCGCGCGGCAAATTTCCCGTAATTCCGCCTCCGGTGATGTGAGCCATGGATGAAACCCATCCTCGCTCGAGGATATTTTTCAGAAGAGGCCAATACGCGCGATGGGGTTTTAGAAGCTCGGCGCCGATTTTATTGCCGACCTCGGCAACGTATGTGTTTGGATCCAACTTTGCCGAACCGAACACAAGCTTGCGTGCCAGCGAATATCCATTGGTGTGAAGTCCGCTGGAAGGAAGCGCGAGCAATAGATCGCCGGGCCGCACGCGACGCACGTCTAGCTGTTTTCGACGTTCTACTGCGCCGACTATAAACCCCGCAAGGTCGTACTCGCCTTCGGAATAGAAGCCGGGCATCTCCGCCGTTTCGCCGCCAATCAACGCGCATCCGGCTTTCCTGGCAGCCCGGCTCATGCCTTCGATGACCTGCTCCACTACGCGCGCGTCCATCCTTCCCATGGCCAGGTAATCGAGGAAAAATAATGGTTCAGCGCCTTGCGTCAGAATATCGTTCACGCAATGGTTTAGGATGTCCGCGCCAACCGTGGAATGAACTCCGGTGGCGAACGCAATTTTGAGCTTGGTGCCAACACCGTCGGCGCTAGCTACCAAAACCGGATCGCGCCAGCGCTTGCGGTCGAGCTGGAAGAGCGCGCCAAAGCCGCCCACAGGGGCCAGAACTCCGCGGCGAAAAGTTTTTCCCGCCAGGGCGGCAATGCGACGCTTCACCGCGTCGGCGGCCGAAATATTCACTCCAGCATCGGAATAGCGCATTAGAAAAGTTTGCTTTCTGAGGGCGATGAAGTCGATCTAGAAAATGTGAAACAAACGTCTCCAACGCACCTCACCCGGATGGATGATGGCGTTGAGATAGGTTTCGAAGCGCTCGCCGACGTGCCCGGGCTCCCAGACGTCTTCGGGTGCGTCGATGGACATGTAAATCATCAGGGGCGTACCGATAATATTTTCGCGCGGAACGAAGCCCCAATAGCGGCTGTCGTACGAATTTTCGCGGTTGTCGCCCATCATGAAGTAATCGCCGGCGGGAACTTTGTAAGGCCCGCGATTCTCCTGGGGATTGGGCGGGTCCGGCCGGTAAGGCTCAGACAGCGCGTTTCCGTTGATGTAAACAACGCCCTTCTTGATTTCGATGGTGTCGCCGGGCAATCCAATCGTGCGCTTGATGAAATCCGGGAAACCCTGTTCAGGCAAAGGGGCACGGAAAACGATAATTTGTTGACGCTTCGGATCACGCCACAGTGGCACATGAATGTTCGTGAAAGGAATTCCAGCGTCGTAACCGATGCGCGAAACGATCAGGTGATCTCCGATCAAGACGGTATTTTCCATCGAACCGCTTGGAATCACGCGCGCTTGCACCAAAGTGCCTTCGATAAATAAAAACGCCAGGATCACCCAGAACCACGACATTACTTCGTGCCATATGCGGTCGCCGGTAGTCACCCGCTCGATCTTTTCCTGCCGGACCTTCTCCGGAAACACTGCTTCCGTATCTACGTCAGCTTTCACGATGAGCCTCCACTTCGAGTTGCACCAGCTCAGTCGGATAGCTGCCGGTGTAGCACGACGTGCAAAATTTGCCTTCGGTATCCCCCAGGGCCGCGCGCAGTGATTTGAGCGAAAGATAGCCAAGCGAATCCGCGCCAAGAAATTGCCGTATTTCTTCCACAGAATTATTCGCGCCGATCAGTTCTTCGCGGCGGGGTGTGTCCACGCCGTAATAACACGGTGAAATCGTGGGCGGACAGCTGATGCGCACATGCACTTCGGTGGCGCCGGCTTCACGCACCAGACGAACGATTTTCCGGCTGGTAGTGCCGCGCACGATGGAATCGTCCACTAGAACCACGCGTTTTCCCTCAAGCATTCGACGGATGGGATTGAGTTTTAGCTTCACGCCGAAATCGCGGATGGCCTGTTGCGGCTCAATGAAAGTGCGGCCAACGTAGTGATTTCGAATTAGTCCCATGCGGAAGGGAATTCCTGATTCTGCGGCGAAACCGATCGCAGCCGGCACGCCAGAATCCGGGACAGGCGTGACGATATCGGCCTGGACGGGATGTTCCTGGGCCAAAAGTCGTCCGAGGCGCTCGCGGCTTTCATTCACCGGTCGCCCGAAAACCACGCTATCGGGACGGGAAAAATAAACATGCTCGAAGATGCAATATTGATGCGGCTTTTCCGGCGCGAAACGAATGGATTCGAGACCGCTGCGCGAAATGCGCACCATTTCTCCAGGTTCCACTTCGCGCACGTATTCTGCGTCGATCAAATCGAAAGCGCAGGTTTCTGAAGCAGCGACCCAGGCTCCGTTCAACCGTCCGAGACAAAGCGGACGAAACCCGCGCGGGTCGCGAATCGCGTAAATTTCATCACGCGTCAGCAGCAGCAGCGAATAAGCGCCCTCCACTTGATTGAGCGCGTCTGCAATTGCACCGGAAAGATTTCGCGCCGAGCTGCGAGCGATCAAATGAACGATCACTTCCGTGTCGCTCGTGCTCTGAAAGATGGAACCTCGATGTTCGAGCTTGCGCCGCACTTCGAGCGCGTTGGTCAAGTTGCCGTTGTGTCCCAATGCTAGCTTGCCTTTATTGCAATCAATCACCACCGGCTGCGCGTTCATCAGCGACGTATCGCCGGCGGTGGAATAACGAGTGTGGCCGATAGCTGCGTCGCCAGGAAGCTTCGCAATTACACTCGGGGTGAAAATGTCCTGTACGTGGCCGAGACTTTTGTGCACGTGAACTTCCGCGCCATCGGTGGAGGCAATGCCAGCAGATTCCTGGCCGCGATGTTGCAGCGCATAGAGTCCCAGGTAGGCCATTTTGGCGGCTTCGGGATGGCCCAAAATTCCGAAAACGCCGCAATGATCGTGGAAATGATCGTCTTCGAGTTGTATCAAGCCACTCATGCTTGTGTCAGCGAGCCTCAATTGTCTCAATCCGACTTGCCCAGATTTTTCGGAACGAATCGATATCCCCGTGGATTACTGGCGTGCCATCACATTGGATGCGAAATTCACCGTGTGAGACTGTACCGATTGGCTTAGCTTCAACACTATATTGTGCCGCAATCGCACGGATTCTAGCAAGGGAAGCGGGAGCTAGTGATACCACCGCCTGGGCGCCTCGTTCGCCAAAAAGCGCGGATTCAGCAGACTCATTCGCGGCCTGGGAAGCAATCTTTACGTCCGCTGCACGGCCTTCACTATGGAAGCAGGATTCTGCGAGCGTGACAGCCAGGCCGCCATCGCTCACATCGTGGGCCGAGAGAATTGCTTTCTCGCTCGCAAGCTTCACCAGACATTCGATCAGCCGTTTCTCGGCTTCGAGATCTAGTGCCGGGGGCCATCCGGCGACCACTCCGTGAATTGCTTTCGCGTATTCGCTGGACGCAAATTCCCGCGCGGTGGTAGCAGCGTCGGGATTGTTCTTTTCTTTGCCGCGCCCTTCCAGCAATAAAATTACGTCGCCTTCGTTGTGGAACCCCGATCCTAGCGCGTATTTCGCGTCTTCGAGCAGGCCGAGGACTCCCAATATTGGCGTGGGATAAATCGGCTTGCCGAGCGTCTCGTTGTAGAAGCTTACGTTTCCGCCGGTGATGGGAACGTTGAGAGAACGGCATGCTTCGGAAATGCCGTCGATGGCTTCCGAGAATTGCCACATCACTTCAGGCTTTTCGGGATTGCCGAAGTTTAGGCAATTTGTTGCGGCAATCGGCCGCGCACCTGTGCAGGCCACGTTGCGAGCTGCTTCTACAACTGCGTGCATGGATCCCAGCCGCGGATTGAGAAAACACCAGCGACCGTTGCCGTCGGTTGACAGTGCAATCGCTCGCTTGGTTTCCTTCAAACGCAGGACAGCAGCGTCGCCCGAGCCTGGCCCTATGCGCGTATTCGTGCGCACCATGGAATCGTACTGTTCGGTGATCCAATATTTGGATGCGATCGTTGGCGAAGCCAGTAACTGCTTGAAATTTTCGGTTAGGTCAGTTCCCTGCGGCGCGAATTTAATGGGTGGCGCTTGCGCTTTGGCAGCAGCGGCCGGGGGTGCAGCGATGGGACGGTTGTAACGCGGCCCTTCTTCCGCAATCGCATGCGCAGGAATTTCTGCCGCTAAGCGTCCATAATCCAGGATGCGAAGTTTGCCATCCGCGGTTACTCGGCCGACTTCAACTGCGTCTAATCCCCATTTGTGAAAAACTTCGAAAACTTCGCGTTCGCGTCCGCGCTCAGCCACCAACAGCATGCGCTCCTGCGACTCACTCAGCATGATTTCGTAGGGAGTCATTCCCGTTTCGCGCTGTGGAACTCGCGCGAGATCAATTTCGATTCCGGTGCCGCCGCGCGAAGCCATCTCCGAGCTGGAGCTGGTAAGCCCGGCCGCGCCCATGTCCTGAATTGCGACCACTGCCCCGGTACGCATGGCTTCCAAACATGCTTCGAGTAGCAGCTTTTCCAGAAAAGGATCACCGACTTGCACGTTGGGACGCTTCTGCTGCGACTCTTCGCTGAACTCCGCGGAGGCCAGCAGCGAAGCGCCGTGAATCCCGTCGCGCCCTGTTTTCGCTCCCACGTAGATCACGGGGTTTCCTTCGCCACGCGCTCGCGCGAAAAACAAGTCTTCGCGCCTGGCGATACCGAGCGCCAACGCATTTACCAGAGGGTTGTTCGAATAGCACGGCTCAAAGGCTACTTCGCCGCCGACGGTGGGAACTCCGAAACAATTTCCGTAAAATCCGATGCCACGAATTACGCCGTCCAAGATGCGCCGGTTGCGCGCGATTTCTTCAGTCGTTGCGTTTCCCGCGCCGGACCCTGGCGTGATGGGTCCAAAGCGCAATGAATCCAGCACTGCAATCGGCCGCGCGCCCATGGTGAAAATATCGCGAAGGATTCCGCCCACTCCCGTGGCGGCGCCCTGAAACGGCTCCACGAAGCTGGGATGATTGTGCGATTCGATTTTAAAGACAGCGCAGAGACCGTCGCCGATGTCCACCACTCCAGCGTTTTCTCCCGGACCTTGCAGCACCTGGGTGCCTTGCGTGGGGAGCCGCTTCAGATGGACGCGACTGGATTTATAGGAGCAATGTTCGCTCCACATCACGCTGAAGATTCCCAGCTCGGTGAAATTCGGGTCGCGGCCCAATATTTTCTGGATGCGTGCGTATTCGTCAGGTGTTAGACCGTGCTCGGCGGCGACTTGTGGCGTTACTTTGATTTCGGTATCGATCATTCTCTACCCATTGGCCTAGGCCCAATAAGCCTGCGGGGACGGCTATTTTTGACTATCAAAGTGTCCCAGTAAATTAAAATTCGAGCAAGAGATTGAAATGGAAGACAGTTGGCGGAGGCGAGCAATTATGCGGAAACCGATTCGCGTCTGGCCAGATTCGCGACCATCGAGTGGAAAATGACCAAGCCATCGGACGATCCCAGCGGTGATTCGACGGCCCGTTCAGGATGCGGCATAAGACCAATCACATTGCGCTCGCGGTTGCAGATTCCCGCAATGGCGTGAAGCGAACCGTTTGGATTCGCCATGCGATCACCGGGAGCCGCCGTTTCGCCATTCGGCGTCACATAGCGAAAAACGACCTGCTTATTGCGCTCAATTTCAGCGAGCGTCGCGGCATCGCAAAAATAATTTCCGTCCATATGAGCGATCGGAATTTCCAGAACTTGCCCAGGCTGCGCGGCGCAGGTAAAAGGCGTGTCGGTGTTTTCGACCCGGATGTGGACTTGGCGGCACAAAAACCGCAGGTTTTTGTTACGCGTCATGGCGCCGGGCAAAAGTCCCGCTTCCAACAAAATTTGAAAGCCGTTGCAGATTCCCAGGATCAGGCCGCCGGAACGCGCGAACCGATCTACTGCTTTCATCACCGGAGAAAAACGCGCAATAGCGCCGGTGCGTAGATAATCGCCAAAGGCAAACCCGCCCGGAAGAATGATAGCGTCCAGGCCGGAAATATTTTCGGATTGGTGCCACACAAATTCAACAGGCTGGCCGATGATGGAACCAATGGCATGATACGCGTCGTCGTCGCAATTCGAGCCGGGGAACTGGACTACTCCGAATTTCATCGTACGAAATCTCCTATTTCAGATTTTAGCATACCGGGCATTATTTGGACGGGAGGTCCTTTGAGTGTTGCAAGAGATATTGCGCTGCTAGGTCGCGGACTGTTTTCCGAAATGTATCGTCGACGCGAATACGCCCGTCCGGCTCGACACCTGGAATCCGAAAAAAGTGCCAATTCTTGGTGTACGCCGCTCCTACCGCAATCGATCGCGTAAAGTCTGCGATATCCGAGATAAGGATCGGTATTTCCTTCGGCTATTGTTGGATTACCTCACCTACCTCTTGCCTGTCTCGTAGGAGTCGAGCCTTCGCTTTGGATTTATTTACTCGAATCATATCGCAACTCATTGCGCTGATTCCCAGGCTAACCGCGGTGAGACTTTGATTTTGCGCGCGGCCGGCCTGCTTTGCGGCGGTGGCGTAGTTTGCTGGCACCCTTTGAGGGTTCTGACTTCGCTGCCCGAGCGAATTCTTTGCGGCGCGCAGCGGCCCAGCCGGGCTTGTTGGCTTGGCGTCCGCGCGCGATGGCGAGCGCGTCGGCCGGCACATTTTCAGTGATGGTCGAGCCGGCGGCCACATAAGCACCGCGGCCTACGCGCACAGGAGCCACCAGCGCGGTGTCGCTGCCGATGAACACCCCTTCGCCTATCGTGGTGGGGTACTTCGCGAAGCCATTGTAGTTGCAGGTGATTGTGCCCGCGCCGATATTCGAACCGCGTCCAATGGTCGCATCGCCAATGTAGCTTAGGTGCGGCACCTTCGCGCCTTCATGCACGACGGACTTCTTAATTTCGACGAACCCACCAACACGCGCGCCTTTGCGAATATCCGAGCCGGGACGCAAACGGGAGAACGGCCCGATCTTAGCCTCGGGCCACACGCGGCAAGAATCCAGAACGGAGTGCGCTGCAATCACAACATCATCATCAATGCGAGAATCGAGCAGAATGCTGCCTGTTTGGATTTTGCAGCGCGCGCCGATACGCGTCTTGCCTAGAAGCTGAACGCTCGGTTCGACCTGGGTGTCGGAGCCTGCGGTAACTTCAGGATCGATCACAACAGTTTCCGGCAGGTAAATCGTAACGCCGGATTCCATCAGCTCCGCAGCTTTGCGCGCACGGAAAATGCGGTCCACCTCAGCCAAGGCTGCACGAGTATTGCAGCCGAGGATTTCCTGCGAGTCGGGAGCAATGTACGCCAGGACACGTTCATTTTGTCGACGAAGAAGACCGATCACGTCGGTGAGGTACAGTTCGCGATGGGCATTTTCTGGACGCAGAGCGTTCAAGCAGGGCCACAACTTTGCCAGGGTGAAACAATAAATGCTGGAACTCACTTCGCGAATTGCGCGCTGCTCGTGCGTAGCGCTCTTTTCTTCGACGATCGCCTGCACGCGGCCTTCTGAATCGCGCAGAACGCGTCCATAATCGGTGGGATCGTTTAGCTCGGCGGTTAGGATCGTGGCGGCAGCTTCGCCGCGGCGGTGCACGTCGAAAAGCGCCGCAAGGGTTTCAGGACGCAGTAGCGGAGCATCCCCCGGAACAACCATCGCAAATTTTGCGCTTTTGCGGAGGGCACGCCGTGCAACTTGCATCGCGTGGCCGGTCCCACGCTGCGGCTTTTGCAAAACGGTCTGTGCGCCAACAGCAGTTACCACCGCGCTAACTTCCTCCGCTTGGTGTCCGACCACGACCAGTAACTGGGCTGGTTTCAGTGGCTGGCACGCGCGCACAACGTGTTCAACAAGAGGACGTCCCCCGGCGCGATGCAACACTTTCGCCAGTTCGGAACGCATGCGCGTTCCTTTGCCGGCGGCCAGCACCACGATTGCAGTATCTTTTGCGTTCATCGTACGGGGGAGGCTGAACTAGAAAGAGCTACGCTTTCGGACTCAGAAACCGGGACATGCGATTCCGTTGTTTCGGTCCACAAAGTCCGGTCAGCAAGAAGGCGAGTTACCAATTGAGTGTGTGACGCGTGGCCAGCTTTATGCGCCACCACTCGCGCTTTCAGCGGACGACCAACCAGGGCCAAATCTCCGATAAGGTCCAGAGCTTTATGGCGGCCAAATTCATCCGGAAAACGCAGCGGCCCGTTCAATACGCTGTCGTTATCGAGAACGATGGCATTTTCCACCGAACCGCCGCGAATCAACCCCATCGCCTGCATTCCCGGAAAGTCCTTCAGGAAGCCAAATGTGCGTGCCGGGGCCAGTTCGCGGCTGAATGATTCGCGATCCACGATCATTTTCACTTCCTGTGGGCCGACCACCGGGTGGTGATAATCCACAAAACAATGAACCTGGAATTCTTCCGCAGGATAAATTCCGATGCGTCGGTCGCCGTCAGAGAATTCCAAGGGTTTAGTGACCCGTAGGTAGCGCCGGCGACGGCGAAGAGTGCGTGTGCCAGCGCGGGCCAGAAGATCGATATAAGGCTGCGAGGAACCGTCCAGAATCGGCAGCTCGAGGGCGTCGAGTTCCACGTAGACGTTATCGATCCCGCAGGAATAAAGAGCCGCCAGTACGTGTTCGACAGTGGAAAGCAGCACGCCTTGTTTCATCAAGCTGGTGGCATAGCTGACGCGAGCTACGTTGCGAACGTGAGCTTCGATCTCAAAACCATCGAGGTCAACGCGGCGAAATACGATGCCAGTGTCGGCCGGAGCGGGGACCAGTCGGACGTGGCTGCGAACAGCGGTGTGGAGACCGAGCCCGTCAATTTCCACCGGCCGGTGAATAGTGAGTTGATAAGGCATGCGCCGCGCATAAGTATACTAGCATTTCGGTAACCGGCTAAAGGCCATTTTACACTTTTGTAATCAATACGTTACGGAGTTTTCGGCTGGAAATTATTTTGCCGTGTTGTAGATATACAACATATGACCGCCATCCTTTGTGCCTTAACGGAACAAATCCCAGATATTGAACGTGCCGCTTTGCCTTCGCTAGATGTAAAACCGTCGGGCCACAAGAACTCTAAGGGCAGCTGAAGTACAAACTGCAGCGCCGAGGTCGAGTCTAAGTAAACCCAGCGGCACGCGGTTGTTTCATGCGATGGCCGAGCGTAGAATTGTCGTGAACCTAGCCCAAATGGAAACTCCTTTCACCATATTGTCGAACAACCCTACTCCGCCGCCGTCGGCCCACCCGCGCCCGTCATGGCTGCGCGTGAAGTATTTCGGAGGGCCGAATTATCAGGAACTAAAGCGGATTATGCGTACCCTCGATCTGCATACGGTGTGCGAAAGCGCTCGCTGCCCCAATATGGGTGAATGCTGGGAACATCGCACCGCAACCTTTATGATCCTAGGTAACATTTGCACGCGCGCGTGCGGCTTTTGCGCGGTGCCAAGCGGAAAACCGCTGGATCCCCCGGAAGAAGATGAACCGGAGCGCGTAGCCGAAGCTGTCGAGCAAATGGGGCTGCGATACGCGGTGGTGACTTCGGTGAACCGCGACGACCAAGCGGATGGCGGGGCAGAAATCTTCGCGCGCACAATCACAAAAGTTCGCGAGCGCGTACCGGGATGCAGGGTCGAAGTGCTGATTCCGGATTTTCGGGGTGATTGGCAAGCGCTGGGAACAGTGTTGGCGGCGCGCCCGGATGTTTTGAACCACAACATGGAAACAATTCCGCGGCTATATCGTGCAGTGCGCAAAGGCGCAGTTTACCAAAGATCGCTCGAATTGTTGCGTCGGGCCGGTCAAATGGTGCCTGGAATAGCGATTAAAACCGGGATGATGTTAGGCCTGGGCGAAACGCGCGAAGAAGTGTTGGAGGCGATGCAGGAAATCGCGGCGCAGGGAACGCACATCCTTACGCTAGGACAATATTTGCAGCCTACCCCAGAACATTTGCCCATCGAGCGGTATGTGCATCCGGATGAATTTGCGGAATATAAGCGGCTCGGCGAAACGATGGGGTTGAGACATGTTGAAGCTGGGCCGCTCGTCCGATCTTCGTATCACGCCTTCGAGCAAGAAGAAGCTGCGCGCGTCTGAACCGATAAGGCTCCAAGGAACTCGCCCTCGAAGAAATCCTCATGAATCCCTGGCGCGGCCTGCGAGAACTTCCCCGTGAAATTTGGATTTTGTTCGCGGGGACGTTGGTAAATCGCTGTGGAACGATGGTCCTGCCGTTCTTGGTGCTGTACGTGACGCGGGAGCTGAAAATTTCCGCGTCGCACGCTGCGCTTGCGCTGACCATTTACGGGATCGCCGCGCTGCTGACCATGCCCGTCTCGGGCTGGCTCACCGATCGTCTGGGTTCGCTTTTCGTCATGCGAGCTTCGCTTCTGTTTTCGGGGCTCGTACTGTTTTTATTTCCGCTTGCGCGCGATTTTGCGGCGATCCTTTTCATTACTTTTGCATTCGCTATCCTGAACGAATCCGTGCGGCCGCCGAGCCTCGCGTTGGTTTCCGATCTGGTAAAGCCGCAGCAACGCAAACAGGCGTTCGCGCTGAGCCGTCTGGCGGTGAATCTGGGCATGAGCGTGGGTCCGGCGATCGGTGGGATTCTGGCGCTTTACTCATTTCGAATTTTGTTTTTCGTTGACGGCGCGACATCGGTTCTTGCCGCGCTGGTTCTTATGTTCGCTTGGCCCGGAATGCGACGCACGAAGAAAAGTGAACCGCAGTGGGATGATCCCGAAGACCTCGGACGCGAAATCGAGGCGGAAGGACCGGCGCTGCTGGCCGCGCCGCATCCGGCTGCGGACTTGCGTGCGTTCCGAAACCGGCGAATGCTTTATTTTCTCGTGGCGCTGATTCCCACACAACTTGTGTTCTTTCAATTGACCTCCACCGTACCGATTTTTCTGGTGCGCTACCTGCGTCTGCCGGAGTCGATTTACGGCACTGTGTTCACCCTAAATACGCTCATGATCGTTGTGCTGGAACTTCCGTTGAATAACGCAATGACACACTGGTCACACCGACGAACTTTAACGCTTGGCGCACTCCTGTATGCCATTGGTTTCGGGTCGTTCGCACTAGCGAAGGGGCCCGCTGGAGTCTTCGCGGCGGTGGCGGTATGGACCTTCGGTGAAATGATACTGATGCCGGGCAGCGCGGCGTATGCGGCAGAAATTGCACCGGCGGGAAGACGTGGCGAATACATGGGCCTATACACCATGTCATTCAGCTTCGCATTTTCGCTAGGGCCCTGGCTAGGGGCGATACTCCTTGAAAGACAAGGGCCGCAGGTGCTTTGGGGCGCGGCGTTCGTATCTGGAGGTATTTCGACGTTGCTGATGAGCCGAATTGGACTAAAGCAGGGTTACTCCCGAGCGAATCCCACGTTAGTGGGGTGAGGCAAGCAGTGAATCGGCTAAATCGCGGGCACGCGCGAAACACGGGGCACAGGTCGCAGCATCAGAGTCAGCCACGCCGGTGGAAGAGGACTGGCAGGAAGCCTGAATGGCTGGCAGGTTTAGTACAGCATGAAAATATTCGGCCGCTTTATCGTTTCGCGATAATTCCGCATGGAGGTTTCCGAGCAGCAAGAGATACACAGGATTATGCGGATATTGGGCAACGAGCGGTTCAGCGACGGTGATAGCTTCTTCGTACTTGTGGTCG
This sequence comes from uncultured Acidobacteriota bacterium, assembly GCA_963731535.1. Classification (GTDB taxonomy): domain Bacteria; phylum Acidobacteriota; class Terriglobia; order Acidiferrales; family UBA7541; genus Palsa-295. The sequence continues at coordinate 36,332 of CAVSWI010000015.1, read as the reverse complement.
TACTTGCGGAGATTATTGGCCAGATAGAAACGCGTGTCCACGGACATTAATACACCGCGATCCATTCCGATTTGCATCTGCCGGATGCCTTCCTGCTTGTTTCCGCCTGGGATGCCCATAAAAAAGCCGAGCGTTTTTACGATCGAGGAAAACGAATCTACGTAATAGTTGTAAAGGCCGATACCGGCAGTAGCGTCCGCCATATCAGGATCAAGTTGCAGCGCACGAAGAAATTCCGTTCGCCCCGAGACACCTGCGTGAGCCACAGCACGATGTTCGCCGCGCAGTCCGAACAGGCGAGCTTTCAGGGCGTAACCCGCTCCAGCGTAGAAATGCATTTCGGCGGTTTCGGATTGAGAGATTTGCGCTTTGGCCAGTTTGATCACTTTGTCGCTTAATGCTAAGTAGGCTTCATCTTCCGGATTCTTTCCGCGCTTCCACGCGTCCACCATTCCGTATTTGATTTCCGACGCAGCGCAGTAGGTCTTCCACCACTCCGCTTCGGCCTCCAGTAAAAAGCCGAGTGGATGATCTGGCTGGGATTGCTGGAGTGTTCTCGCGATGATGATGGCGGCTTGGGGGTCGCCATGGTACAGGCGAGCCATGGCTTGCGTAGCTTCGGGAGCTAACCTAAGCCCTCCCGCGCGGACGGGTAACGCGATGACCAAGACAGCGAAAAATAGGGTGGCTGGTATGCGGAGAAATGTTTCGGCCTGCGCGTCTTTCACTTTACACTCCCAGAAATACCGTACATCACCAAGGATGCGGACGCAAACGCAGGAAACTTGCTATGCTTTGCCGTCTTAAAACCCGAGCGTCCGTCGCGCCGCCATACCAACGTCATGAACGAGCCGGAAAAACTTGATCGCGGGCTTGGGCTGGTCGAAGCCACCGCATTGAACATGACCTTTATGGTGGGGATTGGGCCGTTCATCGTGATCCCGTTCATCATTCGCGCGATGGGAGGACCGCAGTGCATCTTCGCATGGGTGGTGGGTGCCGGGCTCGCCGCTGTGGATGGATGTGTGTGGGCCGAGTTGGGCGCGGCGATGCCGCAAGCCGGCGGGAGCTACGTTTTTCTGCGGGAAGCGTATGGCGCGAATAGTTGGGGACGGCTTCTATCATTTCTTTTCATCTGGCAAACACTTTTTCAAGCGCCGCTTAGCATTTCTTCGGGCGCGCTGGGGTTCGCGGATTATTCAAAATATCTGACGGCAAAAATTCCCGGCGTAACGGCCTGGCTGAATGCGAATACGGGACGCATGGGGGAAGCGCTAGCGAATTACGACCGAATTGTGGCGCTCATGCTGATTGTGATCGCCGTACTGCTTCTTTACCGCCGCATTACGACGATCGGCAAGATCTCGACGGTGCTTTGGGTAATCGTGCTGGGGACAATTTTGTGGTTGATCTACGGAGGCGCGACGCATTTCAACGCCAGCCGCGTGTTTAGCTACCCGGCCGGCGCCGGGAGCTTCTCCTGGATTTTTTTTGCCGGGCTGGGCCATGCCTCCGTGCAAACGGTGTACAGCTATCTAGGCTATTACAACGTCTGTAATTTGGGTGGAGAAATGAAGGACCCCGAAAAGAATATTCCGCGAGCGATATTCCTCTCGATTTTCGGAATTGCGATTCTTTATTTGCTGATGCAAACGAGTATTTTGAGCGTGGTTCCCTGGCAAGAGGCGCAGAACTCGGCGTTCGTCGTAAGTCTGTTCGTGGAGCGGACATTTGGTATGCACTGGGCGACTCTGGCAACTGCGCTGATTCTGGTGTTGGCTTTTGGCTCGATTTTTTCGGCCACGCTGGGATATTCGCGCGTGCCGTATGCGGCGGCGCTGGACGGTAATTTCTTTTCGGCTTTCGCGCGGGTGCACCCCACGAAGCACTTTCCCCATGTCTCTCTTCTGGCGCTGGGAGCGGCGGCGATATTCATCTGCTTGTTTTTCAATCTTTTCTCGGTGATCCGCGCCATCCTGGCGATGCGATGCCTCATCCAATTTGTTGGACAAGCGGTTGGACTGCTGTTGCTTCATCGGCGATGGAAGGCGGAGCGTTGGCCTTTTCGAATGTGGCTTTATCCGGTTCCGGTAATCATCGCGATAGCCGGCTGGATTGCAATTTTTATTTCGACGGGGCGGACGCCGATGCTCGCTTCGCTCGCGGCGATGTCAGCGGGTATCCTTGTGTACCTCGTACGAGCTCGACTTTTGCGACAATGGCCATTTCAGGAGGTCGTTGGATGAAGCGGTGGCGAACGGTTTGGCTGGCAACAATTTGGGTGGTACTGCCGGTGCTTTCGGGCAGTCCGCAGGTGATGGGGCAGTCGCTGGCCGACACCATCGAGGCCATCAATAAGTCGCGAGTGACCACTCGAATTCTTTTTGTGACCGCGCATCCCGATGACGAATGGTCGAGCTTGTTGACCTACCTTTCGCGCGGGTTGGACGCGGACGTTGGGCTGCTGACTCTGACGCGCGGCCAGGGTGGACAGAATGCGATTGGGCCGGAGCAAGGCGGCGCGTTGGGAGTGATTCGCACTGAAGAATTGCTCGCGGCCGACGAGCATTATGTCGTCCATCAATTCTTCACCCGTGCGCCAGATTTTGGTTTTTCAAAGAGCGCCGACCAAACGATGAAAATTTGGGACAACATTGCGTTGGAAGATATGGTGCGGGCCATTCGCACGTATCGGCCGCAAGTGGTGATCAATGGCTGGGGCGGCGTGCATTCAGGACATGGGCAGCATCAAGCGAGCGGCATACTGACGCCGCAGGCCGTGGTTGCCGCTGCGGATCCAAGAATGTTTCCGGAGCAAATCTCAGAGGGATTAGCCCCGTGGAAGGTCACGTTGGAAGTACGCCTGGCGCGGGAGAAAACGCCTGACGCTATCGAGCTGCCGGTCAACGATGTTTCTCCGCTTTGGGGAAAGAGCTATACCGAGATGGGCATGGAAGGACATGCGCTGCACCGCTCTCAGGGCACACCGGCATTTTTCGGCAACGTATTTTTCCGGCGGCCAATTTATCTGGTTGCAGAAAACGAGAAGGGCACGACCGGCAAGTTCGACGCCAAGCTCCTGGCGGAACCTCTTACATCGCTCAGCCCACGTTTCCCCTCGCTGCAAACGTCGATGGATAGGCGGCTGACAGCGGCGGATGCAGACTTAAAAGCGGCGCTGGTTGCGGTGCGTTCGATGCAAAGAACGGATGCAGCCACTTCACTGGCGCAGGCCGGACTTCAAATTGGAGCTTTGAGAAACGAAATTTCGAAAACTGCGATGGCGGATCGAGCTAACAACGAAACCTCATCCGCGTTATTTGAGCTGCAACGCGTAAGCGAACGGATCGATCGCGCGCTGGCTGAAGACGTGACGATTTCCTTCGAGGCCCAGGCCGACCGCCACGAGCTAGTGGCCGGTGAGGATTTTTCCGTGGAGGTGGCGTTTGACGGAAAACCAGTCGTGCCGGTGAAATGGACGCTGGATGCGAGCGACATCCAAGTTCCACCGGGCTGGAGCGCGAGCAAAGAACCAGAAAAACAGGATAGCGAAAGTGAAAACTTCAAAGTCTCGATTCCAGCGGATACCAAAGCGCCGAGTTCCCCCCCGGAGGCAATCCTGCCATTTTCGCCGCCGCTCGTGCGCGTAGCTTTGACGGTTGTTTGGAGTTCCTACCGATTCACGATTGAGAAGGCGGTGGAAAGTGTGCAGGCAACCACCACGGGCATCGCAACCTACCCGCTCGAACTCGTTCCCGCGGTGACGCTGACGGTTGAGCCGGAGCAAGTGATGGTTCCGGTGCAACGAGCGTCAGAACCAGTCAAGCTGCTTGCGCGTATTCGCTATCGCGGAACGAAACAAGCGAAGGTGGATGTCGGAGTCGATACCCCCGATGGATGGAAAGCACAGCCAGTCGCTCCACTGGATTTTTCGACCAGCGGCGATCAATTGATCCGATTCGTCGTGAGTGCACCGGAACGAACACTGCCCGGAGCCTATGCTCTGCATCCTTACGCACGCATTGGAGCAGAGACTTTTAGAACCTCGCTCGAGCCCATTCCGACTCTACCGACGCGCAATTGGAGCGAGCCTTCAGATGCAACTGTTCACGTGCTGGATCTGAATGTTCCGGCCAACCTGCGGGTGGGTTACATTGCGGCAGAAAATGATCCTGTTCCTGAAATTCTGCGGCAGCTGGGTATTCCGGTGGATTTGCTTGACGAAGTAGCCCTGGCCTTCGGCGATTTAAGCCAGTACGACGCAATCACGGTGGGCATTCGCGCTTACGAATTGCGTCCTGATCTACTGCGCGCAAATCAGCGGCTGCTTGATTATGTGGATCGAGGAGGCACGCTTCTAGTGCAATACCAGCGCGACTTTGCGTGGGACAAGGAACTGCCTGCGCCCTACCCTGCGAAAATGGGAGATAAGGTTGCGCGCGTGACCGACCCGAATTCTCCGGTACGATTTCTTGCGCCCGATAGCCCGTTGATGAACACACCCAACAAGATCACGCTGGCAGATTTCCAAGGCTGGGAACAGGAGCGCGGCTTATATTTCTGGGGTACTTTCGATCCACGCTATCAAGCGTTATTGGGACTGAAAGATTTTAACGAACCGGAGGTTACCGGAGCACTGGTGACTGCGCGAGTCGGAAAAGGACTGTACATTTACACTGGCTTGTCGTTTTTCCGCGAGCTTCCGGCAGGAGTGCCGGGAGCCTATCGCTTATTTGTTAATCTGCTGAGCCAAACACAACATGCAGCAGCAAAAAACTGAACAGTTCCTAAATAGTGCGCGCCAGGAATTTACAGCCCCGCGCCTGGTGCGGATTCCGGCTGGCTGGTTTCTCATGGGAAGCGATGTGGGTCAGGATAACGAATGGCCCGTGCATCGTGTCTGGGTGGATACCTTCGAACTTGGCGCCTGCCAAGTGACGAATGCCGAGTACGGGCAATTCCTTTCCGCCACACAGCATCGCAAACCTTTGCATTGGGACGATCCAAATTTCTGCGCTCCTTTACAACCGGTGGTGGCCCCTTCGTGGCTTGATGCCGTCCAGTATTGCGAATGGCTGAGTCGTATGACTCGGCGGCACTTTCGTTTACCTACCGAAGCGGAGTGGGAATCTGCGGCGCGGGGCGGCCTCGAGCAAAAACTATATCCTTGGGGAGACCAGCCTCCTGAATCGCTGGCGAATTATGCGCTGCGCTGGAAGACGGGGCCAGAACCGGTGGGCCGCGCGGAAACGAACGGTTACGGCCTTTGCGATATTGGCGCAAATGTCCACGAATGGTGCGCCGATTGGTTTGACGCAGAATACTACCGAGTATCGCCGGACCGAAATCCTCAAGGACCGACAGGACCAGTTGACAGCGCGTCCTCCGGGGCAAAATCCACCGCGCCGGCTCGACGTGCGTCTCGAGGCGGATCTTGGCGCCATTTCACGAAAGTGTCGCGGTGCGCTGCGCGCTCAAGCATACCTCCGGAATTCCAGTATGCCGATTACGGATTTCGTATTGCCTGCGATGTTCGCGACTAACGAAAACTTCCCGATCTTGCCAATCCTCCACGATTCAGAAAATGTGCCAAGACAACAGTGGCCCGCACGCGCTCCATTATGAGCACAAGGCGAAAGGTCCAACCGCCGCCTAATTTTTCTTCGTGATATTCTCCCAGTCAAATCGGGAGAAAGTGAATGAACGATGCAACACCAAAATCCAATTCTTGGGGAAATAGAATGACTTTTCATTGGAACTCTAAATCGCGCGTACTGCGGTTTCTTGCAGGGTTCGCAATAATCTTAATGGCCTCATCGGCAGCCTGGGGACAGAAAAACAAGAACAAAAAGTCGGATAATTCGCCCATGCCTTCGATCCCACTTCCTGCGTCCGACGAAATCGATCACGACATTGGAGAAATGCTGGGCGCCTTTCAAGTGGGAAACATCGAGGCGATGCATAAATATTATTCCGATAGCGTCACGTTCGTGAGCGGAACCTTCGGGCCGCCGATTTTAGGCTGGCAAAACTACATCGCGGGATATCAGCAACAACGCGCCTCGTTCCAGGGAAGCCAGGTGGTCCGGCGTAACACCAACGTCTTTGTTCACGGGGACGTGGCTTGGGCGTCCTATCAGTGGGAATACAGCTCCGTGTTGAATGGGAAGCCCTATGGAATACGGGGCCAAACGACACTGGTCTTCAATAAAGTGGGAGACAACTGGCTGATCGTCCACAATCACACGTCGCAGCTTTGTGAACAACCGGCAGCAGGCCAGCAACAACCACCCGCTCAAGCGCCGCCGGCTGCAACATTACCGCCGCAACCGCCTAATAGGTGAGACGGAAGACAGTAAACAAAAATAGCAGGCTCACAGCATCGGGAACGCTGGCTTCGCCTGCGGACTTCAGAAGTTCTTATATCCCCGCCAGAGCCATATTCCGGCGATCGCCAGCAGCAGCAAAACCGAGATCGTGATGAGGAGGTTGATTGGAGCACTGAGCTTCTCGATGCGCGCGACGAGAAGGCGCTGCTCCTGCGCCATGGAATCCCCTGCCTTGTCGAGAAAGATCTGGTCTTCCTCGTGGGCTCCCAGCATGGCGCGATAAATCAGCATACAGATGAGCACGGTGGTAACTACTGCCCAGCCGACTAGCAGTGCGAAAAGTGTGGTTCCGAGCTCCTCCATGGTTATCTCCCGTGCCCGCCGAGGTCGACGCCACTGGAAGGTTGAGCCGGCCAAGCGGGCCGATATCTGAAGCGGTATTGACGGGATTATAGCACCACCCGCAATGGGTGGGGTCAGGAGCGTCAGGCGAAGCTTTCGTCGGGGAAATGAACGTGCCAGAAATTCTTTGTGGGATAGAGGATCTCAATACCCAGTTCGAAATTACCGTCATCCGCGCCTTGGACGCGCACCACGCGAAACTCCTGGGTTTCTTGAGAAACCCGATTTAGGACTTCGATACGAGAGCCTAGTGCGGGCGAAAACGGAGCGCGAAGAAGGGCTCCGAAGCGGCTAACGGCGATTGCTTCAGCCGGGGTATCGAGAGGCTGCCCAAAGCTTCCATCGCTGAAAACCTGAACAGGGATACGAATTAAAATGCGGCTTGAGCGGCGACGCTCAATCATCGCGCGGGCGGATGCCATAATATGCTCCTCAGATCGGTCGCAGGCCGGAGTATTAAATGTAAGCGCGCTGAGCCCAGGGGTCAAGATTAGCCGAACCGAGTGTGCTTCGTTGACAAACCATAGGCCACGCGGCAATATGGTTGGCCTCGTTGTTTTGCCGCAAGAAATGCCCAAGTGGCGGAATTGGCAGACGCGCTAGCTTCAGGAGCTAGTTCCCGCAAGGGAGTGGAGGTTCGAGTCCTCTCTTGGGCACCATCACAAATGAAAAGAGTTAAGCCGTAGCTGCTAATGCTTCCTGTCGCTGGTCGTTTTCGCTGGTGCTAGTTGTGGTGCCAGTTGCAGCCGCCGTAAGGCTCTCCACGGCCTCGCGAAGATGAGTCTCGCCTAGATGTGAATAACGCACTGTTGTTTCTATCCGCCCAGAAGCACTTGGACGGCTCGCAATGGCACGCCCGCCATCACAAGACAATTTGCGAAACGTATGGCGGAGATCGTGCCAGCGAAAATTCTGAATCTTGGCTTGGCTCAGAACTTGATTGAACCATTCCCTGACATCGCGGGATTCTGGTCCTTTGAATCGAGGGCATACATAGCCGAGTCCATCGCTCAGTTGCCAGAGCGTTTGTAATGCGGCGCGCCGCCGAATTTATCTGAATGTGCCGGACTTCGCCGTGCTTGCTCCGTGGGATTATAATGATGCCTCTTAAGGTCCACATCCTGCCAGCGAAGCCCGTATTGTTCGCCTCGACGCATACCCGTGTGCAAGGCCAAATTAAATTCCACCTCATGCCGGGGGTGCAATTCGCGAATTTTAGTCCGAAGCTTGACTTCTTCTTCCTCGTCCAAGAATCGGACACGTTCGTTATTTTCCTTCCGACGTTTTACCAGCCTAACTGGATTGGAACTAAGCTTTCCGTTGCGAACAGCCAGGGAGAATGTGAGGCTCAAGAGCGTTCGATAGCGGTTTACGGTGGCGGGCTTGTGGCCCCTCTCCAGCTAACTCATTCAATCCTCGTTCGATCTCCGAGGGGTTCAAATCGAATCATTGGCGGCGGTGATCTTTCGATCACCGAATTCATCCCGACATATGACGGCAATCCGTCCTACGAACAACTGACCACTCGAACATTACTTGGATACGGGCAAATCCGACAATGTTTGACCTCGCTTTCTCAACCAGTTGCAGCCAGAGAATTACGCACCCCTTTGGTACACGATTAGCTGGCAGCAGTCTACCGTCCACAAATCTTAATGAACTTTGTGCCACCCATTCTCGTATGAAAGTGGTGGTCCCAGTTTGTGCCGCCACACCGTATTTGTAGGAGGAATCATGAGCGCATTTCTGCAGGACATCCGCTATGCGCTGCGCATGTTGGCAAAGTCCCCGGGATTCACGGCCGTCTCGATCCTAACGTTGGCGCTGGGAATCGGCGCGAATACCGCGCTTTTTTCGGTCGTGAATGGTGTCCTGCTCAATCCCTTGCCCTATCCGCAGCCGGACCGCCTGGTTTCGCTTTACTCCCGCACGTCGACCTTTACGCAATCGTCCATCAGCTACCCGAATTTTCTCGACTGGCAGAGGAATAACCGCTCGCTCGCATCTATCGCGGCCTATCGCTCCGACGACTTTAATCTAACCGGCACCGGCGAGCCCGAGCGCGTCCGTGCTGAGATGGTCTCCGCGGACTTCTTCTCCATCCTCGGCGTGACGCCCATGATCGGGCGTGACTTTAGCGCGCAGGACGACCTTGCCCGTGCCGCGCCGGTTGTGATCTTGAGCGAAGGATTCTGGAAGCGCAAATTGGGCGGCTCACCGCAGATCCTTGGACAGGCCATTTCACTCAACGGTACGCCATACACCGTCGTCGGCATCATTCCGGCAAGCTTCTTTTTTATGGGCAATAATTTTCGGCTTAGCGACGCCTACGTGCCGGTCGGCCAGTGGACTGATCCCACGTTTCTCGATCGCCGCGTCAGCATGGGCATGGACGCAGTCGCGCGGCTGAAACCCGGCGTGACGCTTGCGCAAGCACACTCCGACATGGACAGCGTTGCCCAAGCCCTTGCGAGAGAGTATCCGGACGCGGATAAGGACAGCGGAATCACTCTGGTTCCGCTCAAGCGGGACATGGTTGGCGACGTCGCGCCCCTCCTGTACGTTTTGCTCGGCGCCGTCGGGTTCGTCCTGCTGATTGCGTGCGTCAACATCGCCAATCTCCTGCTCGCGCGCTCAACCGGGCGCACTCGGGAATTCGCGATCCGCGCGGCTCTGGGCGCCAGCCGCGGCCGAGTAGTGCGGCAACTCCTCACCGAGAGCGTCCTGTTGGCAGTTACCGGGGGCGTTCTTGGTTTATTGCTTGCCGCGTGGGGAACGCGCGCAGCTATTCGCATCCTTCCGCAGGCACTGCCGCGCTCCGGGCAAGTGGGCCTCGACGCGCACGTACTACTTTTTACCCTGGGCCTTTCGCTGTTCGCGGGCATCCTCTTCGGTTTGGCTCCGGCGCTCAAGGCTTTCCAGTCCAATTTGCAGGAAACGCTAAGGGAAGGAGGCCGCGGCTCGAGCGGCGCGCGCCACCGCCTGCAAGGCGTTCTCGTTGTCGCGGAAACCGCGCTGGCGCTTGCACTGCTCGTGGGAGCAGGACTGATGATCCGCAGCCTCTCGCAGCTCTGGGGCGTCAATCCGGGATTCAATCCGCACCAGTTGCTCTCCTTCTCGATCGCTTATCCCCCGGAGATGATGAAAGCGGCTCCCGATCAATTGCGAAACCGGTCGCTGCAGTTGGATGCAGACCTTGAGGCGATTCCCGGAGTCGAATCTGTGTCCGCTATGGGCGGTAGCTTGCCGATGCAGGGCGATTCGGAATTGCCGTTTTGGCTCGAAGGGCAACCGGCGCCCACAAGCGACAGCGACATGAACTGGGCGCTTTTTTACCTTGTCGAGCCCGGTTACTTGAAGGCCATGCAAACTACGCTCCAGCGAGGCCGCTTTCTCAATGCGCAGGACACATTGCACTCTTCGCCGGTGATCGTGATCGACGAGGACTTCGCACGCAAATACTTCCCCGGGCAGGATCCCATCGGAAAGCGCGTGAATCTGGGCATCCTCGGGGTGCTGGCGGAAATCGTCGGCGTCACGGGCCACGTCAAGCACTGGGGACTCGATAGTGACGCGCACGCGACGATCCAGGCGCAATTTTACTTTCCCTTGATGCAGGTCCCGGACAAATTCATGCCGCTTTTGTCTAAGGGAGCCGAGTTCGTGATGCGCACACGCGTGCCACCGGACATGCTGCAGGGCGCCATTCGCCGCACGGTCGAACAATCGAACAGCCAGCAGGTTGTGTACGGCGTAGAAACGATGGACGAGACGATTGCCGATTCGCTCGCAGCTCGCCGGTTTGCTATGGACCTGCTCGGCGTTTTTGCTGTGCTGGCGCTCGCGCTCGCTTGCGTGGGTATCTACGGCGTCATTTCATATCTGGCGGGCCAACGGACGCACGAGATCGGCATTCGCGTCGCGCTCGGCGCGCAGCGTGCTGACGTGCTGCGCCTGGTGATCGGCCAGGGTGCCCGGATGGCGTTAGTCGGTGTGGCCGTCGGCACAGCCGCCGCGTTGGGCCTCACACGCCTCATGGCCAATCAGCTCTTCGGTGTCAGCGCGCATGACCCGTTAACATTCGGCGGAGTGGCCTTGCTCCTCGCGCTCGTCGGCATCGCGGCATGTTATCTTCCCGCGCGCCGCGCCATGCGCGTCGATCCGATGGTCGCATTGAGATACGAATAGTCGTTCGCACAAGTGACCGGCAACCCTTCCTTAGAGCATTCTTTTATGAACGTAGAATCAACGGGTTCCCGAGGCGACGCAAAAAACTTTTGATGCTCCAGCGCACACCGGTTGGACGGTCCCGATGGCTACTGCGATTCATTCAGGAGTCCACTTCGGATGGCTGGTGAAAATCCCGTTCACATAGCCCATTTTGTAAACGATGAAAATGCCGAAGGCCAAGCTAAGCAGGCCGGAGGCGACGCCGAGGGCGCGGTTCACGCGCGCGAATCGCTCCTGCGAATACTTAAAAGGCATGGCAATCGCCGCGGTAATCAGCATCATGCCGGCAATAGTCCCCACACCAAATAGCAGAAGATAGGCGATAGCCCAACGCGGGTCCCGGATCGTAGTCAGCACCAAAAGCGCAACCGCCGCCGAGCCTGCCAGCCCGTGAACCAATCCCACCGCCAGCGGACGCACTGCTTGATACAAACCGAATTGGCCGAAGACGCGGTCCATCCATCCGACGGGCGTGGCTTCGGGCGCGTGGCCATGTTGCTCCGGATCGTGTCCATGCGCGTGGCTGTGAATGAAATCGCCATGAACGTGTGGATGCGCATGAGAGTGAGTATGCGGATGCGCGGGATCAGCGGCGGGCGTGAATGTTTCGGTGACCCAGCGCGTGAATCCAGTAAGGTTCAAGATTCCCAACAGGATCAACATCAGGCCGACGGACAACTCCATGGTGAGCCCGAGCCGCGGCGGAATCACAACTCCGAAGAGAATGATCGCCGAGCCTACCAGAAAAATTGTGATGGTATGCCCCACCCCCCACAGCACGCCGATCAAAGCAGCATGACGTATGCTGCGTTGCCTACTCACGATGGTGGTGACGGCGATCACGTGGTCCGGGTCGGTGGCATGCCGCATGCCCAGAAAAAATCCCAGCGCGATAATGGAAAGCAGAGTGATCATCTTCTAAGTCAGATTGCCGCCCGCGCCGCGCGTTACACGTATGAGAGTGCGGCACGCGGGATTTTAACAACGGCGTTACGTGATAGTGAAACTAAAAGAGGGGAGTCGACATCGAATTTATGCCGCGGTGGGCGAGTCACAAAGCCGCAGCAGGGCGCAATACTATGGAAAAAGGGGGTTTTCGGGAGGCCGGGCAGACGGAGTCCTATGTAGGCTATACCTGCAAGCGAGTTTATTACCAAACTCCCCGTCAGCCAAGCACATGACGCAAAACTTATTTTCTCTTACGCGCCGTGTACTCTTGACGTCTCCGCGGAAATCTGTAAACTGCGATTTTCTACGATGGCAACGCTAGCAAACCCGCTGGAAGAAAGGCTGCAGGATTTTCAGTTCCCGCAGCGCGAGGCCGCTTTTTTCTACGGCCTATTCTTGCGCGGACATTCCGCCGAAGAACTACGCAAGGACATACAAGTCCCCGCCGCCGTTCTCGCAAAGTGGGACAAGGAAACCGTCCGCGAGCCGCAATTGCGGCCGATACTGGAAACCATCGTGCGATATCGCCAGCACGTGCTCGCGATTTTTGAGAATTTAATCTGCCATGACGCCGCCACACAAAAACTTCAGTAGACCGCGCAGTTTGTAATGTCTAAAATCAAGCCGCTATCGAATTCGATTCCCATCCATCTAAATAGAAATAGGCCAGCAATTCCAGAAGGGAGAAATAAATGAGCGGTGTGCGAGTTCTGGTGGGGACGCGCAAAGGCGCGTTCGGGCTGACTGCTGACGGCAAGCGCGAGCGCTGGGAGCTGAGCGGTCCATACTTCGCGGGCTGGGAGATCTACCACATGAAAGGATCCCCAGCGGATCCCAACCGGCTGTATGCCTCGCAGTCCACCGGCTGGTTTGGACAGCTGATACAGCGCTCCGATGATGGAGGCAAGTCGTGGGAGCCGGTCGGAAATAAGTTCGCGTACGACGGAGTTCCCGGCACGCACAAGTGGTACGACGGCACACCACACCCGTGGGAGTTCAATCGTGTGTGGCATATGGAGCCGTCGCTGACTGATCCCGACACGGTGTACGCCGGGGTAGAAGATGCGGCGCTCTTCCGCTCAACCGATGGCGCGAAAACCTGGCACGAGCTTCGGGGACTGCGCCAGCACGACACGGGATGTTCATGGCAACCGGGTGCGGGCGGGTTGTGTTTGCACACGATTATTCTGGATCCGCAGAATGCAGATCGGATGTACATCGCAATCTCGGCTGCAGGTGCGTTTCGCACGGACGACGGCGCAAAAACCTGGAAGCCGATCAATCGTGGGCTGCGTTCTCAGCATATCCCCGATTCCGACGCAGAAGTGGGACACTGCGTTCATCACCTCGCGATGCACCGGGCGCGTCCGGAAGTTTTGTACATGCAAAAGCACTGGGACGTGATGCGCAGCGACAATGCGGGCGACTCGTGGCAAGAAGTGAGTGGAAATTTGCCGACGGATTTTGGATTCGCGATCGACGTGCACGCGCACGAGCCGGAGACGATTTACGTGGTGCCGATCAAGAGCGATTCAGAACATTTTCCACCGGATGGGAAATTGCGTGTGTATCGGAGCCGCGCGGGCGGAAACGAGTGGGAAGCGCTGACGAAAGGTCTTCCGCAGCGCGATTGTTACGTGAACGTGTTGCGCGACGCGATGGCCGTGGATACGCTCGATTCGTGCGGCGTGTATTTCGGGACCACTGGCGGACAAGTGTACGCATCGCCTGATGCCGGAGAAAATTGGTCGCCCATCGTTCGAGATCTTCCGGCCGTGCTTTCTGTGGAAGTTCAAACACTGCCATGATTCTGGTAGTTTTGCCGGCCCATCTGCGGACGCTCGCACAAGTCAGCGGCGATGTGCAGCTGGAAATTCAAGGCCGCGCTACGCAGCGCGCGGTTCTTGATGCTCTTGAGTCGCGCTATCCAATGCTGCGCGGCACGATTCGAGACCAAGTTACGCTAGAACGCCGGCCGTTTTTACGATTCTTCGCCTGCGAAGAGGATTTGTCTTTTGCTTCGCCGGACGCAACACTACCGGACCCGGTCGCCTCGGGCAAAGAGCCATTTTTCATCATAGGGGCGATAGCCGGCGGCTGATTTCGCAGAAAAAGTCGCTCACTCACAATTTCAATGATAATTTTATTGGCAGCCACCACCACGCCAGGTCCTGCACGACGGTCGGCAATTCGGTGGGACGGTACAACGGTGGCGTCCGTTCTCAAACTAATGTAAATTAAAAGCCTGCTTGCGTGTTCCCCGGTAGCTCAACGGCAGAGCATTCGGCTGTTAACCGAAGGGTTGCTAGTTCGAATCTAGCCCGGGGAGCCACTTCTAAAATTCGCCCCATCATGGTTTTATGCCACTCTCGCGGCGTTGATATTCACAACGTTTTGTAGCCCAAGTAGCCCATTCAGTGAAAAGCCCAGCCCAACGCGCTCGGCCCATTCTTGCCGCCATGCAGAATCGTTTTTCAATCCATCCGCATAGAGGTCAGTAACGGTTAGCGTCGCGTGCCCCAGCCACAAACGAATCAGGTCTTCCGGCACACGCGCTCGCCGCAATACTTCAGTGCGAAATCTGCGGAAAGCGTGAAAGCCAACCTTGTTCGTCTCGTGGAGCCAACCAAGAACATTCCGTTGCTGCATCGGCTTGCCCGTGGATGTACCGAAAAGATATCCGGCCTTGCCCGTTGCTTGTTCTTGCAAAAGATGGGCAAGGGGTTCGGCAATATCTATTTCGCGTATCGCGTTTGGGGTTTTGGGAAGCTGCTCGCTGCCGCACCAGATTGACCGGCGCACGTACACGATGCGGCAATCAGGCGATAGGTCGGTAGCTTTGAGACCCAAAGCTTCCCCGATTCGTAAGCCGGTTCCCGCCAGTACAACAAAAAGCACAGCATAGCGCCGCTTGCTGTTGGCGATTACCTGTTCCACTTCTGCTCGGGTTACTGTGGGCCTGTGCTGTTCTTCCTTCCGAATTATGGGCATACCAACAAAATCGTGATTCCACTTACGGGGATAAAGTTGGTCCCCTTCGGCATCAACCGCCGAAGCAAGCACCATCTTTACCACCTGTGCGTAGTTCACGATTGTTTTGGCAACCAGCCCGCCCGCTACCATCTTTTCCACCATGTCTCGCAGTGCCGCATTGGAAATATCCGCAAGCAGCATCTCGCCAAGATTCGGCAAGAGCCATTTGTCGAGTGCGGCCTGCCAGCCCCGAAGGGTAGCGGGTTTAACTGGCCTGCGCCTTCGCGTAGAAAGCGAAGCGATCCACTTTGCTGCTTGGGCGCTGAAGGTAGTTGCCGGTGCCGTGTTCGTATTGAAGTACGCTTTACTGTTTACGCCCTCACGTTCGATGTGCTCGCGGAGTTTTCGTTTTGCGATGCTGCGCGAGAGGCAAACGCCCAATGAAACCGCGTGGCGCTTCCTATCATCACAGCCGGGAACATCTATCCAATAGCGCCCGTAAGTTGGCGCTTTCGGATTCCATTCGCTTGCAAAACCACGCTGAAACACATTTCCATCCTGCCCGATTCGGCGATTCATGCACTTTCCCCTTTTTCGCCTTACCGGGGTAGCGGCGGGAACGGTACATGGAGCCGGGTTGAGTTGCAATCCCTTGGCTGGTTTAGGGCGTGTCTGTGGGTATTCCATCGAATTCACATCCTGTAAGTGAATTCGACCGCGCCCGATTGCGCCATGTGAAGCACACAACACAATCGGGCCGCGTTTCGCTGTTTAGGCGAGCTTGAAGGGTTGCGAAACTACGGTCGGCAGCCTATGGCTGCGGAATCGCCCGTGCGTGTTTCGGGGGTCGTCGCGGTGAGGCGTTAATTACTTCTAGAAGGCTGGGTCGTCAAATCCCGCGCCCACCGGCGCTTCTTGTTTGATGCGTTCTGCTTTTTGCTTTTCCCATCGAAGTAGCTTTTCTGTGCGGCATATCTGGCCAACATGGGCAGGCGTCAAGTTATGTTTTTGAGCGATGTCTTTGATATTTTCGCCCTTCAAACACTTCCGGCGAATATCCGCCTTTTCGCTTTCGGTAGGCGGGTCAATCCTTCTGCCGCGTCCTTCAGCACGGTCCGGATACATCTCCTTAGCGATTTTCTCCAAACGGTTCACGACCCTGTGTCGCGACGCAAATGTTTATTTTGAGCGCGTCAGAAATAGCTAGCTAAGGTGCCTGAAAGTCGAGAGCGTAGATCTCCTGGCTGCTTGTATCGCGCACGAGCAAAGGTGAATCATCGGGCGCGAGCCCGGTCCATTGTCCTAGCTCGCCCCAGAACCGCCGAACACCTTTCAAGTTGACCAACCGTTCCAACTTGCGATCCGAAATGCGAATGCGGAAGAACGCCGGGTCGTCCGAAAGAATGGTATCGAAATACAGATATTGGCCGTCGTGCGACCAACTGGGATACCCGATGGTCGTCATATTGGCGAGTTCCATCCAGCGTCCAGTAACGCGGTCGAACAGCATCAGCTTCTGGGAATCTGTGGTGCTGGCGGCGATGTACTTCCCATCGGGAGACCAGCGGGGCGAAAAAAGGTTTTCAGCGCCCGGTAGGTCAGAGACTTTTTGGGTCCTTAGGTCCAGAATGGAAATTCCCCGCGACGTCACCCCTACGTCATGCAACGAGAGAACGATGGACTCTCCGTCCGGGGACCAGCCTGGGTCGAATCCTGCTTCGGCCCCAGGAATCAAGTCTCGCGGAGCCCCACCGTTGGGAGAAACTAGGTACGCGCGCCAGCTTGTGTTGATTGTTCGGCCCATGAACACGATCTGTTTTCCATCAGGAGCCCACCGCGGCAGGGCCGCCCACATCATAGATGTGTTAGTCAACTGCAGCCGCTCGCTGCCATCAACTTTGCTCCGCCAAAGGGCCTGGTCGGGAATAGAGATATAGGCGACCCACTGTCCGTCGGGCGAAAACGCCAGGCCAATTCCTGACATACCCCCGAAATAAGGTACGAAGCCTTTCTTTGCGTCGTAACGGACCAGTTCGGCTCGGGGCTGCACACCAACGCTGAAGATCCTCGTTCCGTCTCTACTGGGCACGGGAAGAGTGAAATCCAGTGGACCGTTAGTCAATTGCACTGGGTCGGCGTGTCTTCTGATCCAATGCCCACGCTCGGGCAAGACCCATATATTGTTTCTGCCCGCGCGAAAACTTTGGAAGAGATAGTACTTCCCATCGGAAGTCCAGCTGCCGCAACACTCTTGGGGAGACTCGTTCCAGCCAGGGAGCAGAGGATGAAGGCCGGTTCCGTCGCGATTGAGTTCCCAGAGTGATTCGGAATCAGTTTTCAAGTCGTGGATCGAAAAGCGAAGCTTGTGACCATCGGGAGAGAAGCGTAGATCATCTACCGGGCCTCTCAAAGTCGCCAGCTTGCGAGGGTTTCCTCCATCACTGTTGGCAATGAAAATCTCTTGGCCTTTCGAGAAAACAAGTTCGCTACCGACGGGCAACCATGTCGCTGAATTGACGACCAAATCTCCCAGCCGGCGAGGCGAGCCTGCCGGCAAGGGCAGTGTCCAGACTGAACCGTGGCCCGCCGTGCCTTCTGAAGTTCTAACCAGAAGTGAGGAACCGCTCGCAGAAATGTCATCGATATGAGGGTCACGCAAGGACGTGGGTAAAATCGCTGTCTCACCGCCGGAAACGGAAACCTCGCCGATGACAAAGCGGTCGAGTTCAATTTCCTCCATGTACAGCCGTTCGCCACCAGCGACTAAACCGCCAAATCCCTTGGCGCGCCCATCCCGGGTGATTTGCGTGTAACCCGTGATTCGCGGAGACTGCGGCGGACGTGACCAGAAAACGCCCACGGCCACCAACACCAGCACAGCGATGATTGCCCAAGGAAGGACGCGAAATATTCGCGCACGGACGGACTGCAGTGGCCCCTCAGAAACGGGGGGCGCTGGTACTGCTTCCCCTGAGCCAGGAGTCGATGGCGATCGCAGTGAAGTCCCATTCACCGGTCCGATAAATCGGTACCCGCGGCGATACAAAGTCTCGATGAACCGGGGATTCTCAGAGTCATCGCTCAGGGCTTGACGCAGTTTCTTGACGGCGCTGTTCAAGCTGAGGTCGAAATCGACGAACGTATCCTCAGGCCAGAGCCGTTTTTGCAACTCCTCCCGGGTGACAATCTCACCGGGACTCTCAAGGAGCATGGCCAAGATTTGGAAGGGCTGGTCCTGAAGCTTGATTCTCACCCCGGATTTTCTGAGTTCACGCGCCTGCAGGTCGAGCTCGAAGAGCCCGAACTGTAGGGACTTCGGATTTACCGCTGGGTCAGACATCTGACTTATTCTATTTCAATAGACTGTACACCAATAATGGCCCTTTGCGACCCCCTTCTTTGTAGATCACATTTCCATCCCACCCCAGCGTTTTCAGTGGATTAGCCGGTCACAATCCTTTCTCGCCGGAACCACGGCCCGCCCATTGCCCTGCCCACGTTCCCAGGCAATAGTGCCACCTATGCCGCGCATTCAGGCGGCCCAGCTGGGCGGTTCCACTTGGACCAGCAAACCAAACGAGGAGAACAGTCATGAACAAGAAGACTACTCTGTTAGCGTCGCTCGGCCTATTGGTGGGACTTGCAGTAGCACCGGCTTACGGTCAGGTTTGGGGCGTGAAGGTGAAGGTGCCTTTCAAGTTCGTGGTCGCCAACAAGACACTGCCTGAAGGTGACTATTTGCTTTCGTCAGTCCACGACGAAGTCTTCGTGCAGGACTCACAAGGTAAACGCGTCGCCATGGTCTCAACAAATGCAGTCAGCGGCCGGTCGGCCGGCAAGACGGGCGAAATCGTATTCGAGTGCTATACCGACCTCTGCTTTTTGTCGCAGGTTTGGACTCCAGGACAGGAATTTGGACGCGAACTGCTCAAGTCACACGTCGAAATAGAGATCGCAAAGCGAGAGACCGGAGAGTACTTCGCCCTGCTCGGTACAGAGCCCCGCAAATAACGCCAAGGTTGGATAGGTGAGCAGCGGGTAAGGTCGATCACCTTGTCCGCTGCGCCAATCTGATGTCGGCCGGTAACTGAAAGTCCCGACTCTGTTGGACGAGGCAGGCCACTTGATACGATCCACCCCGCGATGACTCCCGGATGGTCGCTAGCCTTGATCGGAAACGCCCCGGGCGAGGAGTTCTCTGGAAGGGGAAGAATTACGTTCGAGGCGTTTTCGATAAGGAGACTAGGAGGAAGCCGCTGGCGTTTGCGGCGGACGCGTTGAGTTATGGGATTTGAATGGCAGTTTGGTACCGAGTGGAGAGCTGGAAGAGCAGCGGCGAACGGTGAAGGTCCCGCAGAGATCGTCGACGGCACGGGAAGTGCCTGCAAGAGTGCGCACGGAACGTTGCGTGAGAGCGTGTGGACAGGGAGGGAACACACGGATGGATGGGCGTGTGGGAGCACGTCTGCAAGGCGCGACTGAGGAAGGCGCTACGAAGAATCGAAGTAAGCACATGTTGATAATTCCGCAGCGGTAAATCTCTGAATCACGATCATAGCTGCACCACAGCGCGGGCAGTGCCAGAGGGTAGAACTCTCGGGGGCAATTTGGCACGTTCCGGTTTCTGCGGACGCAGAGGAGTTGGAGGCTAGCAGTTCCCGGCACAGCGCAAGACTAGAAGCGCGCGAGCGATTCACCAGAAACCCGTACTGACGGATGCGCACGAATCTTTTGGGGAGCACGTGTAGAAAGAAGCGACGCAAGAATTCCGTGGCAACAAGAGTCATCTGGCCTTGCTTGCCACCGTGGGCGTAATTCTTCCAGCGAAAAGTGACGCGTTCTTGCTCGAAGGCCAGCAACCGATGATTGGAAATGGCCACACGATGGGTGTAGCGGCCCAGATAACGCAACACCTGCAGGGGGCCACCGAAGGCAGGCTTGGCATAGACCACCCAGTCGTGGCGGTGCAGGCGGCGGATCAGTTTCGAGAACTGCGCAGAGTCGGCCAGAGCCGCTGCTGGGCCGGCGCAGTATAGTTTTTTGCTGCGGTAGAGGCATTTCAGACCGGCCAGGAATTTCCCACGAAAGACGCGGCTGAGGATCTTCACGGGCAGGAAAAAAGGATACCGAGGGCGAATCCAACGACGTTGGTCTGACGATATTCCGCCCGCAGGAATGGCGCAGTGAATGTGGGGATGCAGCAACAGGTTTTGCCCCCAGGTGTGCAGAATGCTAATGACCCCGACCCTTGCTCCCAAGTGTTTGGGATCGGCCGCGATCTCCAGCAAAGTTTGCGCGCTGGCTGTGAACAGCAGGTCGTAGAACAAACGCGCGTTGTCCAAGGCCAGCACATTGAGTTCATGGGGCACCGTGAACACCACATGGAAGTAGCTGGTGGCCAGGAGTTCTCGCTCGCGGGCCGCCAGCCAACGCTGGCGTGCTTGGGCCTGACACTTGGGGCAGTGCCGATTTCTGCACGAGTTGTAAGAGATGGCCTGATGTCCGCAGCGCAGGCACGCATCCCGGTGGCCACCCAGTGCTGCGGTGCGGCAGCGCTGAATGGCCCGAAACGCTTTGAGTTGCTGGAAATCAAAGCTGGATCGATAGTGGTCCAGGAAGCGATCGCCCTGAGCGCGTAGGATGTCGGCCACCTCCAGGGTGGGCCGCGTCATCCTTTAGTTCTTGCGCTTAAAGGTGCGGCTGATGGTCTGGGCGCTGGACAAAGAGAGGCTGTCCAGCGGATTCGTAACCGCGTGCAAGTGTCGCTGTGACAGATGCAGATACTGAGCGGTAGTCTCCAGGTCGCCATGACCGAGCAGAACTTGGATGGTGCGCAGGTCGGTGCCAGCTTCCAGCAAGTGTGTCGCCCAACTGTGACGCAGCGTGTGGGGGGTAACGCGTTTGCTCAGCTCAGCATGGCAAGCCGCTTCCTGGCAGGCAAGCCACACAGTTTTGTCCGAGATAGGTTGTTCCGGTCCGCGCCGAGGATCGCGGCTGGGGAACAAGTAGGTCTTGGGCTTGCGCCAGCGCCAGTATTCCCGCAGTGCTTCCAACAATGCGGGACTAAGCGGCAAGTCACGGCTGCGGCCTCCTTTGCCGCAATTCACGCGGATCATCATCCGCTGGCTATCGATGTCACTGACCTTGAGACGAGCGAGTTCTGCGCGCCGCATGCCGGTGCCGTAGAGAGTGATCAGTAGTGTCCGCCGAAACAGTGTCCCTGCCGCATTGATCAAGCGCGAGACTTCCTCCGAGCTCAGCACGGTCGGCAACCGGCGTCGGTGCTTAGGATAGGGCAAGAACTCGCGAAACTGATATCGCTTCAGCGTCTTGACGAAAAAGAATCGCAGCGCCGCTACGCAATTCACTACGCTGCCGGGTGTCAGCTTGCGCTCTTTGAGCAGATAGGCCTGGTAGGTACGAAGTTCGTTTGGTCCTAGCTTATCCGGGGACTTGCCGAAATGCTTGGCGAAGTCGGTCACAGCCCGAAGGTACTTGCGTGTGGTAATCTCTGAATAGTTGCGACGCTGGAGCTCATCCAGCATCATTCGACGTAAACGGGTCACAGGACACCTCCTTGTGACCCGTAACTTATCTCAACCGATAGGCAACCTCACCGCTCCGTTCACCTCACGCGTAGCGTCCGCCGCGCCAGCGGCTTAGTCCTTGTCGGCAAACCGGAAGTTATCGACGGACCACGCGGTCAAGTCCTGGTAAGTCGTGCGGGTTCAAAGGGTCGGTGCAACACTTGCGCGCAGTTTACTCGCTGGAGTCTGAAAGCCCAAAGTTTTTCGCGGGCGTTGATTTAGACGCAGCGCGATCTTGTCCAGTTGGGATTGCGTGTAGCTGGAAAGGTCGGTTCTCTTCGGCAGGTATTGTCGCAGCAAGCGGTTGGTGTTTTCGTTCGTTCCTCGTTGCCAGGGGCTGTGCGGATCACAGAAATAGACTTTCACATTCGTCGCGACCGTGAAAGTTTTGTGTTTGGCCATCTCCAGCCCGCGATCCCAGGTCAATGAGCGCCGTAGGGATGTTGGAAGCCTGCGAATTTGCCGGCTCAATGCGGCGACGACCGCAGCGGTGTCTTTGCTTCGCACCTTGACCAGGGCAGTAAAACGCGAATGGCGTTCCACCAACGTCGCGATGTGACTGTTTTTTGTGCCACCAATGAGATCGCCTTCCCAATGACCGGGAATGGCGCGGTCCTCGATTTCTGCGGGCCTTTGCCTGATGGAGATGGCGTCTACGATTTGACCGCGCGAGTCTTTAAAGATACGCGAGTGCTGCGAGCGGCGGATGCGGCGCTTGGATCGCAGGTGCCCCAGCAGCTCTTTCTTCAGCACTCCACGGGCTTGGATGAATAGGCTGCGGTAAATCGTTTCGTGGGACACGCGCATGCTCTCGTCCGCGGGATACTGGATCTTCAGCCATCCGGAAATCTGTTGCGGCGACCAATCCAGAATCAGTTTACTCGCAACAACCTGCCGCAGCTTCACATGCATAGCTAGAAGGCAGCGCTTGGGCCGCAGAGCTGACTCCCAGGCTTGGTGGTCCGCTTCCTGGGCTCGATACTCAGGGCGGCCGCCATGGCGTGCGACTTCCCGGCTCACCGTCGACGTCGCGCGCTCCAGACCCTTGGCTATATCGCGAATCGACGAACCGGAAGCGAGCCCTCGAGAAATGTCCTCGCGCTCAACTGCAGTGAGTACGAGCAGTGAGCGCCGACGAACCGCTGGAACAATCCCACCGTGCTGCGATAAAAAACCGTGAATGGAGTTATGTGGCTTGCCGAAGGCACGCCCGATCACGTGCAGCGACTGCCCCGCCTTCCAACGGCTCCATAGCTCGGTCCGTTGCGCCGCAGACAGCGCCACCCGCTTTCCTTGAGTCATACACACCACCTTTGAACAGAAGTTTCATATTAGATGGTGTTGCATCGACCCATTGAGATCACCCGGATAATCGGACATCTTCCGTAACATGTCTCCCGTTCTTCCCCATCGAACCCGTTTATCGGGCAGATCCATTCTTATTCGTTGCAAAGGTGCAATTTAGCTAAGCAGGTGATACATTCCAGCCGATCTATTTGTATTCGCACCTACCCCGGGACAAATTTCAAATATTTCAGGAGGCACGATGAGAAGAACTCTGTCGACACTAGCGTTGTTTGTTGCTTTGACGTTTGCGGCACCCGCATTTGCGCAGAATCCCAACTACGATAGCGGCCCAATCTGGCGAGTCACTTACTACCACATTAAACCCGGACAAGGAGACGCATTCTGGAGCGATTTTCGCGCGCACGGGAAGCCGATCCTAGATGAAGAGAAAAAGCAGGGATTGATTTCAGATTACAAGGCGTTCACGAATCCAGTTACGGATAATCCCAACGACTGGGATGTCGCAATTGCGACACTCTACCCGAATTGGGCGGTGATGGATCAACTCGACGCCAAAGCAACACCCATCGTGGTGAAGCACTATGGATCGCGTGAATCGGCGTTTGAAGCCGCTCGCAAACGAAGCGAGATTCGCGATGTGGTGGCAAGTCATTTGGCCCACGAGGTCATTCCGAAGTAGTTGCATTGAAGTTTTCAGGAAGGAACCCCACCCTCCGCAAGGCGAAGGGTGGGGCGCGTAGGGGCTTGATGTCCAGATGGCGCTATAATCCAGCCTCGTGAGATGACACCCATTTGGCTACTGAAGGATTCCTATACTCCTGATTGAGAGGTGGTTTGTGTTGATTCGTCGATTGTTCGTCAGCGGTCTTCTCAGTTTGCTGCTGTTGGGCGCTTTTGCTGTGGTATTAGTCGAGAGCCACGCGAGCTGGGCAAAGCGTGTCCCAAGGGTACGATCCCACCAATTTCGACAAAACCTGCAAGCCGTGTGACGACTTTTTCCAATTCGCCAGCGGCGGCTGGCTGAAGAACAACCCCATCCCAGCGGAGTACACCGCTTGGGGTAGCGGCGTTCTGTTGGCCGACGAGAATCAGAAGAAGCTACACACCATTTTGGATAATGCGGCAGCGGATAAGCATGCCGCGCCGGGGTCGAACGAACAAAAGACTGGCGACTTCTACGCAAGCTGCATGGATACGACTGCAATTGATGCCCAGGGCGCAAAGCCGCTCTCGCCGCAGTTTACGCAGATCGATCAGCTGCAGGATCGCGAAAGCATCAGCTCTTTGATTGCGCGTCTCCACGCTCAAGGCGTTGACGTGTTCTTCGCGTTCGCTTCCACGCAGGATTTGAAAGACAGCACTAAGGTGATCGGAGAGGCCGACCAGTCCGGCTTGGGCTTGCCGGACCGTGACTACTACATGCGAACAGATGCGGATTCCAAGAAAATCCGCGATGACTATGTTGGGCACGTCTCGAAAATGTTTGCACTACTTGGTGATTCAACGGAAAAATCGGCGGCTGAAGCGAAGACAGTGCTCGACATCGAGACGGGATTGGCCAACGTCTCGATGACTAACGTCGAATTACGGGACCCGGAAGCTCAATATCACATTATGAGTCTCTCGCAGCTTAGCGAACTGAGTCCGCACTTCGCTTGGAAGGTGTATTTTCAGGATGCAGGTCATCCGGAACTGACGCACATTAATGTAGGTCAGCCACAATTCTTTAAGGAAATGGACAGGCAAATTGCTTCGCGCCCGCTGGACGAGTGGAAAACCTACCTCCGCTGGCACCTGATTCACAACGCGGCTCAGTTCCTTTCCGATCCTTTCGTGCAGGAGAATTTCAACTTTTATGAGCGCATCCTCACGGGCACACAGGAACTGCGGCCGCGCTGGAAGCGCTGCTCCAGCGCCACAGATCAGTATCTTGGGCAGGCACTGGGGCAGATTTATGTGAAGAATTATTTTTCGCCAGAAGCCAAAGCCCGCGCGCTTGAAATGGTTCACAATCTAATCGCTGCGCTCCAAGACGATATTCCCACGCTCTCCTGGATGGGTCCCGAGACCAAGAAGGCAGCCATCGCAAAACTCGAGGCCTTTGGCGTCAAAATCGGGTACCCAGACGAGTGGCGCGATTATTCCTCCTTGAACATCGATCGAGGCCCGTATATTTCCAACATTGTTCGTGCCGCGCAGTTTGAAAACGCACGCAACCTGAACAAGATCGGAAAGCCGGTGGACCGCACGGAATGGTTGATGACGCCGCCCACTGTCGATGCCTATAACAATGGGCAACTCAATGAAATTGTCTTTCCCGCAGGTGTTCTGCAGCCGCCGTTCTTCGATCCGAACCGGGATGATGCTTACAACTACGGTGGCATGGGCGCCGTGATCGGACATGAAATCACGCACGGGTTCGACGATCAGGGGGCGAAATTCGATCCCCAGGGCAACTTGAAGAACTGGTGGACGCCAGAAGATCTGAAAAAATTCCAAGACCGCGGCAATTGCGTCTCAACTCAATTTAGCGGTTATGTCGTCGACGGTGACCTGCACGAAAACGGCAAACTTGTAGAAGGTGAGAGTATCGCCGACCTCGGCGGGTTGACCATCGCCTATGCGGCCTACCAGAAGCATCTGCAGACCAAGCCTCAAAATGTCGATGTCAGCGGCTTTACGGCGGACCAGCGTTTCTTCCTGGGATGGGCCCAGATTTGGGCCATCAACGTCAGGCCGGAGACGGCAAAGCTGTGGACAAACACCAACCCCCATCCGCTGCCAAGATTCCGCACCAACGGCCCGACGTCCAACATGGTCGAATTTGCCAGGGCCTTCGGTTGCAAGAAAGGCGATCCGATGGTGCGAGAAACAGTTTGCAAGATCTGGTGACTGGCGCACAGAAAAATAACCGAGCGAAGAGTCAGCACAGTGGAATTGGCGAGCGGCTGAAACCGGCTCTCGCATCAGTTTTTTGTGTAATGCAGCCGTCTCCGCTTCAACAATGGCTCTTTCTCGCTTCAGGCTATTAAGGAGAAACATAAACTCAGGGTCGTCTTTCGCGTGCTCCTCGAAGTACTTCAACTCCCGTTCTGTGCCGACCGCGAAGAGTTCCCCGTCGTGGCCAGCGCGACGAACTAGAACATATCGTCGTTCGGCCCTCTTAAACCTCCACATGACGTCTTTGTCAGATTTGAGGTCAACAATATCTCCATTCAACGTCCAAGTTCCCTTGTCGGAAATCGTATCCGGAGAAATGTCTGTCACGAATGTGTAGATATAAGTTTTGTCGGGGAAAAGAAAAAGCCTATCTCTGCCCATCGGCGGCGTGCGCTTGTTTTGCTCCTCGGAAGGATTGTTGAACTGACCTGCAACTTGCGGCGGCGTAAGACTTCCAACTGACACCACTGCGATTTTTGCTTGGAGCCGCTCTAATGGTGTTTGTGTTGTTTTCGGGTTGGGGGTTTGCAGCAATAACACCACGATGCCGACCAGCGATGGGGCAATTTTAGGGGCAGCCATAGTTCCACTATTTTATGCCGATTCACGGGGCTTGCGCTGTAAGTGCCTGGTTAGTCGGATAACCGGAGAAGTTCCCCGTCTAGTACTCCACTTGTCCGAGTAGATTTTCGGGATGATGGCAAAGGCATGACCTTAGTTTACTCGCGTAAGCCAGTTCCTACACACAGCGGCCTACCCGCCACTCTTGAGTTTTTCGGTTTGGTCCGGGTCCACGATGTCATTTTTACTATTTGTCGATCCCCTCGATTAGCGAACTCGTGTGATGTCCTGCACCCAGTTTGTCTCCCAAGTCTTGCCCTCATCTGGCGAGTCCGCTTGCTCCCAGTGGCACGATGTCGGAGTGATGTTGGACCAGATGAAGCGCGCCCGAACTCGCTTTCCCTTGACCGTATCATCCCCATAGAAAGTGCCCACGCCATTGTGGAAGCCTCCAATCATGGGCGGATCCAATGGTTCGGATGGTGTCCTGCTGTCGAGCCACCAGATTGACCACTGCTGAGTCTTCGGGTCGAAGGACCGCAGTGCGACTCCGCGATAGGGTGTGCCCGGAACGTTGAGCACTGTATCGTCGACATTGCTGTAACTCCCCATAAGCGGTTGATTAAACAACGTGCCTTCGAATTCAACCCACTCGTGATTATTGGCGAGTCGCTGCTTCAGCTTTCGATGATGGGCCTGCCATTGACCAACCAGGAAGTCGAAGTCGTGAAGACCGGGGACTGCACTCTCTGTCTGATTCATCCCGGGGCCCGAATCCTGGTGCGATTGTGCGGCCAACTGTCCAGGCGCTGCCAGACACAGACTTAGCAGCGCGATCATGACTGAACGGTGATGAATACTCACGATGCCCCCTTTTGAATTGCGGCGGTAGCCAATTCTCAACAATGCTTGAACTCCGATTCGCCGATACGCGTTCATCTTTCCCTCCGGAATCAAACTTGAACTAATGCCACCCTTTAGATTGACTCAGCTCGTGGTATTTGTGTATACCCACTTTCTATGGAACTCTCGATACCACTTCTTCTCGGACGAGTGATTGCACATCCTCGGAAGGATTTTGACAGAGAGCCGCACGACTATTGCGGGAGACCCGTTTTATAGAGAATGGCTTTGTGGCGCGGGTCAGGGCTGTAGGGGTCGTATACTGGAGCGCCTTTACATCGATAACTGCTTGCCTTTAACAGTGGAATTATTTCATCAGCTTGCCTTTTTCATTCTGAGCTGCAAGCCCATATCGTACTGCCACTTCGAGCGTATCGATGTTTATATCCTTTAGAGCTTTAAACCGAATGCAATATCCGGTCACGCTCGCCTTGCGTAGTTTTTTTCCATACGTTTTGGCTAAGTACTTCTTATCTTTGAGACCAAGAATATAGACAGAGATTCCGGTTTTGTTTCCGCTCACACCAATTTGAAAAAACTCTCTACTTTTTCCATTGGCATATTTTATTGTGTGAAATCCATATCCAATCGTAGGGTTGGAAACAGTATGATTTTTGCTGTCTTTACCATCGAAGAACCATAATTTGCATTCTGGTGACACTTGAAGTGTGAGCCGATGCAACTCTCGCATGTCACTGCGTTTTGGCTCCGGTTGGCTGGTAATATACTTCTTGATTTGTTCTTGTACGTTCATACGTTCTGCTCCCCAGTTGCGCGCACGAGATTATACGACGTTTAATCCCTTTGAACCGCTCCCATTCTTGCCTCCATTTTCCAGCCGAGGCAGGACATAATGCCCAACTCCTTCCATGAGAAGGCCGGTCGGAGTCAAGAGAGTTTTCGGGCCAGGTCTCCGGGTAACCGATTCCTACATAGAGATTGGAGAGCTTGGCTTGGGCTTCGGCCTTGGTCGCAGGATCCATCCAGGGGAGGGCATCAATGCGGCGCCGGAAAGCGGCGACAATGTTCTCAACCATGTCCTGGATCTGGGCCTTGGTTTCGGCCGAGAAGTAACGCTGGACGTACATCTGCCCGAGAGCGTCGCCGAGCACGCCCCAGCCTGCAAGCATAGCGTTTCCAGTTTCGTCCAACGCGCTGCTGACCAGTGCGACGCCGCGCTGCCAGCGCGGATGCTGTTCCGTTGTGCCGGAGAGGGCCTTGCCGAAAAAGGCGAAGTGCTCATCGGCAAGCGCCTTGGGCAGGACGTCGGCGTAGTCCTCAATCAAGTGGAAGCCCAACCAGTCTTTCCATGTGTCCAGCGCGGTAGAGGCAACGAGAGCGGACTCTCCGGTGAAGGCTGTGGGCTGCCAGACGATGAAGCTGGCTTGCCCGCTGAGACCGGCGCCGCGAAAGTACTCTGCCCAGTCGAGGCCGGGGGCGTTGGCGGCGAAGTCGGCTTGCTTCCAGGTATTGTTCGCCTTAGAAATGTCGTGCTGATCCGCCAAGAGAATATGTTTTTCGACGATGGCGTGCTCCAGTTCGACGATGCGCTGGGCGCGGACGTCCGTGTCGGTAAAGCCGACCAGCTTGAGCATGGCTGAAACGTGCGTCTGATATTTGGTGCGGAGGTCGCGCATGCTCTCACTGTCGGAAAGGTAGTATTCGCGGTCGGGCATTTCCAGGCCGCCTTGCAGCAGGTAGACAGCATAGTGCTCAGGGTGGTTAAAGCCGGGGGCGACCCACAGTCCGAAAAGGTTGGCGGTATGAAAGGTGTCGGCATCGACATCCGCCCGCAGGCTTTCACCCAAAGCCCGCGCTAGCTTGTGCTTGTCGCGAATGCCAGCAATGGCGTCGAGGTGTGGGCGGAGCGAGACCTTTGGCTTCGATGGACGCCTCGTCCATGTAGGAGCGATAGAAGTCGGCAATTTTTCGGGAATTGGAACCGGCAGGCGCGTCGGCCTTGGCTGCTTCTTCAATCAGGCCGCTGATACGCTTGCGGGTCAAGTCGTTCATGGAGTCGACATCGAGTCCGTAAGGGTCCATGTAACTGCGATCGGGAGGAATTCGGTGCGCTTGAGCCAGCCGCCATTCGCGTAGCGGTAGAAATCGTCACCTGGCTTGACCGAGCGATCCATGTTCGCGACGACAATGCCGTGGGTCTCTGGCGCGTCCTGCGAATAGGCAGTAAGCGGAGCGAGGGCTAAGAGAGCGCATGCGGCGGCGCTCCTGGACAAGAATCTAAGTTTGAGTCTCATGGTAGTGCTCCGAAGGTCTGAGTCTTTATTTGGCTTGTGAGAAAACGATTGATGTTGCGGGCTGCTCTTCACCCATTCCCCGGATTCTGACCTGCCACCGTGCCAACACAGGACCGACAAACGCACATCCAGGCCGCTGGACTACTTCAAATATTGATCGAACCACTCAATCCAGACGCGGAGTATGTCGGACTGGTGCACGGGCGATCCATCGGGAAAGTGTCCGGCTACGGGAATGGCGATGAATTTCACGGTCACGCCGTTGTCCTTGAGCGCGTGGTACATCGCGTAGGAATTGGTGATGGGCACGCGCTCGTCGCCGGTGTCGTGAAGGATCAACGTGGGTGTGGTGATGGCGCCCGCATAGGTGATGGGCGATTGTTCCTCGTAGGCTTTCGCGTACTCCCTCTTCCACGGCGAACCGCCGAACTGGAAACCCTCTATGACGTTGTAATCCGAGAGATTGTATTGGTTGGTCCGGTTGTTCGAAGCGGCACCGGAGACCGCCGCTTTCCAGATTTGGTGGTGGCCGATCAGCCATGACGTCATGAAACCGCCATAAGACCAGCCGGAAACGCCGATGCGCGATTCGTCGATGAAACCCTGTTTTTCGAGTGCGGCAATTCCGGCCATGATGTCGCGTCCGGGTCCGTCCGCCGCGTCGTTCCTGACGGCTCGCGTGTACTTGTTGCCGAGGTTGTCGCTGCCGCGATAGTTCGGCTCGAAGACCACATAGCCGCGCGACGTCAGCAGCTGTCGGAAAAAGTCGAAGTCCGTGGTGGAAGCCCACTGCGGGCCGCCGTGAATGTAAAGAACCAGCGCGCATTCCTTGTCGCGTGAGAAATCCGGAGGGTAAGTAACGACGCTATCTTCGGCGAAGCCGTCCGGCCCATTCCATTCAAATGTGTCGGTACGTCCCAGGTCGAGGGCAGCGATCTCGTGATTGAAGTCGGTGAGGCGCTTCGGCTTCGCGTCAGGTGACGAAAGGTAGTAAAGCTCGGTCGGCTGCGTCGGCGTGGCACCGGCAAATGCGATCGAGCCGTCCCTGCCCACAGTGGCGTCCAACCAGGAGGAGAAGGTGGGATTGACGGCGCCGAGATCGATCTTTCTCACGGCGCCGTCGAGCGGCTGGATCCAGATTGCCGTTCGCGCACCGTCGTGTCCGCTCAGGAAAAGCGATTTGCCGTCGGGCATCCAGATCGCAAGCTGGACATTGCGATCGAGCGAGCGTGTGAGATCAGTTCCTTCGCCGCCAGTGGAGGAGGTGACAAAGATCTCATTCTCACTGTTGCTGAAATCCCCGTCCCGCGGGAACAAGTACGCAATCTTTGAGCCGTCGGGTGAGAAGAGGCCGAAGCTTTCGAATGAAGTGCGTTTCGTCAGTTGGCGGATTTGTCCGCTGTCAACGTCCAGAATCTCGACGAGGGTTTGATCGGAATCGCCGGAGTGCGGGTCGGCCTGGCGAATAAAGCAGATATGCGTTCCGTCCGGCGACCACGAAAGCGGGGAGGGCGGAGCATACCCCGCAGTCCTTGCCACGCTCCAGGCGCCGGAGGTGAGGCGCTTCGCCGCGCCACCTGATGCGGAGACGAGCCAGATGTGCGAGGGAGTGGGAGCGGAGGTAGCGAGATAATCGTTGTCGCCCACTTCAAACAGGTCGTGATGCTTTTCGATCTCCGCTTTGTTGGCCGGTTCGTCCGGCGAGACGAAAGCGAAGTAAGTGCCGGCCGGGCACCAGGCAAACTGCTCGACACCCAGTGGCGCGCTGGTGATCTGTCGCGCCTCGCCGCCGTTCATGGGCAGCACGAAGATTTGCGCGGCGGCTTTCTTTTCTTCCCCGGTTTCCGCAAGGAACGCGAGCCGATCGCCCGAAGGCGACCACTGCGGCGAGCTCAATCCTTTGCGGACGTTGGTGAGCGGCCGCTGGGCGCCTGTGGCAATATCCACGAGCACAAGTTGGCTGTCGTTACGGTCTTGGTCCCAGTTCACGCGGGACACAATGATCACGATGGACTTTCCATCCGGCGAAATCTGCGGACTGGAGACGTTGACGATCTTCTGGAGGTCGCCCAGCTCGATCTTTCGAGACTGTGCCCTTGCCCGACCAGGCGCGGCGAAAGCAAGGAGCACGGCCAGGACTCCGAGAAATGTGTATCGCGTGAATAGAGCCGAGATTCTCGTCTTTGAATGCGTGACCATGAGTTCCATCTCCGCTTCGGGAAGGAATTTCGAATGGAAGCTACCACATAAATGTGAGTCGCAGCCACGCGAACCACGGCTTCTCCATCAATTCCGCCGGCTGTGCGGTCAATTTGAACTTGTTCTTCTTGGTGTGAAATTGAGGAACTCAGTCGTGAATCCAGGAGTACGTCAGGGAAAAGCAGTCGTTTTTTGCTAGGCTGATTCAAAATCAGCTTGGAACAACTTCGGAGCATTTGAGGGAGAAGATTGGCTTCCCAATAACCCTAAGCGGCGGTTGAACAAAGACTTATGGATTTGAAATCGAACCTGTTAACCGAAGGGTTGCTAGTTCGAATCTAGCCCGGGGAGCCAACCTTCTCTTTAATTTTCAAATGCTTACAGAGACCTCCGTTTCTTGAGGGTTTGGAACAACTTCGACCGTTTCGGCCTTTGGCAATTCGAAACCGAGCCCGATTCGCTCCGCAACATCCGCACGGAACTTCGTGTCTTTCGCCATC
The DNA here is from genome assembly GCA_963731535.1 of uncultured Acidobacteriota bacterium. Taxonomy (GTDB): domain Bacteria; phylum Acidobacteriota; class Terriglobia; order Acidiferrales; family UBA7541; genus Palsa-295. The sequence goes on along the minus strand of CAVSWI010000015.1, from coordinate 4,197 downwards.
TCAAGCCGACCGCATCGAATCACTGAGTTTATTTGTTGGGGTGATCTCAATAGATATCGCGCGGACACAACTGCTCCCAAGTCTTCTGTCAGGCGAAAAAACTTCATCCCCTTACGTTTCAAGTGCTTGTGTGTTGCGGTGGGGCGATACTCTCGACACGACCCGTAGGCTTGACTTGTGGAAGGCGCACGTCTAATTTGGCTGAGATGCGCTTTGCCCGACCAGTTCTGATAGTTGTTCTCGGGGTCGCTCTCGCGGCGTATGCGTTCGACTGCGGTGCGATGACGACGCCTGAGCAGGCGATGCAGTGCTGTAACTCTATGCCTTGCTCGTCGCGAGGTCATCATGGTCAGGATTGCTGCAAGGCGATGCCAGCGATGCACGCACCTTTCGTACAGCCCTCGTTGGTGCAAGGCATTCCGTACTCGCCTGTTGTGGTCGCAGTACTGACAACGTCCGATGAATCTCACGGCGCAGATTCTGCCGCCAACACTGTCGCAGAGCATTCGCACGCTCCGCCCATCGGCTACTCATCGGCTCTCCTGCCTCTTCGCATCTAGCCTGTCCTCCAATCGGCCCCCGTCTCGACGGATTCGTGTGCTCGGGATTCAGTGTGCTTTCTGGAGGAAGAGTCTGTGAGGTTACGACAGTTAATTTGTTTTGAACGAAGAATTTGTCTGTTCGCGTTGCTCGTCGCGATTTTTGGAGCACCGGCAGCGAAAGGGCAAGGCTCCGCTCCCGAGACGGCACCTCCGCTGTTTCCCGGCGGAGGACTCATCTCCTACAATTCCATCTTCACAACGCGCGGATTGATGCCGGAATCAAGCGAGAATATCCCTCCGACGGCCCGGCCCACTTTTTCACACGAAGGTGATTTGAATTTCACTTGGGGGTTCTACCGCGATTTTGATTTGACGGTTCTCGTTCCGATAGTCACGAACCACTTTGAAGGCGCAGGTGGGCCGACAGTTGGGGGAACAGGGCTTGGCGACGCGATGGTGCTGGTGAAATACCGTTTCTATCGGCGAGACTCACAACGGGGGACCACGCAGGCATCCGTCACATTCGGGCCTAAGATTCCAACGGGTCGAACAAACCTAACCGATGGAAATGGCAGTCTGCTGCCCGCGACTTTGCAGCCCGGTTCGGGTTCGACCGATTTCTTTATAGCCGCGAATTGGACTTACACCGGGCTTTTCAACCTAAAGCGTCTCGTTGCTGACGAGGATTTCCATTCACTCTTGCGCTCGCAGGGAACACAGGCAACTCGACTCGGCGATGACCTTGAATCGCGCTTCTGGCTGTCTTACCGACCTTATGAATCGAAGAACGTGGAGCGTGAATGGTTCATTGGCCCCGTTTTGACATGGCTGCACTCTCAGGATGACCGCATCGCAGGAGTGATCCAGAGCGGGAGTGGTGGCGACGTTTTGCTGGCGGGAGTCAGCACCTACGTAGGTCTGCGCCCCGGAATGCACGTTTGGCTAGGGATGGATTGGGATGTGGCGCATTCTACGGGTGCGATGTTCATGCCTGTCCGCCGCCACATCAGTCTTGGAATCACGCAGCAGTTTCGGATGCATCTTTGGTGAAAGGAGGAACGATGAATAGGAAAAATCTCGTCCTACTGACTCTGATTGGTTTGCTGCTTGTGCCAGCGGCTCAAGCGCAAATCAAACACATCGAAATGCGCGTCGAAGGCATGACGTGAAACTTTTGAGCATACGGGGTGAAACAACACCTCGGACGCCAGTCTGGCGTTCAAAACGTCGAAGTCAGCTTGATTGATGGAAAAGTTGAAGTCACGCCGAAAGAGGATGGGCAGATTGACCCCGCTCAGCTTCTGAAAGCGACATACGACAGTGGTGTGACCGTGACGGAAATGGATATGACCGCACGCGGGAAGATTGTTAAGGACTCCTCGGGCAATTTCAGTTTGCAGGTAGAACCGAATCGGTCATTTGTGCTCGCACAGAACGAATTGTCGAAAGGGCTTGAATCCCTAGTAGATTCCCAAACGGTAGTCACAGTTCGTGGTGAGTTATACAAGAAACCTGCAGGGAAAAAGAAAGCAGACCCTTCGGCTCTAAAGCTATTGATTCTCGAAGTGCAGAAGAAGGAATAGATGCTTAGACCACGCCCGTTATTTCTGAGCCTTGCTCTGGTTGGACTCGTCGGATGTAAACAACATCAGGCGAGTCCCCCTCAGCCGCAAGCGGCTGTAATAGCCGCAGGTGAGATTGGTTCCCGCTTGCCTGAATTCTCGGTGAAGGATTTGCACGGACGCGAGATTTCCTCGGCTGACCTACGCAGCAAAGTTGTGCTCGTTGATTTTTGGGCGACATGGTGCCAGCCCTGCAAAAAAGAGATGCCCGGCTATCAGAAGCTCGTGGACCGCTACGGCTCTCAAGGATTTGCGGTTGTTGGATTCAAATTCGATACCATGATGGATACGGAAGACCCTGTCCTGTTTGCGAAGAGAATCGGTGTCCGCTATCCATTAGCGGTGGCGACGGATGACTTGAAAGAGAAGTTTGGCGGCATCAAGGGGTTGCCGACAACGATGCTTTATGACCGTCAGGGAGTGCTTCGAAAGAAAGTCATCGGATTCGAATACACAGATGCATTCGACTCTGCCCTAAGGGCGCTTCTTTGAGCACGGCTTCGAGAAAGCAGCGTTGGTCTTTTCACCGTGCTGTCCCTGCTTTCTTTGTGTACCTGCCGAGAAGGAATTCCACGAGACAGGCTGCGACACTCACCACGAGGACAACCAACAAGAAACGCCCGGGTTGTAATGGAACAACGTGGAATTCAGCGAGGCCTACGTAAACAGCCGCCAATGAGAAAAATGGCCCCGTAATGTAGCAATGCAGCCGACCGCAGCGGCCCGCATTCACGATGCAACCACTTCCCGCGACTACGAGCGCAGGAATCCAGAGCCAAGGGCGTCCGACCGGCCAATAGAATCCGGCGACCAACATGATTGTCGGCAAACACCAAAGCACGCACGCCCACGGGCCACAAACTAAATCCCGACTCGCACAACTGTCATCCATGACCGAAACACCTAATTGAGTTGTTCGTGGGTAGATCGTAGATGCCTCTCGACTGCCTCAAGAGGGCGACCAGAATAGATGAACTAGACAGCGGCTGAGAATTCTCCGACTTCGGTTCCGAATCTCTTGCCTTGGACAGTAACTCAGCCACAACGTTGGCAAAACCGAGTGCGTGAACTACTGGACCGTTCAAGAAAGCCGCACGCGGAAGTTGGTCGTCCCAATGCACGTCTTGGTCGTATACCGCAACTTCGTCCCACTGAATTCCATGGCGGTTGCAGCAACTCGGCTGCGGGTGACCCTCGTCGGCTTTGAGCCGACTTGCTAATCGCTTCGCAAAAAGGTGGTTCTTGTCCCAGTACTGCTCGACCCTTGGGTCGGAGAGCCGCGCTAACACTCCCGTGCTCGGACTGGAATAGTCAGTCGGCAGAATTGGTTCCCACACCGCAAACACCCGAATGTGCGGATTGGGATTTTGCTTTAGCACGTCCTGAACTGCGGAGGCCCCCCGCAGGCATGTTGGTCACGTAGGTGAAAGCAGCAGGACTACGCGCACGTCTCCTGACGCCTTGTTGAATGCGGTACGCAGTTGGTCGAAGTTCTCTGGCGTGAGAGAGGAAAGAGATGGCTGCCCGGCTGGAACTCTTTGCTGGCTGGAAATGTCCGCCAGCAAGCCCGCCAGCACTTGGGGAAAGAACAGCAGAAAGACAACCAGCACCGCCGCAAGGCCCAAGAGGACAAGTGCAATCCTGCTCTGCCGCGCTCGGCACTTCATCCCTCGATAGACCTGAAAGAAGCCGGCCCCGAGCAAGATAACCGAAAGTCCTGAAGCCAAGGACGAGCGGCACTCAGGAAGACAGAAGCCCCCGCCAACCCCGCTGCCCCCAAGAACGGCAAGGGAAGGCAACATCCGAGCGTAAGCAGTGAAGAGACCATCGCACCCAACGAGGCGGCGGTTGTCTTCCAACCAGACATCAGTCCTCCAACTCACGCGCTCTTCGGATGGCATCGCGCAATCTCTGATGAGATGGAGCGCCGTTGCCATCCGCATACAGGCGGCACATCAACCCGAAAGAAGCGGTCTCTCCCTCTTGGGGTTCAATGTCACGGCCATTGATGCGAATGGTTGGTGAGCCGGAAA